>CAVOWM010000014.1:0-373356 GCA_963700135.1 uncultured Acidimicrobiaceae bacterium | reverse complement strand
AAACGGAAAATCGAGGCGGGAAGAATCTGAGCCCGTCATACAAGGAACTCGAAGGGAGATTTTGAGGAACTCTTCTTTACGTTGTCAAGGGCCGCACCGGACGCCTGCGTTGCTCAACTAAGGGGTGAATTCGTTTTCGCTTCGGCAAGTCACGCGAGGCGATTCGAAGAATTGAGCCATTTAGAGTATCCATCAGTTGTTCGTCCGACGTTTCTTGGCAGTTCGCCCAGAGAAGAGTAAAACAAATCCGACAATAATGAGCACAATGACTTGCCAGTAATGAGTATGCGCGGACGTAACCAGCAAAACTAAAGCAAGAACGAATACGATTGCGGACATTATTCCAAGAGCCATGACGACAGGCCTTGACGGTTGAGGAGCCGCCTTGGTTGTGTGGATTTCGGACGATTGGGAACGGGACAATGCTCTGGACCGCCTGACATCGAGAAAGGCACCGCATCCGAATGAGACAATCCATATCGCCGCCGCGATAACTAGGGCGTGCGCCCACTCCGTTCCTCTCAATAATTTGCCACCGGAAAAAATTATGAGTGCGATGATCAGAGAAAGTGCGAGACCCGCAATCGAACTTATAAGATTGACAAGCCTTCTGGCATTCAAAATAGTAAGAATCCTGCCCATTCCCAGTTCTCGGTTAGTCCAAGAGCACCTTCCGGCAAATCCGGCGGCGTGAGGAAGATTAGTTTCAACGACTGCAAGAAACCAGTAACACCAACAACGGTGCCACCAACCAAAACCGCAAGGTTCAGATTGCTCGAATTACCAGCACCTTTCGATTCCAACTGCTTGGCGTTCGGGCTCAGGATTGTGACCTTGATTTTCCCCTTTCCAGGGTCATCTGGAGTTAGGACGAGCGCGAGAAATGACGTTCCATTGAGTGATGCGACTGTCACGAAAGGTGTGACACCAACGGGCCCTCCAAAGTTCGTCATTTGCGACTCAAGCATTAAATTAATTGTCGCCGCCTCCTGCTTCAGGCTTTGACTTCCGCCTCCCATGAGCGCCACGGCGACCTCGCCGCTGGGATCCGTGAAATTGAGTGGATTGTCATTAGTAAACACATACGGTTGATTCGTCGTCGCCACGTCCGGGTCGATTGACAGGAACTGATCGGTCGCGGGGTCGTAGTAGCGATTGATTAGGTATATGAGCCCAGTCGAATCCGTGTAAGAACCTTGGAACCCGAATGGCGTGACCTTGGAACCAGAACTTATCGTCTGGATTCCGTACAGCGAGTAGATCGCCATCTCTTGGACCGCACCGAGCGAGCTC
Source organism: uncultured Acidimicrobiaceae bacterium (assembly GCA_963700135.1). GTDB lineage: Bacteria > Actinomycetota > Acidimicrobiia > Acidimicrobiales > RAAP-2 > RAAP-2. The sequence continues at coordinate 372,063 of CAVOWM010000014.1, read as the reverse complement.
CCGCTTCCCTTGTAGACACCTTGCACGCCAGTTTGGTTACTGACGAGGTATGAAACCGACGCGCCGCCTGACGACGTTGTGATCTGCTCGACCGGGGCCGTGCCTCCGAAAAGCAGATCACCGTAGACGTAACTCGTGTTGGTCGTGCTCGATCCGGACGTCGTCGCGTCATTGATGTCGAGCGGTATATCGCCCCCCGACACCGAGTCCCACGTGGAATCGACCGTGGACGACGCCGTTGTCGTCGACATGCGAAGACCGTCGCCGTTGTACTGGTACTCGGTGCCTCCGGTCGGAAGCGTGCCACACGGTGTGGACGTCGGCGTCGCGGACGGTCCGGTACTGCAGAGTTGACCGTAGGTGTTCCAGTTGTAGTTGGTGGTGGTGCCCGCGGCGGAACTGACGTAGGGCGTCGCGCTCGCTCGCTGGCCGTTCGTGGTGAACGTGTACTGTGAACCGTTCGCCGGCGTCGTACCGCACGCGGTCACGCTCGTCGCGGTGTTGCACAGCTCGTTTCCACCGCTGTAGTAGGCGAAGTTCTTCGCCGATCCGGTCGGTGGCGCGTCCTTGGTGATATCGCCGTTGAGGGCGATGGTGTAGGTATCGTTGCTCGTCGAGGTCGCAAGGTTGGTCGCCGCGGTGACTTGCTTGTTGGCGTTGTACGCGGCCGCACTCGAGGCGGCGCCATTGATCGTGCTCTGACTCACCTGCTCATCCGAGTTGTCCGTCCACGAGTCGCTGATCGCCGTGCCGGACGTGACGGTGGACGACGCGCCGAGTGAGGTGAGATTCCCGTTGGGGTCGTAGCCGTAGTTGGCGGTGACACCCGTTGACGTCGGATAGGTGACGACGGTGGGAGTGTTCGGCGTCCAATCATCGCCGTAGGTGTAAGTCGTGGTATCGCCCAACCAGTCCGTCACGCTTGAGAGACGACCGAGTGCGTCATAGCTCCTCGTCACGATCGTGTTCGTACCCGACGCTGAACCGCTGCAGTTGGTCGACGTGCTGACCGGGTAGCCAACGCATGAAACCTCGCCGTCATCGTTGTAGGCGTAGTTCACCGTCTTGCCATTGCCGTCGGTCGTGCTCGTGAGTTCACCTTGGTTGTAGGAATAGGTGGACGTCTGACTCCACGCGATCGGCGTCGCGGGGTCCCCGGTGTTGTCGCTCATCGACGTGAGCTCGTCAGCGTCGTTGTACCCGTATAGCGTGACCCCGGCGGCGCTCGGACCTTGGCCGCACAGATATTGGACGACGGTGGGCGTCTTGTTGCAGACCTCACCATCGGCGCTGTAGTTCTCGCTCATTCCGGTTCCGTCGGGGTTGACGGTCGTGATTCGCTCACCGTCGGCGTCGTAAAGGTACTTGGTGACGGCACCCATCGAGTTGACGGATCGGGTCTCGAGTGTCGGATACGACGCGTCCTCATAGGAGTTCGCCGTCGTGTTGCCGCTTGGATCAGTGATCGTCAACTGGTTGCCCAACGCGTCGTAAGTGGCGGCACTGTCACCCGAGGGCGTCGATGAGCACTGGGTGGTGCCCAGCGTCGGCGCTGCGTCACCGTAGACGCAGGCCTCGCCGTAGTCGTTATAGGCGCTGTAGCGCACTTCGCTGTTGCCAGCGTCCTGTACTTCGGTTGGTGAGTTCGGATACGCGAGATCGGCGTAGAAACTGGTCGTGACTTTGCCATTCGAGTCAGTCGTCTGAAAGACATTCGTCGTACCTGGCTCGTAGGACCACTCCGTCGAACCCGCAGCGTTGCCGGTCGTACAACTAGCGCCGTAACTCCCAGAGCTGTCCAACTGATAGCAAGGTCGGTTGTCGCCGTCGTAGAGGGTGGTGGTGAAGACCGACGGCGTGACACCACTGCTGCCGGAGCTCACCTGGTTGCCAACCGCGTCGTAGGCGTACTGGGTCGTGATGCCGTCCGGCTGGTACCGATACGACGGCAGTGACGTGCCCGTCACGTACGCGTAGGAGGTCGCGAAGGGGTTCGACGAGGACTGCGAACCCGATTGACCGGTGGCGGGAATCTCCCAGAGGATGTCGCCCATCGAATTGTACGACGCGGTCGTCGTCTGGGGATCGGCGGCCGCACCCGTATCGCCGGCGTCAATCGTTTGGCCCGTGACGTCGCCCTGCTCGTCGTAGTTGTACGTGGTCGCCCCCGTCGGCGCCCCGATGGCGCCCGAGTCGTAGGTCGTGTAACTACTGGTGCATGACGGCGGTGAGGTGGCTGCGGTCCATCCCAATCGAATCGCCAGGGCCGGCGACACCTCGTAACAGAGCAGCGAGTAGTTGGCGTAGTAGCCGTAGTAGGTGATGTTGCCCAGGGGATCGGTCGCGGTCACGACCTGCCCAAAGGAGTTGTACGTGTACTGCGACGAACCGGTCGGGGGACTGCTCGACGTGTTCGACGACGGACCGGGATAACTCCAGACCATCTCGGGAATGTTGAGTGAGGACGACTCGTTGAAGGAGGACGTCGCCACGTCGCCCAGCGGGTTCGTGGTCGAAATGACGTTGCCCGCGGGATCCGTGATGATCGTCTCGGTTTGCAGGGTCGGACTCGAACCCTGCAGCGTGTCGGGGTACGTGATCTGCTCGGACGTGTTGGCAGCTCCGTTGCCGAGATTCCAGTTGTAGAGCCAGGTCTCCACTTCACTCGAGGTGGACTCGGAACCGAGTTGGGATGAGGTTTCAAGACCACTCGTGTACTGATCAATCGCTTGCGGGATGTCCGCGGTCACCGACGTGGGCCAGTTCGAGGGCCAGGACGCGAAGGAGCAGGTGGTCGTCGTGTTCGGACACTCGGCGGGATACAGAATGGTCGTCGTCTGGGTGTCGCCCGACCCGGCGCACTGACCCGTGGCGCAGGCGCTCGCGTACGAGTAGGACGTCGTTGCCGACTGACCACTACCGTCGACCACTGAGGTCACCATGCCGGCGAAAGTACCGGTTCCGTAGTTGATCGTCGTCGAGTGCAGCGCCCCCGAGCTGAAACCCGACACCGACGTCGCGTCGGGGTCATAAATCTCCACCAGGTCACTGCTGTAAGGACTGTATGACGTCGAGTACTCGTAGGTCCACGTCGAGGTCCCCGTGCCCCTCGGACTTGGCACGCTGACGCTCGTTAGGTTGGCCGGTAGTGATGTGGTGCTGTACGTGAAGGTGTAGGTGTTGCCCGCCGGATCGATGACCTCGGTGACCTCCCCGCCGCTGTTGAGCACTTCGACGATGTCGCGGCCATCGTGCGCGACGATGATGGTGCAACTGGCCACCGATCCCGGGCACGGGTTGTCCAACGTAATACCGCCGGCCGTGGTCGCCCCCGCGCTGACGGACGTGTACACCAAACCCTGGGCCGGCGTGGCGCCGCTGACGGACTGGGCCGTATTGGAGGTCACTCCCTCTAACTGACCGTTCCAGGCGTAGTTCTGAACTGAGGCACCGCCACTCACCTGGTACGTGAAGCCGGAACCGGGTGTCTCGCTCAGCTGCCCCTGCACGCTGTCGAGCGCACAAAAGTTGTACGTCGAACCGGTGATCGTGTACTTGGCGGTGAAGGGGTAGTCGCCGGAGGATTGGGTGGGATCACCGGACAGTTGACACGAGGTCGAAGCGCCGCTGTCGGACGACTCGTTGAAGACGACCTGAGACCCATTTCCCTGATTGATGGTGACACCCTGGCCCGACGTCGTCACCGACGAGCTGAAGTTCGTACTCCAGCCCTCACCAAAGTCGAGGCCACTCGTGCCATTCGTCAAGTCGGACTGGGCGAGCTGTGCGTCATAGCTGAGCGACAGAGAGAGGTCCCCACCGATCGCCGGTGCGTCGAACAGCGGATTGGACGTCGAGAAATCTCCCGTCATCGGTTCCACGCCAGTCCCGGAGTCCAGGGTGTCCGAGGGCGGGGCGCTCCCGGTCACGTCCGACGCGGCACACGTGTAGCAGGTCACTGACGGATTGGTGTCGCCGTAGAAGGCACCAGCGGTGTAGGGCGACTCTGACAGGCCGCTCACCCTCGCGCGAAGACCGCCCTGCCACATCGGCACGCCCGACTTGGCGACGAGGGCGACGTCGCCATCATTCTCAATCGTGAGGTAGGCGGGAACCGTCACTGCCCCAGCGCCCTTTTCGTGACTGGCCACTCGGCGAGTCGGCTTCGGGGATCCCTGCGTCACGGCACGAGCGATCTCGGCGACCGCGCCGCTCTTCCACGTCACGCGACCGCTCTTCAGCACCTCGACCTGCCCGCCGCGCAGGACGTCGACCCGGAAGACTCCCGACGACGACTCGGCCTGGGCACCCGGACGCAGGGTCGAACCGACGTACAGCCTCGAGGGGCTCTCCGACGTGCGCGGTGCCGCTGCCCCAGCACTGAGTGGTGTGACCATTGCGACCACTAGGACCGCTGCCAACACGGCCACAAGCAGCGACCCGCTTCGCCTCGCCCCGAGTGGGACCTTCGCGCCCATCATCGACGTACCTCGTCCTTCTGCGCGCGCACCTGCGCCGTGACCGGAACGGGATTGCCGCCGCCCGTCGACACCGACACCGGTTGGTTGCCGTTGAGCCCCACGAACACGCAATTCGTCGAGGCGTAACAACTCAGTCCACTGAAGGCAGATCCCGAGGCACTCAGGGCGGTGTCAGGGGTCCAGGAGGAACCTGACGTCGTGGACAGAACGGGAAGCGCTGCACCTCCGTGTGCGGAACCCACGGCCACACACGCGGTCGTCGAACAAGAGACTGTGTTCACCGTTCCCGAACCGGTCGGCATTGACGATGGCACCCACTGCTCACCGCCGTCAGAGGTGACGACCTCGAACGCGGCGGCGCTCGAACTCTCGGCGATGGCCGGATTCCCACCGACCGCCACGCAGGTCATCGCCGACTGGCACGATACCGAACGCAACACGCCGGTGCCTCCGGTTACCGTGCTCAAGCTCCACGACTTGCCACCGTCGTTGCTGACGACGACTGACGCACCGACCGCCACGCAGAACGAAGAGGTCGGGCAATCGACCGAGCCAAGGGCTCCGAAGGCGGCAGGCACCTCCGGCACGCTCCAGGTGACTCCACCGTCGGAGGACAGCAGGATCTGCCCGCCGAAGGGGCCATTTTGACTCGGCGATACGCCGACGCTCACACAGGTCGTCGAATCCGGACAGCTCACACCGAGCAGGGCGGTGTTCGTAGTGGGAATGGTTGACGAAGTCCATGTCTGGCCCCCGTCACTGGATTTCTCGGTGGCTCCCTCCCCAACGGCCACGCAGATCGACGCACTCTCGCAGTCCACGGCGTTGAGTTCCGGCGCATTCTGGTCGAGCACGCCTTGCGTCCACGCGCCACCTTGATTCTGGGAGACGGCCACGACTCCGTCGAGATCGCTGTCGGCGCCGACTGCTACGCACTCACTCGACGTGGGGCACGACACGCCGTTGAAACTGCCTAGTCCCTGAGATGCGCCACCCGCTGTGGGGACGATCGGCGCGCCAATCTGGTCACGAGGCGTGATCCACCGACCGATGACATGCGCGCCTGTGCTGGGCGCAGTTGCCGTCAGCGCCGTACTGGTCGAAGCGCTTGGACTCTTGAAGCCTCCCGTCGCAGCAACGGCGGCGACCGACATCGAGGCGACGAGGACAATGACTCCGGCCACAGCGACCGACATGGCGACGAAGGAACGCGAGTCCTGGTGAACCGTGTTGCCTGGACCGTCTCGACCGGACCGGTGGATCATGATGCCTCCTGAGAGGGACGAGTTACGTTGGCCAACGTTCCGATTGATGGCAAGCCGGAATTTCTCGACGGAGGCGAGCTGCCTTCGATCGAACTTCGACGAGGGAGACGAAGATTCGCACCGGATCCGCCAGAAATCGAACAGATCATCCCGCTCAGCGTGCCGCCGTAGGGGCAGGAGTAGGCGACTCCGATATAGGCGCCGTAAGTGGAGACCGAGTAGCAACTTTCTCCAACGAGCACGTCGCCGACGAGGCAGTAGTAGCCGAAGGCTCCCCCATCGTTGCCATAATTTGGTTCAGTGGTGAGGTAGCAATAAGTCCCCTCCCACGTCCCACCGTTCGCAGTACACGACGCCTGAGATATGTTCGCGTCGCGCCAGCACAAATTGCTGGTGTTGGGTCCAGACCATCCCGAACTGCAGTAGTACCCATCGTTCAAATACGCCGGTGCCAAGTACGTCTCGTGGGTGCAAGTGCTACCGCTCATGTGTCGCCGCTTGCGCAGTAGTAGTAATCGCTGGGATACGTCGCGTAGTTCCAGAAGAAGTTCTCGGTCGAGACGTTCGACACGTCACCCAAATACGTCCCACTGCTCGCTTGGGTCGCCGTGACGAGGCAGGTCCCCGTAACGTTGCTCGGCACCGACAGTGTCGTACCGCTGATCGAGCAGCCCGTCGCCGTTCCGTTCACGACGCTGAAGGTGACGGCCCCTGCCCCGTTACCACCGCTCACGACGAGCGAAATCGTCGTGTTTATGGCCGCTCCCGTTGAGGTATCAACAATGGCGCTGACGCCGCCGTCAAGGTCGTGCTGGAAATCGTGAAGCTCAGCGTCGACGACGTCGACGTCGCGTAGTTCGCGTCGCCGGAATAGATCGCGGAAATCGAATGAGTCGCCGCCGTAAGCGATGACGTCGTGCACGTCGCGTAGCCCGAATTGACGACCCGGTACTGGCATCCCGTGATCAGCGCACCACCGTTCTCAAATTCGACCGTGCCCGTCGCCCCCGTCGTGACCGCCGCGACGAAGGTGATCGGTGTGTTGAGATTCTCTGGCGAGAGTTGGAGGGCACTGACAGCGGTCGTTGAAGAGAGGAGAGAGAGCGTCAGCGACGACGGTGACGTGGCGCCAGTTGAGGGACCCGTGGCGGTGGCACTCGATGCCGTCACACCGAAGGTGAGCGATGTCGATAGGGGTAGATCGGGAATCGTGCAACTGAGCGGTGTCGGTCCCGACGCCGAACTGACGCACGTCCCGACAACAGTCGCTCCGGAATACGCCGTCGCGGTATAGCCAACGACCGTTACTCCGGTCACTGTTCCTCCGGCTGTCCAGTTCACCTTTACGTTGCCATTCGATGCCGTCACCGACACGCTTCCGGGCGCGCTCGGCACGAGGCCCGTGTAGGTGAGGGTCGACGACGTCGACCCGGCGTAGGTCGAGTTGCCGGAATAGATCGCGACGAAGGAGTTGGTCCCGGCCGCCAAGGCGGTGGTCACGCAGGTCGCGACACTCGAACTCAAGGCTTGCGCCGAGCAACCCGTCAGCGACGTGCCACCGAGCTCGAAGTTCACCGTGCCGGTGGCGCCCGAGGTAACGGTGGCGGTCAAGGTGATGGGCGTGGCTGGATTCAGTGGCGAGGCGGGTGACGCCGTCAACGTCGTGGTTGACGCCGTGAGTGACGACAGCGTCACGGTCGTGGCCGAAGAACTGATCGACTCGTACGTCCCGTCACTGGCCTTGGTGGCCGTTACCAAGCACGTTCCGGCACTGGTGCTGGAGAGCGATCCGCTGCTCACCGCACAACCCGAGGCCGTGCCGTTGCTCGTCGTGAACGTGACGCCACCCGTCCCGGATCCGCCGGAGGTCGTGAGGGTGAGTGGCGTACCGTAGCTGCCGGTCGTCGACGTCACGGTGAGTGTCGCTTGCGGTGTCAGGCCCGTGTAGTTGAGCGTCGAGGACGTCGAGCCGGCGTAGGTGGCGTCACCTGAATAGATCGCCACGAAGGAGTTGGTGCCTGACACCAATGCCGTCGTGGCGCACGTGGCGACGCTCGAACTCAGAGTCTTGGCCGAACATCCGGACAGCGACGACCCGCCGAGCTCGAAGTTCACCGTGCCGGTCGCGCCCGTCGTCACCGTTGCCGTCAAGGTGATGGACGTCCCTGGGTTCTGTGGTGAGGAAGGCGAGGCGGTCAACGTCGTCGTTGATGACGTGCCTCCTCCTCCCGAACCTGATGCGGTGAGGAGGGCGGCGGCCTCGGTGTAGGTCCCCGTCGGCGACTGTGAAGCGGTGGGCGTCACCGATGACGACACACTCGGGTTGTAGGCGAAGATGCTTCCCTCGGACGTGACGTCGTAGGTGAAGCCTGACGTCGAGCCGGCCGCGCCGGAGTTGTCAACCGCGGAGTAGTCCACGTAGAGCTCACCCGAGCCGGACGGCGAGAGCGTGGGCATCGTCACCGTCGTAGAATTGGAAGAGGTCGTGGCGTTGCCAGCGACGTCAAGTGCCCAAGTCGTCGATGAACCCGTGCTCGAAGAGAACTCTTGAGCGAGTAGTTCATCCTGTTTGCCCGAAATACTCCCCGAGAACGTGACCGTGATGGTCGAACTGCCCGTCGTCGTGATCGTGCCCAACCACTCCTCGATGTCGCCACTCGCCGTCGTATAGGAAACCCTCGTCCACGTCGAGCCTCCGCCGCTGACCGACGACACCGTCGGACTGCTGGGGAAGACGCCAATGGAGAGAACCAGTGCGTCACCCACGTGCTGCGGATTCACTGAAAGGGTTGACTTGCCACTGCCGCTGTTCTGTGCGAGCGATCCGACGGCAGTGATTGTGGCTGCGCTTGCCGGCAATACGGCGATAAAACTCGACGCAATGAGTGTCGCCGCCACGGCAACGACGAGGTGTCGTAGTCGAATCTGGAGATCATGCATTGGAGTCTCGGCATGTCATTGAAATGACAGGACGCGAGAACTCCGATGATTGTGCTTGCCCTAGCAGTTGTAGTGGCGCGTTCATGAAGTTGAACTATTCAGGATGGAATGTCAACTCAGCGTAAACCAGAGCACAAAAATGAAATCTTTCCGCGTCACGGAATTCGCAAGAACGATGGAGAAATTTCCCTTCGCTCAGGATACGGACCACTCGACGAAATTCAATCGGCTCAGCCGTTATTCGATCGACTCGACTAAGTGCCCGTAGAGTGCCCATGCACTCATTATGAGCAAATACCTCCAATAAATGTCGTCCTTGATCAGCAATGATACAAACCTCAGTTCTGAGAACCGCCCAGCCTTCCAAGCTGGCCATGCGGGTTCGATTCCCGTCACCCGCTCGCGGGCTATTCATTGAAGGCGGATCGGACGGCTGGCTCCTTCAATCCTCTCTGAGGCCGGCGTCGCACGACTCTCTCGATCCAGGGGACACGATCCGCCGGAATGCTCTTCAAGTTGAACTAACTGGCCTGCGTCGCCAAGAACTTCTCGGCCGCGCTGCGCCCGCTCTGATACAACTTCTCCTGCGTTGGTCGATCGATCGAGAAGTCGGTCGCGTTGATGCCAAACGTGTCGACGAAGATCGTCCTGGCCAACACCGCCGGATCGTCGAGGTGCATCTGATCGCTCCAACTCTGCATGGTCCCGAGCAGGGCCATGGCCAGGCTGATGTCACCCTTGACTCGGTGCTCGGGCATGTTGGGCGGTTGTCGCGACGAGAGCTTGATCCCGATCGTGGGCCAGCGAGGTCGTTGGCCGTCGGTGCGGTCGAAGATGTCGACCGGGAAGTTCGACAGCATCCCCCCGTCAACCAGCGTGGATGGTGCCGCGTCGCGCACGTCGAGCGTGGCCGGTTCATAGAAGAAGGGGATCGACATTGACGCGCGGATGGCGTCGGCGACCAGTTGTGAGTTCGCGTCGATTCCGTCCGATTGGTAGTCCCACGGCAATCGCAAAAGTCGTCCCCGGGTCACGTCCGAGGTCAGCCCGACAAATTTGTACTGTTGATCCGCGGGCAGACTGCTCTTCTCATCGGGTTGATAGAGGTCGGCGAACGTTCGAACGCCGGCGTCGGCGAGTCGATCCCTTATCCATCCGTGGAAGTAGTCCCCTTTGTAGACTCCGTGCTCCAACCCGAGCGAGAGTGCCTTGCCAGCGACGGGGATGTGATCGAGCGTTGTTTCGTCACGAAAGAGCTCGTAGTTGATCGTGACGATCAAATCGTGGAGATCGCTGCTGCTGACTCCCGAAGCGACGAGCGAACCCACGATCGCGCCGGCCGACGTGCCCGCCACCCGAGGGAAGACGTAGCCATGCTCCTCGAGCACCGAGATCGCCCCCACCAGTCCTATGCCCTTGACGCCACCACCCTCGAGGACCAAGTCGGCCCTCTTCACATCTTGATCGGACGTCTGCGAACCACTGTCGACGGGTACTTGAGCCATGGCGCCAACCTCCCTCCGTGGAACCTAGAGCAAAACAACTCTCGTCACACACGCCCGACGCCACGCCCGACGTTCACTTCGAGCGCGACCGCGTTCGCCCACTTGTAATCGGCCTTACCGTTGGGCGCCCGTCGTACGGATTCCTGAACGACCACGTCTTTGGGGATCTTGTAGTGCGCCAGTGATGGTCGCAGGAATTGGGTCAACTCCTCGAGCGTCGGTGGCGACGGCGACGCCGTACTCACGACCGCGACGACCTTCTGGCCAAAGCGTTCGTCGGGGACGCCGACGACGAGACAGTCTTCGATGAGCGGGTGTCGCTTGACCGCCTCTTCGACCTCTTCGGCGAAGACCTTCTCGCCGCCCGAGTTGATGCTCATCGATCCTCGACCGAGCAGGTTGACGGAGCCGTCGTCATCAAGGGTGGCCCAGTCACCGGTCAGGACGTAGGACTCGCCGTCGAGCGTGATGAACGTCCGAGCGGTCTTCTCCGGGTCCTTGTAGTAACCGAACGCCGCGGTTCGCGTGGCGAGGATCCCGTGCTCGCCCGTCCCGCGACCTACCTCGCGGCCGTCCTCGGTGACGACCCGGGAATCGGGATTGAGCGCGAAGTGCGCCGTCGCGGCACCGACGCCACTGTTCGCACCGCTGACGCCGATGCTGCCGCCCTCGGTCGAACCGAGCGCGTCGACCAGCATCGCCGACATTCGCGTCCGTAGTCCGTCCTTGATCTCGGAACTCCATATGGCGCCGGAGGAGTAGATGCCGACGACGCTCGACGTGTCGTACGGACGACCTTCGGCCTCGCGCTCCTCGAGCGCGCGCAGCAACGGCCGCGCGAAGGGATCGCCGACGATGACGATGCTCTTCGCCCTCTCTTCCTCCACGACGCGCCAGACCTCGTGGGCGTCGAAGGATCGTCCCTCGAGCAGTAGGACCGTTCCCCCACCGAGCAGCGCGGGCATGGCGCTGATCCACATCCCCGTGCCGTGCATCAAAGGGCAACACGAGATCGAACTGCGCACGCCGTCCTGGTTCACCGCGGCGACGAACGCGGCGAGGTCCTCTCGCGTGGCCGGCGGCGAGGGCACCGCTCCCGCCGCGGCGAGTGCCGTGAGTAGTCGCTCGGACATGCCACCCTGCGGGTACATCACTCCTTTGGGCATCCCCGTCGTCCCGCCCGTGTAGAGCATGTACAGGTCGTCGGGCGATCGCTGCTTGCGCGCTTGGGGCTCGTAGCGACCCAGGAGATCGTCGAAGGCCGCGGCGCCGTCGAGCGACGCCCCCCCGTCGTCGACCTCGACGAACAGGCGCACGTTGGGCAGGCGCTCGCGCACCCGGGCCACGCACGCGCTCAGCGACGTGTGGAAGACGAGCACCTGCGCGTCGCTGTTGTCCAGGAGGTACGCGAGTTCGTCGTCGAGGTATCGGTAGTTGACGTTGATCGGCACGGCGCGATGCTTGAAGGCCCCGTGCTGTGCGATGAGGTACTCCGGGCAGTTGTACAGGTACAGGGCGACCGTGGCGCCTTCGGCGACGCCCGCCGCTTCGATCGCCGACGCGAAGCGCGCGGCGCCATCATCGAAGGCCCGATAACTGATCCGGCGTGAACCCTGCACGATCGCGTCGCGCTCGGGCACGTAGTCCGCGACCTCTTCCCACACGGATGCAAAGTCAAGAAACAAGGTCCCCCCGATTTCGCCCAGCCACGACGTCGCGCCGCTTCGCACGTCACCTGCGCCACGCTATCCGAGGGTGGGTCGCCGACGGCACGACGAATCCGACGTTCAAGTCATTCGACTGATAGGTTGCCCGTGACTGTCGCTCCGACCTAGGGGGAACGCGTGATCTGCTCGAACGGACATCCGTGCCCGGAGGGCGTCGCCTTCTGTCCCACGTGCGGCGTCGCGTTCGGCCCGCCGGCGCCGACACCGTACGGCATGGCGCCACCCGTGGCGCACGTGACCTACGTCCAACAGATCCAGATGCCCTCGACCAACGGGCTGGCGATCGCGTCGATGGTGCTCGGCATCGTCTGGGTCTGGTGGATCGGTTCGATCCTCGCGCTCATATTCGGGTTCGTGGCCCGTCGCCAGATCAAGGAACGCGGCCAGCGAGGTGACGGCATGGCGATCGCCGGGATAGTACTGGGCTTCGTCGGTGCCGCCACGCTGATCCTCTTCATCATCTTGGCCGCCGCCGTGCACCACACGACGTACAACTTCCAGAACTAGACGTCGGCTACGCCGCCCGCGCGCGCCACGTGGACTTGATGTCGCGCATGACGAGTGCGGAGTCGAATCTCACCGAGCCTTTGGAGAAAATCTCGGGGTCGTCAAAGTAACTCGACGCGACGCGTTCGACACGCAACGGCTCGACGCGCCACGTGGCGCAGTCGAGTTCCAGACCCTCGAGTGCATGCCCCCGGCGCCTCGGCGAGAAGCCCAACGGTGAGCGCTGGAAGAACGACGAGGCGTCCTCGAGCGAGGAGAAGACGGAGTCCTCCGGTAGCGCCTCAGCGGTCGTCGCCGTCATGGCCACGACCGTGCCGTCATGGCGGCTCTCGAAATCGAGTTCGTAGCGCCGGGCCCGTTCGCGGAATTCGAAGTCCGCTCGGTGATGCACGCCCGGAAAGAGTCGTCCACCGAGGCCGACCGTCAGCGATGACGACGTGTCGCGTCGCGCGATGTAGACACCACGGCACGTCCCCTCAGGACCCTCCCACTCCACCGCGACGCGGTGCGCGGCGTTCTCCGTCGCGACGCCGAATGTGCGTGGGAGTCCTTTGGGGCGCAGTTCGCTGAGTCGCAGGACGCAGATCCCGGCGACGCCGAAACCGTCGACGAGGTGCACACGGAACCCCGACGGAAGTTGTCGCTGGAGGATGTCAGGATCCACGCGGTAGTTGATAAGGAATCTTCGATCGATCGTGCCGTCGATCACCGGAAGTGCGTTCATCCCTTCCCCCTCCTCACCGGTGCCCTCTTTCGTTGGTGGCGCATGACCACTTGTTCGGGGCACACATTGGACAAGAAGTTGCCAACGGAGATCGCGAGTCGCTCCTCGACGAGCGAGTAGAAGATTCGATTGCTCTCGCGCCGCTCGTCCACCAATCCGGCCGACTTCAAGATTGTGAGGTGTCGCGAGATCGAGGGACCGCTGATCGGGAATCGCGACGCGATGTCACCGGCCGTGCGTTCTCCCTCACGGAGGTCCTGGAGAATTTGGCGGCGTGTCGGGTCGGCCAACGCGCGGAACACACTTGACTGGTCGTCGGCCATAATCGAAGTTTAGCAATATAGCTAAATACAATGCAAATGGTACCTCGCGAACGCGCAAGCCCACCATGCTCGGACTCCGGTCCCCCGGGCCGTGCCTCGTCGACGTCGGTCGCGCACGTGACGGCGGAGTGACTTTTCGGCTCCGACGCCGTTCGCTGATGAGCGCTACGTTAGGGACAGCAACGTGAAACGAGGTTCCATTGACCATCGCCCCTAGCCACCCCAAGGCCCGGACCGTCGCACTGATCGGTCGCAACGGTGTCGGCAAGACGTCATTGCTCGAAGCGCTCGTGGTCGCCACCGGTGGTCTGGAGCGGGCCGGAAAGGTCGACGCCGGCACCACGCTCGGCGCGACGGATCCCGAGGAACGCAAGTACCAGATGTCGCTCGGCATCGCCATGGCCCCGGTGTGGATAGGCGAGGACAAGTTGACCTTGCTCGATACACCCGGTCTGATCGACTTCCACGGCGAGGTCGAGCGGGCACTCGACGTCGCCGACGTCGCGGTCCTGGTCGTGAACGCCGTCGACGGCGTTCAGGGTGATTTCGTCGCAACCTGGGACCTGGCGGTCCAGGCCGACGTGCCCGTCGTCATCTTCGTGAACGCGCTGGACGCCGAACGCGCCGATTTCGAGTCGACGTTGAGCTCCCTCGAGACGCTGGTCGGTCCCCGACTCGCTCCGCTGGAGCTGCCCATCGGCCAAGGGGCCGCGCTGCAGGGCGTGGTCGACCTCTTGGCGGACGAGGCCATCTTCTACGACGGCGCGTCACCACGGCACGCGGCGGTGCCACCGGATCTCGCCGAACTCGAAGCCCGGGTCCGCGCCAGTCTGATCGAGGCGATCGTGGTCGCCGACGATTCCCTGACCGAGCGCTACCTCGAGGGTGACGTGCCGAGCATGGAAGAGCTCGAACCGGCGCTCGCCGAGCTGATGATCGAAGGTCGCATCGTGCCCGTGACGTGCGGTTCGGCGACGCTGGGCGTCGGCGTCGATCGACTCGCCACGCTGCTCGACGAGATCGCGATCTCGCGCCCCATCCCGGCCCTCATGAACGGTAACGAGACGTTCCTCGACCGTGACCCCGAGGGAGAACCGGTCATGCGGGCCTTCAAGGTCATCGTCGACCCCTACGTCGGGCGCATCGTCGTGATGGAAGTCATCTCGGGCACGATCACGCCCGACGTCACGCTCGTGAACGTCCGCACCCGCAGCGACGAGCGCCTGCACGGGCTGCACCACCTCTTCGGATCGAAGCTGGTCCCCATGAACCGCGCGGTGGCCGGTGACGTGGTCGTGGTCGCCAAATTGAATGACGTCGCGGTCGGTGACGTGCTCGCCAAGCGCGGCGTGGACCTCGCGACGCTGCCCGCGCCCTCGCCGGCGCCGGCCCTGTCGGTGGCCCTCCTCAGTGCGTCCCACGACGACGACGACAAGATCTCGACCGCCCTGCACCGGCTCTCCGAGGAGGACCCGTCGCTGCGCGTGCGTCACGACCCGGTCTCTCGACGACTGGTGGTCGACGCGATGGGCGACACGCACTTGAAGGTGACGCTGGAGCGGCTGCGTCGACGATTCAACGTGAACGTCACGACCGCGACGCCCGAGGTCCAGCGCTACGAGACGATCCGTTCGGCGCGCGAGTGCGAGGGTCGACTGAAGAAGCAGACCGGCGGGCATGGCCAGTTCGCGGTCGTGAACCTGAAGGTCGAGCCCATCAAGCCCGACGAGCCCTTCGAGTTCGTCGACGCCATCGTCGGCGGTGCGGTGCCGCGTCAGTTCATCGGCGCGGTGCGCAACGGCATCGAGAAGGCCATGGCCCGCGGCGGTCCGGCCGGCTTCCCGGTCGTCGGGCTGCGCGTCACGCTGTACGACGGCAAGTTCCACAGCGTCGACTCCTCCGAGGCGGCCTTCGACACCGCCGGGTCCTTGGGCCTTCGCGCGGCCCTCGAGGCCGCGGGCACGGTAGTGCTGGAGCGGATCATGGAAGTGACGACGACGTTCCCGACCGAGTACCTCGGCGAGGTCTTGAACGACCTCAAGAGTCGACGCGGGAAGGTCGTCTCGACCAATCAGGACACCGCCACCGTGACGGTGACGTCGTTCATCCCCGAGGACGGCCTCCATCGATACGGCTTGGACTTTCGCGCCATCACCGCCGGTCGGGGCCGAGTCACGATCCAGCTGCACCACCTGTCCGAGGCGCCCTAGACGACGCGGCGATCGGCGTGGTCAGTCCGGCACGTCCAACGCCAACCAGAGTCCGTGATGATGACACCATCCCCACGGGCGCGGCGACCCGCCGGGCAGCGTGACCAGCACCTGCGTGTCGCCCTTGCGAGCGCTTTCGCTGTCGGTCGACGACGTCGGCCAGGCGACCATGTACGGTGACTCCAGCGAGATCCAGGCGACGTTGCCCCGCGCGCAACGTTCGACCATGTCCTCGAAGTAAGCGCGCTGATCCCCCTCGGAGAAGTAGGCCGCGACGTAGCTGTTCATGACGACGGTCAGACTCGACGGATCGCCGAGCGCGATCGCGTCGCCGAGACGTTCGGCGACGGTGCCGCGCAACACGGTGGTCTCGGGCCACGACGAACGGTGCTCGATGATCGCGTCGAGGCGTTCGAGTCGACGGGGCTCTTCCGGCCACAGGCAGGCCTGGAGCCAGAGTCGGTCACCCTCGACCGCGAGGTCGAGCGGCGAGGGGTCGATCCCGACGCGCGAGACGACGTCGGGCAGCGCGAGGCCGCGGTCGACGGGCGTCTCGTCGTGACAGACCAGCGTCAACGGATCGCCGTCATCGGTCTCGCGGACCGCGAAGCGGTCGAAGTAGAGGTTGATGCCCGCCGAGGTGCCGACGTCGATCAGGTTGATCGACGGATGACCGCGTTGGGCGATGAGCGCGATCACGCTCTGGAAGATCGCGCAACGACCGGGCTCGTTCGTCTGCGTCGAGCGGTGGAGCTCGGAGCGCACGAGTTCCGGCTCGGCGTCCACCACGCCGACCACGCGACGCGCGGCGACCTGCGGATCACGGATCGCTCCGTGTCGCGCGTCGTGGTAGATCGGCGCCAGGACCGGGTGACCCCGCAGCGCCGCGAGGTGGAGGGCCGCGAGGACCAACATCGGGTTGCGCTGCTCGACCCGGATGCCGGCGAGCAGTTCTTGGGCGACGACATCGTTCTCGAGCGCCGTCATCAGCGCCGAGTAGAACGGAAGGCGGTCGTGGTCCTCGCGGGTGAACGAGTAGTGGTAGCGCCGCCGGGCGTCCTCCAAATCCAGGGTCACGCCTTGCACGTTACCGAGTCGTCTCAAAGCGCTTCGGCACCGCGCGTGGCGCGGTGGACATTCTCCGAGGTCCGGCCAATCTAAGGTCGACTCTGGTGAAAAGGAAGATCGCCCTCGTCCAGCTGGCCAAGCATCGCGAACCCCGACTGCTCGTGACCGGTCAGACCATCTCGCAGTTCGGTGACGGCGTGGCGCTGGTCGCACTGACCCTGCTCGTCCTCGACACGACGCACAGCGCGTCCAAGTTGGCCTGGTTCGTCGCGGCGCGGATGACACCCCTCGTGATCTTCCTCTTGGTCGGCGGCGCGATCGTCGACCGTTTCTCTCGCCGGATCCTGCTGCTCATCTCGGACTGTGTCCGCGCGGTGCTCACCGCGTTCCTCGTGGTGCTGATCGCGACCGGTCAACTGCACTTCGATGAGCTGTTGGTCTTCGCCGTCCTCTTCGGCACGTTCGACGCCCTCTTCATGCCCGCCATCACGGCCATCACGCCTGAGATCGTCCCCGAGGAGTTGTTGCCCGCCATGAACGCGGTGCGCCCGTTGGCCAACAACCTGATGGGCCAGATGATCGGCCCCGCGGTCGGCGGCGTCATCGCCGCGGCGAGCACGTCGTGGGCGATCGGGGTCGACGGCGTCACCTTCCTGGTCTCGGCCAGCGCGCTCTTCATGATGAAGCCGACGCCG
Source organism: uncultured Acidimicrobiaceae bacterium (assembly GCA_963700135.1). Lineage (GTDB taxonomy): Bacteria > Actinomycetota > Acidimicrobiia > Acidimicrobiales > RAAP-2 > RAAP-2. The sequence continues at coordinate 354,618 of CAVOWM010000014.1, read as the reverse complement.
TCACCGTCGCGCACGTCCGGGAGCTCCATGCTCTCTGAGATCAAGGAGGGCCTGCGCTTCGTGCGCCACACCCGGTGGTTCCGCGCGAACCTGTTCGCCGCGGCGCTCACCAACGCGATCCTGTACAGCCCCATGGCGGTCTTGCTCCCGTACTTCTTGCGCCACAACCTGCACGACAGCAAACTCATCGTCGGTTACACCTTCGCGGCCATGGGGCTCTCGGGGGCCGTCGGTGCCTTCGTCGCGTCGAACTTGCAGCTGCCGCGACGGCGGATCCGCGTCATGATCGGCTACTGGTTACTCGCGGCGCTCTCGGCGCTCGCGGTCGGCTTCGCCACCAACTTCTGGGTCGTCCTGATCTTCCCGGTCGCCGCCGGACCGCTCATCCTCCTCGGCAACGTCATCTGGGAGTCGATGATGCAGACCGAGATACCGCGTGAACTGCTGGGTCGCGCCAGTTCGGTCGACTGGTTCGTGTCGCTGGGACTGGCACCGCTCGGTATCGTGCTCGCCGGTTACCTGGCGACCGAGTGGGGCGTGCGCACGTACTACGTGGTGATGAGTCTGGTGGGGGTCGTGCCCAGCGTGTGGATCTTCATCTCGCGCAAGATCAACGCCATCGACGAGGCCCGCGTCACGGGATCGGCAGTTGCGGGGCCATCGCCAGCGACATCCCTACGAGCCGAGAGCCCCTCTTCGCAGAACCCGGGAATATGACGTCGGGTCGGAACGACCGGCCCTTGGTCTCGCCCACGCGTCCGCCGCGGACCTCGACCCACTCGTCGTTCGTCGCCTCGTTGACCACGTGAGCCACGAAGACCCAGTGTTGACGGCGCTCCTTCGCCCCGTCCACGATCACGACGTCGCCGGCGCGCACGCCGTTCCAGCGAGAGCTGCGCACCACGTGCCCGTGACGGGTCACCTCGGGGCGTCGTTTCATCCCCCCTGTCTACTCGGTGCCCGTGTGGTCACTCGACGTCACAGCGCTGTCCTACGGTGGATTCATGACCTTCACCCAGGAGCTGCCTCGCTCCCTCTCCCCTTCGCGCCTCTCCGATTTCCAAGCGTGCCCGCGTCGCTACCAGTACGCCTCGATCGAACGCATCCCCCAGCCCGCGTCCTACGCGACCGCGAAGGGTCGCTTCGCCCACTACGTCTTCGAGCGGCTCTTCAACCTGCGCGCCGAGGAGCGCACGATCGAGCGCGCGAGGGGTTTCGTCCCCGCGGCCGTCGAGGAGATCCTCACCGAGGACGTGCGTGGCGACATCGCCATGGACGACGAGATGATGGCGCGACTCCTCCGCGAGACCGAGGAGATCATCACGACGTACTTCAAGATGGAGGACCCGACCAAGGTCACCAGTGAGGGCGTGGAACTACGCCTCGGCGTCACCATCAACGGCGCGCCGCTCTTCGGCATCCTCGACCGGCTCGACCGCGACGAGGACGGGTCACTCACGATCGTCGACTACAAGACCGGTGGACTGCCGAACCGCAACTACGACTCCCAGACGTTCGCCAACGCCGAACTGTACGCCGCGCTGTGCCAGGTCGGGCTCGGCGAGAAGCCGACCAAGATCCGGCTGATGTACGTGACCAAGGGCGAGAGCATCGAACGTGACGTGAGCGACGTCGTTCTCCGCGCGCGCTCGCAGTCCGCCGCCAACGCGTGGGAGAAGATCAACCGCTTCTACGGCGACGGCGAGTTCCCCGCGACCCCGTCGGTGCGGGCCTGTCGCTTCTGCGCCTACAAGGACCTCTGTCGCGCCGAGGGCGTCGCCGTCCCGGTCTGAAACCGGGGATAGTCGCGGATCGACCCGTAGGCTGGCGACATGCAATTCGACCTCTCCTTCGACTACCGGTGCCCGTTCGCGAAGAACATCCACCTGCACGTGATCACGGCGCTGCGCGCGGGTGCGGACTTCGACGTCACGTTCGCCCCGTGGTCGCTGAGCCAGGGCGCGCGCAGTGACGGCGCGCCGGACGTCTGGAACGACTCGGCCTACGACGCCGACCTGTTGTCGTTGGCGGCGGGCATCTCCGTGCGCGACCAGCAGAGCGCGTACTTCCTCGACGCGCACGAGGCGCTCTTTCGCGCCCGCCACGACCGGGCCATCCGGCTCGTGACGCTCGATGAGATCAGCAACGTCCTGGCGCCCCTCGGCGTCGACATGGCCACGGTCGCCGCCGACGTCGCCTCGCGTCGGCCGCACGACGTGATCGCGGCCAGTCACAAGGAGTTCGACCGCTTCGAGGCCTTTGGCGTCCCGACGTTCGTCGTCAACGACGACGCGACGTTCGTTCGCTACATGAGCGAGCCGAGCGACGACCCGGCCGAATCAGTGGAACTGATCACCTCGCTGCTCGCCCTGATGACCCGTCGCGCCGACCTCAACGAGTTCAAGCACACGCAGCTGCCGCGCTGACTAGGCCGATTGGTACGCGAGCAGCGTGTCGTAGGTCTCGTCGCGATCGTCGACCCCGCCGGCCATCGCCGCCGAGAACTCCGTGACCCCGGCCCCGGCCAGTTCGTGCAGCTTCTCCAGCACTTGCTCGCGGGTGCCGAAGAGCCCGACGTCGGCCGGACCCTTCGCCCCCTCGCGGTCGAGCATCGCGCGGTAGCTCGGGAGCGTGCCGTAGATCGCGAGGCTCTCGTTCACCTTGGCCATGGTGTCGACGACGTCGCCGGTCACCGAGATCGGCAGGCTGCAGACCACGCGCGGCGTCGGCCGACCGGCCTTCGCGGCCGCGGCGTTGATGGTCGGCACGACGTGGGTGGCGAGCGTCTTCACGCCGGTCATCCAGGTCAACGTCCCGTCGGTCACGGTCCCGGCCATCTCGAGCATCCGCGGCGCCAACGCGGCCACCAGCAGTCCCGGCGTGCGCACGTCGCTCGGTCCGAGCGTGCCGATCGTCGAGGCGCTCACCCGTTCACCGTGGACACTGACGCGTTCGCCGCGCAACATCGGCGCCAGGGCGGCGAGGTACTCGCTCATGTAGTCGGCCGGGTGATCGAACGAGATCCCCCACATGCCCTCGACCACGGCCTTGTGCGACAGACCGATGCCCAGTGAGAGACGTCCGCCGATCGCGTCTTGGACGGTGCGCGCCTGGGCCGCGAGCATCGTGGGGTGACGCGTCTGGATCGGCACGACGGCCGTGCCGAGGTCGAGGTCGGGGACCTCGCGCCCGACGACCGCGAAGACGGTCAGCGTGTCGGGGCCGAAGATCTGGGACGACCACGTTCGAGTGAAGCCGCGCGCGCGAAGCGCCGTGGCGCGTTCGATCGTCTTCTCCAGTGGACCATCGACGTCCATTCCGATGGCAATGTCCATGGGGACCTCCTCGTTCGACCGATATCGTTACGGTCGTGTTGATCGATTCCCAACCTACTGGTCCCGTATCGGTGGGGGTGGTGGGAGCCGGTCAACTGGCGCGCATGATGGGTGAGGCGGCGCACGGCGCCGACGTCACCCTGACGGTCCTCGCGACGTCGCCCGAGGACTCGGCCGTCGCGACCGCCGACGCCGTGGTCTACGGATCGCCCGACGACGCCGCGGCGCTCGACGAACTCGCCGCCCAGGTCGACGTCGTCACCTTCGACCACGAACTCGTCGACCTCGAGCAGGTGGCCGCCCTCGAAGCCCGCGGCGTGGTGGTTCGACCGGGCGCGCGCGCCCTGCGGTTCGCCGTCGATAAGGGCCACCAGCGCACCGCCTTCGACGCCGCGGGCATCCCGGTCCCGAGGTTCCTCGTCGTCTCCTCGACCGATGACCCGATGCTGCGCGCGTTCCTCGACAGCGTGGGACCGCCGGTGCTGAAGGCCGCGACCGGCGGCTACGACGGACGCGGCGTGCTCTTCCCGCAGAGCCGCGTCGAGACGCTCGCGATGATCGACGAACTCACCACGACCACCAACGTCGTGGTCGAGGAGCGGCTGCGCCTGCGCGGCGAGTTGGCCCTCGTCGTCGTGCGCGGACTGCACGGCTTCGCCAGCTACCCCCTCGTCTCGACCGTGCAGTCGCGCGGCATGTGCGTCGAGGTGCGCTACCCCGCCGACGTCGACGAGACGACGCTGCACGAGGCCCATCGACTCGGTCGAAAGATCGCGAACCTCGTCGGGGCGATCGGCGTGCTCGCCGTGGAGTTCTTCCTGAGCGACCGCGGTCTGTTCGTCAACGAGGTCGCACTGCGACCCCACAACACCGGGCACTGGACCATCGAAGGCGCGCGCACCAGTCAGTTCACCAACCACCTCCTGGCCGTCAGCGGTCGCGCCCTCGGACCGACCGACGCGGTCGTGGACGCGGCCGTGATGGTGAACGTCGTGGGCGCCGACGAGCCCGGTTCGATCGAAGGCGCCAGTCACGTGGCCGGCGCGCACGTCCACGACTACGGCAAGGCCTGGCGGCCCGGTCGAAAGCTCGGGCACGTCACCGTGGTGGGCGACGATGCCCCCGCGGCGCACGTGACAGCATGGGAGAGCGCGCGGGCGTACGGCACGCGCACACGGGAGACATAGTGCAGCCACTGGTCGGCATCGTCATGGGGAGTTCCTCGGACCTCGAGGTCATGAAGGGGGCCGAGACCATCCTCGGGTACTTCGGCGTGCCGAACGAGATCCACGTGGTCTCGGCGCACCGCACACCCGCGGCGATGATCGACTACGGCCTCGAGGCGCGGTCGCGCGGACTGAAGGTGCTGATCGCCGGCGCCGGCGGCGCGGCCCACCTGCCGGGCATGCTGGCCGCGGTGACGACGTTGCCGGTCATCGGCGTCCCGGTCGCCCTCGCCCAACTCGACGGTCTGGACTCGCTGCTCTCCATCGCCCAGATGCCACGCGGCGTGCCGGTCGCCACGACCGCCATCAACGGCGCGACCAACGCCGGGCTGTTGGCGGTGCGGATACTGTCGCTCGGCGACGACGCGTTGGCGCGCGCGCTCGAGGAGTACCGACAGGAGTTGGCGGCGCAGGCCGGCCAACAGGACCGCGACCTCCCGAGAAGTTAACAACTTTCTTAGGAACGGTCCGGACGCTTTCGTTCGCGGGGCGCCCGCGTTGCCCCCTAGTGTGGACTCGTAACCAAGGAGGCCCCCATGGGTATCATGAAGCGCGTCAGCACCATCTTTCAGGCCAAGGCGAACTCGGCGCTGAACAAGGCTGAGGACCCCCGCCAGACGCTCGATCTCTCGTACGAACAGCAGCTCGACAACCTCACCAAGGTCAAGCGCGCCGTCGCCGACGTCGCCACCGCGCGCAAGCGCGTCGAGATCCAGGCCGAACAGCTGAAGAGCCAGGGCGACAAGCTGGCCGAGCAGGCCAAGGCCGCGCTCGCCCAGAACAACGAGCCCCTGGCGCGCGAGGCCCTCTCGCGCCGCCAGGCCATCACGGTGCAGCTGGCCGATCTCGAGACCCAGCACGCCACGATCGTCGACCAGGAGCAGAAGCTGACCGACACCGCGCAGCGCCTCCAGACCGAGGTCGAGGCCTTTCGCACCAAGAAGGAGACCATCAAGGCGACCTACACCGCGGCCGAGGCCTCCGCGCACATCTCCGAGGCGGTCAGTGGGATCTCGACGTCGATGGGTGACGCCGGGGCTGCCATGCAGCGCGCCCAGGACAAGGTCGCCGAGATGCAGGCGCGCAGCGGCGCCCTGGACGAACTCCTCGCCTCCGGTGCCCTGACCGACCTCACCAGCACCAACGACGACATCCAGGCCCAGCTCGACAAGGCCAAGGGGACCTCGGACATCGACGCGCAGATCGCCGCGCTGAAGTCCCAGGTCTCGAGCGGTGCCACGACGGAGCTGCCCTCGGGTGAGGCCCCGGCGAGCGCTCCCGCGACCGACGCGGCGAGCCCCGAGGAGGCCAAGTAATGGCGCAGTCGAAGATCGAGAGCGACCACGGGCTGAACGTCCGGATGTTCATGACGGGCCTCGCGCTCGTCATCCTCTACGCGATCATCTTCACGGTGCTCTTGAACGTCGGGGTCCAACTGGTCTTCGTCATCGTGATCTGCGCCGGCCTGCTGTTCAGCCAGTACTACTTCTCGGACAAGATCGCGATGTTCTCGATGCACGCCAAGGAGGTGACGCCGGCCCAGGAACCCAAGCTCCACCAGATCGTGGACCGCCTCTGCCTGCTCGCGAACATGGAGAAGCCCCGAGTCGGCGTGGCCGAGATGGACATCCCCAACGCCTTCGCGACCGGACGCAGCCCCAATCACGCCGTGATCTGCGCCACGCGAGGACTGATGGACCGTCTGAACGACGAAGAGCTCGAGGCCGTGCTCGCCCACGAGCTCAGCCACGTCGCGCACCGCGACGTCGCGATCATGACGATCGCGTCGGGCGTCGGCATGCTCGCCGGACTCGTCAGTCGCATCGCGCTGTGGAGCACGCTGCTCTCCGGCGGCGGTCGTAGCCGCAACGGCAACCAGATCGTCCTGCTCGAACTGCTCACCTTCGTCGTCTCGATCGTCATCTACATCATCGCCTTCTTGTTGACGATGGCGCTCTCTCGCTACCGCGAACTCGCGGCCGACCGCTCGGGCGCGATCCTCATCGGCAAGCCCAGCGTGCTCGCCAGTGCGCTGGTGCACGTGACCGGCGACATGGGCAAGATCCCGCGCACCGACCTGCGCAAGGCCGAGGGCATGAACGCCTTCTTCTTCGCCCCGGCGCTCGCGGGCAACACGGCCGCGTCGCTCTTCTCCACCCACCCCTCCTTGGAGAAGCGACTCGACGCGCTGAAGAAGCTCGAAGTCGAACTCAACGGCTAGTGGGTCTTCGCGACGCCCTCTTCGGACGCACCAAGCAGGTCGCGCCGAAGCTCGACGGACTGTTCGCGTTACCCTCGGCCGCGTTGACGCTGGAGAGCGAACTCGACCTCGTCTCGTCGGGCAACGCCGGACTCTGCTTCAAAGGGGGCAGCGGCGAGTCGACGATCAGCACCGACGACGACATCATGGCGCTGCTCAACTTCGACGACAAGACCGGCACCGTCACCATCACGACCGACGACCTGGGCTTCAAGTGGCTGGTCGTCACCGACCCGGCCCTCGACGGCCTGGTGACGAGAATCCACGGGGCGAACACCACGATGGTCGAGCACGGCCTCGGCCCGCGCCTCTTGTGCGCGGTGTTCGGCTTCGTGCCCAAGACGCCGCCGGGCGACGGCGCGGTTCGCATGGTCTATCTCTTGAAGCAGGGAACCTTCTACCCGTTCGCGCCGACCGGACCGAACCAGCGCGACAACGAGTTGGAACTGCGGGTGCGCTCGTTCGTCGGCGACGACCTCCCGATGGAGAAGGACCTGGCGCGCTGGATGGCGCTCTGGAACCTTCCCGTCTCCTAGCGCGCGACGTCAGCGAAGTCGTCGTCGATGATCGCGTCGAGACCCTCGGCGTAGTCGAGGTCCAATTGGGTCAGTCCGCCCCGGTCGTGCGTCCACAACTCGAAGCGCAACCGACGGTACTCGAGCGTCACGACGGGGTGATGGTCGAGTCGGTCGCAGAGCGCGACCTGTGCGTGGATGAGTCGGACGCCGCTCTCGTAGTCGGCCGTCTTGACGTGACGAACCAGGTGCGCGTCCACCACGTCCCAGCGCGGATGTGCCGTGAGCCAGTCCCGCACGACGCGCTCCTCGAGGAGCGACGGCCTGGTCAAGGGTGCGTCATGTCCTCGGGCACCACGGCCGCGTCGAACTCCTCGGCGCTGAGCAGTCCCAGGGTGATCGCCGCCTCGCGCAGGGTGGTCCCTTCATGGTGGGCCTTCTTCGCCACCTCCGCGGCCTTGTCGTAGCCGATGCTCGGCGCCAACGCCGTCACGAGCATGAGTGAGTTGTGGAGGTGCTGGGCGATGCGCGCCACGTCGGGTTCGAGTCCCTCGACGCAGAACTCACGGAAACGCAAGCAGGCGTCCGTCAACAGGTCGACGGAGTTGCAGAAATTGTGGATGAGGACCGGTTTGCAGACGTTCAACTCCAGGTTCCCCCTCGAACCGGCCGCCGTCACCGCGACGTCATTGCCGAAGACCTGCACCGCGACCATGATCATCGCCTCACTCTGCGTGGGATTGACCTTGCCCGGCATGATCGAACTGCCCGGTTCGTTCTCAGGCAGCTTCAACTCCCCCAGCCCCGATCGGGGACCCGAACCGAGCCAGCGGATGTCGTCGGCGATCTTGGCGAGACTGGCGGCCAGCGTTCGAATGGCCCCGTGGGCGAAGACCAACGCGTCGTGCGCGGCGAGCGCGGCGAAATAGTTGGGTGCGGTCACGAAGGGCTTGCCCGTCAGCGCCGCGATGGTGACCGCCACTCGTTCGCCGAATTCGGGATGCGTATTGAGTCCCGTTCCCACCGCCGTGCCGCCCGCGGCCAACTCACACAGGCCGGGCAGCACGAGTTCCAATCGCGCCAGGTCCGCGTCGAGTTGTGCGACGTAACCCGAGAACTCTTGACCCAGGGTCAGCGGTACTGCGTCCATCAAGTGCGTCCGTCCGATCTTCGTGATCCCCGCGAAGGCTTCGGCCTTCACGTTCAGCGCGTCGCGCAATTGTGCGACCGACGGTATGAGCCGGTCGGTGATCTCGAGCACCGCGGCGATGTGCATCGCGGTCGGAAACGTGTCGTTGGACGACTGCGACATGTTGACGTGATCGTTCGGGTGAATCGGGTCCTTACTCCCCATCACGCCGCCGGCGATCTCGATGGCGCGGTTGGAGATGACCTCGTTGACGTTCATGTTGGTCTGGGTCCCGGAGCCGGTCTGCCATATCCGTAGCGGGAACTCGTTCGGCAACGCGCCGTCGATGACCTCACGCGCCGCTCGTTCGATGAGCGACGCGCGTTCGGAATCGAGCTTGCCGAGGTCGCGGTTCACTTGGGCCGACGCGAACTTCAATATCCCGAAGGCGCGGATCAGCGCCGGTGGCATCGTCTCGTGTCCAATCGCGAAGTGGTGAAGGCTCCGCTCGGTTTGCGCGCCCCAATAGTGATTCGACGGCACTTCAATCGTGCCCATCGAATCGGACTCCACTCTGACCTCGCTCATGGCAACCTCTCTACTTCTTCTTGGCAGATTTCTTGGCCACCGTCTTCTTCGCTGGGGCCTTCTTTGCGACGGTCTTCTTCGCAGGACTCTTCTTCGCGGGCGTATTTTTGGCCGGCGTCTTCTTCGCTGGAGCCTTCTTCGCGACGGTCTTCTTCGCGGGACTCTTCTTCGCGGGACTCTTCTTCGCGGGACTCTTCTTCGCGGGCGCCTTCTTCGCGGGAGCCTTCTTCGCGGGAGCCTTCTTTGCGGGCACTTTCTTCGCCAGCTTCTTCTTGACGGGCTTCTTCTTCACGGGGGGCCTCGTCATGGCCGGCGGCAACACGAGGACCATGGCCTCAAGTTCCGCGGACACTTCACCGTCGTAGAGTTTGATGCCCTCGACGACGACCTTTCGCGCCGCGATGACGTCTTCGGCACGCGGTCCGTCGCCCGAGCCCGGCACCTCGAGCAGGAGTGGCAGGTCGCGGAAGTCCGGGTGGCCGACCAGAGCGGCGAGACCCATCGTCCCGATCGTGCCCTCGTCGATGTTCGCGTGTCGGTCGCGGTTGCCGCCCAGTTCGATCTTGGAGTCGTTCAAGTGGAAGCAGCGCAGGCGGTCGAGGCCGATGCGCATGTCGATCTCGTGCACGAGCTTGTTCGTGCCGAGGGTGCTCGAATAGTCGATGCCGCTCGCCCACAGGTGCTGGGTGTCGATGCAGAGTCCGATCCGTTCATCGCCCCCGGTGGCGTCGATCAGCGCCTGGATCTCGTCGAGACTGCGACCGACCGTGCCGCCGGTCCCGGCCGCGTTCTCGATGAGGATCGGACAGTCCTTGACGCCCGGCGGCGCGGCGTCGGCGGCGTCCAACGCGCGCTTGAACGCCTCGGCCATCTGCGGCAGCGCCGTCTCGAACCCGCTGCCCATGTGCGAGCCGACGTGCAGCACGACCCCGGACGAGGCCATGCCTCGACCGGTCGAGAGGTTGCTGATCAGGCAGGCGACCGAGCGTTCGTAGAGCTCCTGGTCCGGGCTCGCGAGGTTGATCAAGTACGTGGCGTGACAGAACGTGTGCGTCACGCTCGGATGGTTCGCCTGGGCCTCGCGATAGGCCTCGAGCACCTCGGGCGCGTACTGGGACGGCTTCCACATGCGTGGACTCTGGGTGAATATCTGGATCGACGTGGCGCCGATGTCGACGCCCTCTTCCAGGGAGGGGATGAGTTTGCCACCCCCGCGTACGTGTGCACCAATGTTCATTACAGTAAAACTACCTCCACCTTCGACCCACGACGTCAGGACTCAGATGGCCGAAACATTCTCACCCGCCGCTCGCGAACTCGTCACGAAGAAGGTCCTCGCGCACGTCGCGAGCCTCGACGCGGACGGTGGTCCCAACGTCTCACCGGTGTGGGTCGAGCTCGACGGTGACGACCTCGTGATCAATACGGCACTCGGTCGGGCCAAGGCGCGCAACTTGGCCACCGACGCGCGCGTCGCCGTCTCGATCGTCGACCCCGAGGACGATCACTCGCTCATCACGCTGCGCGGTTCGGTCGTCGGGTTCACGACCATCGGGGCCGACGAGGTCATCGACCGGCTCGCGAAGAAGTACCTGGGCGTGGACGCCTACCCCTATCGACGCGAGGGCGAGGTGCGCGTCACGGTGCGCATCCGTCCGGAGCGGATCTCTCGCCAGCCCGAGTGATCAGCGGTACGTGGTGACGTCACCGACGTCACTCGACCCCGACGAGACTTCGCGCAGCGCCACGTCGCCTCGTCGCAGTGCCGCGCCGTCCCAACTCCACACCGCGATGGGCGACGGCGGCGCGGGTCGGTTGTAGGCGCCGACGAGCGTCGCCACCTCGTTGGTGAAGTTCACCTCGTCGTTCGTGAGGAGGGCCTCGAGGACCTGGGCGCTCGCCACGGCACTCGGGGCGCTCACGACGACGGTCTCGAGCGGCACGAGCCAACTGAGCGTGGCCACGTCGCGCGCCGCCAACTGCGCCGAGTAGTCCTGCGAGAGTTCCAACCAGACCCCGAGTGGTCGCGTCACCCGGTCCTGCAGCGACGCCACGGCGACGATCGTGTCGGCGTCGCGCACGGCGATGACCGCGTGCGCGAGGTCGGCGTCGTCCTCGAGGGATCCGAGCGTGTCGAATCGGACGTCGAGTCGAACGATCGTCATGACCTAGGGCTGCAGGTCCTCTTTGGGCAGCTTCTCGATGTTGACGTCGCGGAACGTGAGCACGCGCACCGACGGGACGAATCGGGCGGTGCGGTACATGTCCCAGACCCACGCGTCGTTCAGCGTCACCTCGAGCAGGGTCGGCGTGCCGGTGGAGCGAACCTCGATCGCGACGTCATTGGCGAGGTAGAAGCGTCGATCGGTCTCGACCGCGTAGTTGAACGTGCCGACGACCGCTTTGTACTCCTGGACTAAGGCGAGTTCCAGCGTCGACTCGTAGTCGTCGAGTTCCTCTTCGCCCACGCGTTACTGCGTGCGCTCGGTGACGCGAAGTTCCTTGATCTTGGCGGCTTTTCCACGCAGATCACGGAGGTAGTAGAGCTTGGCGCGACGAACGTCACCGTAGGACTCGACTTCGATCTTGGCGATCGTCGGCGCGTGGACCGGGAAGGTGCGCTCGACGCCCACGCCGAAGCTGATCTTGCGCACGGTGAAGGTCTCGTGCACGCCCGAGCCCTGGCGCCGGATGACGACGCCCTGGAAGATCTGGACGCGCTCGCGCGCGCCTTCGACGACGCGCACGTGCACCTTCAGGGTGTCACCGGTACGGAACGAGGGGATGTCATCGCGAAGGGAGTCGCGGTCGATGAGGTCGGTCGGATTCATGGGAGCGGTCCCTTTCGGATCACTGAGGCTTTAGAAGTTTAGCCGTTTCGCCCGTTCGCTTCCAACACGGGGAATTCAACGAGTATCGCTTCCTCCTCGGTGCTCAGTCCCCCGCGCGCGGCGATCAGGTCCGGTCGGCGCTCGATCGTGCGCCGAAGCGCCTGGGCGCGTCGCCAACGGGCGATCCGGGCGTGGTCGCCCGAGCGCAGTATCTCGGGCACCGCCACGCCGCGCACCTCGGCCGGCTGGGTGTACTGCGGGTACTCGAGCAGCCCGTCGCTGAAGGACTCGTCCACGCTGCTCGCGTCGTTGCCGAGGGCGCCCGGTCGCAACCGCACGACCGCCTCGATCACGCACAGCGCCGCCAGTTCCCCGCCGGCGAGCACGAAGTCCCCGAGGGAGATCTCGTCGTCGACCACGAGGTCGAGCGCGCGCTGGTCGATGCCCTCGTAGCGTCCACAGAGCAAGGAGAACCCCTCGAGCGCGGCCAGCTCGAGCGCGACGGCGTGCGTGAAGGGCCGCCCGGAGGGCGTCAGCGCGATGAGCGGCCGCGCGATCTCGGGGTGCTCGTCCAGCGTGCGCAGGATCGGCTCGGCGCGCAGCACCATGCCCGCTCCCCCGCCGAAGGGCGTGTCGTCCACGGTCCGGTGCACGTCGTCGGTGGCGTCACGCAGGTCGTGGACCTCGACGTGCCACACGCCGCGTTCGCTGGCGCGACCGAGGACCGACGTCGTGGCGTAGTCCGTGATGGCGTCGGGGAAGAGGGTGAGGACGTCGACGCGCAACGTCATTCGAAGAGCCCCTCGGGGACGTCGACGTCGACGCGCACGTTCGCCTCGACCGCCGTGACGAAGGTGAGCGGCACCAGCGCGCCGCTGTCGAGGACGAGGAGGTCACTCGCCGGATTGGCCTCGACACCCACGACGACGCCGCGACGCACGCCCTCGGCGTCGAAGACCTCGGCGTCGTAGAGCTGGTCGATCCAGATCACGCTCTCGTCATCCAGTCGCGGCGCCGAGAGCACGACGCCGCGCCAGTGCTCGGCCTTCTCGCGCGTGTCGAGTCCGTCGAAGGTGACGATGAAGCGCTGCTGGTGCGCGATGGAGGCGGCGACGCGAAGCGGCCCGCGTTCGGTGAGCAGTTCGCTCCCGGGCGCGAGACGCTCGGTGCGGTCACTCCAGAGGTCGACCAGGACCTGACCCTTGAGGCCCTGCGCCTTGATGATCCGCCCGACTTCGAGCGTGGGGCGCTCTTCGGCGCTCACGATTAGTCGACGATGTCGACGGAGGTCGTCACGCCATCACGTGCGCCGGCGGCGCCCACGAGGGCGCGGATGGCCTGGGCCGTGCGGCCGCGGCGACCGATGATGCGACCCATGTCGTTGGCCCCGACGCTGAGCGAGAGCACGACCTTGCCCTGGCGCTCAGCGACGTCGACCGAGACGGCGCTCGCGTCCTCGGCGAGGGACGAGGCGATGTAGTGCAAGACGGCGGTCGCGGTCGCGGCGCTGTCGACCGAGTCGCCGGCCTCGTTGACGTCCTCGTCCTCGTACCCGTCGTCAATCGTGTTGACGTCGCCGGCGACGTAGTCGTTGACGTCGCTCATTGGGCGGCCTTGGCGGCCTTGGCGGCCTCGAACAGGTCCAGGGCGCCGCTGGTCTTCAGGAGCTTGGCGACCCGTTCGGTCGGCTGGGCGCCCTGGTTGAGCCAGCGCAGCACCTTCTCGTTGTCGATGTGGGTGACCGTCTCGGGCTCGGCGGCCGACAGGCCCCGGGGCTGGTAGGTGCCCACGATCTCGAGGAAGGCCCCGGAGCGCGCCCGGCGGCTCTCGGCCGCGACGACGCGATAGGTCGGTTGCTTCTTCTTACCCATGCGAACCAAACGAAGTTTCACAGCCACGACGAAATTCCCTTCAAACCTTTTGTCCCGGTCCACCGGAACTGGGCGAGATACCCGAGCGTCAAAGTTTAGCGTTGTTTGGGGGGTGTAACCCTCCCGCCTTTCTTCTTCTTGTTTTTGCCGCCGCCGCTTCGAGCCGGCTGGGCCGCCTTCATGCCGGCGCCCAACGCCTCGAATCCGGGCGGCAACGACTCGCCCCGTGGGGACTTCGCGGCCATGCTCGCCATGCGCCCCATGCCGCCGGGCATGGCCGGCATCGCGCCGCCGCTCATCTGACGCATCATCTTGCGCATCTCGTTGAACTGCTTGAGGAGTTGGTTCACCGCGCTCACCGACGTGCCCGACCCGCGCGCGATGCGCGTGCGCCGCGACCCGTCGATGATGACCGGTTCGCGGCGTTCGCGCTTGGTCATGGACCGGATGATGGCCTCGATCTTGTTCAGCTCGCCCTCGTCGACGTTGTTCGCCGCCGAACGCATCTCCTTCGTGACGCCCGGCATCATCTTCATGATCCCGCCGAGCGATCCCATCTTGCGTACCTGGTTCATCTGGGCGAGGAAGTCATCGAGCGTGAAGTTCCCGCTCATCATCCGCCCGGCGCCTTCGGCCAGGACGTCGGAGTCCATGCGCTGCTCGGCCTGCTCGATCAACGAGAGCACGTCGCCCATGCCGAGGATGCGCGAGGCCATGCGGTCGGGGTGGAAGAGTTCGAAGTCCTCCATCTTCTCGCCGGTCGAGGCGAAGACGACCGGTCGACCGACGACGCCGCGCGCCGAGAGCACCGCGCCGCCGCGCGCGTCGTAGTCGAGCTTGGTGACGATGATGCCCGAGAGCGCCAGCGTCTCGTGGAACGCGCGCGCCGTGACGACGGCGTCTTGGCCGGTGACCGCGTCGATCACGAGGAAGGTGTAGTGCGGCGACGTGGCCTTGCTGATGGAACGGACCTCGTCCATCAGCGCCTCGTCGATCGAGAGTCGACCGGCGGTGTCGATGATCACGACGTCGCGACCGAGTCGCGTCGCCTCCTTGAGGCCGCTCTTGGCGACGTCGATCGGTTTGGAGGGCTCCGAGAAGACGTCGACGCCGATCTGGGCGCCGAGGACGCGCAGCTGCTCGACGGCGGCCGGTCGCTGGAGGTCGGCGGCGATCAGATACGGCTGGCGGCCCTGCTGCTTGAACCACGCGGCCAGCTTCGCCGCGGTCGTGGTCTTGCCCGCGCCCTGGAGACCGGCCAGCAGGATGACCGTCGGCGGCTTCGAGGCGTAGGTGACCTTGAGGGCGGAGCCGCCGAGCACCTCGATCAGCTGTTCGTGGACCGCCTTGATGACCTGCTGGCCCGGCGAGAGGCTCTGGCTCAGTGCCTCGCCGCTGAGGCGTTCGCGCACCGCGTCGAGGAACGCGCGCACGACGCCGAGTTCGACGTCGGCTTCTAAGAGCGCCGCCCGGACCTCGCCCAGGGCCTCGTCGAGGTCGGCGTCACTGAGGCGCCCGCGCGAGCGCAGCGACGTGCCCAGTCGCTCGAATCGTTCGCTGAGGGCATCAAACATCTGGTTCAGCGTACCGCTACGCGTCGAGGAGCGAATCGACGAAGGCCTGCGGATCGAAGGCGATCAGGTCCTCCACGCCTTCACCGACGCCGACGAACTTCACCGGGATCCCCAGGTCGCGTTCGATCGCGACGACGATCCCGCCGCGCGCGGTCCCGTCGAGTTTGGTGAGGACGATCCCCGTCACGTCGGCCGCGGCGAGGAACTCGCGGGCCTGGCTGAGCGCGTTCTGACCGGTCGTCGCGTCGAGCACCATGAAGGTCTCGACGACCTGGCCCGGCTCGCGGTCGGCGACGCGCCGCACCTTGCTCAGTTCGTCCAGCAGGTTCGTGCTGTTCGAGCGTCGCCCGGCGGTGTCGGCGAGCACGATGTCGGCGCCCCTCGCGGCGGCGCGACCCAACGCGTCGTGCACGACCGACCCGGGATCCGCGCCCTCGGCCGAACGAACGATGTCGGCGCCGGTGCGCGTGGCCCACTGCTCGAGCTGGTCGGCCGCGGCGGCGCGAAACGTGTCCCCGGCCGCCAGGACGACGCGTCGCCCCTCGTCGATCTGGCGCTTGGCCAGTTTGCCGATCGTGGTCGTCTTGCCGACGCCGTTCACCCCGACGAAGAGCCACACCGGGACACGGCCGGCCGACGCCGTCGTGGTGACCGAGCGATCCGCGCTCAGCGAATCGAGCAGCGAGGCGCGCACCGCGCCGGCCACGCCGTCGGGAGCGCCGTTCTCGCGCAGGTTGTCCAGGATCATGTTGGTCGTCGCGACGCCGACGTCACTGCGCAACAGCACCTCTTCGACGACCTCCAGCTGGTCGTCACTCAACGCGCCGACACTCGAGAGCGACCGCACCCGGTCGAAGACGCTGCGCGAGGAGCCGAGGCGCTGCGCGAGCGACGGGACCTCCAGCGACGGCCGTTCGGCCAACTCACTGACGAGCACCGTGGGCATGGCCGCGCGCGGCGCCGGGGCCAGCGCGACACGACCGCGGCGTCGCCGGCGCGCGACGAGGACCCCGAGGCCCGCGACGAGCACGACCGCGACGACGACGATGACGACGATCACGCCGATTCGACTTCCCTCGTGCGCTGCGCGCGCTGACTGATCACCTTGGACGAGGCGCCCGGTCCCATGGTCACGCCGTAGAGGGCGTCGGCGGCCTCCATCGTGCGCTTCTGGTGGGTCACGATCAAGAGTTGCGCCTCGTCGCGGAACTCATCGACCAGGCTCAAGAACCGCTGCAGGTTGACGTCGTCCAGGGCCGCCTCGACCTCGTCCATCATGTAGAACGGCGACGGTCGCGAGCGGAAGACGGCGAAGAGGAACGCGAGGGCCGCCATGGAGCGTTCACCGCCCGAGAGCAGTGAGAGGCGCCGCACGTTGCGGCCCAGGGGCCGCACCTCGATCTCGACGCCGGTGTTGAGCGGGTCGTCCGGCTCGGTGAGGATCAGTCGGCCCTGGCCGCCGGGGAAGAGCATGGCGATCAACGCCGAGAAGTGTTCGTTGACGTCGGCCACCGCGCTGGAGAAGGTCTCCATGATCTCCTGGTCCAGCGCGCGGATCACCTCTTGGATCTCCCGGCGCGCGTGGCGCACGTCGCTCACCTGCGCGTCGAGGTCCTTGTAACGCTCCTCGAGGGACGACAGTTCGTCGAGGGCCAGCGGATTGATCGGGCCGAGCGACGTGATGCGCGCTTCGAGTTCGGCGACGCGGCCTTCGAGCGTGACGCCCTCGGGCAACGCCGGCGCGACCACCTCGCCGAGGTCCGCTGGTTCGATGCCGAGGTCGTGGCGGATGAGCTCGTTGAGGTTGGCGATCTTCACCACCAGCTCGGCCTGTTCGATCTCGCTGCGCCGTACGGCGTCACTCAACTCGGCGAGCTTCGCCTCGGCCTCCTTGCGTTCGCGTCGGACCTCTTCGAGCCGTTCGGCGCCGGCGCGCGTCGCCTCGAGCTGTTCGCGGTAGGTCGAGTCCATCGCCTCTTGGGCGACTCGGATCTCGTCACCACTGCGTTCCACGAGTCTCGAGAGTCGATCGAGCACCTGCAGGTCGAACTCCAACGATTCGCGTCGGCCGGCCGCCTCGGCTCGCTCACTCGATCGTCCCTCGAGTCGTACCTCGATCTCGCTGCGTCGCTGCTCCAACAGGCGACGGCGCTCGGCGAACTCGGCCTCGCGGCGCGACAGCGCGGTCGCCTCGTCGTTCACGCGAGCACGAAGCGTCTCGAGTCCCGCCCGCGCGTCGCTGACCTGCGCCTCGCGTTCGCCGGCGAGGGCGACGGCCACTTCGAGCGCCGGGAGCTGCTCGCGCAGGGTGAACAGCTCGGCGTCGTTGGTGACGATCTGCTCGGTCAGTTCGGCGAGGTCCTCGCCCAGTGTCTCCTCGGCGTGGTTGAGTTGGTCGATCAACGCGCCGAGTCGTCGTTCTTCGCCTTCGAGTCGCTCGGCCTCGGCGATCGTCTGGGCCTCGCGCGACGTCGCGCGGTTCAACAGCTGGCGCGCGTCGATCGCGGCGGCGTCGGCGATCTTGCGGCGTTCGCGCACGGGTCCGACGGCGTCGGTCGCCTCGCGCGCGGCGGCCTGTGACTCTTCGACGGCCGAGCGCGTGACGACGGCGCGGCCCGACGCGATGCGCCATCCGGAGGACGCGAAGCGGTCGCCGTCGCGCGTGACGATGATCAACTCCGGGTTCGCGAGTGCCACGTCCATGCCGGTCTCCCAATCGGCGGCGACGAAGGCCCGGGAGAAGAGCGCGTCGAGGACCCGGGTCACGTGCGCGGGTGCCTTGCGGCGAGCCCGCACCAGCGGGCGAAGCGGCTCGCAGCCGTCGGGCGTCGCGGGTGCCGCGACGTCACCCTCGCCCACCGGCAGGATCAGTCCGGCGCCGTTCTCGCGGCGCAGCGCCTCGAGCGAGGCGCGCGCCGAACGTCGACCGTCCACGACCATGGCGCCGACCGAGGCGCCCGCGGCCGACTCGACGGCGCGTTCCCAGCCACCCTCGATCTCGATGAGGTCGAGGAACGCGCCCAGCACGCCCTCGAGGTCGCCGATGATGGCGCGGCCGCCGGCGCCCGAGAGTTCGTCCAGGGCGCGCGCCAACGCCTCGGCGTGGGCCTCGGTCCGCGCGGCCCAGTCGGTCGCCTCGCGCAACTCCTCGTCACACGACGTGCGCTCGACCTCGGCCTCGTCGGCGGCGTGCTGGGCGTCCAGTCGCTCCTGGCGCGCGCGCTCGAGTGACAGTCGCGCCTCGTCGAGCGCGTGACGGACCGTCTCGTGTTCCGACGTGCTCTGGGCGACGCGCGACCGGGCGTCCGCGAGGCGGGTCGTGGCACGACGCTCGCTCTCGCGCAGCGAGTTGAGCGAGCGTTCCAGGAGAGCGATCCGCTGGCGCGCCGCGACCAGGGCGGCCTCGTCGACCTCGCTCGAGCCCGTACCCCACGTCTCGTCGAAGGTGCGTTGCGCCACGTCCAACTCGTCCTGGGCCAGCGCGACGGCTTCGCGCAGGGCGCTGAGCGCGAGGTTCTCGTCGTCGACGCTCTGGAGGTCCGCAGTGAGTTTCGCGGCGTCGGCCTCGAGGGTGGCGATCACGTTCTCGTCGGCCGAGGCGATCAACGCCTGGCGCAGGGATCGTTCGCGCTCCTTGATGATCGACGCCGTCCCGCGCGCGCGCTCGGCCAGCGCCTGCAACGTCCCGAGCGTCGAGGCGAGCATCTCCTCGCGCCGGCTCGCCATCTCGGCCGCGGCGCTCGAGGCGTGCGCGTCGAGCGTCACGAGTTCCAGACGCAGGTCGCGCTCGCGCGCGCTCGAGCCGACCAGTTCGCTCTCGAGCGCGGTGCGACGGCGTTCGAAGGCGTGCAGTCGCGTCGAGAAGAGGGCGCGCCGCGCGGCGCGCAGGTCGGCCTCGACGTCGGAGTAGCTGCGCGCCGACACCGCCTGGCGTTCGAGCGGTCGCATCTGTCGTCGGACCTCGCGCACGAGGTCACCGAGGCGTTCGATGTTCTCCTGGGTGGCGGCGAGTCGGCGCTCGGCGCGCTCCTTGCGTCGGCGGTGCTTCAAGACACCGGCCGCCTCTTCGATGACGGCGCGGCGGTTGTCCGAAGACGAGTTCAGGATCGAGTCGAGTTGGCCCTGCCCGATGATCATGTGCTGTTGGCGCCCGACGCCGGAGTCGCTCAGCAGCTCTTGGACGTCGAGGAGTCGACAGGTCGTCCCGTTGATGGCGTACTCGGAGTCCCCGGAGCGGAACAACGTGCGCGAGATCGTGACCTCGGCGCCGTCGATGGGCAGTTTGCCCGAGGAGTTGTCCAGCGTGAGGGCCACCTCGGCGCGTCCCAGGGCCGGCCGGTTCGCGGTGCCCATGAAGATGACGTCGTCCATCTTCGCGCTGCGCAGCGCCCGGGTGCTCTGGGCGCCGAGGACCCAGGTCACGGCGTCGACGACGTTGGACTTTCCCGAGCCGTTGGGACCGACGACCGCCGTCACGCCCGTCTCGAATTCGAGCACGGTGTTGTCAGCGAAGGACTTGAAGCCCTTCATCGTCAATCGCTTAAGAAACACGGAACGACGCTAGCAATCTTCCCGAAGGACACTGGGTGTTACGACTGGCATTTCGGGCAGTAGTAGGTGCTGCGACCGCGCACGGTCTCGCGCTCGATGGGCTGGCGGCACTGGAAGCACGCGAGCCCCTCGCGGTTGTAGACCTGATGGAACTGCTGGAAGGTGCCGGGCACGCCGTCGGGGTCGACGAACTGCTCGTCGTCCAACGTCGAGCCGCCGTGTTTGATCGCCTCGGTCAGCGTCTCGGAGATGGCGCGGTGCAGCCGTCGGATCTCGATCGTCGAGAGCGACTCGGACTCGCGGTCGAAGCGAAGTCCCGCGGCGAAGAGGATCTCGTCGGCGTAGATGTTGCCGATGCCGGCGATGATGTCCTGGTCGGTCAGCACGACCTTGAGCGACGTGGAGCGGCTGCGCAGGATCGCCGCGAAGCGGTCCCAGCCGATCTGGTCCTCGAAGGGGTCGATGCCGAGGTGCGCCAGTTCCGGCACGGCCTTTCGCAGCGCCAGGCCGTCGCCCCCGATGGAGAGCCGCGCGAACTTCGAGAGCTCGACCGGCTCGCCCTCGGGCGGCGGCGTCGAGACGTAGAGCTCGCCGAAGGTCCGCGGATCGACGTAGCGCAACTCGCCGCCCTGGACGAAGGTGAACACGACGTGGGTGTGCTTCGGCTTGGGGTCCTTGGGGCCCTTCGCGCGCAGGAGCTGTCCGCTCATGCCCAGGTGGACCACGAGGTGCGTGCCGTTCTCGAGCGCGAACACGAGGTTCTTGCCGAGGCGCTGCACGCCGCGGATCGAATGGCCCTCGACCATCGCGCGAAAGTCCTTGGCGGTCTTGTGACGGCGCACGACGCGTCCGTTGGTCACCGAGACGGACTTCACCTTCTTGCCGATCATGTCGCGCGCCAGCGAGGCGCGCACCGTCTCGACCTCGGGCAGCTCAGGCATCGCGTCGCCCCCAGGCGTCGTCGGCGGCGCTCGCCTCGGCGCTCTTCTTCGATCGGCCCTCGCCCGAACCCATGTCGCGTCCGGCGACGCGCACGACCGCCGCGTACGTCGCGTCGTGGCTCGGACCCGAGGCCGTGACCTCGTAGGCCGGCGTGCCGAGGCCGTTGGCCTCGGACCACTGGCGCAGCCGGGTCTTGGGATCGCCGTCGCCGGGACGAAGCGCCGCGTCGGCGACCGCGTCGGCCAGCGTCGCGTGGACGAAGCTCTTCGCCGCGTCGTACCCGTTCTCGAGGTAGATCGCCGCCACGAGCGCCTCGAAGGCGTCGGCGAGGAGCGACGGGCGTTCCAGTCCGTGTTCCTTCTTCACGCCCTTGCCGATGCGCATCGCGCTCGCCAGGTCGAGTCGGGTCGCGGCCGCGGCGAGGGACGATTCGTTCACGACGCGCGAGCGCACGAGCGAACCGCTCCCCTCGTTCAGTTCCGGGTAGGCCGTGACGATGAGGTCGGCCACCGCGAGGTCGACGACGGCGTCGCCCAGGAACTCCAGGCGCTCGTTCGACTCACAGCCGTGCTCGGCGGCGTAGCTCGAATGGGTCAGCGCCACCGACAGCACCTCGCTCGCGCGCGCCAGTCCCACTCGCTCGGCTAACGCATCAAGTGGCGACAGCAACAGACTCACGTGCCTCGTTAGGTCACCTGCAGCTTGTCGGCGACGTAGTTGACCGCGTCGCGGACGCTCAGGAGACCTTCGAGGTCCTCGTCGTCGATGTGGAATCCAGCGGAATAGGTGGCGAGGGACTCCTCCAGTGCCTCGACCAGTTCGATCAGGGCCAATGAATCGGCGCCGAGGTCGGTGAACGCGACGTCCTCGGGGATCTCGTCGGGGCTCTTCTCGAGAATTTCTGCGAGTTGATCACGAACGATGCCCAGAATCGTGGCTCTGTCGAGTGATGCAGCGTCGGCCATTGTCCACTCCCTTGTTGTTGCTGTTCGAGTTTACCGAACCAACGGGGATGCGGTCCCGGAAATTAGCCTTGATCAGGACGTATAGCGAGGCGCAGTTTCTCCACGACATTCGCGGCGTCCATCTCGGCGGCGACGCGCAGGGCGTTCTTGATCGCGGTGGCGTTCGAGGAGCCGTGCGAGATCACGCAGATGCCGTCGAGCCCGAGGAGCATCGCGCCGCCCTGGTTCTCCGGCGTCAACTGCGTCGCCAGGGGCAACAGGTACTCCAGCAGGACCTGGCCCGCCGCCCTGGTCTCGTCGTTGGTGTTGATCGCGGCGAGCACCGTGGCGAAGATGAACTTCAGGGCGCCCTCGAGGGTCTTCAAGGCGACGTTGCCGGTGAAGCCGTCGGTGACCACGACGTCGACGGGCGAGGGCACCAGGTCGCGACCTTCGACGTTGCCGACGAAGTTGAGGCCCTCCAGCGCGGCGAGGAGCTGATGGGTCTCCTTGACCAACGGCGTGCCCTTGGTCGACTCCTCACCGATCGAGAGCAGGCCCACGCGCGGCGCCTCCACGTGGTAGTGCGCTGTGACGAAGGTGCTCGCCATCAGGGCGAACTGGACGAGCATCTCGGCGGTGCACTCGGAGTTCGCGCCGGCGTCGACCATCACCATGGGGCTGTGGCCGGGATTCGGGATCGGCGTCGCGATGCAGGGCCGCACCACGCCCGGTAGTCGTCCCATCCGCAAGAGCGCGGAGGCCATCGTCGCGCCGGTGTTGCCGGCCGAGACCATCGCGCACGCCCGGCCGTCGCGCACGAGTTCGGCGGCGCGCACGAGCGAGGAGTCCTTCTTCTTTCGCACGCTGGCGGCGGGGTCGTCGTCCATGGCGATGACCTCGCTGCACGCGACGACCTCGAGTCCGAGGGGGTCACCGAGCAGGTCGGGCACGCCCACGAGGATGACCGAGAGTCCGAGTTCGTCGACGGCGATTCGGGCCCCGGCGATGATCTCCTTGGGAGCGAAGTCGCCACCCATCGCGTCCAGGGCGATGGGCAGGCTCAACTTAGTTGACCTCTACGGCGACGCGACCCTTGTACCAGCCACAGTTGGGGCACACCACGTGGGGCAACTTGGAGGTGGCGCACTGGGGGCAGACGCTGCGCGCCGGTCGCTCCAGCGTCCAGTTGGCCGCACGGCGGCTTCGGGTCTTCGCTTTGCTGGTCTTGCGCTTCGGGACGGCCATCGATCTTCTCTTTCAGTCGAACGGGCGGGCCCGTCACACTTCGGTGGATTCGCCGGGCTCTAGGTCCGTGAATCGGAGTCCGTCCAGTGTAGCCCAGCGCGAATCGATCGGCGCCTGGCAGTCACAGGTCGCCTCGTTGCGGTCGATCCCGCAAAAGGGGCACAGCCCCTTGCAGTCCTCGCGACAGAGCGGCGCGAGGGGCAGGTCGAGGAAGATCGCGTCGTGCGCCAACGGCGCCAGGTCGATGAAGTCGTCCTCGATCAGGTAGACCTCCTCGTCACCCTCGACGCGGTGGTCGACGAAGCGCTCGTTCACGCTCACGCTCGAGACGCCCAGGACCGGCGTCGAGCAGCGTCGACAGACCCCGTGCCACGGCGCCTCGACCTGCCCGCGCGCGCGCAGTCCCCCGTTGAAGCTCTCGAGGCGCAACTGCAGGCGCACGGTCGCCTCGGGGAAGACGTCGGTCTCGGCCGGGCCGCGCGGCGCGAACTCGTGGGGCTCGTCGAAGAGCGCCTCGAAGGCGACCTCGGCGCGCGAGGGCACGTCGCGCAACAGCTGGGCGACCGGGACGAGGTACGGCGAGGCCACCGCCTAGAACGCGTCCTGATCGAAGAACGAGGTGGTGTCCTCGAGTCCGGTCGGCTCCTTGTAGTCGGGGGCGGCACGCAGCGTCTGTTCGTCCACGGCCGCCTCTTCGATGAGCGACGTCGGCAGCCCCTGGGCGCTCAGGCGCTCGCGGCCCGAGTGCGTGGTCTTGAGGAGTCGCTCCAGCACGATCTCGAAGCTGCCGAGCTTGCCGTCGATGAAGTCCTCGGACTGGTTGATCATCTGTCGCGACTGGGCGTGGGCCTCGGCGACGATCTGTTGGGCCATCAAACGGCTCTGGCGCACGATCTCGGTCTTGTCGACCATGCGGGCGGCTTCGGCGCGGACCTGGTCCATCAACTGCTGGGCCTTCTGCAGTTCGGCGGCCATCAACTCCTCGCGGTCGCGCAGCGCCCAGCGGGCCTCGCGGATCTCGTCGGGCAGGCTGCGCAGGGCCTGTTCGAGCAGGCCCAGCACGTCGTCGCGCGGGATCAGCGCCGAGTTCGACAGCGGCATCTGCTTGGCGTTGGCCACCAGTTCGATCAGGTCGCGCAGGTCGGACTCGATGTCGCGGCGCGCGTGGCGACCGGCCGGCTCGTTGAACTCCTCGGGGTCGTCGTAACCGTCAAAGGACGTCATTGCCCACCTCCTGGAAACTTGCCGATCAGGCGTTTGGCGACCGCGGGCGGCACGAAGGGCGAGACGTCGCCGCCGTAGCGCGCGACCTCGCGCAACAGTCGCGAGGCGATGAAGGAGTAGGTGGAGCTCGACGGGAGGAAGAGGGTCTCGACGCCGGAGAGCGACCGGTTCATCTGGGCCATCTGCATCTCGCTCTCGAAGTCCGAGACCGCGCGCAGGCCCTTCACGATGGCCGTCGCGTCGACCTCCTTGGCGACGTTGACGAGCAGCGTCGAGATCGAGACGATCCGCACGTTCTTCACGTGCGCGAGCGACTCGGCGATCATGTCGCGGCGCTCGTCGAGGTCGAAGAGCGCCTCGGACTTCTGGGGGTTGCGGATGGCCGCGACCACGATCTCGTCGAAGATGTGCGAGGCCCGCTCGACGATCTCGAGGTGCCCGTTGTGGAAGGGATCGAAGGATCCGGGGATGAGACCAACCGTCATGCGCCGCCTTCGTCCGGTTCCAACATCGTTACGAGCGTAGTGCCGTAGCGCTTGGTTTTGGTAACGATCCAGCCCGCCAGCGGCTCCATATGACGATCGTTCTCGACGATCACGCGCTCAGCGACGACGCCGTTCAGCACGCTCGCGAGGTCGAGCGGGCCGTACGGCGGATCGGCGAGCACGAGGTCGAGGTCGTCCGGCGGGGACCACACGGGCAGCATCGCGCGCACGAAGACCGCCTCGGCGTCGAAGCCGAGCGGCTCGAGGTTCAACTTGACGGCCGCGAGACAGGCCGGGTCGCTGTCGACGAAGTAGACCTTGGCCGCGCCGCGCGACATCGCCTCGATCCCCATCGCGCCCGAGCCGCAGTAGAGGTCGGCCACCACGAGGTCGTACAGTCCCCCGCGACTCTCCAGCATCGAGAAGATCGCCTCGCGCGCGTAGTCGGTCGTCGGGCGTACCGTCGACGGGAGCTTCGCCTTGAGCGGACGTCCGCGGGCCGTTCCGCCAATTACTCGCATTCCTCAAGGGTACGTCGCACGCTCGTCACGACTTGAACAAGTAGTTGGCTTCTTCGTCGTCGATGAAGAGTCGCAGTTCGTCGACCATCTCGGGCTCGTCGTCGAGCCCGCCGCGCTCGACCATCGAGGTGGCGACGCGCTGGGCGGCGAGCAATAAGTCCTCGTCACGGCGTAGTGACGCCAGGTGCAGGTCGCTGCGACCGCGCTGGCGCGAGCCGAGCAGCGTGCCCTCGCCGCGCAGGTCGAGGTCGATCTCGGCCAGGGCGAAGCCGTCGTTGGAGTCGACCAGCGCCTGGAGCCGGGTGGCGCCGTCCTCGCTCGGCGCGTCACCGAGCAGGTAGCAGTAGCTCTGCACGTCGCTGCGACCGACGCGCCCGCGCAGTTGGTGCAGCTGGGCCAGTCCGAAGCGCCACGCGTCCTCGATGACGATGACGCTCGCCTCGGGGACGTCGACGCCCACCTCGATGACGACGGTCGCGACGAGCACGTCGAGCTCGCCGGCGCGGAACTGCGCCATCACCTCTTCCTTCTCCGGTCCCTTCATCTGACCGTGGAGTAACCCGACCGCGAGTCCGCGCAGCTCCTCTAAGGCCAGGCGCGTACGCTCTTCGACCGCGCTCGTCGCCTCGACGCGCTCGGAGTCCTCGACCAGCGGACAGATCACGTAGGCCCGCCGTCCCAGGGCGACCTCGTCGCGCACGCGCTGCCAGCAACTGGCGATCTCCAGCGGCTCTCGGGCCCAGGTTGTCTCGATCGGTCGGCGCCCCCGGGGCAGCTCGTCGAGCACCGAGCGATCGAGGTCGCCGAAGACGACCATCGCGGCGGTGCGCGGGATCGGCGTCGCGGTCATGACGAGCAGGTCCGGGTCGGCGGCCTCGTCCGAGCGCTCGCGGCCCTTGTCGCGCAACGCCGCGCGCTGCTCGACCCCGAAGCGGTGTTGTTCGTCGATCACGATCACGCCGAGCGCGCGAAAGCGCACCTCGTCGCTCAACAGCGCGTGCGTGCCCACGACGATGTCGACCGAGCCGTCGCGAAGTCCGTCGAGCACGGCCTGGCGGTCCTTCGCGCGCACGCGACCCGTGAGGAGTTGGATCGACAATGGTCGCTCGCCCCCCAAGACCGCGGGGTCCGATTTCGTCAGGCCCTCGAGGTCCTTGCGCAGTGACGCGAGGTGCTGTTCGGCCAGGACCTCGGTGGGCGCCATCAACGCCCCCTGTCGCCCGCCGTCGATCGCGGCCAACAACGCGGTGAGCGCGACGACGGTCTTGCCCGAGCCGACGTCGCCCTGGAGGAGTCGGTGCATCGGCAACGACGACGACAGGTCGGCCGCGATCTCGCCGAGGACGCGGCGCTGGGCGTCGGTCAGCGCGAAGTGGTGACCGACCAGGAATCGACGCACGAGCGTCGACGTCGTGTCGGCGAGCGCGCCCGGACCGACGTCGAGGTCCTCCAGGTTGATCGGGTGTCGGATGCCGGCCGAGGACGCCTCCATCCGCCGACGTCGCAGCGCGAGGAGCAACTGCAGGCGCAAGAACTCGTCGAAGGCGAGGCGACGGCGCGCGGGCTTCGTGTCGGCGAAGTCGGCCGGCAGGTGGATCCCCCAGTACGACGCCGTGCGATCGACGAGGTCGAACTCGGTGCGCACGGCGGCCGGCACCGGGTCGAGCAGCGGACCGGCGCGGCGCAGGCTCTCGTCGATGAACCCGCCGATCTCCCAACTGGTCAGACCGGCCTTGCCCGACGCCGGGTAGATCGGCACCACCCGGCCGATCCGCGAGGCGTCGCGCTCGTCGCCGGAGGGACCGATGATCACGTCGACGACCGGGTTCGTCATCTGGCGCTGGCCCTTGTAGTCGGTGACCTTGCCGAAGAAGAGCGCCTGCACGCCGACCGGGAGCTGGCGTTCGCGCCAGGCCTGGTTGAAGAACACCACCTTGAACGAGCCGCTGTCGTCGCTCACGCTCGCCTCGACCATGACCCGGCCGTTCTTGGTGCGCCGCCCGCCGATCTTGGTGACCTCACCGAAGACGGCGGCCTCCTCGCCGACCGTCAGGTCCGACAGGTCGACGCGCTTGGTGCGGTCGATGTAGCGACGGGGATAGACGGTGAGGAGGTCGAAGACGTTGTCGATGCCCAGTGACGCCAGGGCGGCCGTGCGCTTCTCCCCGATGTGGCGCAGTTGGCTGACGGGGACCGCGCCCAACTCGCGAAGCCGGCGCGGCGCCGTCTCACTCATTCGACGCCGAAGTAATAGGGGTACAACGGCTGGCCCCCGTGGTGGACCTCGACCGCGACGTCCGGGTACTCGTCGGCGAGGAACTCGGTGATCCGGCGCGTGTTCGCCGGCGAGGAGCCCTCGCCCTCGATGATCGTGACCAGCTCGTGCGTGGGTTTGAGCAGGTCGCCGAGGAGCCGGTTGCTCGCGCCGGCGATCGACCCGTCGATCGAGCGCACGCCGTGGGCCGACAGCCCGATCCAGTCGCCGACCCGCACCTCGCCGACGTCGGTCTGGGTGTCGCGCACCGCCTGGGTCACCTCGCCGGCCACGACGTTGCACGCCGAGGCACTCATCGCCGCCGCGTTCACCGCGGCCGTCGCGTCGGGGTCGTACTCGAGCAGCGCGGCGAAGCCCTCGACGATCGAGTTCGTGGGCACGACGGTGACGGTCTGGGTCGACGAGGCCGTTCACCTGCTCGGCCACCGGTCGGATGTTCTTGTTGTTCGGCAACAACACGACCTGGTCCGAGCCGGTCGACTCGACCGCCGCGACGAGGTCGGCGGTCGACGGGTTCATCGACTGGCCGCCCGCCACGAGGACGCGCACACCGAGGGAGCGAAAGATGCGTCCCACGCCGTCGCCCACGACGACCGCGACGACCGACGTGGTGGGCGCCTCGTCCGGTTCGGTCTCGGGCTGCACGGCACTGCCCTCGCGCACCCAGCGTTCCTCGATGACCTGTTCGGTGAGGTCGGTGACGCGGATGTCGCGGGGCCGTCCGGCGTCGAGCGCCGCTTCGACGGCCGCGCCGATGTTGTCGGTGTGGATGTGGCAGTTGTAGAGGCCGTCGCCGCCGACGATGACGATGGAGTCGCCGATCCCGGCCCAGACCTCGCGAAAGGCGTGCATCCGGTCGTCGTCGGCGTCGAGGAAGTACATGACCTCGTAGCGCAGGTCCGCGATGGTCGATTCGCGGACCTCGGTCTCTTCGTGCACGTGCACGGTGATCGAGTCGGCCGACGGCGCGATCGGCAACGGATCGTCGGCCACCACGCTGCACAGCGCGTCGAAGAGCAACAGCAGTCCCGTGCCGCCGGAGTCGACCACGCCGGCCTGCTTCAAGACCGGCAACTGCTCGGGCGTGAAGGCCAGCGCGTCCTTCGCGCGGTCGCGCGCCGAGCGCACGAGTTCGATCAACGTCTCGCAGTGCGCGCGGGCCCCCTCGGCGGCCGCGCGCGCGATCGAGAGCATGGTGCCCTCGACGATGCGCACCACCGCCTGGCGCGCGAGGACGTCGGCGTTCTCGAGCGATTCGGCCAACAGGTCGGCCGACACGTCGCCCTTCAGCGGGAACTTCGCCACCAGGCCGCGCAGCATCTGGGACAAGATGACCCCGGAGTTGCCGCGCGCGCCCATCAAGGAACCGTGGGCGATGGCCTTGCAGACCTCGGACATCTCGGCGTCATCGGCCAGGGGACCCAGTTCGGCGGCGACCGACTCGATGGTGAGCGTCATGTTGGTCCCGGTGTCGCCGTCGGGCACCGGGTAGACGTTCAGGCGGTTGATGACCTCTTTATGGGAACGCAGCAGATCCGAGTAGGTGGCGATCGTCGAACGCAGTTCGCGGGCGGACAGCGTCAACGGAGAGGTCATTGCTCGAAATGCTACAATGGTCGTTCGGTTTAGTCCGGTGGCGCCAGCAGGCGCCCGCGACCTAGGAGAACGTTCATCATGGCATCAGTGTGCGAAATCTGCGGCAAGAAGCCGTCGTTCGGCATGAACGTCTCCCACTCCCACCGTCGCACCAAGCGTCGTTGGAACCCGAACATCCAGCGCGTGCGCGCGGTCGTCGGCGGCGCCCCCAAGCGCATGAACGTCTGCACCGGTTGCATCCGATCGGGCAAGGTCACCAAGCCCGTTCGCCGCCGCGTCGAGGCCTAACTCACAGCTGGTGCTGCCAGCCCCGTCGTTCGAACTCCTCGCCCCGTAACGTCCTCGTTGCGGGGTCCGCGACGACCGTGCCGATCACGAGCGGCGCGCGCAACCCCCGGTCCAAGAAGACCAACCGCAGTCGCGCGGCGTCGTCGGTCGCGATCAGCAACTCGTAGTCCTCACCCCCGCTGATCGCCTCGTCGATCGTCGCGCCCTCGGCGACGGGCACGTCGCGCAACGCGAACCCCACGCCGGAGGCGTCGGCGAAGCGGTGCAGGTCCAGCCCGAGTCCGTCGCTCAGGTCCATCATCGCGTGCGCGCCGGCCCCGCGCGCGGCCGTGCCCTCGGCCAGACGCGGCCACGGACGGCGGTGCGCGACCACGAGTTCGTCGGAGAGCGACGCGCCGGCGCGGCGGCGCCGCAGTCCCGCGGCCGAGCGTCCGAGTGGACCGGTGACCAGGAGCTCGTCGCCGGGCTTGGCGCCGCTGCGGTAGATCGCGCCGCGACCGGGGCACTCACCGAAGACCGTCACCGCGACGCTCACGTCGCGTCCCTGGGCCAGGTCCCCACCGACGATCGGACAGCTCGTCACGATCGAGGCGTCGGCCATGCCGCGGTGCAACTCCTCCAAGTCCGTGCCCTCGGGCGCCGTGACGGCGACCACGGCCCCACGGGGCCGCGCGCCCATCGCGGCGAGGTCCGACACCGCGGCGGCCACCGCCTTGAACCCGAGGTCCTCTAATGGGAAGTATTCGGAATCGAGATGGACACCGAGTACGGCGACGTCTGTGCTGATCACGGCCTGTCCCACGAAGGGCGCCAGCACCGCGGCGTCGTCACCGATGTGGCGTTCGCCGGCCGGGATTTGACCCTGGCCCACAATTTGGGCGATACGCTCAATGACGTCATCTTCACGCCGGGAGTAAACCCCTTTGGGGACTGTTGGGTCAGTCGGTGTGGACATGAACCTGGTGCGCCAGGTCGACGTCGCAGAGGCGCGACGTCCTATGAGTGGAGGAGCTCAACGTGTCGTACCCGACCCAACACAAGAAACTCATCGCGTGGGTGGAAGAAATAGCGCGGCTCACAACCCCCGATCGTATCCACTGGTGCGACGGATCGGACCAGGAGTACGACGAACTGTGTCAAGCGCTCGTCGACGCCGGCACCTTCACCCGCCTCTCGCCCACCAAGCGTCCGAATAGTTACTACGCGACGTCGGACCCGAGCGACGTCGCGCGCGTCGAGGACCGCACGTTCATCTGTTCCAAGGACGAGCACGACGCCGGTCCGACCAACAACTGGCGCGACCCCGACGAGATGCGCGAGGTCCTCAACGAACTCTTCGAAGGCTCGATGAAGGGCCGCACGATGTACGTCGTGCCGTTCTCGATGGGTCCGCTCGGCTCGGACATCAGCCACATCGGCGTCGAGGTGACCGACTCGGCCTACGTCGCGGTCAACATGAAGATCATGACGCGCATGGGCACCGGCGCGCTCGAGGTGCTCGGCGACGACGGCGACTTCGTGCCGTGCCTGCACTCGGTCGGCATGCCGCTCGAAGAGGGTCAGGCCGACGTCAAGTGGCCGTGCAACGCCGACGACAAGTACATCGTGCACTTCCCCGAGACCCACGAGATCATCTCCTACGGTTCGGGCTACGGCGGCAACGCCCTGCTGGGCAAGAAGTGCTTCGCGCTGCGCATCGCCTCAGTGTTGGCGCGCGACGACGGCTGGCTGGCCGAGCACATGCTGGTCCTGAAGCTCACCAACCCGGCCGGTGAGTCGCGCTTCGTCACCGGCGCGTTCCCCAGCGCCTGCGGCAAGACGAACCTGGCGATGCTGGTCCCGACCCTGCCGGGCTGGAAGGTCGAGACGGTCGGCGACGACATCTGCTGGATGAAGCCCGACGCCGAAGGGCGCCTGCACGCCATCAACCCCGAGGCCGGCTTCTTCGGCGTCGCGCCCGGCACCAACATGCAGACCAATCCCAACGCGATGCTCTCGATCGAGGCGAACACGATCTTCACGAACACCGCGATCACGCCCGACGGCGACATCTGGTGGGAGGGCATGGGCGAACCGCCCGAGGGGCTCATCGACTGGAAGGGCCAGTTGTGGTCCAAGGAGCTCGGCACGCCGGCGGCCCACCCCAACTCGCGCTTCACGTCGCCGGCGTCCCAGGACCCGGCGATCGCCGCGGAGTGGGAGGACCCGGCGGGCGTGCCCATCGACGCGATCCTCTTCGGCGGACGGCGCGCGAGCGTCATCCCGCTGATCAGTCAATCCTTCAGTTGGGACCACGGCGTCTTCTTGGGTTCGATCCTGTCCTCGGAGACCACGGCCGCGGCGACCGGGGCGGTCGGCAAGTTGCGCCGCGACCCCTTCGCGATGCTGCCGTTCTGCGGGTACAACATGGCCGACTACTTCGCGCACTGGCTGACGTTCTCCAAGCGCTACGACGAGGCCAACCTGCCCAAGATCTTCTACGTCAACTGGTTCCGCAAGGGCGCCGACGGTCGCTGGCTGTGGCCCGGCTACGGCGAGAACAGTCGCGTGCTCGAGTGGGTCTTCGAGCGCACGGCCGGTCGCGGCGACGCCGTCGAGACGCCGATCGGCTACGTACCGAGCGCCACGGCCCTCAACGTCGAGGGACTCGACGTCTCCCCCGAGGACCTCACCGAACTGTTGACGGTCGATCACCACGAGTGGCACCACGAGATCCCGCGCATCCAAGAGCACTTCGCCGAGTTCGGCGACGACCTGCCCGCACAGTTCCACGACGAGGTGAAGCGACTCGAGGCGAAGCTCCACTGAGGCACCCCGAAGGGCCGTGCTAGACAAGTCGGGCAGTCGCGACGAGTCCTGAGGAGGTCCCGGTGATAGCCGACCGTTTTCGTATCGACGACCAGGTGGCGATCATCACCGGCTCCGGTCGGGGCATCGGCGCGGCCAGCGCGGTCGCGTTGGCCGAGTACGGCGCGCACGTGGTCATCGCCTCGCGCACCGCCTCGGACCTCGACGAGGTCGCCCACGCCGTCGAGGCACTCGATCGTCGCGCGGTGAGCGTGGCGTGTGACCTCAGTGACCTGGCCGCGATCGCCGACCTCGCCGCGATCGCGCGTCGCGAGTTCGGTCGCCTCGACATCGTGGTCAACAACGTCGGTGGCGCGGTCCCGCTGCCGTTCCTGTTGACGACGCCGGAGTACATGGAAGAGGCCTTCCACTTCAACGTCGCGACCGCCCACGCCCTGAACCTCGCCGCGGTGCCGATCATGCTCGAGCGCGGTGGCGGTTCGATCGTCAACATCTCGTCGGTGATGGGGCGCGTCGCCGGTCGCGGCTACGCCGCCTACGGCGCGGCCAAGGCCGCCATGGCGCACTACACGCGACTCAGCTCGAAGGACCTCGCGCCCAAGATCCGCGTCAACGCCATCGCCGCCGGTTCGATCGCCACCTCGGCGCTCGAGATCGTGATGACGACACCGGAACTCAAGCAGATGATGGAAGAGATGACGTTGCTCGGTCGCATCGGCGACGTCGAGGAGATCGCCGCCGGCGTCGTCTACCTCGCCTCGCCGGCCGGTTCGTACCTCACGGGCAAGGTCCTCGAGATCGACGGGGGCATCGACGTCCCCAACCTGGACTTCCAACTGCCCGACCTGTAGTCAGCCCACCGGAAGGAACGTCGCGATGACCCACGCGCTCCACGCGCCACCCAAGCTGCAACGGGGCGACCAAGTGGCGATCGTCTCACCGTCGTGGGCCGGCGCGGGCGCGTTCCCCGAAGTGCACGAGCTCGGCGTCACGGTATTGCGCGAGGCGCTGGGTTTGGTCCCGGTCGAGTACCCCACGACCCGTCAACTGGGCGCGACGCCGCGCGAGCGCGCTCGCGACCTCAACGCCGCCTTCGCCGACCCTGACATCAAGGCGGTGCTGGCGGTCATCGGCGGTTCCGACCAGATCACCGTGCTCCCGCACCTCGACGTCGACGTGATCCGAGCGAACCCGAAGGCCTTCGTCGGGTACTCCGACAACACCAATCTCTTGAACTACCTCTGGAACCTCGGCATCATCGGCTACCACGGCGGCTCGACGCTCGTGCACCTCGCGCGTCCGGGCGGCGTGCACCCCGTCGCGCTCGAGTCGCTGCGCCACGCCCTGTTCGACCACGACCTCGTCGAGGTGCGGCCGGTCGATCGTTTCACGGACCTGCAGTGCCGGTGGGAGGACCTGTCGACGCTCGTGGACCCGTTGCCCACGACCCCGGAGCCGGGCTGGCACTGGCACAACGCGACGAGCGTGGTGCGCGCGCCGACGTGGGGCGGCAACCTCGAGATCGTGCACTGGAACCTGGCGGCGAACCGGTGGATCCTGCCCAACGACGCGTACACCGGCTGCGTGCTGCTGCTCGAGACGTCCGAGGAGATGCCCTCGGCCGACGCGGTCTTCGAGATGCTGCGCAACCTCGGCGAGCGCGGGCTGCTCGCGCAGTTCCCGGCCGTGGTGTTCGCCAAGGCGAAGGCCTGGCACACCCACGCGCCGCTCGATGACGCGGCGCGCGCCGACTTTCGCGCGGACCAAGAGTCGGCCGTGCTGCGCGCGCTGTCGACGTACAACCCGGAGGCGATGTTCGTCTACGGACCGGACTTCGGTCACACCGACCCCCAGTACGTCCTCCCCTACGGCGGCGAGATGACGATCGACGGCCCGGCCCGGCGCGTCCTCGTGCGGTACTGACGGGACCGCTCGCCGAACGACGTCAACCTCGCTCGCGCGAGGACACTCGTCACTCCTCGACGGTCTCGGCGTCGGCGACGATGAGTCGCGGCCCCGACGGCCAGTCGAAGTACCGCCACGTCCAATTGATCAGCACGCGCAGCCGGTTACGAAAACCCACGAGGTACCACAGGTGCAGTCCGAGCCACGCCAGCCAGCCGAGTCGGCCCTTCACGACGACGCCGTGCGGCAGTTCCGCGACGGCGGCGTTGCGGCCGATGGTCGCCATGATGCCCTTGTCGTGGTAGTGGAACGGCGTGGTCGGCTCCCCGTGCAGGACGTGCAGGATCTGCGCCGCGCAGTGCCGGCCGCTCTGGATGGCGACCGGCGCGAGTTGGGCGCAGTAGTGACTGTCATCGAGCGGCACGGCGGCGGCGTCGCCGACGACCCACACGTTCGCGCTGTCGAGCAGTCGCAGGTCGGGGCTCACGCGCACCCGTCCCCCGGGACCGGCGCTCGATGACAGGTCCTCGGGCAGGGCGTCGCCGGCGCTCACGCCGGCCGCCCAGATGACCGCCGCGCACTCGATCCGTTCTCCGTCGTCGAAGCGGATCGAGTGTTCGTCGATCGCCACGACGGAGCGACCGAACTGCACGTCGACGCCCGAGGACTCGAGCCGACGTTTGGCGTACGCGCTCGCCGACACCGGGAACGCCGTCAGCAGTCGCGGCGCCATGTCGACCAGGAGCACGCGGATCCGGTCGGGGTCGAGTCGCAGTCCGTCGCGCTTGATCGCGATCTGGATCAGCTCGGTCAGCGCGCCCGAGGTCTCGACGCCCGTCGGACCTCCCCCGACCACCACGAAGGTGAGCTGCGGGGTCACGCCGTCGTGTTCGCTGCGCACCTCGGTCTCTTCGAGCACCGAGAGCAGGCGGTTGCGCAGGCGTCGCGCGTCGGACAGCGTGTAGAGCGGCATCGCGAACTGCGACGCCCCGGGGACGCCGAAGAAGGCGGCCCTCGCGCCGGTGGCGATCACCAGGTGGTCGTAGTCGATCGCCGTACCGTCGACCAGGACGACCCGGTCGCGCGCCTGGTCGACGCTGCGCACTCGACCGTGTCGAAATCGCACGTTCTTGGCGTGACCGAAGATCGTGCGAATCGGGAAGGCGACGTCGGCCGGTTCGAGTCCGGCCGTCGCCACCTGGTACAGGAGCGGCTGGAACGTGTGGAAGTTGTGCTGGTCGATGATGGTGACCCGAACGTCCTGATCGGCCAGTCCTTTGGCGGCGGCCACGCCGGCGAAACCGCCACCGATGACGACGACGTGCGCCCTCGTCGAGAGGTCGCGCGACACGGATCGGGGGGAATTCTCCATGACACGCTCAGCCTACCGACGGCGCGTGGTTCAGACGCGCCCGTGCGCGACGCGTCGTCCGAGTCCGTAGACGATGCCGCCCGCGATCGTGAGCACGGCGAGCATCGCGTCGCCGACGGAGAACCGCAGCGTGATCGCGACCGGTATCAGCGCGCCGATGACCCACAGGAGTTGCTGACGAACGGCGAAGCGCGCGAAGGTGCGACCCTGGGCGCCGGGCGCCACGTTGCGCTGGGTGATCGCGTCGAAGGTGGGCTGGGCGACCGCGGCGCAGAGCCCCAGCCAGCCGGCCAGGATGACCTGGGCGATCAACGTGGGATGGAAGGCGGCGAGGCCCGAGCCCAGACCGGTCGCGAGCAGGGCCAGCGTGAGCAGCGTCGATTCCGGGAGCGCGTTGCGCACGCGCGTCACGAGCGCCAAGCCGACGAGCGCGCCCAACGCGCTGAAGGTGAGCGCGACGGCGAAGTAGCCGAGCCCGGCGTTCTCGCGGCGCAGTCCGAAGGCGAGGAGGAACGTCGCGAAGCCCACGGTGAAGCGCATCAGCGCGGCCGCGCTCAGCCCCCACACGACTTCGACGTCACCCATCGGGTTGAGCGCGTTGCGATCACGTTCGGCCTGGGTGAGACCGGCGACCGCGTCGCGCACGACCTTGGCCGGACGCTGGAGGCGCAGGCTCGCGACGGTGGCCGCGACGAACACCACCGACGCGGTGACCAAGACGCTGGACGCGCCGATTCCCTTCAGGATGCCCGCGCCGATCGACCCGACGACGAGTCCGCTCAACGTGCCGAGCAGCGTGAGCTGCGCGTTGAACCCGGAGTAGCCCTTCTCCTGTTCGACCGCGGTGCTCGGCCACCCCGCGCCGCCCACGTGGTCGGAGTGCTCGCGAAGCTGGTCAGTGCGCGCCATCTCGGGCACGAGCGCCCCGCGTGTCACGACGTAGAGCTTGGAGGAGATCAGCACCAGGAAGGCCAGCGGAAAGAGCCACAGCGAGTTGAGGTGTTCGCTCATCATCCAACAGAGCACGGCGCGCGCGAGGGCCGACGTCGCGACGAGGATCCGTCGGCCGTTGGCGGAGCGGTCGATGAGTGGTCCGAGCAACGGCGACACCACGGCGAAGGGCGCGATGGTCAACAACAGGTACAGGAGCACTCGGCTCTTGGCTTCGGTCGGCGAGACCGAGAAGAACAAGGATCCGGCCAGCGAGACGGTCACCAGCGTGTCGCCGGCCATCATGATGACGTGGACCAGCGCGAGCCGGCCGAAGGCCGTACTTTGATCGAATAGTTCCTGCGCGGAGGCCCACGCGAGCGAACCGAATCCCCGTCGTCGCACGTCTTCGAGCGTAGGGGATGCGTGCGCGCGCCTCGAAGCGAGATCGCCGTCGCCCTGCTAGACCGTCACGGTGCACTGGTCGTTCGTGGTGAACCTCCCGATCGCGCTCGCGACGGCGTGGCTGTGGGCCCTGCTCGCCTTCGCGGTCGGGCGCCTCGTGCACCGCCACGCCACGATCGACGTCTTCTGGGGCGCCGGCTTCGTGGTGGTCTACCTCGAGAGTCTGCTCGTCGCGCACGCCGCGTCGAGCGCCGCCGTCTCGTACGCGAATCGCTTCGTCGTCCTCGCCTTCGTGGCGCTGTGGGGACTGCGCCTCGCCTTCTACCTGGCGCTGCGCCAGCGCGGCGCGAAGGAGGACACGCGCTACGTCGTCATCATGAAGGGGGCGCGCGGCCGTCACGAGACCCTCTACGCGCTTCGCGTGATCTACGGCCTGCAGGGACTGCTGTTGTGGTTCGTCTCGATACCGCTGCAGTGGACCGCCTTCCACGAGCCCGTCGACGCGCTCTTCGTCGCGGGCCTCGTCGTGGTCGGCGTCGGCGTCTTCTTCGAGGCGACCGGCGACGCGCAGCTTCGCCGCTTCCTCGCGGACCCGGCCAATCGCGACACCACCATGGACCGCGGCCTGTGGCGCTACACCCGCCACCCGAACTACTTCGGTGACGCCGTCGTGTGGTGCGGCTTCTACCTCGTGGCGTGTTCGAGCGGGTGGGGTTGGCTCACGGTGCTCTCCCCCGTCGTGATGATCTACCTGTTGACGTCGCTCTCGGGCAAGCCGATGCTGGAGCGAAAGCTCACCAAGACCCGCACCGGCTACGAACGGTACGTCGCGACGACGAGTTCGTTCGTCCCGCGCCCGCCGCGACGGGACCGAGTCAGTTCGAGAAGCAGCCCTGGCGGTAGATGACGTCCGGCAGGATGCTCGCCTTGCAGTCGGTGGCGCGCGAGACGAAGTGCCAGCGCGAACGCGTCGCGCTGTAGGAGAGGACCTCGGTCACGCCGATGGCGTGCGCGCCGGTGCCGACCGTCGCCCAGACGTAGGCCCAGTCACCCTCGCACCCGAAGTCCTGGATCGACGAGAGGCGGAGCTGGCCGCCGAAGGCGCCGGCGAGCGCGTCCGTCGTGCACGGGACCTGCGCCACGGCCGGTGCCGAACTCGAGGTGGTGCGAACGCCGAGCACCGCCAGCGCCACGACGATCACGGTGGCCGCGGCCAGGCGGATCATCTTCATGCGTCCACTACAGCACGTTTCTTCGTTACGGACGGGCGACGATCACGGTGAGCAGGATCGCCATGGCCGACTCCCACTCCACGTTGTCGATCGGCGTCGTCGACACGTCATCCAGGGTGCGACCGACGAGCAGCACCTGGATCAACACGGCGACCGCGTGGGCCGACAGGTCCTGATTGAGCCAACCGCGCTGCTGGCCGTATTCCACGATCGAGCGCAACTCCTCGGTGAGGCGCGACTGCGTCGCGCCGATGAGCTTGCGCAGCTCCGGACGCATCATGGAGGCCGCGACGATGCGCGCGCGCAGGGCGCGGCGGGCGCGGCGTCCCTCGCTGGACGCGAAGGTGCCGACGAGGCCCTGCAGGGCGACCAGGTACTCCTCGAAGGACTGGGCCGAGACGCTGACCAACTGCAAGGTCGCGAGGTCCTCTTCCGCCAGTTTGGTGAACATCTGGTGATACGCGGCGTCGATGACGCCCTCGCGCGAGCCGAAATGGTGGTAGACCGAGCCGTAGTTGACGCCGGTCGCCTCGCAGATCTCGGGTATCCGGATGAGCGATTCGTCGGCCTTCATGAGCCGTTCACCGACCGCGTCCAAGACGGCCTGCATGACTGGCGCCGAGCGGTTCTGTTTCGCCATCAAAATATATTAACCGGATGATTCCGGCCTTTGACAATCTGTATAGCGTGAATCACCTGTTCACAGCACGATTGTTCCAAAGTTGTGGAGACGTTTGGACGCCGGCTCGGTGTTTCTACGCGCGCCGATTCACCAGACGACGGGCAACTCCGCCATGCCCCGAAGGAACGGGTGGGGCTGATAGACCGGCGCGAAGCCGTCGGCCAGACGGAGGTTCGGCAGACGCGTCGACAGGACCTCGAGCGCGACGCGCGCCTCGAGTCGCGCCAGCGGCGCGCCGATGCAGTGGTGGATGCCGCGCCCGAAGGCCAAGTTCGGCGCGACGCGGCCGCGGTCCAGCGTGAAGGCGTTGGCGTCGACGTAGTAGCGCTCGTCGTGGTTGGCGGAGAGGTACACCAGGAAGAGCTTCTGACCGGCCGCCACCGACTGCCCGTAGAGCTCGGTGTCGCGCGTCGCGATGCGCCACATGCCGTAGACCGCGGGGTCACAGCGCAGGGCCTCTTCGAAGAACTTCGGTCCGAGGCTCGGGTCCTCGACCAACGACGCCCAGCGCTGCGGCACCGAGAGCAGTCGCCAGAGGGTGTTGGTGAGTTCGTGCGCGAGTGTCTCGTGTCCCGCGAGGAAGAGCCCCGGCACGAGCGAGAGCATCTCTCGCTCGCTCAGGTCGAAGTCGTCGCGACCCTTCGCGATGACCGTCAGGAGGTCGTTGTGGGGACGCACGTAGCGCTCCTCGATCAGACGCGCGATCATCCGGTGCATCTCGAGGATGTTGCTGGCCATCGCGAGCTGCTGGTCGAGGGGCACGCCCATGAGGAGCGCGATCGCGAGGTCCGGCCAGTCCTTCACGCCGCGACGCAGCGACGGCATGGCCCGCTTGGGCATGCCGAGCAACAGCGCCACCACGCGCAGCGGCAACGGATACGAGAACTGACTGAGCAGGTCCCCGCCGGAGCGCTCCTGCATGGCGTCGACGAGCTCCTCGCAGGCGTGGCGGATCATGGCCTCGTGCGACGCCACGCTGCTCGCGGTGAACGAGGACTCCATGACGCCGCGGAGCCGGGTGTGATCCGGCGGGTCGACGCCGATCAGCGTGCCCTCCATCGGGATCTCGTCACCGAACAGCTCGATGACCTCGGGCGACAACAGTTCGGTGATCGAGAGTATCTCCTTCGAGCAGAACAGTTCGGGGTCGCGTAGGACCGACACCACGTGGTCGTAGCGGGTGACGATCCACGCGCCCATGATCGGACTGAAGAAGATCGTCTCTTCGTCGCGCGCCCGCGCGAGCACGGCGTCCGGTTCGGTCATGAAGGCGGTGTCGAAGGGATTGAAGGCCGACTCGAGAGGAATGTTCTCGTCAGTGGTTTGGACTGCCATAGCGCTGCAACCTGCGTTCCTTGGTCGGTGAGTCGAATCCTCGAGGCGTAGCGCCATTGAATTGACGAGGCCAATGTACCAAGTTGGGGTTTCTTCGGAGCGGACCGGGCGGGCACGCGGTCGCCCACGAACGGTCGGACGACGAGCGCCGGGCGCGCGCCGGGTCATCAATTGACCGTCCGTGGTCACCGATAAAGCCACCGCGACGAAGTATTTTTGCTGTATGGATCCCAGCGTTCATTTCCTGATGGGCGGTGACGCTCCGGAACCCGACGGGGCGACGATCCATTCGATCGCGCCCCCACCACCGGTGCCGGGTGACGACGACGGCAAGATCGGCTTCACGCTCGACGTCGCGATGCGCCTCGATCAGGAGCAGTCCGAGGACGACGTCGTGCAAGGCGTCGTCGTTCCGATCACCGAGGCCCCGCCGGAAGAACTCGCCGACTCCGCGTAGCGACACCGCCACCGGGTCCTCACTCGATCGACTGCGAGATCTCCCAGATCACCCCGTCGGGATCGCGAAAGTGCGCGGTGCGCCGTCCCCACTCGCGGTCCGTCGGTTCGATGAAGAACTCCACCCCTTTGGACGTGAGGTCCTCGAACGTCTGGTCCACGTCCTCGACGAAGATGTTGAACAGTCCGACCGAACGCTGGCCGCGCGGTGATCCCAGTGACTGTCCCGGCAACATGTCGCTCGCCGAGGCGATGGTCACGAGGATAAGGAACTCCTCGCCCAAGAAGACCCCGGCCGAGGTCGCGTCTTCGAAGCCGAGCGTGAAGCCCAGCCGTTCGAGATAGAAGTCCTTGGTCGTGGCGAGGTCCTCGACGAACAAGACGGGCGGGCCGAACTCCGCTGGTGCTGTCATGGTTCTCCCCCGGGTCGGTCGTTTCGTTCAACGTAGTACCTCGTCGCGATCGCCGCGACTAGCGAAAGGCCGGCACGAGGAAGAGCAGCAGCACCGAGGCGTTGAACACCGCGTGCGCCACCATCCCGGGGGCGAGCCGTCCCGTGCGCTGCTTCAGGTAGCCAAGTATCAGGGCCATCGGCATCAAGATGAGCGGGGCGAAGAGGCCTTCGTCGGTGACGTGGATGAGCGCGAAGCCGAG
This sequence comes from uncultured Acidimicrobiaceae bacterium, assembly GCA_963700135.1. Taxonomy (GTDB): domain Bacteria; phylum Actinomycetota; class Acidimicrobiia; order Acidimicrobiales; family RAAP-2; genus RAAP-2. The sequence continues at coordinate 313,436 of CAVOWM010000014.1, read as the reverse complement.
CGCCGTGATGAAGATCGCCGGCGTCGCTCCGACTCGTCGGGTGAAGGCACCCTGGACGAGGCCCCGGAAGAAGAGCTCTTCGACGATCGGCGCGCCGACGACCGTGAGCGCGATCAGCAGCGTCCATCCACCGACGCCGGACGGCGTCACGCCCAGGATCTTGGGCGCGGCGGCGTTACTCCCGCTGAAGCCGTTCGACGTGCCGAGGACGAAGAGGATCAGGATCAGCAACGGCCAGAGGCGACCGGCGACGCCACCGACGACCCCGAGACGGACGTCCTTCCATCGGGGCCACGACAGTCCGTAGTCCGTCGCCAGGTTCCCGGAACCGTTCATCTTCGAGGCGACCACGACCGCACCGAGGAACCCCGTCCACAGCGCCAGCTCGCTCATGGAGAAGTACCAGAGGTTGCTCGTGACCAACGATCCGGGACCGGAGATGATGAGGATGACGACGCCCGCCACGATCGTCCCGACGACGCCGACGCCCGCGCCGATCGCCGCGATCCCGCCACCCTTGATCCCCGGGCCCTTCGCCACGAACGCGACGGCGGTCGTGGCGGCGAGGGGCCACGCGACACCGTAGTCGCCGTAGATCACCGGGGTCCACGCGTGGCCGTCCCACCATCGCCACGGCGCGACACCCCACGGGTCGCGGTACCACCCCGGCGCGAACGTGACCGCGGGAGGACCATCAGTGCGCCAGGGTGACTCGTCCACCGCGTCGGCCGTTACGGCCGCAGGTCGACCACGACGGAGCCGACCACCCGGTCGTGCCACGCCTGGCGCCTCTTGTCCCACAACGGTGACAGCGCGTCCACGATGAACGGGATGAAGGCGGCGATCTCGAAGACGACCACGATCAGCGAACGACCGATGCCCCTCGCGAAGCCGATGCGCTCGTAGGTGCGCGCGTCACGGACCGCGACACCGAGCGCCATCTTGCCGAACGTCTGACCGCGCGTGGAACCGTTCATGAGTCCGAAGTACAGCGCGTTCGGGATCGAGGCCAGGATCACGAGCACGACCACACCGAGCGCCACTTGGGCCGAATCGGTCGGTGACGTCGTGGTCGTCGTCGTCCCGTTCTGACCGTTGACGATGACGCCCACGACGATCAGCACGATGAAGTAGAACGCGCCGAGCACGCAGCAATCGATGATCATGGCGACGAAGCGCTTCCACCACGGCGCGAGCACGGGTGCCGCGCCGGCGACGTCGCCGGCCGGCGCCATCGGCGTGTAGGCGTAGCCCGGCGTCGCCGAGTAGCCGGGCGGCGGTCCGAATCCCGGCGGCGGACCGTAGCCCGGCGGGTATTGGCTGATCGGGGGCCCGGGAGTGGCGGGTGGTACCGGCTGCACGACGGGGTACGCGGGTTGCGCGTTCGGCGCCGGCGCCCCAGGGGTGTCAGCCACGCCCGCGGTCGACGGGCCGTCGAGGGGCTGGACCAACCTCGTGCCGCAGCGCAGGCAGTACGACGCCCCCGGCGTCGCTTGGGTGCCGCACGTGCCGCAGTACATCGAGGAGCCTCCCGCCGGTCAATTCTCGGACGTCGGCGTCACTATACCGAGTCGGCTTCTCGCCGCTCAGGATGCGAACACGCCGCGCGACGCGCGCGACGTCGCGACTCAGGCGAGTTCGCGCGCCGACGCACCGGTCACAACGGGGCCGGCCGACCCAAGTAGAAGCCCTGGGCGTAGTCCACGCCGTACTCGCGCAACAGTTCGAGGACGTCGCCGTCTTCGACGCCCTCGGCCACGGTCTCGCAACCGAAACCTCGAGCGAGGTCGACGATGGCCTTCACCACGTGCTGGTTCTCGACGCTCTCGGGGAGCCCGCGCACGAATTCGATATCGATCTTGAGGTAGCCGACCTTCAGGTTCTTCACGTGCGTGAAGGTCCCGAAGCCCGTCCCGAAATCGTCCAGGGCGATGCTGCTCCCGAGTGCGACGATTCCCTCCGTGAAGGCCCGACCCTTCTCGACGTCATTCAACAACGCCGTCTCCGTGATCTCGAAGACCAGGTGTGAGGGATCGGCACCGGCCGCCTCGATCTGGCGCTTGATGTACGACAGCATGTCCTTCAAGACGATCGACTCGGCGGAGAGGTTCACGCCGACGTGACGACCGGACGCGGCCAGTTGGGCGGCCTGGGCGACGACCCACCGATCGATCTCGGTGATCAACCCGTACTTCTCGGCCACGCCCAAGAAGGCGGCCGGTCCGATGACCGAGCCGTCGCGCGCGATCATGCGGATGAGCAACTCCTCGCTCGGCTGCCCCCCGCGCATCGGGACGATCGGCTGGGCGTAGAGGACGAATCGATCTTCGTCCAACGCCTCGCGGATTCGGCCGATCCACGCCAATCCCTCCATCTCACGCTGCAGTCGCAGGCGCTCGGAGGTCTCGTCGGTGATATCGCGGAAGAGGACCACGGCGCCGTCGATGGCGCTGCCGCTCAGCAACGGCGACGCCGAGAGGGCCACCGAGACGAGCGAGCCGTCCTTGCGCACGTACTCGGTCTCATCGAGGCGCACGTGCACGCCTTCGGCGCGCACCTTCAAGAGCTCTTTGGGTATCGGTAGGAGTTCGCCGTCGTCATCGCGCGGCAGTATCACGTCGCCGATGACCTGCCCGAGGAGCTCCGCTTCGGTCCAGCCCAGCATCTTCTCGCCGGCCTCGTTCATCGACGTGAGCCGCCCGAGGGCGTCGACGGTGATGAGGCCCTCGACCATGTTGTTCATCACGTTGGTGCGAAAGCTCTCGGCCTGGCGACGTTCGGTCACGTCGATCACGACCACGCCCACACCGATGATCTCCTCGTCCAGGTGCACGGGGTAGTAACTCGCGAGCCAGTGCCGAATGCGACCCGGGTCGGTCGCCACGAAACCCGACACCTCGACGTTGTGGATCGCTTCGTCACGTTCGAGCACCGCGGTGAACAGGGGTTCGATCTGGGCCCAGATCTCGGGGACGATGTCGGCGATGTACTGGCCGATCTGTTCGTCGACCGTCGAACCGTTCACCGAGGCCAGCATCTCGTTGAGGTGCACCGCGCGACCTTCGCGGTCGATGAAGCCGAGCCCCACGGGCGCCGAACCGTGCAACGTCTCCAACATGCTGAGGGTCTCGTTGGCCTTGCGGTGCGCGTCGCGAAGGTCGGCGATCTGCCGATTGAAGCGCGTCTGATCGTGGGAGATCACCGAGATACCGAGCACGGTCCCGGACGCGTCGGTGACCGGCGACATGTTGATCGAGATCGCCACGGTCGAGCCGTCCTTGCGCACTCGCTCGGTGAGGAAGTCCCGGATCGTCTCACCGCCGCGCACGCGCTCGAGCAGCTCGGCCAATTCGTCGGGTCGGTCGGCCGGGAAGAGGACCCCGATGTCGCGTCCCAGCATCTCTTGGGCGCTGTAGCCGTAGAGGCGCTCGGCGGCGCCGTTCCAGTAGATGACCGTCCCGTCGACGGTCTTGCCGATGACCGCGTTGTTGGACGTGCGCACGAGCGCCGAAAGGAACTCCTCGGCCCCGACGTCGGATTCGCGCAAGAGGTCCGGCGGTACGGACTTCTTCATCAACATGAGTCGACGCGGCGTTCTGAGGGTTTCGGGGAGCGCGTGTTGAGGGTGTTCGCGGCCCCAACCTCCACGTTGGACGCTAATCCAGACGCTGGTACGACCTGACGCGACAGCGCCGTGCGCGCTCGTCGAATGACCACTGCGCTCCTCTTGGTTGACATTTCGGGATCAACGTCGGACGGACAATCGCAACCGAATTGACCGAGATTCAATCGTAGTTGTGAAAATCAGCAAAATGTAACAATACGCGCACGACAATCACAAAATCACTCGTCGTCGTGCACGGCATGCCAAATCCCCAGATGAGCGCCGGTACACCTCGATGCTACGTCGCCGCGGCACCGTGACGATGGCGGGAGATCGGTGTTCGCCGCGCGGCTGAGCGGTCGAGGACAGCCGGTCCGGGAGTGAAAATGTTGACAGTTCTTGGTGGGCTAACCCGAGGTCGGCGTCCCGCGAAACGCCACCACGCGATACGACGAGGCGACCAACAACAGACCGTCACCGACGCTCGGCGTGGTGAAGTCGTTGTCGACACCGCCGATCGACGCCTGCTGTTCCACCGCCCCGCTCGCCGGGTCGAGTCCGTAGATCACGCCGTCCTTGCCCACCGTCCACACCAGTCCGGCCGCGTCGATCGGCGGCCCGCCCCCGACGCTCGCACTCCACCGCACCCGCAGGGTGGCCGGGGACTTCGTGACGCGCATCGCCACCGGTCCGTTCAGGCACGGCAGGTACACGGTCAGGCCGACGATCGCGCTGCCGCCGTCGACGTCGTTCGAACAGATCGCGGGCAGACTCGCCTCTTCGTGTCCGATGCCGCCGAGGTGCGCGCCGTCTAAGAGGTAGGCGATGCGCGACTTGCCCGCGAGGAGGACCTGCCCGTCGGCGAACAGCACCGGCGCGGTCGTCATGTCCAGGTCGTTCGCGTTATCCGACGCCCAACTCGATGGCGCGAAGAACTGCTCGAGTCGACCGGTCGGCGTCAGTTCGAGCACCGAGTCGCTGTCGTCGTACGCCTGGCCGGGGTCGTGCACCGAACCGTTCCCGACGCTGACCCACACGTTGCCCCGCGCGTCCACGACGGGCGCGGCGCCGCCCATCCAGACGGCGCCCTGGTTGTCCCCCGCGCGGTCGTCGACGGTGAAGATGGCGGGCCTCGAGCCGCCCTCCTCGACCGAGATCACCCGGCCGCGGTACGTCGCGCAGTCGCCGTAGTTGCCGCCCATCCCGAAGACGACTCGTCCGTCGTCGAGGTTCAGCCCCGTGCGCTGGAGCAACGCGGCGGGGGCCGAACCAGGTGGATCGACGCGTTCGCGCAGCTCGAGCGCGCCGTTCGCCACGTCGAGCCCCACGAGGAAGTGCTCGGGACCGCCGTGGATGAGTTCATCGGCCACGACGAACATCTCACCGCGCGACGGATCGATCACCGCGGTGCCGGTGATGCCGACGGTCGGTGAGATGTTCCCGCACGGGAGGTCCGATGACGGGACCGCCGAGGCGAGGTGCCGGGACCACACCACCGATCCCCGGGTGGCGTTCAGCGAATAGACCGTGTCGCTCTCGGTGGCGACGAAGACGTTGCCGCCGTAGACGAGGGGCTCACCGTAGATCTCACCGTTCAACTCCGGCGACGTCCAGGCCCGCCGAGCGGTGTTGACCGAACGCAACACCGAGGTCACGCCGGTGCCGGCCGCGTCGCCGTGATAGACCGTCCACGCGGTGTCGCCCGTCGAGGCGGCCGTGGCCGGTCCCGGGGCGAAGCCCCACGAGAGTGCGGCGAGCATCGCCGCGACGCTCAGGGTTGCGATCGACGCCGCGCGAGAGGGTGGGTTCCGAGTCGTTCACTCAAACTAACCCTGCGACAACTGCGCCGTGACGTGGAATCCTTGATCAGACCACAAGTTTGGGACAACACGCGAAGGCCTCAACGCCGCCGTGGTGCCTAGCGGTTCCCCAATCGGGTCTGGCCGTCGAGCAGCTCTCGCGCGATCTCGAGGTGTCCCGAATGCGTCGCCGTCTCTTCGATCATGTGCAGGACCACCCACCGGACGCTCGGGATCTCACGGTCGCCGTGGCGTCCCTTGGGTTTCGTCGACATCGTCGTCTTGGCGAGGACGGCGTCGGAGCGCTGGCACTCCTCGAAGTAGTTGCGGAGGATCTCGACCGACGGGAGGTCTGAGACGAACGCGGCGTGGGGGTCGTACGGGACGAAGTCCTCGTCGGGCGGGGGTACGAATTCGATCCCTTCGACCACGGACTGGAACCAGTGGTACTCGGCACCGGCCAAGTGTTCGACGAAGCCGGCCGGCGTCCAACCCGACGGCACCACCGAGGTGTGCCACGCCTCTTCGCTGAGCCCCGTGACGATCGATCGCACCGACGCACGCTGGAGGTCGAGGAAATAGAGGAGCAGTTCCCTCTCCTCACTCTCTTCGGTCATGGTCCACCCCTTCTCGGGTCAGAGTCGCTCGCCGCCGACCCTACTGCGCGGTCCAACCGCCGTCCATCGAGATCGCCGCGCCGGTGATGGTCTCAGCGGCCTCGCTGCAGAGGAAGACCGCCAGGGCCCCGATCGACGCCGGTGTCGTGAACTTCGACATCGGCTGTTTCTCGGCGAGCAGCCGCTCCATCTCGGTCGAGACCGGCGTTCCGGCCAGCTCCGCTCGGTCGTGCAACTGACGTTCGACGAGCGGCGTCAGGACCCAGCCGGGGCAGATGGCGTTGGCGGTGATCCCGTGATCGGCCAGTTCGAGCGCCGCGACCTTCGTGGCGCCGACGAGACCGTGCTTGGCCGCGACGTAGGCGACCTTGTTGGCGCTGGCCACGAGTCCGTGGGCCGAGGCGACGTTGATGATGCGGCCCCAGCCCCGGACCTTCATCGCCGGGATGGCGGCCTTCATCGAATAGAAGGCCGCGGAGAGGTTCAGGCCGAGGATCGCCTCCCATCGGTCGTCGGGGAACTCCTCGAGGGGTGCGACGTGCTGGACCCCGGCGTTGTTGACGAGCACGTCGACGCCACCGAGGACGTCGATCGTCCGGGCCACCAGTCGTTGCACCTCCTCGCGACGGGTCAGGTCCGCGCCGTCGAAGTCGACGGGCACGCCGTACTCGTCGGCGAGCCCCGCGCGTTGGCGTTCGATGTCGTTCGCGTCGCCGAAGCCGTTCAGCATGATCGCGGCCCCGGCACCGGCCAGCGAGCGCGCGATGCCCAGTCCGATGCCGCTCGTCGACCCCGTGACGAGCGCCACCTTCCCTTCGAGCGTCATCGGCCACCTCCCTCGGTCATCGCGAGCTCATGATTTCTTGAACGACGAGAGGAGGGTCGCGGCCGACGCCCGATGGAGTCGGCGGCGCACCACGAGCCCGGCGATGCCCCCCGGCGCGAAGAACACGAACAGGACGAAGATCGCGCCGAGCAGGAACTGCGGCTCCGAGAGCGGCACGCGCAGCACCGCGGGTAGACGGGCGAAGGACGGTTCAGCTCCCACCTTGTCAAGGTACTGCTGCAGGTAGACGTAGACCATCGCCCCGACGACCGCGCCCCAGCGGAGGCCGGCGCCGCCCAGGACGACCATGATGAGGATCGACAGGGTGACGGTCGTCGACGCCACGACGCTCGGCACGGCGGTCCCGATCAACAAGATGTAGACGATCCCTCCCCCGGTCGCGATGAGGGAGGAGACGACGAACGACACCATCTTGAAGCGAAAGGGCCGCACGCCGAGCACGTCGAGGCGCAGTTCGTTGTCGCGCACGGCGACGAAGACGTGTCCGGTGACCGACTCGGTGACCAACCAGACGATCAGGTACGCGACCAGGAGGAACCCCAGCGCGATCCAGTAGAGGTTGCGGGTGTTCGAGACGGCCCCCGAGAGGAAGGCCGGCAGCCGGGTGTAGGAGAGCGTGAGTCCGGTGTCGCCGGCGGTCAGGTTGTGGGGGTTGCTCTCGACCAGGAAGTAGAACGCCTGCGCGAAGGCCAGCGTGACCATCGCGAAGGCGATGCCCTGCACGCGCAGCGCGATCGCGCCGAGCACGACCGCGAGGACGAGCGAGACCCCGAAGGTCAACACGAGCGCGGAGAACAGGGGCCACTCCCACCGAGAGAGGGCGATGTCGAAGACGTAGGTGCCGATGGCGAAGTAGAGGACCGGCCCGAGCGACATGAGGCCCGTGTAGCCGAACATCAGGTCGTAGCCCACGGCCACGCCCGCGAACAAGAAGCACAACGCCAGCACTTCGAGCGTGCCGGTCGAGTTCACGATGTCGAGCGTGCCCGGCAGCACCCAGGGGACGTGCAGTCCGATGAACGGGAGCACGACGAAGAGCGCGATGAACGCGGCGCCCACGAACAGCCCCGTTCGACCAGGACGCCAGCTCACGCGACCCTCCCGAAGAGGCCGCGGGGGCGCCATTCCAGGACGACGGCCAACAGCAACACCGTCGAGAGGTCGCCGATCTGGGCCCAACCGCTGTGGCCGCCTATATAGAAGGTCGTGTACTCCTGCAAGAGCCCCACCACCAGCGCCGCCACCGCCGACCCCCGAATCGAACCGAGGCCGCCGATGACGACCACGATGAAGGCGAAGATCAAGAGGCCGTCGCCCTGGCCGGGCGATACCAGATCGCCGCTGAAGACGATGGTGTAGAGGACGCCCGCGAGCCCGGCCATCGCCCCACCGATGACGAAGACGAGCGTGAAGGCACGACCGACGTCGATCCCGAGGGCGCGGACCATCTCGCGATTCTCCACGCCCGCCCGGATGATGATGCCGTACCGGGTGAGGGCGAGGAACAGTTCCAGACCGACCAGCACGATGACGCCGGCGCCGATCGCGAGGAAGTTCGCGTTCGGCAGGTCGAGCCCGCCGAGGTGCGTCGGCTCGATGAGCCACAACGGCACCGGGATCTGCAGGGCCGTGCTCCCGAAGCCCCCCATGAGGAGGCCGACGACCGCGAGGTCCAATCCGATCGTGATGAGTATCTGACTGATCGGCTTGCCGTAGAGCGGTCGGATGAGGACCAATTCGGTGACGCCGGCCGCCAAGGCACCGACGAGCGTCGCGCCGATGATCGCCACGATCACCAGGGCGGGCGCGCCCCACGACGAGGGCAACCGGGTGGCGAACTCGTAGCCGGCGTACGCGCCGAGGGTCATGAAGAGACCGTGGGCGAAGTTCAGCACGTCCATGAGCCCGTAGATCAGGGAGAGTCCGGAGGCCGCGAGGAAGTAGATGGCGCCGAGCGCCACGCCACTGAACGTGAGGACGAGGAAGACGTTCACGCGGCCCCCGCGACACCCAGCAGTTGACGCACCAGCGCCGGGTCGTCGAGGTCCGCGACCTCGCCGCGGTGCACGACCTCGCCGTGGTCGAGCACGACCACCCGCTGGGCGAGACGCTTGACGACGCTCAGGTTCTGCTCGACCAACAGCACCGTCGAGTGCGTCGTCGCCCGTTCGAGGACGCTCGCGAACTCACTCACGATCTTCGGGGCCAGTCCCTTGGACGGCTCGTCGATGAGCAAGAGGGGACGATGGTTCAAGAGTGCTCTCGCGATCGAGAGCATCTGTTGTTGACCACCGGACAGCGTCCCGGCGCGCTGGCGCGCGCGGGTCTTCAACTCGGGGAACAGCGCGAAGACCTCGTCGTAGTTCGCGTCCGAGCCGACCTCGGCCAGACGGAGGTTTTGCTCCACGGTCAAGGCGGAGAAGACGTCTCGATCCTCCGGCACGTACCCGATGCCGAGTCGCACGACGCGATGCGTCGGCCACCCGGCGACGTCGTCGCCGAGGACCCGGACGCGACCGCTACTGGCGACGAGACCGAGGATCGCCCGTAGCGTCGTGGTCTTGCCGACGCCGTTTCGCCCGAGCAGTGCGGTGACGCTGCCGGTAGGGACGTCGAAGCTGACCCCTTGGAGGACGTGCGAACCGGCGATGGTGACGTGCAGGTCCGAGATCTCGAGGGCGTTCGTCACAGCGGCTCGCCGAGGTACGCCGCCTGCACGGTCTCGTTCGCCATGATCTCCTCGGGTTCGGCGCACGCGAGCAGTCGCCCGAAGTCGAGGACGGCGACCTTCTGGGCGAGCCCGACCACGACCGCCATGTGGTGCTCCACCATCAAGACGGTTCGTCCCTCGGCGTGCAGTCGCCCGATGAGGTCCGTCAACAGCGGCACGTCCTCGGTGTTGACGCCCGCCATCGGCTCATCGAGCAGGAGGACCTTCGCCTGGGCCGCGAGGAGTATCGCCAGTTCGAGTTTTCGCTTGTCCCCGTGGCTCAACGCGCCGGCGTACTGGTGCGCGACGCCCGCGAGGCCCACCTCCTCCAGCGCGGACGCGGCGGCCGTGCTCGCCTCGTCGCCCGCGCGCGGTCGTCGCCACAGCTTCATGTTGCCACCGAGGCGGGCCTGGGCGGAGAGCCGTGCGTTCTCGAGCACACTCAGCGAATTGAACAGACTCGACGTCTGAAACGTCCGTCCAACGCCGAGACGGGCGCGCCCCGACGAACTCACGCGCGAGAGATCGCGACCGAAGAACGCGATGGACCCCGACGTCGGCGCGAGCAGTCCGCTCAGGAGGTTGAGCAGCGTCGTCTTGCCGGCGCCGTTCGGACCGATGATGCCGAGGAAGCTACCCTCTTCGATCTCCAGGTCGATATCGGAGAGGATGTCCGCTCCCCCGACCCGAAATCCCAGGTCCCTCACGTGGAGCGCGAGGGACCTGGGGCCGGGACCGTCTGTCATTGGGGATGACTATAACTATTTGCTGAAATGCGCCGCGACCGGAGGGGCCGTTTCGGCGGCACTCAACGTGCGCAACACCACCGGCTTGTAACCACCGTTGATCGTCGAGACCAAACTCACCTGGTACATCGGCTGCAGCATCGCGTGGTCCGACACGCGGATGGTCTGCTCACCCTTCGGCGCGAGGAAGCTCCATCCGGCGAGGCCGGCGATCATCTTGTTCACGTTGGTGCCGTCACCCGTCTGGATCGCGCGCACCAACATCTGCGCCCAGACGAATCCGTCCGGCGTGAAGAGGTCCGGCTGTTGCTGATACTTCTGTTCCATCGCCTTGACGAGGTACTTGTTGGCCGCGTTCGTCGAACCGTCCGACACGTAGAGCGACAGGTAGTTGAACGACGTCCCGATGGTGCCGTAGAAGGGGTACGTCGCGATGTTCGCCAGTCCGGTCACGACGTGCGCGGTGGTGAGTGCACCCTGCTGCTGGAGCGCCTGCATCAGCGGCGCCCCGGTGGTGCCGGCCCACGCGAGGAAGATGATGTCGGGCTTGTCCTGTGCCACCTGCAACGCCGTCGAGGTGAAGTCCGTGGTCGTGAGGGGAACGAGGAGGCTGTCGACGGTGTCACCGAGACTCTTGAAGGCGTTCGTCGCGTCGGTGACGTAGGACTGACCGAAGGCGAAGTCTTGACCGAGCACGAGGATGGTCTTGCCGGTGCCAAGCGCCTGTACGTAGGACTTGGCGGTCTGCACGTCCTGGTACGTCTGGCGACCGGAGCGGAACGTGTAGCGGTTCACGCCGGTGATGGCGTCGTCCGCGGCCGCGCCGGAAATGTACAGGACCTTGTTCTGCGCCGCGAGGGGCGCGAGTTCGTCGGCGATGCTCGAGTCACCCGTGCCACCGATGATCTTGTAGCCGGCGCCCACGTACGCCTTGAAGTCCGACACCGCGGTCGTCGGGTTGTCCGCGTCGTCGTCCCAGTTGATGTCGAGCTTCTGGCCGTTCACCCGGTCGGTGCCGTCCGTCGCGTACCGGAGTCCGATGTTGAAGCCCTGACGCCACTCGGTCTCGTAGGCCGAGTAGATGCCCGTCTGCTCCAAGATCATGCCCACCTTGATGGCGGGCTTCGCCTTCGCGGTCGCCGCGCCGGACAGCTGCGTCGCGCTGAAGCTCACGCCGAGTGCCAGCATGGCGATCGCCATGGTGACCGACGTCAAACGAAAGATGCTTTTCATTTCCCCCCTTGGAACGCGCCGCCCCCTTGACCGCGTGAGCGAAATTCAAGCAGAGTCCGTCAAGAATGTCAAGTGAATCACCTCTCATTTTCTGCCCGATTCCCTAGGTTTCGTAACGAATTGGGAAATCGGATTCGTGTAAGCGCTCTCAAGGGCGTGCCGGAGCACCGCTGCCCCGGCCACCAACGGCGTTGGCCGTTTCGTGGCCCGATCGGCGCACGAGACGGTCGACTAGCGAAGCGCGGCCTCCACGGCGGCGCGCGCGATGTTGGCACCGCGGGTGCTGCCGGGCACGAACTGCATCTTGTTCGGCGTGTAGGCGATCGTGATGCCGAGGTCTTGATCCATGAGGACCAATGAACCGAGCCCGGCCCAGAAGCAGCCGCGCGGTCCGAGTGGCGTGAGTGCGCTCGAGAGGCCGTAGCCCATCCCGAAGTTCATCTCCACGCCGAGGACCAAGTCGACGCCGTGCGCTTGCGTCTCGAAGATTCGCGCACCGGTCGCCTCGGAGAAGAACCTCTTCCCGTTGTACTCACCGTTGCTCGCGACGATCGACTGGATCAGCGCCACGGAACGGGCGTTGCCGTGGCCGTTGGACGCGGGTATCTCGGCCTCGCGCCACCACCGTTGTCGCGGCCACGTGAAGTCGATCGGCGGCGACATCCACGAGCGATACGCGATCGACGACGTCTCCAACCCGTCGACCACGTTGCCGTCACCCGGGATCACGAAACTGACTCGTGACTCTTCGGACTCGGGGAGTCCCACGTGGAAATCGGCGTCGAGCACGTCGGTCACCTCTGACTTGAAGAACTCGGCGAAGGACGTGCCCGTGATGCGGCGAACGAGTTCACCGATCAGATAACCCTGCGTCACGAGGTGGTACCCCGACGACGTACGCGATTCCCACCACGGCGCCTGGGCGGCCAGGGCGCCCGCGCAGAGATCCCAGTCGGCCAAGTCCTGCGGCTGCAGCGCCACGTCGAAACCGGACAGCCCCGACGTGTGGCCCATGACGTGACGAACGGCGATCGATTCCTTGCCCCGCTGGGCGAACTCCGGCCAGTACTTGGCCACCGGGGCGTCGAGGTCGAGTTCGCCGCGGTCACTCAGCATCATCGCGACGAGGAAGGTCATCGTCTTGGTCACGGACCAGACGTTCACGATCGTGTCGCGCTCCCAGGGACGAGTCATCGCCTCGTCCGCGTACCCACCCCAAATGTCGGCGACGAGTTCGCCTCGCAGCACGACGGCGATCGACGCGCCCACGTCGTCACCATTCGCGAGATGTCCTTCGAAGACGTCACGAAGCGGCGCAAAGTTGTCAGTGGTGTAGCCCTCGACGATCGACATCGCGTCTCCATTTTCCGATCACGTTGCATGTGAAGTGTTCCAGACAATAGCGACTCGATTCTCGCGAGCACGAGAATTCTCGGGCGCACGCCGGACGCGGCGACGCTCTCTCGGGTGCGTCTCGACCTCGGTCCGACGAGACGACAGTCGATTCGCGGACGCTGCTAAAGAGGGGTGGAAGACGCGTGCGAGGTCGTCCGACGGTCGCCTTTCGCGCCGATCGAGTGTCGCAGGCGCGCGGCAGAATTCTTGGTGCAACCCCGTCCAAGCGAGTCGATAGAGTACGCGATGTGCGCGAAGTGACTCAGGGGGGTGGCCGTGACGAATGACTTCTCGGTCCGGCCGGGCGCGTCGGGGCCACCCGATTTCGTACGCGACGAGACCGTGCCGGACGTCATCCAGTCGACCAAAGGCAAGGGCGCGCGAACCCGCCGCAAGTTGGTGCAAGCGGCCGAAGAGGTGTTCAACGACTTCGGTTACTACGACGCGTCGATCGTCAAGATCACGGAGGCGGCCGGGGTCGCACAAGGAACCTTCTACGTCTATTTCCGTTCCAAGAAAGAGATCTTCGACGAGGTCGTGGCCGACCTCAACCGTCGCGTGCGACACGCCATGTCCGAGGCGGCACGCGGCGCGACGTCGCGTCTGGAGGCCGAACGCCTTGGTTTTGCTGGGTTCTTCCGCTTCACGTCCGAGCACCCGGCGCTCTATCGCGTGATCCGACAGGCCGAATTCGTCTCCCCCGGCGCCCTGCGCAATCACTACGAGAAGGTGGCGGAGGGCTACGTCGCGCCCCTTCGCGAAGCGATGGACGCCGGCGACGTCATCCCCGGCGACCCGATGATCCTGGCGTGGCTGTTGATGGCGATCGGCGAGTCGGTCGGTCTCCGGTGGATCATCTGGGATGAAGCCAAAGCGGTCCCACCGGAGGTCTTCGACGAGATGATGGTGATCATCGCGCGCATGCTCGGCGGCAACACGAGCGGCCAGTACAACGACGGCGCGACCATCGACGGGCCCACGCACGGCGACGTTGACGGCGCCACGTCCGAATCGAGCTAGTGCGATGAGCGATCGTGCGCAGGACCTCCACGTCCTCGGTCGGTGGATCACCGATCGTGCTCGACAAACGCCGCAACGACGTGCGATTGAATTCAACGATCGCTCGATCACCTATGGCGAACTCGACGCGACGTCGAGCGACATCGCTCGCAAGCTCGTCGGCTTCGGATTGTCCGTCGGCGATCGCGTGGTGACCCTGACCGAGAACCGTCCCGAGCACGTCGCGCTGTTCTTCGCGTGCGCGAGAGCCGGACTCATCTTGACGCCACTGAACTGGCGACTCGCCGCGCCCGAGATCGCCCAGCAACTCGAGTTGTTCGCACCGGCGATCGCCTGTGCGTCCCCCACGCACCGGTCACTCTTGAACGAGGCGTGTTCATTGGTGCAGCGTGCGCCGACCGCGTTCGATCTCGAAGAGCTCGCGAGCGAGTTGGGAGACGATGCATCACCTTGTGAACTGCCCCGTGTGCGCGACGATGACGGACTCCTCATCATCGCGACGTCCGGCACCACGGGTACGCCCAAGGGCGTGGTGCTGACCCACGCCAACTGCTTCTGGACCAACGTCGGATTCGACCTCGCCGCGCCCATGGCCGGCGACGACGTCGTCCTGCAGGTGCTTCCCCAGTTCCACGTCGGCGGATGGAACGTGCAACCGCTGCTCGCCTGGTGGAAGGGGGCGACCGTCGTCTTGGAACCTTCGTTCGAACCGGATCGAGTGCTCGATCTGATCGAGGATCGACACGTCACGACGATGATGGGGGTTCCCGCGACGTACCTGTTACTGGCCCAGCACCCGCGCTTTGAGAGGACGGACCTTTCGAGCCTGCGCCGGGTCCTCGTGGGCGGCGCGTCGATGTCCCTCGCGCTGATCGACGTGTGGCAGCGACGAGGTATCGAGGTCGTCCAGGGCTACGGGCTCACCGAAGCGTCGCCGAACGTACTCTGTCTCGCTCCGGAAGACGCCCGTTCCCATCTCGGTTCGGTCGGGAAGTCGTACTCCTTCGTGGACGTCGCGCTGCACGATCACGTCACGGGTGATTTCATCGTCGGTGCGGGCCGCGGCGAGATCTACGTGAAGGGACCCAACGTCTTTTCCCAGTATTGGAGCGATCCGGTCGCGACCACCGCCGCCTTCGATGACGGATGGCTGCGCACGGGCGACGTCGCGGAACGCGACGACCAAGGGTATTACCGGATCTGCGGGCGATCGAAGGAGATGTTCATTTCGGGGGGCGAGAACGTCTACCCCGCCGAAGTGGAACAGGTCGTCGTCGCGTTCGACAGTGTCGACGACGTGGCGGTCGTCGCGGTCGAACACCCCCGATGGGGCGAAACGGGAGTGGCGTTCGTCGTCGCCAAGTGCGACACGGCGTTGGACATCGAGGCGCTCGTCCAGCACTGTCGATCGAATCTCGCGTCGTACAAGGTGCCGAGCCAGTTCCTGGTGCTCGACGAGCTGCCCCGAACCGCCATCGGCAAGATCGACAAACGCCGTCTCACGGAGATCGCCCGAGGCTGAGCCAAGATCAGGCTTTTCATCAGGACTGACACCGATACCAACGCCGTCGTACCGACGGAACGATCTAGATCGCAACTTCGTCCGCGTCTAGGTCGAGGATCGCCGCCATCGATCGTTCGAGCATGCTCGACACCAGTTCGAAGGCCCGGTCGTTGACGAGTTCGCCACCGCCCGCCTGCAACGGATAGCACAGGTCGAAGAGGATTGCCTTGCGGTACGCGAGCCAGAAGTCGTCGAACGAATAGTTGGTCACGCGGTTCTCGATCAACGTGTCGTAGTAGAGCCGCGTCACGTCAGCCTCGATCGTTCGACGATCGTCGACGGTCAGGCTTTGGCTCATGAAGTACGCCAGGTCGCCGGCGCCGCTCGCCGCCGACGCGATCTGCCAATCGACCACCGAGATGGTTGCCTCGTCGTCGTCGTGGAAGAAGATGTTGTCGAGGCGCACGTCACCGTGGCACAGCGTCAACGGATAGTTCTCGATGTCCACGAGCAAGGGTGGACCCACTTCGGGCCAGCGGCTCGCGAGAGCTCGTATCCGCTCAGGCATGAGGTGTCCGAATCGTTCCTCGGTGAGCGGCCACGCCTGTTCGGCCGCCATCGCGTTGTACTGCGGGTAGGGCGCCCTCGTGAACCTCGGGATGAAGGGCTGGTTCAGTCGTTCGTCCTCCCACCAGTGCGCGTGGTGCAGGGCCAACTGGCGCGCGATGGCGCGCGCGTCATCGACGTGGCAACCCACGAGTTGGTCGGTCGTGCGCAGATGGCCCAAGTCCTCCATCAAGATGACGAAGTCGTCGGAGTCCGGGTCGTGCGCGGCGAAGAAGAGCGCCGGCGGTCGCAGTCGCAGTTCGGGCGAGAGGTTCCGATACATCCCCACCTCGGTCTGGTAGAACCGGTACCCCGCGGCGATCATGCGGATCATCTCGTACGGCGGCGCGATCTTCGCCACCAAGGATCGAGGTCCACTCCCGCTCAGGTACGTGGGTGTGAGACGAAAGAGCAGGCTCATGATGCCGACGCCCACCCCGATGGGAACGATGTCGACCTGCGAGACGCACACCGACCCATCGCGACCGCCGAGCGCGGCGCTCAACCACTCCGGCGTGAGGTCCTCGGGTGAGGACGGCACCGCCCACGAACCAACATCAGTACTCATGACTTCCCCCCTTATCAGGAAGAATGCTACGTCAGCGTCGTCCGTCGCGCTCGGGCGCTCGAAGGGCGCCGAAGGCTTTCAAAGTGGAGGTCGCACGTCCCGCGCGGCGTCGGCCCCTGCGGGCGCGTGATCGTCGACCTTCGGTCAATCGATCGAGGAGATCGCCACCGAACTCATAGCCACCAAGTTCGTGCAGTTCCATCTCAACGCACACGTCGTGGCCGCCTCCCTCGGCGGGTCCCGCCGTCGATCGACGCTCACGATTGCCGTGGCCTCGCAGGACCCACACGGTCCACTTCAGTTCGACCTCTCAAGGGCACGCCCGAATCGAACTTCGACCACATCTGCAGTCTACCTGCGACATGCAGTGTGGCCCGTGAGCGGTCCGGAGGTCGGACCGACGAACGTGGAGTCGTGACGCGAAGTCGATCGAACAGCCGGACACCCGGATCTCGACAACGCGAGCACGGCGATTGCCACGAATCTCCGTCCTCCCAGTGGTAAAAATGAGTCATGAAGAGGTCGGTGACATTGATTCTCTGCGTGGGGATCGCCGCCGTCGGCCTCTGGGTGATCGGCGCATCGCACACGCTGGACTCGGCGTGCACCCTGAGCGCGAAGACGGGCGGCGGTACCTCGTGCGTCAGCGGATTCCCCTTCTTCCTCTTCGGTATCGCGCTGATCGCGACGGGGGTCGTCAGCATGATCGTCGTCGTCTCGAAGTCGATCAGCGCCGCGAAGCGCGAGTCGGCGCGGCGTGCGCGAACGACGATCTCCACGCTGCGACCGCAAGCGAACGAATCACTACGCGACGTGGCGTGAGCCCTTCGCCAGGTTCTCACGCTCGATTCGCCTCTTGCGTGACGACCGAGTCGCCCGGGGATGTCTTCGTCGAGCAATGAAGATGTCGGGGCGAGAACCCTTGTGAGGAGATGATGACGTGCGCAAACTAGTTGCCTACGAACTGCTGTCGCTGGACGGCGTCGCCGAGGACCCCGATCAATTCATCACCGAATTCGATGACGCGATGGAGGAGAACCTCGACCGCGTCATCTCCACGCAAGACACCGTCCTGCTCGGACGCCTGTCATACGATGAATGGTCCGACTTCTGGCCCGGTAGCGAGATCGAACCATTCGCGAGCTTCATCAACGGTGTCGAGAAATTCGTCGTCACTTCGAGCACACCCGAATCGACCTGGTCGAACGCCTCCGTCGTCGATCACGAACTCATTGACTTCGTGCATGAACTGAAGCGACGCCCTGGCGGCGACATCGGACTGCACGCCAGTA
The DNA here is from genome assembly GCA_963700135.1 of uncultured Acidimicrobiaceae bacterium. Lineage (GTDB taxonomy): Bacteria > Actinomycetota > Acidimicrobiia > Acidimicrobiales > RAAP-2 > RAAP-2. The sequence goes on along the minus strand of CAVOWM010000014.1, from coordinate 295,495 downwards.
TCACGCTCGTTCAATCGCTACTCGAAGCTGGCCTGGTCGATGAACTTCGGCTCGTCATCGCGCCGACGGTGCAGATGAGGGGCCGGCGACTGTTCGAACGGGCCACTCCGACACGACTCACGTTGACGCGTCTCGTCGAATCCCCCGCGGGTTACCTCTTGATCGACTACCTCGTCAACGGTTGAGTCCACGTCCGCTTACTTGGGGATACTCCGTTCGCGCGGCTATCACTGTGTCGACACCGACACCGATGAATGGAGCATCCTGCTCTGACCGCTGCGCTGACGCATTCAGTCACTGCGACGTCATGCCCCCGTCGACCGCGAGGACGCTTCCCGTCATGAAGCTCGTCTCGTCCGAAGCGAGGAAGAGAACCACGTTCGCGATTTCGCGGGGCTCACCTGGTCGACCTATCGGTTGGAAGGAATCGATGGTCTCGTAGACATGCGCGAGGCCACCGAGCATCTCGGCGTGCGCGTAGTTGATCGGCGTGTCGACCCAGCCGGGACAGATCACGTTGCAACGGATGCCGCGTTTCGCGTAGTCGAGAGCGACCCCCTTCGTGAGCATGACGGAGGCACCCTTCGACGCCGAGTAGACGGCGAGGAATGGCTCGGAGACCAGACCGTTCACGCTCGAAATGTTGATAATCGAACCGCCGCCGCTCGCGAGCATGTGCGGGATCGCCGCCCGACACCCGTAGATCTGCCCCTTGACGTTCACCGCCAACGTTCGATCGATGACCTCGTCGCTCACTTCGTGCAAGACGCCCGGGATGTTCACCCCCGCGTTGTTAACCAGCACGTCAAGTCGACCGTACCGGTCGACGGCGTCGGCGATCATCGCGTCGACGGCACTCGAATCGCTCACGTCGACCTGCCCCGAACTGGCGACGCCGCCAGCGGTTCGAGCCATCCCCGCTGTCTCCTCAGCGGAGTCCCCGTTCAGATCGGTACAAAGGACGCGGCCGCCCTCTTCCGCCAACCGGATCGCGGACGCTCGTCCGATGCCGGACCCCGCACCAGTCACCACGCACACCTTGCCATCAATTCGGTCGCCCATCGCACCCGCCTCTCCGCAGCGCACTCACAGTACGTCATTCGATCCGGCCCTTCACAATGAACCAGCCGCAGTGAATGCGACTCCCGAATCACGCCGTGAGCGGCGCGTGGGATCGCCGTGACGTGGCGCGAGTGGGACCCGGACGTTCCGTCGTACGCAGTTGGCGCGCAAGGACTTCACGTCGGAAAGCACCGTTCTGTGTACAACGGCGCGTTAACCTTTTTCATAGCGTTCGTTCCACTCAAACGTGCCGAACGAGTGGGGCGAACCTCGAATCAAGAAGTCGACCGAAAAGCAGGACGAAGTCGTTTCGAGCAGGTTGATGGCGAGACACCAAAAGTGGGTGCTCGTGAGCGAGAGGAGTTTCCAGCATCGAGAATTCCATTCACCGACTGATGCGCCAGTGGCGCGCTGGAGCAATCGACGGCTTCACACTGCTCGAAGTCCTCATCGTCATCGTTGTTCTCGGCATCTTGGCCGCAGTGGTGATTTTCGCCCTCGGTGGCATCACCGGTAAGAGTGCGGTCGCCGCCTGCCAGGCGGACGGGGCAACGGTCGCGTCGGCGATCGCGATCTTCAACGCGCAAAATGCCGGAACGCCGGCGACCTCGCTCCTGTTGACGACGACACCCACGGCGGCACAGCCCTACCTGCAGTCGTGGCCCAACAACGCACCGCATTACGCCTTCTCGATCGTGTCCGGAGCACTTTACGTGGCGGTACCTTCGGCGGGAACTCCCGGGAAATATGCCGGCCCCAGTTCGTGCGCATCCGCTTCATGACCTGGCGTCAAATTGACTGATCATCACGCTGAGCCCAAGGCGCTCGAATCCGATTCCAAGACCACGGATCGCCCCGGGACCTGACGAAGATTCAATTCGCAATCTATGATGCTCGCATGAGGTGGCGAAGAATCTCCTCGCGTGTGGCCGTGGCCGCGATGCTCACCGCCGTTGGCTCGTCCACGTTCGTGGCGACGGCATCGGCCCAGAGTTCATTGAACGTCACGTGCGTCCCGTCGAGTGCAACCCAGTGCGTCGTCACCATTCCCCTCGTATCGAACATGAACGTCGACGTCATCGTGTCGTTGCCCGCCAACAACGGCTTCTCGTTGAACGTGTTTGGCGGCACGCCGGGCTCGGCTCCCTCGTACACGAGTCTGAACAACGGCTACTGGACTGGAAAAGGAACGTCGTGGACGTGCTGCCAGCTCCAGACGGGCGGTGCTGAGCCAGCCAACGCGGATTCGACGTTGACCTTCGCCCTCACGCCACTGACTTCAAGTCCCACTACCACCATTCCAACGAAGCACTCGAAGTTGCCGGCCGCGCTGAACCTGAATTTTGCGGCGGGGAGTTACGCGCTCACCCCGTCGGACAAGTCACAACTCCAAGCGCTCGCGAGAAAACTCGAGACGGGGGCGAAGGTGACGATCACGGGGTACGCACTCTCCAATCCAACTCTCGCTCGCAACCGCGCGCTCTCGACCGCGGACTATCTCTACGCCAAAGTCAAGGTGCTCTGGAGGGTCGTCTCGGTGAGCACTCGACTACTCAACCGCGCCACCGTGACGACCAACTCGCTCTGACGTAGGGACCGCGTTTCGGGGTGTTGACGAAAGGAAGCCGTCGTGAAGGCTCTGCAATATCGAACCATTGGAGCCGCGCCGGAGGTGGTCGAGATCGACACGCCGACGCCAGGCCCGGGACAGTTACGGCTTAAGGTCACGGCCGCGGGCGTCTGTCACTCCGACGCCTTCATCATGAGCCTGCCGGCCGAGGTCTACACGTTCGGACTACCCCTCACACTTGGTCACGAGGGCGCTGGAATCATCGACATGGTGGGCGAGGGAGTCGACGGACGCCATCTGGGCGTGCAGGTCGCCGTCTACGGTGCCTGGGGTTGCGGCCGGTGCTACGCCTGTGCCCAGGGGCACGAGAACTACTGCGAACGAGCCGCCGCCGAGGGCATCGCGCCCCCGGGACTGGGAGCGCCCGGCTCGATGGCCGAGTACATGATCGTCGATGACATTCGCCATGTGGTGCCCCTGGACGGGCTCGACGCGGTCAAGACCGTGAGCCTCACCGACGCCGGTCTGACGCCGTATCACGCGATCAAGGGCTCGCTCGCGAAGCTCGTGCCCGGCGCGACGGCCGTCGTCATCGGGGTCGGCGGCCTCGGTCACGTGGCGGTGCAGCTATTGCGGGCACTGAGCCCGGCGACCGTCATCGCACTCGACGTGGATGACGCGAAGTTGGCGCTGGCCACCGAGGTGGGTGCGCATCACACGTTGCGTTCGGACATCGCCGCCGTCGGGGCGATCAAGACGTTGACCAACGGACTCGGGGCGACGGCGGTCTTCGACTTCGTCGCCGCGCAGGCCACGATGGACCTGGCCAAGGCGGTCGTTCGCGTCGAAGGCGACGTGGTGCTGGTCGGGGTCGGGGCCGGCGCACTGCCGGTGGGCCTCCTCGCAGGGCCGTATGAGTCGTCGATCCGCGCCCCGTACTGGGGCACGCGCTCCGAACTGTTCGAGGTGCTCGAACTAGCGCGGCGTGGTCTGGTGCACGTCGAAACCGAGGTGTTCTCTCTCGAGAATGCCCCGGCTGCGTACGAGAGGCTGCACGAAGGCTCCCTGCGCGGCCGAGCGGTCATCGTACCCGTGTGAAGGACTCCAAAGCCCACGCGTGACACGTGAGCGGAAGTCCTCCGTCAACCCTTTATCCGTTGATGTCGGCTCCGGTTCATGACGATTGACGTATGCGCACGCATGCAATGACGCGCACTCCCGCAGTCGTTCCCGTCATGTGGCGACGAGATCGTCAGTGATTGGACCGATGCCAGCGAGTCGCTGCGCGAGCTCTTCACTCAGCTTGTAGCGAGCAGCGAGTGCACCTGGGGCCGTGTAGCTCACCCTGGTCTTTCCGGCGTCGTCCCAGATGAGCACCTTGAGGGGGAGATCGAGCGCGACGAGCGGCACGGATCGCATCACCGGCGTACCCGCTTCAGGGCCACCAAAGACCACCACCTTGGTTTCGCGGAGCTCAAGACCGCGCTGACGTGCCTCGCCACTGTGGTCGAAGATGGCGAAGAGTTTCAGCCCGCGTGCATCGACGAGTTCGCAGAGCTTCGCGACCACTTCATTCACTGAACCAACGGCGGGCTTGGTCACAACACTCTCGCTGGGGTCCGTCTCGGGTAAGTAACTCATGGTGTCTCCTGTTCTTTGCGGTGCTGGGCCTCCGGCTTCGATTAGGAACTTTGCCGTCGACCCAATGGCCGGCGTCATGCAATTCTTGGAAGAGGACGGCAAGAGTCGGTTCCCTTGGGAAACGGCGTGTCTCCGTGGGTGCCATAGCGCGACGATATTCCGGAAAGACTGCGGAGGTGCGAAATGTAAATGAGCCCGCGAGTTAGTGCTTTCGAAGTACGCTCAAGGCACGTTTTATAGGTTGATTGAGGAGGAACGATGCGCATTCCGCCAGAAGGAATCGAGATGCTCGCTCAGCGACCTCTTTTCGCCGGACTCTCTCGCAAAGAGTTGGAGTCCGTGGCGCAACTCGGAGTCACTCTAGAGATTGCCGCCAATCAGGTGCTGACCAAAGAGGGCGCGATCGGCCAAGAGGCGTTCCTGATTGTGTCTGGGAACGCGCACTGCACCGTCGGTGATCAAGTCGAGGTGGCGAACTTAGGTCCCGGCGACCTATTCGGTGAGATGTCGCTCCTTGACGGAGAACGCCGTAGCGCCACGGTGATCGCCGAAACTGATATGACCGTCACCGTGTTCAATCGAAGAGAATTTGTTCGCTTGGTCGAGTCATCTCCGGACGTAGCGATGAAGTTGCTGGCATCAATGGCCGCTCGTCTTCGCGCAGTTGACATTGAACTTGAAAAGTGATTCGTCATGGTTGGTAGGTAGCGCCGGAGTCGATCGAACCCACGACCGAGAAATTATGAGGTGAGAGCAATCGGTCGAACCGGTCCGGTGGCGTCGGATTGGTCTGAAAATCATCGTGCTTTACGTCCGATGAGTTCGGTCTGGTCCGGTGGTGTCGGATTGGTATGTCGGATGAAACGTTGGATTAGTAGCGACGCGACAGCTTCAGCATGCGCTCGAAAGGATGATCTGATCGAAACGGAACGGACTAAGTTCGGCTCGTGGAACCCGCACCAGAGCTGATACAGGTCGTCGAGCGAATCTTCAAGACGTACGCCAGCGACAGTGCCGATGGCGTCATCGACAGTTTTTCAAGGGAGTTGGGCACCAGCCTTATCGGTACCGACGGGGAGGAGTTCTACTCGGGCTTCGACACCGTCGCGGCATATCTGCGTGTCTGGTTCGAAGAGAGAACTCCAGGCGCGGCGCCTGAATCATTTGTGAGAGAGAACATTGAAGCGTGGAAGGAAGGCACGGTCGGATGGGTAGTCATGACGAACCGCATGAATGTCCTGGGCCACGTTGAACGCATCAGTCGGGCCACTCTCATATTTCATGAAGATGGTGCCTACTGGAGAGCCGTGCATTGGCATGCATCCATCGGCGTTGCTAACGAGGAGGCCTTCGGAAAGTCTGGCACGACGTCAGTTGACGAGATTCTCCGACTCGTCGAGGATTTCCAGACCCCCGTCGAGACGACAGCAGCTGATGGGACGGTTGCCGTCATGTTCACCGACATCGTCGAATCCACTGCGCTCATGGAACAACTCGGCGAGTCACGATGGCTCGAAATGTTCGATTGGCACGCCGCGCTTGTCCAACAGCAGACTTCGATGTTTGGGGGTGCGGTGGTGAAGAATCAGGGCGACGGCTTCATGCTCGCTTTTCCCGCCATGGGCTCCGCCGCAGCATGCGCCATCGGACTGCAACGAGCATTCAGCAAAGGATTCGACGGCATCAATATCCATGTTCGAATGGGGATCCACTTAGGCAACGCGACCGCGGAAAGCGGGGACTTCTTTGGGCGTACTGTCGTCATTGCATCGCGACTTTGCGCAGCGGCTAGCTCCGATGAAATCCTCATCTCGGAGCAAGCAACGGCAGTGATCGGGGATGCGTTCTTCGTAGGTCCTATGCGTCCGTTCAACCTTAAGGGGCTCGCCGGGCAGCTCCTCGCAGCTCAATTGGTTTGGCAGGACGAAAGGGTAGGGCCGGTGGGGATCGAACCCACGACCGAGGGATTATGAGGTGGGAGAAAACTGTCGGACCGGTCTCGTAACGTCGGATACATCCGGATGGAACTGATCTCTTCTTCCGGTCGTGTCGGATTAGTCGGCGGTGTCGTTCTTGTCTGTTGGATGAAATGTGGGATTCCAGCGCTCGAATTGAATCGAGAGCGTCGTCACCTTTGAGCGCAATGCCCATCGGTATCGTGGCCTAATGACCAAAGGGTTTGCGACCGGAACGTCCGGAACGGTGACGTCCGCTCGCTTGGAACTCACCGACTCGTTAATTCGTGGCCATCCGATGCCACGGACTCCACGTTGGCTTGCTAGGCAATTCGCCGGTGCTTCGTGGTGAACGCCGATGCCGCCTCTACAGCTCGGACCGATGAAGAGAGCAGTCCAAAAACTCGGTCACCACTATTCTTCTGGACATCTCCTGCAGACCAACCGAACTGGTCTCGCCCATCGCTTCTGGCCATAGCTGTAGTAGCTGGGGTCTTGTACTCCTGGCGCACCGGACCCTACCTCGAGACGTATTATGCAGCCGCTGTACGCACTATGTCGACGAGTTGGCGTGACTTCTTCTTCGGCACCTTCGATCCGGCGGGGACGATTTCGCTCGACAAACTTCCCGGTGCGTTCTGGGTCCAAGCTCTCTCTGTACGAATCTTCGGACTTCACACCTGGTCGATCGTCCTCCCACAAGTGATCGAGGGCGTTCTCTCCATCCTCGTCCTTTTTCGACTTGTACGACGACTGTGCGGTCCGGGCGCGGGACTGCTGGCCTCATTCCTCCTTGCGGTGTCGCCCGCGAACGTCGCCCTGGATCGCGGAAATATTTCCGACACCCTGATGATCTTGCTCCTCTTGCTGGCCGCTGACTCACTCGTCAGTGCCATCTCGTCGAATCGGTGGTCAGGTTTGCTCGCAACGGGGCTCTGGGTGGGGCTCGCGTTTCAAGCGAAGATGCTTGAGGCGTGGCTCGTGTTACCTGCACTTTGGCTCGTCCTCGTAGTTGGGGGGCAAGGACAATGGACCCGACGCCTATTGCGGATCGGAGTATTGACGATAGTCGTGGTGATCGTGTCATTGAGCTGGATGACGGTGGTCACCGTGACTCCCTCGCAGTCGCGCCCTTACGCTGACGGAAGTACCGACAACTCGGTCTTCACCCAAGTCTTCGTCTACAACGGCTTCGGCCGCGTGAATCAAGACTCACCGGACCAACTTCTCAGGCAGTCCATCGGTCTGGAGATTCCTCTTCCTCCACCTCCCGCGTGGAATCGGCTTCTGACGGGACCCTTAGGTTTGGACGAGGGATGGCTGATGCCAGCGGCGTTCATTTCGCTCGTCGGCGGGCTCATGGCGACGCGTCGCCGACCGAGGATCGATCCGGAAAGAGTCAACTTACTTCTGTGGGGAACATGGTTGCTCGCATTCGCACTCGTGTTCAGCATCGGCACCAGCATCAATTCCTATTACGTCGCTGCGTTGTCCCCCGCATTGGCCGGTCTCATAGCGGGAGGATCGACCACTGCGTGGCGAGCACGAGACTCACTGTGGATCAAATCATCTCTGGGCGCCGCGGTCATCGCGACCGTCGGTTACGCCGAATGGCTTCTACCTTCGAGTGGAGTTGGCGTGCACTATTGGCTTAAGCCGGCACTGTTGTTATTGGGTGCGCTTACTCTCGTTGGCTGCATTGTTGCCATCTTGAGAGCACGGTGGTTGAGAATCATTTCGATTGGGGCAATCGGTTCGCTCGTCACTGTCTTGTTTATTCCGTTAATCGCCTCTGCGACAATCGCCTCCAATTCGCTGGGTTCATTTGACACGCCATTCGAATCAGTCTCTGCTTCGACTACTATTCGGAATCTTTTCTCAACGTCGCTCACGAGTTCGCAACTTCCCGAATTAGAGCGTCTTCGAGATGGGGCTCCATACCTAATGGCGACGGAAACATCGGCGCTGGCAGCACCTTTCATATTTGAGAGCGGGCAAGAGGTGTTGCCGATAGGCGGCTTTACAGGTTTTGGTCCCGAACCTTCTCTCCATGAACTGAAGGACTGGATCGGTGAGGGGAGATTTCACCTTGTGCTGCAGTCCCCCATCTCTACCGACCCCCGCTTTGTATGGATCGCGCGCCACTGCTCAGCGCTCCCGGCGCCGGCCGGGTCGAACTCCCCACTGGCGCTCGACATCTACTACTGCCTTCCCACCTCACTTGCCAGTAACTGAAAGTGAGAAAGACCTCTGTCGAGTAGGGCCGGTGGGGATCGAACCCACGACCGAGGGATTATGAGGTGGAAGCAATCCGTCGGACTGGTCCGGTGGAGTCGGTTTGATCCGATAATCGCTCGATCCATTGTCCTGTGGCGTCGGATTCGTCCGGTGGTGTCGGTTTGGTATGTGGGATGAAGCGTGGGATTATGCCAATCGAAATGAAGAATGTGTTCAGGGAAGCGGGTCACCTTTCTGAACCGCCGTTACTTCGAATCCTCCGCCATCACAAGGAGCCAACTTCATCGAGAAATACGCAGTGAACGGTTGACCATTTTCAAACACGTGTGGCAACTTCACTTGCGTCGACGTGGCCATGCGGCAACCTTGTGGAGGGTCAATGCCCCGGACGGCTCCGTCGGGGAACTGAATAGTGAATCCCGCTACTCCGCCGCTCGACACCGTCACTCGACGCGTTGGGATCCATGGAGAATTCTTCTGCGACTCATTGGTCATAGGCCTCCCTGCCGCGTTGTAGAGCGTGACAGTCGGAAAACCCGTCAACGTACAACTGGACTTCGACGTGTTCAGAAAGATGACGCTGACATACATTGAGCCTCCGGCGCCTTGATGTTGCTCAAAGGCAGGTAGCGAATTGCCGGAGCAAAGATGTGCAGCTTCGAACGTTACCTGAGATCTCGAGTGGCTAGTGAGCGACCAAGTGATCACCGATGACACGCACGCCACAACGATGACTAGAAACACAATTGGCACGATGGACAGGAACCGTTTTCTCTTCGGGTCGGTCACGATTGCTTGCACACGGAAACCATGTCACACCACGGCTCTACTTTTCAACGCAATGGTGATCTCCACGGAATCTAACGGTCGGGAACCCTATCGAGTCGCCGTAAGAGTCTTCGATACGCTCCTTTCTGATCAAATCGCGCGTTCAGATTCACTCAATACCACTGCGGGAGTATTCGCTGGGCTTGGGGGTGTCGTGACAACCCTTGCGGGAATCGTCACCGGTCTCGATCAAAAGGGATTTGGCAAGTTCGGCGTGGCGATTGCGGGACTCTCCGTGGTGTTGGCCGTGATTGCCCTGATCGTTAACCGTCCTGGACGAGAGCCAAAAGAACTGAACGCCCTTTTGCGGCAGATACTTGACACCGCAGACACTGAGCTGACGGAGGACGTTCTTTTGGAGATGGACGCCTTGGCGGCCATACGCAACGACTTCAGATTGCGCGCAAAATCCTTCTGGGTGATTTCAGCGGCAACCTCCTTAGCCGTCGCGATCATTTTGCTTGTTGTCGGTATGCTGTGATCACAGGAGAGAACATGACTCGGTCCGAAACAGATTCTCAGCAAACTTCAGCGGACGACCATACTTCGATTTGGTCTCGCGCATTCGATGAAATGCGGCGCGCTCGTGCCACTGGCACAACTCCCGATCCAGAAGTCTTCAAAGACCTCACAAAGTCTGCTGGCGGGAACTAAACAAATTTCACGAGCATCAGTAGGGCCGGTGGGGATCGAACCCACGACCGAGGGATTATGAGTCCCCTGCTCTAACCACTGAGCTACGGCCCTTTAGAACAATGACGGGGCGAACGCTCCCAGAGCAGGACTCGAACCTGCAACCTAGCGATTAACAGTCGCTTGCTCTGCCAATTGAGCTATCTGGGAAAGGATATTGAAAGCAGGGAAACTTTAGCACCGACCGCCGAGACTCACTGTCGGGCGAACCACTGTAAGAGCCGGTCCGCGTCAGGACTCTCACGCACCAGTCGTCGACAGCGCGCGATTCGCTTCGTCATTCCCTGGCGCGAGATACCGTGCGCGCGCGCAATTTCGTCGATCGACATCGTCTTGAACGTGAACTGCCAGAACGCGTCGAAGTCATCACCGCAAATCCGTCGAAGCGCGTCGATAACCCACGAGGGCGGGTCGCTGACGTCGCGTCGCATCTTGAAGTCCGCATCGTCATCCAACTCAGTGGTGCCGTAGCGGCGGGACTGGAGTTCGCGGTTCAGCTGCATCGTCTCATGGGCTTTGGCTTGCGAAATCCCGAGTGCCTGGGCCACGTCGCGCTTGGTCATCTGCCTCGCGGGATTGGCCCGCATGAGCTTTTGCAGTTTCAGGATGTGCCGCATCTCCGAATCGGTGACGCCCGCCTGCAGTTGCACGGCCTGGTTGACGAGTTTCATTATCCAGTAGTTGGCGTAGGTGGAGAATCGGTTCCCTTGTTCGGGATCGAATCGTCGAAGGGCGTTCACCAGTGCCTCGACGCCCGCCGCCTCCAACTCGTCGTTGCCGAATCGGTAGCCCCGTTCGACCACCCGGGTGCGCACGAGTCCCAGCGTCGCTCGCAGGAGCGTGGACTCCGCCTCTTGACCGGCGTGACGCTGTCGGAGCAATCGCCGACGCTCCGTCGCGTCGAGTGATCCGCGCTCGAGGAGCTGCCCCGCTCGCCTCCCCTGCTGGATGACGGGATAGAGACTGCGCTCCTCGTCGACGCTGAGCGGTGCCGTCATCTCGAGACCGCCGATGATGCCGAGCGTCGCTCCGGTCACGACAACCTGGACGATGTTCGTTCTAGGAGCCACTCTCGAAGTTCGTTCTCGGCGAGCTGCCCCGACGGACCCTCCAAGAGGACCAGCCGTTCCTTCACGTCGCGCACGGTCACGTCGGCGACCTCCGGCGTCATGTTGCCGTCATTGAGGTCGCGCGCCACGTTCTTTAATTCGACGGTGACGGCGCTGCGGATGAGTTGGGACACGACGGCGGTCACGTCCTCCACGGTGTACTCGCGGTCCAGTTCATCGACCGCGAGTTGACTCAGCACGTGCGCCGCCTCCTCCTCGCCGCGACGCTCCAGTTCGTCGATCACCTCGGACAATGACCGATCGCTGGCAAGACCCTCGAAGATCTCACGTTGCACGTCATTGACGAAGTACGCGGCGATGAGGCGGTCCCTCACGTCGTTGGGAAAGTGCACGCGAAGCCGCAGCGCCTCGAGTCCGGGACGCGGCATCGGGAGTCGCGCGCTTCGCGGCTGCACGGCCGCGACCGGTGGCGGATCGTTGGCGGTCTTCGGCTTCGGATTGCGCGCCAACTCGGCGACGCGCGGACGAAGGAGCGACTCCTCGAGGCGCAGCGTGCTCGCGACCTGCATGACGTACTGGTCGCGGACGAGCTCACTCGGGTGCTCGGCCAAGACCTCCATGGCGTGTTCGGCGGCTCGGCCGCGTCCCTCGGCCGTCGCGAGATTGGCGCTGTCGAGTACGCGGTCCAATCGGAACCGCAGGAACGGCACGGCGTCGGCGACCGACTTTCGCAGGGCCTCGGGGTCGTGCTGGGCGAGTTCCGCGGGGTCTTGTCCCTTCGGCAGGTGCGCCACGAACACGTCGACCTCGTGCTGACGCTCCCACTGGTAGACCGACGCGGCCGCGCTCTGGCCGGCCTTGTCGGCGTCGTAGGCGAGGACGATGCGCTTGGCGAAGTTCCGCATCGTCTTGAAGTGCTCCTCACCGAGCGCCGTACCGCACGTCGCCACGGCGCGCGGCAGGCCGGACATGAAGAACGCAATGACGTCGGTGTAGCCCTCGCACACGATGATCTCGTCGGACTTGATGACGTCGTCCTTGGCCCAGTTCAGCGCGTAGAGCGTGCGACGCTTGGAGTAGATCGAGGTCTCGGGCGAGTTCTTGTACTTCGCCTCGACGCGACCGTCGGGCCGCACGGCGCTCCCGAACGGCGGGGGCAGGATTCGACCGCCCACCGCGATCGCCTTGCCACCGGGATCGAAGATCGGGAAGATGACCCGAGCCCGCAGGAAGTCCTGGCGGCGATCGCCCTTGTTGACGAAGCCCAGGCCGGTGTCCGTCAGGACCTTCTCCGTGAGTTTCAATCCCTTGGCCAGGGCGTCCCATTCGTCCGGCGCCCAGCCGAGCTTGAACTGACGAGCGATGTCGCCGCCGATGCCGCGCGACTTCAGGTACTCGCGCGCCGGTCGGGCGTCGGGCGCGTGCAACAGCCGCTCGTGGTACCAGGTGACGGCCCTGTCCATGGCCGCCATCGCCTCTTGTCGCTCCTTGCGGGCCGGGCCGGCGTGGGCGTCGTCGTGCAGCTCGATCCCCGCGCGATCGGCGAGCAGGCGCAGCGCGTCCATGAAGTCGAGATGCTGGATCTCACGCACGAAGGTGATCTGGTCCCCCGAGGCGCGACAGCCGAAGCAGTAGTACCGACCCTCTTCGGCGTTGACCGAGAACGACGGGGTCTTCTCGCCGTGGAACGGGCACAGTCCGGTCCAGCGTCGACCGGACTTCTTGAGGGCCACGGTCTCGCTGATGAGGGCCACGATGTCGGTCGCCGAGCGAACCTGCGCGATCTCACTCTCCGATATGGCCATAGCAAGAAGGTACCGGTTCGGTCACGCACTCACATCGGACTCGTAACCCCGTCTGCCTAAACTCTTGCCCATGTCTGAATTCTCGGTGGAGGCGACCGATATCGTCCGCACGTTCAACGACGGCAACTTCCGAGCGCTCGACGGCGTCTCGCTGCGAGTGCCGACCGGACAGGTCTTCGGACTGCTCGGACCTAACGGTTCAGGCAAGACGACCATGGTGCGCATCCTCTCGACGGTGCTGGCACCGACCGAGGGCCGGGCTCTCGTCGGCGGCTACGACGTCGTGAAGCACCCCGGTCACGTCCGTCGGATCATCGGACTCGCCGGTCAGTTCGCGGCGGTCGACGAGAACCTGACCGGTTTCGAGAACCTCCGGATGGTGGGGTTCCTCAACCACATGGAGAAGGCCACGGCCGTCACGCGCTCGCGCGAACTCCTCGCCGACTTCGGATTGGCCGAGTTCGCCAACAAACTGGCCTCGACCTACTCGGGGGGCATGCGGCGCCGTTTGGACCTCGCGGCTGCACTGGTGGCCGGTCCGCCGATCCTCTTCCTGGACGAACCGACCACGGGCCTCGATCCCCAGAGCCGTCAGGACCTCTGGGCGATCATCGAGGGACTCGTCGAAGGGGGCACGACGATCCTCTTGACGACCCAGTACCTCGAAGAGGCCGACCGCCTCTGCAAGCAGCTCGTGGTGCTCGACCACGGCAAGATCATCGCCGAGGGCACGTCGTCGGAACTCAAGAGCTCGCTCGGGAACACGGTCCTGGTGCTCACCTTCGCGACGACCGGTGATGCGCAACGCGCGCTCGGCCTCATCGCCGATCTCTCCTCCAAGCCACCCAACGTCGACGGCACCGTCATCGAGTTGACCGTCGACAAGGGCCCGGCGACGGCCGCTGAGGCCCTTCGACGTATCGACGCCGCGGCCATCGAAGTCGCTGGTCTCCAATTGCGAGAGCCGAGCCTCGACGACGTCTTCTTGCAACTCACGGGCCATAAAGCGGAAGACGAGACGCTCGAGGTGACGGAGAAACTGTCGCGTCGCGAGCGACGAAAGGCCCAGGTATGACGACGAGCTCGGTGACGACGGCGTCCGCCACGCCGCACCACAGCGCCCTGCACTACGCCGTACGCGACGTGATGACGTTGGCGCGACGCAACCTGTTGGCGCTCATACGTATACCGACGGCGCTGGTCTTCCTGGTCATCCAGCCGGTGATGTTCGTGCTCTTGTTCCGCTACGTCTTCGGCGGCGCCCTCGGCGCGTCGGTGCCGGGCGGGCTGTACGTCAATTACCTCGTACCCGGCATCCTCGTGCAGACGACGATCTTCGGGGCGATCGGCACCGCGATCGGTCTCGCCGAGGACCTGCAGCGCGGACTCATCGAGCGCTTCAAGGCCTTGCCGATGGCGCGCATGGCCGTCCTCGGCGGCCGCACGCTCGCCGACACGGCGCGCAACGTGCTGGTCCTGGTCATCATCACCGGCGTCGGGTTCCTCGTCGGCTTTCGTCCCCACGGCGGGTTCGTCGACTACATCGCCGCGTGCCTGGTGATGCTGCTCTTCGCGTACTGCCTCTCGTGGGGCTTCGCCTTCATCGGCCTGGCCGCGCCGAACTCCGAGACGGCCCAGGCGATGACGTTCCCGCTGATCTTCCCCCTGACCTTCGCCTCGACGATCTTCATCCCCCTGGACAAGCTGCCGTGGTGGCTCCAGGGTTTCGCCAACAATCAGCCGGTGAGTCAGGCGACCGACGCCGTGCGCAGTCTGATGCTCGGCTACCCGACCGGGGACAGCGTGTGGGTCTCGCTGCTCTGGTCGCTCGGCATCATCTCGGTGCTGGCGCCCCTGGCGGTCAATCAGTTCCGCAAGGTCGCCTGAACCACGATGCCGGTGCTGGGCGTCGCTGAACTACAGGCGATCCTCTCGAACGCCTTCCCCGACGTCGACACGCCGCGCGTCGAGGAGGTGACCGACGACGAAGTCATCGTCAGTTACGCCGTGCTCGATCGTCACGGGCGCCCGGGCGGCACCCTGGCCGGACCCGTGATGATGTCACTCGCCGACACGTCGGCGTGGGTCGCGATCATGTCCCAGATCGGTCCCGTCGTCCTCGCGGTCACCACGAGTCTGCACATCGACTTCTTGCGCAAACCGCAGCTCACCGACCTGATGGCCCGCACCCGCATGTTGAAACTCGGGAGGCGATTGGCGGTCGTCGACGTCGACCTGTACTCGCGCGGCGAGATCGAACTCGTCGCCAAGGCGCAGGTCACCTACTCGATCCCTCCCGCGCCGACGAACTGATTCACGACCGGTAACCTCGCGTCGTGAGTAACGCCTCCGCGAGCGACACCGAGGCGTTGCAACCGCTCTCGGGCACGTTGATCACGTTGATGTCGATCGCGATCGGCGTCATCGTCGCCAACCTCTACTACCTCCAGCCGCTGCTCCATCAGGTGACCAAGGACTTTCGCATCAGCGAATCCAAGGCCACGTTGCTCCTGGTGCTGATCCAGGCCGGCTACGCCGCCGGTCTCGCCTTCGTGGTGCCGCTCGGCGACCTCATTCCCCGGCGACGCCTCGCCGTGAGCGTCTTCGTCCTGGCGAGCGTCGTCGTCTTCACCGCCGCCGCCGCGCACTCCTTCGCACTCTTCGCCGCGATCACGTTCTTCATCGGCCTGGCCTCGTGCGGCGGCCAGGTGATCCTCCCGCTCGGTGCCGACATGGCCGATCCGGCCCAGCGCGGCCGCGTCATCGGGCGCCTGATGACCGGGCTCTTGATGGGACTCTTGCTGTCGCGATCGGTCTCGGGCCTGATCGCCCAGGCGGCCGGGTGGCGCACGGTCTACGTCGCGGCCGGCGTCGCCCTGGCGCTGATGGCGGTGATGTTGTTCCGCGTCCTGCCGAATGAGCCGGTGCGCGCGCACGTGCCCTACGGTCGGCTCCTCGCCGGGACCCTGCGGATGTTCGCCACGCTGCCCTTGTTGCGCCGGCGCGCGCTGTTCGGGATCCTCATCTTCGCGGCGTTCTCCACGCTCTGGACGACGCTGGCCTTCCACCTCTCGGGCGCCCCGTTCCACTACGACAACCTGGTCATCGGGCTGTTCGGTCTCTTCGGCGCCGCGGGCGTGCTCGCGGCGAACGTCGCCGGACGAAACGCCGACAAGCAGCGATCGCACCTGACCACCATCGTCGGCGGGGCGTCGATCCTCGCGTCCTTCGTGATCCTCTACGTCGGTCGCAACGTCGTCGTGGTGCTCGCGATCGGCATCGTCGTGCTCGACGCCGGGATGCAGGGCCTCCAGATCACCAACCAGTCGATCATCTACTCACTCGCCCCCGACGCGCGCAGTCGGATCAACAGTGCCTACATGGTGTGCGCGTTCATCGGCGCGGCGCTCGGCTCCCTGGCCGCCGGTCAGTGTTACGCGCACGCCGGATGGCGCGGTGACTGTCTCTTGGGGGGCGGCATCGGACTGGCGATCTTGATCCTCGCGCTCGTGTGGCGCGAACCGATCGCGACGGGCTAACGAGGACGTCGACGCGCGACCGTGCCGCGCACGGTCATCGGCATCGCCAAGACGCCGTCGACGGCGAGTTCGGAGAATCGCTCGCGCAGTTCGTCCGCCATCTCGCGTCGCTGCTCGTCGGTGCGGATGATCGCGCCGGAGTACGTGCCGAAGAGCGACACGAGTTCCTCGACGCTCCTCGTCCACGTCCAGTGGACCTCCACCTGGGTCTCGACGTCAAAGCCGCTCTCGATACCCAGGTCGGCGGCCCACCCCCGCGGACGCTTGCCGTCGTCCTCGGGCCGGTCGCGCAGCGCGATGAGTGGCGCGAGCCAGGGCACGTCGCGACTGAACCCGTTCCACAGGACGAAGAGCCGTCCGTCGTCGCGCAGCACGCGCGCCATCTCGTCCATCGCCGCCGGCTGCTCGAACCAGTGCCAGGCCGAGGAGACCAGCACCGCGTCGAACGTCGCGTCCTCGACCGGCAGGTCCTCGGCGACGCCCTTCAACGTGTGGACCTCGGGGCTTCGGCGAAGGAGGACCGCGCGCATGTCGTCGTCGGGCTCGACGACGGTGACGTCCGCTCCCAAGGTGAGCAACAGCCGCGTCCACTTGCCGGTCCCCGCGCCCACCTCGAGCACGTCCTTGCCGCGCAGGTCGCCGAAGACCGGGACGACCTCACGAGGGGGCGCCGGGCGAAACAGGTCGTACTGCTCGGCGACGGTGCCGAAGCGCAGGCCCCGCCCGTCGTAGGTCACGTCAGGACTGTCCGGTCCGATCGCGCAGCGTCGCCACCAGCTCGGTGATCGGCACGCGCACCTGTTCGGTCGTGTCGCGGTCGCGCACGGTCACGGCGCGGTCCTCGAGCGAGTCGAAGTCGACCGTGACGCAGTACGGCGTGCCGACCTCGTCCTGTCGACGGTAGCGCCGGCCGATCGACTGGGTCACGTCGTAGTCGCACATGTAGTGCGGCTGCAACAGCCCCAGCACCTCGCGCGAGACGTCCTCCAGCTCGGCCTTCTTCGAGAGCGGCAGGACGGCCACCTGGTACGGCGCCAGGCGCCAGTCGAGGCGCAGCAGCGTTCGGCTCTCGCCCTCGACGACGTCCTCGTGGTACGCGGCGAGCAGGAACGCCATCATCGCGCGCGTGGCGCCGGCCGCCGGCTCGATGACGTAGGGCGTGTAGCGCTCGTTGGTCGTCTGGTCGAAGTAGTCCAGCGCCACGCCCGAGGCGTTGGCGTGCTGGGTCAGGTCGTAGTCCCCGCGATTCGCCACGCCCTCGAGCTCGTCCCAGCCCCAGGGGTAGGCGAACTCCACGTCGGTCGTGCCGCGCGAGTAGTGCGAGAGGTCCTCCTTGACGTGCTCGTGCAAGCGGAGCTGCTCGGCGGGGATGCCGAGGTCGAGGTACCAAGCGAGGCGCGTCTCGATCCAGTAGCGGTACCACTGGTCGGCGTCGGCCGGGGGGACGAAGTACTCCATCTCCATCTGCTCGAACTCGCGCGTGCGAAAGACGAAGTTCTGCGGCGTGATCTCGTTGCGGAAGGACTTGCCGATCTGGGCGATGCCGAAGGGCGGCTTCTTGCGCACGCTCGTGAGCACGTTGGCGAAGTTCGTGAAGATGCCCTGGGCCGTCTCGGGACGCAGGTAGGCGGTCGCGCCCTCGCCCTCGACGGGACCGGCCTGGGTCTTGAACATCAGGTTGAAGGCCCGGGGCTCGGTGAACTCGGTCGAGCCGCAGTTGGGACAGACCCCGTCGATCTTGTCCTCGCGCCAGCGCTCCTTGCACTTCTTGCAGTCGACCAGCGGGTCGGTGAAGGTCTCCAGGTGCCCGGACGCGGCCCAGATCGCCGGCGGGCCGAGGATCGCGGCGTCCAGGCCGACGATGTCCGTTCGCAGCTGGACCATCGAGCGCCACCACGCCTGCTTGACGTTGCGCAGCATGTTGACGCCCAACGGGCCGTAGTCGTAGGTGGAGCGGAAGCCGCCGTAGATCTCGGCCGAGGGGAAGATGAACCCGCGGCGCTTGGCGAGGTTCGTGACCTTTTCCAGCAGGTCGGGGGCGGTGGCCGGCGTCGAATTCATCAAATAAGGCTACCGGGTCACTCCGCGCTGCCCAGCCGGAGGATCACCTGGTTGGCGAGCAGGCGACCGTGCGGCGCGAGCGTCACGCGCCCGTCGGCGACCGTGACGAGATGTGCTGATCTCCTCAAGGGAGTCGAAGGCCTCGAGCGGCACGCCCCGGGCGGTGCGCAGCGCCAGGGAGTCGCGCTCGAAGAGCTGCGTGCGCTCGTCGAGACGCTCCTCGCCGCCGAGCGGACGCGTGCCGTCGCGCACCATCGCGACGTAACGATCGGGCGTGCGCACGTTCCAGAACCGTCGCCCGTGACGGTGCGAGTGCGCGGCCGAGCCGAAGCCGACGTAGTCGTCCTGGTCCCAGTAGACGTGGTTGTGGCGGCACTCGTGGCCCGGTTTGGCCCAGTTCGAGATCTCCTCCCACTGGTAACCGTGCTCGTCGAGGACACGACTCACCAGTTCGTAGGCGTCGGCCGACTCGTCCTCGTCGGGGTGACGCGCGGGGTCCTCGCCGAGCGGCGTGCCCGCTTCGGCCGTCAAGACGTAGCAACTGATGTGCGGCGGCGGGTACGCCAGTCCCAGGAGGTCGTCCAGGGTGCGTCCGACGTCGGCGAGCGATTCGGCGCGCGACCCGATGATGAGGTCCATGTTCCAGGTGGCGAAGCCGGCCGCGGTCACGTTACGCGAGACCGATTCGTGGGCCATCGTGCCGTGGCGGCGTCCGAGGTCGGCGAGCACCGCCGGTTGCGTGGACTGGACGCCGAAGCTCATGCGCGTGACGCCGCCGGCGGCGTAGGCGCGAAGGCGCTCGACCGACGCGTCCTCGGGATTGCACTCGACGGTCACCTCGGCGTCGTCGGTGCGCGCTATCTCGTCGAGGATGCGCAACAGCGCCTCGGCCGGGAGCCGCGACGGGGTCCCGCCGCCGAAGAACACCGACGTCGCCACGGGCAGACCGTCGGCGCGGGCCCACGCGATCTCCTGGATGACCGAGGTGACGTACTCCTCCATCAGGTGATCGCGGTCGGAATACGTCGCGAAGGCGCAGTAGTCGCAGCGGTGCGCGCAGAAGGGCACGTGGACGTAGACCCCGAAGGCGCTCGCGGTGTCGTTCGTCATCGTGGGCGACGTTACCGGGCCGGTGACGGTGGCGAGAGCGGCGGCGTCGAGCGCGTGGCGCGCAACTGCTTGCCGAAGTGCGACTCGATCGAGTCGAGCGCGATCGCCATCACCTCGCCGGCGCCGGCGGGTGACGCCTCGCGCAGTACGGCCGCCAGGTCGCCGCTCATGATGCGTCGGATGAGCGCCAGCGCGGCCGGCGAGATCGACGTGCCCGAGCGGCAGTCGGCGCACAGCGTGCCGCCGACCTCGGCGTCGAAGGCCACGAGCGTGACGTCGCGTCCGCAGTTGACGCAGACGTCGACGACCGGCCCCGAGCCGTCCAGGGCCAGCAGCCTGAAGTAGAAGGAGGACGGCACCAGCATCGGGTCGTAGGTCTCGTCATCGAGGGTGAGGAGCACGCGGGTGAGCAGGTCGAAGATGTCCTCGTCGGCGACGTCGTCCGAGGGGATCGCGTCCATGACCTCGACGACGGCGTAGCCGGCGTTGATCCGGGCGTAGGACGCGCGCAGCGTCGTGAGTCGTTCGCGGTGCGCGACGTGGCGCGCGATGTAGAAGTCGCCCCGGGTCTTCACCAGGTCGACGTTCACGTAGGCCAGCGTCTCCAGGTTGCCGCCCAGGCGACTGGTGGTCTTGCGAATCCCCTTGGCGAGCACGCGCACCTTGCCGAAGTGGCGGGTCCAGAGCACGACGACGCGGTCGGACTCGCCCGACTTGTACGTGCGCAGCACGACGGCGTCGTCGCGGATCTCCTTCACTGCTCGGGCTCGTCGGACCCGTCGTCGAAGTGCTGCTTGCGCGGCTCGATGCCCATGAAGCGCTGCAGGGCCACGCCGAGGGCGACCATGATCGCGATGATCGCCGGGATCAGCAGCGGCGCCAGCAGCACCGAGTCACCCTTGGCGTAGAGCGCCCACAAGAACGCGTAGAACAGCACGCCGACGACCGCCATCGTCTTGGTCATGATCACTTGTCGAGACCCCCGAAACGGCGCTCGCGCTGCTGGTACTCCTCGACCGCCTCGAACAGGTTCTCGCGGCGAAAGTCGGGCCAGAGCACGTCGGTGAAGACCAGCTCGGAGTACGCCATCTCCCAGAGCAGGAAGTTCGAGATCCGGTACTCCCCCGAGGTGCGGATGACGAGGTCGGGGTCGGGCAGCTCGGGGTGGTACATGCGGGTGCGCAGCGCCTTCTCGTCGACCTTGTTGGCCGGGACCTTGTCGGCGACGAGACGCGCGACCGCGTCGACGATCTCGGCGCGACCGCCGTAGTTGAAGGCGATGTTGAGCGTCAGCGCCTTGTTCTTCTTGGTCAACTCGGCGGCGTTCTCCATGTTGGTGAGGACCTTCTTCGGCACGCGCCAGTCGCGCCGGCCCGAGAACGTGATCCGCACGCCCTCTTCGTGCAGTTCCTGCTGGCGGCGCTGCAGCAGACCGCTGTTGAAGTTCATGAGGTAACGGACCTCGTCGACCGGACGACGCCAGTTCTCGGTCGAGAAGGCGTAGACCGTGAGGACCTTCACGCCGATCGCCAGCGCGCCGTAGGTCGTGTCGAGCAGCGACTCCTCGCCGGCGCCGTGACCGACGGTGCGCGGCAGGCCCTGACGCTGCGCCCAGCGGCCGTTGCCGTCCATGACGATGGCCACGTGGTGGGGCACGCTCGAGGCGTCGAGGGACGTGGGAATCGGACGCGGACGCGGATCGGGCACCTCTAAAACCTAGTTCTTGGAACTCACGATTCCATCCGTGCGAACCCTTAAGGTCGATGGGTGCACGGTTTCGATCCCGACGAGGAGAGCGCCTACGTCGAACCCGATGACGCGCCGGGCGTGCAGCTCGACGACGACGTGGTCGCCATCGACGCCGAACGCGCGTTGGCGCTGCTGGACCGCATCACGCACGACCTGCCGGGCGGCGGCGAGAGCCGCGAGGGACAGCGCGCCATGGTGCGCAGCGTCGCCGCAGCGTTCTCGCGGCGCCGCACGACCGTCATCGAGGCCGGTACCGGCATCGGCAAGTCGCTGGCCTATCTGATCCCGGCCGTGATGTCCGGCCAACGCGTGGTCGTCGCCACGGCGACGAAGAACCTGCAGGACCAGCTGGCGATGAAGGACGCGCCGACGGTCGCGGCGAACGCACCGGGCGTGCGCGTCGCGGTCCTAAAGGGCAAGCAGAACTACTTCTGTCGCAACCGCGCCCACAGCGTCAGCGGCGACACCCAGCTCAGTTTCGACGACGGCTCGGACGTACCCAAGGGCGTGGCCGACCAGATGCGACGGATCCTGCGGTGGTCGAACGAGACCGAGACCGGTGACCGCGACGAACTCTCCTTCGAGGTCGACCAGCGCGCGTGGCGCCAGCTCTCGGTGACGCCCCAGGAGTGCCTCCACCGGGTCAACTGTCCCCAGGGGCAGAATTGCTTCGCCGAACTGGCGAAGGACCGCGCCGCGGAGTCCTCGATCCTCATCGTCAACACCCACCTCTACGCGTCGCACCTGGCGTCGGGTTCGACGATCCTGCCGGCGCACGAGTTCGTCGTCTTCGATGAGGCCCACGAGATCGTCGACATCTTCGCCTCGCTGCTGGGCACCTCGCTCAACGCCACGCGACTGCGCGCCCTGGCCGGCGTGGCACGGCCCCTGCTCGGCACGGAGTTCGTGGAGCGCGCCGTCGAACTCGTCGCGGTCGCCGACCGATTCGCTACGTCCCTGCAGATCCAGTACGACCGCAACGAACTGACCGGACTGGACGAGGACTGCGCGCGAGAGTTGAGCCGCGCCAATGAACTGGTCACCGCCCTCGTCGAGGGGCTGCGTTCGCTCACCACCAGTGGCGCCGACGCCGAGGCCCGCAAGATCCGCGCGCTCGGGCCGGCGATCCACCTGTTGAACGACCTCGCGCGGGTGAACAACGTGCGCACCGGCGAGTTGTTGTTCCTCTCCAAGCGTGACCGCGAGGTCGACGTCGAGATCTCGTTGGTCGACGTCGGTCCGCGACTGGCCGACGACCTGTGGGGCCACGTCACGGCGATCCTCACCAGCGCCACGATCCCCGACACGCTGCCCAAGAGCCTCGGACTGGGCGCCACGCCGATCGAGCACTTCGACAGTCCCTTCGACTACGCCGCGAACTCCCTGTTGTACGTGCCGGAGAACTTCCCCGCGCGCAACGACGCCGGCGCCGAGGCGGCCATCATCGAGGAACTCGTCCAGCTGATAGAGGCCGCGGGAGGTCGCACGCTCGCGCTCTTCACCAATCGCGCGGTGATGAACCGGGTCGCTGACGCCGTCGCGCCGAGGATCGAGACCGAGGTCCTCGTGCAGGGGACGCGCTCACGACAGCGCATCATCGAGGAGTTCCGCGACAACGCCGAGGCGAGCCTGTTCGCCGTGGCGAGCTTCTGGCAGGGCATCGACGTGCCCGGCCACTCGCTCAGCCTGGTCACGATCGACCGCCTGCCGTTCTCCGTACCGAACGATCCGTTGGCCGAAGCCCGACGGGCCAACGCCGAGCGTCCGTTCTACGAGGTGGACCTCCCCCGCGCGACGATGCTGCTGGCCCAGGGCGTCGGTCGCCTGATCCGCAACAACACCGACCGCGGCGTCGTCGCCGTGCTCGACACGCGACTCGCGCAGTCGAGTTATCGCGCCACCATGTTCCGCAAGCTCCCGCCGATGAAGCGCACGCGCGACCGCCCCCAGGTGCTCGCGTTCCTTCGCGAGCTGCGCCAATAGTCATTGGCCGCACGGCCTGCGCGCGCATCGAACGGCGCGGCGTACTTCCGCAATAAACTACTAATCCACTCGATTTTGTAGTCCGGGAGCCGCCGTGCACATCGATCTCTACCTCGTCCTGGGGAGCGCCGTCGTCGGCCTCCTCGTCGGACTGACCGGGATGGGAGGCGGCGCGCTGATGACGCCGATGCTGGTGCTGCTCTTCGGCGTGACGCCGTCGGCGGCGATCGCGTCGGACCTCATGGCCGCGTTCTTCATGAAGCCGGCCGGCGTCGTGATCCACTGGAGGCGCAAAACCGTCAACACCGGCGTGGTCCGCTACCTCTGTTACGGCTCAGTGCCGGCGGCGTTCTTCGGCACGTACGTGATGCACCTCCTGGGCCAGAGTGCGCTCGCCGAGCACCGCCTCGAGATCCTGCTCGGCACGGCGCTCATCATCGGGTCGGTCGCCATCTTCTATCGCTCGGCCTTCGTCGAGACACCGGCCACCGGCGACGAGCACGTCAAGGTGCGACCGCTCCCGACAGTGCTCATCGGCGTGGTCGGCGGCTTCATGGTCGGGCTCACCTCGGTGGGGGCGGGGTCGCTGATCCTGGTCCTGCTCGTCATGCTGTACCCGTCGCTGAGCAACAAGCAGCTCGTGGGCACCGACCTCGCGCAGTCGCTGCCGCTGACGTTCTCCGCCGCGCTCGGGACGCTGCTCTTCGGCCACGTGCAGCTCGGCCTGACGAGTTCGATCATCATCGGGAGCGTCCCGGCGGTCATCGTCGGCTCACTGCTCTCCTCGCGCTCGAACGGGTACCTGCTGCGCCGGGTCATCACCGGCGTCGTGCTGCTCAGCGGACTGAAGTACGTGGGCGTGCCCACGGACTGGCTGGGCGCCATCGGCGCGCTCGAGATCGTGCTCATCGCGTTCCTCACGTACCGACACTGGCGTCGGACGCGTCACGCGCCCGACTCAGTACCCGAATCGGTCCAGGGTGTCGTCGCGCTTCTGCCAACCGGGCTCGACGGAGACCTTTAGCTCGAGGAAGCAGCCCTCGGGGAGTTGGCGCCGCGCCGCGATGCCGACGTCCTTCAGCAGTGCGCCGCCCTTGCCGATCACCATCCCCTTCTGCGACTCGCGCTCGACCAGGATCTCGACGGTGATGTGCGGCCACTCGAACTCGGTCACGCGCGTGTGGATCGAGTGCGGGAGCTCCTGCTTGGTCTTTCGCACCAGTTGCTCGCGCACCAGTTCGGCGACCCACATGGCCTCCGGCACGTCCGAGACCTCGTCCTCCGGGAAGAGGAACGGCGACTCGGGCATCGCCTGGCGCACGAAGTCGATCAGTGCCGCCGTCCCCTCGCCGGTCTTGGCCGACACCGGGAAGTACTCCACGCGCGCCGCCACGTCGCCGAGGTCCATCTCCGCGGCCAGTTCGTCCACGGCCGCGGTCGCGGCGACGAGTTGGGCGACGACGGTCTCGCGACCGGACTTGTCCATCTTGTTCACGACGACGCACGGCAGCGGCGCGTTTCGCCCGTGCGCGTTGCGCAGCATCGTGGCGATCACGTTGCGGTCACCGGGGCCGATCGAGGCGCCCGCCTCGATGACCGCGAGGATCACGTCGACGCCGTCGGCGGCGGCGCGCGCGGTGTCGTTCAGGCGACCGCCCAGCGTGGTGCGCGGACGGTGGATGCCCGGGGTGTCGACGAAGATGATCTGGGTGTCGCCCTCGGTGAGCATGCCGCGGATCGCCTGTCGCGTGGTGTTGGGCGAGGCCGCGGTGATCGAGACCTTGGTGCCGACGACCTGGTTCAGCAGGGTCGACTTGCCCACGTTGGGTCGCCCGATGATGGCCACGAAGCCCGAGCGGGTCATTCGACGTCCACGAGCGGCTGGACGAGGACCTCTTCGACGCGACGCCCGTCGAGGCGCAGCACGGTCAGGCGATAGTGCTTGGTCGAATAGACGCTGCCGACGTCGGGCACGCCGCCGGCCAGGTCCATGACCAGGCCGCCCACGGTGTCCCAGCCGTCCTTCGGCAGCGCCAGTCCGTACTCCACGTTGGCGTCGTCGATGTTCAGACGACCGCTCAGTTCCAATCCCCGTTCGATCGTCTGTTCCTCGTCGTCGTCCTCTTCGACCGGGTCGGACTCGTCGGTGATCTCGCCGACGAGCTCTTCGAGCACGTCCTCGAGCGTCACGAGTCCGGCGGTGCCGCCGTACTCGTCGACGACGACGAAGAGGTGGCTCTTGACGCGACGGAACTCCGCGAGCAGGGCCGCGACGCGCTTGGTCTCGGGGACGAAGTGGGCCTGGCCCATGTGGTCGCGCAGCAGTTCGTGGCCGAGGTCGTGCGCGACGAGGTCGGCCAGGTGGCGCAGGTTCACGATGCCCACCACGTCGTCGACGCCCTCGCCGAGCACGGGGAGCCGCGACCGGCCGGACTTCACCGAAAGGTCGAGCGCTTCGCGGATGGTCGCGGTGTCGGCGATGTCGACCATGTCGATGCGCGGCACCATCACCTCGCGCACGATGGTGTCGCCGAACTCGATGACCGAGTGGATGAAGTTGCGCTCCTCGGACTCGATCGCCTCGTCCTCGTGGGCGACGTCGGCCATGGCCAGGACCTCGGACTCGGTCACGCGCGAGGTGCGCCCGGTCGGACCGAACCAGCCGATCACCGTGTCGGCGATCGCCAATAGGAATCGAGAGACCCACTTGATCGGCCAGAACTTCAGGATCCGACGCACGACCGGCGCGGCGGTCAGCGCCGCCGAGTCGGGGTGCTGCACCGCGTAGTTCTTCGGGATCGCCTCGAAGACGACGAAGATGATGAGCACTTCACCGACGGTCGCGATGAAGAGCCCCGCGGCGCCGAAGAGCCGGCCGGCGAGCACGCCGACCATCGTCGCCGAGACCAGCTGGCAGATCAGCACCAGGAGCAGGATCGTGTTGAGGAACTTCTCCGGCGACTCCGAGAGCTCGACCAGCGCCTTCGCCCCGTGGCGACCCTGGTCGCGCAGTGAGCGCGCCCGCGACTTGTTCATGCGCACGAGCGACGTCTCGGCGACGGCGAAGAACCCCGAGAGGACCAGCAACACCGCGACGGTGACGATCAGGTAGGTGTCGCTCGCGCTCCAGGTCACGCCTTTGGCCGCCAGCGCGGCGATCACGACGCGACCTTCTTGTAGTGGCGCGCCAACAACTCGCGCTCGCGGGCCTCCATCCGCTCCGCTTCGTCGTCCTCGGCGTGGTCCCAGCCGAGCAGGTGCAGCACGCCGTGCACGACGAGCAACGCCAGCTCGTCGTCGAGCGAGCACTCGTGTTCGACGGCGTTGCGCGCGGCGACGGCCGGACAGATCACGACGTCACCGACCAGTTGCGGGATCTCCGGCAGGGGCGGTTCACCGGGGCCGCTGCCGCCGGCGTCCGGGACGCGCCCCGAGGGTTCCGGTTCGTTGTCGATCGGGAAGCTCAGGACGTCGGTCGGGCCGGCCTTGCCCATGAACTGCTGGTTGAGTGCCGCGATCGCCGGTTCGTCGAGGAAGATCAACGAGACCTCGCAGAGCCCGCGCACGCCCTCGTCGGTCAGGGCGCCGTTGGCGAGCGCGACCCAGCGTTCGAGGTCGATCGTCTCGTCGTGCTGCTCGTCGGCAGCGTAGATGTCGATGGTCATGACGTCTGTTGGTCGTAGGCGGCGACGATGTCGGCGACGATGCGGTGGCGCACGACGTCCTTCGCGCTGAGGTGGATGAAACTGATCCCCTCGATGTTCCAGAGGATCTTCTCGATCGTCGCGAGTCCGCTGTGGCGTCCGTTGAGGTCGACCTGGGTCACGTCGCCGGTCACGACCGCCTTGGAGTTGAAGCCGATGCGCGTGAGGAACATCTTCATCTGCTCGGGCGTCGTGTTCTGGGCCTCGTCCAGGATGATGAACGAGTCGTTCAGCGTGCGCCCGCGCATGAAGGCGAGCGGCGCCACCTCGATGGTGCCGTTGGCGATGAGGCGCTGCGCGCCCTCGGGACCGACCATGTCGTAGAGCGCGTCATAGAGCGGGCGCAGGTAGGGATCGACCTTGGCCATGAGGTCGCCCGGCAGGAAGCCGAGGTGCTCGCCGGCCTCGACGGCCGGGCGCGTCAGCACGATGCGCTGGACCTGTCGTCGGTGCAGTGCCTGGACGGCCTGGGCGACGGCGAGGTAGCTCTTGCCGGTGCCGGCCGGGCCGATGCCGAAGGTGATGATCGAGGAGTCGATGGCGTCGGTGTAGCGCTTCTGGCCGGCGGTCGAGGGACGCACGGCCTTGCCCTTGGCGCCGCGCACGACCTCGTGGCGCAGCACCTCGCTCGGTCGCAGGTCGTCGTCGACCATGTCGATGGTTCGCGCGATCTTCGCGGGGTCGAGCGCCTGGCCGCTCTCGAGGACCAGCACCAGCTCGTCGAAGAGTCGCAACACCTTGGCGGCGTCGGGGCCGGTGACGGCGATCTGGTTGCCCTGCACGCGGATCTGGGACTTCGGGAAGGAGGACTCGATGACGCGCAGGTGCTCGTCGCGGGGTCCCAGGAGTCCGGACATCAAGTGCGTATTCGGTACGAAGGTGGTCGCCGTGAGGGCCTCTTGGGCCGTGGCATCGAAGGTCATCCGGGTGGCCACTCCATTCGACGTCCGCCGAGGACGTGCATGTGCAGGTGCGGGACGGTCATCTGGCCGTCGGTGCCGATGTTGAAGACCAACCGGTAGCCGCTCTCGCGCACGCCCTCGAGTTCGACGACCTCCTGGGCCAGCAAGATCAGGTCGTCCACGATGCCGCCGTGGCTGCTCGCGATCTCGTCGGCGCTCGTGATGTGCTCCTTCGAGACGACGAGGACGTGGACCGGCGCTTGCGGTGCGATGTCGTAGAACGCGTACGCCCGATCACTCTGGGCGACGGGCTTCGACGGGATGTCCCCGGCGACGATTTGGCAAAACAGGCAGTCACTCATGTGTTGCTCTCATCATTACCGAGTTTTCCCGTCCGTGAGGGTAAATCCCCAACCACCAGCGCCGAAAGCGAGCAGCGACGCCGCGACCACGCCGGCGGTCTCGGCGCGCAGCACGGTCGGTCCGAGGGAGAGCCGCGGGTGCTCGCCCCACTCCCCTTCCTCCCAGCCGCCCTCCGGCCCGACGCACACGCCGTGCACGCCGTTCCAGTCGCTCGCGCCGTCGAAGTGCGTGAACGCGACGTTCACCGGCACGTCACGCACGTGCAACGGCTCGTCGATCAGCACGTCGTAGGTCCGGCGGCTCTGGCCGTTCGCCTCGTTCGCCACGCGGCGCCAGCGCGCGACGATCTTGTCGCGGACCTCGCCGCGGAACTTGACGACGACGCGCGCGCTCATCAACGGCACGATGCGGTGCACGCCGAGCTCGGTCGCCTTGACGACGGTCCACTCGCTGCGGTCGCCCTTGAGCGGCGAGAGATAGAGCGTCGTGGCCGGTGACGGCGGATCGATGTGCACCGGCGTGACGCGGTGCAGCGCGTGGTCGCCCACCTCGCAGAGCGACCACGACCCCGCGCCGTCGGTGACGACGATCTCCTCGCCGCTGCGCGCGCGCAGCACCGTGCGCAGGTGATGGTCGTCGGCCGCGCTGAGCGTCGGCTGTCCCGGGTCCTCGACGTGGAACTGCGCGATCGCGGCCACGCGGCGCGGCCACTCGAGCAGCGTCACTTCTTCGCTTTGCGACGGTGGAAGAGTCCCCCGCTCGCCTCGAGGACCGGTTCGTGGCGGTGCTCGGCCAGCTGGCGCAGGAGGCCCTCAGTCGTGTCGTCGAGCTCGGTGGGCACGTCGACCACGAGGTGCACGTAGAGGTCGCCGCGACCGCGACCGTGGAGGTGTTCGACGCCCTGGTGGCGCAGACGGTGCACGGTGCCGTTGGCGCTGCCGGCCGCGACCTCGAGCGTCACGGTGTCGCGCAGTGTCGGCACCTCGATCGTCGCGCCGAGCACGGCCTGGGTGAAGGCGATGTGCGCCTCGTGGTGCAGGTCGTCACCGTTGCGCACGAAGCGCGGGTCGTCCTTCACCTTGAGGTGTACGAAGAGTCGACCGTTCGCGCCGCCGCGCAGTCCGGCCGGGCCCCGGTCGCTCAGGCGCATGGTGGAGCCGTCCTCGACGCCGGCCGGCACCTGGATGGTCAGCGTCGTCGTCTCGTTTCGCCGTCCGTCGCCGCGACAGTCGGCGCACGGCGTGTCGATGCGTGAGCCCATGCCGTTGCATCGCGTGCAGGGCATCGACGTGACCATCTGGCCGAGGATCGAGTTGCGCACCCGTTGCACGACCCCGACGCCGGCGCACTCGACGCACGTCGTCGGCGACGTCCCCGGCGCGCAGCCCGAGCCGTCGCACGTGGCGCAGCGGTGCGCGAGCGTGACGGTGACCTCCTTCGTCGCGCCGAAGGCCGCGTCGTCCAGCGTGATGTCGAGCGAGATCTCGGCGTCCGGGCCCGGCTGGGGTCCGCGGCGCTGCGGGGCGTGTCCGCCGAGTCCGCCGAAGAACATGTCGAAGATGTCCTGCACCGATCCGGCGCCGAAGGGGTTGCCGCCGGCGCCGACGTCGGAGCCGAAGCGGTCGTAGTTCGCGCGGCGATCGGGGTCCGAGAGGATCTCGTAGGCCTGGGAGACCTCCTTGAAGCGGGCCTCGGCGCCGGGGTCGTCGTTGGTGTCCGGGTGGTACTGGCGCGCGAGGCGCCGGTACGAACGCTTCAGCTCTTCCTGGGTCGCGTTGTGATCGACTTCGAGCACCGCGTAGAGGTCGGTGTTAGGCACGGTCGTCGGCTCCGGCGAAGTGTCGAGACAGGTTCGCCGAGACGACCTCGGCCGCGGCCATCGCCTCGCGGTACTTCATTCGCGTGGGACCGAGCAGTCCGACCGCACCGGCCGGCGTGCCGTCGATGGTGACCGGCGCGACGATCAGCGCGCACGTCGACAACGGCGCGAAGCCGTGTTCAGAGCCGATCGCGACCGAGAGTCCCTGATCGAGGATGTCCTGGACGAGGCTGACGACGAGCAATTCCTGTTCCAGGATCGCCAGCACCTGTCGCACCGTCTCGACGCCCTCGAAGACCTCGGCGACCTTGGACGAGCCGCCGATGAAGACCTGCTCGCCCTCCATGACCGGCTGTTGCGCGTGCAGGGCACTGACGGCTTCGCGCACGAGGGCCGCCTCGTTGTCGTGACGCGAGGGTACCTGGACGCGCGACTCGAGCGACGTGTTGATGAGGAGCGCGTTCAGTTGGCGTGAGGCCTCCATCACCTCCTTCGGCGTCGCCTCGAAGCTCGGCGTGATGCTGTGCTTGATCACCGAACCGTCCGAGAAGACGGTGACCAACAAGTGGTGGCGCGCGTCGAGACTCACGAGCTGCACGCTCAAGATCGTGGCGTGCGCGTGGCCGGCGCCGACCACGACCGAGGTGTAGCTCGTCATCTGACTCAGCAGCGTCGACGTCTGTTCCAGGACCTCCTCGACCTCGCCGCGCACGCTGGCGAAGAAGTCCTTCACCTGCTTCTGCTGGACCGAGCCGAGGACACCCGACTGGAGGTGATCCACGAAGTAGCGATAGCCCTTGTCGGTCGGGATCCGGCCGGCCGAGGTGTGAGGCTGGGCCAGGTACCCCTCGCGCTCGAGGGCGACCATCTCCGATCGCACGGTCGCCGACGAGACGTCGAGGTCCGCGCTGGCCGCCACGGCCGAGGAACCGACGGGCTGCGCGGTGTCGATGTGCTCGACCACGACGGCCTTCAAGATGGTGGCCTTGCGGTCGTCCAGGTCCACGACGATCTTCGTGGGTTTGCGAACGGTGCGACGGGCCATGCCTCTCCTTGTTAGCACTCAATTCTACCGAGTGCTAATGCCACCGCGCCGTTCAAGCGCGGCGACCGAATCCGGCCGCGATGTCATTGTGTCAGCACGTAGACGCATCGCGCGACGCTCCAAGTCGGTTCAGATCGCAATTCGGCGAGAACCGTCCCTCGGCGAAGTCGCCGACCATCAACCTGCTCGACGCGGCTACGAGCAACGTCAGTGCGCCCACGGAGCTGGTTTGAGGGCGTTTGAGCGACGTCGTGACCCAAGGAAAGCATTGACGACATGATCGCCCGGATGCCCGAAGTCAAGGTTGAGGTGTAGGGCGCGGCACACATGATCGCCGGTGATCGAAACGGCACTTTCTCCGAAGCGCTGAACAACGCCCCTCTCGGAGAGGATCCGTGCGCCTTTTTCGTGAGAACGAAATGGGTGCCGGGATTGCATCCAACGGCTTGGTCGTCCTGTGAGGCCCCGCATCAGGCGCGAGTAGCGACTCGACGACTGCCTTTACAGACGGCGCGAAAACTTGCGTAGCGTGGGTACTCACAGTGCGAAGTGAGAGCGAGAGGAAATGCCATACGAGTTCACAGCGAAGGGACTAGAAGTCCAAGAGGCCGTTCGTCATTTCATGGACACCGTGATCTATCCCAGCGAAGAAACGTACTTCAGTCAAGTCGCTGAACTCGGACCCGACGCCTATCCGCCGATACTCGACCAGCTGAAGTCGAAGGCACTCGAACGTGGTCTGTGGAATCTCTTCCTGCCCCACATGAATCCGGACAATCCGGGAACACTGCTGTCGAACCTGGACTACGCGCCCGTCTCGGAAATGCTGGGTCGAGTTGATT
Organism: uncultured Acidimicrobiaceae bacterium; assembly: GCA_963700135.1. Taxonomy (GTDB): domain Bacteria; phylum Actinomycetota; class Acidimicrobiia; order Acidimicrobiales; family RAAP-2; genus RAAP-2. Next base: position 263,516 of record CAVOWM010000014.1, on the reverse strand, counting down.
TTGCCTCCGAGGTCCTGAACTGCAATGCCCCCGACACCGGCAATATGGAGATCCTCCATCTCTTCGCGTCAGACCGGGTGAAGTCGGAGTGGCTCGGCCCGCTCCTCGCGGGCGAGATCCGCAGCGCCTTCTGCATGACAGAGCCCGACGTCGCGTCGTCGGACGCCACGAACGTCGAGATGTCCATCGCCAAGGTCGGTGACGAGTACGTCTTGAACGGACGAAAGTGGTTCAGTTCCGGAGCGCGCGCCGATCGCTGCAAGGTGCTGATCGCGATGGGCAAGACCGACCCCACCGCGTCTCGCCACCTCCAGCAATCGATGATCGTCGTACCGAAGGACACCCCCGGCGTCGAATTCGGACTCGACCCCCACGTGTTTGGCTACTCCGACCGCGGTGGACATCCTGAGGTGGTCTTTCGCGACGTTCACGTCCCGGTTGACAACCTGCTGGGTGACGAGGGAAGTGGCTTCGCGATCTCGCAGGCGCGTCTGGGACCGGGTCGCATCCACCACTGCATGAGGACGATCGGAGTGGCGGAGCGTGCACTCGATCTCATGGTCACCCGCGCGCTCGAACGCAGCACCTTCGGCACCAGCCTCGCGCGAAAGGGTCTCATCCAGGACTGGATCGCCGAGTCCCGCATCGAAATCGACATGGCACGAGAGTACGTGTTACGAACTGCGTACCTCATGGACACCATCGGCAACAAGGCCGCGGCGTCGGAGATCTCCGGCATCAAGGTCGCCATTCCCAATATGGCCCTCAAGGTCATCGATCGGGCGATCCAGGTCCACGGCGCGGCGGGCGTCACGCAGTTCTATCCATTGGCCCGCATGTACGCGCACATTCGGACCTTGCGCATCGCCGACGGTCCGGACGAAGTGCACAAGATGACGATCGCTCGACGTGAGATTCTCAAGCATCAACCCGACTTTCGAATGCACTAAGCGCGATCCAGCGACGCGGATGAAGGAATGACCATCTCGTGGTGATCGACGGCCCTACCGTCTCTCAGGACCCTCGTCGCCACGTTCCTCGGTCAACGCTTCGCGTAGCGGGTGACGAAGTCGGCGAGAATCACTTTGCAGATTGCCTTCTCCGACGTGGGCAACACGCAGGTCTCGGTCCAACTGCCGTCGCTGGCCTTGTCGTCGTAGTAGGTCATCACGCTCATCGCCGGATTCGCGCCACCGGAAGGATCGGCGTCGCCGCGCACGCCCGGCGGATCGGTGAAATCGACTACGTGGCTCGTGCGCTTCGTCACGACCTCGGACGACGGCTGCGTCGTGGGGCAGGCTTTCCCGAACGTGCTTCGGTAGTCGTTCGCGGCTGTCGTGAACAAGGGACACGCGAGTGACTCGCGACACCCGACGCACGCACTCGTCTGGGCGGCGTCGATCTCCTCGGCGGTCGAGCCGGCGCTCAGCGTCGCGCTCGTGATCCGATTCTGACCGGACGGCGAGACCTGCACCGAACTCGAACCGTCCGCGCCAATCGCCGCGGTGCAACTCCACCCGGTCGGCGCCAGGATCTCGGTGAGACCCTCATTGTCCGTGTAGACGGCGAACTGCGTCGAGTACTGCTTCGGGAGGGTCACTTGGAGTGTGGAGGGCAGGATCGCCGGCGTCTCGCTGGCGTCACCCACCGACGTCGTGCAGACGTTGAGCGGGAGCTGCACCGAGACGACGTCGTTCGTCGAGATGTCGATATGCACGTGACGAAGTCCAATGGTGAGCCCGAGGGCGAGCACGAGGATGACCACGATGAAGCCGCCGGCGAGCTTCAGGATCCGGTCTCGAGGGATGGTCTTCACGGGGACGACGTCAGCGGTCGTGGTCGTCGGCGCGACCTGCGCGACGTCCATCGCCGGGAAGCGTCGTCCGCAGGTGTCGCAGAAGACGGCGTCGTCCTGGTTGAGCGCTTGGCACTCGCACGTCTTCACATGGACCTCTCAGTCCTCGAGCTTCAGCGCCGCGACGAAGGCCTCTTGCGGGACCTCGACGCGACCGAGGCTCTTCATTCGCTTCTTGCCCTCTTTTTGCTTCTCGAGGAGCTTGCGCTTTCGCGTGATGTCGCCGCCGTAACACTTGGCGAGGACGTCCTTGCGACGGGCCTTCACGGTCTCGCGGCTGATGATGCGCCCGCCGACCGCGGCCTGGATGGGCACGTCGAACATCTGGCGCGGGATGAGTTCCTTCAGTCGCTCGGCCATGCGACGACCGTAGTAGTCGGCGTTGGACTTGTGCACGATGGTCGAGAAAGCGTCGACCGGCTCGTGGTTGATCAGCAGGTCGACGCGGACCAGTTGCGAGGTGATGTAGCCGCTCGGCTCGTAGTCCAGACTGGCGTAGCCCTTGGTGCGGCTCTTGAGCGCGTCGAAGAAGTCGATGACGACCTCGGCCAGGGGGATCGTGTAGCGCAGTTCCACCCGGTCGGTCGACATGTAGTCCATCTTGATCATCTCGCCGCGGCGGCTCTGGGCCAGGTCCATGACGGCACCTAAATACTCCGAGGGCGTCAGGATCGTGATGGCGAGCATCGGCTCGTCGATGTGGTCGAGTCGACTGAGGTCGGGCAGCTCCGTCGGGTTGTCGACGAGGAGCTCGGTGCCGTCGGTGAGGAAGGCCCGGTAGACGACCGACGGCGCCGTGGCGATGATGCCCAGGTCGAACTCACGGTCCAGTCGCTCGCGCACGATCTCCATGTGCAGCAGTCCGAGGAAGCCGCAGCGGAAACCGAAACCGAGGGCCTTGGAGGACTCCGGCTCGTAGGTGATCGACGCGTCGTTGAGTTTGAGCTTGTCCAGCGCGTCGCGCAGGTCCGGCAGGTCGTCGCCGTCGATCGGGTAGATGCCGCAAAAGACCATCGGCTTGGGATCGAGGTAGCCGCCCAGTGGCCTGGCCTGGCGCGCCGCCTCGGTGATCGTCTCGCCCGAGCGCGCGCCGCCGACGTCCTTGATGCCGGCCACGATGAAGCCGACCTCGCCGGGACCGAGCTGGTTGACGCGGATCATGTCGGGCGTGCGGATGCCGATCTCTTCGATCTCGTGGTTCTCACCGGCCTGGAGCATGCGCACGCGCGTGTCGGCGCGCAACGTGCCATTCACGATGCGGATCGAACTGATCACCCCGCGGTACTGGTCGTAGTAGGAGTCGAAGATCAGCGCCTGCAGCGCCGCGTCGGGGTCGCCTTTCGGGGCCGGGATCCGTTCGATGACGGCATGCAACAGCTCCGGCACACCCTCGCCGGTCTTGGCCGAGATCTGCAAGACTTGGTCGCCCGGGAGTCCGAGGACCCGTTCGAGCTCCTCGATGCAGCGCTCGGGATCGGCCGCCGGGAGGTCGATCTTGTTCAGGACCGCGATGATCTCGAGGTTGTGCTCGATCGCCTGGTAGCAGTTGGCCAGGGTCTGGGCCTGAATGCCCTGACTCGCGTCGACCAGCAACACGGCGCCCTCGCAGGCGGCTAGGGAGCGCGACACCTCGTAGCCGAAGTCGACGTGCCCGGGCGTGTCGATCAATTGGATGATGTGGCCGTCGTAGTTGACCCGGACGTTCTGGGCCTTGATGGTGATGCCGCGCTCGCGCTCGATGTCCATCGAATCGAGGTACTGCGCGCGCATGAGGCGCGGGTCGACGGCGCCGGTGATCTCCAGGATCCGGTCCGACAGCGTGGACTTGCCGTGGTCGATGTGCGCGATGATGCTGATGGTGCGGATTTTGGCGGAATCGACGGTCGTTGAAGGAGTTGCCACGGTCCATCAAGGCTATAGGGGTTCTCGATCGTTCCTTTGCCGAAAAGCCGCTAGAAAGCTCCTGCTAACATTGGCGAGCCCACTGGACGCAACAGTCCGTGCACTAGAACGAGGAATTTCGTGGCAAACATCAAGAGCCAGATCAAGCGCAACAAGCAGAACGTCGTCGCGCGCGAGCGCAACAAGAAGGTCAAGTCCGAGGTCCGCACCCGCGTGAAGAACGCCGTGGCCGCCGTCGGGACCGAGGACGAGGAGACCGCCCTGCGCCTTGCCATCAAGCGCATCGACAAGGCCGCCACCAAGAAGATCATCCACAAGAACCAGGCCGCCAACAAGAAGAGCGGCCTGATGAAGCGGATCGCCGCGCTGAAGGAAAACGCCTAGGCGACTGCCTAGCGGCGCCGCGCGCCCTGGGTCATCTTGGCCAGCCGGGCCACCAGGATCTCCACGACCGTCAGTTCCGTCACGTCCATGTCGGTGTCGAGGTCCTTGCCCCCGTAACTGACGCCGCCCTTGAGGGCCACGTCGGCGTCGGCTATCCAGTGCACCGCGGTCGCGATCCGGTCGGTGCCGAGTCGCTGGGACATCTGCAGCGCCTTGGTCGCCGGGAACCCCTTCACGCCGAGCAGCGCCCCGGCCTCGTCGGCCGAACGCACGCCGCTCCCCTCGAGCTTGGCCATCCGCAGGTAGTGACGTTGCAGGATGTTGACGATCTGCAGTCCCGCGCGCCCCTTGGAGTCCAGCATGCGCCGCGCGACGACGATCGCCTTGGTGGCGTCGCCGCCGTCGATGGCGTCGGTCAGATCCCACTCGGGGACGTCGCCGGCGTCGCCGAGGTACGGCTCGACGTGGGTGAAGTTGAGCGGCGCCGACCCGTAGATCGTCTGGAGGGTGCGCGCGAGCGCGTCGACGCGCGCGACGTCGTCGCCCAGGCGGTCGGTGATCTTGAGCGCTGTCTCGTGATCGACGTTCACGCGGTACTCGCCGAATTTGGCCTCGACGAACGTGACGCGGTCCGCGGTGCGCGAGCCGACGTTCACCTCGACGACCGACGCTGCACCCTTCACCAGCTTGTGCGCCTTGGTGCCTACGACCGCCACGACGAGGGTCACGTCCGGCGCCGGGTCGTTCATCCAGGCGAGCACGTCGGCGACCTCGTCGGCGAGGAGCGACTGCGCGTCTCGCACGACGACGACGCGGCGTTCGACGAGGAACGGCGGCGTGTTGAGCGCCTCCATCACGAGCGGCGTCACTGCCTCTCCCCCGCTGTTGGTCACGTCCTTCGCGGTGAAGTCCTGGAGCGCGAATGACGGATCGAGTTCGCCCAGGGCCTCGGCGATGACGTTGTGCACCGCGTCGTAGACCATCGTGGCGTCGGTGCCCACGACGCACACGCTCGAGGTCACGAGCGCTCCTCTTCTAGCAGCCGCGCGATCACGTCGCGCACCCGTACGGTTCCCTGGACGTCATGGACCCGAACGATACGACACCCCGCCGCGATGCCGAGCGCCGTCGCGGCCAACGACGCTTCGCGGCGGTCACTCACCGGCAGGTCGAAGAGGACGCCCAGAAAGGTCTTGTTCGAGGCCGACAACAGGAGCGGCGCGCCGAGCGCGGCGAGACGGTCCGAGTCACGAAGGAGTTGCAGCGACTGCGCGGCGGTCTTTCCGAGGTCCAGCCCGGCGTCCACGATGACTCGATCGGACGCGACGCCGGCGTCCAGCGCCCATTGGCGCCGTTCGGTCAAAAACGCCGCCACGGTGGCCGTGACATCGTCGTAGTGCGGGTCGGGATCGGCCACGCGGGGCCGTAGGCGGATGTGCGTGGCGACCACGGTCGCGCCCGCGGCCGCGGCGACGGGCAGATAGTCGTCATCGGCGAAGCCGCTGATGTCGTTCCCGACGCGGGCGCCCTCGGCGAATGCCGCGCGCGCGACCGACGCGCGCCAGGTGTCGATGCTCACGGGCACGTCGAATCGGCGCACGAGTTCGGTGACGACCGGCACCACGCGATCGAGCTCTTCGGCCTCGTCGACCTCGTCACCGGGACCGGCCTTGACGCCGCCGATGTCCAGTAGGTCCGCGCCGTCGCTGATCAGTCGCTCGGCGCGCTCGAAGAGCGCGTCCAAGTCGAAGGTCGCGGCCGGTTCATAGAAGGAGTCCTTGGTGCGGTTCAAGATGCCCATCACCAACGCGCGCGACGTGAGGTCGTAGGTCGCTGCGCCGAGCCGAAGGGCTATCGGCGCCGCTGGCTGGAAACGGCGCACTAGTAGAGGCGGCTGGCGAGTTTTCGCCGGTACGACACGTAACGCGGGTCCTCGGGTCCGAGGGCGTCGAGTATCTCCAGCAACGAGTCCTTGGCGCTGGTGGTACTGGAGGACTGCTCGAGGAGGTGTTCGAGGGTGAGGTCGAGGTCGCCCTCCAGCGAGACGCCACTTCGTTGCAACCGGATCCGTGCGAGCACGGTCTTGGCGGCCACGACGTTCTCGAACGGCTTGAGGACCTCGTCGGCCTCATCCAGCCGGTCGGCGCGGCGCAGCAGGTCACCGAGGGAGACCGCGGCCTCGACGTTGGTGGCGTCGAGTTCCAGGGCCGCGCGCAGCGACGCCTCGTCGCCGGCGTCCACGAGCTGGTCGACCTTCGACGCGCCCGGCGCGAGCTTCTCCACGAACTCACGGACCGTCGACTCCGGGAACGCGCCCACGAAGGAGTCGACGATCTTGCCCTCGTGGATCGCGAACACGGCCGGAATCGATTGCACCTTGAACGCCTGGGCGATCTGCGGATTCGTGTCGATGTCGACCTTGGCGAGTTCGACCGCACCACCGGTCTCGTCAATCACCTTCTCGATGATCGGTCCGAGCGTCTTGCACGGACCGCACCACTCGGCCCAGAGGTCCACGACGACCGGTACGGTCATCGAGCGCTCCATCACGGCGGTCCCAAATGTCGCGTCAGTTACGTCAGTCACGACGGTCAGCATAACGGCGCGATCCGGTGATCGATGGGGTGACAAAGCGCTGTTAGCCTCCTCGAATATGAACACGGCCGTCGTCGGAATCGACGAAGCGAACGTCTCGGCGTGGATGGTCGAGCACCTTGACGCCGTCGCTCCCCTGACCTTCGAACTGATCGCCGGCGGACGTTCGAACCTCACCTATCGGGTGGTCGACGCGCAGGGCACGGCCTTCGCGCTGCGACGTCCGCCCACCAGTCACGTGCTCCCCACCGCCCACGACATGGTGCGCGAACACACGGTGATCTCGGCCCTGTACCCGTTGGGGATACCGGTCGCCCAGCCCTTGGGACTCTGTGTCGACGAGGAGGTCAACGAACGACCGTTCTACGTCATGGAGTTCGTCGACGGCGCGATCCTGCGCGACCGCGCCCAGGCGGAGGCGACCTTCGACGAGGCGACCCGCGGCGTCATCGGCGATCACCTCGCCGCGACCTTGTCGCATCTCCACGACGTCGACGTCGAGCGCGCCGGTCTCGGTGAACTGGCCCGCCACGACGGCTATATCGAGCGCCAACTACGTCGATGGCGCACCCAGTACGAACAGATGCACGTCGAAGGGGTCGATCATGGCGGACTGATCGAAGCCGTCGGCGACGAACTGAGCGCGCGGATCCCCGCTCAGCAACGGGTCTCGGTCGTGCACGGGGACTACCGCCTCGACAACACCGTGCTGGATCAGGACGGCCGCGTGCGCGCCATCCTCGACTGGGAGATCTGCACGCTGGGTGACCCGCTCGCCGACCTCGGACTGCTGATGGTCTATTGGGCCGAACCCGCGGACGCGACCGCGTCGCTGCTCGGCGTGGCACCGACGACGGCCAAGGGATTCGCCTCTCGTGAGCAGGTTCTCAAGGCGTACGCGTCGCACTCGTCGCTGGACCTCGCCCACGTCGCCTACTATCAAGCGTTCGGCTACTGGAAGTTGGCCTGCATCATGCAAGGGGTATTCGCTCGTTACAGTGCTGGCGCCGCCGGCGGTGACCAGGGCAGCGTCTCCGAATACCCGACACATATTTTGATGCTCGCGCAAAGTGCGAAGATGACATTGGAGGGAAGCTGATGGACGACGAAATCTACGACCACATCATCTTCCTGGCGGACCCCGACCTGAACGAACCGGTCCTCGTCATCGCGCTCGAGGGATGGATCGACGCGGGCCTCGGCGCGAGCAACGCGCTGGGCACCATGCTCGACACGATCTACACCGAGGTGCTCGCCACCTTCGACACCGAGTACTTCATCGACCAGCGCGCCCGTCGGCCGATCGCGCGCATCGTCGACGGCATCACGACTGAGCTGACGTGGCCCGAGATCCAACTGCGCTTCGGGCGCGACGGCGACGGCGCGGACATCCTCTTCCTCGTCGGTCCTGAGCCGGACTTCCACTGGAGCGACTTCGTGGACGTCGTGACCGACGCCGCGGGACGCTTCGACGTGCGACTCGTCGTCGGACTGGGCGCCTTCCCCGCGCCGACGCCGCACACGCGACCGGTACGGATCATCGGCACCGCGCCGGCGACGAGCGCGAACCTGCTCGCGCGCGTGGGTACCGTCTCGGGCGAACTCGAAGTCCCGGCCGGCATCAGTTCCGCACTGGAGCTCGGATTTTCCGAGGTCGACATGGAGATCGTCACCCTGTGGGCCCGCGTGCCCCACTACGTGGCGTCGATGCCGTATCCGCAGGCCTCCGCGGCGTTGATCGACGGTCTGGCGAGCATCGCCGGTTTGACACTGGATGCCGGCAGCCTGCGGGCGTCGGCCGAAGAGGCCCGTCAACGCGTCGATGACCTCGTGACCAACAACCCCGACCACACGACCATGGTCGAGCAGCTCGAAGAGGCCGCCGACGAGGTCGAGGGCACGTCACTCGCGGACGAACTGCCCAGTGGCGACGAGTTGGCCGCCGAACTCGAGAAGTTCCTGCGGGGCGAAGCGAACTAAGTCGCGTCAGTCGGCGGTGGTGACGTCGACGTCACCTTCTTCGATGCGCAGTCCGAGGCCGAGGGCGTAGCCCTCCAGGAAGAGCGCGCTCTCCTCTTGGCGCTCGAATCGGTCGGCGATCTCGTAGAAGCGTGGCGTGTGGCCGACCTCTTGGAGGTGGGCCAGCTCGTGCACGAGGACCGCGTCGATGACCCACTCGGGACACTGGCGTAGTCGATTCGACATGCGGATCTCCTTCGTGGCCGGCGAACACGACGCCCAGCGCGCCTGCTGGTTCTTCACCCACCGCACCGAACTCGGTAGCACCCCGTCGTTGTAGCGCTCGGCGAGGGCGCGCGCGCGGTCCTCCAACGACGCGTCACCGGTCGAATTCTGGGGGCGCTGCGTCATGAGGCGCTCCACGAGATCGTCGACGAAACTCGTGCGTTCGCGTCCTTTGATGCGCGCCGGTATCAACACCACGATCCGACTCCCCGACCAGTGCGCCGTCCCCGTCTTCTTTCTCCTGGTCGAGGCCCGTATCTCTACCTCGGGTCGATCGAAGCGCGGTGGTTCGATCGTGATCGTGGTGTCCGATTCCTTGTTGGAGTGTTTGCCCATCAGACGATGATGTTCACCAGTCGAGGAGGTCGCGAGACGATTCGCTTCGGCGTCGCACCGGCCAGGACCGCGCTGATCGCGGCGTCTTCCAGCGCCTCGGTGGCGGCGTCGGCCATCGAGATGTCCGGTGGCACTTCGATTCGCGCGCGCACCTTGCCGTTGACCTGCACCACCATCGTCACCCTGGCCCGCTGCACCATCTCGGGATCGGCGAGCGGCCATGATTCCACGTGCACGCTCTTCTCACCGGGGTGACGCTCCTCCCAGATCTCGGCGGTGACGTGGGGCGCCATCGGGGCGAGCAACTTGACCAGCACGTCGATCGATTCATCGAAGATGGCGCGTTCGGCACCGTGATCACTGCGCGCCCACTTGGAGACGGCGTTCAACAGTTCCATGAGGGCCGCCACGGCGGTGTTGTGACTCCAGTGCTCGAGGTCGTGCGTGACCTTGTCGATCGTGCGATGCACCGTTCGTCGAACCTCCAGGTCGCTCTCGTCGACGCCGTCGTGGAAGTTGACCTCGTGGTACTGACTCAGACGATAGACGCGGTCGAGGAATCGTCCGCACCCGTCGATGACCTCGTCAGTCTGGTCGGTCCAGTCGATGTCGTCGGCCGGCGGTCCGGCGAAGAGGTGGAAGAGGCGCAGCCCGTCGGCGCCCACGGTCTCGTAGTACTCCTCGGGGGCGACGAGGTTGCCCTTGGACTTGGACATCTTCGTGCCGGAGAGTCGGATCATGCCCTGGGAGAACTGCCGCTTGAAGGGCTCTCGTGGGATGCCCGGCGCGAAGCCGATGTCGATCATCGCCTTCTCGTAGAAGCGGGCGTAGAGGAGGTGCAAGATGGCGTGCTCGATGCCGCCGATGTACTGGTCGACCGGCATCCACTTCGCCGCCTGCGCCGGATCGAACGCCTTGTCGGGCGTCCACGGATCGGTGTAGCGCAAGAAGTACCACGACGAGTCACAGAAGGTGTCCATCGTGTCGGCTTCGCGAAGCGCCGGGGCACCACAGACCGGACAGGTCGTGTTGCGGAACTCTGCGTGGGTCGCCAGCGGCGACTGACCGGTCTTGTCCATGGTGACGTCGTCAGGCGCGAGGACCGGCAGCTGGTCATCGGGCACCGGCACGATGCCACAGTTCGAGCAGTAGATGATGGGGATCGGCGTGCCCCAGAACCGCTGGCGTGAGATCAACCAGTCACGAAGGCGGTAGTTGACCTTGACGACGCCGTGGGACTTGTCGGCGAGGAACTCGGTCGCGCGAAGCTTTGCCGTGGCGACGTCGAGCCCGTCCAGGAAGCCGGAGTTGATCTTCTCCCCTTCGCCGTTGTAGGCGCCACCGTCGAAGCCCTCCGGCACCTGGGTGGTGTGGACGATCGGCAGTCCGTAGGCGAGCGCGAAGGCGTGGTCGCGTTCGTCCTCGCCCGGCACGGCCATGATCGCGCCGGTGCCGTAGGTGCCGAGGACGTAGTCCGCCACGTAGACCGGCACCGACTCGCCGTTGAGCGGGTTGACCACGTAGCTGCCGGTGAAGGCGCCGCGCTTCTCGAGCGCCGCGCCGCCTTCGGACGAGGCCGTGCGAACGACCTCACTCTCCTTGGTGGCGCGCTCGACCAAAGCGGTCACGTTGGCGCGCTGGTCGTCGGTCGTCAGTTCGTCGAGCAGTGGGTACTCGGGCGCGACCACGGCGTACGTGATGCCGAAGGCCGTGTCCGGACGTGTCGTGAAGACGCGGATGGCTTTGCTGGCATCGTCGGCGAAGGCCAGGTCGAACTCGACGCCTTCGCTACGGCCGATCCAGTTGCGCTGCATCGCCTTCACGCGATCCGGCCACTCAAGCGTGTCGAGGTCGTTCAAGAGCTCTTCGGCGTAGTCGGTGATCTTGAAGAACCACTGCTCGAGGTTCCGACGCTCGACCAGGTCGCCGGAGCGCTCGCAGGTCCCGTCGGGCAGGACCTGTTCGTTGGCCAACACCGTGCCGCATCCGGGACACCAGTTGACGGGCGCTTCCGCGCGGTACGCGAGTCCGGCCTTCAAGAACGCGAGGAATATGGCCTGCGACCAGCGAATGGTCGCCGGGTCGTGGCTGCGGACCTCGCGGCGCCAGTCGTAGACGGCGCCGAGACGGATCAGCGACGACTTGAGCTCCAGTATGCGCGCCTCGGTGAAGATTCGCGGGTGGGTACCGGCCTTGATGGCGGCGTTCTCGGCCGGCAGGCCGAAGGAGTCGAAGCCGAAGGGCGAGAGCACGGCCTTGCCGAGCATGGTCTGGTAGCGCACGTTGACGTCGCCGAAGGTGTAGATGCGCACGTGGCCCTGGTGGGCCGAGCCCGACGGGTACGGGTACATGCACAGGGCGTAGTAGCGCTCGCGAAGGTCGTCGTTGTCGACCTCGTAGGTGCCGTCCTCGAGCCAGCGGTCCTGCCACTTCTTCTCAATTTTCGTTACGTCAAAGGGCCGCGCCATCCGTACATTCTAGGGATTGAAAGTCACTCCTCCGGTAGAGGAAGATAGCGCGATGGGTTCTCCGACGTACCTCTTCGTGCACGGCGCGTGGGGCGGCGCGTGGTGCTGGCGCGACGTCGGCGCGGAGATGGACCGTCGAGGGGTCTCGTGGCTCGCGGTCGACCTCCCCAGTTCGAGGAACGGCAGCGATCCCCAGACCGGACTCGGCGAGGACGCCGAGGCCGTCCTGGCACTGGCCGACAGGGACGTCCCGTACGTGCTCGTCGGCCACAGCTACGGCGGCGCCGTGGTGGCCGAAGCGGCCGCCCGGATTCCGGTGCTGGAGCGCTGCGTCTACGTCGCGGCGCTGCGACCGAGCCTCGGTGAGAGCGCCACGGAGGCGTCACGGCGAGTTCAGGTTCGCACGTTGTTGGACGACGCCATAGAAGTCGAGGGTGACTACCTCCGTCTGAATCCCGGTGCCGCGCTCGGCGCGCTCTACGGCGACTGCACACCCGAGGTCGCCGCGTGGGCCGTCGACCAGCTCTCGACCCAGACGATCGCGAGCTTGCGAAGTCCGCGCGAACACGAGAACGCCCGCACCGAGAACATCTACGTTCGCTGCACGAACGATCACGCCGTGGATCCGCAGATTCAACAGTTGATGTCCGAGGAGTGCGACTTCGCGATGAGCATGGAGAGCGAGCATTCGCCGTTCCTCTCTCAACCGGCACAGTTCTGCGACGTGCTACTCAGCTGAGACTCGCCGGTGAGGACCAAACGATCTCCTTAGGGACGGTCCATCATGGCGTCTTCTGGCACGACGCGTTGGCGACCGGGGCCCGGGATGCAAGACTTTGGCATGAGTGAAAACCAGTGGACCAGCGTTGACCGGTACTTCGAGGGCCTTCTCGTGCCAACCGACAGTGCCCTCGAGGCGACACACGAACAAAGTGCGGCGGCGAACCTCCCGCCGATCAGCGTGGCCCCGAACCAGGGAAAGCTCCTCGAACTCCTCGCCACCATGAATCGGTCACGACGAATCCTGGAGATCGGAACGCTCGGTGGCTACAGCACCATCTTGCTGGCGCGCGCCCTGCCGAGCGACGGCGCTCTGGTGACGCTCGAACTGGAATCGCGCCACGCGGAGGTAGCTCGAAAGAACATCGACGGGGCCGGACTGGGCGCGCTAGTCGAGATCCGCGTTGGCCCGGCGGCGACCTCGCTGCAGGAACTCATCAACGGAGGCGCCGAACCGTTCGACTTCATCTTCATCGACGCCAACAAGGACGGATACCCGACGTACCTGGAACTGTCGCTCCAGTTGTCGCGGCCCGGCACCGTCATCGTGGCGGACAACGTGGTGCGCGATGGAGAGGTGGTCGATGCAGCGAGCACCGACGAACTGGTCCAGGGCGTCCGTGCGTTCCTCGAGATGGCCGCCTCGAATGACCGAATCGAAGGTACGGCGATCCAAACCGTGGGAAGCAAGGGCTACGACGGCTTCGCGCTGCTCCTCGTCACTCGTTGAGTAATTGAGATGAGAATCCGCCGAGCGGAGCTCGACGACCTTCCAACCATTCACCAACTCATCCGAGACCTCGCCCTCTACGAGCGAGCGCTCGAGATGGCCCGAGCGACGCCCGAGCAGCTACGAGCGAGTTTCTTCGGTGACGGCCCGAAGGTCTTCTGCGACTTGGTCGAGACCGATGAGGGCGAGGTGGCTGGCTTCGCGGTGTGGTTCCTCAACTATTCGACGTGGACGGGCACGCACGGCATCTTCCTCGAAGATCTCTTCGTCAAGCCGGAGTTCCGCGGTCGCGGTTTCGGCCGATCACTGCTGGTCCACCTCGCTCAGGAGTGCGTCGCCCAGGGATACCACCGCCTCAAATGGTCGGTGCTCGACTGGAACCAGCCTTCGATTGACTTCTATCGGTCTCTCGGCGCCGAGTCGTTGGATGACTGGACGGAGTTCCGCCTCACTGACGTCGCGCTCTCAAGATTGGCCGAATCTTCATTGGACTGACCGAAGAACGGCGACGAGGTGTGCGTACCGTTTCGAGTCTGTTTCCGCGACGTTAAAAGGTCGCTCGATCGGTCCGTTCGCGTAATTTCACGGCGATTCGATGATTCGCGGCCGTTATCGTTATGTTCATTCCGACATACCTTCTCGTGCACGGCGGCTGGAGCGGGGCGTGGTGCTGGCAAAAACTCGCTCATGAGTTCGATCGACTGAAGATCAAGTGGATCGCGATCGATCTGCCGAGTTCCAAGATTGACGCCAAAGCCACCACCGATCTAGCGGCTGACGCCGCGGTCGTCGCGTCGACCGTACACAGAGATGGTCACTACATACTCGTCGGGCACAGTTACGGCGGGGCCGTCGTCACGGAGGTCGCTCCGCGGATCCCGAACCTCGAACGAATCATCTACGTCGCGGCGTTGGTGCCGAAAGTGGGCCAGAGCGCAACCGAGACGGCCCGCACGGTGCGAATCCCGACGAAACTCGACGAAGCGATTGAAATCGACGGAGACTTCCTACGACTGAACCGCAACGTCGCGTCGGCCGCGCTCTACAACGACTGCCCGGCCGTCATCGCGAGTTGGGCCGTCGACAAACTGACCACTCAAACCGTGGCGAGTTTCCGCTCCAAGAGGACGTCGGTGGACACGGACGTCGACTCGCTCTACATTCGCTGCACGCTCGACCGCGCGATCGACCCGCTGCTCCAGGAACACATGTCCGAGCGTTGCGACGTCGTCTTCGACCTCGCGAGTGACCATTCACCGTTCCTTTCGCAACCGACGAATCTCCTGGAGGCGATTCTTTCCTAGGCGAGAATTTGGCAGTGCAGCCGAGTGTTAGAATCGTTGGACCTTTGGGGGTATAGCTCAGCTGGTAGAGCACTTGCATGGCATGCAAGGGGTCCGGGGTTCGAATCCCCGTACCTCCACTCGTTAGCGCCTTTAGTTTCGTCACTTGTTGGGAAGGTCAGATCAGCGCTCGAGCAAAGGTCGCCGCATCAGCTCAAGTTACGGAGGTACTGAATTGGGACGAAATAGGTACCCACTTTGGCAAAGATACGTTCAAGCGACGAGTCGCCGATTGAATGGTCGCGTTGGCCAACGGTGCCCTAAATACCTCGCCCGAAGAACGTCGCGCACTCGAATTGGCATCCGAATACGCCATCGGAATCACGCCAGAGTCACCTTTCGCACGCGTGATGCAAATCCAGCCTGGGGTCAAATCAACGCCTCCCAGCGTTAACGAAACCGTGAGTGCAGATGATGGTGGCGAAGAAGTTGCTCATCCAACGACGACAAGGCGATGCAGCACATTCCAGTTGAGGTGGGTCTCACCATTGAATTCTTGAGCAGTTCCATGGTAAGAAACGAGGCACAGACCGAACGAGATTGGAACCTGCCCAATGCCTGACAGCCGTCCCCATTTTCCGCTGTATCTGGTCGTCTTTTACAACAACCTTGGCGCCCTTTTGGACGCGTTCTCCGACACTCAGGATGATCGGTTACTAGTGGAGGCGCTCTTTCTCACATGCACTGAGCTTCACCGTCTTTCTCTCGACGGTGACTTCTGGAAAACGGTAAGTCGATCGCTTGGATCAGATGTGTCAACAGGCAAGGACGTCACCCTCACTTTGCGGCCGTTCGACTTCGAAGAATTCGCGCGCATGGAATACGGACTGCTGCAGCGAGCAGCGGTCCGCCCTAAACGTATAGATCATCTCATTGACACCATGAGCAAGACCTACGAGGACATACAGAATGGCAAGCCTCGGAAAATTGGCAAGTTGCGAAAGCAAATAAGAGATCTAGGCGAGGCAGCGTGCAAGAGACAGAATGAGTTCCTCTTCGCCGATGGATTCCCAAATGAACAGCGAACTGGGGAACACTTAGGTTTCGTAGTGTCTTGCTTTCGCATTGTTGGAGGTTTGGTTGTGGCTGGTGGTGACTCATTTGGAGCGATCCACGTTCCGATTGGTGCCCATGGTGCCCGACGTTCGGTGAAACTGGGATTGTCGATTTCTAAGGACGGACTTGACAGTCTGGCTGGGTAACTTTCACGGAGTTCTCCGGCGCTGACGTTTCCAAGCGCCACTGATGACATGCACAAGTTCCAGGATTCGAGTCCCCGTACCTCCACTCGCACGAAGCGCCGAATGGCTTACATGTCCAGTCCACCGTTCACCGGTATGACCGCACCCGTGACGTACGACGCGCGGTCGTCGAGAAGACTCGCAACGACGTAGGCGACCTCTTCGGCTCCACCAAGGCGA
The DNA here is from genome assembly GCA_963700135.1 of uncultured Acidimicrobiaceae bacterium. GTDB lineage: Bacteria > Actinomycetota > Acidimicrobiia > Acidimicrobiales > RAAP-2 > RAAP-2. Next base: position 247,458 of record CAVOWM010000014.1, on the reverse strand, counting down.
CCGACGGGGATCCGCTCCACGATGTTCTCGAGCACGTTCTCGGGCACTGACGCCATCATGTCAGTGTCGATAAAGCCAGGGGCGACGCAGTTCACGGTGATGCCCTTTTTCGCCAACTCGAGGGCCAGGGACTTCGTAAGTCCGTGCATCCCGGATTTCGCGGTGGCGTAGTTGGCCTGACCTACGTTGCCGGTTTCGCCGATGATCGAACTGATGTTGACGATTCGTCCCGATCCCCGTTCGATCATGTGTTCGACGACCGCCTTGACCATGTAGAAGCATCCCGAGATGTTGATTCGCATGACAGTGTGCCACTCTTCGATCGTCATCCGTCGGACGGTCCGGTCGATGTTGATCCCCGCGTTGTTGATGAGATAGTCGACGTGGCCGTAGGTTTCGACGGATTCGTTGATGAACCGAACGCAATCCCCCGGTTCGCCGACGTCCATCTGGTGAACGCTGATCGAATAGCCGAGCTTCTCGACCTCGTTACGCATCGCCTCGGCCGACTCGCGATTCGAGACGTAACTCGCGCACACGTGAGTGCCTTGTTCGGCGAGGGCCAGCGTTATCGCCTTCCCAATACCCCTCGTTCCGCCTGTGACAACGGCGACTTTCCCATCAACCATGGCGCACCTCCCCCTCTGCGACACCCTATCCACGTCGACGAGTCGAATTGTTGGTTCACGCACAGGTCACGGACGCCCTCTGGCTCGTCAGCGCACAAGGTTCGTCCGTCGTTGCGCTTCAAGCGCTCAGGTAGGAGTGCGATGTAGGCCCGCCACCTACAGACGTCCTCGGCGCGACGTCGCGTGACGTCCTCGCGGCATTACGACGCGTCGGCGAGGGCCTTGGCGATGATGGTCGTCTCCTCATCCAACGACAAGGGCTCGAGCAATCGAAGCGGGTCGAGCTCACCGATCGCCGCGATGTTGTCGGCGATCACTTCGACAGTGTTCTCGTCGAGCACGACGCCGTGGGTCTCGGCCACGAGGATCCTCGCGATGCGTCCACCCGCTACGGAATAGACGTTGCCGTTCACTGCGCACTCCTCGCTGGCAAGGTAGGCCACCAACGGGCTCACCGATGACGGCAAGACCTTGGCCGCAAGGTCACCCAAGATGCCCTCGGTCATTCGGGTGAGCGCGATCGGCGCGATGGCGTTGACCCTGATGTCGTGCGCGCTTCCTTCGATAGCGAGCACACGCGTCAGTCCCGCCAGGCCGGCCTTGGCCGCTCCGTAGTTGGCCTGACCGTAGTTGCCGAACAGTCCCGAGGCGGAACTCGTGTTCACGATGCGTCCGTATCGCTGCTCGCGCATCAGTCGGAACGCCGGCTGGCTGACGTACAGCGCACCCTTGAGGTGCACGTCGATCACCGGATCGATCATCGAGGCGTCCATCTTGTGGAACGACCGGTCGCGCAGGATGCCGGCGTTGTTGATCAGTATGTCGACGCGACCGAACGCGTCGACGGCACCCTGGACGATGCGCTCGCCGCCCTCGGGGGTGGCAACGCTGTCGTGGTTCGCCGCGGCGACACCGCCCATCGCGGTGATTTCATCGACGACGCGACTGGCGGCCGAATCTGAGGACCCGTTGCCGTCGAGACTGCCGCCCAGGTCGTTCACCAGCACGTACGCGCCCCGCCGCGCGAGCTCGAGCGCGTGGGACCGGCCCAACCCGCCGCCGGCGCCGGTGATGATGGCCACTCGTCCGTCAAAGCGCACTTCTCTCATGGTGATCTCTTTCAGTTGGTGTGATGGTTACAAAATGTTGCGACGGGACGTCAAAGTGTGAAGCTCTCCGTCATTGAAACTGGATCGCCGGCGAGGAACCGTCCGACGGCATTCGCCAATTTCTCGGCCGCGCCGATCGCCTGGAGGTCGTGTCCTTCAGTGAGTTCGATGAGCGTGGCGTTCGGGATGCGGCCGGCCAGCATCCGACTGTTCGCGATCGGCGCCACGCGGTCCTCACTCCCGCACACGACGAGCGTGGGCGCAGTGATGCTGCCGAGGAAGGGGATGCTCGACCACGAGGCGTAGGCCATGACGCGCCAGATCGTGGACAACGCGTTTGCTCGCACCAGTCCATTGACGACGACGGCCGTACCGTCACGCATGTCCCAGCCTTCGAGAGTCGAGCCGATCCCGCACGACGTCGCGGCGAGCACCAAGCGTCGAACGCGAGTCGGGTGCGAACCGGCGAACTCCTGGGCGACGGCACCACCGAGGGAGAAGCCCAGTAGGTCGACCCGTTCCAACCCCAGTTCATCGATCAGCGCGACGCAGATCGCGGCGAGTTGGGCGATGCTCAACGGCAAATACGAGTTCTCGCTCCCGCCGACGCCCGGCGCGTCGAAACTGATGACACGGTGACCACGCAACGCGTCAGTGAACGGCTCCCACGAGCCCAGTGAGCGCGTGAGTCCGTTGATGAGCAGCAGCGGCGTGCCGTCGCCCTCATCCCTCACGTTGATCCGGTAGCCGTTCGCCTCCAGCGTGCGCGTGACTATCGACTCATCGAGATCGGTGCTCACGAGCGCACGCGCACGTAGCTGCCCGGGGCGCTCTCGAGGGGCGGGTGCGCCTTGTTGCCGAGTTTCTTCGGCGCGGCGATCTCGGCACCGCCGCGGTCCGCGATCCACCGCGACCAGTCCTGCCACCACGTGTCGTCCACCAAGGTCGCCTCGTCCTTCCAGGTGAGCGGGTCGTCGGGGTGGGCGTCGTTCGTCCAATACTTGGGCTTCGGTCCCGGTGGGTTGACCACGCCGGCGATATGCCCCGCGGTCGTCAGGATGAAGCGGTTCGGTCCGGCGAAGATCGTCGCGGTCTTGTAGCCCGAGGTCCACGGCACGATGTGATCGTTGATCGCGGCGACCACGTACGTGTCGATCGTGACGTCCTTCGGGTCGATCGGACGCCCGTCGACGCGGAACTCGCCCTTGGCGAACTGGTTGTGCAGATAACAGGTCCGCAAGTACTCCGAGTGCATCTTCGCCGGCATCCGCGTGCCGTCGCCGTTCCACACCAGGAGATCGAACGCCGGGGGCTTCTTGCCCTGGAGCCAGTTGTTGCCGACGTACTGGAAGATGAGGTCGTTCGCGCGCAGCGCGTCGAAGACGTGCGACATCGATTCGGCCTCCAGGTAACCGTCCTTCTCCATCTGGCGCTCCAGGCCGGCGATGGTGGCTTCGTCGGTGAAGAGCCCGAGCACCCCGGGCTCACTGAAGTCGGTCATCGTGTTGAGGAAGGTCGCGGACTTGATCGAGGTATCCCCCACCGCGGCCGCGTCGGCGAGGCCGATCGCACTGAGGGTGCCGCCGAGACAGAGCGAGACCAGGTTGACCTCGTGGGACTTGGTCACGTCGCGGACGACGGCAACCGCCTCTTGGAGTCCCAGGTGCAGGTAGTCCGCGAACCCGAGGTCGCGCATGCTCGAATCCGGGTTGCGGTAGCTGATGACGAAACAGGTGTGGCCGTGCTGGACGGCCCACTCGATCAGACTCCGACCCGGCGCCAGGTCCATGATGTAGTACTTGTTGATCCAGGGCGGGCAGAACAGCAGCGGCACCTCGTAGACCTGCTCGGTCTGCGGCGCGTACTGGATGAGTTCGATCAGTTCGTTCCGGTAGATCACGGCCCCCGGTGTCGAGGCCATGTTGACGCCGAGTTCGTAGTCGGAAGTGTCCACCTGCTTGGGCCAGCCGCCCTGCGTGCGGAGGTCTTCGACCATGTTGTTCACGCCGTCGACGATGCTTTGGCCGCCGGTGTTGAAGGCCTCGCGCAGCGCGGTGGGATTGCCCAGCAGCGTGTTCGTCGGCGCCAGCGCGTCGAGGATGAACTTGGCCGCGAAGCGCGCCTTCGCGTCCTCGCCGGCGTCGAGTTGCGCGGCGTCGAGCAGTTCCTGCACGTACTGACAGCTCAACAGGTACTCCTGTTCCAGCAGGAAGAACAACGGACTCTGCTCGAAGGCGGCATCGGCGAAGCGCGCGTCCCCGGACGACGGCGCGATAGGTGCCGCACCCGTGGTACCGCCCGCGCGCGCCATCGTCGCCTTCACCGCGGCGTCGAGGCCGATCGCGAGACGGACGTTGGCCGCGGCGACGTCCGACGGTTTGGCGAGGAGCGCGGTCTGCGCCGACTTCAGCGCGCCCATGAACGAGACCGGATCGGCCTTGCTCGTCATCTCGTCGATGAACTTCTGTTGCGCGTCGTGCAACTGTTGGGCGAACGAGAAGAGATCACTCGGTGGCGGCGTGTCCGGCGAGGGCGACACCGCGTGGTCGGTGAGCTTCGAGATAACCTCGCCGGCGCCGTCGAACCACGCATTCACGAACTTCAATGTGAAATCCTGGGAGACCTGCAGCGCGCTCAGGAACTGTCCGGCCAGGCTTGAATCGTGGCCCTCCGTCGCTGAACTCTCGCCGTTCTCTGTGACCAAGGTGTATTCCCAACTGACGCGGCGCCAAATGGCGACCTAGTGAAAGGGTACTGACCTAGTGCTTGGCATGTCAAGCACTAGTCGGGGATGAGACGGCTTCGAAACACCGAACGACACGGCCATCTCGGCCTTTCGTCCCCTCGACGGCACACGCCGAGGATCCTAAGACCCGAGGTTCGCCTCGAGGTAACTGCGGTAGACCGCGAGAAGCGCCTGACGCTGCGCGTCGGTGAGTCGCTGATCGGCGCGAATCGCGCTCTCGGTCGCCTCGTCACCCAGCTTCTCTTTGCCGTTGATGAGTCCGGCCTGTTCGAAGAGGATCTCGGACGAGACGTTCAACGCGTCGGCAATCGACTTCAGGACACGGATCGACGGTTCGTGCAGACCTCGCTCGATCTGACTCAAGTACGGATTCGAGATCTCGGTGAGGGCCGAAAGCTGGCGCAGCGACAGGTTTGCGACCTGTCGCTGCGCTCTGATGAATCCTCCCAGCATGCGCCGGCGGTCATCTTCAATCGTGTGATTCGGCTCTTCCGTGCTCACATCGTAATTGAAAGGACTCGCGTTACAGTGACGTCGCGGGTGTGAGCGCGTTCGTCAATTGAAGAGCGAACTCGCGCTGCGCGGTCAACAGTTCCGTGGTGAAGTCGAACGCGTAGGTCGTGAGGGCCTTGGCGCTCGGCGAGACCGGGACGCCAGGGATGCTCGGCACTTCCGCGAGGGGCAACACAGACGCGACCTTCGCCCACGTCTGCGTGGCGTCGATGGCGGCCTGCTGGTACTGCTTGAGGGCGGAAAGGAACTGCTCGCCCGCCTTGGTGACGACTTCAGGTATTTCTGTCGTCGTGGTCTTGGTGGTTACCATGTCGAACTCCTGTGGTATCTGTGGTGGACGGGCAATCCGTCCTAGGCACACTATATACCCCAGATGCTGTGTATGTCAAGCGCTCTATATAGCAAGCACTGAGTCATTGCTCGGAGTTAACTTGTGGCTGTAAATGCCAGCGCTTCCCCGCTCGGAGGCCGGATTCCCTCCACATGTCAGGCGGGGAACTCCGCCCAGTCTTCGAAATGCGACTATTCAGATGGCTTGTCGTGACCGGGTAGCGCGTCCAGCAATCGTTGGACGAACTCATGCTCCGTGGCCAAAAGATCTTGTGCAAATTTGAAGAACTTTTCTGAGATCTCGTCCGGCTTCGGCAACGAATCGACCAAGGGCAGCTTCGGCATTTCGGGCAACTTTGGGGCGATCTTGGCGACGCTCTCCGACCAGGCGCTGATGACCTTCAGTGTCGCTTCTTGGGATTTCTTGATCGCGTCGATGACCTGATCATGGATGCGGGACTCATCGGCACTTTCCGCACCTTTGTCTGTGTTCTTTGCCTTTTCAGCGACCATGATGAACTCCTCGAGTCACAGTTCGTTGCGGTATCTCCCGCACGTTCGTACTCTAACGAGTGCTTTGGGATGTCAAGCGACGCCAGACTTTGTTAATCAGGGCGACCCATTGAATGGCACGCAAGGGGTTTGCAGTTCGAATCCCGTACCTCCGCACACCCGCACTTCCAATCGCAGTGATTGATCCCAAAGGCAGGACAAGCAACTATGAAACTTCAGTGAATGACCGGTTCTTTGACTTGCAAAAGTTTTGTTTGGAGTTGGGACTGACTCGCTTAACAGCTCACCAGAATTCTGCCAAGACTTGTCCTTCATCGATATTGAGAAAGTTCGATGAATAGGGAGCAAAAGTCGCCTACTCCGCGATTGAGATACCTTGGACTTGCGATCAGGTCCCGTTCGAGTTGTCAAGTCTTTTTTATCATTGTCGAGCCCGTACTTTCATCGCAGCCGAAAAAGTTTGACAAGAAACGAGGAATCTTAAAATGGAAATCGCACACGAGGATAATGACGCCGGTGATCCGATGATCGTATTGACCAGGAGTGACGATGCGTTCAGAAAGGATGACCACGACCAATTTCAAGTCTGGGTGCATCCGGAGAAGTCTGCAGTCAACGAATTTATGAGATGCGTCGACACCAAAATTGATGACTGGACCGGCGAACCAACAGCGCTGATTGATGCATGCTGGCCGGTCTCCAACGAATGAGTCGCGATCTCAACGCGAGTGCACGGTTCACTCCTGCCAAGTAGATCAACCGACGGAACATAAGGCACGGACGATCAGAGAACTCTTCTCAACGACGTTTGCCGAGCCACTTCAGATTTCGAATCTCGACCCCTTGCGTGTCATACATGCGCAACCATGACTGCCCCGCTTCGGAGGCTAGTCATTTTACTTTATGCAGTATCTCTTTGGCTCCGAAGTCACACCACACTTGCGCCCTTCCTGCGGTTGCACGAACCACAAAGAATCTGAAGATTGTCCACGGAGTTCGCGCCCCCCATGCTTACGGGAATGAGATGGTCATATTGCAAGTCAGTCTTGCTTCCGCACGATCGACACGCGCCTCCATCCCGCTCCCAGACCGAATGGCGAACGCTCTCCGGAATTGATTCGCGTAGTGAGCCATCTGGTAGCCGCTGAGCCGCAGCAACCGTCTTAGCTTCATTGAGCTTCTTGTCAAGTCGCATATCGTAAGCAATGACGAGAGCACGTACTTCGTCGCTATCATGACCATCACTGTCAGTGAACCATCGATCGTCATATCGCCAGTAGTTTCGGTCGCCAACGGTGAGATAATTCACCGGCATAACCTTCGAGCGATCCGCCATCGACTTCATTTCTTCCTTTGTCCGGCGCTCATCACTGAAATACTTCCTCTTACCCACCTGGAGGTAGCACCGGTACTTGCCCGCAATGAATCCGATGCTGTCTCTCTCATAGAAAGCCTCACAATTGTCAAGACGTCTCACCACGTCTCCACCCCCAATCTCTTCTGTTCAGTTAACTTGCCGACAACAAAAACGGATTCCGACCGCAAAGCAAACATCGAATCGACTCAACGGCACTACGGACAAGAACTTCGTCCCTCGCGTTCCGCCACAATGTGAGAAACCGTCATAGTGCATGAGTAGATTTCACGTCTTACAAATTGGCGCATGGTCCGAAGGTCCCATTTGGGCAAATTGTCGAACTGTTTGTTGTCACCGTGGACAAATCCGATCCGGAGAAATCGGCATTAGTGAGATTCGCACCGTCGAGATTCACGTCAGTCATCGCTGACCCATTGATATGGGCACCGGTCAAGTTCGCGTTCGACATATTGACGCCGATCAGGGTTACTTCATCCCAACCAACACCGGAAAGATTGGCTCCGCTTAAATCTGCAGCCTGCAAGTCACCGAGAATACTGCCGACGCCAGCAAGATTCGCTCCGGTCAAGTTGGCCCCGGGCCCAAATAGATAGCCATTCTTGATACTCCAATCGGGTGGCAATGTTGCCGAAAACTGACCCTGCACTGAACCCGATGAAACTCCGGTCAACATTGCACCGCTGAGATTGGCACTAACTAAGTCAGCCCCAAACAGATTCGCATCCGTGAAGTTGGCACCCACCAGATTTGCACTGTTGCCAACGAGATATCCGTTCACGAGGAGCCAGCCAGTAGGAAGTACTGGTGTGCCAACAACTGATCCTGAAGTCACTCCGTCGAGGGTCGCGCCGTTCATCCGCGTCCCCGCCAGCGTGGCGCCGGTTAGAAGCGCGTTCGACATGTTTGCTCCGGGAAGGTTTGCATTGGTCAGATTGGCACCAGTGAAGTTTGCACCTTGCACGTTGTCCAACGACATATTGGCACCCCTCAGTTGTGCACCCGTCAAGTTCGCACCTGGTCCAACCAGGTAGCCGCCCACCAGTTTCCAGCCTTTCGGCAAAATCGGACTACCTCCGATCGAACCTGAGGTCACACCAGAAAGATTTGCTCCTGTAAGGCGAACATCGAACAGGTCAGCGTGTGAGAGATCCGCCCCGGAGAACTGAGCGTTGGAAAGATTGGCACGAGGGCCCACAAGGTAACCATCGATAATTCTCCATTTACCCGGAAGTAGCGGGGCTCCAATTACCGAGCCAGAGACCACATTTGACAGATCTGCACCCGTGAAGTTTGCTCCGGATAAATCGGTGAGCGATATGTGAGCACCATTCAAATCGGCGCCCGTGAGATTCACTCGCACCAGTTCAGACCCATTCAAATTTGTTCGTCGTAAATTTGCGTGCGAGAGGTTCACACCATTCAAGTCGCTTCCCCGAAGATTGCATCCTGCGAGATCGATGCCTACGTGAGGACGTGCGTGGCAGTTAACCGTGGATGCTCCGGCACTCGGAGAAGCCGTGAGAGCCACGTCAATGCATGCCACCCAAACAAGCAATACGAAGGCCGAAACGAGTCGTAAGAACGATTGAGCAACCACTTAGAATTCCTTCCATGCAACGGGGGTCACTTTAGGGCTCGCCTGTCACGCTGAGTACGATAACTGACGAACGAAACGAAATTGGGCAATGATCAATCCACTGTGAATGTGCCACCCGAACTTGAATTTCAAATCACTGAAATTTCTGGAGTGCTTCAAGCAATTGCACCAGAAGTTGACTCGGCCGACTTATTGTCCAGCTCACATTTTGGTTCGCTCTCGGCTTCGGGACTTTTCGGGGCATTCGCACCAACCGCAATCGGTGGCCTCGACCTCAACTTGGGTTCCTTGAGCACGATCACTGAGGAACTCGCGTCCGCGTGCTTGACGACGACCTTCGTGTGGATTCAGCATTTCCGATTGCTGGCCGCCCTTCTCGATTCGTCAACACCTGCGGAAATTCGGGAACTCTTACCGAGCGCTGTGAGCGGACAACTGAAGGGCGGAGTCGCTCTCGGAGGTCTCCTCCCAGGCCTTCCCAGATTGGTCGCGACTGAATCAAAAGATGGATGGCTGCTGAATGGCGACGCGCCATGGGTCAGCGGCTGGGGAATCGTGAACGCGCTCTACGTTACGGCCCGCCAATCGGATGACTTGGTTGCCAGCTTTGTAATCGATACCACTGAACAGGATGGCCTTGATGTCACCCGACATCGTCTGTCAGCTATGAACGCGAGCTCAACAGTCCAACTGACGTTCAACGACTTCCACGTTTCCCACGATCGTTATGTCGGAAGTCAGCCGTACGCGCCAGGGCTGGAGCGACCGGAGGGTCTTCGGGTGAACGGCTCGCTGGCCCTTGGTCTCGTTCGACGGTGTTGCGAACTTCTCGGTCCGACGGCGCTCGACGACGAGTTGCGTCAGTGCCGCGAGGACCTCGACGCTTTCGCGACGAAGGACATCTATGTCTCGCGCGCTCGCGCGGCCGAGCTGGCGGTTCGAGCCGCACACGCGTTGGCGGTGTCGCGCGGCAGTCGTTCGGCGATTCGTGGCGACATCGCCGAGCGCACGACGCGGGAGGCGGCGCTGCTACTCGTCTTCGGCAGTCGGCCGCCGATCAAGGACGCGCTGCTCGATCTCATGATCCGAGGCGACTAGTTCACTCGACGACGATCGTGTCGTTCGGTATCTCGACGACGAACGAGGACTCCTTCGCCTGCAGTGTCCGGTAGTGACGCACGGTCAACCAGCCGATCAGTGCTGCGACGAAGCACGAGGCCGCACCCACGCCCAGACCCACCCGGGCGTTCGTCTCGGTCGTGATCCAACCGATGAGCGGTCCGCCGATCGGTGTCGTCCCCATGAAGGCCACGGCCCACAACGCCATGACGCGCCCGCGCATCTGCGGATCGGTCTCGAGTTGCAGCGTCGAATTCGTCATGGCGAGGAATGACACGCTCGCGAATCCCACGAGGGCCAACGCGAGGTATTCGACGCCGATGACGGGCGAGAGCGCGGCGCAGGTGATGAACGTGCCGAAGAGCAGCGCCGCTCGGACCATCGCCCGGGTGCCGGTCTTGCCCTTGGACGCCGTCCAGAGCCCGCCGATGACCGCCCCGGTGCCCATCGAGGCCATCAACAGGCCGTAGTCCTCGGAGTTGCCGTGAAAGACGCGTCCCGCGACGACCGGCAACGTCACCTGGAACTCATAAGCCAGCATGCCGACGAGCGCCATCATGATCAGTGGGTACAACAGCTTGGGCGTCGACGCGACGTAGCGAAAGCCCTCGCGCAATTGACCCTTCGCGCGTTCGGTGGGCACGCTGGGATTCAACTTCGAGAGGTCCATGATCATGAGCGAGATGACGACCGCGATGAAGCTCACGGCGTTGGCGGCGAAGCACCACCCTTCGCCGAAGGACGCGATGAGGACGCCGGCGACGGCCGGTCCGACGGCGCGCGCCACGTTGTTCATGGTCGAGTTCAGGCTGACCGCGTTGCGCACGTCGGCCGGTCCGACCATCTCCATCATGAAGGACTGGCGCGACGGGTTCTCGAAGGCGTTGTTGAGTCCCAGCACGATCGCCAGGACGCAGACGTCGAGGTAGGTGACCACGTGCGTGAGTGAGAGGACCGCCAGGATCGCGGCCTGGACGCCCATCGCCGTCTGCAAGACGACCATCAACTTTCGCTTGTCGACGCGGTCGGCGACCACGCCCCCGTAGGGGCCGAGGAGGAGGACCGGCAGCGTCTGGAGGGCCACGACGAAACCGATGTCCGTCGCCGAGTGGGTCAACGTGAAGACCAGCCACGACTGGGCGGTCATCTGCATCCACGTGCCGACCAACGACGTCGTCTGGCCGAAGAAGTACTTGCGGTAGTTGGGGTTCGACAGTGACGAGAACGTCCGTCGCGCGGAGACCTTGACGTTCACTGGTCGCGCTCTCGGAGCCGGGCGACGATGGCTTCGAGCGCCGGTGTCGCGGCACTCAGCGCCTGCCTCTCCTCCTTGGAGAGGTTGCGCAGCGCGTAGAGCAGCGCGTCGGTGCGCTCGCCGCGGATCGTCTCGCGAAGCGCCATCCCCTCGGGCGTCGCGGCCAGGTGGATCACCCGGGCGTCGTGGGGATCACAGGTCCTCGTCACCATGCCCGCCGCCTCGAGCTTGCCCACGATGCGCGACAGCATGGTCGGGTTCAGTCCCTCCTCGCGCGCCAGTTCGGACAGTCGGATCGTCCCGGAGCGGGCGATCGCCATCAGCACCTCGCGATGACTGGAGGAGAGGTCCTTCTGCGCCTGCGTGAAGCGCAGGCTGCGATTCAGCCGAGCCAGCGCGCCGCGAAGGTCCTCCGCGAGTTGGCGTTCCCTCTCGGTCGGTTCACGGGTGGCGTCGGACATGCGACCAGTCTATCAGTAATTGCTTGCCAGCAGGCAAGTACTTTCCTTGCCATCCAGTGTCTCCCCCGTGCTCTACGGTAGGCACCACCAAAGGGGGCCAAATGAACCGCGTCGAACTCGAGATCAAGCTCAACAACGGTCGTAACTGGCTGCTCGCGAAGTACGAATCGTTGAGCGAGGAAGAACTGCGGCGACCGCTCACCCCGAGCCAGCACGATCCGGCGAACAAGTGGACCCCGCTCGATCACCTCGCCCATCTGGCGCTGGTCGAAGGCAACTTCAACGCGATGGTGAAGCGACACTTCGACGGCAATCCCAACCCCGTCGGCTTCATCGTCGACGACCAGGGAAATCCCCGCACCCGTGACGAGATCATGGCCGACGTGCACGCCGACACGGAGAGGTGGCAAGTGGCGCACCACGACGAGTCCTTCAGCGAGGTCGTGGCGTTGACGGCCGCGGCTCGAGGGGCGACGCTGCGACTCATCGCGGAGCTGAGCGACGCCCAACTGGAAGAGACCCTCCCGACCGCGCCGTGGGCCGACGGCACGATCGGCGGCGTCCTGGGCGCCAACGCCGATCACGGTCGGATGCACTGGAAATGGCTGGTCGAGGCCGGTCTCGAGGACCCGACGACAGAGTCCTGATGGCGACGATGCACGCCGCGGTGGTCACGTCCTTCGACGAACCGCCGCACTACCTCGGATTTCGAGGTCCCCGAGCCGTCGGGCGATCACCAACTGCTGGCGAAGGTGCTGGCGGTCGGTCTGCATCCACGCGTGCGCACCGACGCCTCGGGCACGCACTATTCGAGCACCGGGGTCCTGCCGATGATCCCGGGCATCGACGGTGTCGCGCAGTTGGACGACGGTCGACGGGTGTACTTCGTCGCCGACGACGAGGTCCCCGGTCCCATGGCGGAGATGTCGATCGTCGACGACCGACGGATGGTCGTGCTGCCCGACGGCGTCGACGTCGAGAGGATCGCCGCGGCGATGAACCCGGCCATGTCGTCGTGGGTGGCCCTTCGACGACGTGTGCCGATGCAGCCCGGCCAGAGCGTGCTGGTGCTGGGCGCGACCGGCAACGCCGGCGCGATGGCGATCCAGGTCGCCAAACGACTCGGCGCCGGCCGAGTCGTCGGTGCCGGCCGCGACGCGCAGCGTCTGGCTGAGCTCAGCGAACTCGGCGCCGACGCCACGGTGCGCCTCACCGACGACGATGACGCAACCGCCGCGTCGCTCGCAGAGTCGGCCGCGGACGTCGACGTCGTCATCGACTACCTCTGGGGCGAACCGGCGCAGCGCGCCATCGTCGCCCTCTTGACCGCCCGTTCGGACCGCAGCCAGGCACTGGACTGGATCCAGATCGGGGCCATGGCCGGACCGACGATGGAACTCCCGTCGGTCGCGCTGCGCTCGGCGAATCTCCGTATCCAGGGCAACGGTCAAGGCGCCGTCTCGGCGCGGGCGTACCTGGCGGAGCTGCCGTCACTGATCGAGGCGATCAACGCCGGGACGTTCCGGGTCACTCCTCGACCGGTACCGCTGCGCGACGTGGAGTCCTCGTGGGCCCGACGTGACCCCTCGGGCGAACGAACCGTCATCATCCCCTGACGCCGCGTCGACTCGTCATCCGTCGCGTCGGGCGCGGATGCCAGTGCGTCTCGACGCCAGTCGGACCGGCGCATTCCCCCTCGTCACCAACTATTCTTCGAGCGGAGGTGGGAAGCCACTTCACGAGCCACGCAGCACTGAGGAGTGAGCATGTTCGACGTCGTCCTGGTTGGAGCCGATGATTCACCGACCGCGCGCCGCGCGGTCGAAGCCGCCTGCGAGATCTGTGCGATGTCCAAGGGCACCCTGCACATCCTCACGGCCTTCGAACAGCTCTCGGTCCACGGCAGCAACGCGGCCCACGAGTTCAAGGACGTCATCACCGAGGACGACGGCCAGGCGCTGTTGCAGACGCTCTCCTTCATCGCCAAGAAGCACGGCGTCGAGCCGATCCTGCACGGGGCGAAGGGCGACGCGGCCGACATCTTGATCGCCAAGGCCGAAGAGGTAGGCGCCGACCTCGTGGTCGTCGGGAACCGCGGCATGAAGGGCGTGCGCCGGGTCCTCGGCAGCGTCCCCAACTCCGTGGCCCACGGCGCGGCCTGCTCGGTGCTGATCGTCGACACGACGGAGTGACCCTCGACCGTTGAGCGACCGCGGCACCGTAGGTTGGGGACATGGACCGAGACGAGCGACGATTGGACGGCTGGACGAAGACCTGGTTGAGCCTGGCGGCGCTCTCGAGCCTCGCGCTCGTGGTGGCGGGCCTCACCGTGAATTCCTCTACCTCGTCCAACGGTCCCTCACTCACGCTCGTCCAGGAGAACGGATTCAAGGTGCTCGCGCCTCTGGCGCTGCCGTTCGTCTACGTCGTCGTCGTGGCGCTCGTCCTGCTCAGCCGTCGACGCGCCGGCCGATACGGCGCGGGTGTCACGGTGTGGATCGTCTTTGGGCTCCTGGTACTGGTCGTCCTGTTGGGGGCGTTCACCATCGGACCGTTCGTCGCGCCGATCGCGGTGTTCGTACTGCTGGCGATCAACTCCGCGAAGGCCCACTCACCGTCGTTGGATCCGGTCGCTCGCTGAACGCCCATCGGTGCTTCAACGCGATCACCGGACGTGCTCCATGATCCGTTCGGCCACGAGGCGCAGGTGGTCCAGGTCGGCCAGATCGAGGACCTGGAGGTACATCCGTTGGGTGCCCGCTGTGGCGAACGATTCGATCCTCTCGATGACCTCATCGACCGTGCCGGCCAGACCGTTCGTTCGTAGTTCGGCGACCTCGCGGCCGATCCGTGCCGCTCGACGCTCGACGTCGGCTTCACTGTCGCCCACGCAGAGCACCTGGGCGGCCGACAGCACGATCGAGTCGCGACCACGGCCGGCGATCTCACAGGCCTCGCGCACGCGCTCGAACTGCGCGGAGGTCGCCGCCAGAGCATTGAACGGCATGTTGAACTCGTCGGCGAATCGCGCGGCCAACTGCGGGGTCCGCACCTTGCCTCCCCCGCCGATCAGCACCGGAGGCCGCGGACGCTGCACCGGCTTCGGCAGTGCGGGAGAGTCCGTCAACTGATAGTGCGCGCCGGAGAATGAGTAGGTCTCGCCGGGCGGCGTCGTCCACAGACCGGTGATGATCTCGAGTTGCTCGCTCAAGCGCTCGAAGCGCTCCCCCAGCGGCGGGAACTCGATCCCGTAGGCGGCGTGCTCCTGGGCGAACCAACCGGTGCCGATGCCGAGCTCCACGCGGCCGCCGCTCATGGCGTCGACCTGCGCGACGGCGATGGCCAGTGGTCCCGGCAGTCGGAACGTGGCCGCGCTCATGAGCGTGCCAAGTCGGATGGTCGTCGTGTCGCGCGCCAGTCCGGCGAGTGTGATCCACGCGTCAGTCGGTCCCGGAAGGCCCGAGACCGAACCCATTTTTAGGTAGTGATCGGAGCGGAAGAAGGCGCCGAAACCGAGTCGCTCGGCCTCCAGCGCGACGGCCAGGAGGTCATCGTAAGTGGCACCCTGCTGGGGCTCGGTGAACACTCGTAGTTCCATGTCGTCTCCCGTTCGAATCGTGTCCAATCTACGCACGACGCGCCAATTGCTCGTGCGGTGGCGCGTCTCGAACGACCCGATGGCCGGTACACGCCTGCGGTAAGGTCCGAATCATGGTTTTCGGTGCTGCAGAATCGAGTGACATGTCCGACCAGACACCGCACTACGGCCAGCCGGGTGGTTCGCAGTTCCCGATCACGACGGCGCTGGTCTTCCCCGACCACGAGATCGAGCACAGCCTCGGCATGGTCTTCGGCGTCGTGGTGCGGTCGATGGGTCTCGCGCGCAACATCGGCGCCGGATTCAAGTCCCTGGCCGGTGGTGAGGTGAAGCAGTACACGCGCCTGGTCGAGGACAGCCGTCGCCACGCGCTGGACCGCATGATCGAGAACGCGCAACTGATCGGCGGCGAGGGGATCATCTCAATGCGCTTCGACTCCTCCGAAGTCGGTCAGACGCTCACGGAGATCGTCGCCTACGGCACCGTGGTCACCTTCCGGAAGTCCGCGTAGACGACCGATGGACGTCTTCTGGGCCATCGTCTTGACGGTGCTGGTCGTCTGCGGCGTCTTCAGCATCACCCTGCGCCGCCACGGCGAGTCCGACCGGCCCCGCCCCGACTGGCGGCGGACCGAGGAGGTCTTCAACGACCCCTCGACGAACCGCGTCATGCGCGTATGGCTCGACGCCGCCGGCGAGCGCCACTACGTGGCCGAAGGCACGCGCCGGCCGAACTAGGCGGCGGTTACTTAGGTCCGCGTCACTCCAGATCGAGCAGTTGCCGGATCTTCGGCGGCGCGACGAGGGCCCACGCCTCCACGATCAGGCCGGCGAGGCGGTCCCACTGTGGCGCCGTCGCCGCGTCGCGGCCGTCCAAGTAGGCGCCGATCCAACCTCGTCCCCCGACGTACGCGGGTCGGTAGTAGCGAGCGGGGTCCTCGTCGATGAGTGACGCTTGTACCCCGGGGGCGCCGGCGAAGGTCACCGAGAACCGGTCGTCGTGGTGGTGATCGGACATGGCGACGAAGTTCTTCTTGTCGTCGATGAACCACGACGCCTCACCGTGACTGAGACGCTCGACCACGAGTGGCAGGTCCATGCAGATCGCGCGCACCCGCTCGGTGGCGGACATCGCCGCTGGGGTTGGTCGCTGGTCGGGTGTCACACCGGACATGGGGCGAGCGTAGCGCCGGGTCGACGCGATCTCGACTGGTGCTACGACTTGAAGGTGCCGGCGAATGTCGGTTGCCCGGCGTGCTTGAGGCCCATCGCGTTCCCGAGGATCCGGTAGAAACTGGGACGCTGACCAACGATGCGCGCCGCACCGAGCCCCGTGACCAGTTCACAGCCGGTTGGGTTGAGGACGATCGACTCGCCCCCCATGCCCTTCTCGCCACGGACTGAGAAGTCCAGTCGGTACGAGACCGCGAACTCGGCCGGACAGGAGTGCGGGAACGTCGACGCGAGCGGCAACGCGCACGCCGCCGTGGCGACCGCCCGTGCGGCCGCGGCGCTGTTCACCGTCACGACGGCGGGGAACGTGAAGCGGAACTGGCTGAGGGGCGCGTGACGGGTGACGATAAGGCGATCCACGCGCGTGAGCATCGAGCACAGGCCGCCGGTCGAGGCGGTCGTCGAAGTCGTCGTCGGTGACGCCGATGACGGACTCTCGAAACTCGCCAGACTGAGGGCGACGACCAACGCGATCGGCACCGCCACGATCGTCACGAACCACTTCACCGGTGTCCTCGTCACCTCGCACCTCCTCCCGCTCACTTACGTCCTGTCGCGATGAGGGGATCTCTTACCGTCGGAACCGACCACTCCCCCAAACGATGAACACGCGCTCGAGTGGTTCAGCTCATCCGATACCGTTACGCCGCCGTTCCGTCGCCCGCCAGGTCCATCGGCCGAGGAACAACAGCGCCGCGAGCAACAAGAGTGCGAACAGGAGCGGTCCGGCGATCCGGATCAGCCACTCCACGCCCGCCGCGAAGCCGTGCAACGAGTCGTGCCACGCCTTGTCGATGCCGTTGCCGGGGTGCGGGGCGACGACGATTGGACTGCCGGCTTGGCGCAACGCGACGGTCAGCGTCGCGTACGTCGTCTCGGAGTTGAGCAGACCGAGCTGCGCCTGGAGTTGTTCGATCTGGCTCTGGATCGAGTTGAGCTGATTCTGCACCGAAAGGATCCCGCTGATGGAGTCGGTCCTCGTCATGATCTTCAGGTACTGGGCGCGACTCACCTGCAGCGCGCTGATCCGCGCCTGCAGGTCCACGTACTGCCCCGTGACGTCGTTGGCGGAGGTGACGACCGACGTCGCGTCCCCGGCGTGTCGCACCTGATCGATGAGCATCGTGAAGTCGTGTTCGGGGACGTCCAGGACGATCGATCCCGTTGAATACGAGTGCGACGCCTTCGTACCGATGTGTGACTGCGTGCTCGCGACGAAGCCTCCGTCAGTCGTCGCGAAGTCGGTGAGTTGCGTCAGCGTCGACTGGAAGTGCCTCCCGGCGACGGACAGATGGATCGTCCCGACTTCCTCGACCCGCAGTGAGCTGCCCGACGACTCGTAGAGTCCGTGCTGTGTGGTCTTCGCGCTGGTCGCCGTCTCTGAGAGAGGAGCGACGTCGCCCGACACGTCCCCCGTACCCTGAACGGTCAAACCGGGATTCGGTGAAAGTACCTTCTCGCCTGCCGGTAACGCCTCGCCGTGCACTGTGTTGATGGCATTGAACTTCGGCGCGGGACTTTCGACGTTGAACAGTGGCACGGCGACGGCCAAGAGCACGACGCACGCCGCGGCGGCCATCATCGACGATCGGACCCGTCCGTTTCGCTCGACGAACGCCCGGATCCGAGGCAACTCGTCGGCGGCGGCCGAGGCTCGGGCCTCGTCGAGGATTCGCTCGACGGCCCCTTCGGACACCGTGAAGTCGTCGGCCGCTTCCTTCAGCGCTCGTTGCATCATCTCTTCGTCGAACGTGGTCATGACTGTCGCTCCTTGCGGACGTTGATCGAACTGGGCGCCTCGGACTGCAGCGCCGGGTGTTGGGCGAGGCGGTGACGCGCCTCGTTGAGTCGGGACTTGACCGTCCCCGGCTGGCGGCCGATGACGACCGCGATGTCGCGTTCACTGAGGTCGGCGTAGTAGCGCAGGACGATGACGATCCGCAGGTGCGCGGGCAGGTCGGCCAACGCGGACATCACGTCGTGGGACAGCGTGACCCGGGCGATAGGGTCCTCGATCATGGCCACGTCGTCCAAGTCGTCGTCGGGGCGACGGCGATTACGGTGCGGGATCTCCTTGCGGAGTTTCGAGTTACACGTGTTGACCACGACGCGATAGAGCCACGGCTTGAAGCTCGAGCCCGTCGCCAGTGAATCCCGGAACTTCCAGGCTCGCAGGAAGGACTCCTGGACGGCGTCCTCGGCGTCGGGGCGATTCCCCAGGATCAGGTAGGCCGTGCGGACGGAACTGGCGTACCCGTCCTCGAGCCAGGTACGCAGTTCGTCGACGTCGACCGCGTCACTCACGATCGTGACCCTCGCGCCTCAACGACGTCGCCAATTGGCTGCACATAGAGAGAGACTCCCAAACCCACGAAAAGGTTCGCGCAAATGTGAGAATCGCTCGCCGAACCGCCCTCACGGCCCGATTCGCCGACGAGTGCGCCGATTCGGTGCTCTTAGTCCGGGATGAGGACGGTGACGCAGAACGGGTGACCGGCCGGGTCGAGCAGGACCCGCCAGCGGTCGCGGTCGGGCTGCTCCGGCGCCAACGTGGCCCCGGCCGCGAGTGCGGCCGCTTCGCCGGCGTCGAGGTCCGAGACCGAGAAGTCCAGGTGCGCCAGTGACGGCGTCTCATTCGTCGGCCACGTCGACGGTTTGAAGTCCGCCACGCGCTGGAAGGAGAGCCACAGGTTGTCCAGCTGGATCGCCGAGAAATCCTCGGACTCAAAGGCAATCTCCTTCTCGAGCAGCGCCGAGTAGAAGACCGCCATCACGTGCGGATCAGGACAGTTCAGCGATACGGCACCCAGTTTTGAGATCTCTCCCACGTTCACTCCTTCATGTCGTCGTTGCGCGCATTCTTACCCGGATGCCGTGACATCGGAGCCGAGCGGCAATCAGGCGCGCTGGGCCCTCGACAGCGCGGTCGCGCTGCGCCAGAGCTCGAAGTAGTTCTCGAACGTGATGTCGGCCGTCACGTAACCGGCCGCCTGGAGTTCGCGGTGGTAGGCCGGCAGGTTGTGCCACGGCACGCCCATGTCGACGTGGTGGGCCAGGTGCCAGCCGGTGTTGTAGGGCACGAACCAGAAACGGGCCAAGAGGTGCTGGCGCACGTTGTGGGTCGTGAGGCGCCGGTCGTCGCTCTTCAACATGCCGCCGTGTTCCGCGATCGCGCGAAGGCGGTTGAGCACGCGCCACTGGGTCATCCACGGCAACCACCAGAAGACTAAATACGACCACCAGGCGCCGGTGCCCAGCCAGAACAGTCCGAACAGGACCACCTGGACCGCCAGGATCGACGAGGCGATCGCCCGGCTCTGCTGCTTCGTCGTCGCCTTGACGATGGACATGAAGTTCTTGTAGCCCGAGATGCCGAGCGCGTCGCGCAGGAGTCGGCGCCGCAGGTCGCTCGGCTCGCACGGGTAGCCGCTGTAGAAGGCCATGTCGGGCTCTTCGGGACCGAACTCCTCCTTGTGGTGCGCGAAGTGCGCGCGTCGGTAGATCGAGATCGGCACCATCGCCGGATAGGCGATGAACCACTTGCCCACGAAGTCGTTCGCGCGCTTGTTGGTGAAGAGGAGCTTGTGGGCCGATTCGTGCATCAGGATCGCGAAGCGCGCGTGCATCGGACCCATGAGGATGAAGACGGCGAGCGCGGCGAAGGGGCCGAAGCGCACGCCGAGGTAGGCCAGCGCGGCGGTCCAGAGCCAGACGAAGGTGACGGCGCGCACGTTGCGCCAGTTCTCGATGTGCCGGTAGTTCTTGCGCAACTCGGGGATGGCCATGCCGTTCACGAGGAGGCGCTCGGTCGGCAGGACGTCCGGCAGCGCTTCGGGGCTCGGGACGAGGTCGATCGACATCCGCCCCATCATAAGTTCAGGCATCGGCGGATTCTTGACGGACCCTGGACTGCGTGGGTTGCCGGCATGAATGGCGCCTCCGTTAAGTTTGGGAGGTCTCGACGAAAGGGATGGCCCTGATCAAGAAACTCGTTCGTCGCTTCGACGCCTCTCAGCAGCGCCGACCGTCGGCCGCCTTCGTCATCGGCGTCGCCAAGAAGTACGTCGAGGACCGCGGGCCGTCGCTCGCCGCCCTCCTCGCCTACTACGGCGTGCTCTCGCTGTTCCCGCTGCTGCTGGTGCTCTTCACCACGCTCGGGCTGCTCTTCAGTCACGATCCGTCGTTGCGCAACCGCGTGATCCACTCGGCGCTCTCCCAGTTCCCGGTCGTGGGCAAGCAACTGGACGGTCACGACGCCATCACCGAACTTCGCGCCAAGGGCCTCGGCCTGGCCGTCGGACTCGTCGGGCTCTTCTGGGGCTCGCTCGGCGTGACCAAGGCCGGCCAGCGGGCCATGGCCGACGTGTGGAACGTGCCGCAACTCAATCGACCGCGCTTCGCACGTCGCATCGGGCGCGGCGTCGAGTTCCTCGGCGTCCTCGTGCTCGACGTCGTGCTCTCGACGGCGCTGGCCGGTCTCGTCACGTTCGGCGGACACGCGCTCTGGCTGCAGGTGCTGGCGGTCGTCGTCGGACTGGTCGTCAACGTCGCGCTGTTCCTGCTGGGCTTTCGGATCCTGACGCCGAACGCGATCGCGACGAGGACGCTCGTCACGGGCGCGACCGTGGCCGCGCTCTCCTGGAACGTCCTCCAGTACCTCGGCACGTGGCTGGTCGGTCACGAACTGCGACACGCGAGCCAGCTCTACGGCTACTTCGGGAGCATCCTCGGTCTGGTGTCGTTCCTCTTCATCGCGGCGCAGGTCTCACTGATCGCGGCCGAGATCAACGTCGTCAAGGCCCGTCACCTCTACCCGCGTAGTCTCACGCCGCCCTTCACCCCGGCCGACCAGGCGGTCCTCACCGCCCTGGCGCGACAGAGCCAGCGGTTCGTCGCCGAGACGGTGAACGTCACGTTCGACCACGAGAGCGACGACGTCGCGAGGGAGTCACCGGACGAACTCGACACGACGCCGTGGAGCGAACCCACGACGTAGCGGATCAGGTCGGTTTGACGACGTAGAGCGCCGGCGTCGCGACGTCCGACGGCGTGTCGGTCGCCGCTTCGAGTCCGTCGCTCGTGGTCACGTACTGGCGCTTGGCCCAGGTGCGCGGCACGGCGCGCAGTTCGCTGTGGAGGTCGATGCGCTCCTGCTTGGCGATCATCGTGAAGGCGATGATCGCGATGATGATGCCCGAGGCGACGAAGACGAAGCCCAGGGAGTACGACATCAGCGTCTGCACGCAGGTCGCGTCGATGCCGGAGTGCGTCGCCGCGCCCGCGGGGCCACTCGTGGTGCACGTGCCGACCTGGGCGTGCGCTCGCGCGAGCGTCCAGATCCCGAAGGCGATCGCCGCGAGACCGACCCCGATCACGATCTTCCTGATCGTCATATGGCCCTCCCTTGCTAGGTCCATAAGTTGGCAACCGTTGCCGACTTCCAAAGGCTGGTCGGAACTTCAGGTTTCTTCCGCCACCCCCCGACCGGGGTGAACTCAATCAGGAAAAATCGTACAAATCGTGTAGCAAATCTCAATCGGAGGAACGACAAATGGAACACAACTCACGACGGAGATCCAGGCGCCGACTGCTCAGTGAGCGCCGACGAACCTGCGTCAGCGACCGGTATCCGTGAGCTCCGCCGAGACCTCCCATAACCGCCGCGCCATCTCAGTATCCATCGCGCGCTTCGCGGTTTCGTGGATGACCGGGTAGCCGCGCACGTGCGCGAACCCGTCCGGGCCGACGTAGCTGCCGCCGGGGATGTCCTGCGTGGCCGCGTAGAGCAGCGGCAGGGCTCCCTTCTCCGCGGTGTTGCAGAGCCGCTGGGAGAGCGTGTTCGCGAGGCCGTTGACGCCGCGCACGTGCGCGACCAGATTCGTCCGCGCGATCCCCGGATGGGCCGCCACCGCCCGCACCGCGCTCCCCTGCGCCGTCAGCCGGCGCTGCAACTCGAGCGTGAACAAGAGATTGGCCAACTTGGAGTCCTGGTAGGCCGTCATCGCGACGTAGGGCCGGACGTCGAAGTGCAGGTCCTCCAGATGGATCCGGCCGCGCCGGTGGAGGATCGAAGAGACCGTGACCACCCGGTCGGTCACGTGGGGCAACAGCAGGTTCGTCAACGCGAAGGGACCGAGGTGATTGGTCCCGAAGTGGAGTTCGAAGTCGTCGGGTGTGCGAAAGGCCGGCGCCATCATGATGCCGGCGTTGTTGATCAGGACGTCGAGGTCGCCGCGCCACTCGGCCGCGAAGGCCCGAACGGACTCCAGGTCCGCCAGATTGAGCTCGCGCACTTCGTAGTCCCCCACGAAGTCCTGGGCGACGTCGCGACCCTTCGCGACGTCGCGAACGGCGAGGATCACCCGGGCGCCGTGGCGACCGAGCTCTCTCGCCGCGACCAGTCCGATGCCGCTCGAGGCGCCGGTCACGACCACCGTGCGCCCGGTAAGGTCCGCCAGGTCGTCTTGGGTCCAGTGCTTCGAGGCCATCGCCGTCCAATCTCGCGCCCTCGGCGCACGAAGTAAACCCTAGGGTGAGTGGTCACCACGGAATTCAGCCCCGTGAGCGTCGCCACCCCGAGCGGGGAATTTCTTCGTCGTCTAGAAAGAAGTTGTCGATTCGACACGGGTCACTACGTCGATACGGGTGAGAGGTTCACTGGGAACCTCCCAAAGGAGAAGGCATGGCGGAATACCTAGTTCTCATCTACTCGAACGAGGAGTCGTGGGCGACCACGGACCAAGCGTTCGCGGCGAACGTCACGGACGGCCACAACAAGTTCGGCCAGCAGCACGGCGCGGCGCTGCGCGGCGGCAACGCCCTGGAGTCCACGTCGACGGCGACCTCGATTCGCACCGACGCCACGGGGAAGGTCGTCACCACCGACGGGCCCTTCGCCGAGACCAAGGAGGCCCTCGGCGGCTACTACGTGGTCGAAGCCCCGGACCTCGACGCCGCGATCGCCATCGCCAAGGACATCCCGATGCCGTTCGGCGGCATTGAAGTGCGACCGATTCGAGTCATGAGCTGACCATCAGTCACGACGATCACCGAGCGGCCGTCTCGGCCGCCGTCGCGGACGCCCATCGCCACGAGTGGGCGTTCGTGATGGCGGCCACGATCCGCGTCACCCGTGACTTCGACGTCGCCGAGGAGTGCGTCCAGGACGCCTTCGCCCGAGCCCTCGCCACGTGGGGCGAACAGGGCGTTCCGAAGAGTCCCGGCGCGTGGCTCACCACGGTCGCTCGCCGGCGCGCGATCGACGTGGGACGTCGTCGCGACGTCGCGGTGCGCTCGCAGCGCTTTCTCGTGACCGACGACGTGCGCGAGGACGCGGCAGTGGACGGGCACTTCGAGGACGACCGACTCCGGTTGATCTTCACCTGTTGTCACCCGAGCCTCGCGAGCGACACCCAGGTCGCCTTGGCGCTGCGGCTGCTCTGTGGACTCAGCACCACCGAGGTGGCCAAGGCGTTTCTGGTCAAGGAGTCCGCGATGGCGGCCCGGCTCACGCGCGCCAAGAAGAAGATCGCGCTCGCGAGGATCCCCTACCGGGTCCCCGAACCGTCCGAACTACGCGACCGCATCGACGCCGTGCTGCTGGTGATCCATCTGCTCTTCACGACCGGTCACACGTCGCCCACCGGCGAGAACCTCTCCCAACTCGAACTGGTGGAACGGGCCCTCGACCTCGCGCGGATGCTGCACGGCCTCTTGCCCGATGACGCCGAGGTGTCGAGCCTGCTCGCGCTGATCCTGTTGACCGACTCGCGTCGCGCCGCGCGCGTCGGTCCCGACGGCGAGTTCCTGGTCCTCGCCGATCAGGACCGTTCGAGGTGGCACCGTGACTCGATCGACGAGGGCCTCGCCCTGGTCGGTCGTTCCATCCGCCAGGGACGACCCGGACGCTTCACGTTGATGGCCGCGATCGCCGCCGTCCATTCGAGCGCGTCGCACTGGGACGAGACCGACTGGACCGAGATCGTCGGACTCTACGACCTCTTGCTCGACGCGTGGCCCTCACCGGTCGTGGCGTTGAACCGAGCCGTCGCCGTGAGCTTCGCGTTCGGTCCCGAGGTCGGACTCGAGGCGCTGGATCGACTCAGTACCGATCCCCAACTCAGCACGTACCAGTACCTGGCGGCGGCCCGCGCCGACTGCTTGGAGCGGCTCGGCCGTTTCGCCGACGCGCGCGACGCCTTCGCCGAGGCCGCGATGCTGACCGAGAACCAGGTCGAGCGCGAATTTCTGCAATCGCGGATCGACCAGCTCAGTTGATCGGCGCGTCCGTCGGGGGCGTTGGCGTCTCGGTCGGCGACAGCGTGGGCAGCGCGTCCTCGCGAACCGAGTGGTTCTTGTGGCAGTTGTCACAGGTCGCCCGGAACGTCTCGGGCAGCGGGATGAGCGGGATGAAGAAGAAGGTGAACGTCCGCTTGATGCCCACCACCGTCTGGACGTAGGTCCCCCCACACCTCGGACACGCCATCGTGAAACGTCCGATCCCGCGCGTCCGTCGTCGCATGCCGAAGAGAAAGAACATGGTGGTCCCTCTTTCTGTCGTTCCCGGAGGCTACCGCAGTCAGTTCACGCTCACCTCAGCGCGGAGGGTTCCAGGCGATCAACTGGGAACGCTCCGGGCTGACGTAGCCGTGGGCCACGAACCACTGCGCGGAGTCGAAGAGCGCCTGCGACGCCGGACGAGACGTGTAGCCGATCTCCTCGCGCGCCCGACTGTCGTCGAAGGTCATGGTCGTCGAGGCCATCTGCGCGGCCTCCAACGAGACGCGCGGCTCTCGTCCCAGGACGTCGCCTTCGACGAAGCTCGAGACGTAACCGGCGATCTTCGGGAAGATCGAGGGGAAGCGACGATCGGCCGGCGGCAACCCGGTGACGTCGGCGAGTATCCGCAGCAACTGCGCCATCGTGATGTTCTCGCCGCCGCAGATGTAACTGCGCCCCTGGCGGCCCCGTTCCAGGGCGAGGAGATGACCGGCCGCGAGGTCGTCGACGTGCGCGACGTTCATCGCGGTGTCCACGTAGCCGGGCATCCGACCGTTCAGGTAGTCGAGGACCACCTTGCCCGAGGGCGTCGGTCGGTGATCGAAGGGGCCGTGCGGCATGGTCGGCAAGACCAGCACGACCGGCGCGCCCTGGGCGGCGAGGCGCAGCACCTCGTGTTCGGCGACGTACTTGGTCTGTTTGTAGTTCCCGTAGAGGTGTGCGACGTCGGCGACGTCGTCCTCGGTCGAGGGGCGTCCCTGCTTGGTCTTCCACAGCCCCAGCGTCGCGACCGTCGACGTGAAGACGATGCGCTCGACGCCGGCGTCGGTGGCCGCGCGCACGACGTTCTGGCTGCCGCGGACGTTCACGTCGTAGAACGAGGTCGCGTCCTTCGGCCAGAAGCCGAACTTGGCCGCCAGGTGGAAGCAGTACTTCGCGCCGTCGAAGGCGCCCGACAGCTGGCTCTCCTTGGTGATGTCGACGTCGTGACGTGCGACGTCGAGGTCGTCCAGGTTCGAGGTCACCGCTCCGGGCTCGAGGAACGCCACCACCTCGACGCCGCGCGCCAGGAGTGCTCGCACGACGGCCGAACCGATGAAGCCGGCCGCCCCGGTGACGACGACGCGGTCGCCCTTCGCGAGCTCGATCGTCACGACCTGGCCGCGGCGTGCTTGGACGTCGGGCTACGTCGCAGTATCCCCTTGGTCATGGTGACCCCGAACTCGACCAGCGAGGCCCCGCTGCGTTCGGCCTCGGTCAGCAGCTCGTCGAGCGCGTTGATGAAGAGGTCGATCTCGGCCTCCCCGGCGATGAGCGGCGGCAGCAACTTGATGACGTTGATGTTGTCGGCCGCGACCTGGGTCAAGATCCGGTAGCGGTGGAACAGCGGGACGACGAGCGTCTGGGTGAACATCGCGGTTCGCGTGGCCTCGATCAGTCGCCACCGTCGACGCGCCCCGCGCGAGGTCGGTCGACCGAACTCGATGCCGATCATCTGTCCTCGCCCGCGGATGACGTGGAGGAACTCGTGGCGCGAGGCGAGGTCCTCGAGCCGGACGCGCCACACGTTGCCCATCGCCGCCGCGTGTTCGACGACGTGCTCGTCGTCGAAGACCGAGAGCGTCGCCAGGCCCGCGACCATGGCCATCGGATTGTTCTTGAACGTCGTCGAGTGGACCATCGCGCGGTCCATGGAGCTGTAGGTGCCGCGCAGGATCTTGTCGCTCGTCAACATCGCGCCGACGGGCACGTAGCCGCCCGAGAGCGCCTTGGAGATCGTGATGATGTCGGGGTGCAACCCGTAGTGCTCGAAGGCGTAGAACGCGCCGGTGCGGCCGAGCCCGGTCTGGACCTCGTCGCAGATGAAGAGCGCGCCGACGCTGTGCACGGCGTTCTCGATCTCGCGCCAGCGCTCGGCCTCGAGCTCGTAGACGCCCTTGCCCTGGATCGGCTCGACGATGAAGGCCGCGACGTCGCCGCGCTTCAGCTCGCGGATCAACGTCTCGAGATCGCCGAAGGGGATCTCGGTCGTGTCGGCCAAGAGCGGTCCGAAGCCCTCGCGAAAGTCGGCCGAGCCGTTGACGGCCAGGGCCCCCATCGTGAGGCCGTGATAGGCGTGGGCGTGATAGAGGATGCGCCGGCGGCCCGTGCTGGCGCGAGCGAACTTGATGGCCGCCTCGACCGCCTCGGCGCCGGAGTTGCAGAAGAAGAGTCGCTCGATCTGTTGGGGACTGCGGGTGACGAGCGCTTCGGCGAGCAGTCCCGGCAGGAGCGCGCAGTCCATCTGCACCATGCCCGGCAGGTCGGCCTCGAGGGCCTGGTGCAGGGCGTCCTTGATGACCGGATGCGAACGACCGAGCGCGAAGACCCCGAAGCCGCTCAGCAGGTCGAGGTAGCGATCGCCGTCGTCGTCGAAGAGGTAGCAGCCCTCACCGCGTTCGTAGAAGCGGTCGAAGCCGAGCGTGGTCACGACCTTCGTGAGTTGCGGATTGAGGTACTGGGCGTGCAGGGCGAAGTTGTCGCCGTGTCGCTCCTCCAACAGTCGCGCGAGGTCGAAGGTCATCGCGCGGACGACCGGTGATGGACGGTGTCGTGGATGAGCATGAAGCGCATCGCCCAGAATCCCGGCCGCGAATCATGGACTTGCGACCGGGCCACGAGGAACGACGAGCCCAGGACGGCCGCGCACGCCAGCCAGGTGACGACCCCGATCGCGAGGACCCACGGCGTGGAACCGGTCGCCAGCAGGATCAGACCAGCGACGACGATCACCAGCCCGCCGTAGCCGACGCGCAGGGCCCACACGGCCCGTCGCCAGTTCTGGTTGTCGCGCAACTCCGATGGCTCGTCCACGTCCTTGATTGTACGGGCGCGACGGCGACCGACGAGTCGTGGTCAGATGACGGGCGACATCCCACCGTCGATGCTGATACCCACGCCCGTCACGTAGCTCGATCGCGGTGACAGCAAGAACGCGGCGAGGTCGGCGAACTCGTCGGCGCGCCCCACGCGGCCCAACGGGATCTTCGCCTCCGCGGCCATCGTCGCGTAGTACTCCTCCAATGGCACGTTCGCGTCGGCGGCACGGCGCACCCACTGCCCGGACTCGATAAGTCCGATGAGGATCGCGTTGGCCCGGATACCGCGCGGTCCGACCTCGCTGGCGAGCGCCTTGGTCAGTGCGAGACCGGCGAGGCGCGAGGCCGACGTCGGTGTCGACTCGGCCCGCGGCGTGCGCGCCAGGGTGGCCAGTACGTTCACGATCGCGCCCTGTGTCGTCTCCAGCGCGGGCAGGACCTGGCGGGCCACGTGCAGCGCGGCGATGACCTTGAGTTCGTAGTCGCCGCGCCACTCGTCGTCGTGCGACGTCGCGATCGGGGTCCCCGCGCTGCGACCGGCGTTGTTCACCGCGCCGTCGAGACGTCCGAAGCGCGTGAGCGTGGCGTCGATGAAGTCGTCGAGCTGCTCGGCGTGGGTGACGTCGACCTTCGCGCACAGCGCGTCGAGGCCCAACAGGACCTGCGCCTTCTCGAGCCGCTCCTCGTCGCGACCGCAGACCGCGACGAGCGCACCCTCGGCGACGAGCCGTTGGGCGAGGGCCAAGCCGAGGCCGTCGGTGCCGCCGGTAATGAGAAATGCCCGGTCTTGAAGTTCGAGGTCCATGGTCGCATCCTAGGAATGAACGCCGCGACGCAGTTCATCGAACGCCGAGAAGTCGTCGATGACCGCGAAGTACTCTGTGGCGATGTCGGACATTGCATCGCCCTCGACGTCTCGGCGCGTCGCGTCACTGCGCCTCGCGCTGTGCGCGGCGATGCTCGCCGGCGCGGTGCTCGTGGGCACGACCAGCGGCGCGGCGAGCGTCGTGCTGCCGCCCTTCACGTCGAGCGTGGCCGGTGTCAGCGCGGCCCAACTCGGGAAGTCGTGGAGAGCGGGCTGTCCCGTCGCCCCGAGCCAGTTGCGACTCCTGCACCTTCGCTACGTCGGCTTCGACGGACGTTCGCGCGTCGGCACCATGGTCGTCAACGCGACGGTGGTGACGTCGGTGATCCGCGTCTTCGCCACGCTCTACGCCAAACGGTTCCCGATCCATCTGATGGTGCCGGTGTCGAACTTCCAGGGCAAGGACCCCGCCTCGATGGCCGCCGACAACACGTCGGGGTTCAACTGTCGCTACGCCGTGACGACCGGCCCGAAGCAGTGGTCCGTGCACGCCTACGGCGAGGCGATCGACGTCAACCCGGTCCAGAATCCCTACGTCTTCAACGGCGTGGCACAACCGGTCGCCGGCAAGGCGTACGTGAACCGACGTGACGTGCGTCCCGGCATGGCCGAGGTGGGCGGCGTCCTCAACGACGCGTTCGCTTCCGTAGGCTGGTTCTGGGGAGGACGATGGAGCGCGTCACCGGACTACCAGCACTTCTCATCGACCGGCGGCTGAGGCGCACCTTCGTCGGGGGTGTCGTCCTGGTGCTCAGCCTCGTCGCACCGACGTCGTCACTCGTCGCGAACGCGACGCCGCGTTCGCACGCCGCCGCCGCGTGCAGCGCCGCCGCGGACGCCGTGAGCGGCGCGTCGACGTCGGATCAACTCGTCACCGTCGTCGCGGCGACGTCGCGGTCGCAGCACGCCACCCTGGAGTTCTTCGTTCGCCTGGGCGGGTGCTTCCGGCTAGTCGACGGCCCGTACCCGGCGTTGGTCGGGCGCAACGGCCTCTCGGCCGATCACCACGAGGGTGACGACACCACGCCCCTCGGGCTCTTTGGGTTCCAGTCCACCATGTACGGCGTCGACCCCGATCCCGGTGTCGCCTACCGGTACCACCGACTGGTCTGCGGCGACTGGTGGGACGAACAGTCGTCGTCCCCGCTCTACAACCACTTCGTCCACGTGCCCTGCGGCACGGCGCCGGACTTCGGCGGCGGCTCCGAGGCGCTCTGGCAGACCGTGCCGTCCTACGACTACTTCGCGGTCATCGCCTACAACCGCCACCCCATCGTCCCCGGCAAGGGCTCGGCGATCTTCCTGCACGTCTCGGACGGCCAGCCGACGGCCGGCTGCGTGAGCATCCCGGTCACGGACCTGTTGCGAGTGCTGCGCGCGCTTCGAGCAAACCTGCACCCGCTCATCGACATCGCGGTTCGCTGAGCGAGCCGATCGTCCTCAGTGCGTGCGGCTCATCTCGACCACGACGCCCAGGCTCGAGGACGCCGCGCCCTGGTAGACGCCTTTGAGTGGCGCCACGTCGTCGTAGTCGCGCCCGTTCCCCACGATGATGTGGCGTTCGGTCTCGGGGATCCCGTTGGTCGGGTCCATGCCGGTCCAGGCACCGGAGAAGTACTCGATCCACGCGTGGCTCTGCCCGGCGACGACCTCGCCCACTTCGGCGTCGCTCAGGGGGAAGAGATAACCCGAGACGTAGCGCGCCGGTATCCCGAGTTGTCGCAGGAGCCCGATCGTGATGTGGGTGAGGTCCTGGCAGACGCCCTCGCCGAGGTCCCACGCCTCCTGGGCGGTCGACTCGACGGACGTGGCGCCCGGCAGGTACGTCACGTGGCCGCGCACGTAGGCGCTCACGGCGTCGACGCAACTGTGCAGGTCCGCGATCTGGGACCACTCCTCCAGCGGCGCCAGCACGTCGCCGGCCAGCGCCGTGCGATCGGTCGCGAAGAGGTACTCCGAGAAGAAGTCGACCAGCGTCGGCGCGCGCAGGTCGTGCCAGGAGATCGCCGGCGCGATCAGTCCCGCGCGGCTCTCCACGTTCGACCTCGCCTCGACCTCCAGCTTCGGGTGCGGCTCCTGGATGTCGAAGGCCGTCACGATCGTGCCGAAGTAGTCGGTGTGCGTCGAGAGCGGCACGACCGGCTGCACGGCGACGTGGGCGTTGCGCACCTCCTGGCTCGCGCCGGTGATCGGCGTCATGCGCGCCTCGTTGTAGGAGGCCTTGGCGAGGCCGTCGTAGGTGAAGCCCGTGTGGTGGCGGATCGCGAGGCCGAGCGACTCGTTCACAGTCCGCCCTCCCTCGACCAGACCACGTAGTCCTCGTGGCGGAAGAACCGGTCGGTGACCGCGTTGTTGATCCGCACGCAGGTCTCTTCGAGCATCTCGAGGATCTCGGGCAGCTCGCCGAGCAGGTCGGCCGGGTCCATGAACTCGAGTCGGCCACGACCACGCGCCAGGCTCTGGCGCGCGACGTCGGCCGTCGCGATGCGTTGGCTGCTCGGCTGGATCTCGTACAGGCACGTGTCGGCCAGGTTCAAGGAGTACAGCACCGAGCGCGGGAACAGTCGGTCGAGCAGAAGGAACGCCGCCACGCCGTTCGCGTCGTGGATCTCGCTGGTGGAGCGCATGAAGGCTTCCATCGCGCCGCAGGCGCGCAGGAACGCCAGCCAGTCCGGGGCGTGCTCCTCGCTGAGGACTCGACCGCGCAGCAGTCGCGCCGTCATGTCGATGCGCTCGATGCTGCGCCCGAGCACTAGGAAGTGCCATCCGTCGTCGTGGCTCAGCGTGGCGTCGGTGAGACCGGCGAGCAGCGCCGCTCGTTCGCGCACGAACAACAGGTACTGCGAGGGGCCCAGGCGGCGAGCGGTGTTCTCCATCTGGGGCAAGCGATTGCGCGTCGAGTTCAGCGCGACCCACATCTCGGAGGAGATGAACTCGCGACTGCGCCGAGCGTTCTCGAACGCACCGCTCAACGACCCGGCGATCGAGTTCGGGTTCTCGGCGTCATAGACGATGTGCTGGAGCATCTCAGCCGAGGTGACCGGCGCCTCGGACTCGACTTCGATCCCCAAGATGGAATAGAGCGAGCGACAGGTGGCGTCCTCGTCGTTGAACGGGTCCTCCACCATGCGGTGCACGTAGGAGTCGACGATGCGCGAGGTGTCGTCGGCGCGTTCGATGTAGCGACCGATCCAGTAGAGCGACTCGGCCAGGCGCGAGAGCATGCCGTGTTCGCTCACTGGTCGCCCCGTCCCACGTTGCCGTCCTGACGGGGACTGAAGGTCACGTTGCGCTGTCGCTGGGCCGTGGCGACGCGCGATTCACGCAGCGGCATCGACTCGTCGTTCAGCACCCACGTGTCCTTGGAACCACCGCCCCGTGATGAGTTCACGACCAGTTCGCCCTCGCCCAGCGCGACGCGCGTGAGCCCGCCCGGCAGCACCCAGACCTCGTCGCCGTCGTTGATCGCGAACGGCCGAAGGTCGATGTGGCGCGGACTCACGCGTTCGTCCACCAACGTCGGGTGCGTGGAGAGCATGACTGGTCGTTGGGCGATCCAGTTGCGCGGCGACTCGGCCACCGCGGCGGCGGTCTTCGTCAGCGTCTTCTCGTCGGCCTGAGGACCGATGATGATGCCCTTGCCGCCCGAACCGTCGACGGGCTTCACGACGTAGGACGCGAGCGACGCCAGGACTTCGTGGCGGACGTCGTCGTCCTCCAACCGGTAGGTCTCGACGTTCTGGATCAACGGCTCTTCACCCAGGTAGAAACGGATGAACGCCGGCACGTAGGTGTAGACCAACTTGTCGTCGGCGACGCCGTTGCCGATCCCGTTGGAGATCACGACGTTACCGGCGCGCGCACAGTTCACCAGTCCGGCGACGCCGATGATCGAATCGGGCCGGAATTGCAGCGGATCGAGCCAGTCGTCGTCCACGCGCCGGTAGATCACGTGGACCGGCCGCTCGCCGTTCGTCGTGCGCATGTAGGTGTGATTCGAGCGACACAGCAGGTCCCGTCCCTCCACCAGCTCCACGCCCATCATGCGCGCGAGCAGCACGTGCTCGAAGTAGGCGGCGTTGTGCACACCCGGACTGAGCACGACGATGACCGGCTCGGTGACGTTCGGCGGCGCCGCCGCGCGCAGCGCCGCGAAGAGGTGCGCCGGGTAGGAGTCGACCGGGTGCACCCGGTGATCGGAGAAGAGCGACGCGAAGGTCTGGGTCATCGCGCGGCGGTTCTCGATGACGTAGCTGACGCCCGAAGGGATCCGGACGTTGTCCTCCAGCACCCGGAAGTCGCCGACCTCGTCGCGCACGAGGTCGATCCCCGCGACCGTGACGCGAACGCGGTTGGGCGGGTCGACCGCGAAGGCCGGGCGACAGAAGTGCGGACTCGACGTGACGACCGATCGCGGGATGATTCGCTCGGCGAAGACGCGGCCGTCACCGTAGACGTCGGCGAGGAAGGCCTCCAGGGCGTGCACGCGCTGCGCGATCCCGCGCGAGAGGAGGTCCCATTCCATCGCCCCGATCAGGCGCGGCACGACGTCAAGGGGAAACGGCCGCTCTTCCCCGCTGTGGGCGAAGGTCACCCCCCGTTCGGAGAACGTGTGGGAGAGCTGCTCGGAGCGTTGTCGAAGTTCGGCGGGCTGGTAGCGGCCGAGTTCGGCGAAGAGTCGTTCGTAGATCGGCCGAGGCGTCCCCGGCGAGCTGAACATCTCATTCCAGGCCACCGAGGATTCGTCATCGAACACCATGCTCACCTGGGTCACGCTAGTCATCACACCCCACCTCGTCTGTTGCCGTGGAATGAATTCACGGATCATCCGGAGGACAGGACGAGGAGAGCGACCCTCGGTCTTCGTGAGTTCTTCAGGGGGGTTGCATTTGCGTCACACTAGGAACGTGAGACGTCCTACCGGCACGCTTCGCCGTGCGACGACCGAAGACCTCGAGGCGGTGTTGACGATCGATCGAGCCACGCCGATCGGTCCGGAGCGGAGTGATCTCCTGACGGAAAGAGTCAGATCGGGCGACGTCGTGATCTACGAGATGGGAGATCACGTACTCGCCTACGCGACGATGCGACCTCGTTCGTTCTTCGGACGTGATTTCGTCGAGCTTCTCGCGGTAGTTGAGGACATGCGCCGTCAGGGGGTGGGCACCTCGTTGCTCGAGGAGATGGTTCGCGTGTCCTCCACCGATCGTATATTCACCTCTACGAACGATTCGAATGCTCCGATGCTTGGTCTGCTACAGAAGTCCGGCTGGGAGTTCAGCGGTCGACTCGACGGCATCGATGCCGACGATCCCGAATTGGTCTTCTTCAAGACCTCGGCCTGACGCGACGACACGCGAACATGAGACGGAGACGCTCATCGAGCGCCGAGCGTTGCGAGGTCGATTTCGTGACCAGTACGATTGCCCCATGTCGACCTACCTGCCCTCACCCGACCGCTACGACACCATGCAGTACCGACGCTGTGGGCGCAGTGGCATTCAACTGCCCGCCGTGTCGCTCGGCCTCTGGCAGAACTTCGGCGACGACCGGACCATCGACTCCCAGAAGGCGATCCTGCGTCGGGCGTTCGACCGCGGTGTCACCCACTTCGACCTCGCCAACAACTACGGCCCGCCCTACGGCGGGGCCGAGGTCAACTTCGGACGGATCCTGCGAGAGGACTTCGCCTCCCTGCGCGACGAGCTGATCATCTCGACCAAAGCCGGCTGGGACATGTGGCCCGGTCCTTACGGCGACCTGGGCTCGCGCAAGTACCTGCTCGCCAGTCTCGACCAGAGTCTGAAGCGACTCGGCCTCGACTACGTCGACATCTTCTACCACCACCACTTCGACCCAACCACGCCGATGGAGGAGTCCCTCGGCGCCCTCGACAGCGCCGTTCGCCAGGGTAAGGCGCTCTACGTCGGTATCTCGTCGTACTCCGACGAGCGCACGCTCCAGACCATCACGATCCTTCGCGACCTCGGCACGCCGCTCCTGATCCACCAGCCGTCGTACTCACTCTTGAATCGTTGGATCGAGGACAAGCTCCTCACGGTCCTCGACGAACAGGGCGTCGGCTGCATCGCCTTCTCCCCGCTCGGCCAGGGTCTGTTGACCGAGAAGTACCTCGACGGGGTCTCGAACGACTCGCGCGCGGCCAAGGACGACTCGTCACTGGCCGAGCAGATGCTGAACGAAGAGAACCTGGCGCGCGTACGCGGGTTGGCCGCGATCGCGCACGAGCGCGGTCAAAAGATGTCGCAACTCGCTATCGCGTGGGCGCTGCGGAGCCCGGTCGTCACGTCCGTGCTGTTGGGCGCGAGCAGCGTCGCGCAACTCGACGAGAACCTCGACGCCCTCGACAACCTCGAGTTCAGCGACGACGAGTTGAAGCGCATCGACGAGTTCGCGGTCGAGAGCGGCATCGACCTCTGGCGTCGACCGGCCACGGAATAGTCCGGTTCTCCACGCCGATCAGCCGAACGAGCGCTACAGCAGCTCTTCCATCTGCTTCAGTTCGAGCAGTTGCGCGTGGCGGTCCAGCTTGTCGGGCATCTTGAAGTACGGCGCCCCCTTGTACCAGTACCAGGCCATGGGGATCAGACCCAACGCCATCGAACCGAGTCCGACGAGGAGTTCCACGCCGTTCAGTCCCGGGATCGACTTGACGAAGAGGACGGCCATGAAGACCGCGCCGGCCAGCGGCCACAACCCGATGAAGATGAAGTTGTTCACCGAATTGAAGAGTTGGCGGCGATAGAGGATCACGACCGAGAAGCCGGCCAGCGCGTAGTAGATACAGATCTGGATCGCGATGGCGTTGTAGCCGTCGGTCAAGATGTTGCCCACCGAGCCGATGCTCTGGCTCGCGACGAAGAGTCCGAGCGACAACACGGTCACGACCATGGTCGCCACGAACGGCGTCTTGCGCGTGGGGTGCGTGGTCCCGAGGACCTTGGGAAGGGTCTTGTCGCGGCCCATCGTGAAGAGCGTCCTCGTCACCTGGATGAGCGTCGTCTCCAGCGTGGCGATCGTGGAGAGCAACAGCGCGACGATCAGCAACTTGCCGCCGAGCCCGTGCCACACCGCTTGACCGAGGTTGTACATGAAGTCGGCGACGTTGCTCGAATTGGCGAGCGTCCCGGGCTTGAGCGTCATGTTGGAGGCGACGGTGAAGACCTCGAACAACAAGAACACGACGAACGTGCCGAGCAGTCCGCCCAACCCCGACGTGCTCTTCGCGTCCTTCGTCTCCTCGTTGAGGTTCGCCGTGACGTCCCAGCCCCAGTAGTAGAACGCGGCGATCAGCGCGCCGCCGATGAAACTCTCACCGTGGCGGCCACTGAAGATCGACGGCGAGAACCAGTGCCACGAGAACGCCGTGACGTGATGTGCGTGGAAGAGCGCCAGCGCGGCAAACAGGACCAGCAGGAACACCTCGATGGTCGACATGATGATCTGGACCTTCACGGTCACCGTCACCCCGAGCGCGACCGCGGCCACCATCGCGAAGAAGAAGACGGCGCCGATGATCGTGACCAGGTACGTCTTGGTATAGAGCGTGCTGGAGAAGAGCCGGAGCAGGCTCGATCCGGCCGGGAACGTGGCGATGACCATGAACAGCAGCGCCGAGACGATGAGCGCCCAGCCGGAGAGATAGCCGAGAATCGGGTGGATCGCCCGCCGCACCCATGAGTAGGCCGCCCCCGCGTGGGAGTCATCGCGGCTGAGGTAGCTGAACGCCCAGACGATCCCGAACATGAAGAATCCGCAGTACAGCAGTGCGGCGGGGCCGCCGTAGGCGACCGTGATGAAGAGCGCGCCCGTCGTCGCGCCGATCGAATAGGCCGGTGCCGAGCCGGCGATGCCCATGATGACCGAGTCGAACAGCCCGAGCACTCCCGCGTTCAGCCGATTCGGTGACGAGGCACCTTCGTTTTGGTCCACGACCTCGGTCATTTCCGACCTCTTTCTCAAGTGCTGTCACAGTGCTGAACAATTGGTACCGAAATGTAACATGCTCGCCGCCACGCCTCTTGGGTCAATTGCGCCGATTCGGCCGTTCCGAACGTGTCGTCGCCGATGGCCGTGGCATTCGGTGGCCGGACGTTAAATTTGGGAGGCGTCGCAGGTTTCCGAGGATCGACGTCCCCCGAACGAAAGCATGACCGCGTGCCAGTCTTCCAACGCTTCGACCTCGACGGCGAGTCCGATCAACCGGTGATCACCGACCAGGAGATGAAGCGACGTTGGGCCGCCTTCCACGGCGACATGCGCCGGATGTCGGGGAAGTGGTGGCAGCGGATCCTCGGCCAACTCCTCGGCGAGGACACCCGGCGCTACAAGGCGGCGCGGCGCCTCGGTCGCCCGCTCCTCCAGTTCGTGCGTCGGCTACGGGCCTCGAGTACCGAGGAGCCGGCCAAAGCCACGGCGCAGTTCGCCGACGTCGCGCGTCCCGAAGAGGAGTCCATCGTCTTTCCGATCAACTACTCCCCCAAAACAGCCATCCGGTTCATCAACCTCGCCTCCTACGAGGTCTCGACCGACGACGTGACGACGGTCGTCGTCGACGAACGACTCGACGCCGCGACTGCGATCGACCTGGCCAACCGGGCGCTTGAGTTCTCCACCGCGACCTGGCTGTTCGTATGCGACGCGACGAGCACCGAGGAGGAGCGCGCGACCGCCCTGCTCGCGCTGTTCAATCACGCGACCGAGCACGACGACGTCGTCTTCGCCGACGAGGCCGGACCGAACGCCTTCGCGCCGATCTTCAAGTTCTCCTCGGTACCGCCGCACACCCTGCTCAGCTACAACCTGGTCGGTCGCCCGGCGCTGCTACGCGTCACGACGCTGCGACGGATCGGCGGCTTCGACCGTGACGCCGGCTGGGCCTTCGAGCACGACGCGTACCTGCGACTCAGCGAGTCCGACGCCGCGTTCCGTCACGTCAACCTCGTGCTGCCCGCGGCGCGCCCGGACGTCGCCTTCGAGCGCGTTCACGTCGACGCGGACACCTGTCGCGCGACCGAGCGGGCGCTGGCGCGGCGCGGGTGGCCGGGCACCGTCGAGCCGGGCCGTGTGCCCGGTCTGTCGCACTGGAAACTCGACGCGCCCTCGCCGCGGCCGTCGGTCGACGTCATCATCCCGACGAGGGACCGGATCGACTTGGTGCGCAGCTGCATCGAGGCGCTCGAGAACAAGACCACGTACGAGAACTGGGACGTCATCTTGCTCGACAACGACTCGATCGAGCCGGAGTCGTTGGAGTACTTCGCCAACTCGAAGTACCGCGTCGTGCCCTGTCCGGGGCCGTTCAACTACGCCAAGATCGTGAACCGCGGCGTGGAACACTCGCGCGCGGACTACGTCGTGACGCTCAATAACGACACGATCCTCATGACGCCGGACTGGCTGGAGCGCATGGTGTCGCTCGCGGCGTTGCCCGACGTCGGCATCGTCGGGGCGTGCCTCTTGGACCAGTTCGGGCACCGCGAGCACGAGAGCATCGTCATCTCGCCGTATCCGCAGCACCTGCGCACGGATTCGAACTACCCGCACCTCGATCAGTTCTCGCGCGCGACCCGCGACGTGGCCGCCGTCACCGGCGCCGTCCAGATGGCGCGACGCGAGTTCTGGAACTCCCTCGGCGGCATGGACGAGCGCCTCGCCGTCACGATGAACGACGTCGACCTGTGCCTGCGGGCCCAGAGCGACACGACGTACGTGGTCTACACGCCGGACGTGCAGCTGGTCCACCACGTCAGTTCGTCGCGCGGCAGCTTGGACCCGCTCGAGGACCGCAACCGCTTCATCCGCCGCTGGGACATCTTCGGGACCTTCAAGGATCCGTTCTTCCCCGAAGCCCTGCTCCTGCTCGGCGAGACGATGTTCTACCTGCCGCGCTGAGCACCCGTTTCGAATCATCGGCTCTTGTAGCCTGAAGTGGTGACGTCTGCGTGGAAACGATTCCTAGATTTCTACCGCCGACTTCCACCCTCGACCACGCCGATACTCCTGATCCTGCTCGCCGTCTTGATCGGCAACGGCCTGTATCTGATCGGCGAGTCGAACATCAACCCCATCTGGTGGACGGCCAACATCTCGACCACGGTCTGTCACATCACCTGCGGTCGCCCGATGATCGACCCGAACGTCGGCTTCATCACCCAACCGCTCGGCCATCTCTCGGCGATGGACCTCCTGCACGGACACCTGCCGTGGTGGAACTACTACGAAGGACTCGGCCAACCACTCGCCGGCGAGATGCAGGCGGCGTCGTTCTTCCCGCTGACCTTGTTGTTCGCCTTCCCGGCCGGCCTGCTCTGGTTCCACATCTGTCTCGAGTTGATCGCGGGCTTCTCGACGTACTTCCTGGCCAAGCGCCTCGGCGTGCCGATGATCTTCGCCACCGCCGCGGGCTGCCTGTTCGCGTTGAACGGCACGTTCGCCTGGGTCGGCAACGCGGTCCTCAATCCCATCGCCTTCCTCCCGATGCTGCTGCTCGGCATCGAGATGATCTATGACTCCACCCAGACCAAGAACAATCGTGGGTGGTACCTCGCCGCGATCGCCGTCGCGCTGGCCTTCTACTCCGGCTTCCCCGAGGTCGCGTACTTCAACGGACTCTTCGCCCTGGGCTGGGCGGCGGTGCGACTGTTCTCGTTGCCCAAGGTCTCGCGCCGTCTCGCCGTCGGACGACTGGCGATCGGCGGCGGTGTCGGCATCGCGCTGTCGCTGCCGATCCTCGTGCCGTTCGCCGACTTCTCCAAGGTCGCGAATCTCGGCCACCACACCGCGGCGATCGACGGGACCGCGCACATCTCGATCCACGCCGTGCAGATGTTCTTCGACCCCTACGTCCACGGGACGCTCTTCACGAACCTCAACGTGGCGAGCGTGTGGGGTGGGATCGGCGGCTACTTCACCGCCAGCGTCGGCGCGCTGGCGTTGTTGGGTCTCTTCGGCCAACGCCTGCGACCGCTGCGCATCTACCTGGCGGCCTGGACCATCATCGGGCTCTGTGGCGCCTGGAACTTCTTGGAACTGCGCAAGGTCTGGAATCTCATCCCACTCATCGAGAACGTGTCCTTCGGCCGCTACATCATGTCGAGCTGCGAACTGTCGTTCATCCTGCTCGCCGCCTTCGGACTGATGGACCTGGCCGAGAGTGCCAAGGCCAAGCGACTCTTCACGGTGACGACGTCGGTCATGTTGCTCGGGCTGGTGTGGATCGTGCTGGCGGCCAGCTCGCTCAACGACCACATCGTCTACCACGGGCGCGCCCGGTACATCTACGCCTTCCTCGACGCGATTCCCTTCATCGCGATCATCGCCCTGCTCGTGCTCGGCCGATTGACGAAACACAAGATCGTCCCGTTGCTGGTGGCCGTCGTGCTGGTCGGTGAGTCGCTGCTGATGTTCGGCGTGCCGAGTGGCGGGTCGGCCAAGTACGTCAACGTCGACATGGCGCCGATCCAATACCTGCAGAAGAACGAGGGCAACTACCGCTTCTTCGACTTCGCCGTGTTGACACCGAACTGGGGATCGCAGTACGGACTGAACGAACTCAACGCCATCGACCTCCCCTTCCCCAAGAAGTTCTCCATGTTGATCGAGCGCCAGCTCTACCCCGGGCTCACGCCGTCGAACCAGTTCGTCATCCACGACGGCATGACCGGCATGATCGCCCAGGAGAACGAGATCGTCAGCCACTTCAAGTACTACGAGGACGCCTCGGTCAAGTACCTGATGATGCCGACCGCGCTTCTGATCTCGCCGGCGCTGACCGCACTCGGCGTGACCCAGGTCTTCAGCGACCACATCGCCACCATCTACGAGATGCCCGATCCGCGTCCATTCATGTCGACACGCTCCTCGTCGTGCACCGTGACCACGATCAGCGTCAACAAGGCCACCGTGGACTGTCCGAACGCCGGCTCGACGCTCATCCGAACCGAACTGATGATGGCCGGTTGGAAGGCCCACGTGAACGGCGAGCTCGTCACGATCAAGACCGCCGACCACGGCGTCTACCAGAGCGTGAAGGTGCCACAGGGCACTTCGACCGTGACCTACAGCTTCTTGCCGCCGCACGAGAAGTACGCCGTCCTGCTCGCCCTGCTCGCCGGACTCTTCCTGCTCGCCACGTGGGTGTACGAACGCGAGTATTTCCGGCGCGAACGACTCCCCTGAGCGTTCGGTCGTGAGCGCCGTCACCGTCTACGGCGTACTCGCGCTGACCTTCATGATGGCGATGTACGCCCTGGAGTCGCGGGCCGACGATTCGTGTTGCTCTTCGCCCTCGGGTGCGTGCTCTCGAGCATCTACGGATTCGCGAGCGGGGCATGGCCGTTCGGGGTCGTGGAGGCCCTTTGGAGCTTGATCGCCGTGCGTCGAGCGGCCCTTCTCTCCTGAGTCCGCGCTTTGCGTGTTCGGCGGTGCAAAACTTTCCCCATCGAGTGACGGTTGGTTCAACGGCATTTCGGTCAGGGATAAGGCGATTGATCCATGGGACGCGGTCAACATCGACGAAGGCGACAACGTCGTGCGAATGCGGGTCGCACGACACTGAAGCGGTTCCTCGCGAGCGCGATCATCGTCGTGTCGGCGGCCGGATTCGCGATCGAAACGAGCCGCGACTCCTACAGCGCCGAACAGCCCCGGTCCTCGACGTCGATCGTCGATGGCACGACGACGACGTCGGTAGCGGCGTCCTCGACGACGAGCACCATGACGACCGCTCCCCCGTCGACCGTCGCACCCTCACGCATCGAGGACCCGTTCCACAGCGCGTCACTGGCGGCGTACCTGGCGACGCGGACCGACAACGTGACGGCCGCGCTCTACAACGTGGCGACCCACCAGATCTACCTCTACCGACCGGGAGTCCTTCAGGTGACGGCCAGCATGGAGAAGATCGACATCCTCGCCGTGCTGCTGTGGGAACACCAGAACTCCCACACCCCGCTGACGAAGCAAGAGCTGTCGCTCGCGCCCAAGATGATCGAGTACTCGGACAACACCGCGGCCGAATCGCTCTGGGTGACGATCGGACAACTCCCGAGCGTCACCGAGTTCAACAAGGACCTGCGCTACACGCAGTCGATCACCAACTGGGACTGGGGCAAGTTCGACACCGATCCGCGCGACCAGATCCAACTCCTGAAGGCGATCGTCCTGCCGAATAGTTATCTCGACCCGGCGTCTCAGGAGTACGAGCAGGACTTGATGGAGAACGTCGTCGACTACGAGCGATGGGGAATCCCGACGGGCGTGCCCACCCAGGCCACGGTCGGCGTGAAGAACGGGTGGTATCCGGAGACATCGACCGGGTGGCAAATCAACACCGCGGGCTACGTGCACCTCGGCAAGACCTTCTACCTGGCGTGCGTGATGACCGGTTCCAATCCGAGTGAGGCGTACGGAAGAGAAGTGGTCGACCGGGTCGCCCAAGCGT
Organism: uncultured Acidimicrobiaceae bacterium; assembly: GCA_963700135.1. Classification (GTDB taxonomy): domain Bacteria; phylum Actinomycetota; class Acidimicrobiia; order Acidimicrobiales; family RAAP-2; genus RAAP-2. The sequence goes on along the minus strand of CAVOWM010000014.1, from coordinate 205,290 downwards.
TCTGGAACTTCGAATCAAGTCGGGCGTCGAAATGAATTCTGTGGCGACCTCGAGGGTCGGTCGATCGGAGACGAAGAGACCAGATGGCTGACGAATCGACTCCACGATCCCTCGACGAGCCCGACGCCCCCGCGCCAAGTCTGACCGACTCGATTACCGGCCTGCTCAACCAAAGCGGATTCCAGCTCGCTCTCGATCACCACGATGACGAACCGGTTGGCGTGGTTCTCGGCGACGTCGACCACTTCATGGCCATCAATGACGTTTACGGCCACGATGAAGGTAATCGAGTACTCCATCAGATCGCCCAACGAATCGAAGCCGCCGCACCATCGGACTCGATCGTCGGTCGCTTCGGCGGCAATCAATTTCTGGTCTTCTTGCCGGGCGTCCGCGACCTCCAAGTAGTGCAATCAGCGGCCCTGGCGATGTTGCACACGTGCGATTCACCGTTCGCCGTGGGCGATGGTGTGATCGACGTGAACTTCAGCGTCGGTATCGCGATCGCCGAGCCCGGCGATCTCCGAGGGGGAATACACGCGGCCGACGTCGCGGCGATGACCGCAAAGGTTCGCGGTTGTGCGCGCGCCGTTTGCCTCGATCCGGCGTGGGAAGCACGCTGAATCTCAGGAGATTACGTCAACGTCTCGCGTGTGGGCGAGGCTCGCCTCTTCCGGAAAATCGGGCGTCGAAGTACGATTGAGGCATGTCGGAGCCCCGCCACGCGGCGAAGCGCAGGACCTGGCGTTGGCGACCCCAGGGGTTCGTGCGATTGGGCGGCGTGCTCGTCGTCGTCGCCCTGATCGCCTTCGGCTTCAACCTCGCGCTCTCGAGCAAGGGCAACTCCGACTCGACGACGACGACCTCAACGCCTTCGTCGACGACGTCGAACCCCACCGTGACCACGACGACAGTGCCGACGCCCCTCAACAAGATCGTGCCGCCCGGACCCAAGGCGTCGGCGCGCCGGCTCTCGCTCTACAAGGTCATCACCGGCGACATCTCGCCGAAGTCCGTCATGTCCACCAACACGGGCCTGGTGTTCGCCCAGAACATGATGTACCGCCACACGATGACGGTCTATAACTCCGCGGGCACGTTGCTCAAGACGATCAGCGACGGCGTCGAGCTCGCGCGCTTCGGGGTGCGCGGGCGACCAGGTCTCACCCACGGCGCGCCGGTCGAGGCGGCCGTGACGCCGGACGGCAAGGACGTCTGGGTCTCGAACTACTCGATGTACGGGACGGGCTCGGGTCCCGAGGGCTCGGACACCTGCACCCCGCAGTCGGCCCTCGACGCCGGTGACACGCCGAGTTTCCTCTACGAGGTCAGCACCAAGACCCTGTCGGTCGTGGGTGTCGCCGAGGTCGGCATGGTACCCAAGTACGTCGCCGTGACCCCGAACGACAAGTACGTCATCGCCACCAACTGGTGCTCGTGGACGGTCAGTGTCGTCAATGAGGCGACGCACCGTCTGGTCGCCACGATCCCGGTCGGCGCCTATCCGCGCGGCATCGCCATCTCCCCGGACTCGCACCTCGCCTACGTCGCGATCATGGGCAGCGACGTCATCGACGTGATCAGCCTCTCGACGTTCAATGTCGTCGGCCAGATCGGAGGCGTCGACAACGTGCGCCACGTCGTCATCGACCCGCAGAACCCGGACCTCCTCTACGCCTCGCTCAACGTCCCCGGTGACGTGGTGAAGATCGACCGACTCACGGGCAAGATCCTGGCCGAGGTGCACACCGGCTCGGACTGTCGTTCACTCGCCATCTCGACCGACGGCACCGCACTCTACGTGGTCAACTACCTCTCGAACACCGTGACCGAACTGGCGGCGAGCAACCTGAAGATCCTCCAAGTCGTGCCGACCGGCACCAATCCGGTCGGCGTCACCTACGACGGCACGACGGGACGGGTGTGGGTCGCGGTCTACACCGGCGAGATCCTGGTCTTCAACACCAAGCCGTAGGTGCCCCGCGTGATGAGGGCCCCGCGAGCCCGCAAGGACTCGTCCCGGTCGTCCGCGTCGCGCGGGAAATTTGCGCTGCGCTACCTTGCAGGGAGCGAATGTCTCGACGCGAAGCACGAAGACCGGAGAGTTGGAGCAGCACGATGACGAATCGAGTCGACGAAATCGACCTCTCACTTTCAATGGACAAGGCCAAATCCATCGATCGAGTCGCCGCGGCCCAACATCGACTGACCCAGTTGCGACTCTTCACCGCGGGCCTGCTGGAACCCGACGTCGTGGCGCCGGGACTCGTCGTGCTCTTCGAGGGCTTCGACGCGGCCGGTAAGGGTGGCGCGATCCGCCGCCTGACCGCGAGCATGGACCCGCGCCACGTGCGCGTCGTGCCGATCGGTCCGCCGACGCCCGAGGAGCTCCGCCACATCTTCCTCTGGCGATTCCAGCCCTTCATCGCGGGCAAGGGCGGGATGACGGTCTTCGACCGCTCCTGGTACGGGCGACTCCTCGTCGAGCGCGTGGAAGGGCTCATCGACAAGTCGACCGCGAAGCGCTCGGGCCAGGAGATCGTGGACTTCGAGCGCCTGCTCGTCGACAACGACGTGACGCTCGTGAAGTTCTGGCTGCACATCTCGGACGAGGCGCAGCTGAAGCGCTTCAAGGACCGCGAGAGCGACCCGCTCAAGCAGTGGAAGCTCACGCCCGACGACTGGCGCAACCGCGAGAAGCGCCCCGCCTACCTCGACGCGCTCGAGGACATGGTCGAGATGACGGACCGGCCTCACGCGCGCTGGGACCTCATCCCGGCCGACAGCAAGCACTACGCCCGGGTCGCGGTGCTCGAGACCTTGATCGAACGCTGGACCCACGACCTCGAGCGACGGGGACTGAAGGTGCCCAAACCAAGGGCCGGCGACTACCTCAGCTAGTCCGAGGTGGACCAAACGCAACGAACCAACTGAACGGAGGACACGATGACACGACTGCTGGTCCGCAATTACTCGATCTCGCTGGACGGCTTCGGCGCCGGCCCGTCACAGAGTCTCGACGACCCGCTCGGCGAGGGTGGTCGCGCGCTCCACGAATGGATCTTCGCCACGCGTAGTGGGAGGGCCATGATCGGCCAGGACGGCGGCGACGAAGGCATCGACGACCGGTTCTTCTCGAGTCGAGAGTTGGACGTCGGCGCGACCATCATGGGCCGCAACATGTTCGGACCGGTTCGCGGCCCGTGGGCCGAGCCGGCGTGGACCGGCTGGTGGGGCGAGAGCCCCCCCTTCCATCACAACGTGTTCGTGCTGACCCACCACGCGCGGCCGCCCCTCGAGATGGACGGCGGGACGACGTTCCACTTCGTGACCGACGGCATCGACGCCGCTCGTGCGGCGGCGTTCGACGCGGCGGGTAACAAGGACGTGCTGATCGGCGGTGGCGCGTCGACCATTCGCCAGTACTGGGCGGCCGGTCTCATCGACGAACTGCAACTGACGGTGGTGCCGGTCCTGCTCGGCCGAGGGGAACGGCTCTTCGAGGGCCTCGACTCGATCCCCGAGCGCTACGAATGCGTCGAGCACGTCTCGTCCTTCGCCGTGACGCACTTCCGTCTCCGACGGTCACATTGATCGCAGGTTCGGGCAATCGCTCGGCGATCGCCCGTATCTGGAACACTGACTAGATGGACTCTCGCTACGGCATCACGATCCCCTTCGACGGCGTCTCGCTGCGCGACCACAAGGAGTGGTACCACCGCATCGCCGACCTCGGCTACACCGACCTCTGGTCGGCCGAGGTCGACGGCGCCGACGGCTTCACGCCGCTCACGTTGGCGGCGATCTGGGAGCCGCGCCTCAACCTCGGCGTGGCGGTGACGCCGGTCTTCACCCGCGGCGCGGCGCTGCTCGCGATGAGCATCGCCGCGATGGCCGAGGTGGCCGAGGGCCGCTTCATCATGGGACTGGGCGCCTCCAGCGAGCCGGTCGTGCAGCGCTGGAACGGCGTCAAGTACGAGAAGCCCTACGCGCGCACGCGTGACGTCCTGCGCTTCGTGAAGCAGGCCCTCGACGGCCAGAAGATCGACGAGATTTTCGAGACCTTCGAGGTGCACGGCTTTCGGATCTCGCGCCCGGTCGCCGTGCGTCCGCCGATCCTGCTCGGCGCGTTGCGCCCGGGGATGCTGCGCCTCGCCGGACGTGAGGCCGACGGCGCGATACTCAACTGGCTCGCGGCGAGCGACGTCGCGCAGTGTCGCGCCGAGGTCGGCGAGGGCAAGACCATCGCCGCGCGACTGTTCGTCGTGCCGACCGAGGACGCCGACGTGGCGCGCATGATCGGTCGACGGATGATCTCGTCGTACCTCACCGTGAAGGCCTACGCCGAGTTCCACCGCTGGCTGGGCCGCGGCGAGGTGCTCCAGCCGATGTGGGACGCCTGGGCCGAGGGCAATCGCAAGCTCGCCAACGAACTCATCCCCGACTGGGTCGTCGACGAGCTGATCATCCACGGCTCCTACGAGGCCTGTCGCGAGCACGTCGGTCGCTATATCGAGGCCGGGATCCAGATCCCGACGCTCGCGATCGTCCCCTTCGGTGTCGACCTCAAAGAGGCCGTCGAGGGACTGGCGCCGCGCTAGACCGTCTCGGCCTCGATGAACTCCAGCATGCCGGCGAACTTCTCTCGCGCCGCGGCCGTCCGGGTCGGGATGAACTCGCTCGGGACCTCCGACGGCGTGTAGTTCTTCAACGCGTGACGCGCCACGGTCTGGCGGTGCACCTCGTCGGGACCGTCGTAGATCCGCGCCGCGCGTGCCCAGCGGTACATGCGCTCGAGCGGCAGGTCGGTCGAGTAGCCGAGCGCCCCGTGGGTCTGGATCGACCGGTCGATGACGTTGTGCAAGACGGCCGCGCCGTAGTACTTGATCATCGCGATCTCGTCGCGCGAGGCCGACGCGCCGACCTGGTCCATCTTCCAGGCCGCGTGCAGCGTCATCAGTCGTGCCGCGTGCATCTCGGCGCGCGAGTCGGCGATCCAGTTCTGGACCGTCTGCTTCTCCGAGAGCAACGAGCCGTGCGTGAAGCGACTGACCGCGCGCTCGCACATCATGTCGAAGGCGCGCTGGGACTGGCCGAGCCAGCGCATGCAGTGATGGATGCGACCGGGGCCGAGGCGCGCCTGGGCGAGCAAGAAGCCCGAACCCTCCGGGCCGATGAGGTTCTCGGCCGGGACGCGCACGTCGACGTAGCGGATCTCCGCGTGGTTGCCGAAGCGGCCGTAGTGGTTGTCGGGATCGTCCATCGAGCCGACGTCGCGCACGATCTCGACGCCGGGGGTGTCCGCCGACACGACGAACATTGAGGACCCCTGGTATGGGTGGATGTCGGGATTGGTGACCGCCATCACGACCAGGATGTCGGCGACCGACCCGTTGGTCGTGTACCACTTGTGGCCGTTGATGACCCATTCGTCGCCGTCCTTGACGGCGCGCGTCTTCAGGAGTCGCGGGTCGCTGCCGGCGGTCTCGGGTTCGGTCATCGAGAAGCCCGATCGGATCGTCCCGTCGAGCAGCGGCTGGAGCCAGCGTTCGCGCACGTACTCCTGGGCGCCGTCCATCATCTCCATGCCGGCCGCGAGCAGTTCGGCGTTGCCGCTGTCGGGCGCGTTGTTGCCGAAGACGACCGGTCCGTAGGGCGTCTGGCCGAGGATCTCGTGCATCAGTCCGAGACGGACCTGACCGAAGCCGGTACCACCCAGTTCCTGGGGCAGGTGCGCGGCCCACAGTCCGCGCGCGCGGACCTGGTCCTGCAACGGTTTGATGAACGTCAACGCCTGGTCGTGCGTGAGGTCCAGGGTCTCGATGGGGATGATCTCCTCGCGCACGAATTCGCGCATCCAGACCAGTTGTTCCTCGAACTCCGGTTCGGTCTCAAAGTCCCACGCCATAGTCCACCTTCCTTTGCGCCAACTCTACGTCCGACGAAATGCACCGAGCGATGGACGGCCCACCCCTCCCTACACTGTGAACTGCGAACGATCGGAGCGCCGTGGCCAAGAAGAAGCAGACCCCCAAAACCGCACCCAAGACCGTCGACGTCCAGCGCATCGGCGTCGTCGACACCATGTTCGCGCGCTTCGACATGGGCGCCTCGGCGCGCGCCGAGCTCGAGAGCTGCTCCGGCTACGGCGAGGCCTTCACGGTGATCTCGCGGACCGTGCCCGGCTTCAAGGACCTCGCCGTGGCGGCGATGAACATGATCCAAAAGGACGGCTGCGCCATCGTCGTGGCCCTCGGCATGCCCGGGTCGGCGCCGATCGACAAGCAGTGCGCGCACGAGGCCTCCCAGGGCATCATGCAGGCCCAACTCATTACCGCGACGCCGATCCTCGAGGTCTTCGTCCACGAGGACGAGTCCGACGACCCCGAGGTCCTCGCCAAGGTCTTCGACGACCGCTCGCGCAAGCACGCGCGCAACGCGTACTGGATGCTCTTCGATCCCGACCAGTTGCGTCGGCGCGCCGGCCAGGGCGTCCGTCAGGGATTCGGTGACGCGGGACCGCTCCCCACGACGTAGTTCACCGCTTCGCCGCGCGCTTGATTATGCTCCTTTTACCTCGCCGTACCCCTTAGGAGGAACCATGCCCGAAGCAGTCATCGTCGCCACCGGACGCACCCCCATCGGTCGCGCCTTCAAGGGTTCACTGGTCGACATGCGACCCGACGACCTCACGGCCCTCGTCGTTCGCGCCGTACTGGCGAAGATCCCCGAGCTCGACCCCCAGAGCGTCGAGGACCTGATCGTCGGCTGCGGTCAGCCGGCCGGCGAGTCGGGGTTCAACGTCGCGCGCGTCGCGGCGATCCTGGCCGGCCTGCCCGACGTCCCGGGCGTGACGGTGAACCGCTACTGCTCGTCGTCGTTGCAGACCATCCGCATGGCGGCGCACGCCATTCGCGCCGGCGAGGGCGACGTCTTCGTCGCCGCCGGCGTCGAGACCGTGTCGCGCTTCGCGAGCGGGGCCTCGGACAGCGGCAAGGCCACCAACCCGCTCTTCAGTGACGCGATGGAACGAACGGCGAAGCGCTCGGAACGCGCCGACGAGCCGTGGACGGCACCGAGCGGACTACCGGACATCTACATCGCGATGGGCCAGACCGCGGAGAACGTCGCGGAGTACGAGAAGGTCAGCCGACTCGAGATGGACGAGTTCGCCGTGCGCAGCCAGGAACTCGCCGTCGCCCACCAGGAGAACGGCTTCTTCGAACGAGAGATCATCCCCGTCACCCTGCCCGACGGCACCGTGGTCGCCAAGGACGACGGTCCGCGCGCGGGCACGACGCTCGAGCGTCTCGCCACCCTGCAACCAGTCTTTCGTGAGGGCGGCTCGATCACCGCCGGCAACGCCTGTCCGCTGAACGATGGTGCGGCGGCGGTCGTCGTGATGAGCGACACCCGCGCCAAGGAACTCGGCATCAAGCCGCTCGCGCGCATCGTCGCGAGCGGCGTCAGCGGTCTCAACCCTGAGATCATGGGCCTCGGTCCGATCGAGGCGTGCCGTCAGGCGCTCAAGCGCGCCAACATGACCATCGACGACATCGACCTCGTCGAGATCAACGAGGCGTTCGCGGCGCAGGTGATCCCGAGCGCCGAGCACCTCGGCATCACGCTCGACAAGCTCAACATCCGCGGCGGTGCGATCGCCCTCGGTCACCCCTTCGGCATGACCGGCGCGCGCATCATGACGACCTTGCTGAACTCACTCGAGGACGCCGGGGCGCGCTTCGGCCTGGAGTCGATGTGCGTCGGTGGTGGCCAGGGCATGGCAATGATCGTCGAGCGCCTCGACTGAACGCCGCAGGTTCTCGCGCGGCCCGAATGACGACTCGCCGAGGGTGGTTCCACGGGGTGACCGATACCCCCGTACACTCAAGAGAGGGAGGGCGTCGGGCGTGATCATTCTCTACATCTTCTTGTTCTTCGTGGGTTGCACGTTCATCGGTTGGATCATCAACCGATCCAGCGACAAGAACCCCAAGAGTTTCGCTACGAAGCTCTCGATGAACCATCGCCTCTTCGGCATCAACCAACCGATCATCGACCCCGTGGAGAATCCCCGCCGGGTGGACGACGGCACCGAGTTCGGCTACCGCGAATTCGACTGACGACGGCGTGCCGCGATGACTACTCGTTCGGGTAGGGCCACCTGTAGGCCGGTGTGGTCATCAACGCCGACGGCGACGCGCTCAGCACTTCGACGAGCCAGTTCTCCTCGCGGTCCGGCGCCCAACAGTCCTTTGGCGGGGTGAACGTCGTCGTGACGGTCGCGTGCGCCGCCACCGTCAGCGTGCCCGACGGCGTCTGGGGCCGCCAGAACCCGACGGGGTGGTCGGATCCGACCACGACCATCACGTGCGGCGAGATCGCCTGATCGGTGTTGTTGTGGAGCGTCACCGTCATATCGCCGAAGTACTGGTTGTCGTCACGCGAACCGTAGGAATCGAGTTTCACGCTGAGGGGCGGTGCGAGGAACGCTGTCGTCGCCGCCACGACCGCGAAGAGCGCCGGCACCGCCACGACCGCCCGGCGTATCGACGCTCGCTTCGGCCGGGTGATGACGTCGGGCACCCGGGTCGTGGTGAGGACGACCACGAACGCCGCCGGGATGAAGTCGACCAGGTACGTCGAAAGGCTCCGACTGGGGACGAACAGGATCAGCGGCAGCGCGAAGAGCCACACCCGCTTCATCGTGGGGTACCACATCACGAACGACGCCAACAGGGCCAGCAGCAGCAACGCCGCCGCCAACTGCAGGTCCAACGGATGGACCACCCGGGCGACGCCGTGGGTCGCGAGCGAGACCAAGCCCTGGCCATCGGGAACGAGCGGTTGGGTGAGTGGGAGGAACGCGCCGTGGACCCACGCGCCCGGCGACCAGAGGACGAAGGGCAGGTTGATGGCGACGATCGGCGCCGCGACCCAGGCGACGTAGCGCGCGAGCGTGCGCGCAACGGGCACGCCCTGACTGTTCGCCTCGATCGCGATGCCCACCACGAAGAACGGCACCGTGAACCACGGCATCTGTTTGATCGAACAGGCGATGCCCAGCGACACCGGACCGAGCCAGCGGGTCCAGCGCGGTCCCGTGCGAGTGACGAAGTCGTCCCAACGCAGCGCGGCCAGCATCATGAACGGGACGAACATCGCGTCGGTGTCGCCGTTGGCGAACAAGAACGTGAACATCGACGCCAGCACGAGCAGCGGCGCCAGCCACTTCTCGTTCTTCGGTGAGACGACGTAGAGGATCGCGGCGGCGGCGAGCCACGCGAACAGGTCGACCCAGTCGGTCGTCAGGTGGCGAAGTCCGAGCAGGAGGAAGGGCGCCTGCAGGATCAGCGAACCGGCGGGATAGGACAGTCGGTCCACGTGGGTGCCGCTCAGGGTGTAGGTCCAGAAGTGCGCGGCGTTCTTCAACAGGAGGTGCGACGACGTGAACCTCGCGGTGTAGGGATCCCTCCCCTTCACGAGGAGCTGGAGCGCGCGCTGGTTGAACGCCGCCGAATCGGTGTTGAAGTCGTGGTTCATCGCGAGCAGGGGGCCGTTGGCGAGCAACACGGTGGCGATCGACGCGCCGAAGGACGCGTGCTCGAAACCCCGGTAGTGCGAGTCGGGGATGGTCCAGACCAGCACCATGCCGACGACACCCATCAACGCGATGACGGGGCCGACGACGCTGAAGCCCGACCAGTAGTTCCACGAACCCCACGCGTTCGTGCCGACCGCGAGGATCGCGAACCACACGAAGGTCCAGATCGAGCGCGTCAGCACCGGCGTTCGATCGTCGTCCACAACGTCTCCTCTGGCGTGTCGCCCGCAACGACGCTCGACGTGTCGGTGCCCTGTGAGGATTCTTGCAAACCGCGGCGCGCAATATCGGTCGTCTCGACGGCGCTCGACCTCGTGCGCGAAGCGTCCCTCGGTACACTGACGCCATGTCGCGCGACTCCCTGCCGTTCTTGACGTTGGCGGTCGTCGGGATCTTGACCGTCGCAGCGCTCCTGATGTCGCTCAGCATGGTCGTGCCGCCGACCACTCATCCCAAACATCCGAATCCCTTCGGCGCGGCCGAGTACGGGTTCGGGGGCTACTCGGTGAACCAAAGGACCACGGAGATCGGTGCCGAGTGGCGGGTCCCGACGATCTCCCCGCACTCCCAATTCGGCGGCGCCGCGACCTGGATCGCCGTCCAGAACAAGGACCGACAGTTCATCCAGATCGGGACGAATGAGGTCCAGATCGATGGCACCGCCACCTACCAGGTCTTCTGGAGTGACGTGACCGTGCACTTCCATCCCCAGCAGCTCCTCTTCGCGAACGCCCGCGACCTCATCACCTTCAAGATGACGCAGACCGCACGCGGGTGGCGACTCGGCGTCGATGACCTCACGCTGCACGTTCACCACCGCCAGTTCGTGGCGTACGCGCGCGGCGCGACGTTCACCAGCGCGCAGTGGCTCCAAGAGAATCCGACGCTCAACGGCCTGGCGACGCACATCTCCTATCCGACGATCACGCCCACGACGTTCAGTCACCTGTCGCTGAACGGCGCGACGCCCGTTCTGAAACGCTCCGAGAGCCAGGTCCTCATGACGGCCAACGGCGTGTACCTCATACCGAGCGCGCCCGCGCACGACCAGTTCACGTTCGTCAACGCCACGGGTCCGGCGCGCCAATACCTCAGTGACGTCTTCCCCTACGACGCGGCCCTCTACCTGTTCCAGCTCGACCTCTACTACCACCGGCCGGTGAGCGCCCGTGACCTTCGCCGCATCCGCTCGGCCCTGGTCACGCTGGATTCGAAGTTCACGTCCCAGACCTGGCCCGAGGACCTCACCAGCGCGGTGAAGGGCGACACCAAGCTCGTGGCGGACCTCGAGAATGAGTTCGACCACTATCCCGCGGCGCCGGGGCGCATCAACCCCGAGAAGCTCGACCACTTTCACGCGCTCGAAGACCGCGACGCACACTACGCCGCCACATTGCGCCGCGACCTGGGACTACCGCCCGTCAAGTGACGCGTCATCGACGGACGCTTGCTTGAGCGCGGACCCGGTGACAGACTCATCCGATGAAGGCCGAATTGATCGAATCGGTGGACGAGTTCATCGCCGCGACCACGTCCTTTCGTGGCACCGATCCCCTGCGCACCAACATCATCGGCAGCGTCTCGACCGGCGTGTCGACCGGTCGTATGACCTACGACGACTACCACTGGTGGGTCGTGCGCGACGATGACGGTGACGTGACCGGGATCGCGATGCGCACCAGCCCCCACAACATGGTCGTCTCCCCGATGTCGAGCGCCGCCGCGCGGTCCCTCGGGCGAAGTGTGGGCCGTCTCGACGACGCCCTCCCGGGGATCACGGGACCGAGTTCCGTCATCGACTCGATGCTCGAGGGTTACGTCGAGTCGAGCAGCGCCGGTTCGACGCGGTCGTTGAGCGTGCATCGCCGCGAATTCCTCTACGAGTTGGAGGACCTCGTCGTGCCCGACGTCGCCGGTCGGGCGCGGCCCGCGAACGCCGACGAGGTCGAGGAGCTCGCTCGCATGGTGACGGCCTTCCAGGAGGAGGTCGATCTGCCGGCGCGCTCGCCGAGCGAGGTTCGAGGAGGCACGAAGAAGGCAGTCGACGCCGGAACACTGTTCTGTTGGGTCGCGAACGACGAGGTCGTCGCCATCGCCGGTCACGCGCCCGTCGTGACGACCGGCTCGACGCTCCTCGGCCGCGTCGGACCGGTGTACACGCCACCCGGGTACCGACGTCGTGGCTACGGCAGCGCCGTGACGGCGCACGTGTCGACGGCGCTCATCGAGAAGGGCGCGCGCGTCATCCTCTACGCCGACGCGGCCAATCCGACGAGCAACAGCATCTACCAGTCGATCGGCTACCGACGCATCGACGAACTGATCGAGACGCGTTTCGAATGATCGTGAGGCCCGGCGTGGACTACTTGCCGGTGTGCACCACGTCCGGGTCGTTGGTCCAGGCCTCGTGCTCGGCGTCGGTGACCGGACGGGCCTCGTCGGGCAGCAGGACCGCGATCGAGTCGCGCACCTCGTAGACGACGCGCTTACGGGGGTTGTAGAGGACGTTCGCACTCGGCACGTAGAGCAACTCCTCGTGGTCGACCGGGTCTTCGAGCAACGCCAGTAAGAAACTGTCGAGCGCCATCACCACTTCCCTTCGTTGAGGTCGTCGAGCGGCCGCGTCGGTCGCGCTCGCACTAGAAACCGTACTCGGCGCTCCGACTCAGACCGCGACGGCGTCCTCGGCCGGCGCGCGACGCGCGCGGAGTCGGCGACGGACGTAGAAGTAGAGCGTCACGACGCCGGCGAGCGACGTCAAGTCGGTGAGGATGTTGCTCGCCGTGAGCAGTGGCGTGCTGCCGTAGTTCATCGAGACGTCGTTCGAGGTCGGGATGACGACCATCAGGTTCGGGCTCACCCGGTACGGTCCGGTGGCGCCCGTGGCGTGCCAGCGCGGGAAGTACGAGATCTTGACCAGTACCGGCACGCCGATCCGACTGACGTGGAACGAGATGGACTGCAGGCCGACCTTGACCTGCGTGACCGTGACCTTGGGCAGCGTGGTCTTCATGTCCATCGTGGTGATGCTCGTGGCGGTCGGCCAGTTCGACGGACCGGTCGTCGCGGCGACGGTCCCCCAGAGGCGCTGGTTCAACCACCACGTCGTGTTGGCCTGGAGCCAGCCCACGCGGCTCGTCGTGTTCGCGACGATGTTGGGCAGGCTCGTGAGTCCGACGACCATCGGACTGGACTTGATCCGGTAGATGAACCACTGGTACCCCGGCGACGGCCACTTCTTCGTCTTGGCGATCAGCGTCAGTTCGTGGTCGGCGTTCGCCTGCTTGATGACCGCCGGCGAGAAGGCGACGAAGTAGCGCACGCCGAGCATCTGGAGGTGCTTGACGCCGAAGGCGACGTCGAGCCCGCCGTAGGGCAGGCCGACCATCGGGTCGCTCGGCGACACGCTCAGCTCGGCCTGGTCGAGGAAGTGGTACGGCGTCGTGGCCGAGGACTCGAAGAAGAGACCCTCCATCGAGTCGATGCAGTTGTTCGTCCAGTACGGCATGAGCATCAGCGCCTCGGGCGTCCCGAAGCGGTCCTGGTTGGCGCTGTACTCCCACATCGCGCGACCGCAGCCGTACTCCTGGCCGACCTTGGCCATCGTGGTCATGAGGTCGTTGTACTCGGGCCACGCGGGCTTGGCCTGGTAGCCCGAGTAGTTCCACTGCGCCCAACTGGAGACCTGGTTGCCGGTCGTGTTGAGCGACAGCGCCGAGGCGACCGGCGGGATCAGCCCGGGCACGGTCGTGAACAGTCCGAGGATGAGGATGATGATCGTGGCGCGCGCGCTGCGCCGGCCCCAGCGCGTGGCCTCGTCCTCGACCTCGACGTCCTCGCCGTCGTCGCGGAACGACGAGTTCACGAAGGTGCCGTCGTCACTCGCCACCGGTGTCGCCACCGGTACCCCAGCGGGCACGGCGTCGGCGCCGGTCGCTTCGTGCGCGAAGCTGAATCGACTGTCGCCGATCTGGACCACGAAGCGCCCGACCGGGTTGGGTGAGCGCTTCGCCCAGCGCATGAGGGCGTAGCCGAAGACCCAACCGGCGCTCAAGTGGATCGTGATGAACCAGAACGGCACGAGCCGCTCGTTCCAGATGACGTTCTGCGGGTCGAAGACGTAGGCGCCGATCGAGAGCACGGTCAGCGTCGTCAAGATCATGCCGAGGCGGTCGCGCACCCAGAACGCCACGATCAACGCGATGATCGCCAGCACGATGACCCAGCGGTCGCCGGCCGCCCCGCCGCTCGAGGTGAACCAGCCGAGCTGCGTGAAGATGTCGTGCAGTGTCTGCACCGAGTCGTTCGTGTACCCCATCGAGTTGGTGTACTTCTGGGTCGTGACGAAGGACGTGAGCCACCAGGCCGAGAGGCCGAAGGAGATCAGTCCGGCCACCACCGCGAAGCGCAAGGGGCGCGCGTAGTCGCCGCGCACGTCGTCGTCGTTGGGGTCACCGATGCCGCGGCGCTGCAGCAACTCGAAGATCACGATGACGATGACGGCTTCGATGGTCCAGAACCACGGCAGGATGTGCGCCGCGAGGGTGGCGCTGAGCGCGATGGCGGCCAACCAGTAGCCCCGTCCGGTCCGCACGCCGCGCGCGAACAGGCCGATCGTCAAGAGACTCAGCGCGAGCGAGAGCGCGAAGGCGTACTCCCCCGCCATCGAGGAGAAGAGGTTGCCGCCGTCGATCGTGAAGGAGGCGTCGAAGAGGAACGGCAGGGTCGCCACCGCGAGCGCCGCCGGTATCGGGCGCGGCGCCTTGAAGAGCCGGCCCAGCATGTAGGCAGTGATCGGCATGAGGACCGATCCGAGGATCGTCGCCAGCTTGAAGGCGATGGCGAAGCCGACGACGTAGCTCCCGAACCACGCGAGCACGTCGGGCAGCACGAAGTAGTAGGTGTAGGCCGGCATGCCGGCGAACCAGCCGGGATCCCACGGCGTGAGGTTGAAGGGGTTGCCGACCGACTTCAGGTACGCCGGCACGGCCAGGTGCGAGCCGGTGTCCCCGCCGGTGATGAGCGTGTTGGAGAAGATCAGCGACGGGTGCAGCTCCCACACCGTGACGAAGATGACCGCCAGGATGACGAGGGCGTCCAGTCGGGCCCCCGGCGAGTCGTGACGGCGGATCCAGGCGATCATCAGTGACCCGAACGCTGATAGATGAGCGCGGCGACGGCGACGCCGTTGAAGGACATGTGCGTCACGATGCTCGGCACGAGACGCTTCGTGCGCCACACGAGCGTCGCGAGGACCACGCCGAGGAAGAACAGCGCGGCGAACTGCAGCGGCTCGCCGTGGGCGAGCGCGAAGAGCGCGGCGCTGAGGACGACGGCGAGCACGACGCCGACGCGCGAACCACTCTTTCGACCGCCCTCACTCAACGCTCGAAAGAGCACGCCGCGAAAGAGCCACTCCTCCATTATGGGTGCGAAGAACGTGGTCATGATGATCAGCAGCACGAAGCTCGCGCCGACGACCGAGCCGAAGAGGTGGTTCACCGGACGGTTCAGGTGATGGACGTGAAAGGGAAGATAGATCGCGGCGGCGACGTACTGACAGGCGACGCCGAGCGCGACGTAGACCACGTCGGTCGCCCGGACCTGCCACTGGCCCGGGAGCGAGCGCAGGTTGCCGTAGGCGTAGGCGTAGGCGATCGCGCCGCCGAAGCCGATCCACAGACCGAGCAGCCCGAGCGCGTTGGCCCACCAGGGCGGCGAGACGGCGTTGCCGAGCGCGTTGAGTCCCCCGGGGTAGTGCGCGACGGCGGCGCCGAAGAGCTCGAAAAGTGCGCCGAGGATCTGTCCGGCGAGGAAACCGACGAAGGCCGCCACGACGATTGCCCACACTCGCGGTCGCTCGACTGTTTCGGCGTCGATCAATGAATCCACAAACAATTACCCTAACAAGCGCGCAGTTTTCCACAGGTGCAAGACGGTTCGTCGCACTTCACCTCTAGTCTGGTCTGGTGAGTATGACCCCCGAAGAACCGTCCGGCTACAAGAAGTACGTGCCGGGCGGCGACAAGCCAATGGCGCCCGACGCCCGCCGACGTCTGTTGATGATCGGCTGCATCATGTTCGTGTTCGCGATCTTCATCATCCCCCCACTGTTCGCGCACAAGAACGTCAAGACGATCTCGTACTCGAAACTGCTGAAGGACGCGAAGGATCAGAAGGTCGACACCGCGATCATCAACTCGAGCTCCGGCGTGATCACCGGCCAGCTGACCAACGGCGTCAACTACACGACCAACGGCCCGACGCCCCTCATCAACGGCGACATCACGAAGCTGCGCACCACCGACAACGTGGCGGTGACCTTCGCCAACCCGTCGAACATCCTGGGCGCGCTGCTGCCGTACTTGATCTTGGCGCTGATCTTCGTCGCCTTCATGGTCTTCCTCTCGCGCCAGGCGCGCAACCAGATGACCGGCATGATGTCGGTCGGTCGCTCCAAGGCCAAACAGTTCAACCAGGACCGACCGAAGACGACCTTCGCCGACGTGGCGGGTTACTTCGGCGTCAAGCAAGAGATCAGTGAGATCGTCGAGTTCTTGAAGACGCCCATCCGCTACAAGGAGATCGGCGCGCTGATCCCGAAGGGCATCTTGCTCGTCGGACCTCCGGGCACCGGCAAGACGATGCTCGCGCGCGCCGTCGCCGGTGAAGCGGGCGTGCCGTTCTTCTCGGTCTCCGGTTCGGACTTCATGGAGATGTTCGTCGGCGTCGGCGCCAGTCGCGTCCGTGACCTCTTCGCCACCGCGCGCAAGCAGGCGCCGGCCATCGTCTTCATCGACGAGATCGACTCCATCGGGCGAAAGCGCGGCGCCGGTCTTGGTGGCGGCCACGACGAGCGCGAACAGACGCTGAACCAGATGCTGAACGAGATGGACGGCTTCGACCCGTCCGAGGGCGTCGTCGTGATCGCCGCGACGAACCGACCCGACGTCCTCGACCCGGCGCTGCTGCGCCCGGGCCGCTTCGACCGTCAGATCGTCGTGCCCCTGCCGGACTTGGAAGAACGCCTCCCCATCCTCCAGGTCCATTCGAAGAATAAACCGCTCGATCCCTCGGTCTCCCTGGAGATGGTGGCCCGGGGCACGCCCGGCATGAGCGGCGCCGACTTGGCGAACCTCGTGAACGAGTCGGCCCTGCACGCGGTGCGCCGACACTCCTCGACGATCGGCATGGAGGACTTCGAATCGGCCCGCGACCGCGTGATGATGGGACAGCTCCGCGACACGATGGTCCTGATGGACGACGAGCGTGAGCGCGTCGCCTACCACGAGAGCGGTCACGCGCTCCTCGCCTACGTCCTGGACAAGACCGACCCGCTGCACAAGATCACGATCATCCCGCGCGGTATGGCGCTCGGCGTGACGATGACGCTGCCCGAAGAGGACCGCCACATCGTGGCGCGCCAGTACCTCGAGGACTCGTTGTGCATGCGCATGGGCGGCCGCGTCGCCGAGCTGCTCGTCTACGGCGACCTCTCGACCGGCGCCGCCGACGACCTCCAGCGCAACACCGAACTGGCGATCCGCATGGTGCGCGAATGGGGCATGTCCAAGGAGATCGGCCCGATGGCCTGGGGTTCGAACAACCAGGTCTTCCTGGGTGAGGACCTCATGCACACCCGCGACTACTCGGACCACACCTCCCAGGTCATCGACGACGAGGTGGAACGGATCTTGCGCGAGCAGGAGTCGCGCGCCATCGAGGTGCTGACCCTGCACCGCCGCGGACTCGAGGCCCTGACGCGCGCGCTGCTCGAGCACGAGACGATCGACGGCGAGACCGCCGCGCGATTGATCGACGAGGCCCACGGCGAGCAGATCCACCCCGAGGGCACGAAGACCGTCAGTTCGCTCGCCGGCGTCGGTGCCGCGTCGGCCAAGAAGACCCCGCCGACGCCCGCGATCCCGCCCGCCACGCCGCCGCTGCCGGGCTGGCAGCCGCCGACGCTACCGGCCGTCTAGACCCGAGACCACCGTCATCCCCGGCGGTCTCGTCGGCAACGTGAGGGTGACGACCAGCGAGGGACGCGAGGCCGTGACGATCATCACGACGCCGCGCAGGTTCGCGAGTTGCGGATCGAGCGTGCGAAACGTCTCGGTCGTGTCCCCCGCCAGGCGCAACTGACCGGACGACGTCGCGCCGGCGCTGCTCGAGAGTCGCGTCACGTCGATCGAGATCGAACGCGACGAGGTGTTGGTCACCGTCGCCGCGTCGTACCCGCGGCCGGTGAAGTCACCGACGAGGTACTCGGGCTGGGGTGCCTGTGGCGCGCTGAGCGCGACGTACTTGCCCGTCCCGGTGGCGAGCGCGGCGATGACCGGTTGGCTCGAACTCATGACGACGCTCGCGTACCCGGCGACGGGGATCGCCGAGTTGGGGGTGATCGAGGCGACGGCGCTGCCGTAGGGCGGGACGGTGAGCGTCTGGTTCGGCACGTGATACGGCGGCAGCGACACCGTGAGCGTGACGTTCGCCGGCGTCGGACCGGGGTTCGAGAAGCGGACCTGCGCGGTCGAGTTCTGCGCCGTCGTGACCAGCGGGAAGACGGCCGAGGTCTCGGGCGCGTCGACGCCGGTGTTGTAGGAGACCGTCGGACCGGACTGCTGGAGGCCGACGATGTCGAGCGTGCCGCGCAATACGCGCACGTGCACGCCGACGTCGCTCAGGTCCACGATCGCGGTGCCGAGGTTGATGTCGGCCTGGGAGTGCGCGGCGACGGCGTAGCCCTGGAACTTCGGCGGGGCGACGTAGCCCGAGGCCGAGAACGTCGAGACGTTGAAGACGGCCGGCGTCGCGGTCGGGTTGTAGACGCTCAGGGTCGCGTTCGAGCCGACCGTCGTGTCGAAGCCCGCGGCGAACCAGTTGGTGATGCCCGTCGAGATGCACGGCGCCTCGCTGGTGTCGTCCTTCGTGACCTCGACGCCCACCACGCCGCCCCCGCTCACCTGCGCGCCGACGCCGAAGTAGTCGCCGTGGACCCCGGTACTCGGGTCGAAGCCGAACTGCTCGTACGCGCCGAGGGTGATCTCGTTGGAGGAGCCGACGCCGAGGTTCGAGGCGTGATCGATGGTCACCTCGTGCGACTGGCCGGTGGTGTTCACCAGGATCACGCGTCCGCTCTCACCGAGCTTCTGATTCGAGAACCCCGTGCAGTAGAGCGCGGTCGACTCGGCCCGGCCACCCAGCGCGAGGACGCTCGGCAGTTGCGAGGGGTTGACGCTCGTGGCCATGGCGCTGAGGACGCCGACGACGAGCAGCACGAGGGCCAGTACGAGCAGCAGGGGCACGCGTCGGCTAGTCACGGTGTTCCTTCTCGCGACGGGCGTGCGCGGCGCGACGTCGACCGGTGAACAGCCACTCGAGTCGGTGGACCCAGCCGAAGCCGAGCCACACCAGGACCCACATCAGCAGCGTGAATCCCGCGAGCAGCGCGTTGAATGGCAGTCGACGAAGGACGAACTGTCCGGTCGGTCCCTGGCCGTCCACGGACGC
Organism: uncultured Acidimicrobiaceae bacterium; assembly: GCA_963700135.1. Classification (GTDB taxonomy): domain Bacteria; phylum Actinomycetota; class Acidimicrobiia; order Acidimicrobiales; family RAAP-2; genus RAAP-2. The sequence goes on along the minus strand of CAVOWM010000014.1, from coordinate 186,173 downwards.
CGCCGTCGAACTCACCTGGAAGATCGGCGTCCAGAGCTGGTCGCTCGCGCGCGACGCCGGCTGCCCGTCGACGTCCAACCCGAACGCACTGGCCGGCGCCACGCCGGCCTGGACCGTCGCGCCCGCGCTCAGCGGGCCGGACAGCGACGTGCTGGAGAAGACCGGCGACGGTGTCTTGGCGTCGGGGACCTCTTCGGAGACGATGCCGTGGAAGAGCGAGTTGGAGAACACCTCGACGGACTTCGTCTGCAGCTCGAGGGCGAGGTCGCTCTGACGCCCGAGCGCGGTCAAGAGCACGGTCGGGACCGGGTGCAGCGGGACCGTCTGGACGCCCTGGAGTTCCGGCGCCGACGAGTTCATCACGACGATGGTCGAGATGCCGGCCGGCGCCAGCAACGCGCCGAGGCGCACGGTCTCGCCCTTCAGCGCCGACTGGACCGCGTCCAGGACGGCGTTGCTCGTGCCCGAGTCGGGCGTCGTGAAGAGCGAGGTGCCACTGGGCAGCCCGTCCATCGACGTCGCCGCGGCGAGTCCCGGCGCCACCGACCACCCGGCCAGTGGCAGCACCGACGGGTCACCGAGCCACAGGACGCGGTAACCCCCGGCGTTCGACGGCGAGAGCGTGCTCAACGACTCGGCGACGCTCGTCGTGGGGAGGTCGAAGCGGCCGCTCGCGAAGACCGCCGCGAACGGCACGGCCGCCACGATGATCGCCGCCACCGACAGGCTCCCGGCGACCTGGCGCCACCCGAAGCCCACGTGGCGCAGGTCGTTCTCCAATGCACTCACCCCGAGCCCGATGAGCAGCGCGAGCATCACCACGTAGAGCGCCAACAAGACGTCGAGGTCCGGGGCGAACGATCCCATCCAGTGGCGCGCGTCGAGCGACGCGACGAGCAGGGTCAGGGTCGCGATCGAGGCCGCCTTCGTGGCGATGCGCCGGCGCTCCCCTCGACAGAGCAGGAGGCCGATCAGCGCCGCGCCCGGCAGCAGCCACCCGGCCCACGAGAGTCCGAAACCGCCGTCGGTCGCGCGCAGCAACTCGGGGAACGAGGGCACCGACCAGGGCCCGCGCGCCAGACCGAAGACGCCCAACGCGCGCCGCCCGGCGATCGCCACGTCGACGGTGAGCGGCAGGAGGAGGATCGCCACGTTGAGCCACAGCGAGCCGAGGAACCGCCACCGACCGGAGGTGTTGACCCCTTCGTCGGTCTCGAAGAGCCGCGCGAGGAAGACCCCGAGGATGATGAGCGTGACGACGATGAGTGTCGCCGGCGCCAGCGCCGTGACGAGCGCGATGAGCATGACCGCGAGCATGCGCTGGCCGGACCAGGTCGTGCGCCACCCGCGGTGACCGAAGGCCACCGGTTCGCCGTAGGGCTGGGTGCGAAAGCCGGGCACGTCCATCAGCTCGAAGAGCCGTCGCACGATGAAGGGCAGTATCGCCACGACCACGAGCACGTCGATGCGACCCTGGCTGATCATGTCGAGCCCGAGCGGCAGCGCCATGTAGGAGATGGCGGCGATGACGCGGGCGCGGTTCGAGACCCGCCCCTTCAGGAGTCGGCTGATGCCGATCGCGCCGACCGGGATGGCGAAGATCAGGACGAGGCGCGGCAAGATGCCCATCCGTCCCAGGACGAACGTGCCCGCGAAGGCGAGCACCGCGTACCCGGGCATACCCGGTGAGCCGGTGCCCACGCCGTTGGGCGACCACGACGCGAAGAAGTGGCGCCACATCATCGACCACGAGTCGAGCGGCGCGAGCCGTCCGATCAACGGGAGGTGCGTCACGACGAGGTTGCGCGACCCGATGAGCCACAGCACGAAGACCACGAGCACCACGGCGGCCTGCGAACGAAAGGACGTGAGGATCCGCGCCGGGCGGCTGCGCAGCTCCATCATGGCGCTGTCGGGGATCTCGTCGAACTCCTCCTCTTCGGAGAAGGCGGCCGCGAACCCGACGGCGTCGGCGTCGAACTCGTGGGTCTCGAGCGCCTCGGGCGGCAAGATGCCGCGCGCGCGGTCCAGGCCCTCGCGCGTCAGGAGGACGACGAAGCGTTTGAGGCGACTCGCGCCGCCGACCTGCAACTGGCGCAACTCCTCGTCGGAGAGGACCTGGATCTCGTGACGCTGACGACGGCGCTCGCGGATCCGGCGTCGATTGCGCGCCAGCCACCGCCACGAGCCGAGGATGGCGCCCGCGCGGTCGCTGTCGCGTCCGACGATCGCGAGGACGAACTCCATCGAGTCCATCAAGAACAGGGCGAAGAGTGTCGTGAACGCGTAGCGCCGGCCCCAGCCGGTCGCCACGACCAGTAGTTGGTGTCGACGCTGGAGGTCCTGTCGACTGGCGCGACGCGTGCCGAGCGCGGTGACCGCGCGCTCGCCGGAGGCGATCGTCTCGCGGTGCGCGACCTTGGCCGCGGGGGCGACCACGATGCGCGCGCCGGCGATCTGGGCGCGCCAGCACAGGTCGAGGTCCTCGCCGAGGGCGGTGATCAACGGGTCGAAGCCGCGCAGCGTCGCGAACAGGTCGCTGCGCACGAGCGTGACGCCGCCGGGCGCGACGAAGACGTCGCGTTCGAGGTCCTGTTGTCCGTGGTCGATCTCCCCCGGCTGCACGCGCTCGTGCACGACCCCGAAGCGGTCACAGGTCTGGCCGACGTGCAGGATCACCATCGGGTCGTCGTAGGAGACGACCTTGGGGGTCACGACGCCGGCGTTCGTCCGGAAGGCCGATTCGACCATCATCTGGATGGCGTCCGGCTCGAGTCGCACGTCATCGTGGCAGAAGAGGAAGAAGGCCGAACCCTCGACCATCAAGGACGCCTCGTTGCACGCGGCGCCGAAGCCGCGGTTCTCCTCCAGCAGTCGGACGAAGGCGTTCGGCGCGACCGCGGCGACGCGCGCCGGGACGTGCTCGGTCTCCCCGTTCGCGACAACGAGCAGGCTTAGTTCCTCGTAGTTCTGGACCGCGAGAGAAGCGACGGTGGCTTCTAGACCCGGCCCGGAACCGGTGGTAACGACGACGGCAACGACGGCCGGAGCTCGAGATTCCATGGGCTCTTCAAGGCTAGTTGGCTCGTGCGGACCACCCCGGCTGCTTTCGCGAGTGTGACGCGGTGTTTTGTCGTCAATGCCTACGAATCTCCGCGGCGAGCACGCATTTCGTCGATCACGTCACGCAGCGACGTGTCGAGCGAGATCGTCGGACGCCACTTCGTCGCGCGTCGGAGTTTCTCGTAACTCCCGCACGACACCGGGACCTCGATTGGTCGGATCAACGACTCGTCGGTCACGAGTCGCACTCGCGGCGCGATGGCCTCGACCAACTGTTGCGCTATATCGAACAGCGCGACGTCGACCCCCGAGGCGATGTTGTAGACCTCGCCGCTGACGCCGAGTTCGACGAGCAGTCGGTAAGCGCGCACGACGTCGCGCACGTCGCTGAAGTCGCGACGCGTCGAGAGGTCGCCCACGACGATCTCGTCCGCACCGTCAGCGACGGCGGTAAGGAGCCGGCTGACGATGGCGGGCACGACGAAGTTCGTCGACTGCCCCGGCCCCACGTGATTGAACGGACGCGCGATCACGACGTGCTGCGCGCGCTCGCGGACGGCGTCGTGGGCCACGTGCTCGGCCTCGACCTTGCTCGACGCGTAGGGATTGGCCGGCGCGACGCGGAACGTCTCGACCAGCGGCAGGTCCTCGGGCCGCACGACCCCGTAGACGTCGGCCGAACTGACGAGGACGACGCTCGCGCCCGGCACGACCTGGCTGGCCGCGTCGAGGACGTTCTGCGTGCCCAGCACGTTCACGCGCGTGTACTCGACGGGCTGCGCCCACGACTCCCCGACCGCGGTCAACGCGGCGAGGTGGTAGATCGCCTCGGGCCGCACGTCCGTCAGCGTCGCGCGCACGCTTTCGGCGTCCGTGACGTCACACTCGCGGTCGACGCCGACGGCCTCGTCACCGCTGGCGCGCAGGTGCGCGAGCAGGTGTCGTCCGACGAACCCGTCGGCGCCGGTGACGAGCGCCTTCACCGTCGCGTCGCCATCTCGTAGGCCTTCACGTGCTGGGCGACCGAGGAGTCCCACGTGAAGAGCTCGGCGCGCTCGCGCGCCCGGCGAGAGCACGCCGCGCGCTGGTCGTCGCTCGACTCCAGCGCGTGGGTGAGGACCTCGGCCAACTGGACGGCGTCGCCGGCGCGAGCGAGCAGCGCCGCGTCGCCGGCGATCTCGGACATCACGGTGTCGGCGGAGGTGACGACGCTCGCCCCGCAGGCGAGGGCCTCGAGGACCGGCAGTCCGAAGCCTTCGCCGCGCGACGGGTAGGTCACCGCGCGGGCCTGTCGCAGGAGCGCGGGCAGCACCGCCTCGTCCACGAATCCGAGCCGACGGATCCGCGCGCGCGCGCCGTGGTGCGTGAACCTCGCCTCGATCTCCTTCACGCCCCAGCCGGGTTGTCCGGCCAACCAGAGTTCGACGTCGCCGTCGCGCGCCGCGATCTCCTCGAACGCGTCGAGCAGGACGTCGATACCCTTGCGCGGTTCGAAGGTCCCCAGGAAGAAGATGTACGGTCGCGCCGCGTTCAAGCCGTGGGCGCGCAACAGCTCCTCGTCACCGCTCGTGTCGGTGGTGAAGCGTTCGAGGTCGACCCCGAGGGTTGCCACCACGACCGGCGCGTGGCTCGGCACCTGTTCGTCCAACTGTCGAGCGGTGAACTCGCTGATCGTGACGAGCACGTCGGCGTGGGTCGCGGCGTAGGCGATGGCCCGTCGAAAGAATGGCACCTTCGAGCGCTCGTGCCACTCGGGGTTCGTGAAGAACGTCAGGTCGTGGATCGTCACCACGGTCGGCGTCGAGGAGCGGTGCGGCATCGTGTAGTGCGGCGAGTGCCACACGTCGACCGAGCGCGCCGTCGGACTACGTCCCGCCCACCACGCCTCGTAGAGCAGTCGCGACGGCCGCGCGTTGGGGACGATCGAGGCGATATGGGTCGTCGGCGACCAGTCGTGCCAGCGCAACGTGTCGTCGCGGCGCGTGACGAGCGTCGTCTCCACGCCGGTCGCCGGGACCCGTCGCGCGAGTTCACCGATGTAGCGACCGGCGCCGGCGAGACGCGGCGGCACGGCCGACACGTCCAGGGCCAGCTTCACTGCCAGGCCGCCAGGTGATCGAGCGCGACGTTGCGCCACGAGAGGTCGGCGACCGATTGGCGTCGCGCCGAGCGGCTGTCGAAGTCGACGCCACCGGCGAGGGCGGCGAGGAGCCCCGCGGCGATCGCGTCCACGTCGAGCGGGTCGACGTGCACCACGAGCTCATTGCCCGCGACGCTCGGGGTCGTCGAGCTCGCGACCACGCGCGTGCCGGCGTTGAGCGCCTCGACCGGCGGCAGACCCCACCCCTCGGCGAGGGGGACGTACGCGAACACGGTGGCGTCGCGGTACAGACCGAGCAGCACGTCGCGCGGCACCGAACCGAGCACCGTCGCGTCGCCCGTCGCGACCTCGCCCCAACCGCTCGGTCCGGCGAGCACGAGCGCGCCGAGTTCGGGGTAAGACGCGTAGGCCGACGCGTGCGCCTCGATGAGCCGCTCGAGGTTCTTGCGCGGTTCGCGCGTGCCCGCGTAGAGCGTGAACGGACCGCTCACGCCGTGTTCGTCGAGCAGTGCTCGCACGCTCGACTCGGTCGCGGCGTTGTAGGTGTCGTCGTCGACGCCGAGTCGCACGTAGTGGATCCGCGAGGCGTCGACGCCGACCTCGCCCAGCCGTCCGGCGAGTCCGGGCGAGGTCACGAGGACGCGAAGGTCCTCTCGATCGGCGATCAGCTTCAGACGGGCGTCGTGGAAGCGCACGCCCGCCGGCGTCGAGATCGACGGTTCGTCGCGCCACAACAGGTCGTGCATCGCGACCGAGTGGACCGCCGTCTTCTTGCCGCCCCCGAACGGTCCGGCCATCGACGTGGCGTGGACGACGTCGGACTCGCGCGGCACGCCGAGCGGCCAGATCGACCACAGTCGCGACAGGAGCCGCACGCCGCACGGCGCGTTGACCCCGCGTAGGGGCAATCCCTCGTCGACCGTGGCGCCGAGCGGGCCGAGGCCCACGACGTCGAGCGACGGGTCGGCCACGTCGCGCAGTCCGGTCGCCAGGCCACGGACGTAGGTCGCGATGCCGCCCGGCTGGGGGCGGTTGAGTTGCTCGATCGATATGGTGATCGTGCGCTTCACGTCGTCCAGCCTCGCACGACTTCGTGGTACAGCGAGAGGTACGCGCGCGCCGCGGTGTCCGGCGCGAAATCGACGGCCCGCGACCGACCGGCCGCGACCATGATCGAGCGGCGAGCGCCGTTGGTCCACACCTCGTCGAGTGCGTCGCGCACTTCGTGGTCATCGCGAAAGAGCGCCGCGGCACCCTCCAGGAGTTCGCGGTTGATCTCGGTGGCTCGCGCGAGCGTCGGCACGCCCGCCGAGAGCGCCGCGATGGCGAAGGACGGGAATCGCGCCCCGTCCGAGAGGTGCATGACGACGCGCGCGTTCGCCAGCGCCTCGCGCGCGTCCTGGCGGGGGCGCACCGTCACCGAGAGCGCGTGCGAACGGATCTTCTGCGCGGCCGACGTGCTGGCGAGCGCGACGACGCGCGAACCGTGGGCCGTGGCGAAGGCGATCAACTGCGGCGCGAGTTCGACGAAGAGGTCGTCGACGCCGGTGATGTTGACGACGAGGTCGGTGCCGTCGAGGGTCACCTCGACGAGGGGTACGGCCGGCGGTACGACGACGACCCGGTTGCGGGCCACGCCGAGCACACTGATCACCTCGTGACTGGCGCTGCGACTCGAGGCGACGAGCGTCGCGCCGCGCGTCACCGCGCGACGCAGCTGGTTGACGCGCAGGTGCGTCGTGGACTCCCCGCGTAGCGGACGCAGGTCGTCGACCGAGACGATCAGGGGGACGCGCTGGGTCGGGGGCGTGGCGAGTCCCGCCACGTGCACCACGTCGAGCGTGGGGAGCATCGTGTCAATCGAGCGACCGAGACTGCGGCGCCACAGCGGCGACCAGAGCGCGCGGAGCGCGACGCGCGTCTCATTGGAGGCCCGTGCCGACGTCCGGGATCGGAATCGCACCAGATCGCACTCCCCGGTGCGGTCCAGCGCGTCGGCCAGGTCGGTCATCGAGTTGCCCAACGACTCCAGGGAACCGTCGAGGTCCAGACCGACGCGAAGGTTCGATGGACTCACGAACCAAGCGCCAACGTTCGCATCGCACTCGTCCAGGTCGGCCACAACTTCGTCGCCCAGCCCGCGAACTCCACGGTGCTCGTCGCGACCAGACCGATCTGCTCCTGCGCGTTCAGGAGTATCAGTGCGCCGCTCTTGCCGAAGTGCCCGAAGCTCGCCGAGGGCCAGTCCCCCATCCAGTGGTGCTTGTCACCCTGGACCTCCGGGCCGAGCCCCCAGGGGCACGGGGAGAACCGGCCGAAGCCCGGGACGAAGCCGTCGAGCTGTGGCGCGTAGGTCGCGATGAGGTGGTCGCGCGTCTCCTTTGCGATGCCGTCCGGTCGCAGCCACGCCACGGCGAAGCGCGCCAGGTCGTTGGTCGAGCCGAAGACGCCGACCGACGGTCGGTCTTCGAGCGTCGTGCGCGACATGCCGAAGGGCCGAAAGACGCGTTGGTGCATCCAGTTGGCCGCGGTGTTCTCCCCGAGGATCGATGACACGGCGAGGTCGATGCCGTAGTTCGAGTAGATCCGTTGGGTCCCGACGCCGACGACGGGATCGCCCTCTTCGAGACCGAGTCCGCTGCTGTGGGACAACAGGTTCGCGAGCGTCGCGCCCGGTGGGCCGACGCGCTGATCGAATCGTTGCAGTTCCCAGTCGGTCTCGACGCCGAAGGCCAGGGAGACCACCATCTTGGAGATCGACGCCCACGGTCGCACCTCGTCGAGGTCCCCGGACTCGGCGACGCGCCGGACCATGCCGTCCTTCAGCGACAAGAGCACCGTGGCGGGCGCGCCGGGCCACCCGTCGAGGAGGGAGTTCGTGCTCACAGCCCCCGATGCTACCCAAGGCCCTCAAATCGACCCCGGTAGAGTCTCGATGGTGATAGCGGTTCTCAGCGGTGGCGTCGGCGCGGCGCGTCTCTTGGCGGCGTTGAGCGACGCCGTCGATCCCGGCGCGATCACGGCAGTGGTGAACGTCGGTGACGACCTCACGATGCACGGACTCACGATCTGTCCCGACCTCGACACGATCATGTACACGCTCGCCGGTTTGAACAACCACGAACTCGGTTGGGGCCTCGCGGGTGAGAATTGGCGCGTCATGGACGAGCTCGACGCACTCGGGGGCGAGGCCTGGTTTCGCCTGGGCGACCGCGACCTCGCGACGCACCTCTACCGCTCGCAGCGTCTGGCGAAGGGCGCGACGAAGACCGAGGTAACGAGTGAACTCTGCGAGCGACTCGGCGTGCGCGTGCGCCTCCTGCCGGTGACCGACGACGACGTCGCCACCTGTTTCGACTCCGCGCTCGGGCGCCTGAGTTTCCAGGAGTACTTCGTTCAACACCACCACGACGTCGAGGTCACGGCGATCGAGGTCGTCGGCGCCGACGAGGCCGCCGCGTCGACCGACGTGCTCGAGGCGCTTCGTGCGGCGACGAGGATCGTCCTCGCGCCGTCGAACCCGTTGATCTCGATCGATCCGATACTGCGCGTGCGCGGCGTGCGCGAGATCCTCGAGCAGCGCCGTGACGTCGTGGTCGGCGTCTCACCGATCATCGACGGCCGCGCCCTGAAGGGCCCCGCCGATCGCCTGCTCGCCGAACTCGGTCACGAGGTGTCATGTCTCGGGGTCCTCGACTTCTATAAGAGTCTGATCGGCACGTGGATCATCGACGACGCCGACGCCGGACGAGCCGACGCCGTGCGCAGTCGCGGCGTCGACGTCGTGGTGACCACCACGATCATGGCCGATCCCGAGAACGCGCGACGACTGAGCGCGGCGGTGCTCGCGTGAACGAGCTGCGGATCATCCCCCTGCCCTCGGTCGCCATGGTGAAGGACGGCGATGACCTCGTCGCCATGTTCCTCGAGGCGGTCGAGGCCTCGCGGCACGCGCTCTTCCACCACGACCTCGTCATCGTCACCAGCAAGGTCGTCTCGAAGTCCGAGGGCCAGGTCGTGGACTTCGACGGCACCGAGGAGCACAAGGCGCGACTCATCGAAGGAGAGTCGGCGCGGATCCTCCGCCGGCGCGGACCGCTGCGCATCACCGAGACCCGTCACGGATTCATCAACGCCAACGCCGGCATCGACCTCTCCAACACCGACGACGGCACGGCGGTGCTGTTGCCCAAGGACCCCGACCGTTCGGCGCGACGATTCCGCGCGGAGATCCAGCGGCGCTGCAACGTCGAGGTCGCGGTCATCATCACCGACACCTTCGGACGGGTGTGGCGCGTGGGCGTGACCGACGTGGCGATCGGCTCGGCCGGCGTGAAGCCGATCCTCGACCTTCGCGGGACGACCGACGCGACCGGTCGGGTGCTCGAGGTGACCGAGGTCGCGATCGCCGACGAGATCGCCGGCGCGGCCAACCTGGTCCTCGGCAAGGCCGAGGCCACGCCGTTCGCGATCCTGCGCGGTCTCGACGAGTCGTACTTCGGTGACGGTTCGATCAAAGAGGACGCCCTGCGTCGGGCGAACGAAGACCTCTTTCGCTGATCAGACCCCGCCGAGACGGACCTCGCCCGACAACTCCGAGGCCGGGGCCACGTGTTCGTTGGCGCCGACGACACACGTCGCGCCCAGCTGGGAGTAGCGACCGATCACCGCGCCCGGTCCGATGATCGACGAACGGATGACGCAGTCGCTCTGCACGATCGCCCCCGGCAACAGGACCGCCTCGTCGAGCACGACGTGGGCGCCCACGACGCAGTCGCTGTCGACGACCGAGTTCGTCAACGTCGCGGTGGCGTCGACGGTCGCCGAGGCGTGGCGCCACGAGCAGTTCTCGATGTCGGTGAACTCGTGCATGCCCTGGCGGCCGTTCAAGATGTCGACGTTCGCCTGGAGGTAGGCCTGGGGCGTGCCGGTGTCGAGCCAGTAGGCGCCGTCGACCATGGCGTAGAGCTCGCCGGCGCTCGCGAGCGCCGGGAAGGTGTCGCGCTCGACGCTGACGCGACCGGTGGGCGCGATGCGTTCCAGCGCCGCCGGCTCGAAGATGTACGTCCCGGCGTTGATGTTGTTCGTCGGGGCCTCGTGGCGCGGCGGCTTCTCGACGAACGCGATGACCTTGCCGTCGGTGTCGGTCGGCACGACGCCGAACCTCGACGGGTCATCGACCGGGTGCAGCGCGATCGTGGCCTCGCCCCCGTGGGCGAGGTGGAACGCCTTCAACGTCGTGATGTTGAGGTCGGTCAGGACGTCACCGTTGACGACGAGGAACGTCTCGTCGAAACCGAACTGCGCCGCGGCGAAGCGGATCGCGCCGGCGGTATCGAGCGGTTCGGGTTCGACGGCGTAGTCCACGCGCACGCCGGCGATCACGTTGCTGGGGTAGGCCTCGGTGAACTGTTCCGGCAGATAGCCCAGTGAGAGCACCGCGTCGGTGACGTCGTGGCGCGCCAGCCATTCGAAGACGCACTCGATCATCGGTACGCCGACGAGGGGCAGCATCTGTTTGGGTGTCTCGTAAGTGAGAGGACGAAGCCGTGTTCCTTTGCCGCCGACCAGAATGATCGACTTCAATCTCAGCCCTTGGTGGTCGTGGTCGTGGGACTGGCGACCGTGGTCGTGGTCGTGGCGACCGGCGTGGTCACGGTCGTCGTCGTGGTCACGGCCGTGGCGTCGGCGACCATGGCGTTGACGCTGGCCTGCAACGGCGGCTTCGGGGTCACGCCGGCCGGGTCGAAGGCCATCGTGATGCGAAGGTCGGGCGCGAACTTGATGGTCGCGGGATTCGTGGTGATGGTCGGCTTCTTCTGGCCGAAAGTGGACCAGTAGGCGTAACTGACCTTGCCGGCCTGGCCCGGGTACAGCGTGCCCTTCCCGCTCGGACAGGCCTGTCCGTTGGTGAAGGACGTGGCGGGATTGGCCGTGCCGATGTCGTTCTTCGGGATGTTCATCTGGCTCGAGCTGATCAAGAGGCCGGGGTACTCGTCGCCGAACTGCGAGAGCGTCGCGTTGTTGCCGGAGTCGGCCGAAGAGACCGGGCTGATCTTGATGACGTCGGCGGCCAGCGCGTACATGCCCTGGGCCTTGACCGAGGTGTCCACCGGGAGGTACGGCAGGTACTTGCCGCAGTCCTGGATCGAGAGCGCCGCGTACCAGGTGGTGCCGATTTTGGGGGCCACGCCCGCGGCGCGCTTGGCCGGGTGTTCGTACTCGTAACGGGCGAAGACCGTCGCGACCAGGCCCAAGATGACGATGACGGCGAGCGCGCCGTAGAAGTTGCCGGGACGCGTCTTCTTGTAGGCCTTGCCGCCTCCCGACGCCCCGACCCTACTTACCCATCTGCCTGTTGCGCTTTTAGCCACGGGGACAACGCTACTAAAGAATGGGACGTCGAAAAAACGCACCGAGTAGGGGCGGAGGGATTCGAACCCTCACTAGAGGCGGTTTAAGCGCCTTGCCTCTGCCAATTGGGCTACGCCCCCGTAACAACGATGTCGCGTCGTAACATAATGCATTGTAAAGAGTTTCTAAACTCCTTAATTTCGCAGAACCCCTAACTAGGCTGGTTCAATGATTCGCGTGCGTCGTCGGGGCACGACTCGATCAACTCCCCTCGTAGTGCTGGCGATGACCATCGCCGCGTTGATCATCACCCCCACGCCCGCGTCGGCCTCGAGCATCACCCAGACCCAGGCCATGATCGCCGCCTTGACGAACCGGCTCTCGCGACTCGAAAAGACCAGTGAAATCACGTCGAACCAGTACGACGCGGACAAGGTCAAGCTCGCGATGATCACCTCGAACATCCAGCGACTCCAGGGCAAGGAGAAGGGCAAGCGCGCCGCGATAAAGGTCACGCAGAAGGCCCTCGTCAAGGACATAGTGCGCGCCTACGTCCTCGGCGCCTCGGACGCGCAGATCCTCGCGCTGTTCAACCAGAACGCCACCGAGTACGGCGCGCGCTCGGTCTATGAGACCGAGGTCATCGGCAACCTCAACCAGCTGAAGCGCACGTACACGAAGGAGAAGACCTCACTCGACTCGACCATCCGCCTCGTGGGCATCCAGCGACGCGACGCCCGTCAACAGACCGACGCGATGTCCCAACTCCTCGCGCTCAACATCTACAACACCAACACCACGCGCGACACGCTCAACAAGATGACCAAGGCGCTGCGCGGTGAGATCATCGCCTACGAGATCCAACAGGGCGTGCTGGCGGCCAAGAGCCACAACCTCGCCGCCGAAGAGACCGCGATCACGGCCGCCTCGGCGGTCGGGGGACAGACCGCGGCCAATCAGGTGACCGAGGCCATCGAACAGGCCTCGCAGACGGTCACCCTCGTCGACGTCGGAAGTTCGGCCCAGGGCTTGGAAGCCGTCCGGGCCGCGGAGTCGCAGATCGGCGTGCCCTACGTCTGGGGCGGCGAGACCCCGGGCGTCGGGTTCGACTGCTCCGGGCTCGTGCAGTGGGCCTGGGCCAAGGCCGGCATCCAGATCCCGCGCACGACCGAGTCGCAGTGGCCGGACCTGGTCCACGTGCCCTTGAACGCGCTCGAGCCGGGCGACCTCTTGTTCTATTACAACCTCGACGGGGACAACGCCGTCGACCACGTCGTGATGTACGTCGGTTCCGGTCCCTACGGATCGAGCACGGTCATCGCCGCGGCCCACACCGGCACCAACATCGGCTTCGAGCCGGTCTTCACGAACGGGCTGGAAGGCGCGGCGCGACCCTAGGGCGACTCAGGTCGCGCGCACGGTGTTGGACCTCGCCGAGAGCGCGCTGACTCCATCCTTGTTGGCGGCGCGCACTTCGAACGCGTAGCGGACCCGTTTGTGCAGGTCCCTGAACGTACACGACGTCGACGTCGTGACGCAGGTCTCGGCCTTCGGGAGCGACACGACGGTGTAGGACGTGATGGCCGCGCCGCCGTTGGTCGCCGGGGCGCGCCAGCGCACCGTGATCACGCCCTTCCTGTCGGTGGCCGTGACGTGACGAGGGGCCGAGGACACCGTCGTCGGGGCGATGACCGAGGAGTTCACGACGAAGAGTTGGTTGTTCTGGCTCGCGTCGGCGTAGGAGCCCTGCACGCCGCAGCTCCCGTCGAGACTGCACGACACCTGGTAGATCGTCGCCATTCCGCCCTTGTTGAGGGTGGACGTGCCGGGCACTTCGATGGCGTTGGACCAGGTGCCGTTCTCTTCGTTGACGAGGAACGCCTGGGAGTTGCCGTCCGCGTCGGTGTAGTCGCCGCCGGCGCTGCACGCACCGGCGGCGCTGCACGAGACCGTCGTGAGCGTGGCGCCGACATTGTCGTTCAGCGCCTGGACGCCCGGGACCTCGATGGCGCGCGACCACACGTGATCGGTCTCGTCGAGCACGAAGGGCTGGAGGTTGCCCGCGTCGTCGGTGTACGCGCCCACCGCACTGCAGTCGCCCGCCGCTGGGCAGTCGATGCTGTTCACTTCACTGGTGACGCCGCTCCCCAACTGCTGCGTGGCGAAGAGTTGCGTCGCACTGCTCCAGACACCGCCGACCTCGTTGACGAGGTACGCCTGCGCCTGACCCGAGGCGTCGAGGTAGACCCCACCGCCGCTGCAGTCGCCGGGCGCGCCGCACGATAACGCGGTCAGTCCGGCTTCGCCGATGGGGCTCAAGGTCGCGATGCCCGGAACCTCGTACATCGCTCCCCACACGCCGTTGTCCTCGTCGAGCAGAAACGGCACCAGGGGGCCGGTCGCGGGAGGCAAGTTGATGATGTCGCCGCCGGCCACGCAGGTCGTCGCCGAGACGCAGTCGAGCCCGCCCACGAAGGCGATGCCACTCGGGTTGAGCGACGTCGCACCCGGCGCCTCGACGGGCGTGCCCCAGACGCCGTCGCTCTCGTCGAAGAGGATCGGTTGGGCGCTGGCCGTCGCGTGGTCGACGAACGAGCCGACGCCGACGCAGGTCGTCGCCGACGTACACGACAAGGTCGTCATCTCGCTGGCGTCTTGGGCGATCATCGACGTGAAGTCGGGCACTTCGGTGGGGTACCCCCACGTCGCGTTCACCTGGTTGATCACGAACGTGTGCACGACGTCGGCGCCGTCGGTGTACGTGCCCACGGCGGTGCAACTACCGGCACTCGGACACGAGATGGCGATGATGCCGGCCACGCCGCCCACGTTGAGCGCGGCCGCGACCTCGGTCGCGCTCGACCAGACGCCGTCGGTCTCGTCGGACAAGAACGCCTGTTGCGCGCCCGAGCCGTCCGTGAACGCCCCGCCGCTGACGCAGTCGTCCGAGGACGTGCAGACGATCGGTCCGGCCGCGGCCGCGGTCTGGTTCAACGTGGACAGCCCCGGCATCTCGATCGCGTTGGTCCAGTAGGCGTCCGCGCCGGCCGCCACGACCGAGACGAGATTGAACGACAGCACGGCAAGCGTGGCCGCCAGCACCGCGACGAGACGCCCTCGGGCCGCTGCGCTGCGTCGGATCATCGTCGGTACTACGGACATAGCGCGCGAAACGATCACGGCCAACTCCTCGAGCGCACCGATCTGGCCCCGCCGAAGGCGAGACTACCAACCGCGCCGGCGCTGGACGAAGGACCTGGGGTGTCGTCGCTCGAGGTGCTAGTCGCGTCGCGGGAGCAGCCAGTTGGCCACCAACTCCGGTGCGCGGTCGCCCCACTCCTCGGCCGTGATGGCGTAACGGGCGTGGTCCTCCCACGCGCCGTCGATCTCGAGGTAGCGCTCGGCGATGCCTTCGAAGCGGATGCCGAGCTTCTCGACGACGCGACGCGACGCGGCGTTGCGCGGGATGATGTTGACCTCGATGCGGTGCAACTTCAACGACTCGAACGCGTACTGCAAGAGCACGACCACCGCCTCGGGCATCAGGCCCTGGCCGGCCACGGCCTCGTCGATCCAGTACCCGACGAACGCCGATTGCAGCGGCCCGCGCTGGATGGAGGACAGCGTGATCTCGCCGAGGAATCGACCGTCCTGGAAGATCCCGAAGCCGAAGCCGGTGCCGAGCTGGCGTTCGCGTTCGCGGATGGCGCAGCGACTCACGAAGCTGCGCTGGTCGTCGGCCAGGTGCGTCGAGTGCGCCGAGCGGGGCTCCCACTTCAAGAGCCAGTCACGACATCGGGTCCGCACCTCGTACCAACCGTCGTAGTCCTGTTCGGTCATCGTGCGCAGCACGATGCGACGGCCGTGCAGGGAGATGGGTGAGTAGATAGCCGTGCGCGTGCTCACCGTGACCGAGTCCTCACTCACCCATCGTTACAGGTCGCGGGTCGACGCGCATTTCACGCGCCGAGCAGCGAATCGGTGATCCCGTCGAGGATGTCGTTCTCGGAGGTGAGCAGTTCGCTCGTTCCCAGGCGCGTCATCACCGCGACGAGCACGTAGAGCCCGGCGTGGAGGACGTCCTCACGCCCCTTCACCATCCCGGGCCGCGCCAACCGATCCTCGGGCGACTCACTCGACAGGCGGTCGCGCCACTGCTCGACCGTCGCCAACGAGATGCGGCGATGGTGCACGGCGTCACGGTCGTAGCGCGCGAGGCCGGCGTCGAGCTGGGCCAGCGTGGAGACCGAGCCGGCCAGGCCCACAAGTCGCACGTGGCCGACGAGTCGCGCGAAGTCCGGCACGGCGGCCCAGGCGCGGTCCAGTTCGGCGTCGATCATCGCTCGCGCCGCGGCGTCGCTCTCGACGCTCACGACGCCCTTGCCGAGCGCGCGCTCGGTGACGCGCACGCAGCCCAACTGCATGGAGTAGCTCTCGAGCACGCCGTCGATCTTGGTCGCCAACTCGGTCGATCCCCCACCGACGTCGACGATGACGGTCGTGCGCTCGTCCGCCGGGAGTCCCGACGTCGCGCCGACGTAGGAGAACGTCGCCTCTTCCACGCCGTCGAGTATCCGCACCTCGACGCCGGTGCGTCGAGCGGCCTCGGCCAAGAACTCCTCGCCGTTGACGGCGTCGCGCACGGCTGAGGTCGCCACGAGCAGTCCACGCGCCACGCCGGCGTCGTCCATGAACGTGCGGTACTCGCTCAAGACGTCGTAGGAGCGCTGCATCGCGTCGGGCACCAGGGTCCGCGACGCGTCGACGCCCTGGCTCAGTCGCGTGATGCGCGCCTCGCGACGGAGCGTCTCGTTGCGTTCGTTGACGATCAGGAGTCGCGTCGAGTTACTGCCGCAGTCCAGCGCCGCGACGACCTCAGCCACGAGCGTCCTCGATGATCAACTCGGGCACGTCGAGCTCGCGCGCGACGAGTGCGCCGACGGGGTCGTCCTCGCCGACGAGGAAGTTGGCGAGGTGCGCGTGCAGGCATTTCACGCCGACGCGCGTGCCCCCGACGCCGCCACTGGCCTGGGCGCCTTCGGTGCGCACGGTCGCGCGTCGGCGGCGTTCGGCGTAGCGCTCGTGCGTGGCGGCCAACGCCTCGGCCTCGACCAACTCCTCGAAGCGGTGGACGCCACCACTCCCCTCCAAACGACTGACGGCGTCGTGGATCTCCGGGTCGACCAGCCAGAAGAGCGTGGGCATCGGCGTGCCGTCACGAAGATGCGGCTCGTTCTCGATCACGACCGGTCGACCATCGAGTCGGCGAACGACCACGGCGCAACGGCCGGCGAGCGCACGGCCGAGGTACTGCTCAACGACGGCGAGGTCGCCGGGCGACGCGTCGCGGAAACTCAACGCCAGAACTCAAGGGTGCGCACGAGGCGCGAAAAGAAGGCCTTGGCCGACGAGTGGTGCTTCGCCGTCGACGACGTGCTCGGCACGAGCGAGGAGACCGACGAGGGTGAGACGAGGGGCTGGAGTCCGGGGTCGCCCGTGCTCTGGTCGACGTCGCCCGGCCCCACACCCGGCAGGACCTGGATCAGGCTCTGGCCCGGTGCGACGAGCTGGTACTGCTCGCGCGCGAGCAGGATCGCCGCGGACTTGGAGTCGATCGACTTGGCCTGGAGGGTGAGCGCACGCTGTTGACTCTTGATCGCGTTGATCTGCGCGGTCGTCGCGTCGAGTTCGCTCTGCTGGTGCCAGATGGCGCTCAGCGGGAACCATCCGACCAACATCACGATCGCCGTCACGACGGCGAGGGGCACCATCCAGTGGTTGCGATCACGAGTTACGGATTTATTTGAAGCTGACACCTGCCGCCCCCGACAAAGACGTTGCACCAAGAAAACGGGCCTGATCCCCGAGTTGTTCCTCAAGTCTCAGCAACTGATTGTACTTCGCCACTCGGTCCGTACGTGCCGGGGCGCCGCTTTTTATCTGTCCCGCGTTCGTCGCGACGGCGAAATCAGCGATCGTCGTGTCCTCGGTCTCACCGGAACGGTGCGATATCACAACGCTGTAACGATTTTCGATTGCCAAACGAACGGTGTCGAACGTTTCGCTGAGAGTGCCGATCTGGTTCAACTTGATGAGGATCGAGTTCGCGACGCCGAGGTCGATGCCCTTTTGGAGGAACGTCGTGTTCGTCACGAAGTTGTCGTCACCGACGAGCTGCAACTTCTCACCGAGTCGCTTCGTCAACGCGACCCATCCGTCCCAGTCCTGTTCCGCCATGCCGTCTTCGAGCGAGACGATCGGGTAGCGACCGACGAGGTCGACCCAGTAGTCGACCATCTCGTCACTCGAGAGCACGCGTCCCTCGCCGTCGAGGTGGTAGGCCCCGTCGCGGTAGAACTCCGAGGCCGCCGGGTCGAGCGCGATGGCGATGTCGCGTCCCGGCGTGCGACCGGTCGACTCGATCGCTTCGACGAGCACCTTCACCGCGGTCTCGTTGTCCGGCAGGTCCGGACCGAAGCCGCCCTCGTCGCCGACGAGCGTCGAGAGTCCGCGCTTGGCCAGCAGGTTCTTCAACGCGTGGTAGGTCTCGGCGCCCCACTGCAGCGCCTCGGCGAACGTCGCCGCGCCGATCGGCATGACCATGTACTCCTGGAAGTCGATCGAGTTCTTGGCGTGCGCCCCACCGTTCACCACGTTCATCATCGGGACCGGCAGGACGTGAGCGTTCACGCCGCCGAGGTACTGGAAGAGCGGTCGGTCGCTCTCCATCGCGGCCGCCTTCGCGGTCGCCAGGGACACCGCGAGGATCGCGTTCGCGCCGAGGCGCGCCTTGTTGGGCGTGCCGTCGAGGTCGATCATGGCGAAGTCCACCGCGCGCTGGTCCTGCGCGTCGAAGCCCTCGAGCAGGTCGCTGATCTCGCCGTTCACGTAGTCGACGGCGTTCTGCACGCCCTTGCCGCCCCAGGCCGCACCGCCGTCTCGCAGCTCCACCGCTTCGCGGCTGCCGGTCGAGGCGCCCGACGGCGACACGGCCCGTCCGAAGGCACCCGATTCGAGGTGCACGTCGACTTCAACGGTCGGATTCCCTCTCGAGTCAAGAATCTGTCGGCCTAGGACAATTTCGATGGCGCTCATTACGCTGCTCCTCTGGGGGTGGGACCCTCAGTTTACTAGGCCTCCGAAATCACTCCGGAGGTTGCCTCGACGTTGCGTATCTCGTCACGCAACGATCGCGCGCGTTCACGCAACACACCCTCGAGGTCGACGCCCGCCCACTGCGCCATCTCGACGAGCGCCACGATCGCGTCGCCCCACGTCGCGTCGACGTCCGAGGAGGACCGCGCGTCCTCGACGCGCACGGCCTCGAGCGACAGCGCGCGCGTGGCGTCGAGCGCGCGGGCGCGCGCCTCTTCGCCCTCGCGGCGCAGTTCGACCAGCGCGGCCTTGCGCAGCAGCTTCGTGTAGAGGATCAACGCCGGGAGCTGCCAGGCGATGCCGTCGGTGACGCTCTCGCGGCCGTTCTCGTCGCGCTTGAGGACCTCCCAGCGCGCCGCCACCTCCTCGGCGCCGCTGACCTGCGTGTCCCCGAAGACGTGCGGGTGCCGACCGGTCAGCTTGTCGCGCACGGCGTCGGCGATCGTGGCGAGGTTGAAGAGACCCTCTTCGTCGCCGAGTTCGGCGTGAAAGACGATCTGGAACAACAGGTCGCCGAGCTCCTCTTCGACGTGGGTCGCCTCGGCGACGCCCTCGGCGCGCACGAAGGCCTCGAGTGCGTCGAGCGTCTCGTAGGCCTCCTCGAGGAGGTGGCGCGTCAGCGACGCGTGCGTCTGCTCCTGGTCCCACGGACACTCGGCGCGGAGCCGGCGCATGAAGGCCACCAGGTCGTCCATCGCCTCGCCGGCCGTGCGCAGTCCCTCGATCCAGAGCGACGTCAGGTGGTCGACGTCGCCGAAGGAGACGAGCGCGCGCGCGGGCAGTTCCACGATGGCCTGGTCGTCGAGTCCGACGTGGTGCAGCACCGTGACGATCGTCGAGGGGGGCAGTCGGTCGGCCACGCTCGCGAGGATCGCCGAGGAGTAAGTCTGCAGGACCAGCAAGGGACCCGGTCCGCGCAGCGCCTCGACGTTGGCGAGGGCGTCGACGACGCGCAGCCCACTCGCCATCGGATCGCGCCCGAGCGCGGCGCACGCGACGTCGATCACCGAGACCGCCGGCTCGAGGACCGTCGTGACGTCGCTCGAGGCCACGAGGAGCTCCACCGTGCGCTCGGCCACGACGGGCGAACCGGGTACGGCGTAGACGACCTCGCCGCCGGGCGCCTCTCGCGCCAGTTCGATCAGGTCGGCGACGATCGCGTCGTAGAGCTCGTCGAACGACGCGGCGCGTTCGTAGAGGTCGTCGTAGCTGGCGGCGTCCGGGAACGCCGCGGCCGCGGGGTGCACGCGCGTTCGCAGGCGCACGACCGGCGCGTCACGCAGCAGGTCGAACGTGCGTCGCGTCAGGAGGTCGGCGTCACCGGGACCGAGTCCGACGACGCGGACGACGGGGGTCACTTATATTTCGAGACGAGGCCGAGGTTGGCGATCGTCGACGTTCCGACGTCGCTGCTCGAGGGCAGGGCCGGCGCGAAGACGCCCAGGCCCGTGCTGCCGTCGCCCCAGCGACCGAACGAGGGGTCGACCGCGATCGCGGAGTACTCGAGGATCGTCTCCTTCTCGTTGTTCGCCTCGGTCGCGTTCTGGCTCTCGACGTCGCTCAGGACCGACGGCTCGGCTTGGGCGAAGGGCGTCGGCGTGCGCGAGGTCGGCGCCACGTACAGCGCCGCCTCCTGGTTGTCGTACGTGATCTCCTCGGGCGCCGAGAACTTGCCGAGCGCCGTCGTCTCGGTCGCGCCGCGCACACCGCTGTAGGACGAGCTCGACGGCGCGAAGCAGCCGTAGGCGCCGCCCTTGGCGGCCGAGGGGTCGATCGAGTACTTCTTGGCCAGTGCCGCGACGCTCATGCCGGCGGCCTGGTCCTGGTTGAAGGCCGTGACCTTCGTCGGGTCGACGACCGCCACGCTCACGCAGATCGTGTCGTAGTCCGCCGCGTGCGTCGTGTAGTACTCCTTCAACGACGCCGTGGTCAGGGGGACCGTCGTGTTGAGCTTCGTCACGAGGTCGAGTGACGCCGCCTGCGACTCGATCTCGAAGGCGCGCATCTCAGCGGGCATCTCGGCCAGCGCCTGGTCCGCGGTCCCGGCGCAGTGGCTCGTCGCCGACGCCGACGCGGCGTTCAACTCGTCCACCAGCGACGTGCGGGCCTTGGCCAACGTCGCGGCGTCGGGGTGGAACTTGAGCGAGGTCGTGGCGAAGTTGTCGATGGCGATGCCTTCGATCCGCAGGTTGGTCCACGCGGCGGCGCCCGTGGCGTTCATCGAGGCCCCGCCCGCGCCGGGCGCGACACTGGCCTCGTCCAAGAGGTCGACGTAGCAGCCCAGCGTGGGGTTGGTCGAGATCGCCGCCAACTCACCGCGCAGCGTCGAGCCCGCGAGCGTCGTGTGGTTCACCGAGAGGCCCGAGGCGTTGTTGCTGAGCCCGTAGAGCGTGGCGCCGAGCAGGGCGATGACCAACAGGGCTACGAGACGGCGCACCGCTTCAGCCTAGTGAATCAGGCGTTGGCCTCTTCTGACACCGCGACCAGGGAACGCAGCATCTCGAGCAGCGCGCGGGGTGTCGAACCCTCGTTCGAGACCTCGAAGCGCAACTCCTTGGTCCCCTCGTCGTAGACGC
The DNA here is from genome assembly GCA_963700135.1 of uncultured Acidimicrobiaceae bacterium. Classification (GTDB taxonomy): domain Bacteria; phylum Actinomycetota; class Acidimicrobiia; order Acidimicrobiales; family RAAP-2; genus RAAP-2. Next base: position 164,924 of record CAVOWM010000014.1, on the reverse strand, counting down.
GCGAGCCGAGCGTGCGGCGCACCCGCGTCTGTTGGCTGAGCGAGAGTTCCAGCGGACTGATCTTCACGACGGGCTTGGTGCGGATGCCGACGCGCGCGGGCAGCACGACCACGGAACCAACGCCGTGCGCGAGGCACTCCAGGCGCAACTCGCCCAGTTCCAGCAGGCCCTGGGCCGGCGCGGGCAGTGGACCGTAGCGGTCGAGCCACTCGTCGCGCAGGTCCTGGAGTTCGGCCATCGACGCGACGCCGACCAGGCGGCGGTAGGCCTCCAGGCGGGCGTCGTCGGCCTCCACGTAGCTCTTGGGCAGGTGCGCCTCGCCGGGCACGTCGAGGTTGACCTGCACGACCTCGGGCACGACGAAGCCCTTGGCGTCGGCGACCGCTTCGGCCACCAACTGGACGTAGAGGTCGTAGCCGACGGCCGCGACCGGACCGGACTGGTCGTGGCCGAGGAGGTTGCCGGCACCGCGGATCTCGAGGTCGCGCATGGCGATCTTGAAGCCGCTGCCGAGCGCGGTGTTGTCCCCGATCGTGCGCAGCCGCTCGTAGGCGGTCTCGGAGAGGACCTGGTCGGCCGGGTGGAAGAGGTAGGCGTAGGCGCGCTGACCGCTGCGCCCGACGCGCCCGCGCAACTGGTGCAGCTGGCCGAGTCCGAGTCGTTCGGCGCGGTCCACGATCAACGTGTTGACCGAGGGCAGGTCGATCCCGGACTCGACGATCGTCGTGCACACCAACACGTCGAAGCGACCCTGCCAGAAGTCGACCATCACGCGCTCGAGCGTGCCCTCGTCCATCTGGCCGTGCGCGATGGCGATGCGCGCGTCGGGCACGAGCTGGCCCAACCGGCGCGCCACCTGGTCGATGTCCGAGACCCGGTTGTGGACGAAGAAGACCTGGCCCTCGCGCAAGAGCTCGCGCCGCATCGCCTCGACCACGGCGGCCTCGTTGAACTCCCCCACGTGCGTGAGGATCGGACGCCGATCGGCCGGCGGCGTGGTGATCATCGACAGGTCGCGGATCCCGACGAAAGCCATCTCGAGGGTCCGCGGGATCGGACTGGCGCTCAAGGTCAAGACGTCGACGCCGATCGAGCGCGCCTTGATCGCCTCCTTGTGCGTCACGCCGAAGCGCTGCTCCTCGTCGACGACGAGCAGCCCCAGGTCCTTGAAGACGACGTTCTCGGACAAGAGTCGGTGCGTGCCGATGACGACGTCGACGCTGCCGTCCTTCAGTCCGGCCAGCGTCTCTTTGGTCTCGGCGTCGTCGACGAAGCGGCTCAGCATGGTCACCTTCACCGGGAAGCCGGCGAAGCGGTCGCTGAAGGTGGCGAAGTGCTGGCTCGCGAGCAGCGTCGTCGGGACCAGCAGCGCCGCCTGCTTACCGTCCTGGACCGCCTTGAAGACGGCGCGCAGCGCGACCTCGGTCTTGCCGAAGCCCACGTCGGCACAGACCAGCCGGTCCATGGGTCGCGGCAGTTCCATGTCGGCCTTGACGTCCTCGATCGCCTGGGCCTGATCGGCCGTCAACGTGAACGGGAAGAGGTCCTCCATCTCGCGTTGCCACTCGGTGTCGGGCGCGAAGGCGTGCCCGACCGCGACGGTGCGCTGTCGATAGAGGTCCACCAACTCCTGGGCGACCAAGAAGGCGGCGGCGCGCGCCTTGGCGCGGGTCTTTTGCCACTCGGCGCCGCCCATGCGCGAGAGCGCGGGGTGCTCGCCGCCCGAGTACGGCGTCAGGGCGTCGATCATCTCGGTCGGCCAGTAACTGCGCCCGTCCTTGAACTCCAGTATCAGGTAGTCACGCGTCGTGCCGTTGATGGCCCGCGTCGTCGTGCCCGAGAAGCGGGCCACGCCGTGCTGGCGGTGCACGACCAGACTGCCGACGGCCAGGTCGTCGAAGAACCCGTCGACGTTGCGCGCGCGCGTGCGCGCGGCGCGATGCACCGTGCGTCGCCCGGTGAGGTCGCTCTCGCTCCACACCACGATCTCCGGTTCGTCGACGCTGAAGCCCGACGCGAGCGAGCTCTCCAGCACGGTGATCCGTACGTCGAGGACCTTGGCCGCGTCGGTCGAGACCTCGAGTCCCTCGCCGCGCAGTTGGTCGGCCATGCGATCGACGGCCGCGGCGTTCGAGGTCAACACGACCCCGCGCCGGGTCGTCGACCAACCCCGGACGTGGGCGGCGATGCGCGCGGGATCGCCCTGGACGATCGGCGGCGACGTGAGATTGAGCGGACTGCTCGCGCCCGCGAGCGACGCGTCCAGCGCGACGTCGATGCGCCCGTCGAACACGTCGCGCCACGCGCGGTGCAACAGCGGGATCTCGGTCGTCGCCTGCCAGGTCGCCGCGACCGCGTCGGTCAACTCGCGTTCCTCGTCGAGCAGGTCGGCCAGTCGACGCTGGACCCGATCGGGTTCGACGACGAGCAGCGTCGCGCCGACGACCTCGTCGAGCAGCGTGCGCGGTTCGTCGACGAAGAGGGGCATCCACCCCTCCATCCCGTCGAAGAGCTGGCCCGTCGCGAGTCGGTCGAAGGTCGAACGACCCCACGGCATCGCCTCGATCATCGCTTCGGCGCGACGGCGTGCGTCCTCGTCCAGGGTCCATTCGCGCGCCGGCGCGACGACGGCCTCCTCGAGGTCGTGCAACGATCGCTGGTTGGCGATGTCGAAGGAGGTCAGCCGTTCGACCTCGTCGCCGAAGAAGTCGAGCCGGATCGGCTCATGGCCCTGCGCCGGCCAGACGTCGACGATGCCGCCGCGCACCGCGAACTCCGCGCGGTGCTCGACGAGGCTCTCGCGCCGGTACCCGCCGCGCGCGAGTGACGCGATGAAGTCGTCGCGGTCGAGCTCGCTCCCCCGGCGCACGACCAGCGGCGCCTCGAGCCCGTCGGGCGAGAGGATCTGCGCGATCGACCTCGCCGAGGCGATGACGACCTTCGGGGCCCGGCCCTCGGCGATGCGCGACCGCAACAGCGCTCGAAGCGCCATGGACTGATTGTCGGGACTGACGCGTTCGAGCGGGTGCGTGTCCCAGGCCGGCCACAGCGCGACCTCGTCGCCCTCGCCGAGGAGCGCCGCGACCGCGTCGCGCAACGCCTCGGCCTCGTTGGACGTCGCCGTGACGCAGATCGTGCAGTCGTTCGCCAGGGCGTGGGCCGCGACCGACAGCGGCGTCGCGAAGGAACTCGGTGAGAAGGTGCCGCGGGCGTTCTCGGCGCGGATCGGCGCCGCGACGCGTTCGAGGACCCGACGCAGTCCCGTCGCCTCGGTCACGAGCGGTTGACGCGTTGTTGGGCATCCTCGAACTCGTAGTCGAGCAGGGTCTCGACGGCGTCGGCGGCCGCGGCGACGTATTCGGCCATGGCGAGCTTGCGCGCGCCGGTCGGGCGCTGGAGCACGTAGTCCGCGCCCTGCTCCTTCGAGGGCGGCTTGCCGATGCCGATGCGCAGTCGCGAGAAGTCGTTCGTGCCGAGCGTCTTGGCGATCGAGCGCAACCCGTTGTGTCCGGCCAGACCGCCGCCGAACTTGAGTTGCAGTCGACCCGGTTCGAGGTCGAGCTCGTCGTGGGCGACGACCAATCGCGCGAGGTCCTCGAGCGAGGTGCGCTTGAGCAGCGGCGGCAGCGCCGCGCCCGATTCGTTCATGAAGGTGGTCGGCACGGCCAGCGTGACCGGCCCGCGCTCGGTCGGCACGGTGACGCTCAGCGCACGCTGGCGACTCTCGAGGGTCAGGCGCAGGCCGCGGCGTTCGGCGACGAGGCGCACGGCGTCGCCGCCGACGTTGTGACGTGACCCTTCGTACTCAGGACCGGGGTTGGCCAGTCCGAGGATGACCAGGGTGCTCGCACTCCCGCGTCGGTCGTGGTCGCGAAAGCGCCGCAGCGCCACGACGGACTATTCCGCGATTTCGGTCTCCGCGGCCGCCTTCACGGGGGCCGTGGTGCGACCGGGACGAGACGTCACGACCGAGACGGTCGGGTCGCCGGCGGGCTCGACACCCTTGGGCAAGGTGAGCTCCTCGACGCGGATCGTGCCGCCGACCTTGAGGTCCGAGATGTCGACGTCGACGTGCGTGGGGATCTGGTCGGGACGGCTGCGCACCTCGATCGAGAACATCTGCTGGTCGACTTCCCAGTCGGCGTGTCGCACCTCGACGGCGTCGCCGACCATGTGCAGCGGGACCTCGACGACGACGGGCTGGTTGGGGTCCACGACCTGGAAGTCCACGTGGGCCACGGTTCCGCGCACCGGGTGGCGCTGGATGTCGCGGGCCATGACGAGGAACTTCTTGCCGTCGGCGTCCAGCTCGATCAACGAGTTGATGCCCTGCTCGCCCGAGACGGCGGTGCGAAACGACTTGGCCTCGACCGCGATGGGCAGTGGTTCGACGCCCTCGCCGTAGACGACGGCGGGGATCGAGCCGGCCAGGCGCAGGCGTCGGGCGCTGCGCGAACCCTTCTCGCGGTTCGCGGTGGCGATCAAAGTGGCGTGTGACATCGAAACTCCTATCGAGTGGCTGGCGCAAAGGCGGCGCGCACAGGAAATACAGTCTAGCCCGCCCCGCGCGGGGGCTCCACGGACGGCATCACCGTGGCACTACGCGTTGAACAGCTTCCAGCGGCCCTCGGTGATGACCTCCACGACGCCGTCGACCACCTTGAGCGCGCTCTCGTCGTCCAGCACGTAGGTCGGCACCGAGATGCCGGCGGCCCACTCTTCGAAGTTGGCCAGGGAGTTGTCGGGCAGGTTCGGGTTGTCGAGGTGCACGCCCATCGCGATCTCGAAGAACCCCAGCGGGGTCTCGCTCCCGGTCGTGGGCACGACGCGGTCGCCGTACTCCTCGCCGAAGCTCGACGTCAACGCCATGGAGCCGCCGCTCACCCCCACGTAGGTCATCGTGCTCGGCAGGGTCGGCAACATCTCGGCCAGCCCGGATTCGCGCATCCAGTGGCACAGGTACATGGGGCTGCCGCCACCGACCAACAACACGTCGGTCTCTCGGAGCCTCGGGACCCACTGCTCCCTCTTGACGCTCGGCAGCGCCGTGAGCTCGAGCACGCCCAACGACTTCCACCCCAACTCGCACAGCGGACTCTGAGCCGTGCCACTGATCAGCCGGTACGCGATGTCCATGCCCTGGGGCATGAAGTAGTACGCCGAGGTCGGCACGACCAGCGCGCTGCACTCGGCGATGGGCTTGTCCAAGAGCTCGACCAGCGCGTCGTGGATGCTCGCGTTGCTGATGCCCGATGACGTGAGGAGGTACTTCATGGGTTCACTCCCTTTGGGTCAGAGCAGGTTCTCGCCGCCGAAGATGTCCGACACCGAGGCGTCTTCGAAGATCGCCGAGATCGCGTTGGCGACGATCGTCGCGATGGAGAGGATCTCCAGGTTCTCGAATCGCCGCTCCGGACCGAGCGGCAGCGTGTCGGTGACGATCACCCGACTGATCGGCGCGTTGAAGAGTCGGTCGACGGCCGGCGGCGAGAAGACGGCGTGCGTCGCCATCACCCAGATCTCCTCGGCGCCGTGCGCCTTCAAGAGGTCACAGGCCGCGACGATCGTGCCGGCGGTGTCGATCATGTCGTCGATCAAGACGCAGTGGCGGCCGTTCACGTCACCGACGATGTGGCGCGCTTCGGCGATGTTCGCCTGGCCGCGCGGGCGCGTCTTGTGGACGAGCGCGAGGTCACAGCCCAGGTGCTGGGCGTAGCGCTCGGCGACCTTCACGCGCCCGGCGTCCGGGGCGACGACGACCAGGTCATGGGGGTTCTCGGCGTTCGCCTTCAGGTAGTCCTCGAAGACCGGCGCGGCCACCAGGTGGTCGACGGGGATGTCGAAGAATCCCTGGATCTGGCCCGAGTGGAAGTCGACCGAGAGCACGCGGCTGGCCCCGGCGGCCTGGAGCATGTCGGCGATCAACTTGGCCGTGATGGGCTCGCGACCGGCCGACTTGCGGTCCTGTCGGGCGTAGCCGTAGTTGGGGATGACCGCCGTGATGCTCTTGGCCGACGCGCGCTTGGCGGCGTCGATCATGATGAGCTGCTCCATCACGGCGTCGTTCACCGGCGTCGCGTGGGTCTGGACGATGAAGACGTGCGCGCCGCGGATCGACTCGTCGAATCGGCAGTGGATCTCGCCGTCGGCGAATTCGCGCAGGTTGGCCTCGGTGAGCGAGATGCCGAGCTTCTCGGCGATGTCCTGGGCGAGGGCTGGATGACACCGTCCCGTCACCATCACGAGGCGTCGTTTGGCGAGTGTCTCCACGCCGCCAGCGTAGTGGGTTGCGCGTGCCCTTCTAAGGGGTTCGGTAGGAGAAGGGCGTCACGACCTCGCCCGAGGCGACGACGGCACCGGGCGCGAGGACGACGAAGGACTCGACGCGCGCCTCGGCGCCGATGCGCGCGTTGGACGCCTCGATGGTGGCGACCTGGGCCGACTCGCCGACGACGACGTCGCTCAAGATGGCGTTCGGTCCGATGCGCGCGCCGCGACCGATGACGCAGTGACCCTTCAACACGGTGCCGGGCAGCAGGGAGACCTCCGGGGCCAGTTCGACGTCGGCGTCGACGTAGGTGTTGAGCGGACTCCAGATGATCACGCCGCGGTGCAGCCACTTCTCGTTGATCCGGGCGCGCAGCACGGACTCGGCCCCGGCCAGCTGCACCAGGTCGTTCACGCCGGCCGCCTCGCTGGAGTCCTCCAGCAACAGCGCCTGGGTGACGTGCCCGGCCTCGTGCAGGACGGCGATGAGGTCGGTCAGGTAGTACTCGTTCTTGGCGTTCTGTCGACCGACGCGGCGCAGCGCCGGACCGAGCAGGCTCGCGCGCACCACCATGATCGACGTGTTGATCTCGGTGATGAGCCGCTCGTCGGCGCTCGCGTCGCGCTCTTCGACGATGCGCGCGATGGCGCCGTTCTTCGCGTGCACGATCCGTCCGTACCCCGACGGGTCGTCGACCTCGGCGGTCAAGACCGTCAACGCCGCCTGACTCTCGCGGTGCACGTCGAGGAGTCGCGCGACGGTGCTGGGGCGAAGGAGTGGCGTGTCACCCGGCAGGATCAAGACGTCGCCGTCACTGGCGCCCAGTTCGTCGTCGATGGTCGGCAACGCCACCGAGACGGCGTGCCCGGTGCCGAGTTGCTCGCTCTGCTCGACGAACATGAGGTTCACGTCGGCGCGCGCGCGTTCGGTCAGCGCCTTCTCGACCCACGTGGCCCCGTGGCCGACGACGACGACGGTCGCGCGCACGTCCTCTTGGGCGGCGGCGTCGAGCACGTAGAGCACCATCGGGCGACCGCAGAGGTGGTGGAGCGGCTTGGGGCGGGTGGACTTCATCCTGGTGCCCTCGCCCGCGGCGAGCACGACGACGCAGGTGGGGCGACTCACACGTATATCTTTATCGCATTTTCCTTCTACGATTCCACTCGTGAGCGATTTCCCCTACGACGAATTCTCCTTCTTCCACGAGAACCTGCGCGAATGGAACATCCAGTCGGCTGTACCGAACGTGCAACGCTTCTTCGTCTCGGTCGACGGCCTTCGCCAGCTCAGCGGACTGCGCTGGGGCGACGCAGACCCGGAGCTGACGCTGCTCCACGGCGGCGCACAGAACGCCCACACCTACGACACCGTCGCACTCGCCCTGGTGCCCCATTCGCTCCTCGCGCTCGACCTGCCGGGTCACGGCCACTCCGACCCCTCGATCTACCCGCCGTCGGCGATCGCCAGTCACGCGATCGACGTGGCGCGCGCGCTCGAACAACTCATCACGCCGCCCAGGCCACTTGTCGGCATGTCGCTCGGCGGCCTCACGGCGCTGTTGGTCGCCCACGACCGCCCGGACCTGGTGAGCGCCCTGGTGTTGATCGACATCACGCCGGGCGTCAACGCCGAGAAGGCGCGACACATCACCGACTTCGTGAACGGCCCCGTGTCCTTCGACGACTTCGACACGCTGCTCGAGCGAACGAAGCAGCACAACCCGACGCGCACGGAGTCGTCGCTGCGACGCGGCATCTTGCACAACGCCGTGCAACGCAGCGATGGGTCGTGGGTGTGGCGACACCAACAACACGGACGCTCCGAGCTCGAGGCGCCCGACGCGGGTGACCTGTGGGAGAAACTGTCCGAGCTCACGATGCCGGTCACGCTCATCCGCGCGATGGGCCCGGGCTCGGTCGTCGACGACGACGACGAGGCCGAGTTCATGCGTCGGCTGCCCGACGCGACGATCGCGCACGTCGCCGACTCGGGGCACTCGGTCCAGGGCGACCAACCGCTCGTCCTCGCGACACTCCTCGAGCATCACGCGCTGGGGGTGGTCTAGCTGGCGGGGGAGGGATCGAACCTCCAACCTACGGATTCAAAGTCCGTCGTTCTGCCGATTGAACTACCCGCCACCACTGATATCGGGACAATCTTCGGAGATTCTTAGCGAATGTCTGAAGACGCTTAACACCAACCAGCAACACTAGAGCCTGTAGTACCGAACTGAGAAAGCCGCGCCGTGACTTCGCCACCATCAACGAACTCCTACATCGCGATCGTCGACGACGACGCGGCGATCCGCAGCGCGCTCGGACGCGCCCTGCGGATGGAGAACTACGACGTCGAACTGTTCGAGGACGGCGTCAGCGCCCTGAAGTCGATCCAACTGCGCGCCCCCGACGCGATCGTGCTCGACCTGCAGCTCCCGGACATCGACGGACTCGAGATCTGTCGCCGTATCCGACGCTCCGGTGACTCGACACCGATCCTGATGCTCACCGCGCGCGACGCCGTGAACGACCGCGTGGCCGGTCTCGACGTCGGAGCCGACGACTATCTCGTGAAGCCCTTCGACTTGGCCGAGCTCCTGGCGCGCCTTCGCGCGCTCCTGCGGCGCCACAACCTCGTCGAGGGCGACGGCGCGGTACTGCGCTTCGAGGACCTCTCGCTCAACCCGCAGACGCGCGAGGTCCACCGCGGCACGAGGCCGGTCGAGCTCACCAAGATCGAGTTCGACCTGCTGGAACTGTTCTTGCACCATCCGCGCCAGGTCCTGACGCGCGATCAGATACTGGACCTGGTCTGGGGCTACAACTTCGACTCCGGGACCAACTCCCTGGCGGTCTACATCGGCTATCTTCGGCGCAAACTCGAGGAGGCCAACGAAGTGCGGCTGATCCAGACGGTGCGCGGCGTGGGATACGCGCTTCGCACCACGTGACCTTTCGTTCCCGCGTCATCTCCGCGACGGTCGCCGCCGCGGCCATCGCCGTCATCCTGGCGTGCTTCGCCTCCTACTTCACGACTCGAAACTCGCTGATCCACTCGGTCGATGAGTCGCTCTACGGCGAGGCCCAGCAGGTCACGGACCACCATCCCTTCGCGTTCAACTTCAACGCGTTCCTCGTCCTTCCGAACGGGCAGACGGTTCCCTCGTCGAGCCCTCCCATCGACGCGACGATCCTCGGCGTCGCGAAGGGCAAGAGCAAAGAGATCTACCGCACCGTGACCATCGACGGCCACAACTATCGCGAGCTGATCGTACCCATCGCCGCCGATTCACTCATGACCTGTGCTGACGGCGACGAGTGCGTGATCAAGACCACGTCGGCGGAACTCCTGATCTCGGACATCGATGGTCAGGTGAATGAGTTGCGGGGGCTCATTCGCACGCTGACGTTCGTCGCCATCGGCGGACTGCTCCTCGCACTCGGTCTGGGACTGTTCCTCGCGCGCACGGCCCTTCGTCCCCTCGAAGAGGTCACCAACGAGATCGAGACCGTCGCCGAGACCAACGACCTCGGGTACCGACTGGCCGAGGGCGACGAAGACGAGTTAGGCCGCCTGCGACGGGTGTTCAATCGCCTGCTCTCGACGGTCGAGAGCAGTCAGATCCTGCAGCGCCAACTGGTCCTCGACGCCAGTCACGAGTTGCGCACTCCCCTGACGTCGCTGCGTACCAACGCGCAGGTCCTCAGTCGCGCGCAAGAGCTCAACCCCGACGACCTGCGACAACTCACTGACGACATGGTCACGCAAGTCGACGAACTGGCCGCGTTGGTCACCGACCTGGGCGAACTCTCGCGCGGTGAACGCAGCGAAGGGGCGATCGAGTCGCTGCGACTCGACGACTGCCTGGACGAGTGTCTCGACACCGCACGCACCTACGCCCGGATCAAGGAGATCACGATCGACGTCGACGTCGCCCCTTCGAACGTGCTCGGTCGGCGTGACCGCCTCGAACGCGCGATCTCCAACCTGCTCACCAACGCCATCAAGTTCACGCCCCACGGCGGTCGCATCGTCGTCGCGTCCCACGACGGCACGTTCTCGGTCAGCGACAGCGGACCGGGGATCGCCGAAGCGGACCGGCCCTTCATCTTCGACCGGTTCTGGCGTTCGGCGTCGGCGAGGGCGCTGCCCGGATCGGGCCTCGGACTCTCGATCGTCGCCCAGGTCGTCGCCGAGCTCCAGGGCACCGTGTCGGTCGACGACGACCCCGCGCTCGGCGGCGCGCGATTCACGGTCACGTTACCGATTGATGACAATCAGTAGAACTCGCACAACATTGCGTCAATTCTGCGGCGCTTCTTAGAGTTTCGCTTTCATCTTCTTAGGCGAGGGTGGGAGAATTTCCGGCTAAGGAGATCGATGACCCCCTCGAAGCGAACCCCCCAACAACGCGACCGACGTTTCGCGCGCGTTCGCCACGTCACGCAGGCGATCTTCCTCGGATCGTGCGCGGCGTCGGCGCTCTTCGTCGGCTACGCGGCCAACGCCGCACGTACCGCAACGACCGTGCCACCGGTGACGACCCCCTCGACGATCGACACGACCACCACGACGACCGCACCGACCACCACCACGACGACGCGTCACGCGACCACGACCACGCCGAAGACCACCGTGACGACGACGGCCCGCACCAGTGCGACGACGCCGACCACGCTGAAGAAGGTGACGCCCACGACCGCCTACACGCCCCCGACGACCGCACCGGTCACGACCACGACGGTCTGTCGCTCGACGCCGTCCGGTCGGACGGTCTGTTACTAGGTCGATGATGCGATTCGAGATCTGGGGACTGAGCGGAAGTCTCACCACCGAGCACGACGCGCAGATGGACGAGGCGACGAAACGACTGTGGTACTGGTTGGACCTCGTCGACGCGTCGTGCAACCGGTTCCGCGACGACTCGGAGCTCTCGCGGCTCAACGGCGCGCGCGGGGCGACCCTCGAGGTCAGCTCGACGCTCGCGTTGGCGCTCGACGCGGCGCTGCGGGCGGCCGAGGCGACCGGCGACCTGGTCGACCCCACGGTGCTGCCCGCGTTGCTCGCCCTCGGCTACGACCGCGACTTCGACGAACTCGCGCTGGGCGACGCCGTGCGCGAACGGCCGGCCGTGCCGTCGATGGGACCATCGGCGATCCATCTGGATCGTGACGCGCAAACCGTCACGCTCGACCCCCCGTGTCAGCTCGACCTCGGCGCGAGCGCCAAGGCCCTCGTCGTCGACCTGGTGGCCGACGAGGTCGCCGCGAGCGGCGGCGTGGTCGTGGAGCTCGGGGGCGACGTCGCGGTGCGCGGCGAGGGCCCCGAGGGTCCGTGGGCGATCGCCGTCAGCGACGCACTCGAGGTCCGCGGCGACGAGCCGCGCGTCACACTACGCCACGGCGGCATCGCCACCTCGTCGACGACGACGCGAACCTGGCGCGTCGGCGAGCGCACGGTCAACCACATCGTCGATCCCCGGACCGGTCACTGCGCCCGGGGTCTCTACACCACCGCGACGGTCAGCGCGAGTGACTGCGTGCTCGCGAACGCCTTCGCGACCGCGGCGCTGCTCTGGAACGAAGACGCCAGCTACCACATCGCCCAGGCCGGCTGGTCGGCGCGACTGGTGCGCCGCGACGGTTCGCTCGAGTTCGTCGGCGGCTGGCCCGAGGACGAGGCGGCGCGATGATCGCCTTCACCTCGCCCTACCTCTGGTACACGACGCGCGCGACGGGACTCGTGGCGCTGGTGCTGTTCACGCTCGTGGTCTGCCTCGGCGCCTTCGTCTCCAATCGCGTCGGCGGCACCAACGTCGGTCGCTTCGAGCTCAACGAACTGCACCGCTCGATCTCGATGGTGGCGATGGCGTTCCTCGTCATCCACATCCTCACCACGATCGTCGACAGCTACGTGCCGACCGGGTGGCTCTCGGCGATCGTCCCGATGACCTCGTCGTACAAGCGCGTCGACGTCGCCCTCGGCGCCGTCGCCTTCGACCTCATCCTGGCCGTGTGGGTGTCGAGCCTGATGAAGTCGCGCGTGAAGAACGAGTCGTGGCGCTTCATCCACTGGTTCAGCTGGCTGGCGGTGACCGCCGCGATCGTGCACGGGTTCCTCACCGGGACCGACGGCCATTCGGGCATCGGTCTCGCCGTCGTGCTCACCTGCGCCGTCGTGGTCGTCGCCACCGCGCTGTGGCGTTACGTGAAGCGACCGACGCGTTCGCTCGGTCGAACGGCGCTCTCCCCCCTCGCGCTCCCCGAACCGCCGCGAGCGCCCACGACGAGTCCGGCCCCGGCGCCGAACCGACGAAGTCGGGTGTCGCGATGACCACCTCGACGGGGCTGCCACGGGTCTTGACCGGTGCGTCCGATCGGCCCCTCACGCTGCGCGAGCACGAGCTGACCTTCGGCGCGCCGTTGGCGAGCGCCGCGCTGTCGGGCAAGCTCGACGCCGCCGGTCTGCTCGGGCGCGGCGGGGCGAGCTTCGCGACGTCGAAGAAGGCCGAACTGTTGCGCAGCCAGCGCGGGCATCACAAGGTCCTCGTCGTCAACGCCATGGAGGGCGAACCGGCGGCCCACAAGGACCGGACCCTGCTGTCGACGAATCCCCATCTGGTCCTCGACGGCGCCCAGAACCTGGCCTCGCTGATCGGGGCGCGCCGCGTCGCCGTCTGCGTCTCGCGCAAGGACGCCGCCGTCGTCCACCACGTCCAGCGCGCCATCCACGAACGCCAGCGACGCGGCGTCGGTCCGGAGTTCGTCTTGCACACGCCGCCGTGGCGCTACGTCGCGGGCGAGGAGTCGGCGCTCGTGCACTGGCTGAACGACAACGAGACGATGCCGCAGTACCGACCGCAGCGTCCGCACGTCTTGCACGTCGGCCGGTCGCCGGCGTTGGTGATGAACGCCGAGACCTGCGCCCACGTCGCCTTGATCAACCGATTCGGCCCGGGCTGGTTCCGCGAACTGGGGACCGACGCGAGCCCCGGCAGCACACTGGTGTCGATCTCGGGCGCCGTGCCGCATCCGACCGTGCACGAGGTGGCGCTCGGCACGCCGCTGCGCTCGATACTGCGCGAGGTGCGCGCCGACCCCGATCCCCAGGCCATCCTCACCGGCGGCTACGGCGGCGCGTGGCTCGACGCCGCGCACCTCGACGTGGCCTACTGCAACGAGGCGCTTCGACCCCTCGGCGCCACGGTCGGCGCCGGCATCCTGGTGGTGGTGCCCAGAGGGGCCTGCGGACTCGCCGAGACCCATCGCGTCGTGAAGTGGATGGCGAACGAGAGTTCGCGCCAGTGCGGGCCGTGCGCGTTCGGACTGCCCGCGCTCGCCGAGGACCTGCGGCTGCTCCTGCAGGGCACGCGCGACCCGCAGGCGGTCCTGGTCCGCCTGAAGGACCGCTGCGCCGTCATCGAGGGTCGCGGCGCCTGTCGCCATCCGGACGGCGTCGTGCGCCTGGTCGAGTCGGCGCTCTCGGTCTTCGCGGGTCACATCGACGAGCACGTCCGCGGCGTCCCCTGCGCGGCGCTCACCACGGCGCGGCGCTGGGTGGCCGTCCCGGCCCTGGAACACGAGTCCGAACTGGTGTGGCAATGAACCGAAAGGGTGACCACTTCGTGCTGCGCGTCGACCCGATCCTCTGTGACGGCTACGGGCACTGCCACGAACTGGCCCCCGAATTGGTGCAGGTCGACGAGTGGGGCTACCCGATCATCTACGAGCAGCCCACGTCGACGAACGAACTCGCGCTGCTCAAATCGGCCCGCCTGGCCGTGCGCGGATGCCCCCGTCAGGCCCTGCGAATCGAGCGCGTGACCAGACACTCCGAGGTGTCGCGCGAGGCGAGGGCTTCGGGTCGCGTCGGCGAATTCGACTAAGTTAGTTCGAGCCATGGGATCACTAATCAAGAAGCGCCGTAAGCGCATGCGCAAGAAGAAGCACAAGAAGATGCTGAAGCGAACCCGCTTTCAGCGTCGCGCCGCCGGTAAATAGCCTTCGTCGACGCCTATTGGGGCGTCGTAGTGAGCGTGGACAACTGGAGAGGGCCCTCGGGACCGGTCATGTCCCAACGGCTCTGCGTCGAGGCCAGATGGCCCTCGATGAACATCGACGAGCCTGATCCGGCCAGTTGCACGCCCGGTCCGAACTCGGCGCGCAGCCAGTCCAACGTCGAGGCCAGGCGTGGCTCGACCCGACAGGCCGGCTCCTCCAGGTGGTTGGTCCCCGTGGGCGTCCAGCCGTCGAGGCGCATCTCGTCGTAGGCGACGTAGGCCGCGGCCGTCGAGACACCGAAGTCCGGCACGATCAGCGTGAGGCGGCGCTCCTCGTAGGGCAGGACGGTGAGCACCTCGCCCACGCCTTCGACCAGGGCGCGCCCGCCGAGCTGGCAGAACGGCACGTCGCCGCCGAGGCGCAGCGCCTCGGCGTTGGACACTCCCCCGGCCCAGCGAAGGATCGCGGCCGCGTCGGCGCTCCCGCCACCGAGCCCGCCGCCGACGGGGATCGACTTCTCGACGCGAACCCCCGCGCGGCGACCCACGAGTCGAAGCGCCCGCGTGATCAGGTTCTCCTCGCCGGTGGCGATCGCCGTCGCGAAAGGATTGAGGATCTCCAGGTGATCGCCGTGGCCGTCCACGAAGAGCACGTCGTGCAGGGTGATCGTCGTCATCTCACTGCGCAGTTCGTGGAAGCCGTCCTCGCGCACGCCGGTGACCTCCAGGTACCAGGTGAGCTTGGCGTGGGCCAGCAGTTCGGTCATCGGGCCGCCGCCAGCCTCGCGAACTCCTCGATGGTCAACTCCTCCGGGCGTCGGGTCTCGGCGACGTCGGCGCGCTCGAAGACCCCGTCGCTCGACCACTCGGCGAGCGAACGGCGCAGCATCTTTCGGCGCTGCCCGAAGGACGTGCGGATGACCTCGAAGAGTTCGGCCTCGCTCACCAGCGCCGGGTCGACGCGCACCGTGGCGCGACGCACGATCGCCACCAGCGCCGACTCGACCTTGGGCCGAGGCAAGAAGACCGTCGGACTGACCTTGCCCACCACGCGGGCGTCGGCGAAGTACTGGAGCCGCAGCGAGGCCGCGCCGTAGGCCTCGTCGCCGGCGTGCGCCGCGAAGCGCTCCCCGACCTCCTTTTGCACCATGACGAGCATCCGTCCTATGAGCGGCTCGCTCTCGAGCAGGTGCAGGACCAGCGGCGTGGCGACGTTGTAGGGCAGATTGGCCACGACCACGGCCTCGCGACCGTCGAGGATCGCGGCGTAGTCGGCGTGCAGCGCGTCGGCGTGATGGACCGTCACCCCCCGGGATTCGACGACCGAACGCAGCGGCTCGAGCAGGTAGCGATCGACCTCCATCGCGTGCACCTCGGCGCCGGTCTCGACCAGCGCCAGCGTCAGCGATCCGAGACCGGCGCCGATCTCGAGCACCAGGTCGCCCTCGCCCACGTCGGCCAGGCGCGCGATCCGTCGCACGGTGTTGGGGTCGACGACGAAGTTCTGACCGAGGGCGCGCGATGGTTTGAGACCGTGTTCGTCAAGCAGCGCCCGGAGTTCGGTGCGGGTATGGGTCACCAACTGACTTTAACGACGATGACTCCCTTGGCCAGTGGGGCCAACTCGGCGAACTGTTGGGTGTCGAGGTCGACGACGCGGTCGCCGTGGGCGGCCTCGCGGTCCGACGCGATGCAGTGCACGACCCGGCCGGTCGCCAGGTCGCGAATCGTGATGCGCGTCCCTCGCGGCAGGTACCACGTGGCGCAGTGTCCCGGAATGTAGCGGTACCACGTCGCGTCCCCGATGCGGTACTTGACCGGCCTCTTCTTCTTGGGCTTCAGCGTCGTGGTCGTCACCGGTCGACAGATCGTGGTCGTGGTCGTGGGCGCGACGGTCGTGGTCGTGGTGGCGCCCGTGAGCGTCGTCGACGTCGCGGGCGTCGTGGTCGTCGTCGTGGGCGGCACGGTCGTGGTGCTCGACGTGCAGGTCGGCTTGGTCTTCTTCAGCGTCGTGGTCGTGGTCGGTGGTCGCACCGGTCTCTTCTTCGGGCGCTTGGTGCTCACCGTGAGCGTGATCGTGGCGTGCCACCGGACGCGGGTCCCGGCGGCCGGGGACTGGCGCAGCACGACGACCCACCGACCGTTCGAACTCCCTGGTCCGCGCGTCCGAAAGAACAGTTGTGCCCGGGCCATGACCGCGTAGGTCCGGGCCCGGGACAGCCCGATGAGCCGCGGGACGCGCCGCGGGGCGTGCGGAGTGGCCTGGGACACCCGCACCGTCGCCTGGAAGTGCCAGGGCACGACCGTGCCCGGCCGGGGCGACTGGCCGACGGCCTCCTTCCAGGTGCCGTTCGCACTGCCCGGTCCGGTCGTCACGAAGTAGAGCGCGTCGGCGCGCATGACGGCGAAGACCCGAGCGCGACTGAGTCCGATGAGGTCGGGCATGTGACGACGGGCGTGCGTCGAGGCGTCAGCCGCCACGGGCGCGACGAGCACCGCGGACGCCACCAGTGCGACGATCATGATCAGTACCGACAACGGACGCCACGGCGCCCGCGGGTTTGATGCCCTCAGATCTCCACCCTCCGCCACGACACTGGGGTATAGCCAATCCCCCCGGCCCACAACGCTACGAGAGGGTGGGTCCCGTGGCAACTCAGCCTAGGAATTCACTTGCACTACCTGATCAGCACGTCTTTATCGTGGTGGCAGCTGGAAAAGTCGGGCCGTGTTGGCGCTGGTCGCCTCGCGAACCTCGACGAAGCTCTCCCCGCGCAGTTCGGCGACGAACTCGCCCACGACGGTGACGTAGGCCGGTTCGTTGGCCTTCCCGCGGTACGGCACGGGCGCGAGGAACGGGCTGTCGGTCTCGACGTGGAGACGATCGAGCGGCACCGATCGCACCGCCTCGCGCAGCAGTTCGGCGTTCTTGAACGTGACGACGCCCGAGATCGAGATGTCACAACCCAACTCGAGACACGCGGCCGCGTCCTCGGGCGTGCCGGTGAAGCAGTGCACCACCGTGCGCGAGGGCACGCCCTCGCTCGCCAGCAGCTCGAACAGGTCGTCGAAGGCGTCGCGGGCGTGGATCACGAGGGCCAGGTCGAGCTCGTGGGCGAGGGCGATCTGGCGGGCGAAGGCGCGTCGCTGGTCGGCGCGCGGCGAGTGCTCGTAGAAGTAGTCGAGGCCGCATTCACCGATCCCGACCAGTTTCGGGTGGCCGGCGCGGGCCAGCGCCACGACCGCGTCGATGTCCTGAGACGGCGTCGTGGGGATGGAGCCCGACGGTCGCGTAGACTCGACGGGGCCCTCGAGCGCCGGTGATCTCGAGCGCCTGGGCCGAGGTCGTGGCGTCGGTGCCGATCACGACGACCCGGTCGACGCCGCCGTCGTAGGCGCGCGCGAGCGTGTCGTTGAGTTTCGCCGTCGTCTCCTCGTCGCCGAGGAACTGCTCTTGGAGGTGGCAGTGCGCGTCGCTCCAGTGGCTCACGCGTCGCTCTTCATCCGGGGGAAGAGCGGTTCGCCCTTGTGGATCGTCGTGTCGCTGTGGTACTGACCCCACGCCGACGCCACGGACGTCGGGTCGGTCGCGAACTCCTCGTCGGTCGGGGTGCCGGTGAGACCGATGCGCCGCCATATCTCCTCACAGGTCGACGGCATGGCCGGCGAGGCCAGGATCGCGACGAGACGGATCGCTTCGAGCGCGTCACCCAACACGGCGTTGAGGTCGTCGCCGGGCTCCATCTTCCACGGCGCGTGCTGCTCGAGGTAGGCGTTCGCCGCGCCGATGAGCCGCCACGTCGCTTCGAGCGCGCTCTGCGGGGCGAAACCGTGCCACGCCGCGACGTTCTCCTCGATGGCGCTCACCGCGGCGTCGCGCAGTGCCGACTCGCGCCGCGGGCTCGGGGCCACGCCGTCGCACTTCGTGGCGACGATCGTGGTCACGCGCGCGACGAGGTTGCCCAGGTTGTTGGCCAGGTCGGTGTTGTAGCGCGCGAGGATCCCCTCGTGCGTGAAGTCGCCGTCGTTGCCGAGGGCCGTCTCGCGTAACAGGTAGTAGCGGATTGGATCGACCCCGAACTCATTCGTCAGTTCGATCGGCGCGATGTCGGTCAAGCGAACGGCGCCCTCGGCGGCCATCGTCTTCGACAGCTTCTGTCCGCCCAAGAGGAGCCACCCGTGCACCTGCACGTGGCTGACCGGTCCGATACCCGCGGCCATGCACATCGCGGGCCACCACACGCAGTGGAAGCGGATGATCTCCTTGCCGATGAGGTGGTGCGAATTCGGCCACCACTTCGCGACCTCGTCATCGTCGCGGCCGTAGCCGATCGCCGTGAGGTAGTTGATGAGCGCGTCGTACCAGACGTAGAAGACGTGGGCGTCGTCCCAGGGCACCGGCACGCCCCAGGAGATCGACGTGCGAGTGATCGAGATGTCGCGCAGTCCGCCGTTGATGAAGGACAGCGCCTCGTTGCGCTTCGTCTCGGGCGTCACGAAGCCGGGGTTCACGGCGTAGTGCTCCTTCAGCCGGTCCTCGAAGGCGCTGAGGCGGAAGAACCAGTTCTCCTCTTCCATCTCGATGAGGTCGCGGCCGTGGATCGGACACTTGCCCTCGACGCTGGTCTCGATCGTGTAGTAGTCCTCGCAGCTCACGCAGTACAGGCCCTTGTAGACGTCCTTGTAGATGTAGCCGTTGTCGTAGATCGCCGTCAGGAACTTCTGCACGCTCTCGTAGTGGCGCGCTTCGGTCGTGCGGATGAAGTCGTCGTAGCGGATGTCGAGGGCGGCCCAGGCGTCGCGGAACTGCTGGGACTTCTGGTCGGTCCACTCGTGCGGGGACTGGCCGTTCTTGGCCGCGGCGTCGGCCACCTTCTGGCCGTGCTCGTCGGTGCCGGTGAGGAACTTCGTCTCGTCGCCGATCAACCGGTGCCAGCGCGCCAGGGCGTCGGCGTTCACCGTCGTGTACGCCGTGCCGACGTGCGGCGCGTCGTTCGCGTAATAGATCGGCGTCGTGAGGTAGAAGCGAGCCATCGTTCAAGGATAATGAGTCAAGGCGCGTCGTCGGCCCGAAGCGCCAGCGCCATCTGGTACACGACGCGGTGCGCCACGCCGAGTGACTCGGCGACGAAGGAGACCGCGTCGCGCGTGCTCGCCCCGGCGTCGACCTGGTCGCGCAGCGCCGCGCGGATCAACTCGTCGTCGATGACCTCGACCTCGGTGTTGCCCTCGAGCACGACGACGATCTCGCCCAGGACCTCGCGGCCGCTCACCAGACGCGCGACCTCGGCGAGCGAACCGCGAAGGACCTCTTCGTGGAGTTTGGTGATCTCGCGCGCGACACAGACGCGTCGCGACCCCAGCGACACGGCCATCTCGGTGAGCGTCGCGGCGAGGCGCTGGGGCGATTCGTAGAAGACGATCGTCCGGGGTTCGTGCAGCCACTGGGTGTAGAACGCCTCGCGCTCTCCGGCCTTGCGCGGCAAGAAACCCTCCATCGCGAAGCGTTCGGTCGCAAGTCCGCTGATCGTCAGGGCCGCCACGACCGCCGACGGGCCGGGCGCCGTCGTCACCGCCAGACCGGCCGCCGCCACCGCCGCGACGACGCGCGCGCCGGGGTCACTGATGCCCGGGGTCCCGGCGTCGCTGATCAGCACGACGGTCTGGCCCCCGGCAACCTGATCGACGACCTGCTCGCAGAGCGACGCCTCGTTGTGTTCGTGCAGCGCGCGCAGTCGACCGTTCACCGCGATCGAGTGCGCGCTGAAGAGCGTGCTGGAACGACGCGTGTCCTCGCAGTAGATGACGTCGGCGTTCGCGAGTAGTTCGAGCGCGCGCCGCGAGATGTCGCCGAGGTTCCCGAGCGGCGTCGCGACGAGCACCAGTTGACCAGCGGTGATCTCTGCGTTGTCCACGTTCGTCTCCTCGTTTGGCCCGGTGCTCGCCCTATCAACTAACATTGTCACCTATGTCAAAGCGAACCGTGAAGCGCAAGATGCGCGCGAAGAAGAAGGCCAATCACGGTAAGAAGCCGAACTGCGGTCGCGGCTAGGGCCGTCCTAGAACACCCCGTCCCACGCGCAGTCCCGTTCACGTAGTACCTGGGCGAGGCGCGTCGGTCGGTCGCTGATCAGCCCGTCGACGCCGACGTCGAGCAGTTCGTTCATCTCACCGCTGTCGTTGATCGTCCACACGTGTACCGCGACGCCGGCGTCGTGGGCCGTCTCGACGAAGCGTTCGTCGACGACCGTGACGTCCCCGTAGACGGCCGGCACCTGGAAGGCGCACACCGGCGGCACGCTCGGCACGCCCTCGAGCATCGAGAAGTAGAACGTGGCGGCCTCCCCCGTCGCGGCCGACGTGGCGACCTCGGGGGCGAAGGCGCGGAATCGCTGCACCGCCGTGTCGTGGAACGAGCCGACGATGACCGACGACGTTCGACCCAGTCGCCGCAGCTCGCTCGCGAGCAACTCCTCGTAGGGCTCGACGTCGGGGTCGGTGCGCTTCACGTCGAGGTTCAACAGCACGCCGGGGAAACGCTCGCTGACCTCTTCGAGCGTCACGATCCCGAAATCGCGGTTCGCCGGCGCCTTGCCGCGCTCGACGTACTCCGACGGCTCGCGGCCCGGCGTCACTGTCTCCCCGGCGATCCACCAGTAGGCGTTGTCCATGTCGCGCAACTGCGCCAGCGTGAGGTCAGCAGATCGCGCCGTGGTGGTTCGTCGTTCGATCGACCGTCTCGTCGTGACAGACCACGACGTGGCGGTCAGCGGTCGCGTGCACGTCGAGTTCGATCGCGGTCGCGCCCTCGGCGAGCGCGCGTTCGATCGCGGCCAACGTCGAGGACGGCCCCTCGTACGAGCCACCCTGGTGCGCGAAGGCGATCACCCGGCGTTCGAGCCAGGGGCTGCTCATTTGGCGGGCAGTCCGTCGGGGTACAGCCGCAGCCGAAGACGGTGTTCGAGGTAGAACGCCACGCCCGGCAAGAACCCGGCGATCAACATCAGGAGCAGCAACGCCAACGGCAGGCGGAACTTCAGCACCATGTTGAAGCTGGCGATCATGTAGAGCGGGTACATCACGATGCCGTGGGCGATGCCGTCGACGCGCACGAGGATCGAGAGGTGCTTCCACAGCGTGAGGTCGATCTGGTGCAGCGCCAAGAAGACGAAGAGCGTGAGCAGCGTCGAACCCGTGACGAAGGACATGATCCGGTACCGCCGGAATGCGATCTCCATCAGTGTCCCCAGAGCCTCTTCTTCGGACGCGTGGCGATCTCGGCGAGGTGGTCGTTGTAGGCCGCGAGCGCGGGATCCTCTTCGACCACGTCGACCTGGCGCGCCAACTGCGCCTCGGCGCGCATCTTCTCCTCGTACTCCTTGCGGGCCTTCTCCTGGTGTTCGGTGATCTTCTCGCGATTCAGCAACGCGTACCACCCGAAGACGCCCAGCACCGCGAAGGCGGGCCATTCCACGGCGTAGAGGTAGCTCAGTGAGTTGCCCCCGATCGCGGCGTTGACCTGCCACCACCCCGCGGACAGGCAGATCGCCACCCAGAGCACGAGGGCGAGATGGAGGCCGAGTGCTCGGCGCGAGAGGTACTTCGACTTCACGCCGACATCCTACCGGGCGAGATTTTGCCCTCGGAGTCGACCGTAGAATTGCGTCGTGCCCGCAATGTCCTCGTCGTCGCGTCCACAGTTCTCGTGGCACGACTGGAACCAATGGCACCTCGGCGTACTGCCGCTCCTCTTGATGTTCGCCGCGCTGCTGGCCTACATGATTGCGACCCAACGCGTCGGCACTTGGTCCGCAAAGCGAACGGTCGCCTTCCTCGCGGGACTGATCGTCACGTTCCTCGCGACCCAATCGGTCATCGGCGTCTTCGACATGGAGTACTTCAGCGACCACATGGTCCAGCACCTCTTGCTGATCATGGTGGCGGCGCCGCTGTTCGCGTTGAGCGCGCCGCTCGACCTCGCCTACGACGCCGGTTCGGCGCGGGTGCGACGGTTCCTCGACGGCCGCGTCATGACCTTCGTGACCCAGCCGCTCTTCGGGTTCGCGGCCTACTTCGTCTTCATCCCGGTCACGCACCTGACCGGTCTGTTCAATCTGATGATGGAGCACGAGTGGGTCCACCACCTCGAGCAGATCGGCTTCTTGGTCGTCGGCTATCTCTTCTTTCGCGTGGCCTTCGGTCTCGAGCGCGGCACGACGCTCCACCGCGGCCTGCGCCTCGTCTTCGTCATGGCGGCCGTGCCCGTCGACACCTTCACCGGACTCGCCCTGGCAATGTCCTCGCACACGCCCTTCCCGGCCTACGCCGCGATGGCACCGCGCGGGTCGACCACGGCGGGCATCCTCTCCAACATCCACCTGGGTGGCGCGATCATGTGGATCGGCGGCGACGCGCTGATGCTGCTCGCCTGCATCCCCATCGCGATCGCGTGGGTGAAGTGGGAGACCGTCCACACCCGCGAACTCGACGCGATCCTCGACGCCCAGGGCATCTAGCGGCGCGCTAGAGGAGTCCCGCCTCGATCGCGAGTTCTTCGAGGTCGTTCTCCGGTCGCGCGCCGAGGTGCGAGATGATCTCGCCGGCGCAGAGCGAACCGAGTTCGGCCGACTCGACCGGATCGGCGCCGAGTGCGAGCCCGTAGAGGAAGCCCGAGGCGAACATGTCGCCCGCGCCGTTCTGGTCGATGACGTGCTCGACCTCGTGGGCCGGCACGCGCACGACGCCGGTGACGGTGAGGACGTCGGCGCCGGCCGGTCCGCGCGTGACGACCGCGAGGATGCCGAGCTCCTCGAGCGCGAGGAAGGCGTGGTTGAGCGTCGGGACCTGGAACAGCGCGCAGACCTCGGTCTCGTTGCAGAGCAACACGTCGACGTCGTTGGTGACCAGTTCGAGGAAGTCGCGCCGGTGCCGGTCGACGCAGAACATGTCCGACAGCGAGAGCGCGACCATGGAGTCGTAGTCGTGGGCGAAGTTGACGACCTTGCGGATCGCCTCCTTGGCCGGCGGCAGGTCGAAGAGGTACCCCTCGACGTAGGTGATCTCGGAGCGCGAGATGAGCGATTCGTTGATGTCCGAGACGCGAAGTTGGTTCGACGCGCCCAGGTACGTCGCCATCGTGCGCTGCGCGTCGTCGGTGATGAACACGTGACAGCGGCCGGTCGCGCCCTCGCCCGCGGCGGCGATCGCCAGGTCCACCTCGACGCCCAGGGACGTGAGGTCGTGCGTGAAACGCTTGCCGAAGTCGTCGTCGGCCACCTTGCCGATGTAGCCGCAGGTCCCGCCCAGGGCCGCGACCCCGGCGATCGAGTTGGCCACCGAGCCGCCGGACATCTGGATGGTCGGGCCCATGGCGTTGAAGAACGTCGCGAGTTGGTCCTCTTGGATCAGCGACATCGCCGCTTTCACGAGTCCCAGTTGGCGGTAGACCTCGTGGGAGTCCTGCGAGATGATGTCGAGCATCGCGTTGCCGATGCCGGTGACCGCCAGGCGATTCGGACCGGGTTTCACGCGCAGCGAAACCGGCGTAGGGCTTTCTGTCACTTAGCGAGGATAGACCGTAGCCAAGTACGGTTGTTCCATATGACCACTGAAACCAACCCGTATCGTCTCGACCGAACGGTCGTCCCCTCCGCCTACCGCATCTTCATCACGCCCGACCTCGAGAACGCCACCTTCGCCGGCCGCGTCGAGATCGACGTCGACGTCATCGAGGCGACGAAGGTCGTCAAATTGAACGCCATCGAACTCGACCTCGGCGCCGCGACGCTCACCATCAACGGGACCGCGCACCGCTCGACCGACCTGCACCTCGACGAGACCTACGAGGTCGCCACCTACACGTTCGACGCCCTGCTCCCCGTCGGGTCGGCCGTCCTCGAGATCGCCTTCGACGGAATCTTGAACGACCAACTGCACGGCTTCTACCGTTCCACCTTCACCGACCCCTCGGGCGTCAAGCACACGATCGCCACCACGCAGTTCGAGAACACCGACGCCCGTCGCGCCTTCCCGTGCTGGGACGAGCCGGCCTTCAAGGCGACGTACCAGGTGAACCTCACGGTGCCGAGTCACCTCGCGGCGTACTCCAACTACCCGGTCGCGTCGGACACCGACCTCGGCAACGGCCAGCGCACGGTGAGCTTCAAGCCGACGATGAAGATGTCGACGTACCTGGTGGCCTTCATCATCGGACCGTTCGAAGAGACCGAGGCGCTCGACGTCGACGGCGTGCCGCTGCGCATCGTCTACCCGATCGGCAACGGACACCTCACGGCCCACGCGCTCGAAGCCGGCGCGTTCGGGCTGCGCTGGTTCGCGAAGTACTTCGACATCCCCTACCCCGGGGAGAAGATGGACATGGTCGCGATACCGGACTTCATGCAGGGCGCCATGGAGAACCTCGGTTGCATCACCTACCGGATGCCCGACCTGTTGATCGACCCGACCACGGCCTCGCTCGCCGAGATGGAGCGCGTCGCCCACGTCGTGTTGCACGAGCTCGCGCACATGTGGTTCGGTGACCTGGTCACGATGGAGTGGTGGCAGGGCATCTGGCTGAACGAGGCCTTCGCCACGTTCATGCAGGTGCGGTGCCAGGACGAGTTCCGACCGGAGTGGGAGATGTGGACCTCCTTCAGCGCCCAGCGCGACCTGGCCCTCGACATCGACGGGCTCCACTCGACGCGGTCGGTGGAGTACGACGTCGTCTCGCCGGCCGACACTCAGGGGATGTTCGGTCGCCTCACCTACGAGAAGGGCGCCTCGATCCTGCGCATGCTCGAGCAGTACCTCGGCGAAGAGACCTACCGTGACGGCATCCGCAACTACCTGCGCAAGCACAGCTACGCCAACACCGTCACGACCGACCTGTGGGACGCCATCGAAGAGGTCTCGGGCGCGCCCGTGCGCGACGTGATGAACACGTGGATCCTCCAAGGCGGCTACCCGCTGATCACCCTGGAGGGCGGGGCGATCTCGCAGATACCCTTCGCCTACGGAGCGCCGAGCGGCGAGAGCGCCATCGGTACGTCGTGGAAGGTGCCGGTGACGACGCGCTCACTGAAGGGTGGCGACGTGCACGTCCACCTGCTCGGCGACGACCCGATCGCCATCGCCGAGGACCCGCCGGTCGTGTTGAACGCGCGGGGCTCGGGCTACTACCGCTCGCGCTACGGCGTCACCGAGTCAGCGGCCCTCGCCGACCACGTGGACGAACTCGACGCCGTCGAACGCGCCGTGCTCCTGTCGGACAGTTGGGCGCTGCTCTTCTCGAGCCAGATCAGCGCGGACCAGTTCCTCACGATCGCCGCCGGTCTCGGTGACCAGGACGAGCCGACACCGTGGGGCACGCTCGCGAGCGCCGTGAGCTACATCAAGCGCGCGCTCCCCCAGGAGCGCACGACCGTCTTGGCCGAACGGGTGCGCGCGATCTTCGGTCCCCAGTTCGAGCGACTGGGCTGGGACGCGCGTCCGGGCGAGAGCGCCCTCACGCCCCAACTGCGCGCCATCGTGCTGAACACGCTCGGCACCGTCTGCGCCGACGAGGGAATCGCGACCGAGGCGTGTCGGCGTTTCGACGCCAACGAGGTCAGCGGGGACCTCGCCAACGCCATCTTGCGTGTCGTGTCCTCCCTGGACCGTCCCGGCGACTACGCGACCTTCCTCGAGCGCTACCGTGGTGCCGCGACGCCCCAGGACGAACAGCGCTACATGCGGGGCCTGTGGGGCTTCAGTGACGAACGCGTCGCGCTCGACGCCGCCGAGCGGTGCTTCAGCGAGTTCCGCAACCAAGACGCCTCGACCATGTTCGGGATCCTCACGTTGAACGCGCTCACCGGTCCGCGCGTGTGGCGCTACATGACCCAGCGCTGGGACGAAGTGCTCACCAAGTTCCCGCCGAACACGCTGTCCTACACGACGCGCGGCATCGTCACCTTCATCAACGACGCGGCCTTCGCCGACGAGGTGGAAGCGTTCCACGTGTCGCACCCGCTGGCCGGCGAACAGAAGGAAGTCGAGCAGAACATCGAACGGATGCGCGTGGGTCTCACCTTCGCCGCGGCGATGCGCCAGCAGTTCTCCTGACCTCATGAACGTTGGGGCGTTCTTGGGCATCGTCGCCCTCATGTTCGTCCTCGAGTTGCCCGACAAGACGTTCCTGGCGCAGGTGATCATGAGCACGCGTGCTCGACCGCTGATGGTCGTGCTCGGCGCGTCGAGCGCCCTTACGATCCAGATGGGACTCGCGGTCGGCGCGGGGTCGCTCCTCACGCTCATCCCGGTGCACTGGAAGGACCTGGTCGTCGGCGTGCTCTTCCTCGGCGGCGCGGCGTACCTGCTCATCGTGCCCGAGTCCGTCGAGGAGGAGAAGGGCGCGCGCGAGGCCGACGTCGAGAAGAGTGCGACGCGCTGGAAGGAGGTCTCGACGGCCTTCGTCGTCGTGTTCATCGGCGAGTTCGGCGACCTCACCCAGATCCAGGCGGCGAACTTCGAAGCGAAGCTGCACCAACCCCTCGAGGTCTTCCTGGCCGCCTCGCTCTCGCTCATCGCGGTCTCGTTCCTCGCCGCCTACAGCGGACGGGCCCTCCAGCGCGTCGTCCCGCTGCACCGCGTGCGGATCGGCGGCGGAGTGATCTTCGCGGCGCTCGGCGTCTGGACACTCGTCGCCCTGGCGGTCGCGGTCTCGTGAGCCGGCGCGACGAGCTCCTGGACTTCGCCGACACGGTGAAGGGCTTCATGCCGCGCGAGGAGGGACTGGCCCTCTTCGAGTTCGCGCTCGCCCACGGGGAACGCTCGCATCGGGGCACCTGGCTCGAGATCGGCGCCTGGTGCGGCAAGTCCGCGGTCTACCTGGGCGCGGCCGCCGAGGCGACCGGCTCGGTCCTCTTCTCCCTCGATCACCACCACGGCAGCGAGGAGAACCAGGACGGCTGGGAGCACTTCGACGCCTCGCTCGTCGACCCGAACGACGGCCGACTCAACACCCTGCCCGCCTGGCAGCGCACGATCGCCGACGCGCGTCTCGAGTCGACGGTCATCGGGCTGGTCGGCCCCTCGATGCGTGGTCGCCGCGCACTTCGCCCAACCACTCGACGTGCTCTTCATCGACGGCGGTCACGGACACGACGTCGCGTGGGCCGACTACGAGGCCTGGACCCCCAAGGTGGTGGTCGGCGGACTTCTCCTCATCCACGACGTCTTCCCCGACCCGGCCGACGGCGGTCGCCCGCCGTACGAGATCTACCGCGCGGCGCTGGCGAGCGAGGCGTTCGTCGAGCGCGCCGAGTGCGGTTCGTTACGCGCGCTCACGCGCGTGCGCTAGCGGACAGCCCGGCTCGGCGAGGTCGATCGGCATCGGCAGGGAGTCGTGTCGGAACAGTCCGGCCGAGCGCGACGACGAGGTCAGCGCGTCGGCCGCGAGGATGATCGCCGCGGCCGTGTAGGACGTCGTCTCGCGGTCCGGGAACGTCACCTCGCTGGGGTAGGCGATCCCGGTCCAGTACGCGCCGTCGTCGCGGCGGTGCCGTCGGGTGTAGCTGAACAGCTCCAGCGCGCGACTCGTCAGTCCGAGCGCGTCGAGGGCCAAGACGCACTCGGCCGTCTCGGCCGCCGTCACCCAGTCGCTGGTCGACACGCAGCGCACGCCGTAGCCGTCCATCACGTGGCGCTCCCAGCCGTCCTCGACGCGCTTCAGTCCGGCTTCGCCGTGGAGCGCGCCGGAGAAGATCGGGTAGTACCAGTCCATGGCGAACTCGTTCTTCGGCGCGAAGGCGCCCGGGTGGTGCGCGACCGCGTGGCCGAGTCGACCGGCCGCCAACTCCCAGGCCGGCTTGGCGACGTCGACGCGTTCGGCGAGCGCGACCGCGCAGCGCAGCGAGTGGAAGATCGACGAGGACCCGGTCAACAGGGCGTAGCCCTCGCGCCGGCCGATCGAATCGAGCGACCAGGCGATGGTGCCGTCGACGTGCTGGTAGCGCAGCACGAAGTCCAGCGCGCGTTCGACGACCGGCCACAGCTCGACGCAGAAGTCGACGTCGCTCGGTCGCCACGAGGTAGTGGTAGAGCCCGGCCGCGACGTAGGCGCAGACGTTGGTGTCGAGCCGCGCGTCCTTCACCTGGTCGCCGAGGTAGTAGTTGAACCAGCTCCCGTCACCGAGCTGCGTGTCGGCGAGCCAGCGGTACGCGGCCCTCGCCCGGTCCACGTAGCCCGTGACCGTGAGGGCCATCGCCGCCTCGACGTGGTTCCAGGGGTCGCAGTGGCCCCCGACGAACCACGGGAGGGCGCCACTGCGCAGTTGCAGCGACGCAAGGCTCTCGGCGCTCTGGGCGATCTCGGCGTCGCTCAACAGTCCGGGCACGCCCGACACGGTGCCGATCGTCGTGGTCACGCCGGCTTCACCAGGTAGACGACGATCGACTTGCCCATCAGCGGTGCCATGACGGCCTCGGCGGCGCGCGTCGGCCACGGCGCCTTCATGATGTCCCACACCAGGAGCCGGTGGTAGAGCTTGACGAAGCGGTTCGTGTCGTTCGTCGTGCCGACGAGACACTTCAGCCACCAGTACGGACTGTGCAGGCCGTGCGCGTAGTGGTGGCCGACGTCGGTCAGTCCGACCGAGCGCAGCCGCTCGGTGAGGACGCGCTTGCGGTAGATGCGGATGTGGCCGCCGGGCACGTTGTGGTACTCATCCGACAGCGCCCAGTTGATTAGCTCGGGACCGAATCGCGGCACGGTGATGGCCATGGTCCCGCCGGGCTTCAAGACGCGCGCCAGTTCGCCCATCGCGGCGAGGTCGTCGGGGATGTGCTCGAGGACCTCGGAGCAGATCACCCGGTCGAAGGCCTCGTCGGGGAACGGCAGGTGCAACGCGTCGCCCTGCACCGCGACCGCGTGCAGGGTCTCGGCGTCGAGCTCCCCGGCCGCGACCATGGCGGCGAACATGTTCTTCACGCCCTCCACCTCGTCGCGTCCGGCGTCCAGCGCGATCACGTCGGCGCCGCGGCGCGCCGCCTCGAAGGCGTGGCGTCCGAAGCCGCACCCGAGGTCGAGGATCATGTCGCCGCGCTCGAGACCCAGGCGCTCGTAGCGAGCGGTCAGCATCAGTCGAACTCCATCGAGTCCGGCAGCGGCTGACCGGTGAGGATCGCGTCGTAACAGGCGGCGGTGCCGCGCGCGGTCACCTCCCAGGTGAAGCGCTCCATCACGCGTTGGCGACCGGCCGCGCCGAGGCGCGCGCGCAGCGCCGCGTCGTCCAGGAGCCGCCCGATCGCCACGACCAGCGCCTCGGGGTTGTTCGGCTCGACCAGCAGTCCGGTCTCTTCGGTCACGCCGACGACCTCGGGCAGCGCGCCGCCGGTCGTCGCCACGACCGGCACGCCGCAGCTCATGGCCTCGATCGCCGGCAGTGAGAAGCCCTCGTAGAGGCTCGGCACGATCGCGACCTCGGCCTCGCCGTAGAGGCGGGCCAGCGCCTCGTCGCTGACGCCCGAGATGGTGGTCACGATGTCGGTCAGTCCGAGGCGGTCCAGGGCCGTGGCGACGCGGCCCTTCGGCTGGGGCTTGCCGATGACGATGAGGTCGATGTCGCGCTCGGCGCGCAGCTTGGCGATCGCCTCGAGCAGCGGCACGAGTCCCTTCATCGGCACGTCGCTCGAGGAGGTGACCATCAGGCGGCCCTTCTTCTTCACGACGTCGTCGTAGGGCCGGAACACGGTGTGATCGACGCCGACCGGCACGACGGTGAGGCGCTCGAGCGGCACCTGCATCTGGGCGTTGATGTCGGTCTTCGAGTTGTGCGAGACCGTGAGGACCGCGGGGAGCTGTTTCACGGTGCGCACCTGCATGCGCAAGAAGCCGAACCAGCGTCGCGTGGTGTAGCGCTTCCAGGCGGTCTCGGCGTGGTCGAGCGCGATCGAGCGGTCGACGGTGATCGGGTGGTGCAGCGTCTCGAGCAGCGGCCACCCTTGACGGTGCAGCTTCAAGATCCCCGGGCCCATGCACTGGTTGTCGTGGATGATGTCGAAGTCGGCGCGTCGGTCTCGCAGGATCCTCTCGACGCGCAACGAGTACGCCAGCGGCTCACCGAAGCCGCCGGTCATCATGACGCCGAACTCGGCGGCGTCGGCCGTGGACGTGAACTCGCGCAGGGCCGGGATCCGGAACGGGTCGGGGTCGCGGTAGAGGTCGAGGCCGCGAACCGCGGTGAAGCCGACGCCCTCGTCGAGCTCGGGCCACGGCGGACCGGCAAAGACCTCGACGCTGTGGCCGAGGTTCACCAGTTCGCGCGTCAGGTGCCGGGTGTAGACACCCTGGCCGCCGCAGCGCGGGTTCCCCCGGTAGATCAGGAAGGCCACGCGGTACTTGCCCGCTTCCGGTGGCCTCGCCGGCACGTGCGCCGGCGTGGCGATCGTCTTGGATCGGGCCCAGGACGCCCGGGTCTCCTCGATGGTCTGGCGCAGCGTTCGGGACAAGGGGCAGCTTTCGGTCTCGCGAGTCCTCCATTCTCGCCGAATACGACGAAGGGGCACAAATGTCCCCGAACCAACGGGTTTCACCTTGAGTAAGTTGTCACCATGGACCTCACGTACCCCGCAGAGACAGAACCGTTCCGCAAAGAGATTCGCTCGTGGCTCGAGGAGAACCTGCCCGACGGGTGGTTCGACGACGACTTCTCGATGAGCGCCGACGAGCGCCGGGCCTTCAACGAGAGTTGGAACGAGAAGCTCTTCGCCGGCGGCTGGATCTGTGCCGGGTGGCCGGTCGAGTACGGCGGCAAGGGACTCACCTTGTTGCAGCAGGTCGTGCTGAACGAGGAGTTCGCCAAGGCCGGGGCGCCCATGCGCGCCGACTTCTTCGGCGACACGCTCGTCGGGCCGACGATCCTGCAGTGGGGCACCGACGAGCAGAAGCGCGAGTTCATCCCCGGCATCCTCCAGGGCAAGATCGCCTGGTGCCAGGGCTTCTCGGAGCCGGACGCCGGGTCGGACCTGGCCAGTCTCAAGACCAGCGCGGTGCTCGACGGTGACGAGTGGGTCATCAACGGCCAGAAGGTCTGGACGTCCCAGGCCCAGCACGCCGACTACGTCTTCTTGATGGTGCGCACCGATCCCGACGCGCCCCAGCACGCCGGCATCAGCTACCTCCTCGTGCCGATGCACCAACCGGGCGTCGAGGTCCGTCCGATCATCCAGGTCGATGGCTCGGCCGACTTCAACGAGGTCTTCTTCACCAACGCGCGCTGTTCGAAGGACAACGCCGTGGGCGGCGTCAACAACGGCTGGAAGGTCGCCATGACGACGCTCGGCTTCGAGCGCGGCTCGAGTTCCACGACCGGCTACCGAAGGTTCCTCAAGGAGTGGGAGGAGATCGTCCGCGAGGCGACGCGCCTGGGCAAGAACGACGACCGGCTCGTGCGCGACGGGCTCGTGCGCGCCTGGCAGAAGGTGAAGATCATGGAGATCAACGGCTACCGCTCCCTCACCGACTCACTCAACGGCACGCACAACACCGCCCTGCTCGGCGCCTGCAACAAGATGTTCTGGTCCGAGACGCATCGCGCGACGATGGAACTCGCGTTGGACGTCCTCGGGATGGAGGCCCAGATCCTCACCGGCAAGGGCACGAGCGAGGGCTCGGTCGCCGGCAGCCGACGCGGTCGAGCCGACTACCCCGTCTCGGACCTGCAGGGCTCGTTCTTCTTCTCGCGTTCCGAGACGATCTGGGGCGGCACCGCCGAGATCCAGCGCAACATCATCGGGGAGCGTGCCCTGGGTCTGCCGAAGGAGCCCAAGCCCCAGAAGGTCTGATCGCCCTCTACTGACCGCGCAGCGCCTTCTTGATCTTGGTGAACAGGCTCGGGTTCACGTAGTACTTGTCGCGCTCTTCTTCACTCATCGCGTCGTAGCGCGCGTCCTCCTTCGAGAGGACCTTGTCGAGCTTGTCCTGATCCAGGGCGGCGCTGTTCATCCGCTGTTCGGGCGTGGGGATCTTAGGGCCGCCTCGAGTGCCGGAGGTGAAGATCCCCATGGACCGAACCCTACAACTGGCGGTAGCGCGGCACGTAGCCGCCGACGCCGAGGGACATCGAGTCTTCGGGGTCGATCGAGTCGTCCACGCCACCGACGACGTCGGTGACCCAGGCCAGTCGGTCCTTCAAGATCCGGGTGACGCCGCCCTGCAGCGTGTCCGAGGAGATCGCGCAGCTGGAACAGGCCCCCTGGAGCTGCACCTCGAC
Organism: uncultured Acidimicrobiaceae bacterium; assembly: GCA_963700135.1. Lineage (GTDB taxonomy): Bacteria > Actinomycetota > Acidimicrobiia > Acidimicrobiales > RAAP-2 > RAAP-2. The sequence continues at coordinate 132,406 of CAVOWM010000014.1, read as the reverse complement.
GACGCCCGTCTCGACGTCGGCGCGCACCAGCACCAGGTCCCCGCCGTCGGCCTGGACCGAGGGACGCATGAGGTCGAGCAGGGCGTTGAGCGCCTTCAGCCGCGTCGCGCGCTCCTGGTCGGTCAGTGCTTCCATCCGTCCAGTCTGCCGTGAAACGCAGCGTCCGTGTCGCCGCACGCGCACTGGATACGATTTGGCCCATGGAACCAACTGCGACCTGGACCGCCGATTCGATCAACCTCTCGGACATGGAGTTCTGGCGTCGTCCGTGGCCCGAGCGCGAGGCCGCCTTCGCCACGTTGCGCCGCGATCGGCCGATCTCGCACTACGACGAACCGGTCATCGAGGGCACGTCCATCGAGTTCCCGGTGGGCAACGGCTTCTACGCCCTGACCAAGTACCGCGACGTGCAGACGGCCTCGCGCCACCCCGAGACCTTCCTCTCGGGTCCCGGCGCGGTCTCCACGATGGACCTGCCCAGCGAGATGGTGGAGTACTTCTCGGGCATGATCTCGACCGACGACCCCAAGCACGCCCGACTGCGGCGGATCGTCTCGAACGCGTTCAACCCGCGCAACGTGCGCGCGGTCGAGGACTCGATCGAGCGCAAGGCCGACGAGATCATCGAGCGCGCGCGCACGAGCGGCTCCGGTGACTTCATCAAGGACCTCGCGGCGCCCTTCCCGCTCGAGATCATCTGCGACATGATGGGCGTGCCGCCGAGCGAGTACGCGACGGTGCTGCACCACTCGAACATCATCCTCTCCAACGGGGACCCCGAGTTCATCCCCGAGGGCCAGGACCCCGTGCTGGTGCTGCTCGAATCGGGCGCCGCGCTGACCGCGATCATGGAGGACCTCGGCAAGTACCGGATCGACAACCCGATCGACGACATCACGAGCGCGCTCGTGAACGCCGAGATCGAGACGGAGAAACTGACCCAGCAGGAACTGGCCTCGTTCTTCGTGCTGCTCGTGACGGCCGGCAACGAGACGACGCGCACCGCGATCGCCCACGGCCTGCACGCGCTCACCGCTCACCCCGAGCAGAAGGCGCGACTGCTCGCCGACTACGAGGGCCTGGCCAAGACCGCGACCGACGAGATCGTGCGTTGGGCCTCGCCGGTCATCTGGATGCGGCGCACGCTCGCCCACGACTACGTCCTCTCGGACTTCGAACTCGCCAAGGGCGACAAGGTGCTGCTCTTCTACAGTTCGGCCAACCGCGACGAGGACGCCTTCGAGAACCCCGACGTCTTCGACGTCGGACGCTCCCCCAACGACCACTACGGCTTCGGCGCGCCCGGCCCGCACTTCTGCCTCGGGGCGCACCTGGCGCGACGCGAGATCACGGTGATGTTCCGAGAGCTACTGCGCCGTCACCCCGACGTCCGCTCGACCGGCGAGCCGTCGCAACTCGCCTCGAGCTTCATCAACGGCATCAAGCACCTGGAGTACAGCCTCTAGGCCGTACGCGCCGCGACCGCCTCGTCGTAGGCGTGCAGCGCCCGGGGACCCCACACGGTCCCGGGGCCACCGTTGAGCGCGATCACCACACCCATCGCCTCGGCGATCTGTTGGCGCGTGGCGCCCTCACGCAGCGCGCCACGGGCGTGCGCGACGATGCAGCCGTCGCACTCGCGCGTGGCCGAGACCGCCAACGCCAGGAGTTCCTTGGTCAGGCGCGAGAGCTCGCCCTCGGCCGAGGACGCCTGGGAGAGTGCGGCAAAGCTCTTCATGACGTCGGGGATCATCTCGCGCAGGTCCTGGGCCGGCTGACGCAACTCCTCGCGGATCTCATCCATGCTGTTCATAACCACCTCCGCCGTCGAGCGTAGTGAACTGCAGTTCCTTTCCGGCACCGCTCCCCGTCACGCCGACTCGACGTGGAAGGACGCCCGAGACTCTCGAACGGCGTAGTACAGGATTGCGTATCCCGCGACCGGATCGGCCCACCACCAACCGGCGAAGGCATTCAAGGCGAGACCCGCAAGCACCGTGGACGCCAGTACGCCGTCGATCAGTGTCACGCGGCCCTCCGCCTTCAGCACTGGATTGTCGAGCGACGTCCCCACCCTCTCCTTCCCTTCGGCGAGCGCGAACATCGTCACAGCGGTCACGGCGCTCCAGATGATGCCAAGCGAACTGTGACGCGGTCGAAAGCCGACGATGAGGACGAGCGTGCTCTGCACTCCCAGGTAGATCGCCAACACCAGAAAGGATGATCCGATCAACCGCAGGGCCCTGCCTCGGCGAGCGTGCGCCACGTCGGCGAGGTCCCAAAGGACGACGACGGACGCGCCGATCTCGATCACACTGTCCAATCCAAAACCCGCGAGAGCCACGGACTTCGCGACGATCGCCGCGTAGGTCAGCACGACGACGCCGATGAGGTTCCAGCCGAGTGTCAGTTCTTCGAGCCGACGCCCGTGTCTCAACGCAACGCTTCGGTCGAATTCAGAATTCATGGACGACACCCAACCATTTAAGGATCCCAGTTCGAACGGTCCGTGACGACGGTGCGACCAACGGGTCGCCACGGCACCGCGACTCTCCCTTGTGGCGATGCCGTCGCCCGACGACGTCACAGTCCGGACGGCGCCATCGCGGCGTCGACGCCCCAGAGTCCCGATGGCACCCTACAATCGACCGATGAGCGTGATCGATGAACTCGTCGCCCACAACCGCGCCTACGTCGACCGACACGGACACCGCGAGATGGCGACCTCGCCGCAACTCCATCTCGCGGTCCTGACCTGCATGGACTCGCGCCTCGACCTCTTCGGCGCGCTCGGGCTCAACCTCGGCGAGGCCCACCTCATCCGCAACGCCGGCGGCATCGCCAGTGACGACGCGATCCGTTCGCTCCTGCTCAGTCAGCGCCTGCTCGGCACGCGCGCGGTGATGGTGATCCACCACACGCGATGCGGCCTCGAGTCCTTCGAGGAGGCGACCCTCGCCGACGAGGTCGAAGCGAGCGTCGGCGTTCGCCCGCCGTTCCGTCTCGGCGCCTACCGCGACGTGGACGAGGACGTCCGCGCGACCGTGGCGACGCTGCGCGAGAGTCCCTTCGTGGACGCGACCGAGGTCCGGGGTTTCGTCTTCAACGTCGATGACGGCGACCTGCGCGAGGTCGACTAGAAGAACTTCTTGAAGCCCTGGCTGGTCTGGCCGTAGCCGTTGGCGAGGTAGAAGCGGTGCGCGTCCTCGCGCACGTTGCGACTGGTCAACTGGATCCGGTAGCAGCCGCGTTCCCGCGCGAGGTCCTCGGCCGCGGACAGCAGCTGCGCGCCGATGCCGCGACTGCGCCGGTCACCGCGCACGTGGACGCTCTCGATCTCCGCGCACCAGCCCCCGGCGTGTTGGAAGTGCTGGAAGATGATCACCTGACAGACCCCGACGACGTCGCCGTCCTCCTCGGCGACGAGGACGTCACCGCGCTGGCGCCGCGTCCCTTCGACGGCCGCCCAGTAGTCGTCGACCCTGGACGCGTCCTCGAACTCAGGCATCAGCGATCCGCCGATCAGCAGTTCGACCGCCGCCGTGACGTCGCCCTCGCCGATCGGGCGTACGAGCGCCACGAACGGCTACGCGCGAGGGTCGATCGGCGTCAGGACGCCGACGGAGCGTTCGATCGCCTCGGCCGCGTCGAGACAGAGGTCCTCGCGAAAGAGCGTCCCCATGACCTGGACGCCGGTCGGCAGTCCGTGGGCGACGCCGGTCGCCACGCACGCCGCGGGCAGTCCCATCAGGTTGGCCGGCATGACGAAGCGGAAGAGTTCGACGACCTTCATCGCCGTGTCCGCGTCGATGATGTCGTAGCCGTGCTCGAAGGGCGGCTGCGTCCAGACCGGACCGACGACGAGCGGGTAGCGGTCCATGAACTCGCGCCACGCCTTCTCGACCCGGTAGCGGCTCTGGTGCATCAGTTCCAGCGTCGCCGGCGTGGCCGGCGGGAACTCGATCTTCGTCAGCTCGAGGAACCGCATGCCGTCGGCGCCGAGGACCATCCGCAGGAGCGGCTCGGACACCGCCAGGCTCGTCATCATCAACTCGGTCCAGGCGAGGTACGCCTCGAAGACCATGGGCGGCTCGACCTCGTCGACCTCGTAGCCGGCCGCCTCGAGGGCGCGTCCCGCGACGCGCACGCCTTCGGCGACGTCGGCATCGGTCTCGCCGCCGAACGGTTCTGGCACCAACGAGACGCGCTTGGGGCGCGACGCTCCGCCGAGCGGCGCGTCGATGCTCTGCGGGTCCCGGTGGTGCGAACCCATGACGGCGCCCAGTCCGAGTCGCACGTCGGCCACGGTGCGCGCTAGGACGCCGTTCACGAGCATGATCTGGGAGCTGATCGGCATGTCGATCATCGACGACGGATTGCCCTGGGCCACGCGACCGCGCGAGGGCTTGATCGACGCGATGCCGCAGGCGTAGGCCGGATTGCGCAGCGATCCCCCGATGTCGTTGCCCAGTCCGATCGGGCTCATCCCCGAGGCGATGGCCGCCGCTTCCCCACCGGAGGAACCGCCGGCCGTGCGGCCACGCTTCCAGGGGTTGTGGGTCGCTCCGTAGAGCGAGGACTCGGTGTTGATCCGCAGTCCGAGGTCGGGCATGTTGGTGCGCGCGAGGGCGACCGCGCCGGCGCGGCGCATCAACTCGACCGGCGGGGAGTCCTCCGTCGCCATCAGATCCTTCAGGCTCACGCACCCCTCGTTGGTGGCGTAGCCCGTCTGGTCGAGATTGACCTTGACCGTGAAGGGCACGCCGTGGAGCACGCCGAGCGGTCCACCGGCCTTCTGCTTTGCGTCGGCGGCGTCGGCCTCGGCTCGCACCTCGTCGGGGCGCACCTCGACGACGGCGTTGACGTCGGCGTTCACCGCGTCGATGCGCGCCAAGTGGGCGTCGATCACCTCACGCGAAGACGTGGCGCCGCTTCGGATCATCTCCGCGAGTGTCGACGCCGATTCCTGCCACAGTTCTCTTGCCACACGACCCCCTGATGAAATCTCTCTGGGTAGTCTGGCACGCGCCGTGGCGCGCCCGAATCAGCCGAAGCGACCGAGGGTGTAGTCCAGCGTCCGCGGGTCGATGGGGTTGTTGAAGATCTTCTCGGTCGTGTCGAACTCGATGAGTTCGCCGGCGCGGTCCTCACCCATGAGCAAGAACGCGCAGTCGTCCGAGATGCGCGCGGCCTGTTGCATGTTGTGGGTGACGATGATGACGGTCACGCGCTTCTTCAGTTCGGTCATCAGCTCTTCGATCTTCAACGTCGCGATCGGGTCGAGGGCCGACGTCGGCTCGTCCATCAGGAGCACTTCGGGGTCCATGGCCAGGGCGCGCGCGATGCACAGACGCTGCTGCTCACCGCCGGAGAGGTTGGACGCGGCGACCTTGAGCCGGCTCTGCACGCTGTCCCACAGCGCCGCGGAACGCAGCGACGTCTCGGCCGCCTCGTCCAGGATCGACTTCTTCTTCACGCCATTGAAGCGCAGGCCGGAGACCGCGTTCTCGTAGATCGACATGGTCGGGAAGGGATTGGGACGCTGGAAGACCATGCCGACGCGGGTGCGCAGCTCGGTCACCGTGATGTCGCCGCGGTAGATGTCGGTACCTTCGAGCAGGATCTGACCCGAGACCTTGGCACCCGCCGTGAGGTCGTGCAGTCGGTTGAGGGCGCGCAGCAACGTCGTCTTGCCCGAGCCCGAGGGCCCGATCAGACTCGTGACGCGGTTCTTCGTGACGTCGAACGTGCAGTCGCGAACGGCCGTGCGGCCGTGGAACGACACGGCGACGTTCTTCAACTGCATCGCGGCCGCCCCGCGTTCGGGTGTCTCGGTTGTCTCGACCTTGGTCTCGACTTGTGCCATGAATTCCTGGTCCATTGGTTACCTTGCCTGTTGCTTTCTCGATGCCCAAATTCGGGCGCTTAAACTCAAAACAAAAACGAACACAACGAGCACCAGCGCTATACCCCACACTTCGGTACGCAGACTGGGCCATTCCGATTTGGCGTTCTCGTAGATCGAGAGCGGCAAGGCAGAAACAGGGTCCAACGGCTTCCACGAGTTAATGTAGCCGCCGCCGATCACCAAGAGCACTGGGGCCGTCTCCCCGATCGCGCGCGAGATGGCCAGGATGATGCCGGTCACGATGCCGGTCACCGCCGCCGGCAGCACGATCTTCATCGAAACCTTGTGGGGCTTGGCCCCGAGCGCGAGTCCGGCCTCGCGCAGCGTGTGGGGCACACCGCGCACGGCGATCTCGGACGAGATCACGATGACCGGGAGCATCAGGACCGCCAGGGCGAAGGATCCGGCGATGGCCGAGAATCCGACGTCCAGGGCGCGCACGACGAAGGAGAACGCGAAGAGGCCCATCAGGATGGACGGCGCGCCGGCCATGGTCTGGGCCGTCACGCGCAGCGACGCCGCCAACTTCGACTCCGACTCGGCCAAGTAGATGCCGACGAGCACCCCCACGGGGATCGCCATGATCGACGCGTAGGCCGCGAGGACGAGGGTGCCGAGGATGGCGTTGGAGACCCCGCCGGTCGCGTTGGGCGCGATCAACGTCGGTGTCTGGGGCAACTGGGTGTAGAAGGCGCCGTGCAAGACGACGGGCAGGCCGCGACGGAACAACTGGTACAGGAGCAACAACAGCGGCACGGCGGTCGCGGCGAGGGCGAGGGCGCAGAGCGTCACCATGATCCTCGATCGCAACAGTCGTCGGGCGCGCACGCGGTCCGAGGTCGCGCGAATCTCGTCACGTACGTGCGTGTCGGGCGTCGGGGGCTCGGTCAGTTCGATCATGTCGCTCATACGACCGCCAGGACCTTTCGTTGGCGAGAGACCAGCCACCGACTGATCAGGGAGAGCCCGAAGTTCACCAGCATCAACAACACGCCGAGCGCCATGAGGGCCGAGATCTCGTTGCCCTGGGCCTCGCCGAACTCGGTCGCGATCCACGACGCGATGGACGTCCCGGGATAGAGCAGGTGGAACTGCACGTTCGCGACGCCGCCGGCGACGAGCGCCACTGCGACCGTCTCGCCGGTCGCGCGCGCCAGGGCGAGGAACGTGGCGCCGAACAGACCGATCTTGGCCGTCGGCAGGACGACCTCACGGATCACCTGCCAGCGCGTGGCGCCGAGCGAGAGGCTGGCCTCCACGAGGTCGTGGGGGACGACGGAGATAACCTCGCGACTGATCGCCACGAACGTCGGCAGGATCATGACCGAGAGCACGATCGACGCCAGCAACAGTGACTGGCCGTCCTGTTGGCCGGGATTACCGAAGAGCTCGCGGGCGAAGGGCCAGCTGTCGAGCCACGGGATGACCGTCTTCAGCATCCACGGCGCGAGGACCAAGAAGCCCCAGAGTCCGTAGACGACGCTCGGCACCGCGGCGAGCAGTTCGACGAGCGTGGCGACGATGTTGCGGAAACGTCGCGGGATGAGAAAGACGATCGAGATCGACGTGCCGAGGCCCACGATGACCGCGACGACCAGCGCGACGAGCGACGTCTCGACCGTGCCGACGATCATCGCTAGGCCGCCGAAGGGTCCCGTCGGCGACTGCCAACCGTCGCCGCCCAGCAGCGTCCCCGCGTGGTGGGCGAAGTCCGGAAGCGAGTTCCAGACGATCGTGCCGATGAAGCCGACGCTGACGGCCGCGAACACCAAGCTCGCGACGATCAAGAGGTAGTGGTACCACGTACGAGAAGGGGTGCCGGAGTTGAACTCCGGCACCTCTTCTTCGTGGTTGTGGAAGTCGGGAGGTGGAGGTATAACGATCGACACCGCTGCGCTCTACCTCTCTTCTTCGTCGTTACTGCCGGGTGGTACTTAGGTCGTCTTGGTGAGCAGGACCGCGCCGCCCGAGGTCACCGTCATCAACTGCGCACGGGCGTAGGCCTGGATGGCGGCCGGCAAGGGCACGTAGCCCTCGGCCTTGGCCAACGCGCCCTGCGCGTAGTGGGTCTCCCAGTCGAGGTACTTCACGGCAGCCTCGCCGGCGGCCTCATTCGTCTGGTTCTTCGCCACGATGGCCCAGCTGTAGGTCGCGAGCGGCCACACGTTGGCGCCGCCCTGGTTGACGATGGAGAAGTTGTCGGGCGTGATGTTGTTGCCGGCGGCGGCCCCGGCGTTGGCGATGTTCGTCAACGTCGGCTGGAGCCAGGCACCGTCACGGTCCTGGAGCGACGCGGTTTGGATGGCCGCGTTGCCCGGGATCAACAGGTAGCTGTACTCCACGTAGCCAATGGCTCCGGGGTTGGAGTTGATGTCGGTCGCCATGGCCGCGTTGTTCGCCGCGGCCAGGATGTCCGAGGCGTGCCACGCGTTACCGCTGCCCTCCATCACGTTGCCGCTCGGGTTGTGCGAGGAGCCACCCGATGAGTGCAGCCAGTCGGTGAAGGCGTAGGTCGTCCCGGAGCTCGCGCCGCGGTAGATCACCTTGATGGTGTCGGCCGGCGAGTTCCCGGTGTAGAGCGCCTGCAGGGCCTTGCCGGTCGGCGAGGAGAGTCCGCCGTTGGTGTTGATGATCGCGAGGTTCGACCACTGCGTGATCGTGCCGTCGTAGATCTTCGCGACCTCGTTCGACGTCAACTTGATGGCGCTGAGGGCCGAACCGGGCAGGTTGTAACCGACGACCGCGCCACCGAGGATGTAGGGGACCTGGACGTAGTTCGCCTCGACCGCGCCGGAGGGCAACGTGCCCGCCGCCGGCGTCATCGGCTGGTCGGAGAATCCGATGTTGACGCTGCCATTGACGATTGACGTGCGACCGGTTCCGGATCCGGCGGCCGGGTACGAGCTGAAGCTCACCTTGCCCCCGGCGCTGTAGGCGGTCGATCCGCTCGTGGTGGCACCGACCATCGGGGCGTCGAAGGACGAGCCGTTGATCGCCAACGTGACGTTGCTCGGCACGACCAGGTCGATGTCGCCGGACTTGTTGGATCCCTGGAGTCCGCCCGGCGTCGTGGTGGTCGTGGTCTTGGGCTTCGGCTTGTGCTTGGACCACGGCTTCGGGCAGACGCCGCCCTTGGTCTCAAAGCGCTTGGAGCTGACCTTGTTGGATACGAGTCGGTAGCACACCACCGACTTCTTGGCGGTTCCGGCACTTGCCGGTGCCGACACGACGGCGAGCAGGCCGGCAACGGCCAGCGCAACTGCCGCGAGCGACCTGAATAGATTCTTCATTCTGAACTTTCCTCCTAAAGAAAGTGATTCATTAACGACGCGACGAATCGACATTCGAACGTTTTGCCATTAAGAAACCTAGGAATCGAAGGTAAACAGAATGTGAGCGGATGGGTCGTTCAGAGTGAAAAATTAAGTATTTCTGAAAACCTTCATGCCACTGTCATCAATCGCAGCAGCTGTCGCGCCAGCCGCACGAGGTGCACCGGAAGTGGGCGTGCTCGGGGCTGAGCGGTCCACCGCAGTGGGGGCACTCGGGGAAGACGGCGAAGCGGCTCGCACACTCCCGTAGGGGAACCGGGGTGACGTTGCGCTGGTCGAACGACTGGTCCATTCCTCCATTATTGATGCCGGTGTCACGCAACTGGTGGAGCCCGACACTCCGGACCCGCCCAAAGAATGGGTCGCACCGTCGTTCTCGGGGCGCTGACCTCAGACTCTTTCGCGCCGTCCGAGGACGGGCAGACCCAAGGCGCGGGCGACCAGCACGACGACGCGAGGCCCGTCGCTTCGGATCAGATGATGACCGAGAACGTGTCAGGGGCGAGTGACCTCATCGAAGGTCCCGTGAAACCGTCGCTTCAGGGACGAGGGCGCGGGATTGAGCGACCGCTGATCCTCTCGCGGCACTTCGTCAATGAGTCGGTATCGGGTCGCGGTTGTTCCCTTTCACGTTCGTTGGGTCAGTAGATCGTCGAGCAGGGCGATCACGCGACGTTCGATGTCGTCTCGGATCGGTCGCACCTCTGCGAGGGACTTCCCCGCCGGGTCAGCCAGCTCCCAATTGAGGTAGCGCTTGCCGGGATAGACCGGACACGTGTCACCGCAACCCATCGTGATGATCACGTCCGAGTTCAGTCCCATTGTCTCGGTCAACGTGTGTGGGCGCTGAGCGGTAATGTCAACTCCCTTCTCGCGCATCGCCTCCACCACCGCGGGATTCAGCTCTTCACCGGGTGCGGTGCCGGCCGAGTGGATCACGACTCGATCGCCGCCGAGAAGTCGGGCGAGTCCGGCCGCCATCTGCGATCGTCCCGCGTTGTGCACGCAGAGGAACAGGACTACTGGCTTCTTCAGTTCGACCACGGAGCGATCACTCCCTTTCTTGTCACGATTCGAGTTCATGCAGCACCCGCGGGACTCGCGGATAGAGCGTCACGACCACGAAATAGCCAATGACCCCGCCGACGAGTTCGGCAGCGATGAAGCCAGGGACTGACACCGGCGCGATCCCGGCGAACGTGTTGGAGAGCATGCGGCCTACGGCGATGGCCGGATTGGTGAAACTCGTGGAGCTCGTGAAGAAGTACGCCGCACCGATGTAGGAGGCCACCGCGGACGCGCAAAGATGACCGCGCCCCGATCGTGTCAGCGCGAAGATCACCATGATCAGTCCCGAAGTCGCTACGACCTCAGCCACGAGATGAGACGTCGACGCCCGATGATGCGTGGAGATACTGATCGCCGCGCGCGAGAACATCACGTTCGCGACGACGGCGCCAAGCGTGCAACCAATGACCTGCGCGGCGACGTACCACGGCACTTCACGCCAGCGTAAGCCGCCGGTCGTCGCGTCAACGAGGGACACGATCGGATTGAAGTGCGCACCCGACACCGGTCCAAGGGCCAAAATCAGAAAGTACAACCCGGCCGCCGTCGCGGCGGCGTTCTCGAACAGCTCGAGCCCGATCGTGTCGGGCGACAGGGTCTGGGCCGCGATGCCGGAACCGATGACGGCCATCGCGAGCAAGAGACTGCCGAGGCATTCGGCGAAGAGGCGACGCGGTAGCGCCGGATGGCCCCGGGTCACGACAGAGGCCGTCAGCAACAGGCGGCGGACGCTGGATCCGAGGCGACGTTGAGCGACGTCGAGCAGCACGGCGCGCCCTCTCCCGCTTCCGTCGCCTCCGACGCATCGGCCAAGACGGTGTAGACCTCCCAGCGCGACTTGTCAGGACCGTCCACCCACACCTTGTCCTGAAGCGCGTGACAGCAGATCGCGCCCTCTTCGATGTCGGTGGCGAAGCCTTGTTCGGAGAGATATCTCGTGGCGTCGACCACCGCATCCGTGGAGAACACCTCCACACCAAGGTGATTTATGGTGCCGGCAACATCGGGGTTCTCAAACAGCACCAACTTCAGTGGCGGCTCGGTAATCGCGAAGTTGGCGTAGCCCGGTCGAACCTTCGCCGGTTCAGTGTTGAAGAACTTCGAATAGAACGACACCGCTTCCTCGAGATCCGATACGTTCAGCGCAAGTTGCACTCGAGACATTCCTACCTCCGTTAGATTGATGTTCATCGATACGAAGAGTAGCCATCATATTGATGACTGTCAATACTAAGATCCTTAGCGTGGCGCAGAGAAAGACGATCACGGTTGACGACGACGTCGTGAGTTGCTGCGGTCCGCTCGTGGACGCGCAACTCTCGGACGCGGAAGCCAACGACCTCGCACAGATATTCTCGGCCCTAAGTGATCCCGCTCGCCTTCGGATGCTGTCGATCATCGCGTCCGACGACGAAGTGTGTAGTTGCGCTCTCGAAGGTCCTCTTGAGAAGAGCCAGCCGACGATCTCGCATCACACGCGAATCTTGGCCTCGGCGGGCTTGATAGTCGGCGAAAAACGCGGTCGATGGACGTGGTGGCGTGTCGTTCCCGAGCGACTCAATGACGTTGCGAGAATCTTGACCGATTGATCGATAATTGGCTCGCGCTGACGTGACAAACTCCGACGTCAAACCGGACGACTGAACGCGGCGTCTGTTCAGTCGTCGGGTCGAAGTTGGCCCGAACGGTAGTGCGTTCGACAGAGGACCTGGTAGTGCACCACGCCCTCGTTGACGTCGCCGGTGAAGAACTGCGAGCCTTCGCGTGCGACCACGCCATCCACCACCCGGGCGTTGCAACGACCCTTTTGCCCGCACCAGCACGTCGAGGTCAACGGCAACTCGTGGGCCCAGTCCGAGATCGCGAACAGCCGTGCGGAGCCCGGGAAGAGGTTGAGCAGGAAATCGGCCGACAGTCCGAAGGCGTGCACGTCGATGCCGAGGACGTCGACCACTTCGGCCAGCGCGTCGATCTGCTCGACGCTCGCGAACTGGGCCTCGTCGATCACGAGGATATTGATGCCGTCACGGCGCAGGCGTTCGATCGGGGCCGTGAGGTCACTCCCCGGGGTCACGGCTTCGGCGCTGGCCTCGATGCCGATCCGGCTCGTCACCATCCCGTCGTCGCTGCGATCGCCGAAGGTCCACAGCGCCACGTCACTGCGACCCTGGCGCAACTGCCAGCACAGCTGGAGGGCCAGCGTCGACTTGCCCGCGGCCATCGTTCCGTAGGTGAAGGTCAGTTCTGGCATGGGCCTCTCGTGGTTGGCGAACGACCAACGATACCCGTTCACCCCTCGCACGCCGTGGGGCGATCCGCGCCCAGACGCGGTTTCCTCCGTCACTAGATTGAGTGTCATGGACTACACCGTTCGACCCATCGCCTACATCCGCAACGAGCGCGCTGAGGCCCTCGACGACAACTGGGACGACGTCCTCAGCACGGTCGAACTGGCCCAGGACGTCCCGGCCGAGGCGCTGGTCGGTCTCGAGGACTTCTCGCACGTCGAGATCGTCTTCTTCGCCGACTGGGCCGAGGACGTGCCGCCCGGTCCCTGGCACCGGCGCCCGCGCGGGAACGCCGACTGGCCGGACGTCGGCGTCTTCGCCCAACGCAACAAGGACCGTCCGAATCGACTGTTGCTCTCGACCGTCGAGATCGCGGAACTCGCGGAGCGGTCCTTCACGGTGCGCGGCCTCGACGGCATCGACGGCACGCCGGTGCTCGACATCAAGCCGGTCTTTCGCTGGAGCGTTCCCAAGGGCGAACTGCGCGTGGCTCGCTGGAGCGAGGAGTTGGGCGAGAACTACTTCTGATTCCAGGCGATGAAGTCGACCAGCACGCCGGCCAACTCCGGGCCGTTCTCCTCTTGCAAGAAGTGCGCGGTGCTCTCCAAGGTCCGGTGCGCCTGACCACGCGCGCCGGGGACCAGCTCGATGAACTTCGCCTCGCCGCCGTGGGTGATCGGGTCGTTGCTGAAACAGCAGAGGAAGGGCTTGGTGAACTGCTCAAGCACGGCCCATGCGGCAACGTTGGCGTCGTGGGCGGGGTCCTGCGGTGAGGTCGGCACCAACGTCGGGAACTGACGCGCGCCCTCCTTGTAGGACTCGTCGGGGAATGGCGCGTCGTAGGCCGCGATCACCTCGGCGCTGAGACGCTGCGCACAGCCCCCGGAGACGATGTTGCCGACGTGCAGTTCCGGGGTCGTCTGCGAGAAGTCCTGCCACGCCTTGAAGGCGCTGCTCATGCGCTCGTCGCCAGTCGGCAGGCCCCCGTTGCCGATCATCACGCGCGCGAAACGCTCGGGGTGCTCGCCCACCAACCGCAACCCGATCAGGCTCCCCCAGTCCTGGGCGAACAGCGTGACGTCGACAAGATCGAGTCGGTCGAAGAGCAGTTCGCGCGTCCATTCGACGTGTCGCGCGTAGGTGTACTGCGCGCGCTCGCTCGGCTTGTCCGAGCGGCCGAAGCCGATCAGGTCCGGCGCCACGACGCGGTAGCCGGCCTCGACCAACCCGGGGATCATGAAGCGGTAGAGGTAGGACCACGACGGCTCGCCGTGCAGCAGCACCACGGTCGCCCCGTCGCGAGGTCCCTCGTCGAGGTAGGCCATCCGAAGCGGCGCGCCACCGCTCGGGTCGGCGACCTCGACGTAGTGCGGCACGAACTCGAAGTCCGGCAACTTGGCGAAGCGTTCGTCGGGGGTGCGGAGTCGTTCCATGGTCTATTGGCGCGCCATGCCCTCACGGGCGGCGGCTTCCTTGTGCTCGGCGTCGTCCTGGGAGATCAACTGGATGTCCACGCGCTCGATCGTGCCGTCGAAGGCGAAGTCGTCGACGTAGCGCTTGGAGACCGGCGAACCGTGGTCGCGGCCGATGCCCATGGCGATCGTCGAGAAGATCCTCATCACGAACGGGAGGTGGAGCGAACCGACGTCGCGACCGTCGATCGTGAGCGTGACGTCGGCGTCGCGGCGCGCGCGCCGAAAACGCGCACCGAGCACCGAGGGCCCTTCCGGCACCTCCTCCGTTGATTCCAATACGTGATGTTCCATGAATATGTTGTAGTCGAAGACCAACCGGTTGTCCTGCACGAAGAGTGCGACCCCGGCGTTCTCGGTCCCCATGGCGAGGATCACCCCGCCGCGGTCTCGCGCGCGAATCACGCGCGCCTCCAGGTCCCAGCTCCGGCCGCCGATACCGGCCGCGGCCGACGGTGGGATGGGGCTGAGCGGTGGCAGGTAGGTGTAGTGGCGAGAGGTCGGGTGGGGTGAGAAGTCGTGCGACCTCGAGGCGAAGAGCGCGAGTCCGCGGTCATCGAGCGGCAAGACGCCGTACTCCTCGGCCTCGTGCCACCACAGTTCGATCAACGCCCGGAGTTTCTCGGGATTGCTCTCGGCGAGGTCGCGGCACTCCGACGGGTCCTCGGCGACGTGATAGATCTCCCAGCGGTCGTCGTCGAACGAGACGCCGTGCACGTGGCGGGTGACGGCCTTCCAACCCTCGTGGTACATCGCGCGGTGTCCACCCATCTCGAAGTACTGCGTCGTCTTATGGCTGGCCTCGTCGGGGTGGTCGAAGGCGTAGGCCATCGAGGCGCCGGCCATCGGCATCTGCTCGAGACCGCGGTACGTCGCGGGCATCGGCACGCCCGCGACCTCGAGGACCGTTGGCGCGACGTCGGTCACGTAATGGAACTGACTCCTCACCTCACCGCGCGCGGCGATGCCCTTCGGCCAGTGGACGACGAGGGGCACGTGCACGCCCCCTTCGTGGGTGTTCTGCTTGTACCACTTGAACGGCGTGTTGCCGGCCTGCGCCCAACCCCAGGGGTAGTTCGAGTGACTGCTCGGCCCGCCGATGTCCTCGAGGCGCAGTACCGCCTCGTCGGGACTTTCCATCACCATGTTGAAGTACTTCATCTCGTGCAGGACGCCGAAGGGACCGCCCTCTTGGCTCGCGCCGTTGTCGCTCATCAAGAGGATCAACGTGTTGTCGAGTTCGCCGATGGTCCTCAGGTCGGCGACGAGTCGACCGATCTGGTCGTCCGTGTGCTCCAAGAACGCCGCGTAGGCCTCCTGCAGGCGAGCGGCGAGCCTCTTCTGATTCTCCGGCAGCTCGTCCCACGGTTCCACGCCCTCGTTGCGCGGCGCGAGTTCGGTGAAGTCCGGGACGATGCCGAGTTCCTTCTGGCGCGCGAACCACTTCGTGCGCGCCACGTCCCACCCTTCGTCGTAGCGCCCGCGGTGGCGCGCGAGGTACGCCGGCGGCGCCTGGTGCGGCGCGTGCGTGGCCCCGAAGGCGAGGTAGGTGAAGAAGGGCCGGTCGGGTCGCACCGATTTGGCGTCGTGGATGAAGCCGATCGCGTGGTCCACGAGGTCCTCGCTGAGGTGGTACCCGTCGGCCACGCTCTTGGGCCGCTCGACCCGGTGGTTGTCGTAGGTCAGGTCCGGCGCGAACTGGTCGGTCTCGCCGTCGAGGAACCCGTAGTACCGATCGAACCCACGCTGCAGCGGCCACTGATCGAAGGGACCGGCCGAGGACGAGTTCTCCATCGACACCAGGTGCCACTTCCCCACGGCGAAGGTCGTGTAGCCGCCCTCGCGCAACACCTCGGCCATCGTCGCGGCGTGATTCGAGATCTGACCGCGCATGCTGGGAAAGCCGGTGCTCCAGTTGGACAGGCCGCGCATGCCGACGCTGTGGTGATTGCGCCCCGTGAGGAGCGCCGCGCGCGTCGGTGAACACAGGGGCGTGACGTGGAAGTTCGAGAATCGAAGTCCGCCGGCGGCGAGCTCGTCGATGTTCGGCGTGACGAGGTCCGAACCGAAGCAGTTGAAGTGCGAGAACCCGAGGTCGTCGATGAGGATGACCACGACGTTGGGCGCGCCCTCCTCCGGGTGCGTCGGCGTGGGCCACCACGGCACCGACTCGGCGACGGTGTTGCCGATCGTCCCCGCGAACTCCTCGTACTGCTTCACCGCTCCCCCTTCGACACCGTTCACGCTAGGTCACCGCGCGACGCCGCTGTCTACGACGAACGATCGATCATCGCGGTGACCACGTCGCGGTGGGGACACGACGCCGGCCCGAGGATCGAGATCGCCACCGCGGCGGCGGCGTTGGCCCGCGTCGCCGCTTCGATCACGTCGGTGCCCGACGCCAACTCGGCCAAGAAGACACCGGAATGCGTGTCGCCGGCGCCGTTGGTGTCGAGCACCGTCACCGCGAAGCCGTCGACGCGCACCGGTTCGGCGTCCCTCACGAGCACCGTGCACCCGCTCGCCCCGTGGCGCACGACGACGCCCCGGCGACCGGCGAGGTCGCCCAGCGCGGTGACCGCGTCCACGAGCGATGACTGGCCCGTCAGCGAGGAGGCTTCGGTCTCGTTGCACAGGATCCAGTCGGCACGATCGAGCACGCGACGCAGGTTCTCGGGCGGAATGTCCGTCACACGGATGGCCGGATCGAAGGCGACCACCGCGTCGTCACCGAGTCGCGCCAACCACTCGAGGACGAAGCCGGCCGACTCGGGGTACATGACGTTGTAGCCCGAGACCAACACGTAGTCGCCGGCGCGCACGTCGAGCGAGGAGAGGTCGGCGGCGCGTAGGGAACCCTCGGCCCCCGGTGAGGTGATGAAGGTCCGTTCACCGCCGTCGTCGATCAGCGCCACGCAGAACCCCGCGTCCATCGTCTCGTTCGGCTCGACGGGTTCGAGCACGTTGTCGTCGTCCAACGACGATCGCGCGATCGACGAGAACGGTCCGTGACCGAGTCGGCCGGCGTAGACCGCCGCGACGCCTTGACGCGCCGCCGCGCTCATGGCGTTGTAGCCGCCGCCGGTCGTGATCAGATGCTCCGAGGCAAGGACGTCTGAGCCGCTCGGCGGCACCTCGGCGATCCGCAGCACGATGTCGATCATGACCGTGTCGAGGCAGAACAGTCGGGCCGACGTCACGATTTCACCCTAATGACAGTGACTCGCGACACCCGATGCATGTGAATCATTGGGCGACGACATCTCGGGCCCCACGCCTACAATCGACGCAAGCGATACGCGGTGTCGCGAAGGGAGTGACGTGAGCGAAGTCTCTGAAATACTCGGCACCGGCGGCGCCAGCGCGCTGCGCATCGAGGAAAACGGCATCAACGTCATCACCGAGGCCGAGCGCAAGGGCCAACCGCGAGAACTCTTCTGGCCGTGGTTCGGGGCGAACGTCTCGGTCCTCGGACTCAGTTACGGCGCCTACATCCTGGGCTTCGGTATCTCGTTCTGGCAAGCGCTCTTCGTCGGTCTCATCGGCATCATCGTCAGTTTCGTCCTCTGCGGCATCATCGCCACCGCGGGCAAGCGGGGCTCGGCCCCCACGATGGTGTTGAGTCGCGCCGCCTACGGCGTCCGGGGGAATCGTCTCCCGTCGTTCATCTCGTGGCTGCTCTGCGTCGGGTGGGAGACGGTGCTGTCGGTGATCGCCGTGCTCGCCACGTCGACGGTCTTCACGCGGCTCGGCTGGGGCGGCGGCGACGGCGTGAAGGCGATCGCCATGATCATCATCGCGGCGTTGATCATCGGTGGCGGCGTCATGGGTTTCGACCTGATCATGCGCATGCAGGCCGTGATCACCGTGATCACCGGTGTGCTCACGGTCTTCTTCATCGTGTTGACCTTCAAACACGTGAGCTGGCACGTCGTCTCGCACGTCCACAGCGGTACTGCTCAAAGCCTCATCGGCGCCCTCGTCTTCGTGATGACGGGATTCGGTCTGGGCTGGGTTAATGCGGCGGCCGACTACTCGCGCTATCTCCCGCGCAAGGCGTCGACCAGCGGCGTGGTCTGGTGGACGACGTTCGGCTCTTCGATCGCGCCGGTCATCCTCGTCTTCTTCGGCCTCTTGCTGGCCGGTTCATCGACGACACTCAGCTCGGCGATCGGCAACGACCCCGTGGGCGCCCTGGCCACGTTGCTGCCGACGTGGTTCCTCGTCCCCTTCGTCATCGTCGCGGTCCTCGGACTGGTCGGTGGCGCGGTGCTCGACATCTACTCCTCGGGCCTCTCGCTCCTCTCGGCCGGTCTGCGGATCCCGCGCTACGCCGCGGCGGGCGTCGACGGCGTCGTGATGGTCGTCGGCACCGTCTACATCGTGTTCTTCGCGCACAACTTCCTCCCCCAGTTCGAGGGCTTCCTGATCACGGTGGGCGTACTGATCGCCGCGTGGTGCGGCGTGTTCCTCGGGGACCTGGCGCTGCGAAGGAAGGACTACTCCGACGCCGACCTCTTCCGCAACGACGGCCGATACGGCGACATTCGACTGATACCCGTCGTGACCACGATCGTCACCAGTGTCATCGGATGGGGACTGGTGACCAACACCGGCGCGTCGTGGTTGACGTGGCAGGGTTACCTCCTGGGCCCGATCCACCTCGGCGGGAAATCGGGGAACTGGGCCTACGCGAACCTCGGCGTCTTCGCGGCGTTGGTGCTGAGTTTCCTCGTCACCGTCGCTTTCACCGGCGCCCAAGTCCGCCGGCAAGAGGACCTCGACGTCGCGCCGGCGACGGTCGCCTAAGGCGGCGTCGTCGAGCGTCCGGTGATCGTGGTCGCCGCGACGCCTTGATCGTCGCCGTCGTGTCATCGAATGAGAACTCGCGCAATGCGACGTGGCTCGACATGAACCCTGCGTAGAATTGAGGCGGTTGGGTTCAGAGGAGTTGCATTGCGTATCGGTGTTCTCACGGCGGGTGGCGACGCGCCCGGCCTCAACGCGGCCATTCGGGCGATCGGCCAGATGGCCCTGCGCGACGGACACGAAGTCATCGGCATCGCCAACGGCTGGGCCGGTCTGGCGAGCGAGTACGCCGGTCGCCCGCTCCTCGCGAGCGACCTCCAAGGCGTGATCGCCCAGGGCGGCACGCTGCTGGGCACGGCGCGCTACAACCTCGACAATCCCGCGGGCGGACGAGAGCGCACGCTCGCCGCGATCGACGAGCACCTCGACGCGTTGATCTCGATCGGCGGCGACGGCACCCATCGGATCTCGACGTGGCTGGCCGACCACGGGGCGCCCATCGTCGGGGTACCCAAGACGCTCGACAACGACCTCCTCGGCACCGACTACTGCATCGGCTTCGACACCGCGATCAGCATCGTGGCCGAATCGCTCGACCGGCTCTACACGACCGCCGCGTCGCACCACCGCGTGATGGTCGTCGAGACGATGGGACGCCTGACCGGCTGGGTCGCCGCGATGGGCGGTCTCGCCGGCGGCGCGGACATGATCGTGATCCCGGAGTTCCCCGTCACCATGGACGACATCATGAAGCACCTCGAACGACGCGTGAAGGCCGGCTTGGCCTTCTCGATCGTCGTCGTCGCCGAGGGCGTGAACCTGGCGACCCTCGGCGGAATCGAAGAGGGCGAGCTCTCGACCGAAGGCGTCGGCGGCATTCGATTGGCGACGCGCGGCGTCGGCCAGTTCGTCGCCTCCAAGATCGAAGAGCACACAGACATCGAGGTGCGCACCACCGTCCTCGGCCACCTGCAGCGCGGGGGCAGCCCGACGGCGCACGACCGCATCTGGGCGACGCGCGTCGGCGCCGGCGCCTACGAGGCCGTGACCGCCGGGAAGTTCGGCACCATCCCGGTGGTGCGCGACAACACGGTCGTACTCAGTCCACTGGCGTCGGTCATCGGCGGACAGCGCAAGGTGCCGCGCGAGATCTACGAGCTCTGCCAGGTCTTCTTCTAACCGAGGAACGCTTCGAGTTCCGACAACGTCGGAGCGGTCGCGGGACCGTGCTTGGTCACCGATAACGCGGCGGCGGCGTTCGCCCAGCGCGCCGCGTCCACGGGGTCCTCGCCGAACGCCACGCGCGCCGCGAACGCGCCCACGTGGCAGTCCCCCGCGCCGTTAGTGTCGACGACCTCGACGCGATAACCCGGCACGACGTGAACCGGTCCCTCCGACGCGACGAGGACGCACCCCTTCGCACCTTCGCGCACGATGACGCCGCCACGGCGCGTCCGACCGCGGAGCGTCAGCGCGGCCACTTCGACGTCGGAACAGCCCGTGAGCAACGACGCCTCGCGCGCGTTACATGAGAACCAGTCGACCCGCTCGAAGACCGCGTCCAGCAGCTCGTCCGCAATGTCGATCACGATCGGGCCGGGGTCGAACAGGAAGCACGTCGCGTCGGGCAGCCGTCGCACGAACGCGACCAGCGCGTGGGCGTTGCTCTCGTGCAAGAGCGCGTAGCCGGAGAAGTAGACGAGGTCGCTTTCGGTCACGTCGAGTTCGTCGAGCTGACGCGTCGAGAGCGTCGCTTCCGCGCCCACGCTCGTCACGAACGTCCGCTCGCCGTCGTCCTCGACGATGGCCACCACGAAGCCGGTGTCGAGCGCGTCGTTCGGCGCCGTGGCAACGACGACGTCCTCGAGACGCATCGCCTCTTGGGCGATCGAGGCGAACGGTCCGAGTCCGATGACCCCGCCGTACACCGCGGGGAGTCCGAGTCTCGAGGCGGCGGCCATGACGTTGAACCCGCCGCCGGCGAAGGAGTCGCTGTGCTCGACCAACGTGTCCGAGCCGCGTGCCGGCAGTGTCGCGACGTTCAACACGACGTCGACGACGACACTGTCGACGAGGATGAAGCGTGGCGCGCGGCTCACGCGGCGCTTTGCTCGGAACCGTTTCGAAGTTGCAAGAGGCGACGGGCCATCTCGTCGAGTTCGAGGCCGTTCACCCGCGCCACGGTCTCACGAGCGGCGAGGGGGAAGACGTTGAGGCCGCAGCGCGATCCGACGATGGCGCCGGTCATCGCCGCGATGGTGTCGCTGTCGCCGCCCAGTGAGGCCGCCACCCGGCAGGCCAGCCACGGCTCGTCGCTGAACGCGCTCGCGACGGCGAAGGCGGCCGGCACCGATTCCCACGTCGCGAGGCTCGTGCCCACGAGGATCGGCAGGAGGTCGACGACGCCCTCGGCGTCGAGTCCGTGGACGAGGTCGATCGCCCATCGGATTCGCACGGCGACGTCGGCCCCGGCGATCCAGTGACCGCGCCGCGATCCGCGCACCGCCGCGTCGCACGCCGTGTCGACCATCACCTCGAAGGTGAGGCCCTCGACGCCCGCGCTCACCGCGCCCGCGACCGCCGCGGCGCCGGCGAGCGCGACGCTGGTGTTGTGCGTCAAACGACTGGCCTGGGCCACGCGCGTCACGAGCTCGTCGAGGTCGAGCGAGCGCACCGCGATCGCGACCGGCGTGATCCGCATCGCCGCGCCATTGGTGTCGCCTCGGCGGCCGACCTCTTCGGGATCGCCGCCCGCCATGAGCGCGTTGATCGCGCGTTTGGTCGACGGTCCGAGGAGGTCCAGCGAGCCCTTGGCCTTCATCGCCTCCTCCCACGCGATGAGCGTGTCGGCCCAGCTCTGGATGTCGACTTCGCCGTGCCCGTCGATGAGTTCGTGCGCCAACAACACCGCCTGTTCGGTGTCGTCGGTGATGCGTCCCGCGGTCATGCCCTCGGCGATCGGGTGGTCGGTCGGCGCCGGTTCGAAGTCGACGAGGACCTTGCCGAAGACGCTCACGACCTCATCGCGCGACATCATCTGCGTCGGCATCCCGAGCGCGTCACCGATCGCGAGACCGTAGAGCGCCCCCGCGGCACGATCGAACTGCGTCACGGGTTCCACCCCCTCAGCCTACGAAAGCGCGCCCGGGATTGCGCACCATTGACCGGCTCGAGTCCGAAGAAATCGATTGCCTTAAGGTGGGTTTCACATGCAACCGCGCCCGCCACTTCTCGCCACGTCGATCGGGGTCACGTCGTGATCCCGATCCTCACGACCGCCCAGATGCGCGAGGCCGACGCGCTGGCCGTTCGAGCCGTCGGCGCCGAGAACCTGGTCGCCGCGGCCGGGACCGCCGTGGCCCTCGAGGCCCAGGCGATCCTGGGTTCGTGCTACGGATCGCGCGTCGCGGTACTGGTCGGACCGGGTCTCAACGGGTCCGACGGGCGCGTCGCGGCGGCGTGGCTGCGCTCGCGCGGGGCCAAGGTCGACGTAATCGAGGTGGCGAACCAGCCCGCGGAGTTGCGGGGATTCGCCCTGGTCATCGACGCCGCCTTCGGACTCGGCTGTTCGCGACCCTACGTCGCGCCGCGCGTGGTCGGTGCGACCCTGGTGCTCGCGGTCGACCTGCCCTCGGGCGTCGACTCGGACACCGGTTCGTTGCTCGGCGCACCGATGCCGGCCGACGTCACGATGGCGCTCGGCGCCCTCAAGCTCGCGCACGTCACCGGTCCGGCGTCGGCGCTCTGCGGCCAATTGCGCTTTGCCGGCCTCGGCATCGTCCAGCACTCCGAGGACGGCCTCGTCGATGACGGCGACCTCGCGGCGCTCGTCCAACGCGACACAAGTGACCACAAGTGGACGCACGCGATCCAGGTGTTCGCCGGCTCGACGTTGATGCCCGGTGCGGCCGACCTCGTCGTCCGCGGCGCCCTCGCGGCCGGTGCGTCGATGATCCGACTCGCGAGTCGCGGCGACGTCGCCGAGCTCATCGACCTGCCGGCCGAGGTCGTGCGCAGCGACGACGCCGCGTTCGAACCGCGTAGTCGGTGCGTCGTCGCGGGTCCCGGCGTCGGCGCCGACGGCGGGGAGTGGCTCGCCGAGCGACTGGCCGGCGTGCGCGTGCCGGTGGTACTCGACGCCGACGGGCTGCAGCGCCCGTTGATCGACGCCAAGACGTCCGACCAACCGGGTTGGGTCCTCACGCCCCACGAGGGCGAGTTCGTGCGACTGACCGGCGCGGCGCTGTCGGCCGATCGCCTCGACGCGGTGCGCTCGCTCGCTCGCGACACGGGCTGCGTGGTCCTGCTCAAGGGCGCCACCACGCTGATCGCGGACCGCGACGGACGCGTGCGCGTCGTGCGTTCCGGCACACCCACGCTCGCGACGGCCGGAAGCGGCGACGTCCTCTCCGGGGTCATCGGCGCGACGATCGCGCGGGGACACGATCCGCTCGACGCGGCCGCGCTCGGCGCCCACCTGCACGGACGCGCCGGCGCGTCGTTGCCCGTCTACGCCAGCTCCTCGGACCTGCCGATGGCCATCGAGGAGATCATCGCGGCCCTCTGAGGAGCGTCGCGTCGACGTTCCCGCCGAGGATGGAGCGGGTCAGCGAGAGTACCTTGGGTGAGGAGGTGGTCATGAAGAAGTCGCCGAAGGCGGTGCTCGAACAAGAAGAGGGCCGCGGTCTCCTCGCGCCCATGACGGTGTCGATCGACGACGACGGACTCGACGAGCACGATCCGCGACGGGTCGCCGTGCGCGAGTGGCTCGCCGCCCACCCCGATCCGACGCCCGCGCAACTCGCCGAGGCGGGACTCGTCGCGCCGCACCTGCCGCCACCCTGGGGGCTCGGCGCCGACGCCAACCACCAGCTCCTCATCGACGACGAGCTGAAGCGCGCGAACGTACGACTCCCGATCAACCCCATCGGCATCGGCTGGGCCGGTCCGACCATCCTCTACGCCGGCACCGAGGCCCAACAGCGCCGCTGGTTGCCGAAACTCCTGAGTGGTGAGGAGTTCTGGTGCCAGCTCTTCAGTGAGCCCAACGCCGGCAGCGACCTGGCGTCACTCACCACGCGCGCCGAACGAGACGGCGACGAGTGGGTCGTCACCGGCCAGAAGGTGTGGACCAGTTACGCCCACCTCGCCACCTGGGGCATCTTGCTCGCGCGTACGTCCAACGAGGGCGCGCCGCAAAAGGGCATCAGCTACTTCATCTGTCCCATGAACGCGCCGGGCGTGACCATCCGTCCGATCGTCGACATCACCGGCGACCACGCCTTCAACGAGGTCTTCCTGGACGAGGTCCGCCTGCCGGCCGACCACCTGATCGGCGACGTGAACGACGGGTGGCGCCTCGCCAAGGTCACCCTCGGGAACGAACGCGTCTCGCTCTCCGGCGAGGGCGTGCTGTGGGGCCGCGGCCCGACGGCCGCGGACCTGGTCGAGCTGGTGCGCAGCGCCCACATCCCCCACGACGAGCTCGAACGCGACGAACTCGTCAGGTGCTGGTCGCACGGGGAGATACTGCGGCTGCTGCGGCTACGACTCGTCGCCGCGGCCCAGGCCGGACGAGAGCCCGGTGCCGAGGCGAGCGTGCGCAAGGCGCTCGCCGACGACCACGGGCAAGAGGTCATGGGCCTCGCCAACCGTCTCGCCGGTTCGGCCGGGATGCTCGAGGGCCGTGGTCCGGGCGGGTCGCTCGGGGCCGACGGGAGCGCGTGGGCCTTCGGGTTCCTCTACTCCCAGGCGCTCACGATCGGCGGCGGCACGTCGGCCGTGCAGCGCAACATCATCGGCGAGCGCGTCCTCGGTCTGCCGAAGGATCCGGTCGCGTAGACCAGCGACGCGTCGGTTCCCACGTGCAGTTCATCGGGTCGATGACGTAACGGACGACGACCCGGACGCCGAAGACAATGACGATGAACGGACGAAGCAGGAGACCGGACCCGCCGCGCAACGCGATCGCGTGCTGCATCCCGCTGACGATCGGCTCGAGCGGCAGGTACGTCGAGACGTTCAAGATCCACTGTGGCAAGAGGTTCGGCGCCAAGAAGACCCCGCTGACGAAGCTCAGGATCACGACCGTGAACGGACCGACCGAGCCGGCCATCTCCGAGGTGGTGATCAACCGCGTCAACGCCAGTCCCATCGCCGAGAACGTGAAGACGCCGAGCACCGTGTAGCAGAAGATCGCCAGGTAGGCGTGCGGCGGCAACGACAGGTGGTAGCCCACGATGCGAGACCGCCAGCATCACGATGATCAGGCCGAGTGAGGTCACGAAGAGATAGAGGATCTCGCCGGCGAGGAAGACCCCCGACGGCATCGGGGTACCGCGGAAGCGCTTCAGCCACCCGGCCTCGCGCGCGCCCACGATAGCGACGAGGATGCCGGTGAAGGTACCGAGCATCACGCCGTAGGTCGTGAGCCCGCCGGTGTAGAAGGCGATCGTCGGGATGTTGTGACCGTCGACCGGCATCGTCTTGAACTTGCCGCCGAAGACCGAGTTGAAGAGCGCGAGGAAGCCGACCGGCATCAAGACGCCGAAGATGACCGTGCGGGCGCTTCGCGCGTACGCCGACCAGGTTGTACTGGGCCTGGCGCAGGGAGAGCCGGAGGAACCTCACGCGCGGTCCCCCGTCACGTCGAGGAAGACGTCGTCGAGCGTCGGGCGCACGACCTCGAACCCGCGCAACTCGACGCCCTCGCCTTCGACGTGTTGCAACAGCCGCAGCAACTGCGATTGGGCCGCGCCGAGCGTGGCCGACACGACGTCGCCGCTCACCCGGAACTCGCTCTGGACGACGCGCGAGAGGGCCTCGACGTCGAGTCCGTCGACGAGGTCGAACCGGACCGTCGTCGTCCCGGCCAACGCGATCAACGACGTCGACGTGCCCTCGGCGACCACGCGACCGGACGACAGGATGGCGATGCGATCACAGAGGTGCTGGGCCTCTTCCATGTAGTGCGTCGTCAACAGGATCGAGGTGCCCGACGAACGCAACCCCTCGAGCATGGTCCAGAACTCGCGACGGGCCGACGGGTCGAATCCCGTCGTCGGTTCGTCGAGGAAGAGCAGTTCCGGCGAGCCGACGATACCGATTTGATAAGAATCGTGGTGAGAAACGGTTCCGGGTTCACTCGGGCACGACTATGGGAGACACGATGAAGGGATTCAAGAATTTCTTGATGCAGGGCGAGTTGGTCATCATCGCCGTGGGCCTGGTGGTCGCGCTGGCCTTCAGCACGCTCATCAAGGCGTTTTCCGACAGCATCATCACGCCGCTCATCAACTCCTTCGCGGGCGGGGGTGCCTCGGGCCAGGGGCTCGGATGGACGCTGAACGGTCAGCGAATCGACCTGGGCGCCTTCATCTCGGCGATCATCTACTTCGTCATCTTCATGGCCGTCATCTACTTCGTCATCGTCGTGCCGTACCGCACGTACATGCAGCGCCGCGGCACCACGGTCTTCGGCTCGCCACCGCCGACGAAGACCTGCCCGAGCTGCCAGTCGGGCGGCCTGCCGCTCGCCGCCACCAAGTGCAAGTTCTGTTCGAGTGACGTGCCCGTCGAGTAGTCGACGTCCGACGCCTTAGTTCTCGCGCGCCAATTTCTCCAGCGCCGGGAGCGCCAGTTCGAGTCGGCTGCGCTCGGCGGGCGTGAGCGCGTCGACGCGCGAGCTCAGGCCGATCGTGCGCTCGCTCCAGAGCGCCGCCAGCACCGAGCGACCGTGTTCGGAGAGCTCCACGAGCGACGCGCGCTTGTCGTCGGGGTCCTCGGTGCGCGTCAACAGATCGAGCTCCTCGAGGCTCGCGACGACGCGCGTGGCGACGGGCGCGCCCACCGATTCGAGCGACGCCAGCGCGCTGATGCGAAGGGGACCGAACTCGTCGACGCTGGCGAGCGCCGAGACCTGGGACGGCGAAAGCGCCGTACTGCCCTGATGGCGCAGGGCGCGGGCCAGTCGCACCATCACGAGGCGCAGGCGCGCGGCGGTCTCGACGGACCGTTCGGACTCGAGGACGACGGATTTCATTGCACCACTTCACTTTCCAGGGCGATCTCACCCGGCACGGCACTCGAGGTCGCCGCCGCGTCACCGAGGTGTTCGCGCAGCGACTGGTCTTCACGTACGTAGCGCTTCCCGCGCAGTGCCGAGGCGAGCGCCCCGATCACCGACATCACGATCGCCGCGCTGAAGACGATGACCAGTCCGTGGTGGAAGGAACTCTCGATGAGGTCCGGGAAGAAGTGCTTGCCCGTGAGGATCAGCCACTGGGCGTGGTCCACGTGCGAGGAGACCTGCGAGCCGAGGAGGTTCTTCAGCGGATTCTTCCCGAGGAACGCCGAGAACAGGCTGCCCACCGGCGGCAGGTTCGCGATCGCGTGGGCCTGGGTCGCGCCGACGCCGTGCGCGCTCAGCCCCTTGAACATGGCCTTAGGGAGCGTGTTCGTGAGACCGACGATCATCAGTGAGAAGAAGACGCCGATGGAGAGCACGAAGCCGGTGTTGAGGAACGCCGCCTGGATGCCCGCCGCGCCGCCGCGCTCTTCGGCCGGCACGCTGTTCATGATCGCCGCGGCGTTGGGCGCGGAGAACATCCCGCCGCCGACGCCGTTGAAGAAGACCATGATCGCGAAGACCCAGTAGCTGAAGTTGGTCGGCACGAGCAACAGTCCGACGAAGCTCACGCCGAAGACCAGGAGTCCCGACGTGGAGAGGATGCGCGCGCCGTGGCGATCCGACAGGTAGCCCGAGATCGGCCCGGCGAACAAGAAGCCGGTCGTCAGCGGCAAGAGGTAGATGCCGGCCCACAGGGGCGTCGCGGAGTAGGCGTAGCCGTGGAGCGGCAACCAGATGCCCTGCAGCCAGATGATGAGCATGAACTGCAGTCCGCCGCGCGAGATGGCCGCCAGGAAGCCGGCCGCGCTGCCCGTCGAGAAGGCTCGCATCTTGAAGAGTCGAAGGTTGAACATCGGCGAGACCACGTGGTTCTCGATGATGAAGAACGCGACGAGGAAGACGACACCGATGAGGAAGGCGACGAGGACGCGCGGCGACGTCCAGCCCATGGCGTGGTGCAGGTAGGGCTGGATGCCGTAGACGATGCCGACGAGGATCGAGGTCAGTCCCACCGCGAAGGTGAGGTTGCCCCACCAGTCGATCGTGGCCGCGGCGCGCTTGCCGTTGTCGCGCAGGCTGTGGTACCCCCAGACCGTACCGATGATGCCGAAGGGGACGGAGACCCAAAAGACGAGGCGCCAGTCGACGACGGACAAGAGGCCGCCGGCGATCAGGCCGATGAACGACCCGCCGATCGCGGCGACCTGGTTGATGCCCATGGCCATCCCGCGCTGGTCCGACGGGAAGGCGTCGACGAGGATGGCGCTCGAGTTCGCGAAGAGCATCGCTCCCCCGACGCCCTGGACGAGCCGCCACAGGACGAGCCACAGCGCGCCGGTGCCCCCGTGATAGGGATCCAGCGCGAGGAACACCGACGCCAGGGAGAACACGGCGAAGCCGAGGTTGTAGATCCGGACCCGTCCCATGATGTCGCCGAGACGGCCGAGGCTGATCACCAGCACCGCGGTCACGAGGAGGTAGCCCTGCAAGAGCCACAGCAGGTAGCCCACGTTGCCGGCCGACAAGGGATTGATGCCGATCCCGCGGAAGATCGCCGGCAGCGAGATCAGGATGATCGACGAGTTGATGGTCGCCATGAAGACGCCGAGGGTCGTGTTGGTGAGGGCTATCCATTTGTAACGGTCACCGTGCATCGCGTCCAGGGTTTTGGGTGCCATCGGTCCACTTCTTCGAGTATTAGTTGCTTGACTGCAAGCAAGTATAACTGCGCCCTCCCCCGACGGCCACGCCGCGGGAGGATTTTTCGCCGCGTGCCAACGGGCACGTGACGAGGTGGGACGCCGTAAGTTGGCGAGGAGAACCCGCACGAGAAGGACATCGCATGGCACACGCCAAACTCACTGGACATCACCTGGTCACCGCGGAGAAGATCCTCGCGCACCCCGCGAGCCACAACATCGAATGGCACGACGCGGCCGCGCTCGTCGCCGAGATCGGGTCGATCACCGAGGAGAGCAACGGACGCTTCAGCGTCACGATCGGCGACGAGACCCAGATCTTCGATCGGCCCCGTGGCAAGGACCTCGACACCCAGCAGATCGTGGACCTACGAAAGATGCTCAAGTCCGCCGGCTTCACGACCGACAGCATCCACGAGTAGACGCGCTCGAGACCGGCGCCCGATCACGAGGCCTCGCCGCACAGTCGCGCGATCTCGTCGCGCACCTCGTCGCGCATCGCGACGCGGTCGCTGAATTCGCTGCCCCTGGCCGCGACGGCCTGTCCGATACGCACGGTCACGGCACCGGCGCGAGGTCGGTAACTCCCCGGGGTCAACACCTCGCGCGAACCGCGGATACCGACCGGGACGACGGGACACCCCGACGACGTCGCCGCTTCGAAGGCGCCGAGGTGGAACACGCGCAGTCCCGGGCGTGCGCTGATCGATCCCTCGGGGAAGATGAGGACGTGACGCCCACTCTTGATGGTGCTCACCAACCGCTCGACCGAGACCGCGCTCCGCTCGGCCCGTCCCCGATCGACGAACACGCATCCGAATCCCCGCATGATCCGACCGAGCAGGAACTGGTGTTCCATGTCGGTGCTGGAGACGAACGTCACCGGCTGATCCAGGAACACGTAGAGCAGGAGTCCGTCGATGAAGCTCGAGTGGTTGGCGGCGATGATCGACGGCTGCTCGTCGCCCGGCAACGTGCCGTCGACAGTGACGTCGAGCCCCAGGGCTCGACAGAGGACGCGGGCGATTGCGCGGCCCGCTGCGCGACGACGAGGCAAGGTCAGCGGAAGCACCGCGAGCAGCCAGATCGCGACCGCGAACGGGGCGAGGAGGACCCAGGCGTAGACGACGTAGAGCCATGAACCCGAGTGCGAAGGGCTCAACGACGCGTCGCCGCTTCGAGTGGCGCGCGACCGTAGCGCCTCGACCAGCCGGGACAGCGCCTTCGTCGCCCGTGACGCGACGCGGGTGGAGGTCGAGGCTTTCGCCGATCGTCCCTCGGCGGCGCCGACGTCGCGGGGGGCCGACGTCCCGCCACGAGCGGCGACCACGGCGTCCAACCACTGTTGGGGCGTCGTGGCGACCAAGAAGACCTCGTCCGGGAGCGACACGTCGAACGTGCGCTCCAACTGGTCGCAGAGTTCGACGAGCGCGAGACTGTCGACGCCGAGGTCCTCGGTGAGCCGGCTCTGCATCGTGAGCGTGCGGCCGCGGTCCAGCTGGAGTTGATCGAGCAGGGCTCGCACGTCGCGTAGGACGAGCTGCTCGTCACGGGGGCTGGCCGCCTCGCTCGTCACCACGTCGGCGTCCTCGAACGCGATCCCGTGATGACGGGAACCTCCTTTGATCGCGGCGCCATCATCATCCTCTCCGACAACGTCATCCTTCCTATGATTCAACATGCTCTCCCTGAATGTCGAGCGGGCGACGCGAACCCCAAGAAGTTGACGACATTGTGGCGAAACGCCTTCGCCCCGAGCGGCATCCCTGCTAGACCCGAAAGTCATGGGAGCCTTCGACGCGACGATCTCGTCCGGTCCCTATTGGCTGAGTGCCGCCGTCATGGCGATCGGGTGCGTGGTGCTCTGCACGTGGGCCCGGTTGCGCCCGGGCCGATGGGGTCCGCGCGCGGCGAAGGTGATCGGCGTGATACTGCTCTCGGACTGCGTGGTCGATACCGTCCGTCAGCTCGTTGACGGCACGTGGGCGCTCCGATCGTCACTCCCCCTGGCACTGTGCAACTTCGCCCTCCTGGTCGCCGCGGCCGCGTGCTGGTGGCGGCGACGCACGCTCGTGGAGGTGACCTACTTCTGGGCGCTCGCCGGCACCCTGCAGGGTCTCCTCACCCCGGACCTGAACGTACCCTTCCCCCGCGTCGAGTTCTTCGAGTACGTGATCGGACACACGCTGATCATCGTCGCGGCGCTCTTCCTCGTGGTGGGCCTGCGGCTACGTCCGAGCCAGGGATCGGTCCAGCGCGTCACGATCATGACCTATATATACGTCGCGATCGTCGGTCTCGTCGACGTCGCGATCGACGCCAACTACATGTTCTTACGCCACGCCCCGCACCAATGGACGCTCCTGCGCCTCATGGGTCCGTACCCGTGGTACCTGGTCACCGGCGTCGTCATCGTTCCCCTGTTCTTCGCCCTGCTCTACAGTCCGTTCTGGTTCGCCCGTCGACGAGACGATTCCCGTGTGCGTCCCATGAGTGCCTCGCTGCGGAGCCAACGATGACGACACCCGATCCGACGTCCCTTCGTTCGCCGCGGCTGCACAAGTGGAACGACCGCGTGGTGCTCGGCGCGGTCATCGCCTCCTTCGCGTCGGGCTTCGGTCAGTTCGGGGTCGTGACGGCCCTCGGCTCGGTCGCGCGGACCTTTGGTCATCTGGTGCACGGCGCGACGATCGCCGATCAGGCGGGGCTCTCGGGAACGAAGCTCGGCGTGGGACTCGCGATCATCCGCCTCGCCTCACTGGGCGGTCTGCCGCTCACGGCGCTGGCCGACCGATTCGGCCGGCACCGGATGCTGGTCACGACCGTGGGGCTCGGGCTGACGGCGACGGTGCTCGCGGCCGCGAGCCCCGGCTACTGGTGGTTCGTCGTGATCTTCGCCTGCGGCCGACCGCTGCTCAGCGCGACCAACGCGCTCTCCGAAGTGATCGCCGCCGAACAGACCGACACGAAGAGCCGCGCGAAGGCCCTGGCCCTCGTGGCCGCCGGCTACGGGATCGGCGCCGGCTTCACCGCCATCATCCACAGCCTGTTCTCCAAGTCACTGGGCTTTCGCGGACTCTTCTTGTTGGCGATCGTGCCGCTGGCGTTGTTGCCGCTGATCAGTCGCTGGGCCACCGAACCGGACCGCTTCGCCATCGTCGAGGTGGCCTCGGACCACGTGGTGCCGGTGCTGGGCTCGGTCGGACGGCCGTATCGCAAGCGCCTACTCCTGATCTCGCTCCTCGCGTTCGGGCTCTCCTTCATCACCGGACCCGCGAACAGCTTCATCTTCCTGTTCGCCCAGAACATCGACCATCTCTCGGGTGTGACGACGGCGATCATGGTCGTCGGCGCGGGCGCGACGGGGCTCGCGGGACTCCTCGTCGGGCGATGGATGGCCGATCACTTCGGACGTCGCGTGACCGGCGCCCTGGGCATGATCGGCCTCGCCCTCTTCGGCGTCCTCTCCTACGCGGGGCCTCGGTACGACCTGATCATCGGCTACGTGCTCGGCGTCATGTTCGGATCGATCTTCGCGCCGGCGGGCGGCGCGCTCGTCAACGAACTCTTCCCCACCTCGGTGCGCGCGTCGGCCTCCGGTTGGTTCCTCGCCGCCGGCGTCCTCGGCGCGGTCATCGGGCTCGTCGTCTTCGGCGCCATCGCCGATATCGGCAACCACTTCGCGCTGGCCGCGGACCTGACGTTCCTGCCCGCGATGTTGGTCACGGCGATCTTCTGGACGCTGCCCGAGACCAAGGGTCGAGAGCTCGAGGATCTCTGGCCCGAGTGACGCTCAGCTCGTCGGTGTGGTGACGCTCGTACCGTTGACGAGTTGTTCACGACCGTCGCCACTGAGGCGCCAGGCCGACGATCGTCCCTTCACGGTCCAAAAGCTGGGGCCGCCGACGAGGGCCGTGTCCTCGTCGATGCCCAGCACCGTGATCGACGGATCGTGGGGCAACAAGAAACGGGTGACCATGTCAGGGATCCGTGCCGCGAAGGCGTCGAAGTGCGGTATGACGCGCAGGTGCGGTAAGAGGCCCAGCCCCTCGGTGCCGCCTTCGCGCGGATGACGAAGCGACGGCACCCACGACGAGAACGCCATCGCGCCCGCACTGCAACCGGCCAACGCCGCGCCGCCGCGCCAGGCCGTGACGATCGCGTCCCACACCAACGTGCCGCGCAGCGTCTCGGCCAAGAACGCGGGGTGGCCACCGGAGAGGTACACCAGTCCGGCGCCCTCCACCTGGCCGGCGATCGAGGAGTTCTGCGCGTCGTCGCGATCGTTGACCTCGAGGATGACCGCCTCCACACCGAGTCGCTCCGCCTGCGCGCGGCCCAGGTTATGCCAGCGCTCGACCACGGGCGGTCCGTCGGGTACCGCGGCGGTGGCCAACTGCACGTAGCGCGACGGTCGCCCGGCGATGAGTCCGCCTTCGATCTCGGCCATCTGCGGTAGGTACTCACCCGAACCGACCAGGGCCAGCGGGCCCGGGCCCTGATTATCGCTCATTGCATCCCCACTGCTTGACGGATCGCGGACTTCTCGGCGTCGATCCAACTCGCCGTCGGACCACCGCTTGATTCGATTCACAATAATGGCGGGGCACGCGACCTCGACGCATACGCCATTCGGGTCGCGAGCCCGTGGCGCCACCGCGAGCTTCGTCACGACGTCGCCGGTCACACCGACCACTGTTGGTGGTGGTGTGAGACCATGGCACATGTCCCGCATCGCCTTCTCGGACGGATCGTCTCGCGTTGGATGAGAGGCACGACGTCGGACGCCACACCCATGGCGTCGAGCCCACCGCGGACATGCGGCTGGTCCTCGTCACGCTGGCACTGATCGTCCTCTTCCTCGTGACCGAGATCGTGGCGGCCATCATCGGAAACTCGTTGGTGCTCTTCGCCGACGCCGGTCACATGATCACCGACGTCGCCGCTCTGTCGCTCAGCGCCTGGGCGATCCACCTGGCCACCAAGCCAGCGCACCAACGATGGACCTTCGGGTTCAAGAGGGCGGAGATTCTGGCGGCCGCGGCCAACGGCGTGCTCCTGGTCGTCATCGCGATCGCCATCGGCGTCGAGGCCGTGGCGCGACTGCTCACGCCTTCGCACGTCACCGGCGGTCTCGTTCTGGCGGTCGCCGTACTGGGCGCCGCCGTCAACCTCATCGCGGTGCGCGTCCTGGCGCACGCGAACCGTCGAAGCCTCAACCTACGGGCGGCCTTCGCTCACATCGTCACGGACCTCTACGCCTTCCTCGGCACCGCACTGGCGGGCCTGATCATCGTGGTGACGCATTGGCAGCGAGCGGACTCGGTCGCTTCGATCCTCGTCGCCGTCTTGATGCTGTGGACGTCCTGGGCGCTCTTGCGCGACTCGGGTCGGATTCTCCTGCAAGCCGCGCCGGAGGACCTCGATCTCCTCGCGGTTCGAGCGCACCTCACCGAGATCGATGACGTCCTCGACGTCCACGACCTCCACGCCTGGACGCTCACCTCGGGTTCGATCACTTTGTCGGCGCACGTCATCGTCGAGAGTCGATGCTTCGACACCGGTCACGCGCCGCAGATTCTCGACGCACTCCAGTCCTGCCTGGTCGATCATTTCGACATCGCGCACTCCACGTTTCAGTTAGAGCCGACCGGTCACGCCTCCCACGAGGACGACATGCATCGCTGAGGCAACCGGGCGCGGCACCAACGTCACCGGGTCGATCGACGTCAGTGCAGCTACGACCCGAATACCGGTACGACTTGCGCGCGAGCGATCGCGTGGAAGCGCAGGTTGAATCCCGCGATGGCCGGCGCCGCGTCGGCTTCGACGTCCAGACGTTCGACGTCGACGGCGTGGACGGTGTGCACGTAGCGGTGGGGCACGTCACCCCCCGGCGGTGCGGCACCGACGTACCCGCGCGTCCCCGCGTCGTTGCGCAGTTGCACGACGCCCGCGGGCAAGCCGTCGGAACCCTCGGAACCGGCGCCGGTGACGAGCTGATGGACGTCGGCCGGAATGTTCAGCGCGACCCAGTGCCAGAAGCCACTTCCGGTCGGCGCGTCCGGGTCGTGCACGGTGATCGCAAAACTCTTGGTCGCGGCCGGAAAGCCGCGCCACGAGAGTTGCGGTGAGAGATTCTCACCGCTGTAGCCCATGAAGTTGGCGACCTGCGCGTTCGACAACATCGCGCCGTCGGCAATGTCGTCGCTCGTCACCTCGAATGTCGCGACGTCAGGAAAGAACGCGAACGTGAGCGGCGGTCGATTGGGATCGGCCATGATCTCCTCCTCTTCGAATGGGTTATCGCCCTCGACTGTAACCACGTTTCGGAACCATTTCACGAGGAGCATCGACCATTCAGTGATCACGTGTCGACGACATGGGACTCGATGGCACCCCGCGAGTGGGAGCCAGAGCCTCGCACGAGCGTCTCTCGGCACATCGCAACACAAATTTCATATTGTCGCGGTTGTTGTCCGACGACTCCACGACCACCGAGTCCGTGACGACGTGAAGTGGCGCTCCCGTATCGGGCGCCGTCGTTCAATCCCTACGATTCAAAGGCATTCCCGACATGTTTCAGATTTTTTGTTGACAATCAATTCTGCACTCACCCGACATGACGAATTGAAAAATGTTCGTGCGCGCTCGAACAAACTTGTAACAACTACGTACGCTGCGCACATTCACTGACAATGCACAAGTTGTGCGCGTTACCGTTGTTATAGGTAGCAACGAGCGAATCAATGGAGTAAGTCATGCACACAACGAAAAGATCCGTTTCACGACGTCACGTCGTAACACGGTTTCTCGTCACCACAGCACTGTTGGGATCGACCTTCGTCGTCGGTCTCGCCACGACCGCGTCAGCCGCTGGGCCATATCAATTGGCAGTTCATGTCGGGCCGTCAGGAACGGTGGCGAGCGGTGCAGCTCTCAGCCAACAGCCCGTCATTTGGATTGACAGCACCGGCAACTCTCCCGACCCGAGTGCGACTGGCTCGGTCACCGCCTCGATCACATCTGGCGTAGGTTCCTTGGTCGGTACGACGACCGTTGCTTCGTCTGGTGGTGTCGCCACATTCACGAACCTTGGGCTGAACGAACTCGTTGGCAACTACACGTTGACCTTTACTGACACGACTGACTCGGCCACACCTGTCGTCTCGTCCACGATCGCCGTCACGGTCGGCGCCGCCACGAAGCTCGCCTTTTCCACTGCTCCGGCGGCTGGCGCCGTCAGCGGTGTCGCACTCACGCCGCAGCCGGTCGTTGACGTCGTCGACTCCGGTGGCAACGTCGTGACCACGGACACGTCAACGGTGACCGCCGCGTACACCGGTGCTGGCAGTACGTTGACCAACAACACGAAGGCCGCCGTCGCTGGTGTCGCCGCATTCAGCGGGCTTACGATCACCGCGCCGATCGACACCACGACCGGCACGCTCAATTTCACCGATGGTTCGCTCACGCCCATCTCGTCTGGGTCGATTCCGGTCACCGGACCTGGGACCAAGTTGGCGATCATCACCGCGCCGTCCACGTCCGCCGTCAACGGTGCCGCGCTCCCGATTCAGCCGGTCATCGCCGTCGAGGACGCGAGTGGCGCCATCTTGAAGGGTGACACGTCAACTGTCACCGCGGCCCTCGTGAGCGGAAACACCGGATCGAGCATCACCAATAGCACCAAGGTCGTGGTGCTTGGCGAAGCCTCGTTCATTGGACTCGCCATCAACGCCGCGCCGGGCAGCTACTACATCACCTTCACCGACGGAACCCTCACGCCGGTCACCACCACGCTTCAGACCACCGTGGCCATTGGCCTGCCGTCGAAGTTGGTCATCACGACCGAGCCCAGCAACTTCACAGGCTCGGGCGTGGTCCTCGCCCAACAGCCCGTCGTCAAGATTGAGGACAGCGGCGGCAACGTCGTCACCACGTTCGCCACCGGAGCCGTAACGGCATCGATCTCTTCAGGGGCCGGCGGCGCGATCAGCGCCGGTTCCACCGCCAACTTCGTCGCCGGCGTCGCCGCCTTCAGCGGACTGACGCTCACCGGCGTCGCGGGCACGTCGTACACCCTGACGTACACGGGTGACGCCTTGAACGTCGTCGACACGGTCGCGATCAAGGTCGGACAGACCCAGACCGCACTCGTCATCACCAGCGTGAACGCCACGTACGGTCGTCCATTCACCATCGTGACCACCGGCGGTTCCGGTACCGGCGCGCTTAGTTTCCTGGTCGCCAACGGCACCGCGACGGGCTGCACGAGCACCGGCACGATACTCACGTCGACGACCGCGGGCACGTGCGTAGTGACCGCGACCAAGGCCAGTGACGGCACGTACGCCACCGCCTCATCGAGCGCCACGACCGTGACCTTCGCCAAGCTCCCCATCCCGGGCGCCGTGCGCGTCACGTTCACGAAGAACAGCGCCGGGCTGACCGGCGCGGCGCGAAACGCCATCGTCGTCTTGATTAGGAGATTGACGATCCACTCAGTGGTGTCGATCACCGGTTACGCCAAGGGCAACGCCGCACTCGCTCGCCGTCGTGCGATCGCCGCTGAGACGTACCTCATCCAGCGACTGCACCTGCACGTCCAACTGCACTGGAACACCTCGCTGTCCACGCAGAGCGCGCTCCTCTCTACCAAGAGTCAATAGAGCGCCGTTCGACTCCTTTCATCCAAGAAGCCGGTCCACCGCCTCGGTGGACCGGCTTCTTGGATTAGGTACCGACCGAGGCCTTTCGACAGGCGCAATCGCCCACCACCGTGCTTTCGCGCAGTTCATCGACGTTCCCAGCACCAGCCGATAGGTTGGGACGTGTGGCCCAAGATGAGTGATTGCGGGGCGGTAGGGATCGCGCACGCGTCGCGCGCGACCGAGCACTTGTCGAATGCACGCAGACGGGCGGACGTCAATGCCTGCTGAATCCCAGACGAATCCTGACCTGAGTGAGTACTTTCGAAACTCCGTCGACCTGCTCTCGGTCTACGAGGTCGGTGGGAAGTTCGGTCTGACCAATCCCGCGTGGGAGCGAGTGCTCGGTTGGAGTCCCGACGACCTCACCGGCAAGGACTTCATCGACTTCGTCCACCCGGACGACGTCGAACGGACGATCGCGGAGAACGTCGCGGAATGGGACGATTCGTCCGCCACGCGTGCCGGATTCGAGAATCGGCTGCGGTGCCGAGACGGTTCGTACCGATGGATCGAGTGGACGTCGCAGCGACGCGGGTCGCTCATCTATTCAACCGGTCGAGACGTGACCAATCGAAACGCCAGCACGGCCGCCCTGGCGGCCAACGTCGAGATGACCAAGGCGATCTTCGCCGCGGCCGCGGACCTGATCGTGATCGTCGATCGCGACCTGGTGATCGCCGATAACAGCCCGCGGGGCCAGAACTTCTTTGGTTACGACGATGACGTCGCAATGGGCGCCAGCGTGTTCGGACTCATGCACCCCGACGACCGGCCGGCGGTGAAGGACGCGCTTGAGAAGATGTTCGAGGAGAGCTCCGGCGACGTCGTGAGCATCCAGTACCGCGCGCAGCACTCGGACGGACACTGGATGGTGGTCGAGGCTCGAGGTCACGCCATGCGCGTCGATGGCGCGCCGGCGACACAGGCGGTCTTCATCGCCCGAGACCTGACGGACACTATCGCCGCCGAAGCGGAGTTGGCGGAGAGTCGTGAGACCACGCGCGCGATCCTCGACGCCGCCATCGACTCGATCATCGTCATCGACCGAAACCTCACGATCCTCGAAGCGAGCCCCGGGACCAAGAGCCTTCACGGCGTCGCCGCCGACGAGCGGATCGGTCGACAGGTCGATGAGCTCGTGGTCGACGCGGATCGCCAAATGGTCCACGACGCGTTCGTGACGGCGTTCGAGACGGACGGCGCGGTGAGCTTTCGCGCACGAATGAATCACGTCGACGGTCGTCTGGTCACGATCGAGGTCCGAGGCCGGACCCTACGTGACTCCGAAGGGCCGGCGACTCGGTTGGTCTTGATCTCGCGCGACGTCTCTGACACCGTCGCGTGGGAGGCGACGCTCGAGCGAAGTTACTCGAAGACGAGGGCGATCCTGGACGCGGCGCCCGACTCGATCGTCGTCATCGACAGGGACCTTATGGTGTTGGAAGCCAGTCCGGGCACCGAGCGGATCTACGGCTTCCCGAGGTCCGAACGCATGGGCCGCAGCGCCCTCGCGATCGTGCACCCCGACGACATTCCCGTCGTCACGGGAGAATTGGAGCGGATGTTCGCCGAAGAGAGTGACGAACTGCTGAACTACCGCTTTCGCGCCCGTCACGCCGACGGACATTGGATGATCGTCGAGACCAGGGGACGACTACTGGACGACGAGGCCGGCCAGCCCGCCCGGGCGGTGCTCGTGTCACGCGACGTGACCGAGGCCGTCGCCTTCGAGGAGACGTTGGCCGTCGCCAAGGAGGAGGCCGAACGTGCCAACGCCGCCAAGAGCGAGTTCATGTCGCGAATGAGCCACGAACTACGTACGCCGCTCAACTCGGTGCTCGGATTCGCCCAGATCCTGCAGATGGAGCTCAAGTCCAAGGAGGACCTCGAGCTCGTCGATCACGTCTACAAGTCGGGACAGCACCTCTTGACGCTGATCAACGAGGTCCTCGACATCTCGCGCGTCGAGTCGGGCAACATCGGCCTCACCCCCGAGCCAGTGCTGCTCCAGACACTCGTCCTGGAGTGTCTCGACATCATCGGTCCCCAGGCCCGCGAGCGCGACGTCGGCATTGGCTACAGCGACTCTTTCAACTATCCGGTCGTGGCCGATCACCTCCGGCTGAAGCAGGTGATCCTTAATCTCTTGTCCAACGCGATCAAGTACAACCGGAGCCACGGCAGTGTGACGTTGCACTGCAAGGCGCGCAACAGGTTCGTCCGGTTCTCGGTCTCGGACACGGGCCACGGCATCGCGCCGGACCTACGCGAACGGCTTTTCACGGCGTTCGATCGACTGGACGCCGAGACGCGCGGGATTGAGGGCACCGGGCTCGGACTCACGCTCTCCAAGACCCTCGTCGAGGCCATGGGCGGGACTCTGGGTTTCGAGACCGTCGTCGACGAGGGTTCGACCTTCTGGTTCGAGTTGCCACTTGCCGAGACTTTCCCAGAGGCGTCACTAGTATGACGCCAGGCGACTGATACGAGGCACGACTCATCATGACCACGATCCTGTATATCGAAGACAATCTCTACAACGTGCAACTGGTCGAGCGTCTCTTGCTCCAACGGCCCGACATCCAGCTCCTCACGTCCGTCCAGGGAAGTCCGGGCATCGGCATCGCCCAGGTGCGACACCCGGACCTGATACTGCTCGACGTGCACCTACCCGACATCAATGGATTCGAAGTCCTCGAACGACTCCGACTCGACCCGGCGACCGCCAACATCCCGATCGTCGTGCTCTCGGCGGACGCGACGCCCGGCCAGGTCCGACGCTTCCGAGAGGCCGGGGCCAACGAGTACCTGACGAAGCCGCTCGACCTGAAGCTCCTGTTGACGCTCATCGACAACTACCTCGGCGAGGACGACGCTCCCGAGGAGCCCGCGGTCGACTCGTAGACATCAGTCCACGCTCGTTCATCAGATCGAGTGTCGACACCGTGACCGGTCCGGCGATGAGCCCTACGAATTAGGCTCGGCGTCGTTGACGTGAAGGGACGCGGTGTGTCAGAGCCATTCGAATTCATTCTCACTGAACGAGAGCGCGACACCATCACGATCTGGCTGAACCGCCCCGAGCGATTGAACGTCCTCTCACTCGCACTGATGCAAGAGCTCACGGAGGCGTTCATCGGCGCCGGCGACAGCGACGCCACGGGGGTGATCCTCGCGGCCAAGGGACGGGTCTTCAGCGCGGGGCACGACTTCGCCGAAATGGCGGGCCAAGACCTCGAGTCGGTCCGTCACCTTTTCGGCGTCTGCACCACGATGATGGAGACGATCCAGGCGATCCCCCAGCCGGTGGTCGCTCGGGTCCACGCCCTGGCGACCGGGGGCGGTTGCCAGCTGGTCGCCACGGCCGACCTCGCCGTGGCGAGCGAGGAGGCGACGTTCTGCACACCCGGCGGCAAGGGCGGCCTGTTCTGCACGACGCCGATGGTGGCGGTGGGCCGGTCGATCGGCCGGAAGCGGGCGCTCGAGATGGCGATGACCGGCGACGCGATCGACGCGCGAACGGCGGAATCGTGGGGATTGGTCAACCTCGTCGTGCCGTCGGACGAACTAGACCAGGCCAGCCACCGATTGCTGCGTCGGGCCACTCGCGGGAGCGCCGTGTCGAAAGGCATCGGCAAACGGGCGTTCTACGAACAGATGGCGATGGATCAGTCGGACGCTTACGCCTACGCCACCGACGTGATGGCCTCGGCGAGCCTCATCCCCGACGCGCAGGAGTCGATCACCGCGTTCATCGAGAAGCGCCAGCCGCGCTTCGGCACGGAGAGAGATTCCTAGACGCCGTCCACCTCGGCGACGTCAACCGGCGAACGAGTGCGCGCCAATGTACCCGCGGATCTCGATGTAGTCAACGGTGCCGTGAGCGACGGGCCGGTTGGTGGACTCCTCGAACTGTCATCCGAGTCGCTGAATGGTGACGTCCTCGAGGTGCGCGACAAGTGACGAAGCAATGGGCTCGATATCCGGGTACCCGATCGTGAGTTGCGCTCCTTCGGTCTTCGACTTCGACATGATCGTGACCAATTCGATGACGATAGTGATCTTCGTCCCTTTATACGAGATCGGGATCAAGATCTTCAACGCGGTGGACTGATTGCTCGCGACGGGCGTCGCGAGACCGACCGCCGTCGAGTTGCCGACCTTGGCACCCTTGCCGACATCCTTCGCCATAAGGGCTTTGCTGGACGCTTCGTTGAAGAACTGTTGAATGCACCCCGGCGTTCGCGACGACGCGAAGGACTCGAACTGCTGGGCGGCGATCTTCGCGCTGGGAAATACGTCCACTTCGTCTTGCACGCTCTGGCCCGTGCTGTTGTCATTGAACGACGGGCTATCGGCTTCGGGAGCGTTGTAATTCACGACCGACTTGGCAACGCCGAGGCACTTCGCGAGGTCGGAAAGATCAATGTTCGGACTATCCGAGTTCCCGCCACTCGGCGACGCCGTCCAGCCGCTGGGAAAGTCCGACTTGACGATCAGCGCCTTTCGCGCGAGTGCGACATCGGCCTTTCTCGACGCGGTGGTCGCCGAGGCCGGGAGGCCCATCAACGAGACCGCCACGACCGCCATCGCGGTCAGCATCGTCGCGGTACGTCGCTTCATCCATGGGACATTAACCCATTGAAGTCGACGCGTCCTTCACCCCGGCACTCCGCACGACCCGCTGGAGTATCGAGGGTGGCCGTCAGGTTCGAGGGATCACCCAGGGTGAAGTCGTCTCGGGCGTCCGCTCGACCACGCTAGAAATGACGAATGACGACCAACCCACCGGAGCCTCGCGAGAGTTTTTCACTACGAGGAGCGGAGGCTCAACACATTGCGGGGCGATTCTGGTCGATCGCCGGCGTTCTGGTGCTCGCGGCCTTCGCCGCGATCGTCGTCGTGAGTTTCGTATCCGCACTGAACGACAACGCGCGCATCGTGCGATTGAAGGATCACGGCATCCCAGTGGTCGTGACCGTGACGAGCTGCGTCGGCAACATCGGCGGCAGCGGCAGTAACGCCGCGGGTTACACGTGCCGCGGATCGTACCGTGTTCACGGTGTTCGCTACGAGGAGGTCATCGCGTCGAAGTCCACGCTGTCGGCCCCGGGCACGAAGTTACGACGGCGTCGCCGATCCGTCGCGACCGAGCACGGTGGAGTTGGCGTCGGCCGTCGCGAAGTCGTCGTCGTCAGACGCTGCCTACGTGGTTCCAAGTTTGTTGGCGCTTCTCTGCGTCATCCTCGGCGTGACGTTCCTCGCTCGAACGCGCTCTCCTCGAGCGCCGCGGCGAAGGCCGTCACCGGGCCCGACGTCGTCCGTGACGTCGCACTGAGACCGACGCGCCCGCGCGGGTGCGGCGCCAACGACGAGCGAGATGGTCGCGCCGCCACGTTCGATGCTCGAGAGCGAGGACCGATTCTCGCGACCCGCGTTCGCTCGCCGGAGCCATGCCGCCGACGTAAACGATTCGAACCGCGATGATAGGTTGCCTCGTGCGGAAATTTGACGGGCGCCGAGTCGCCTCCTGGGAGAGACCTTGATTCAACAGCGGTGCGTGAGGATTGCGTTGGGCGTTCTTTCGATGGTCGCGCTCAGCGTGGCCCCGTTCTCGACGTCGGGCTCCTCCCCCGCCCCGAAAGTGCAGTGGGGATCCGCCACGGAGATTCGCGGATTACCCACGCACAACTATCTCTTTGGATCGCAACTCTTCTCCGTATCGTGCGCCGCCGTCGGCAACTGCAGCGCCGGCGGGAACTACGCGCTCAGCGCGCAGCGCAGCCAAGCCTTCGTGGTGAATGAGACCAACGGCGTCTGGGGCGCCGCGCAGCGAGTCCACGGACTGACGAACGGCGAGGCCGGACAGAACACTGAGGTGTACGCCGTGTCCTGTCCCA
This sequence comes from uncultured Acidimicrobiaceae bacterium, assembly GCA_963700135.1. Lineage (GTDB taxonomy): Bacteria > Actinomycetota > Acidimicrobiia > Acidimicrobiales > RAAP-2 > RAAP-2. Next base: position 89,087 of record CAVOWM010000014.1, on the reverse strand, counting down.
GCGCGGGCAACTGCAGCGCCGGTGGCAGCTACGCCTTGAGTCCGACCGAGACCTACGTCTTCGTCGTCGACGAAAAGGATGGCCGGTGGGGACGCGCGACGAAGGTGCGCAGTTCGGCCCTCATCGGCACGGGTGATGGATCCTTCATTACGTCGATCTCGTGTGCGTCCGCGGGCAACTGCAGCGCCGGCGGCTTCTTGCCGGTGACCGGCGCGCCAGCAGATTCCGGCGCTTTCGTGGTCAACGAGACCAGAGGCGTCTGGGGCGAGGCGCAGGAGCTGGCGGGTCCCGCCACCTTCGAGGGCGGCGGCGCCGGTGTGGATTCGATCTCGTGTGCCGCACCGGGCGACTGCAGCGCGGGCGGAACATTCCCCGTGAGCGTGACGGGTCACGTCGAACCGAGTTTCGTGGTGAACGAGACCCACGGTGTGTGGGGCAGGGTGCAGCGAGTCGCCGGATTGAAGGGGCTCAATTTCGGCGAATCGGAGTTGCGATCGATGTCCTGTGGCGCGCCCGGCAATTGCAGTGCCGTTGGTCAGTTTCAACAGAAGGGCGGCACGACTCGGGCGTACATCGTAAGCGAGTCGAAGGGGGTGTGGGGCAAGGCGATCCTCGTGCCCGGGCTCGACACGTTGAACGGCAAGCACCTTTCATCCCTGACGACGATCTCATGTGCCTCGAAGGGCGATTGCACCGCTGGAGGTTCGTACGGACTCAATGACCACCAGATCGCTTTCACGGTGAGCGAGAAGCACGGCACGTGGGGCCAGGCGACGTTGGTTCCCGGTCTCGACGCGCTCAACAAGGGCGACGCGACGTACGTGCAGTCGGTCTCGTGTCCTTCCAAGGGCGACTGCGGCGTCATCGGCACGTACAGCAGCGCCAAGGGGAATCCGCAGTCCTTCGTCATCAATGAATCGCACGGGGTGTGGGGAGTGGCGAGTCCCGTACGGCCGGTGAAGAGCCTTAAGGCCATCGGAACGGGCGTGCTTTCGATTTCGTGCGCGACGTCCGCGAGTTGCAGCGCGGTGGGAGGATTCTCCGCGATCGGCAACAACGGCGCGTTGGTCGTGACCACGAAGTCGCACTAGCCAGCGACCTTAGTGCCCCCGGCAGGATTCGAACCTGCGCTCACGGTTTAGGAAACCGATGCTCTATCCCCTGAGCTACGGGAGCATTACTGGCTTTTCGTGACGCTTGCGAGGGTAATGCTCACTCCGGCACTACCTCAGCACGACACCGACGGAAAGTCACACAACTATTACTCACTACACACCACCATTCAACCATGACAGGCCGGTTTCAGCGTTACGAGACCCTCATAGCCCTGTCATGCGATCTCGATCGTGAAGTGCTCTATGAGAAAGATCTGAGAATGAGACTCAAATTTGATGGAAAGACGTTGTATGCGCCTACGACTCAGAACCGGCTGGTCACGGTCGCGAAGACCGCACTACCGGTAGCGGTGAAGCGGGGACTCATTGACACGGTTTCTTGGCCACAACGAGACAGCAGAGCCACCGCCCAAGTGAATTTAAGAATACGCATGACTTTCGGGATGACGAAGTCCAGAACGTCAAGCACCTCACAATGATTTTGAACGCGATGTTGAGTCATCAGCCGGCTAGTCATCTCTATCGAACGCTATTTGCTGATTGTGAATTCGCCGGTTTGCGCCCGGGGGAAGCCGAAATTCTAGAAGTCAAGGACCTACTTTCCCTGTTGCTCAATGTTGAACGCGTTCAGCGTTAAATTCACGCATTCCAAAACTCCTGGTAGACGCGCGCCGTGCTCGAAACTCCGGTGAGCAATTCGAGGGCCTTGAGATGGCCCGAAACAGTTGCCGACCCGGCCATTGCTCGCTGGGCGACGAACCCCAGCGTTATCGATGTAAGTAACTCGGCGACTGCGTCTGGGTCTGCAGCAGCTTCGAACCGATCATTTGCCTGCCATCGTCTCACTACTTCGGCAAACATCTTCCGGAGGCTGGCGTACGAAGCGCGGGTGACCTTCTTGAGTTGGGGATCGCTCTGGGAGTGACTCCAGCCGTGAAGCGACACGAGCAGCCGGTCGATGCCCCCCTTCTTGTGTCGGCCAAAATTGTCGACCGTGTTGAGCACTTGACGCATGAATTCAGCGAGCGGAGGGGGATTAGGGTTCATCAGGATCGGTGCGAGATCCTCGGCCATTTGGGCCGTGCCCTCGGCGATGACGGCATTAATTATCTGGTCCTTTCCTTTGAAATAGCCGTACACGGCTCCGGTCGAGAGACCTGAGCGAGCGATAATCATCTCCATCGAGACGGCTTCGAGACCATGATCTTGGAGACAGGCTCGCGCCGCCTCGAGGACCTGCTCGCGTCGCTCTTCTCTGCGTTCGTCGGTGATTCGGGGCATGTCCTCACCATATCCTAAAACGAATATTCCCTCTTGACAATGCGATTGCTCCGTGTTAAAAAAGAATATTCCTTCGTTAAGAAAGGCCGTCATGAAATCTCCACCCGCAACGACAAGTAAGAGCGTCAACCTGTCGATGGTCACGATCGTCGTCTGTGTCGCCCTCGGGGCCGTCTCGGCCGCAATGGCGTCGCTAAACGTGGCGATCCCCGATCTGGTCCGCAGCACCCACGCGAGTCAGACTCAACTCGAATGGATTATCGACGCGTATTTGCTGGTCTTCTCGGTTCTCCTCCTCCCGTCCGGAGCGATCGGTGATCGCTATGGACGTCGTCGCGCGCTAGTCATTGGGCTCGTCGTCTTCGGTGCCGCCTCCGCGATGGCAATGGCTGCGACGTCGCCCAACGAGCTCATCTTCTTGCGCGGGCTGATCGGGCTCGGTGCGTCACTCGTGATGCCGGCGACGCTGTCAACCATTACCGGGACATTCCCAGCGAAAGAACGTACGAAGGCGGTGAGCATCTGGGCCGCGGTGGCCGGTGGCAGTGCAATCTTGGGTCTGCTCTGTAGCGGCATCCTCCTGGAGTGGTTCTCCTGGCAAGCGGCCTTTGCGGTCAACGTGGTCTTGGCCGTTGTCGCCCTCGCTGGAACCTTCCGATTCGTGCCCGAGTCCTCTCAGCCCAACGCACCGTCGCTCGACAAGGGCGGGGCGATCCTCTCAACGATTGGACTCGTCGCGCTCGTATTCAGCATCATCGAGGCTCCCGATGCGGGCTGGATGAGCGCGCGAACATTGGGCGGCATCGTGCTCGGACTGGTCGCGCTGACGGGGTTCGTCCTCTTCGAGTACCGCCAGGATCACCCACTCTTGGATCCTCGGCTCTTCTCCGACCGCACGCTTTCCGCGGGCAGTCTGTCGATCTGCATTCAGTTCTTCGCGTTCTTTGGCTTCACCTTTGTCTGCATGCAGTACCTCGACGGCGTGCGCGGATATAGCCCACTCGTAGCCGCCGCAGCGGTGCTCCCACTCTCGGCGACAATGATGCCGGCGGCCCGACTTACGCCGCGGCTGGTCTCACAATTCGGCGCCCGCCGTATCTGTGTTTTCGGACTGGTTCTCGTCGCCGTCGGACTCACCATCATCTCGCGAATTCAGCCGAACAGCAGTTACTACCTGATCTTGGTCGGTCTTATCCCGCTCGGTGTCGGCATGGGCGCCGCCATGACGCCCGCGACGTCTGCCATCACCGAAGCACTCCCTCAGGCCCAGCAGGGGGTCGGATCGGCTCTCAACGATCTCTCTCGCGAAGTCGGTGGCGCACTCGGAACGGCGGTAATCGGCAGCATCGTCACTGGCGTGTACCGCTCCAGCCTCAACCTACCCGGCGCTCCGGCAGCGCTCGTCCACCAGGCTCGGGCTTCCTTCGCAATCGCCATCCACGCCGGAGGATCAACCGGCGTTCACGCTCGCGTTGCATTTGTGAATGGCATCCACACCGGTCTCCTCTACGCGGCCGGTGCCGCGTTGCTCGCCGCGCTGAGCGTCGCAATCCTTCTCAACGGCGAAGCGCGCGTGCGCCGAACGATCAGCCCAAGCAGACGGCGACAGTTGACACTCGTATCGGAGGGAACAGCAAGCGACGCCATTGAAGTCGTGCTTGAACAATCAATCCGAGAGACGAACGCCTTCCATGAGCACTCAACGCCGGCGCACCGTTCACTCGCCACGCGTGAACCACGGAGGTTGAGGATATGACGCCCCGGCACGATGACGTCCCGGTGACGCCCGAATCTCTTCCGAGCGGATTCGATCCGTTAACGGTCCTCGATGCCCTGCTCTCGGGAGTTGGTTTGAGCGGAGCGTCGACGGGCGGGTCCGTGTCCTTCTCCGGGCAGGACCCGATCCTGCCGTCGAAACATCGCCTCGGTGCCTGCGTCGGTATACCCATCATGGCCGGCGCGGTGGGCGCGGTCGCCTTTCACCGTGAGCGAGGCGGACCGGAACAGGACCTCTCGCTGGATCTGCGCCAGGCAGTGCACGCCATCAATCCCGACATCTCGTGGCATCCGACGCTGAACGGCGAACCGACGCCAAAGCCACTGTTGCGCGACAATCCCTTCCTGCTCACGCCGTATCGCTCGCGCGATGGCCGTTGGGTCATGGCGTCGGGCGTCTACCCGTACATGGTCGCTCAGTGGTGTCGATTCTTGGACGTTCCACCCGACTCGAAAAAGGTGGCCGGAGCAATCGCCAGATGGAACGCCTTCGAGTTGGAGTCGGCGGCGGCGGCGGCCGGGCTGACGATCTCGGTCATACGTACTCCCTCAGAATGGCTCGCTCACCCTCAAGGAGCGATACTGGCAAACCAGCCCATTATCGGACTCGAACGAATCGGCGAGGCGCCCGCTCGAATCTTCGGACCGGCCGATCGGCCCTTCGACGGGATCCGGGTTCTGTCCTTCACCCACGCGGTCGCCGGGCCCACCGTCGGCCGCACGCTCGCTGAACATGGCGCCGACGCGCTGTGCGCTACTCGACCCGACGACTACGAACACGAATTCATCTACGCCGAGGCGAACGCTGGATCACGGAGTTGTTACATCGACTTGGCTAGTTCCGTCGGCCGTGGACGAGCTGAAACGCTACTCGCCGATGCTGACGTCGTGGTCAACAACCACCGAGGCGGGACGCTCGAACGTCGAGGACTCGCCCCAAAAGAGTTGGCGGAGCGCTATCCCGGCATCGTCTACGTGGCGGTCACGTGCTTCGGATCGACCGGACCTTGGGCCGAACGTGGCGGCTTCGACATGATCGGTTCGGCCGCCTCCGGTCTCATGACGACTGAAGGCAGCGAGAGCGAGCCCGCGCTTCCCCCTACGGGACTCATCAACGATTACGTGACCGGCTACATGGGCGCCATCGGCGCAACCGCTGCACTGATTAAGCGCGCCACGGAAGGCGGATCCTGGCGGGTCAACGTCAACCTCACCAGAACCGCGATGTGGTGCGAGTCACTCGGGCTCGTTGATCCCCACATCGCCGGTTCCGATGACGACCATCGCATTCGCGAGCCACTCCCCTACGACGCCCCAAGTCCACTCGGCGACGTCCACATGGTCGCTCCACCTGTCCATTTTTCGAGGACTCCGCCGCGATGGCGTGACCCGGTCTTAGTGCCACGAGGTTCTGGAGCTGCCGAATGGCGGAGGTGACCACTCCATGCCAAATCAAAAGAGAGCGATTTCCCCAGGCGTCGACGCGCCCAGCAGACGAAAGAGTACCGAAGTGAAGAAAAGGCGCGACGTCGCTCTATGCCACATGGCAGACACGCCGGAGGAATACCGACGCCTCGGTCTTGATCCGGACGCCATCGCAGTTTGGGAAGACGGCCTGCGCACCGTCACCGCGGCCGGGTCATACGAATGGTGGTATTTCGATGCCCACCTTGACGATGGTTCGTCGCTGGTGATCGTGTTCTACACGAAGAACCCGCTCTCACCCGATCGACCACTCGAGCCTTTCGTAGCCGTACACCTCGACCGTCCTGGCATCGCGCCTCTCGCGTTCGAAATCCATCACCCGGAAGCGTTGTTCTTCGCGAGCAGTGAGAACTGCGATGTCCGTCTCGGCGACAATTTCATTCGTGGTGACCTCCAGCGTTACCAGATCCATGTCGAACACGAAGACGCCGTCATCGACGTGACACTGACCGGAGTAGTCCCCTCGTGGCGACCCGAGACCGGACACCTTCTCTTCGGTCCGCACAATGAACATTTCTTCGCTTGGCTTCCCGCGGTGCCCTCGGGAACCACGTCGGTCACGTTGAGCACTCGTGGACGCCGTGAAAAACTTGAGGGCGTCGGCTACCACGACCACAACTGGGGCGACGTGGCCATGAACAGAGTCATCAACCATTGGTACTGGGGGAGAGCTCAAGCCGGACCATTTTCGATCATCGCTAGTTACATCACAGCCGAACACAACTTCGGGGATTCTCAGATTCCGGTCTTTCTCCTCGCGAAAGGAGGTGAGATCGTGGCGGACGACGCGACGAAGGTGCGATTCAGTCTCGATGAAGAACACGTCGACGAACAGAGCGCCAAGCCAATCGCCGACGTCGTGGTCTACGAGTACTCCGATGATGACGACGTGTACAAAGTGAGTTTCCGACGAGCGGAGACCATCCAGAATCGGAAACTCATCGACGATGTCTCCGGTCTCAGGCACATCCTCGCACGTCTGGTCCACTTCGACGGTGCGTACCTCCGATTCACCGGACAAGTACGGCTCGAACACTTCGTCGCGAAACAAAAGATCGAAGACGTCAGCGACGCGGGGATATGGGAACTCATGTACTTTGGCCACACGCGCTAAGGCGCGAGCGAATGCCTGACTGCCGCAAGGTCGACGCAACGAGATGACCCCTGTCTCACGAACGACTTTGCTGACGAGTGGTTCACATCGCTTCGGAGGAGATTACTGGGCCTTCGACCGACCAGGGAAAATTGATCCATTTCTCGGTCTCTTTCCAAGAGTAGTCAGGCACTATGACTGATTGCGGCTTGGCGTACAGCACCGCAGATCGAACCTCACGGACCGAGCCCGCGCAAAAGTCCATCACCATCTTTAGGGTGTGGCCCGAGTCGGCAACATCGTCCGCAACGAGAACCACCGCGCCTGAGAGGTCCACTTTGTTTGGCACCGGTGGCAAGACGATGGGCATGGCGAGTCGTTCATTGATACCGGTGTAGTACTCGACACTCATCATGAACGCGTTCTTCACTCCCAGCGCATAACCGAGTCCCGCACCCAAGAAAAAACCACCACGTGCGATCGACAAGACAATGTCCGGCACGAACTCAGAGTCATATATCCGTTGCGCAAGCACCCTTGTCGCTCGTCCAAAGTCCTCATAGGTCATTACTTCACGAGATTCCATTGAAAATACGGTAGACGCAAAGTCGTGATCCAACTGCGTCAACAGTTTTGCCGTGATGTGTGCCGTCACAGCCAGCGAGGGCGTCGATTGCGTCTCCACTGGATCAGCAGTGAGTCCCAAAAGGCCACTTTGCCTCGCACGGCGCTAATAGGTGGGAGGTAGACCCAACGACTCGCGAACACGGTCAGCCAAGTACTCGCGTGTCAATTCGCTTACGCCCCATCGTTGGAACGCCGATCCTTTGAGAGGGGTGGAAGCGTCTGACCACTCCTTGAAGAAAGTGATTTCGGCGTCGGACTCGATCACGTAGTTCTTCACCGCCACGTCAGAGGCACGGGGCCACACCTGGTGCGCGACCAACTTCGTGGTCATTCCAAGCTTTACTTCGTAGGTTTTAACGTCCGTCACTCTTTGAGTTACCGAAGTCGTGCGCCATTTTGAAAACTCACTTCCAAAGACGATTGCCTCCAGATCTGATGGTCGCATGTCGTTCAGAAACCGGAGCTGCGTCGCTGTCGGCAGCACCATCGAAAACGCATCGTGGCGAACGCGCGACGGCACTCTGTATCTTTTGCTCGATGTGATGAGAACCTGACCATCTCCGAGATCGAGCTTCGGCGCGGTTCCATTGATAGTCAGGTCCTGGAATGTCACGTCCTTCATAGCGGGATACGGGATGACGGGGAGTCCGCTGCTGATCGAGCTGGGGTTCTCTTGAATCCATTCGCCCTGGTTGAAGGAGTCCCCGAAGCCGATATCGATCTGCCGTTTGACGGATAGAGAACTCGCGTGATCGTGCAGCCGTAATGACCAACCGAACCCCTTTCTCACCAGTTGCACGACGACGTAGTTGCCCGGCTTCACCGCTCCGAGATCCTGGGGAATGAAGTTCACCGCTGCGTCACTCCAGAATGCCTGATAGTCGATCTCTCCGGTGAGTCCGAGTTCCTCCAGGGTGCCAAGTTGAATGAAGTCGTTGGCGTTGTCGCCCTGGACACCGATCCAGCTGGCTGCTTGACCGGCGCGTGAATTCTTGTAAATGACTGGCACTTTCCAGCGCGCACCTATTTCCTTCACCTTTCCGAGCCAGTTGTATCCGCCGAGCCCGGACTGCGGCGCGGGGAACGTCAAATCGCTGGGAACGACGGACGGCGTACTGGCTCTCGCTACTGGGCTCTCGACAAAGAAGACGGCGCACGATACGAGTACCGCAACGCTGCGTCTAAACCTGCGACGTCGGTCCACACCTCTCCGCATGCGTTCGATCTGCACTGCCCGGATTTTGACACAGTTGGCTGTCCGACCGACCCAACGTCGCCGCCGACTGGAGAACCTCTCGTGTTCCAATCGCGGCGTTGACCACGGCGCGTTCATTGCTGGCTGTGTAGAGTGCCGGTGAAGGGGAAATCGACACAGATCTAACGCTAAGGAGCAAAGTTGGCGTACGTCATCATCGCCGCACTTCTCGTCGCCGTGTTGGGCTGGTCCGTCTTCAAGTCGCGCAAGGCGAAGAAGGGTCAAAGGGAGAAGTGGGCCAAGCCGAATTTCCGAGGAGTTCGCCGTTATCCTTTGGCCGGCCGGAAAATCGTTCAGTCTCACGAACAGAAAGCTGAATTAGTGAGACAGCGGCGAGGACAATACGACCCTTCGATAGACAAACTCGATCCGCATTTCAAGGAGTACCACAAGCCCGAACCACCGACTTCGTAGGAGCTTCAGCCCGACGTAGCATCGGTATCCGAATGAGAGGTCGACTCATCCATCGATCAGAAAGAAGTGCCTCGCTGCCTCATGGATCATTTCATTCCTTTGAAAGGGATCCAAGTGACAGCGAGACGTTCACACTGTACCGGGCTCGAATAGACGATCGCTAGTCGTTCTCGCGCAGGTAGACGTCGAGTTGAGACAGAAAATGCTGGAGGTCGAGCGGCTTGGTCAGGTAGTCGCGCGCGCCAGCGTCACGGAATCGCTGGATCTGCTCGTGCGAAGCGTCGGCCGAGAGCATGACCACCGGGATCGACGCCGTTTGCTCATCAGCCCGGAGAAGTTCCAGCACTTCGAAGCCCGAAAGGTCCGGCATGTGCACGTCGAGCAGGATGAGGTCGGGACGGTGTTGGCGGGCCAGCTCCACGCCGACACTCCCCTCCAACGTGGTGAGCAATCGAATGTTGGGACGGTGCACGAGGAGTCGTTCCAGCAGGCGGACGTTGCCGACGTTGTCCTCGACGTAGAGCACCGTCGCGGCGACGTCGGTCGTGGCGTCGTCCTGTGGCGCGGCGTCGCGGTCGGCGTCAGCGAAATTGGCCGACGTCGTCGCGAGCGGCAGTTCGAGCCAGAACGTCGAACCCTTGCCCGGCTCGCTCTCCACACCGAGCGAACCGCCGATCGCCTCCATCAGGCCCTTCGAGAGGGCCAGCCCCAGTCCGGTGCCCTCGATGCCCTTGGCGTCGGCATCGAGTCGGTCAAAGGGCGCGAAGAGGCGGTCGAACAGTTCCGGCGCGATGCCCGAACCGGTATCGGTAACCCGCAGGCGGACGCGGCCCGCTTCCTCGTCGCAGTCCACGGTGACCGTGCCGCCGGCGTGGTTGTACTTGATCGCGTTCGAAAGGAGGTTCACCAGGACTTGCTTGAGGTGTTGCGGATCGGCGCGCACGTGGCGAGCGAGGTCACACTGGTCGACGATCTCCACACCGGCCGTCGCAGCGTCACCCGCGACGAGTTGGAGACACTCGGCGACGATCTCCTCGATCGACACCAGTTCGAGCGAGATGGCGATGCTGCCCGACTCGACCCTCGAGATATCGAGTACTTCGTTGATCAGCTCCAACAGGTAGCCACCGGATCTCACGATGTAGCCGATCATCTCGAGTTCGCTGGGCGACTGCAACTCCATCTGGAGGATCTGGGCGAAGCCGAGCACCGAGTTGAGCGGCGTACGCAGTTCGTGGCTCATGCGCGACATGAACTCGCTCTTGGCGACGTTCGCCTGCTCGGCTTCCATCCTCGCGAGTTCGAGGGCGCGTTCCACTTCGACCGACTCCGAGACGTCGCGCGAGATGATGACGGCGCCCGTCGGCGTGCCCTGCGCGTCGCGCAGCGCCCGGCCCCGGGACTCGATCGTCACCCACCGACCGTCCGTGTGGAGACCTCGGAAGCGCAACTTAATCACCTCGTCATTCGCGAAGCCGCGCTCGAGGGCCTCCAGGATGAGCGCGTGGTCCTCGGGGTGGACGAAGTCAAGGGCGACGCGTCCCTCGGTCTGTTCGCGCGTGAAGGCGAAGGTCGAATCGCTCGACGGACTGGCCTCGACGATGTTCATGTGCTCGTCGATGACGATGATCGAGTCGACCGCGGCGTCGAAGATCGCGCGCGACTTCTCCGTACTGAGCGCCAGCGCGTCGATCGCCGCCCGGCGCTGGGTCATGTCGTGACCGACCGCGTAGTAGAGGTCGGACTCCTTGCGGATCGTCCACCGCATCCACCGGTAGGTATCGTCGTGGCATCGTTCGCGCAGGTCCAGCTCGACGACGTCGGGCACCACGCCGTTCGTGGGTCGAAAGACGCTCTTCGCGCGTTCCAGGTCGTCGGGGTGGAAGTAATCCGTGCACGGCTGACCGATGAGGTCCTCGGGTTCCCAACCGAGGATATGGCGGTAGGCCGGGTTGACGAGGACGAACTTACGGTCCATGTCGACGACCGACATCAGATCGGACGAGCTCCAGAAGAACTGTTCGAAACTGACGGTGCTGACGTCGCCGTTACTCATCGGTCATCGCGGTCGGCCCGTGACGGGCTCAGGTAGACGGTGAGGGAAAACAGCATTGAGGAGAGTATTGCACTTTTTGTATGACAAGTCGATGCACCACCCGAACCCCGTTCTGTAGAACGAAATAGCGTTCCGGAGGCGCCGAGACGTCGTGTTCCTCATGGTCACGGCTGATGGGAAGTTGCGTCCAGGTTGCGTGGATGGTGACAGGCCACGAACCGTCCCGGGCGCAGTTCCACGAACTCGGGCTTGTCGGTCGAGCAGACCTCGGTCGCCGCGGGGCAACGGGGATGGAACGAACAGCCCGTCGGACGATCGGCCGGATCGGGGACGTCGCCGCTGATGATGATCCGCTCTCGGCGCGGCGCGTCGGTGTCGTTCAACTCGGGGACGACCGACAGCAGCGCCTCGGTGTACGGGTGCAGTGGCGTCTCGTAGAGCTGCTCGGCCCCGGCGAGTTCGACGATCTCGCCCAGGTACATCACGCCTACCCGGTCCGAGACGTGGCGCACGACGCCGAGGTCGTGGGCGATGAACAGGTAGGTCAGCTTGAACTCGTCCTGGAGGTCCGTCATCAGGTTCAGCACCTGGGCCTGGACCGACACGTCGAGCGCCGAGACCGGTTCATCGGCCACGACGAGGGAGGGATTCAACGACAACGAGCGCGCGATGCCGATGCGCTGGCGCTGGCCCCCGGAGAACTCGTGCGGGTAGCGACGAAGGGCCGCGGGGTCGAGACCGACGGTCTCGAAGAGGTCGCGCACCCGCTTGTTGATCTCGGCGTCGCTCCCGATCTTGTTGATCCGCATCGGATCGGCGACGATGTCCCCCACCGTCCGGCGCGGGTTGAGCGAGGCGTAGGGGTCCTGGAAGACGAGTTGCATCTCGCGGCGATGGGGCCGCAGTTGGCGACGCGACAGTCCGGTGAGTTCGACGCCGTTGAACTCGACCTGGCCCGAGGTGACCGGCAACAGCTGTACGAGGCAGCGGGCCAGCGTCGACTTGCCGCACCCGGACTCACCGACGATGCCGAGCGTCTCGCCCCGTTTCACCTCGAGCGAGACGCCGTTCACGGCCGTGTTCAGCGAGCGCAGCCCCTTGACCCGGCGTCGCGACGCGTAGCTCTTGACGACGTCGGTCGCGCGTAAGAGGACGTCGTCGCTCACGGCTCACCTCGCACCGTCGCGCTCGAACGGATCTTCAGCCGTTGTTCGTCGCTCAGCCAGCAGGCGTCGAGGTGGTCGTTGGCACCGCGCAGCGGTGGGCGCTCGTCACAGACCGACATCCGGTACTGACAGCGCGGGGCGAACGCACAGCCCGCCGGGACGTGGAGCGGCGAGACGGCGTTGCCGGGGATCGTCACGAGCCGGCGGGTCTTCACGTCGGCGCGCGGCACCGCGCCGAGCAGTCCCCAGGTGTAGGGGTGGCGCGCCGCGCGAACGACGTCGAGTTCGGGACCGATCTCGGCCGGACGTCCCGCGTACATCACGACGACCCGGTGCGCGATCTCGGCGATCACACCCATGTCGTGCGTGATGATGACGATCGAGGAGCCGTGTGACGCCTGCAACCGGCCCATCAGGTCGAGGATCTGGGCCTGGGTCGTGACGTCGAGCGCCGTCGTCGGTTCGTCGGCGATCAGGAGCTTCGGATTGCACGAGAGCGCCATGGCGATGACCACGCGCTGGCGCATGCCCCCGGAGAACTCGTGCGGGTAGTGGTTGACCCGGGTCTTGGGGTCGGGGATGCCGACTTCGGCCAGCAGTTCGATCGCGCGCTCGAGCGCCTGCTTCTTGGTCATGTCGCTATGGGCGCGCAGCTGCTCGACGATCTGCCAGCCGACCGTGTAGACGGGCGTCAACGCGGTCATGGGGTCCTGGAAGATCATGCCGACCTCGCCGCCGCGCACCGATTGCATCTCGGTATCGGAGAGTCCGAGTATCTCGCGACCCTCGAAGCGCACGCTGCCGGTGATCGAGACGTTGGCGTCGCGCACGAGTCCGAGCATCGAGTACATCGCGACACTCTTGCCCGAGCCCGACTCCCCCACGATGCCGAGGACCTCCTTCGGCCCGACGTCGAAGGAGAGTCCGTCGACCGCTTGCACGACGCCCTGGCGCGTGGCGAACGAGACCGACAGGTCTCGCACGCTCAGCACCGCGTCGGTGGGGGTCTCAGTGAGTGACAACGCGGATCCTTGGATCGATGTAGGCGTAGACCACGTCGACCACGGCGCTCGCCAGGACCACGAAGAACGCGCCGTACATGACGCAGCCCATGATGAGCGGCAGGTCGAGGTTCTGCAGTCCCTGGTACGTCAACCACCCGACGCCCTGGATGCCGAAGACGACCTCGGTCAGCAGTGCCGCGCCACCGACGAGGACGCCGACGTCGAGACCGAAGAGTGACACGATCGAGATCATCGAGCAGCGCAGTGCGTGGCGATAGAGGATGCGTCGCTCGGACAGGCCCTTGGCGCGCGCGGTGCGGATGTAGTCCTCGTTCATGTTGTTGATCAGCTCCCCGCGCAGCACGCGGGCGTAGATGCCGGCGTAGAGACTCGCCAGGGTGATCCACGGCCAGAACAGGTGCAGAGCCCACTGCCAGGGATTCTGCGTGATCGGTACGTAGCCGCCGTTGGGCACCCACGCGAAGATCGAACTATGCAAGCCACCCTGCGTGATGAGCGAGACCATCTCGCCGAGCCAGTACACCGGGATCGAGATCGCGGCGATGCCGAAGAACATGACCAGTGGATCGATGAACTTACCCTTGTTCTTGGCGGCGACGACACCGGCCGAGATGCCAACGAAGAGCCAGATCACGACCGCGCCAAAGATCAAGGACAGCGTGATCGGCGCCGCCGCGGTGATCTGGGGAATGATCCGGTCGCCAATGTTCACGTAGGACGTCAGGTCCTGCTTGATGAAGAGGTGGAACATCATCAGGCCGTAGCGGATCGGGAGCGGTCGGTTGAGGCCGAACTCCTTGGAGACCTGACGCAACACCGCGGGCGACGCCGTACGTCCGGCGATTCGCGACGCTGGGTTCACGCCCGGCGTGGCGAAGAAGATCAAGAAGACCAGGACGCTGATGGTGAACATCACCAGCACGGCTGACGCCAACCGTTTCGCGATGAAGCGCAGCATCTATATCGATCCGCGCAGTTTGGCCCGGGGATCGAACGCGTCGCGCACGCCGTCACCGAGGATGTTGAGCGCGACGCACACGATCACGCAGCAGATGCCGGGCGCTATGGCGACCCACGGACGGGTGTAGAGGAGCTGCAGCCCGTCGTTGATGATGGTCCCCCAACTCGCCTGCGGTGGCTGGACGCCGATCCCCAGGGTGGACAGCGCCGACTCCGTCAAGATGTTGAGGGCCACCATCAACGGGAAGAACACGATCACGCTGGGCATCACGTTGGGCAAGATCTCCTTGCGCAAGATGTGCCAATCCGACGCGCCCGACGCGACGGCCGCTTGAATGAAGTCGCGTTCCTTGAGGGAAAAGACGATGCCGCGAACGGGTCGCGCCACGTACGGGACGTACACCGCCGCGATGATGAGGATCGGCAAGAGGAGCGAACCGGCGCCGATGTGGATGATGCCGAGGTCCAGACCGCTCGTCACCAAGATCACCGACAACGAGATCGCCAACAGGTAGATCGGAAAGGCCCAGACGATGTCGAGGATCCGGGAGATGATCCAGTCCGTCGCGCGACCGAAATAGCCAGCCAGCATTCCGAGCACCGTCGCCACGGTGATGCAGATCAAGCCGGAGGAGAACCCGATCAACAGGCTGACGCGGCCACCGTAGAGGAGTCGGGCGAAGACGTCGCGTCCCAGTTCATCGGCGCCCAAGAAGTACTTCGAGAAGTGCCACGTCGGTCCGATCGGCGTCACGCCGAGTCCGAGGCCCTGGGTATTGGACTGCATCACGCTGCGGTAGTGATTGCCAATCTTGATGCGGCCCTGGAGATTCGAGGCGAACGGGTTGTCGTGCGCGATGTCGTGCGCGTAAATCGGCGCGAGCAGCGCCGCGATGACCATGAAGAGCAGGACTGCGAGGGCGATCATCGCGGCCCGGTTCCGGCGCAACTGCTGCATCGATGACCGCCATGGACTCTCAGAGTCCATGGCGGTCAACGCCACTTCATTGATTTCGGAGGCCTCAAGGGCCAGGAAGACTTCCCCTATTTCACCCACAGCTGGTCCACGTACATGTAGAACTGCAGCGAGAACTGGTAATTACCCACTCGCTTGCCGACGAAGTCGACCAACTTCGGGTTGAACAACGGCACCCACGGCGCCTCGGTCGTCATGATCGTCTTGTCGATCTGACCCCAGAGCTTGTTGGCCGCGGTGGGGTTCGTCAGCTCCAGACTCTCGGCCTGGGCCTCCTGGGTGTCGACGGCCTTGTCACAGAGACCCGAGATGTTGATGCTGTTGTCGCTGCCCTTGTGGAAACCGTCGCAATTCAGGAGCACCTTGAGGAAGTCCGAGGCGGCCGGGTAGTCCTGGAACCACTGGGTGACGCTGATCTGGACCTTGTTGTTCGTGTTCTGGATGTAGTTGAACTCGATGTTCTGGCTGAGCGGCTTGAGGGTGGCCTTGTAGCCGATCTGGTTGAGCACGCCTTCGATGTACTCACCGACCGACTCGTCGACCGGGTCGTTCTGCGCGACCACCGCGACCTTGTCACCCAACGTGCCCGACGCCTTCACGAGGGCCTTGGCCTTCTTGATGTCCGGTCCGGCGTACGTCGAACTGCTGTTCGAGTTGTAGGCGCAGTACTTGAGGTACCCGGGGAAGGCCGGCGGCAGGATCGTACACGTCGGCACCGCCAGTTCCTTTCCTCCGTAGAGGCTCACGAGCGAGAACTTGTTCAGTGCGTAGTTCACGGCCTGACGGGCCTTCAGGTTGTTGAACGGCGCGATGTTCACATTCATCGGCGCGTACCAGTCGGCGGTCAACGTGTGCACGTGCACCTGGCTCGCGTACTTGGTCGAGATCTGCTGGAGTCGGTCGGCCGGAATCGGGTCGAACACCCAGTCGGCCTGGCCGTTCTCGACGGCGGTGACTTCGGACTCGACCGGCAGACCGAAGGTCATCTCGATCTCGTCCGGGTAGCCCTGAGGCTGCGCCGCGGCGCTCCACACCTTGAAGTACTTGTTGCGCTTCATCACCAGTGCCGAGTTCGGGTTGTACGACGAGAAGTAGTAGGCGCCGGTGCCGGGAATCGGCGTGTCGCCCTGGTCCTTGGGCGGCGTGTTCGCTGGGAGGATGGAACCGAACGGCACCGCCAGCTGGTCGAGGAACTCCGCGTCCGGCGCGATGAGGTTGAACACGACGGTGTTCGTTGCCGCGTTGACGACCACGCCACCCTTCAGGGTGCAGGTCGCCGGCGTCGTCACGCAGGCCGGGCCACCGACAATGTCGTTGTACCACGAGCCGGCGTTCGGGTTCGAGACCTTGAAGAGTCGCTGGAACGTCGCCAGGACGTCGGCGACCGTGACGCTCTGGCCATTCGAGAACTTGATGCCCTTGCGCAAGGTGAACGTGTAGGTCTTGCCGTCGTTGGTCACCTTGGGCATCGCGGTCGCGAGGTCGGGCACGACGTCGAAGGACGGATCGCCGTCCACCTTCTGGAAGGACACCAGGCCGTCGTACGTCGCCTGGTAGAGCTGCCAGTACTGCAAGGTGTAATTGACCTGCGGGTCGAGCGTGCCGCCAGCGGCGGTCGCCACGAGGTGCAGCGTCCCTCCGGCGTGCTGGGACTGATACCCCGATGAGGCCCCCGCGGGCGAACTGGCCGAGACGGCGATGATGCCGAAGGAGCACACGGCCATCGACGACAGCATCACCCCCAACCGCTTCATGGACTTAAGTCGTGACATGCGCTTCTCCCCTAATCGACGCTGTTCAAATTGTTCCTACTTCTTTACTACAACTTCACCCGTCGTAGTTAGCGAGGAAAGCGGCCACGACCTCGAGGTAGTGCTCGGGTTCCTCAACGAAGGGCATGTGGCTCGAATTCTCGAAGATCTCCCAGCGAACGTCCGGAATGTTGTCGAAGAAGGGCTGCATGGTCTCCGGCGTGGCCTCATCGAATCGACCCGAGGCAAGCAATGTCGGCGCGGTGATCTTGTGGACCTCGTCCACGACACTCCAGTGATCGCGGACCGTGAGCGTTCCGATACAGAAGAACTCGTTCGGGCCGTTCATCAGGTGATAGACGGTCGGGTCCTCGTCCAGATACGCCTCGGTCCGCAATACCTCCGGCGGGTTCGGCACCACTCGACAGACGTGCAGGTCGTAATAGATCTGTTGCGCTGCCAGGTACTCCGGGTCGTTGAACGTCCCGGCCGCTTCATGGCGATCGAGGGTCGCCGCCACGTCCGGGTCGAGCTGTCCGCGCCACATCTTTGCGGCGCTCGACCACAGCGCCATCGACGCCGGGGAGTTGCTGATGACGAGCGCCTTCAGACCGGCGGGCCGTCGAATGGCGTGTTCGGCGCCGAGCATGCCGCCCCATGACTGACCGAGCAGAAAGTAACGATCGTTGATGCCTAAGTAATTCAGCAGATTATCGAGTTCGTCCAAGAAGAGCTGGACATTCCAGAAGTCACTGTCCTGGTTGGGCAGGTGTGTCGAACGCCCGGCCCCCAACTGGTCGTAGTGGACGACCGGGCGACCGTCCTTTGCGAGTTCAGCGAGAGCGAGCACGTAATCGTGTGTGCAACCGGGCCCCCCGTGAACGACCACCAATGGCGTTGGGCCAGACGCGAGGTCACCGGTGACCCGGTACCACGTCTGCCATTCCTTGAACGGCGCGAAGCCTTCGACCACGTTGGGGGTTTCCATGGAACGACAGTAGAGCACTGTGTTGGGTGGGGCCAACTGGCTTCGACCTTCGGCGTAGCCGAACGTCGTCGCATCGTCATCGACGGCGTCGACGCGAAGAACGCGCTCGCTCCGCGACTAGCGTTGAACGTCCATGGCTCTCTCTATCGGCATCGTCGGGCTTCCGAACGTCGGCAAATCAACGGTGTTCAACGCCCTGACGCACAACAACGTGCTCGCGGCCAACTACCCGTTCGCGACCATCGAACCGAACGTCGGCGTCGTCTCGGTCCCCGACCCTCGTCTGGCCCGACTCGCTGCGATGTTCGCCTCGGAGAAGATCCTGCCGGCGGCCGTGACGTTCGTCGACATCGCCGGCATCGTGAAGGGCGCGTCCGAGGGCGAGGGGCTTGGCAACCAGTTCCTGGCCGCGATCCGCGAGTGCGACGCGATCTGTGAGGTCGTGCGCGTCTTCGTCGATGACGACGTCATCCACGTCGACGGGCGCATCGATCCCTCGAGTGACGTCGCCACGATCGAGACCGAACTCATCCTTGCGGACCTCCAAACCGTGGAGAAGGTCATCAACCGCCTCGAGCGCGAAGCGAAGCGCGGCGGCGGCGACGCCCAGGCCCGTCTCGCCGAGGCGCGAAAGGCCCAGGCCGCGCTCGATGAGGGTCTGGTCATCTCCAAGGTGAAGGACCTGGACCGCGACGTGCTCGCCGACATGCACCTTCTGACGGACAAGCCGTTCATCTACGTCTTCAACGTGGACGAGGAGACCCTCGGCGATTCGGCGAGGCGCGAGGTCCTCGCCGCGTCGGTCGCGCCATCGCCCTCGATCATCCTGTGCGCCAAGGTCGAAGCCGAACTCTCGGACCTCGACGAGGACGAGGCGCTCGAACTCCTCCAGTCCTACGGGCAAGAGGAGTCGGGTCTGTCGCTGCTCTCGCGGGTCGGCTTCGCGACCCTCGGCCTGCAGACGTTCCTCACCGCCGGCCCCAAGGAGACCCGGGCCTGGACGATCCACCAGGGCGCCACCGCGCCCGAGGCGGCCGGCGAGATCCACACCGACTTCCAGAAGCACTTCATCAAGGCCGAGGTCGTCTCCTTCGACGACCTCATGTCGCTCGGCTCGATGGCCCAGGTCAAGGCTGCGGGCAAGGCGCGCGTCGAAGGCAAGGAGTACGTCATGCGCGACGGCGACGTCGTGGAGTTCCGCGTCGGCGTGTGACGCGATACGATATTTGGAGGCGTGAGCGACAGAGGTCGGCGCCTGGAAATCGCTAACTCCTAGGAGAACCATGACCTCTGCCACCTTCAATTTCAAAGTTGCCGACCTCTCGCTGGCCGATTTCGGTCGCGCCGAGATCACCCTCGCCGAACACGAGATGCCCGGCCTCATGGCCATGCGCGCCGAGTTCGGCACCACCAAGCCCCTCACGGGCGCGCGCATCGCCGGCTCACTCCACATGACGATCCAGACCGCGGTGCTGATCGAGACCCTCGTCGAGCTCGGCGCCGACGTGCGCTGGGTCAGCTGCAACATCTTCTCGACCCAGGACCACGCCGCGGCCGCGGTCGTGGTCGGACCGAACGGCACGCCGGACAGTCCCCAGGGCGTGCCGGTCTTCGCCTGGAAGGGCGAGTCGCTCGAGGAGTACTGGTGGTGCACCGAACAGCTGCTGCGCTGGCCCGGTCACGCCGGTCCGACGATGATCCTGGACGACGGTGGCGACGCCACGTTGCTCGTGCACAAGGGTCTCGAGTTCGAGCGCGCCGGGTTCGTCCCCGCGCCCGAGAGCGCGGACTCCGAGGAGTACCGCGTCATCCTGGCGCTGCTCGACACCATCGTGTCCAGCGGCGAACAACTCTTCGGGCCGATGGCCGAAGGACTCATCGGGGTCTCGGAGGAGACCACGACCGGCGTGCACCGACTGTACGAGATGGAGCGCGACGGCACGCTCCTGTTCCCGGCGATCAACGTGAACGACGCGGTGACCAAGTCCAAGTTCGACAACAAGTACGGCTGTCGCCACTCCCTCATCGACGGCATCAACCGCGCGACCGACACGCTCATCGGCGGCAAGGTCGCCGTCGTGTGCGGTTACGGCGACGTCGGCAAGGGCTCGGCCGAGTCACTGCGCGGCCAGGGGGCGCGCGTCATCATCACCGAGGTCGACCCCATCTGCGCCCTACAGGCGGCCATGGACGGCTTCCAGGTGACGACCCTCGAAGAGGCCCTCCCCTACGCCGACATCATCATCACCGCGACCGGCAACCGCGACATCGTCTCGATCGAGCACATGCAGATGATGAAGCACCAGGCGATCCTCGGCAACATCGGTCACTTCGACAACGAGATCGATATCGCCGGTCTGGCGAACCTGCCGGGCGTGCGCCGAGAGAACATCAAGCCCCAGGTCGACAAGTGGATCCTGCCCAACGGACGCGCGATCATCCTGCTCTCCGAGGGACGGCTCCTCAACCTCGGCAACGCGACGGGACACCCGAGCTTCGTGATGAGCAACTCCTTCACGAACCAGACGATGGCCCAGATCGAGCTCTACGTGAACAACGCGAACTACGAGAAGAAGGTCTACGTCCTGCCCAAGCACCTCGACGAGAAGGTGGCGCGACTGCACCTGGACGCCCTCGGCGTGAAGCTGACGACCTTGACCAAGACGCAGGCCGATTACATCGGCGTGCCGGTCGAGGGCCCCTTCAAGCCGGATTCGTACCGCTACTAGACCCGACGCCGAGCACTACCGTGGGGCCACGGCGTCGCGGACGTCGGGGATAAGGCGGTACCGGTGGCCGACGTCATGATCACGTGCCCGAAGTGCGGTGAGGTGCAATCCAACAAGGACTTCCTCTGCGCGCGCTGCGGCGCGTCGCTCGAGACGACCGAACAGCGCAAGCAACGGCTCCACGAACTGGAGATGGCGCGTCGCGAGGCCGAACGAAACGACGTCTCGATCCAACGGATCACGGGCAGCATCAACGGCGTCGCGCGCGCGTCGTTCTTCTCCCGCCAGTTCTTCTCCGAGATGTCGAACCAGATGCGCCGACGGTACCTGTACACCCTCGCGGGCGTGATCGCGGTGGTCGTCGTCATGATCGCCCTCGGTCCGAGGTGACGTTGTCATAAAGTGACGCCATGGCGCTGCGACTTCAGAACATCTCCATCGACAGCCGCGACCCGGAACGGCTCGCCGGTTTCTGGGCCGACGTGCTCGGGTGGCGCGTCACCTCGGTCGAGACCGAAGAGGTCGTCCTCGAGCCACCGGTCGGTTCGCGCGAGGAGGGCGTGGTGCCCGACCTCGTCTTCCTGCTCGTGCCCGACGACAAGGCCGTCAAGAACCGACTGCACCTCGACCTGCGCCCGAGCGACCAGGTCGCCGAGGTCGAGCGGCTCACAGGACTGGGCGCCGTCCGCGTCGACGTCGGACAGTCGTCGGACGTGACCTGGGTCGTGCTCGCGGACCCCGAGGGCAACGAGTTCTGCGTGCTGCGAGCGTACGGCGACGACGAATTGGCCTCGCTCGCCTAAGGCGTCGTGGCGAGAACGTCCTAGCGGTAGCCCGCGAAGATGTCGTCGACGTTGCCCTCGAGATGCTTCGGGTTGGTGACCCGCGTGAACCATTCGGTGCGCATGACCTCCATGAAGCGTTCGCGGCCCATCTTCATCCAGAAGGAGTCGGCGATCTGTGACGCGTGCGCTTCGAGCGCGTCGAACTTGGCGCCGTTGACCGCACTGACGTCGATCGTCGCGGAGATCTGATCGTCGGGCGTGCCCATGTCGAACTCCTCCTCGTCGGGGTCCGCCACCTCGGGCTCGCGCACGATGCCCTTGGCGGCGTCAGCCGCGGCGCGCTCGCGGTCCTCTTCCTCCCAACGCTTTCGCCACTCGACCATGACCGAGTCGGGGATGGCGTTGAAGTACAGCGTCGGTTCGTAGTCGATCATCTCGAGCGCCGCCAACGTGATGCGGTGCGCCTGGATGTGGTCGGGGTGTCCGTAGAAGCCGTGCTCGTTGTAGGTCATGATGACCTGCGGCCGCTCTTCGCGGAGGACCTCGGCCAGCTTGGTCGCGGCCACGTCGACCGGCGTCGCCCAGAACGATTCCGGGTCCTCGTTCTGCGGCCAGCCCTTCATGCCCGAGTCGCGATAGCCGAGTCGCACCAGACGACTGATGCCGAGGATCTTGACGGCGTTGTCGAGCTCGACCGCGCGGATGGCGGCGACCTCGTCGCCGTCGTGGTGGTCGGCGTCGGGCTTCGCGCCGTCCGGCGCGTCGCCGCACTCCCCGTTCGTGCAACAGACGAGCACGGTGCGCACGCCCTGGTCGGCGAGCAGCCGATAGAGGCCGCCCGAGGAGCTGGCCTCGTCGTCCGGGTGGGCGTGCACCGCGAGAAATGTCAGCTGTTCCATTTACAGTCCTCCAAAGAGATCAGTCTCGTCGCCGGATGTCACATCTCGGCTCCACGCGCGTTGGTAGTACTCGACGCCGAAGAGCAGCGTAAAGAGTTCTTCGTCCATCGTGACGAGGTCAGCGTTGTCCACTTGTGAAGCGTGCGTCGCGATGGCCCGATGCTTGCGCGCGGCGACGTCGCGCACGTCCATCGTCGTCGAGACCGAGTCGTCCGAGACGGTGTGGCCGGCGTCGAGGATCCAGGCCGGGAGGAAGACGCCCTTCGCGCGGGCTCCCTCGACGAAGGTCTCGAGGACACCCTTGGGCGCGACCGGGTAGTACAGACGCCGTGGACTCGTCGCCAGATCGATCGCGGCGCGCGTGACGACGTTCGCCATCACGTGGTCGGGGTGACCGTAGAAGCCGTTCTCGTCGTAGGTGACGACGACCGACGCCTGCTCTTCGTCCATGACCGAGGCCAGGGTGCGCGCCACCGCCGCCACGTCGGCGTTCATGAAGGCCTGCGGTCGGTCGTTCTGGGGCCAGCCCTTCATACCCGAGTCGTCGTAGCCCAGCGTGAGCACCCGGGAGAATCCCGCGACGATCGCGGCGCGCTGCAACTCCGCGGCGCGCGTGGCGCGTGTGACCTCGACGTCGTGGAGCGGGTCCGACCCCGGTCGAGCGTGATCGTCGATGCCGAGTTGGCCGTTCGTGCAGGTGACCAGCACGACGCGGTACCCGAGGTCGGCGTAGTGCGACGTGACGCCCGCGGTGAAGATGGCCTCGTCGTCGGGGTGTGCGTGGACGCACAGCAGCGTCGGACGGGATGCCATCTGGAAAGACTACGAGGTCGCCAGTTGGATAATTCGCACGACGAGCAACGTCCCCGCCACACTCAGATAGGTACCGATGGCCATCAGGAGCCACCGCCGTGCGCGCGATCGCTTCGGACGCTCCAAGAGCGCCAAACGAGGCATGCGCCATTCGAGACGATCGACGTCGTAGATGACGCGCGCGCCTTGGCGGCGCAGTCCGATGGGCAGACCGATGATGACGCCCACGCCGACGATGGCGCTCGTCCACTCCAGCATCGCGACGACGTCGACCGACGTGAAGAGCGTCGACACCATCATCGTCACGGACAGCACGACCAGTATCGCGATGATCACCACGGCGACGGCGTTCAGCCAGCGCGAGTTGACCCACGGTCCGAGCGCCTCACGGTCGTTCGCCATCAGAAGGACGAAGATCGACGTGCTCGGCAACATCAGGCCGCACATCGCCTGGACGGCCAGCGTGATGAGACCGAGGGGCGCGTGGGGCACGAGCACCACGATGCCCGCGACGACCAGTAGGCCGCCGAACACGCTGTAGAAGCCCTTGGCCTCGCGCAGGCGTACGTTCAGGCCCTGGTTGAAGCGATTGGACAGGTCACCGACGGCGTAGCTGCTCGCCAGCGTGACCGCGGCGGCGCCGATGACCGAGGCGTTCAACAAGATGATGGCGAAGAGTGCGCCGGTGTCGTGTCCGACGAACTTCGTGAGGTCGTGCGCGACGCTGAGGGCGTTGACGTAGCCGTTCGTCCCGCCGTGCGGCGAAAGCCCCGCCGCGGTGATGCCCATCAACAACGCCGCGGTGATCACGACGATGAACGAGCCGAGGATCGTGTCGATTCGTTCGTAGTTCATCCAGCGCGGCGAGATCTTCTTGTCGACGATGTTGCTCTGCTGGAAGTACAACTGCCAGGGGGCGACGGTGGTGCCGATGATCGAGATGATCAGCAACACCGCCGCCGACGACGTGCCGCCGCGAATGCCGGGCACCGCCAGATCGCGGAAGAGCGAGTGCGACGCGACGTGTGCGTGCAGCACCAGCGGGATCATCAACACGTTGACGGCGACGAAGAGCATCATGAACCGCTCCCAGCGCTGGAACGATCCCGTGGCGGTGACGCCGAAGAGCGCCACGACCGCGATGGGCACCGACACGAAGGCCGACACGCCGAAGTACTCCATGGACAACGAGATGCCGATGAACTCCGTGACGATGATCAAGAAGTTGAGCAAGAGGATCGAGCTGATCGAGACGTTGCCCCAGCGACGTCCGATTCGTTCGCGGATCAGTCGTCCGTGCCCGATCCCGGTGACCGCGCCGAGGCGCACCACCATCTCTTGGTTCACGATCAGGACCGGGATCAGCAGGGGCAGCGTCCAGAGCAGGGTGTAGCCGAAGTTCTGGCCGGCCTGGGCGTACGTGGAGACCCCGCCGGCGTCGTTGTCGCCCACCATGACGATGAGCCCCGGACCGATGATGGCCAGGAGCGTGAGGAGGCGCGCGCGAGTGCCCCGGCGGATTCCCGGTTCGTACTCCTTGACGGTGCCGAAGGCGCCTTTGATCTGATCCTTCGTTGCTTCGCTCACGCTCCCTCCTTTCTGTTCTCGTAGTGGTGCGGCACGCCCACGACGAGATTCGAAGGAGGGCTAGGGGCCTACCGAAGAGTTCGTGTGCGATCGTGCCGGGACGCAATGAATGAAGGTTGTACTAGGGGGTTTCAGTGAGCCCCCTTTGAACGTGACCCCTCGGGAGACGGCGCGTCACTCTTCGACCGCCGCCATGCCGAACTCGCGTCGCCAGCCCTGGGGCAGCAACTCTTCGAGTAGGTCATCCACTGTTACAACACCGATCATCGTCGAATGGTCCTCATCGAGGACCGGCAGGACCGTCAGATTGAAGTCACTCATCTTGCGCGACACCTGGTGCAGGTCCCAGTGCGGATGGACGTGGGCCAGTTGCGTGCGCGACACGCTCAGGGCGAGTTCGTGCGCCGGCGCGCGCACGAGCGACGCGATCGACGCCGATCCGATCGGCTGTCCGGTCTCGTCCAGGACGAAGACCGCGTGCAGCGCCTCGGCCGGCACCCGCGACGTGCGGATCGCCTCGAGCGCGTCGGCCACCGTCGCGGTCGCCGGCACCGACACGAAGTCGGGGTTCATGAGCCCGCCGGCCGAGTCGGCGTTGTAGGAGAGGAGCTGGCGGACCTTGGACTTCTGGAGGTCGGGCAGTCGCTCGAGGATCGGGAGACGACGATCCTGGTCGATCTCGTTGATGAGGTCGGCCGCGTTGTCGGGCTCCATGCGCGCGAGCAGGCGCGCGGCGTCGGCGTCACTGCGGGCTTCCAGGAACTCCAACTGGTGGGTGGTGTCCAGCTCCTCGAAGACGTCGGCCTCGAGCTCGCGGTCGGCGCCGACGGCCTCGATGATCTCCTCACCCTCTTCGTGACTGGCCTGCTCCACGAGGTCGGCGATCTGGGCCGGGTGGAGTTTGGATAGCTTGCGATAGGGGATGCGCAGGCGCGCCGTGGGCACGTGCGAGACGAACGGTTCGATCGAGGCGAAGTCCACGATGGCCTCGGACTTGACGTGTTGACCGACGTTCTTGCCGAGGATCCGACGGAGTAACGGACGCTTGCCGGGGTCGACGCCGACGACCTCCCATTTGTTGTCGATCTGGGCGATCTCGATCTCGTTCGCCGTGATCAGGCGGCCCCGCACCAGGTTGATGAGGTGGCGCGCCAACAGGTCCTCGGCGAGCAGGAGCTCCCCGGGCCGGCGCTCGAAACGACGCAGGTCGACGCGCTTGCCTTCGAAGGTCATGCGCCCTTCGCTGAGGCCACCGATCTTGCGGATCGGCACGAACAGGTCACGACCCTCGATGCGGATCACCGCGCCCACGACCGGTGGGTGCGAGCTGTCGCCCAGGCGCGCGACCAGGTCCTGGACGCGACCGATCCGGCCGCCGTCCGAGTCGAAGATCGGTCGGTGCAGAAACGTGGAGAGGTGGAGGAATTCAGTCATGTGATGCCCTTACAGGTCCTACAAGGTTACCCCCTACGGACCGACGCTCCCACGGGAACATTCGTGACGAGACGGCGAACTCGGCGCGAACTCGCGTTCTCAGCGCAGCGTGGGTTTGAAGCGGGCCAGCACGTCGGCGACGAAGGCGACGTCGTCGTCGCTCACGTCGGCGTGCGTGACGAAGCGCGCTCGGCGCGGACCGACCGTGCCGCCGTCCACGCCGAGGATCACGAGCTCTTCGACGAGCTGACGCGCCTGGGGATGGTCGAACGCGACGATGTTCGTGCGACACGTCGAGGGGTCGTAGCCGGCCTCGGGGAACGTCGTCGCGAAGAGTTCGGCCAAGGCTCGGGCGCGCGCGTGATCCTCGGCCAGGCGATCGATCATCTGCTCGAGCGCGACCAGTCCGGCAGCGGCCAGGAACCCCGCTTGGCGCATCGCGCCGCCGAGCCGCTTCCGTTCGATCCGCGCGCGCGCCATCAAGTCGGCCGGACCGGCGAGCAGCGAACCGGCCGGCGCGCAGAGTCCCTTCGAGAGACTCGTCATGACCGTCGTCGCCGGCGCGGCGTACTGCGCCGCCGAGGTGCCGGTCGCGACGACCGCGTTGAACAGTCGCGCGCCGTCGAGGTGCACGGGGCGCCCTTCGATCGCGCGCGCGAGCGCCTCGACGTCCGCGACGTCGAGCGGTGTCCCGCCCGAGGGCATGTGCGTGTTCTCGAGGGCCACCATCGCCACGTGCGGCTGGTGGTCGTCCTCCGCGTCGATGATGTCGAGCACGTCGCGCAGTGCCAGCGTGCCGTTCGTGTCGTCCACGGTCGCGAATTGGACGGAGGAGTTGCGCGCGGCGGCGCCCATCTCGAAGCTGACGACGTGCTGGCCCCGTCCGGCGATCACGAGGTCGCCGGGACTGGTGAGTATCCGCACGGCGATCTGGTTGCCCATGACGCCCGAGGGCACGAAGAGCGCGGACTCCTTGCCCACGAGGGCGGCGAATCGTTCCTCCAGCGCCTGGATCGTCGGGTCCTCGTTGTACCCGTCGTCGCCGACGACCGCCGTCGACATCGCGTCGCGCATCGCCTGGGTCGGTTGCGTGACGGTGTCGCTTCGAAGGTCCACTCGCCGAGTCATGGACAGAGGCTACCGGCGGACTTCTACACTGTCGAAATGCACGAAGAGATGACGGCTCGCTTCAATGGCAACGGTGTGAATGAGGAACTCGGTATCGAAGTCGTCTCTCTCTCGCCGGAGAAGGTCGTCCTGCAGGTCGAGGTCGGCCCCAAGGTCCATCAGCCCTACGGCATCTTGCACGGCGGCGTCTCGGCGTTGATGGCCGAAGGCGCCGCGTCGATCGGTGGCGCGGTGAGTGTGGGACCGGGCGAGATCGTCGTGGGGACCGAGCTCAACTGCTCGCACCTGCGTTCGATGAGCAGCGGCACGTTGACCGCGACGGCGACACCGGTGCGAAAGGGCCGCACCGTGCACGTCTGGTCGATCGATCTCACCGACGAGAACGGCCGAATGATCTGCATCGCGCGCTGCACCCTGCAGGTACTGAAGGCACCCGACCCGCCGACGGCCTGAGACCTAGACTTGGCGAAGGCATTCCAGCGAAGGAGCTGACCGATGGGCGTTCGCTTTAGGGGTTGGGGCATCGCCCTGCCGGACCGTGTCGTCACCAACGACGAGCTCTCCCAGACGCTCGACACCTCCGACGAGTGGATCGCCGAACGAACGGGCATCCGCGAACGTCGGATCGGTGGCTCGGCGGTCTCCCTCGGCGTCATCGCCGGACGCCACGCCATCGAAGACGCGGGCCTCTTGATCGGTGACATCGACTTCCTCGTACTCGCCACGACGACGCCGGACCGACTCTGTCCCGCGTCCGCCCCGATGATCGCCAACGAACTCGGGCTGAACTGTCCGGCGATGGACGTGAACGCGGCCTGCAGCGGCTTCATGTACGCCGTTCGCGTGGCCCAGGGACTGCTCGAGACCGGGGCCCGCCGGATCCTCGTCATCGGTTCGGAGAACCTCTCGCGCTGGGTCGACTGGAGCGACCGCAACATGGCCGTGCTGCTCGGCGACGGCGCCGGCGCCGCGGTGCTCGAGTACGACCCGGACGAGACCGACGTCTTGTCCTTCGTGTTGGGCGCCGACGGCTCGGCCGCCGACCTCCTCACCTGCGAACACGGCGGCTTCTTCTGGATGGACGGCAAAGAGGTCTTCCGTCGCGCCGTACGCGTGGTCGTCGACTCGGCCGAGGAGGCCATGAAGATCGCCGAGGTCAGCCCCGACGACATCAGTCTCGTCATCCCCCACCAGGCCAACGTTCGCATCATCAAGGCCGCGACCCAGCGACTCGGCATCCCGATGGAACGAACGGTGGTGACGCTCGACCGCTACGGCAACACGTCGAGCTCGTCCATCCCGCTCGCGTTCTACGACGCCCGAGAGAACGGACGGGTGAAGCGCGGGGAGTACGCGCTCATGACCGGCTTCGGCGCCGGCATGACGTGGGCCTCGGCCGTCGTGCGGTGGTCGCGTTGAGCGGACCGTCGCTCATCATCCTCGCCGCCGGTCGCGCCCGGCGCTACGGCGGGGTGAAGCAGCTGGCCCCCATCGGCAAGCACGGCGAAGGCGTCATCGACCTCCTGGCCTCGGACGCCTGGGCCTCGGGCTTCGAGGACATCGTCATCGTCGTGAACTCCGACACCGGTCGACAGATCGAGGAGCACGTCGCCGCGCGCTGGCCGAAGGAGCACAAGGTCAGCTTCGCGGTCCAGAGTCGACTGCGCGGCACGGTCGACGCCGTGCTCGCCGCTGAGAGCAACCTGGACCTCTCGCGACCGTTCGGCGTCTCCAACGCCGACGACCTCTACGGCCGCGCCGCCTTCCTCCTGCTCGGCGAGCGACTCGCCGCCAGCAAGCACAACTGCCTGGTCGGCTTCGAACTCGACCGCGCGCTCGTCGGCGACCTGCCGGTGTCGCGAGGGACGTGCATGGTCGAGGACGGTCGACTCACCGAGATCGTGGAGCGACGCAACGTCCACTCGACGCTCGAGGGCTACGACGCCGACGACGGCCTCGAGCCCGTCTCGCTCTCCCCGCTCGCGACGGTCTCGATGAACCTGTGGGGCTTCCAGCCCTCGATCATCCCGCTCATGCAGAAGTCGATCGAGCAACACGACTTCGAGACCGACTCCGAACTCCAACTGTCGACCTTCGTCGGTCAGGTCCTGGAGAGCACGGACCTCGTGTTCGAGGTGCTGCCGACGCGCTCGCGGTGCATCGGGATCACCCACGCCAAAGACTTGCCCGTCGCCCAACTCCTGGTTCGTTTGGAGATCGAATCGGGACATCGTCCCGAGTACGCCTTCGTCTGAGCGGTCACTCGCCGGTGTCGATCACCGCGCTCGGTGGTCCGTTCTCCAACAGTGCCGCCAAGAAGTGCGCCAACCGCCGTGGGGAGAATCGTTCATCGCGCGCCTCGGTGATCTCTCGAAGACTCCACCAGCGAGATCCGGTGACGCGCTCGGCCAGCAGTTCTTCTTCCGAGAACGTTGGCGTGGCCTCGCGCGAGGTCACGCGAACCAGGAAGAACTTCTCGTGTTGTCCGGAGAACTCCCCGAAGGGAAAGACGTGCGTGCGCTGCCAGATGATCGGACCGAGTTCGACGTCGACGAGGCCTACCTCTTCGGCCAGTTCGCGTTTGATGGCCTGGGCCAGCGTCTCGCCCTCTTCGACGCCCCCACCGGGTGCCGCCCAGAACGCGTTCTCGGGGAACTGAAAGTGGACGAGGAGGATTCGGTCGTCCGAGTCGAGCACGACCGCCCGGACACCTTCGCGCAGTGGCAGCGTCACTGTGTGCAGGCTACGCGCGGACAGAATTGACCCGTGGAATCTGAGTACACGGTCGGCGGGGAGTTGCTCGACGAGGACCCTCCCTGGACGCCGTGGACCCCCGAAGAAGTCGCGTCGCACCTGTCGCGTAGCGACGTGCGTTGGTACGTCGTCGCCGGGTGGGCGATCGACCTCTTTCACGGTCGCCAGACCCGAACGCACGAGGACATCGAGATCGGCGTCGCGCGTGACGACTTTCCCCTGCTTCGCTCAGCGCTCGGTGCGTTCGAGTTCGACGTCGTCGGCTCGGGACGACGTTGGCCGCTCTCGAGCGCTGCCTTCGACCACCACTTCCAAACGTGGCTACGCGAACCCACGACGGGCGTGTACCACCTGGACGTGTTTCGCGACCCGCACGAGGGCGACGAATGGATCTGTCGTCGCGACGCGAGCATCCGGATGCCCTACCGTGACGTGATCCGCGTCACGGACACCGGGATCCCGTATATGGTGCCGGAGGTCGTGTTGCTCTTCAAGGCCAAGCATGGACGCGCGAAGGATCAGTTCGATCTCGACGGCGTACTCTCGCTCCTCGACCAACGTCAGCGGGACTGGCTCGCGGCCCAACTCGACGTCGTACACCCGGGCCATCCGTGGACGACACAGATTCGAGCGTTCGGCGCTGAGAGCTCCGCGCTCTAGCCACGTACGCGGCGCATCGACCGTCCGTCATGACGACCGGGCCGTGGCGCCGCTAGGAAGCTGAACCTCGCGTGTCCGACGCGATGGCTCCGTCGCGGATGCGAACCCGACGCCCGGTGTGCGACGCGACGTCCTCGTCGTGCGTCGCGATGATGATCGTCACGCCGAACTGCTTCTGCAGGTCGTCCAGCAAGGCCATGAACTCGCCCGCGTTCGTGGAGTCGAGGTTGCCCGTCGGTTCGTCGGCGATGATGACCTCCGGCGCGTTGGCCAGGGCGCGCGCGATGGCGACCCGCTGCTGTTCACCACCGGACAGTCGCGACGGCAGGTGCTTGAGCCGATGGCCGAGGCCGACCTGACCCAGCAATTCGCTGGCGCGGAGAATCCGCTTCTCGTGCGAGGACTCGCGCGGCACCATTGCGATGGCGACGTTCTCTTCGGCGCTCAAGGTCGGAATCAGATTGAACTGCTGGAAGACGAAGCCGATCTCGCGGGAACGGATGTCGGTGAGCACACTGTCCGACTCGTCTTCGAGGGATCGACCGGCGAAGCGGATCTGACCCGACGTGGGTGAATCGAGCGCCCCGAGGAGTTGCAGCAACGTCGTCTTGCCGGAACCGCTCGGCCCCTCGAGCGAGACCGTCTCACCACGCGCGATCTCCAGGTCGATGCCGCGCAGCGCGTTGACCGTGACGCCGCCCTTGGTAAAGGTGCGGGTGACGGCCTTCAGCTGGTAGAGCGGTTCACCCGGGACGGGCGCTCGTTCCTCGTCATTCAGTACCTGGGTCATCGCGTTCGCCTTTCGATCGAAGTGAGGGTCATCCGAGGTCTCGCAGCGCCGACGCCGGGGAGAGTCGTGCCGCACGCCACCCGCCGGCGGCACCGGCGATGAGACCGCCGAGGAGTGCGCCGGCGAACGCGATCACGATCGTGAGCGGATGGATCGGTGCGGTCAAGTGAACGGTCCGGGCCACCGTGGCCGAGGTCGTCTGACCCAAGAGACCGCTGACCTTTGACGCGCCCACCGCCAGACCGGTGCTCGACACGCTGAGGGCCGGTCCCACCGCGCCGATGATGAGACAGATCACGGCGCCGACGGCGATGCCGATGACGCCACCGACCACGCCGATACCCAACGTCTCGGCCATGATCTGGCGCACGACGCGACCGCGCGACCAACCGATCGCTCGGAGCGATCCGATCTCTCGCACGCGCTTGGAGACACTCGACAAGGTCAAGAGACCGGCGATGAGGAACGCGGCCAAGAGGACGACCAGGGCCAGCGCACCACCCAGGTCGTTCGCGAGCTTGCGGGCGTTCGAGAGACTTCCCGTCACCTGGTCGGCCAGCGACGCCGACGTGAGCACGGTCGCCCCCGGCAGCGCGGCCTTGATGGCCTTGGCGACGCTGTTGACGTCATTGGCGTTGTCGACCGACACCAGGACCTCGTTGATGCGACCGGTGTTCGTCGACAACGTCTGGAGATTCGAGATGGCGAAGTAGACGTCCGAGACGTCGCCCGTCAGCGTCGGATTGACCAGGCCGACGATCTTGTACCCGACCTTGTTGATGGTGAGCGTGTCGCCGACCTTCAGCCCCTTCTGGGACGCGTAGGCCGTGGTGACCAGCACTTCGCCCTTCGCGACGGACGGCGTCGAGGAGAGCCACGCGCCCTTCACCAACTGGGCCTTGGTGACCAACCCCGACGTCGTGTCCGCAGGGTCCACGCCCGCCACGGTGTAGGTCGACGTGCTGGTGTTGGTCGTCGGAGGATTGAGGACCTCGTTCACCGTGCGCTCGGGGATGACCACGTTCTCTTCGTAGGACTTCTGGGCCGGCGTGAGGCACTTGGCGAAGGCGCTCGTCGCGCCGGCGCCGAAGCGGAAGCCGCCACCACCACCGCCACCGAATCCGCCGCCCCCGCCACCGCCGGTACCGGTCGGCAGCGTCGTGGTGGTCGAGCCCAGTTGCTTGGTGATGATCGCCTGGATGCAGGTTCGTTCGGCGGCCTGCTCGGCGGCCGTGAGGACCGGCGGTTTGACGTTCGCCGAGATGGTCTGTCCGCCCGTCTTGACCGACGCGGTGATCTTCGGTACGGTGCCGCTCTCGTGGAGGGCGTCGAGGGACAGGGCGCCCACGGCACTCTTCACGCCCTTGACCTTCGCGACGGTGCTGACGGCCTGGGAGGGGAACGTGATCAAGGTCCCCGGTACGAAGAAGTCGTGCGTGAACTTGGTGCCCGCCGGTCCGAGCTTGGCCAGGTCGGTGATGACCGACGAGTTGGCGGCCGCGAGTGCCGCGGCGTCCGAGGTGTTGAGGCCACCGCGACCGGCGAAGAAGCCGCTGCCCCCACCACCGGTGAAGCCGCCCCCGCCACCACCACCGCCACCGCCGAAACCGCCACCACCGAAGCCGTTCGAGGGAAACGTCGTCGTCGTGGTCGCCGTGGTGAGCGTCGGGGCCACCGTGCGCGTGACGATGATGTCCGTCCCGACCGAGTTCAGGGGTGACAGTGCCTTGTTCTGCGCGTCGCTCAGTCCCTGGGATACCCCGATGATGCCCATGACCAGTCCGACACCGGCCGCGAGTCCGATCGCGGTGACCACGGTTCGACCCAGTCGTCGTCGTAATTCGTTCCATGCGTAACTGAGAGAGAACACGGTGCCTGCCAGGGGTAACGTCAGCCAAACTTTTTGACCTCGTGGCGAACAGTAGTCATCCGAAACTCGCACTTTCGCCGTTTCTTACGGCCGCGACAGCATTTTTATGCCGGCCTTAGCGATGAATTATGTTGCACGCGAAAAAGCGCCCCGAATCCTCGTGACGAACCGTTCTCGACGGATCGACCGTGGTGCACGAGCCACGTCCGAAGCCGCGCGCGCCGCACGGCACTCATTGAACGGACACTGATTGCGAGAAGGCTGCAGTGTATGGTTCGACGGATCGTTGAAGTTGACGGTCGGCTGCGACGGTCGACGGGAGCGTTTCGTGAAGGAATTAACAGGCAACGTGACCAGGCGCACCGGAACCGTCAAAGCGCTTGCGTTCGGCCTCGCACTGGCGATCGCCAGCCTCTCGGCGACGGTGACGGCGAGCGCGGCGGGCACCACGATAACGGTCGCGAAGGACGGCTTCTCCTTCACGTTGCCCTCCACCTGGATCCAGATTCCGCTGAGTAAGAACGCCTTGAGCAGCGCGTACGACGAGGTAAGCAAGCGTGATCCGTCCCTCAAGAACATCCTCTCCAAGGACGTGACGTCCGCGCTCAAGACGGGCACGAAGGCACTGGTGGTCGGACCGGTCGAGAACGGGTTCCTCTCCAACGTCTCCGTGTACGTCGCCTCGTCGAAGAGCCTGCCCTCGGGCAAGGCATTCCTCAGCGGCATGGGTACCCAATTGGAGGAGACCTATCCGGGCTACAAGTTCCGAGACCTCAAGATCTCCATCAAGAGGCTCGCGATGGGGAGCGTCGTCAACGCCACGTACCGACCACCGACCTCGCTCAAGAGCACCGGCTACATCGACCAGATCTTCATCGATCACAAGACGCACTACGAGATCGTCACCGTAACGACGTCGTCGCTCACGACGGATAAGAAGGTCTTGAAAGAGTTGGCTGGAAGTTGGGTCTGGTCGTAGCAACGACGATCAGCCGGAAAAGACCTTCTCGGCAACGCAGAACTCGTTTCCCTCAGGGTCCTGCAGCACGGTCCAGCGGTGGAGTCCGTCGCCGATCTCGTGCGCGCCCACGACCGACGCCCCAAGCGCTACGAAGCGCTCGATCGCCGAAGGGTCCGGGTCGACGAGGTCCACGTGCATTCGGTTCTTGGCAATCTTCCCCTCCGGGACCCGCTCGAAGAACCACGCGGACTCGGTGCGCGCAAGGTCGCCCACGCCGATCGAAGCGAAGTCAGCACTGCTCCAGTCGCCGAGCGGACGCCCGAGGACCGCGGACCAGAACGTCGCGACCTTCAGTGTTTCGGCGCAGTCCACGGTGACGTTGATCACTCGCGCGGGCATGGTGTACCTCCTCGAACTCTCAGGCGTTCCAAGTCTGTCAAAGCGAGCCGTCCGGTCCGCGAGCGATATCGCCAAGACCTTCAGATGGTGGTCAGTGGCCCACGTGCCACTTGTCGCACGTGCCGCATTTATAGGCGCTCATGGGCGCCCCGTCACGGTTCGACTGCGCGTGCGCCTCGGCCAACTCGCGCGTCGCGTAGCCCTTCTTCGGTCGACCGTCCTTCGTAGTGTGTGCGCTCGCACCTCTCCGAAGTGAAGTCCCAGAATTCCTCTTGGGATCGCCGTGGCGTCCCGACCAGAAGAACACGAAGCCGAACACGGCGACGACTGCAATAAGTATGACGACAGTGGCCACGAGGATGCAGCCTAAGGCCACGGGAGAACACCTTCGGTCGTCGGACGTCCAGGGATTCGAGCCATTCCAGCGTGTCGACACCGATTGACGTCACCGTCACCGTCGTCAATGCGGCGAGGTGCCTCGCTTCACGTCGATCGTGTGCCGGATCGTCAGGATCACGATCGCCAGTGCACCGAAGAACATCGCGGTCTTTCCCACGACTTGGAGTGAGATCGGCACCGGTGGCGCATTGTCCGAGTGCGAAGGCCAGTTTGAGAATGCGACGAGCAGCGGCAGCACGAGCAGTATGACTATCTGACTCGGCATCCACGGGGGGCCGATTCGGCGTCTACCAGATTCATCTTTCTTCGCGGGATCGCCCGTCGTCGCGATCACGATCCACACCATCGCGTATGCGGTGGCCAGAACGAGTGACCAGAGCGGCGGTGTCGCCCGATGCGCCAGCACGTGGTTGAGACTCACCGCGCTGTAGTACATCGCAGCGCCGCACGTCACGGCCGCAATCGCGAGTCGCCACGCCGGATGTTCGCGAAACCATGGCCCCATCGCACTGCCGAACGGAGCGTCCGCTCTCGTCATGGCGACGACGTCCGGATTCAACCCGTCCTTGGTCTTGTACTGCCGCGGTATCAGAAATCTGGGCCGTCCTGAAACGCCCAGCGAGATGACGACGGCGATCGGAATCACGGCGATGGCGCCCAGGATGTCTTGCGACGCGGTCTGTTGCCGTGGTCCGGTTCCGGCAAAATTGATGTGCCAATGCTGATCGAGGAGGATCGCGAAGAAGAGGTAGGCCACTTCGAGGAAGAGCGGCACCGCGATTGACGGAAACGGTGCGGCGTTCTTACTGGGTTCGCCTCGCAGATGGATCCGGGGTACTTTGCCGGGTCCGGGCCACGCTCTTTTTCCGGTATACGCGCGATACGTCCAAAGTCCGGGGAGTCCCAGCATCACGACGGAGGTGGCCGTCGCGACGATGGAGTGCACAGTGGTTGCTGCGAGCGTCACGCGGCGATGCTACTTGCGTTCGGTCGCCGTTTCCGAGACGACGGTCTACGACGCGTCCGCGTCGTCGGCCCTCTCAATGCCAATCCCGTGAGGGAGTGGTCGCGCCCAGTCGCAGCGCCTCGACGGACTCCGCCGTAAGGGCCAAGGTCCCCTGACCGCGCTGCAGCGTGCCGCGGATCATCAACGCCGGCGACTTTCGCGCGACGAGCGACCAGCGCGCCCACGCGCCCTTGGAGAAGATCACGTTGACGTGACCGGTCTCGTCCTCCAAGTTGATGAAGACCGCCCCGTTCGCGGTCTCGGGGTGTTGACGGTGCGTCACGACGCCGGCCACGAGCACGCGCGAACCCTCGGCGCCGATGAGGGCGTCGGCGCGCGTGACGCCACGTTCGTTGAGGTAGTCGCGCACCAACGCGATCGCCGTCGCCTCGGGCGTCAGGCCCATCGACCACATGTCGTCGGCCACCCGTTCCATCTCACTCGTGTCCGGCAGGACCGGCGCCTCGAGACCCGTGACCACGCCGGGCAGTCGATCGAGCGTGCCCTGGGCCGCCGCCCCGGCCGACCACGCGAGCGCGCGGCGCGTGGCGCCGAAGCAGTCCAGCGCGCCCGCCGCGGCGAGCACCTCGAGGTGGTGCTGTTGGAGGCCGGCGCGGCGCACCAGGTCCGAGGAGTCGCGCCACGGCGCGCCCTCGACGACGCGCGTCGCGAGCTCTTCGCCGATGGTGCGCAGGTCCCCCAGGCCGAGTCGCACGTCGGGGTCCTCGGGATCGCCCTCAAGTGACGCGCCGACGCCCGAGCGGTTCACGTCCGGTCGTCGCACGCGCACGCCGTGACGCTGCGCGTCGGCGACCAGGCTCTGGGAGGACCAGAAGCCGAGCGGCTGGGCGTTCAGCATCGACACGAGGAACGCCGCCGGGTAGTGGACCTTCAGCCACGCCGAGCAGTAGACGAGGTGCGCGAAGGAGACCGCGTGGGACTCGGGGAACCCGAAGTTGGAGAACGCCGCCAGCGCGTCGAAGAGCTGGTCGGCCGCCGCGCCGACGATGCCGTGCTCGGCCATGCCGGAGTAGAAGCGACTCTTCAGTTTCATCATGCGCAACTCCGAGCGCTTGGCGGCCATGGCCTGGCGCAGTTCGTCGGCCTCGGCCGGCGAGAAGCCGGCGACCGCGACGGCCATCTCCATCAGTTGCTCCTGGAAGAGCGGCACGCCGAGCGTGCGCCGCAGGATCGGCTCGAGTCGCGGGTGCAGGTACGTGACCGGCTCGTCACCGCGGCGACGGCGGATGTAGGGGTTGACGGCGTTGCCCTGGATCGGACCGGGGCGGATGATCGCCACCTCGATCACGATGTCGTAGAACGTGCGCGGCTGGATGCGCGGCAGCGTCGCCATCTGCGCGCGCGACTCCACCTGGAAGACGCCGACGGTGTCGGCCTCGCACAGCAGGTCGTAGACCGCGTCCTCCTGGGGCAGCGCCCCGAGGTCGATCGTGACGTCGTAGAAGGACTCCACCTGCTTGACGCAGCGGTGCAGCGCGTCGAGCATCCCGAGACCCAGCAGGTCGAACTTCACGAGACCGATCGCCGCGCAGTCGTCCTTGTCCCACTGCAGGACGGTGCGCCCGGGCATGCGGCCCCACTCGACCGGACAGACCTCGATCACCGGCCGATCACACAGCACCATGCCGGCCGAGTGGATGCCCAGGTGCCGGGGACGATTGAGCATCTGGCTCGCCATGGTCGTGACGAGCTCGGGCACGTCGGGGCTCGCGGTCATGGTGTGGCGGTCGACGCTGTCGCGCAGCACGTTGGCCTGCTCCTCGTCGTAGCCGAAGGCGCGCGCCACGTCACGCAGCGCCGAGCGCGGGCGGTACGTGATGACCGCGGCGACCTGGGCCGCGTGGCGCCGGTCATAGCGCTCGTAGACGTACTGGATCACCTCCTCGCGCCGACCGGACTCGATGTCGACGTCGATATCCGGGGGGCCGTCGCGCGCCGGGGACAAGAAGCGCTCGAAGAACAGGTTCAACTTCACCGCGTCGGCGTTCGTGATGCCCAGGGAGAAGCAGACCGCCGAGTTCGCGGCCGAGCCGCGGCCCTGGCAGTAGATGTCGTTGCGGCGGCAGAACTCCGTGATGTCCCAGACGGTGAGGAAGTAGCCCGCGAAGCCGAGGGTCTTGATGACGCCGAGTTCGTGGTCGATCTGGTGCCAGGCGCCCGCGACGCGCTCGTGCTCGCGGGTGCCGTAGCGCTTCGCCGCGCCGTCGGCGACGATCGCCTCCAGATAGGACTGCTCGTCCATCCCCGCCGGCGTCGCGAAGGGCGGCAGGTTGGGCGCGACCAGGCGAAGGTCGAAGGCCAGCGCGGTGGCGAGTTCCCCGGCCTGGTCGACGACCCCGGGCCAGCGCGCGAAGCGTCGGCGCTGCTCGGCGTCGCTGCGCAGGTGCGCGAGCGGGCTCGCGTTGAGCCACCCCTCCATCTCCTCCAGGCTCCGGCGCGCGCGCAGCGCCGAGAGCACGTTGGCGCGCGCGAAGGCGTCGGGCGTGGCGTAGTGCACGTTGTTCGTCGCCACGAGCGCGACGTCGTGACGTACGGCCAGCTCGGCCAGGACGTCGTTGCGCGCGACGTCGTCGGGCGCGCCGTGGTCCCAGATCTCGACCGCGACGTGGTCGCGACCGAAGGTGGCCACGAGACGCTCGAGTTCACGCTGGGCGGCGCGCGGTCCCCGGTCCATCAGGGCGCGCGTCAGGGCGCCCTTGCGACAACCGCTCAAGACGAGCCACTCGCGCTGCGCGCGCGCGACCTCCTCGAGGCTGAAGCGCGGCGCGCCCTTCTCCCCGCGGCGCAGGTGAGCCTCGCCGAGCATCGTCGAGAGCGCGCGGTAGCCCTCGGGCGAACGCGCGAGCACGACGAGGTGCGCGCCCGAGGGGTCGTGGACCCCGACGCGGTCGTCGTCGGCGTCGATCGAGATCTCGGTCCCGAAGACCGTCGGCAGGCCGAAGGCCCGCGCCGCTTCGGCGAAGCGGACCACGCCGTAGAAGCCGTGGTGGTCGGTGAGCGCCAGTCCCGAGAGCCCGAGGCGTGCGCCTTCGGCGGCGAGCTCTTCGGGGTCGCTCGCCCCGTCGAGGAAGCTGAAGCCCGAATGCGCGTGGAGCTCTCCGTAGATCGCCATCAGTCGTAGATCCCCGCGAGCCACCACCGGCTCGACTCGGCGGTGAGCAACAACGCCTCGCCCGACACGAGCAGGACCTGCACGTGGGCGCGGCGGCGATTGAGCGACCACCAGCGCTCGACCAGCGGCCACGGTCCCGCGTACCAGATGACCTCACGGCGCAACTGGTGCGAGAACAGCAACGTCGTGGGCGCCTCACTGAGGAATCCGCGCGCGCCCATGAGGACCGGACGGTCGTGGCCGTCGCGCAGCTGCACCGCCACCGGACGACGCAGCGTCGTGGCCGGCGACGGGGCCCGCATCTGACCGGGCCACGGCGCGACGTCGCGAACGGCGCTCTTCGGCGAACCCCACGGCACGAGCGTGGCGCGGTCCTCGGGGACCCGACCGCCGCGCAGCGACGCCACGACCACGGCGTCGGCCCCGAGACGACGGCGCACGCGGTGCGCGGCCGCCTCGGCGCGGTCGTCCCCGGCCCCGCGTTGGCCGAAGAAGCCCATCTGCTCGTCGTGGGGGTCGTCCTCGCCGCGCAGTTGGCGAAGCCGCGCGGCCAGTTTGAGGTCGCGCTGGCCGTCGAGTTCGAAGAGCTCACCGCGCGCGACGCGATGCAGGACCAGCGCGTGCTTGTTGAAGCGTTCGGCGACGCGCGCCACGTCGAGGTCGGCGAAGGAACCGACCGTGTGCAGGCCAAGTCGTTGACAGGTCGTCGCGACGTCCTTTCGACCGAGCACCGAGAGCGGCAACGAACGTCGGAACGACTCGGTCGTACCCGGCGCGAGTACGAGCGCGCGCCGCGCGCACACCTCGGCGCAGAACAGTCCGTCGGCGATGCCGAGCGAGGGCTCGTGACCGGTGACCTCGGCGACCGTCGTACGAACGTTCTCCATCACCGCGTCCTCGCCACCGAAGAACCGGCTCGGTCCGCGAACGGGCAGCACGAACAGACCGAGGCGCACCGATTCGGTGAAGGGGCACAGCACGCTCAGCGCGTCGAGCAACGCGAGGTGATCGCGCAGCGTCGAGCCGTCCGGCGCCTCGTCGCACAGGGCCTCGATCCATATCGCGAGGAGGCGCTCCACTAGCTGGCCTCGCAGCGTCCTCTGCGATTCGGGAGGACCACCACGTGCTCGCCGGCCCGCACGGCTTCGCCGCGCCCGCCGATGCGCACGGTGAGATAACGCGCGTCGAGTCGCGACGACGTCGCCCACTGCGCGTTGGTGATGTCGAAGGAGAGGTCGGCCGGCAACGGCCACAGCGAGGCCGGCTCGGCGAGCACGATCAGCACCGTCCCTCGTTCTCGCACCCGGTCGACGAGTCGACGCGCCGCGCCGTGGGCGGCGCGCGACGGCGGTCGCACGATCAAGAGGTCCACCCCGTCGAGCAGGTCGGCCGCGGACTCGGCCCACGCCCCGCGCGGACGCGGCACGAAGAGCACGCGGCGCAGGTCCACGCCGAGGTCGGCGATCGCGACGACGCCCGGGTCGTCCACGCCCACGACCGCGCTCCAATGTCCGCGCGCGCTCGACTCGGTGAGGAGACTGAGGGCGAGACTCAGCCCGCCGAGTCCCGGTTGGGCCTGCACGACGACGGTCGAACCACGACGCAGTCCCCCGTTGGGGACGAGCGGTCCCCAGGGCTCGCCCAAGGGGAGTAGCCGGCTCTTGGCGAGCGCGACCGGGCGAAGGGTCGCCACGAGATCTTCAGGCAGCGTAGGGCGATTGGCGGAAAAAGCGAACATGTGTTCGTAAGATAGCCGGTTCCGGTAACAGACGCCAATGAGCGAAATAACCGTAAGAATGGACCCCATGTGTGGACGCGTCGCCCTCTTCACCCCGCCGGTTCGCCTGGCCCGGCTGCTCGACGCCGCCCTCGCGGCGGGCTTCGACCCCGACGCCCAGCCCAGCTGGAACGTCGGACCGCAGCGACGACTCTTCGCCGTCGCCGAACGTGACGAGGAACGCCTCATGGACCGCTACCGCTGGGGACTGATCCCCAGTTGGTCCAAGGACCCCAAGATCGGCAACCGACTCTTCAACGCGCGCGGCGAGACCGTCGCCGAGAAGCCGTCCTTTCGCAGCGCCTTCGCCAAGCGACCGTGCGTGATCCCCGTCGACGGCTTCTACGAGTGGGACCACCGTCCCGGCCACGTGAAGCAGCCGCACTTCTTCACGCGCACCGACGGACAGCCGATGCTCTTCGCCGGACTCTACGAGTACTGGCGCGCTCCCGAGGAGCCAGCCGACGCCGAGCTGACCAAGACGTGCACGATCATCACCACCACGCCGAACGACGACATGGACGCGATCCACGACCGCATGCCCGTCGTCCTCGAACTCGACGACGTGGAGACCTGGATCAACGTGCGAGAGCACGAACCCGAGGAGCGACTGCAGCTGATCGCGCCCGCGCCGAGCGGCACGCTCGTCCACCACAGCGTCGGCGCGGCCGTCGGTTCGGTGAAGAACGACGGACCGGAGTTGATCGCGTCGGACGAGTCCACGCTGTTCTGAACCAGAAAAGCCGAAAACCCCGAGTGACCAGTGAGCCGAAGCTCACCCGCCCCTCGGGGTTCCCGAAGGCACATCAGTCGCTGACCCGTGTCGGACAGGCCACCGCTTGACGGCTGGCACTTCACGTCATTCGCCGTTACTGACCGCGGACCGAACTCCGCTGCCCGTTGGAGGAGTTCTGTTCCTCTTGCGAGGCCCCTCTCCCCTCCTGATCCGAATCGCCTTTCGGCTCTCCGTCTCATTCGACAGGTGCTACGTGAACTACGAGTGATACTGTGCCAGACCTTGCGAGCCGACGTCGCCTCAAATCCTGATATCAGGAACTTTTGCCCAAAAGTTGTCACGTTTTCCACCGGTTTGTTCACACTGGGCACAACTTCCAACCATTTAGTCGCATGTTTTCCACAGCCCGAGAAGTCGCGCAGGCCGGTTTCGGGTGCCGTTTCGGCGCCGTCATCACCGGATTCGGTGCTTTCTCCGTTGATACGGCGTGGCGTCGCACGCCCGTCGGCGGCCACGGGGTGCTTTAACCTCCGACCTATGCCCGCTTCGCGTCCCCCGCGTGACGATCGCTCGAGTCCGCGACACCGGCGCGAGCCCGTTCGCACGAACGTGGCCTGCCCGAGATGACGATCCTCTTCGCGCTACTGACGTCGCTCACCAACGCACTCGCCGTCACGTTGCAACACATCGCGAGCACGAGTGACACGCAGCAGTCATCCGGTTGGACGTTCGTCAAGTACCTGTTGCGTCATCCGCTCTGGCTGTTGGGTTGGATCGCCCTCTGCGGATCGCTGGTGTTCCAGGCGCTGGCGCTGCACTTCGGGCCGCTGTCGCTCGTGCAGCCGATCCTCGTGACGGAGCTGATCCTCGCCCTCGTGCTTCGCCAGCTGTGGCTGCGTCAGTCGATCCGTGGTGTCACGTGGTTCGCGGCCGTCGTCACGGGTGTCGGACTCGTGATCTTCCTCGTGATGACCTCACCGCGCGGGGGTTCGTTCCTTCCGGTGTCCTCGGCGTGGACGGTTCCCTCGATCGTCTGCGTCGCGGGCGTCGCGCTGTTGGTCGCCCTCGCGCAGCGTGGTTCGCCGTCACGCCGAGCGGCGCTCTTCGCGAGCGCCACGGCGGTGATGTGGGCGCTCGAGGCGACGTTCATCAAGGCCACGACCGACACCATCAGCGCGCTCGGCTTCGGTGGCGCCTTCACCAGGTGGCCGGTGTACGCGCTGATCGTCGGCGGCGTCGTCGGACTGCTCTGCGAGCAGGCCGCGCTGCACGTCGGGCCGCTCAGCGTCTCACAGACCTTCATCGTCATCGTCGATCCGGTCGTGAGCGTCGTGTTGGGAGTGTGGCTCTACCGCGAACGACTGCACCACGACGCGTTGCATCTATCGATCGGCGTACTCGCCTTCGCCGTGATGTGCGCCGGCATCATCGCGCTCACGAGGACGGCGCCCGCGACGATGAGCGCCGACGTGCACCGCGTGTGACCATCGGGCATTCCGCGTTCGATGAACACGGACACCCCGATACCTGATCTCGCTCCAGTGTGACGCGGACCGCGCCCAACACCATGGTCGCGGTGCCACGCCGGCGAACGTGCCCGTCAAGTGACGTTTGTCACAATCGAGCGGTGGAGCGGCCATTCACGAATCCCTTGAAATGTCAAGGAGTTGCGCCATTGTTTTGATGAAACGGAACTAAAATTACTCTGTGCCTTTCGTATGGCCGTCATCGACCATCACGTCGTTCCCCTGCTGTGCTCCAGGTACCAGCGGTCAAGTGTCTCGCCGTTCGAAAAACCCGACCCGCTCGCACGAGATCCCGCGACGCTCGACGTGAGTGACGTCATGACGCTGAGGACGCGCGGCGAGAGTCCGCGCCGTAGCTTCTGGATCGCCACGGCCGTCGCCGTGCTCGCGCTCGGTACGCTCGCCGCGTTCCTCGGCGCCCAGAACCTCTCCCACGCCGACGTGCAACAGGCCCACGCGAACCTCCAGACGTCCTCGGCCGAGATCGCCTCCGCCCTCAACCTCGCTATCCAGCACGAGCAGGACCTCGCCATCAGCGCGGGCGCCTTCATCGTCGAGAACCCCAACGCGTCGGAGTCGAGCTTCCTTCGCTGGGTCGACAACGTCGACGCGTTCCAGCGCTACCCCGAGATCCTCGCCGTGGCCGAAGTCGAGATCGTTCGCCCGTCCCAGCTCCGGGCCTTCGCCGAACGAGCGGCGGTCAACGAGCGAGAGTCCAAGGCACCGAGCCAGACCTTCACGTTGACGCCCCCGGGCAAGCGGCCCTTCTACTGCCTGGTGGACGTCGAGCACGCGCGCGTCGGTCTGCCCGAGATCCCGATCGGACTCGACCTGTGCGACTCGTCGCTGGGACCACAGTTGCTCCAAGCGCGCGACTCCGGTCAGCCGACGTACGCGCCGGACTCACTCGGTGGGCCCGCCGCGTTCGCGGTCGGCACCCCGCTCTATCGCAACGGCAGCCACCCCAACACCTTGGCCGCTCGCCGCGCCGACCTCATCGGTTTCACCGGTACCGAGATCCTGCCCAAGACGATCTTGACCACGGCACTGCTGGGTCACCCGAAGGACGCGGTGGC
This sequence comes from uncultured Acidimicrobiaceae bacterium, assembly GCA_963700135.1. Taxonomy (GTDB): domain Bacteria; phylum Actinomycetota; class Acidimicrobiia; order Acidimicrobiales; family RAAP-2; genus RAAP-2. Next base: position 44,657 of record CAVOWM010000014.1, on the reverse strand, counting down.
CTTCGAGTACCGACGCAGCGGTTCGAACGTCTCGTTCAAGGCCGGTCATCGGGCGAAGAACGCGATCTCGGCTTCGGTCAGCCTCCACAACGGATGGCACGTGCAGGTCTTCACCGCGGCCGTTGCCGGCGGCGCTTTCGGCAGCGGTGACTCGGTCCTGCTCTTCTTGGGCGGCGTCCTCCTCAGCCTCTTGATCGCCCTCCTCATCTACGTCCTCGGGACCAGTCGTTCGAGCGCCATGCAGTTGGTGAAGGAACGCACCGACCAGTTGCAACACCAGGCGCTGCACGATTCCTTGACCGGGCTACCCAACCGCGCGCTGATCCTCGATCGCATCGACCGCATGCTCGCACGCGCGCGTCGAGAACAGGCGCAGGTCGCGGCGCTCTTCCTCGATATCGACAACTTCAAGGACATCAACGACACCCTGGGTCACCGCGCCGGCGACGAACTGTTGGTCAGCGTCGGCATTCGACTGAAGAGCGCGGTGCGCGAGAACGACACGGTCGGACGACTCGGCGGCGATGAATTCGTCGTCCTCGCCGACGGCGTCTCGCTCGAGGCCGGCGTGGACGTGGTCGCCCAGCGCCTCCTCGACGTCATGGCGACACCATTCATCATCTCGGCCAGCAAGGTGCCGTTGGCGGTGTCGGCGAGTATCGGCATCGCCGAAGGCGATCGCACCACGCCCGAGGCCCTGCTCCAGGACGCCGACATCGCGCTCTATCAGGCGAAGGCCGCCGGAAAGCAGCGCGCCGTGCGGTTCCTCCCTTCGATGCAGGAGTCGGTCGACCATCACCGTCGCTTGGAGGTCGACCTGCAAGGCGCGCTCGAGCGCGAACAGTTCTTCTTGATGTACCAGCCGACGGTCGATCTCTCGACGGGGGCCTTCACCGGCGTCGAGGCGCTGATTCGATGGCGTCACCCCGAGCGCGGGATCGTCTTGCCCGACGACTTCATCCCCGCGCTCGAATCGTCGGGCCTCATCATCCCGGTCGGCGCCTGGGTCCTGCACGAAGCCTGTCGACAAGGCGCGCTATGGCAGAGTCGCGGCCACCGTTTCACGGTCTCGGTGAACATCTCGGCCAAGCAGCTCGAACGCGACCAGTTGGTCGCCGACGTCCGCGAGGCTATATCGCTGAGCGGCTTCGACGCCGACGAACTCATCCTGGAGTTCACCGAGACGTCGCTCATGCACGACTCCGGTGCGACCCTGTCGCGGTTGATGCTGTTGAAGGCCCTCGGCGCACGGGTCGCCATCGACGACTTCGGTACCGGCTACTCGTCGCTCGCCTACTTGAAACAGTTCCCCATCGACATCTTGAAGATCGATCGATCCTTCGTCTCGGGCATCGCGGACTCCAAGGAGTCAGCGGCGCTGGTCCACACGCTCGTGCAACTCGGCAAGGTGCTGGGCATCGAGACCATCGCCGAGGGCGTCGAGACCAATGACCAGCGCTCACGGCTCGAGACCGAACACGTCGACACGGGGCAGGGCTTCTTGTTCGCCCACCCACTCGACGTCGCCGACCTCGATCGACTGCTCCTCGATTCGGCGGGCAAGCCCGAATGGCTGAGCGTGGCGCTGCCCCGCAAGAAGAAGTAGCCGGCCGCTCGAAGGGCGCGGTCACATTTTGGCCCTCCGCGGTGACCTATACAGTGACAACGACATCGACGAAGGGGTCACCATGCCGAAGATCGCGCCCAAGGACGAGTCGGCGTCCGCCAAGATCACGCAGCGCACCGACGAGTTCGACGACTGGCGCGGCGAGATGCTCGCGCGCCTGCGCCAGCTGATCCTCGACGCCGATCCCCAGATGCAAGAGGAGTGGAAGTGGGTGAAACCGTCGAGTCCGGGCGTCCCCGTCTGGAGCCACGACGGCGGCGTGTGCACCGGCGAGGTGTACAAGGCGGTGGTGAAGCTCACGTTCTTCCGGGGCGCGGCGCTCGATGACCCGAAGAAGCTCTTCAACTCCAGTCTCGAGGGGAACGTCCGGCGCGCGATCGACTTCCGCGAGGGCGACAAGGTTGACGCGGCGGCCTTCAAGCGGCTCATCCGCGAGGCCGTCACGACCAACAAAGCCGTCGTCGCACAACGAGCAGCCAAGAAAAAGTAGCGGGACCCCCGCCGTTCGAGGATCGGCGGCGGGCCTGACGCGGCGCACGACCCGCTCGAGCGCGGCGAAACAAAGTGCTATATATTCCGCTTTGGCGTCGACGAGGGCGACGACACCGTAGAGGAGGGTGCATATGTATCTATTAGCGAGGCAGGCGAATCTGAGGGGTTTGGATTCTCAATCGTGGGCCGTCGAGATCGGCGCCGCGGCCGCGGCCGGTCTGGGCAACGACGTCGGAGTCTGGGGTAGTTTCCTCTCCCCCGGCGTGGGCAGCGTCACCTGGACGACTTGGTGGGAAGACCTGAGTGCCATCGAGAAGGGCTTCGCCGGGATCATCGGCAACGCCAAGTACCTCGAACTCGCCGCGAAGGGCGCGGAGTTCGTCAACAGCGTCATCGATGACACCCTGTACGAGACCGTCTACGAGGGAATGGACGCTGGCGGCGGCGGTGACGACGTGAGGTACGTCGGGACCGTCTCGGCGGTCTGCGCGCCGGGCAACTTCGCTCGAGGAATGATGGGCGGCATCGAGATCGCGCAAGGGGCAGAGAAGGCGACCGGCGTGTCGACCGGATTCCTCGCACGTCAGACCGGAGCCTACGGCTCGGTCGTCTGGATCGCGGGCTACAAGACCATCGCGGAGTTCGAAGCGGCACAACACGCCTTGGCGGCCGACACCAGCTTCGTCGCGTTGGTCGATTCCACGACCGGTGCGTACCACCCGGATCCGAGCATCACGCAAAGCACGCTGCACGTGAGGCTCAACTAGGCCGACGCCGCCACACGCACCTTCCACGAACCGCGTGGGGACGCGTACCCTACGGCTCCCCGATGGTGCCGTAGGTGGGCTCTCCCGCGACCTCGTACGTGAGGTGGACCGCGCCGTTCGGGTAGGTGACCGATTCCGTCAGTCGGAGCGCCGCGGGCACGGTCCCCTCGGCGAATACCTTCTTGCCGCTACCGAGCACCAGCGGGAACACCCAGAGGTCGATCCGGTCGACCAGGCCGAGACGCAACAGCGACTGCAAGAGGTTGAGGCTGCCGATCACGTGGACTTCGTCATGGCGCTCCTTGAGTGCGGCGAGGTTCTCGGCGAGGTCACCAGAGATGAGCGTCGAACCCTGCCAGGTCAACGCGCCAGTGAGGGTGTGACTGGCGACGTATTTGGGGACGGTGTTGAGGAGGTCGGTGAACGGGATCTCCGTTGGAGCACCGGGCCAGAAGTCGGCGAAGATGTCGTAGGTCTTTCGCCCGAGGAGCAGCGCGTCCATCGTGCTCGCTCGCTCGAAGACGACGTCGTCCGAGTCCCCGTCTTGGTCCGCCAGTGGCGCCATCCAACCGCCGTGGACGAATCCGCCCTCGCGGTCCTCGTCCGGCCCTCCGCCCGCCTGTCCCACCCCATCGAGTGTCATGAACTCGGTCACAATGAGTAGGCCCACGGCGTCGCTCCTGCCCTAAGTCGATGCGTTCCTGAATACCTCAGCGAGTGGAGGTGATGGGATTCGAACCCACTGCCTCTACATTGCGAACGTAGCGCTCTACCAATTGAGCTACACCCCCGAAGAGGCTTCTACTTTAACCCAACGCTCGACGGGGCTGACGCTGCCAGCCGTCGTCGTCGTCCTCTTCGAATTCAGACTCGTACTCGTACCCGTCGTCGTAACGGGGCGAGACGACGTCGTACAGACGCTGGACGGAGGCCAATTTGCGCGGCTGGGGCAGGCGAACGCCCAGCGACGACTCGTTCAGATAGCCCTGGGAGACGGCGTAGAACGCGAGCGCGACGTACGAGACGATGCAGACCCACGACGCCACCGCGAGGTCCATGATCAAGGAGTAGCTCATGGTGAAGGCGAGGATCGAGAGCACCGCCGAGATGATCACCAGGCGCACGAACATCATCTGGCGGCGCGACTTCATGGAGCGTCGGCGGATCGGCGCGTCGTAGCGGCGCGCGCTCGTCTCATTGGGCACCGAGGAGTAGGCCGCGGCGTAGCGGTTCATCGACCCGCGCTCGTTGAGCGGCTCGTCGTCGTACTCGTAGTCCTCGCTCCATTCGTCCCAGGAACTGCGCGACTCCAGTGAGCGGTAGGTGTCGTCGGCGTGAACGACCGTGAGGCGCGAGCGGCGGTCGGGGGTCGAAACGTCGGGATCCGTGTGTTCGGGCTGATCCAGGCGGTGGGCCGGGCTGACGACGTACTCCTGGCGGCTCAGGACCTCGTGTTCGGCGTGGAAGGACTGGATCGAGCGTTCGGCACCGCCGTCACGGAGCCGTCGGATGGCCACGGGCGCCAACAGCGCCACCCAGAAGAGGGCGAGGATTATTAGAAGCATCCGACATACCCCACGACACGCCAACTTGACATTGCAGTCAAAGTTACAAGCGTTTTAAGGGTTTTTGGTGGATGTCACGCCTCGTGGAGGCCGCACTCCTCCTTGTCGGCGCCGACCCAGCGACCCGATCGGCGGTCCCCCGGCACCAGCGGTTTCTCGGTCATCGCGGCGCACCCGATCGACGCGTACCCCTGCGCCCACAACGGATGTTCGGGCAGGTCGTTCGATGACAGGTAGTACGCGACGTCGTCGTCAGTCCAGGTGGCGAGCGGATTCACCTTCACGAGCTTGAATTTCTCATCCCACATCAGGGTTTTCATGTTCGCGCGCGACGGCGCGTCGACCCGTTTCACCGAGGTGATCCACGCCGATTTCCCCTCCACGGCCTTGCCCAACGGCTCCACCTTTCGCAGTTCGCAGCACCGATCGGTGCCGCAGGGCCACGCGTCGGCGTCGGCACCGGGCGTCGTGCGCGTCATGTTCAGCGACCAGTCGCGCTCGATGCGCGACGCGAATTCGAGCGTCTCGGGGAAGTGTCCGCGCGTGTCCAAGAAGATGATCTCAGAATTGGGGCGAAGTTGATGAACCATGTGGAGCAGCGCGACGTCCTCGAACGAACAGGCCATCGCCACGTCGTCGTCGAATCGCTCGAACGTCCATTCGAGGATCTTGATCGGCGTCGAACGCTCGAAACTCTCGTTCACCGATTCGAGTTCGTCGAGGAGGTCACCGGTCGGTGTAATCAGGGGCATTTGCTCAACAGCCTTACATTCTCGAGTGTTTTACTAGGCTATACGGAGACCTCACGGACCATGACGACGACACCCTTGCGCACCTCCACCACCACCGACCACCTCGACCTGCTGGAGTCCCACGCCATATTCATCCTGCGAGAAGTGGTCGCGGAGTGCGAACGTCCGGTCCTGCTCTTCTCGGGTGGCAAGGACTCCGCGGTGCTCTTGCACCTCGCGGTGAAGGCCTTCGCCCCCCAGCAGTTGCCGTTCCCGGTGCTGCACATCGACACCGGTCAGAACTTCCCGGAGGTCATCGCGTTCCGCGACGCGACGGTCGAGCGCGTCGGCGCGCGCCTGGTGGTCGCCAAGGTGCAGGACACGATCGACCAGGGCAAGGTCCAAGACCCCGGCGTCATGGGCTCGCGCAACCGGCTCCAAACGGTCACGCTGCTCGACGCCATCAGCGACAACAACTTCGACGCCGCCTTCGGCGGTGCGCGCCGCGACGAGGACAAGGCCCGCGCCAAGGAACGCATCCTCTCCTTTCGCGACACCTTCGGCCAGTGGGACCCGCGAAAGCAACGCCCCGAGTTGTGGCAGATCTACCAGGGCAAGGTGAACCCCGGTGAGAGCCTGCGCGCCTTCCCCCTCTCGGACTGGACCGAGCTCGACGTGTGGCAGTACATCCAGCGCGAGGCGATGGCCTTGCCGGACATCTACTTCGCCCACGAGCGCGACGTCGTCTTGCGTGACGGCATGTACCTCGCGGTCGGACCGTTCGTCGAACCGCGGGCCGACGAGACGGTCGAACGCCTGACCGTGCGGTTTCGCACGGTCGGCGACGCCAACTGCACGGGTGCCGTGCGCTCGCGCGCCGCCACGCTCGAAGCGATCATCGACGAGGTGGCCCTCGCCAACGTCTCCGAACGCGGCGCGACGCGCGCCGACGACAAGTTCTCCGAGACCGCCATGGAGGACCGAAAGCGCGAAGGGTACTTCTAGACGTGCAACTCGCCACCAAGGACCTCCTGCGCCTCGCGACGATCGGCTCGGTCGACGACGGCAAGTCGACCCTCATCGGACGGATCCTCGTCGACACCCGCCAGCTCTTCGACGACCAGCTCGACGCCGTCGCCGAGGCCTCGGAGAAGCGCGGCGTCGGCGACCTCGACCTCAGTTTCGTGACCGACGGCCTGCGCGCGGAACGCGAGCAGGGCATCACCATCGACGTGGCGTATCGCTACGCCACGTCGCCGACGCGCAAGTTCATCATCGCGGACTGCCCGGGACACGTGCAGTACACCGGCAACATGGCGACCGGCGCCTCGACGGCCGACCTCGCGCTCGTCGTGCTCGACGTCGCCGCCGGACTCAAGGAGCAGACCCGACGACACCTCTGCATCGCGGCCCTGTTGGGCGTGCGCTCGATCATCGTCGCGGTCAACAAGATGGACGCGGTCGACTGGTCGAAGCTGGCCTTCGACCGGGTGGTCGACGAGATCCAGGCCCTGGCGCGCGACCTCGACTTCACCTCGGTCTCGATCATCCCCGTGTCGGCGCTGCTCGGCGACAACGTCGTCGAGAGTTCAGTTCACTTCCCCTGGTACGAAGGGCCTACGGTGCTCGAGGCGCTCGAGAGCTCCGAGGCCGGTGCCTGGGAACACACGACGACGCGCGGCGCGCGCCTGCCGATCCAGTGGGTGCTGCGCCAGCCCGGCGGCGGTCGCACCTACGCCGGGATGGTGAACGGCGACACGCTCCACGTCGGCGACCGCGTCACGCTGCTGCCCGCCAACATCGAGACGACGATCACGGCGATCAACTTCGGGGGCGATGGGATCGATGAGGCGACCGTCGGCCTCGCCGCGGACGTCGCGCTGGCCGACGAGACCAACGCCGGTCGCGGCGACCTCATCGCGACCGCGCCCCTCCCGTCAGTGGTCAATGAGCTGAAGACCACGATCTGCTGGTTCGGCGAGAAGCCGCTCGTCATCGGCCAGCGCCTGAAGATGAAGCACACCTCCAAGGTGACGCCGGTGCGCGTGAAGCTGATCAACGGCGTGATCGACATCGAGAAGCTGGACATCGACGAGTCGACGTCGTTCAACACCAACGACATCGGACTGGCCACGCTGCAGACCGCCGACCTCCTGGTGGTCGACGACTACCGATCCAATCGTGTCACCGGGAGTTTCGTACTCATCGACGAGGCGACCAACGCCACGGTCGCGGCCGGCATGGTCGGCCACGCGTCGTTCCTCTAGCTAGAACTGCACCAGCATCGCGATCAACGCCACGGCGATGAGGGTGAGCAAGACGTCGACGGACTTCACCATCGCGCGCCCGCTCTCGGGCGGCGCCGTACCGTCACGCGCGATCGCTCGGGCCACGGCGCGCTCCTGGGGCAGCGTGCGGGCTTCGAGGTGTCCGGCGATCGCGAGGTAGCACAGGATCCCCACGCCGATCCACGGCCTCGTGAGTGAGACCGACTTGTCGCCGTCGAGCGACATGATCAGTCCGGTGATCGGCAGCACGTGCACGACGCGCACCGCCCAATTGATCCGATCCGGGAAGCGCTTGCGTTGGACCGATTCGTCGGCACCACGCGCGATCGCCTGCGCCGACGAGCGCATCACGAGCAACACGATCACCGTGTCGACGGCCGCCAGTATGTGCAACAAGAACACCAGGTCGTAGGTGACGGTCGTGGCGATCATGCGTCCTCCAGTAGCGCGGCCGCCGCGCGGTACGGGTCGGTCGTGCCGGCCAACAGTGAGTCGATCTGTCCCTCGTAGGCGTCACCGTGCGCCATCGCCCCGACGCGCGATCGGACCATCGCCGCGAGCACCTTGTCCAGCTCGACGCGCAGGCGCGCGCGACGACGTTCCTCCATTCGACCACTCTCGAGGAACGCCCGATGGCCTTCGACGGCGTCCCAGAGTTCGGCCACGCCCGTGCCGTCCGTCGCCACGGTCTCGAGGATCGGCGGGCGCCACTCGTGCGATCCGCCCAGTTCGAGCATCTGGTCGAGGTCGCGGCGCGTCTCGCTCACCCCGGGCCGGTCGGCCTTGTTGATGATGAAGATGTCGGCCACTTCGAGCAGCCCGGCCTTGTTGGCCTGCATGGCGTCGCCCCACCCGGGATTGACCACCACGACGGTCGTGTCGGCGGCCGACGCGATCTCGACCTCCATCTGCCCGACGCCGACGGTCTCGACCAGGACCAGTCGGAACTGCGCGGCGCCGAGCACGCGGACCGCGTCCGGCACCGCGAGTGAGAGGCCGCCGAGGTGGCCGCGCGTCGCCATCGAACGGATGAAGACGTGTTCGTTCGTGGCGTGGCCCTGCATGCGGATCCGGTCGCCGAGGATGGCGCCACCGGTGAAGGGCGAACTGGGGTCGACGCACAGGACACCCACCTGCTCGACGTCGTAGTCGCCGACCGCGCCGCGAGCGAGCACCACGTTGATCATCTGGTCGGTCAAGGTCGACTTGCCGGCGCCCGGTGGTCCGGTGATCCCCACGACGTACGGGGCGGTGGCCCGATAGGCCAGCGCCGCGGTCGCCAACTGCGGCGCTCCCCCGGATTCGACGAAGGTCAGGAGTCGCGCGAGCGCGGTGCGCGAGCCCCCGCGAGCCTGCTCGACCAGCTCAGCCGGGTCCGAGGAGATCACGAGAACCGTTCGATGTTGGCGCCGAGGTGGCGCAGCCGTCCCACGAAGTCGTCGTAACCGCGGTCCATGTGTTCGAGGCCGGTGACCGTCGTCTCGCCGTCGGCGACGAGACCGGCGAGGATCAGGGCGGCCGCGGCGCGGATGTCACTGGCGTGCACCGACGTCCCGGTCAGGTGATCGACGCCGCGGATCATCGCGTGGTGCCCCTCGGTCGTGATGCTCGCCCCGAGGCGAACCAGTTCGTCGACGTAGCGAAATCGTCCGACGAACAGGTTCTCGGTCACGACCGAGACGCCGTCGGCCACGCTGAGCATCGTCGTGATGAGCGGCTTGTAGTCGGTCGCGACCCCGGGATACGGCAAGGTCGCCACGTCGCAGGCGCGAAACGTCCCCGGTCCGCGCGCGGCGACGCCGGGCCCGCGCACGTCGATGACGCCGCCCATCGCCTCGATCTTTCGCAGGAGCATCTCCATGTGCTCGGGGTGCGCGTCGAGCACGCGAACCTCACCGGCGGTGATGAGCCCCGAGGCGAGGTACGTCGCGCTGACCACGCGGTCGGTCACGACGTCGTGGCGAGCGGGACCCAACTCGGGGACGCCGTCGATGGTGAGGCGCGAGGTGCCCAGTCCCTCGATGCGCGCACCCATGGCGATGAGCTGCTTCGCGAGGTCCTCCACCTCCGGCTCGCGCGCCGCGTTGTCGATCACGGAGCGACCCTCGGCGAGCACGCAGGCCATGAGCAGGTTGTCGGTCGCGGTGTGACTGGGGTACTCGAGCGTGATGCGCGCCGCGCGCATCCGCGGCCGGTCGATCGTGGCGCGGATGAAATTGCGGTCGTTGTGGAACGTCGCGCCCATGGCCGTGAGACCGTCGGTGTGGAAGTTGATCGGACGCTGACCGAAGTCGTCGCCGCCGGGGAGCGCCATGTCGGCGCGCCCGCATCGCGCGAGCAGTGGTCCGAGGATGACGATCGACGCGCGCATCGCTTCGAACAGTCGCGCCGGCGCGACGGGGTTGAGGTCGTGGGCCTCGGGTACGACGATCGAGAGTTCGTGCTCGCCCGGTCGCGTGACCGTGCAACCGAGGGCGACGAGCAGCTCCACCATCGTGTCGACGTCGGTGATGTTCGGGACGTTGGTCAGGTGGTGCTCGCCCGTGGCGAGCACGCAGGCCGCCATCTCCTTCAGGACCGCGTTCTTGGCGCCGAAGGCCTGTACGTCGCCCTCAAGTGCACCGGCGGGCTTGACGACGAGGGTTGTCACCCTACAAGTATTGCCGGTGACGGGAATTGGCCCGGGACGAGGACAAGTGGTGACGCACAGTACGCTGTCGTCGTGCTGCAACCGTACCAACCGGACCGCAATATCGCCCTCGAACTGATCCGCGTCACCGAGGCGGCCGCCATCGCCGCGGCGCGGTGGTCGGGACGCGGCGACAAGAACGCGGCCGACGGCGCCGCGGTCGACGCGATGCGCTTCGTACTCGGCGGCGTGCCAATGGACGGCCTCGTCGTCATCGGCGAGGGTGAGAAGGACGACGCCCCGATGCTGTACAACGGCGAGCGCATCGGCGACGGTCGTCCGCCGTTCGTCGACATCGCCGTCGACCCCGTCGACGGTACGACGCTCACCGCGATGGGCCGCAACGGCGCGCTCTCGGTCATCGCGCTGTCCGAGCGCGGCTCGATGTTCAATCCCGGTCCCTGCGTCTACATGAACAAGATCGCCGTCGGTCCACGCGGACGAGGCGCGGTCGACATCAACGCCTCGGTGACCGACAACCTCACGGAACTCTCGAAGCGTCTGAAGAAGCCGATCCCCGAACTCGGCGTCGTGATCCTCGATCGCCCGCGTCACGACCACCTGCTGGCCGAGGTTCGCGAAGCCGGCGCGCGCGTGCTGTCGATCTCCGACGGTGACGTCGCCGGCGCCATCGCGACCGGTTGGCCGAACTCCGGCGCCGACATCCTGATCGGTGTCGGCGGCACGCCCGAGGGCGTGATCGCCGCGGCCGCGCTGAAGGGACTCGGTGGCGAGATCCAGGGTCAGTTGATAGCTCGTGACGAGGAGGAACGCCGCTCGGCTGAGGCCCTCGGCTACGACTTCTCGCGCGTCCTGACGACCGACGACCTGGTCGCCAGCGACAACTGCTTCTTCTCCGCGACGGCGATCACCGACGGCGACTTCTTGCGCGGCGTGCGGTTCCACGACTTCGGCGCGACGACCCAGTCGATGGTCGTACGCTCTCGCTCGGGCACCGTGCGAACGATCGAGACCTTCCATCGTCGCAACAAACTCGAAGAGTTCACCTCCGCGGGCTTCTAGTACTTGTTCGATTGTTCACGAAGCACGGAAGCGCAACGTTTCAGGTACCTTGACCGATTGCACACAAGACATCGTCCTTCTAAGGTTCGCAGTAGATCCCGTCGGGTTCTGAGTCGTCATCCCAAAGAGGAGTTGGTCGTGCAGGTTTCGAATCTTCTAGCGAACAAGAGTCCGGACGTCGCCACGATTTCCCAAGAGCGCACCGTGAACGACGCGCTGGCGCTGCTCAAGGAGCGCGGCATCGGTGCGCTCGTGGTCACCGGCCCGACCCCGCCGCTGGTCGGCATCTTCAGCGAGCGTGACGCCGTTCGGGCGCTCGCCACCAGTGGTGCCAAGGCCCTGGAGACGACCGTCGCCGAGCTGATGTCCACCGACGTCCAGACGTGTGACGTGACGACGACGGTCACCGAGTTGATGGGTCTCATGACCGAGCGCCGTATCCGTCACCTGCCCGTCGTGCACGAGGGTCAACTCGTCGGCATGATCTCAATCGGCGACGTCGTGAAGGCGCGCTTCGACGAGCTCGAGCACGAGAAGAAGGACCTGCTGGACTACGTGTCCGCTCGGTAGCGCCGCGCGGCCGCTACGCGTCGCGTTTCGCCATCCGCCACGCGCCGAGTCCGGTCCATACGACGATCCACGCGACGATGACGATCCAGGCGACGGTCCTCGTCTCGTAGAGGATCTGCGCTCGCCCGTTCTGCATCGAGCCGAACATCGCCGGCAGACCGGCCGGTTCGATGTGGGCCATGGCGAGTCGAGGTCGTCGGGTCTCGCTGAAGCCGATTCGCTCCGATCCTCTCGGTGCCGAAGTGGACTCATCTGCGCTGCGGTACAGGCCCTCCCGACATCGTGGGTGGGCTATTCGGAGGCGACCTTGACGGCCTTTCGGAACTTGAATCGTTCGCCGAGCCAGCAGACGAGCGGAAAGAGCCCCGCCGTCGCGATGATCCATCCGACGTACTTGAGCGCGTGACCGACGGGCGCGAACATCAGTGCCAGTCCCACTATGTAGAAGGCCCAGGTGATGCGCTTCCAGATCTGGGCCCGACCGTACTGATCGGCGATGGCGTCGCCGTAGGTCGCACGTTCCGGGTACTTGGTACCCCAGTGGCTCACGCCGCTCTGCTCAATCTTGTCGACAACGCGCATCAGAAGTGTGACCCCAAATCATGGCTAAGTACCGCTTCTACAATACCCGCCATGAGCGAAGCGCCGGATGGCCGCACGGTAGCGCGAGCGATCAATCGATTCATGCTGTGGTTCTGTGCGCTGGTGGTGGTCGCGGAGGTCGTGCTGTTCACCGCGGGTCGAGCGTCGGCGGCGTCCGGCGTCCTCGTCAGTCCCTTCCTGGTGGGCGCGCTCGCCTGGCGGTTTCGGCGAGTCGTTCGCACGAGCGTGCCGAAGGGTCCTCGACCGGGGGGAATCTTCGTGCAGGCCGCAACTATCGCGATGCCGGCCGTGGTCTTGATCTTCGTCGGCTGTCTGATCGGCGATGACGTCGCCCAGTTCATATGCACCGCAATCGGCAGCACGTACGTCGGCGTGGCCGGTCTCATTGTGGCCATGGCGAGATTGCTCCCGGCACCGTAGTTCGAGAACTACGACTTGACGGCGCTCAGACGAAGTTCGGCCCGTTCGAGCGCGGCGCGCGCCATCGCGCTGGCGGCGCTCTCGTGTTCGTTGCGACTGTCGGCCGCGATCTCGGCTTCGGCGGACTCCTTGGCCGCTTGCGCGCGCGCGACGTCGATCTCACTGACCTTCTCGGCGATGCCGGCCAGCACCGTGGCGAGCGTCTCGTCCTCGGCCTCGCCCGGACCGACCTGGAAGAACCCGCCGTGGACGGCGATCGCGATCTCACCCTCGGCGGTGCCGACGCGCACCACGCTCGGCACGACGTCGCCCACCATCTCCATGTGTTCCGGCAGCACCGTGAACCAACCCTCGGACGAGCGCGCGACGAGGGCGGTGGCCTCACCGACCCACAACGGCGCCTCGGGCGTCACGATCTCAACCTTCAGTGTGGCCACGCTTAGTCCTTCTGGAGTTCGGCGGCCTTGCGTTCGACGTCCGAGGCTCCCCCGACGTTCAAGAACGCCTGCTCCGGGAAGGCGTCGAGGTCGCCCTTGACCAGGTGCTCGAAGGACTCGATCGTCTCTTGCACCGGCACGTTGATGCCGTCGATACCGGTGAAGACCTTGGACACGAACATCGGCTGGGAGAGGAACCGCTGGATCTTGCGCGCGCGCGTGACCGTGATGCGGTCCTCTTCGGAGAGTTCGTCGAGGCCCAGGATCGCGATGATGTCCTGCAGCTCCTTGTTGCGTTGCAGGATCTGCTGGGTCTGGCGAGCCACGGCGTAGTGACGATCGCCGACGATCTCGGGCGCCAGGATGTTCGACGTCGAGGTCAAGGGGTCGACCGCCGGGTAGATACCCAGGGCGGCGATCTGACGACTGAGTTCGGTCGTGGCGTCGAGGTGGGTGAACGTCGTGAACGGCGCGGGGTCGGTGTAGTCGTCGGCGGGCACGTAGACGGCCTGCAGGGACGTGATCGAACGACCACGCGTCGAGGTGATGCGCTCTTGGAGTTCGCCCATCTCGTCAGCCAGCGTGGGCTGGTACCCGACCGCGCTCGGCATGCGCCCGAGCAGCGTCGAGACCTCGGAGCCGGCCTGGACGAAGCGGAAGATGTTGTCGACGAACAAGAGCACGTCCTGGTTCTTCACGTCACGGAAGTACTCGGCCATCGTCAGCGCGGCCAGGGCGACGCGCAGGCGCACGCCCGGCGGCTCGTCCATCTGGCCGTAGACGAGGGCGGTCTTCTCGATGACGCCGGACTCGCGCATCTCCAAGAGCAGGTCGGTGCCCTCACGGGTGCGCTCGCCGACGCCGGCGAAGACCGACACGCCCTCGTGGAGCTCGGCCACGCGTCGGATCATCTCCATGATGAGGACGGTCTTGCCGACGCCGGCCCCGCCGAAGAGGCCGATCTTGCCACCCTGGACGTAGGGCGCGAGGAGGTCGACGACCTTGATGCCGGTCTCGAACATGGTGGCGTGCGGCTCGAGCTGGTCGAAGGCCGGCGCGCTGCGGTGGATCTCCCAGTAGTCCTCGACCGGTCCGATGTCGTCGGTGTCGAGCGACTCGCCGATGACGTTGAAGACGTGTCCGAGGACGGCGTCGCCGACCGGGACCGTGATCCCGCGGCCGGTCTGGCGCACGACGGCGCCGCGCACGAGGCCGTCGGTCGGCTTCATGCACACGCAGCGCACGCGGCCCTCGCCGATCTGCTGGGCCACTTCACCGGTCACGGTGATCGTGGCGCCGTCGATGACGATGTCGACCTCGACGGCGTGGTTGATCTCGGGCAGCGAGTGCGGCGGGAACTCCACGTCCACGACCGGTCCGGCGATCGCGACGACGCGCCCCGTCTCGAGAGTGGTCTTTTCTGGAGCGATGGTCATTTGTTTCTCACTTTCCCGAGCGGAGCGCTTCGGCGCCGCCCACGATTTCCATGATTTCGGTGGTGATCGAGTCCTGACGGGCCCGGTTCATGATGCGACTGAGGTTCTGTCCGAGTTCATCGGCGTTCTCGGTGGCGGCGGCCATGGCGCGCTGCTGGCTGATGTGGAAGGAGGCCGCGCCCTCCAAGAGCGCGGAGAAGATCTCGCTCTCGAGCGCCTTGGGCGCGAGGGTCTCCAGGAGCTGGGCGACCTCCGGTTCGAACTCGGTGTATCCCTTCAAGACCTTGGGGCCGTCGTCCTCGGGCACCGCCGGCAACGTGAGCGGCAACAGCTGTTGCACCTCGACGCTCTGCGTGGCGGCCGAGAGGAAGCGCGTCGCGACCAAGAGCACCTGTTGGGCTTCGCCGTTGACGAAGAGCTCGCCGACCGTGGCGGCGACGCGCCGGGCGTCGTCGAACGTCGGACGGTCCGACATGCCGACGAATCCCTCGGCGAGGTCGATCCCGCGGAAGCGGTAGAAGGCGCCGGCCTTCTTCCCGACGCTGAAGAGCCGCACCGACGTGCCCTCGTCCTCGAGGCGGCGCACGAGTCGTTCGCCCGCGCGCAGGGCCGAGGAGTTGTAGGCCCCGGAGAGGCCGCGGTCACCCGTCAGCACCAGCACGACCGCGTGGTCGACGCGCTCGGGCGCGGCGAGGAGCTTCGCGGCGCCGGCCGGGTCGGCCTTGGCCGCCTCGACGATGATGCGCCGCATGCCGTTGCGGTACGGGCGGTTCGCGATGATGCGCGCCTGGGAGCGAGAGATCTGCGAGGCCGCGATCAACTCCATCGCCTTGGTGATCTTGCGCGTGGACTGCACCGACTTGATACGTCGACGCAGGATCCTTTCCTGTCCACCGGCCATCGCTCCTCCTTCCTCGCTCGTTCGCTCGTGTCTTACTTCGTGGAGACGGCGAAGCCGTTCACGAATGACTGCATGGCGGCGTCCAGCGCCGTCGTCTCGGGCAGCGCCCCGGTCTCGCGGATCGCGTAGAGCAGGTCGGCGTGTTGCGCGCGGAAGTTGGTCAACAGCTCGGACTCGAAGCGTCGCACGTCCTCGACGGGGATCGTCGTCGAGCCAGCCCTTGGTGCCGGCGTAGATCGCGATGCACTGCTCTTCGACGGGCATCGGCGCGTTCAGGCCCTGCTTCAGCAACTCGGTGAGGCGGTAGCCCCGGTCGAGCTGACGCTGGGACGACTTGTCGAGTTCCGAACCGAACGTCGCGAAGGACTCGAGGTCGCGGAACTGGGCCAGGTCGATCTTGAGCGTCCCGGCGACCGAGCGCATGGCCTTGATCTGCGCGGCGCCACCGACGCGCGACACCGAGTTGCCCACGTCGATCGCGGGGCGCACGCCGGAGTAGAAGAGGTCGGACTGCAAGAAGATCTGGCCGTCGGTGATCGAGATCACGTTGGTCGGGATGTAGGCCGAGATGTCGCCGGCCTTGGTCTCGATGATCGGCAGGGCGGTCAGGGAGCCGCCGCCGCGCTCGTCGCTCAGCTTGGCCGCGCGCTCGAGCAGGCGGCTGTGCAGGTAGAAGACGTCGCCGGGGTACGCCTCGCGGCCCGGTGGCCGTCGCAGGAGGAGCGAGATCTGACGGTAGGCCTCGGCCTGCTTCGACAGGTCGTCGTAGACGACGAGGGCGTGCTCGCCGGAGTCCATCCACTCCTGGCCGATCGCGCAGCCGGCGTAGGGCGCGAGGAACTTGAACGGCGCGGGGTCCCCGGCCGAGGCGACCACCACGACGGTGTACTCGAGCGCGCCGAAGTCCTCCAGGACCTTCACGGTCTGGGCGACCGACGAGTTCTTCTGGCCGACCGCGACGTAGATGCACTTCACGCCCTGGCCCTTCTGGTTCAAGATCGTGTCGATGGCGACGGTCGTCTTGCCGGTCTTGCGGTCGCCGATGATCAGTTCGCGCTGTCCGCGGCCGACCGGCGTCATCGCGTCAATGGCCTTGATGCCGGTCTGGAGCGGTTCGGAGACGGGCTGGCGACCGGTGATGCCCGGTGCCTGGATCTCCATGCGGCGCTGCTTGGGGTTCACGAGCGGCCCCTTGCCGTCGATCGGCTCGCCGATGGCGTTCACGACGCGTCCGAGCAGCGCGTCACCGACCGGCATGTTCAAGATGCGCCCGGTCGCGCGCACGACCTGCTCCTCTTCGATGGTGTCGACCGAACCGAGCACCACGGCGCCGATCGTGTCCTCGTCGAGGTTCATGGCGAGCCCGAGGGTCCCGTCTTCGAACTCGAGGAGCTCGTTGACCTTGGCCGAGGGCAGCCCCGAGACGCGCGCGATGCCGTCGCCGACCTCGACGACGCGACCGACCTGCTCGGCGCCGACGGCGGGGTTGAACTCCGTCACGTGCTTGCGCAGGGCCTCGGTGATCTCGTTGGCGCTAATGGTGAGCTCTGTCATCTCAGATTCCTTTTCTTAGTCATTTCGATTCAAAGACGATTCGTACAGGTGGCCGGGCGAGACGGCGTCGCGCAACGCGCCGAGGCGCGCGCGCGTCGTCGCGTCGAGGCGCAGGTCGCCGATCTCGACCAGGATCCCGCCGAGCAGCTCGGGGCTGTCGGCGATCTGGAGTTCGACGTTCTTGCCGGTGAGCGCCGAGAGCGACGCGACGAGGTCGGCGCGGTTCTGGTCGTCGAGCGGACGCGCGGTGTGGACGCGCGCGACGCGCCAGTCACGCGCCTTGGCGACGTAGTCGACCAGGTAGTCCAGCGTCCCGACGACGTCGCGCGAACGGCCGCCTTCGATGACGAACATCGCGAGGGCCAGGGTGACGGCGTCGACCTTGCCACCCAGCAGGGCCTCGACGGTGCCGAGGCGCGACGCCAACGGGGCGTCGCGGTCGAGCAGGAGGCGGCGCAGCTCGAGGTTGCCCTCGACGGTGCGCGCCCAGCGGAAGAGTTCGTCCTCGATCTCGTCGAAGTTCTCGGTGTCGACGTGGTCCAACTGGGCGTCGGCGAAGCCGCTGACGCGCTGGCGCGACGCCAGCAGCCCGAGGCCCCCCAGCGGGAACAGTCCGATCTGGGACAGCTCGCGCGCGGCGACCGCCAACTCCCCCAGCGCGTGCGGGACCTCTTGGGCCGGCGCGTGACTCGCCGCGTACTCGGCGATCTCACACGTGACCTCGTGCACCTTGGTGTCCAGGATGTCGTGCACGATCAGCCCGCGCGAGGCCGCGGCGATGGAGGTGTCCGTGAGGACGGCGCGAAGGTCGGCGCGACCGAGGACGGTCTGTTCGAGCGACGCGAGTTCACCGGCGACCGTCGCGAGTCCCGCGGCGTCCAGTGAGCCCAGTCGGGCGGCGGCGTATCCTTCGAGCTTGGGCAGCATGATCAGTGACTGGACCCCCGGGCCGCTTCGACGTTGAGGGCGTCGACCGCCTCGCGCACCAGGTCCTGGTGGGCGCTCTCGTCGACTTCGCGACCGACGATCTGGTTCACGAGTTCGAAGACGACCTGACCGATCCGGGCCGAGGCCTCGTCGATGGCGCGCTGGCGCGCCGTGTCGACCTCGGCGTTCGCCGAAGCGACGATGCGGTCGTACTCGAGCTGTCCGCGACCGGCCGATTCGGCCTTGATCTGGTCGGAGGTCGCCTGGGCCGCGGCGACGATCTCGCGCGCCTGATCCCTCGCCGCGACGAGCAGTTGCTGACGCTCGTCGCCGGCGGCGGCGGCCTCGGCCTTGGCGGCGTCGGCCGCCGCCAGCGACTCGCGGATCTTCTCTTGACGACTCTCCATCGCCTTCACCAGGGGCGGCAAGAAGTACTTCGTCATGAGCAGCAGTATCACGACCACCGCGAGCAGTTCGACGAAGAACGTGCCGTTGGGGAGGAGGAAGACTGACGTAGCGATCATCTCAATGCCCTTCTGTGGTGACCATCATCGGTGGTTGAACGGGGTACGACCGACGGGTCTATTGCTTGGAAAATACGTAGACGAAGACGACCATGAACAACAGGTTGATGAAGTACATCGCCTCGACGAGTCCGACCGTCAAGAAGAAGTACTGACGCGCCTTGTTCTCGATCTCGGGCTGACGGGCGATCGCCGCGATGGTCTGGCTACCGGCCAGGCCGTCACCGATCGCCGCGCCGATGGCGCCGCCACCGAGGGCGAGTCCGCCACCGACGAGTGCTCCCGCGATGCCGATCGACTGTTCGAGTGTTTGTGACATTTGCTATTCCTCCTGGTTGGTGTTACTGCGAGGTCTCGTGCGCCGCGTGGCGCAACTGTTCGTGCTCTTCGTGTTCCTCTTCGTGGCTGGTGGCCATCCCGAAGTACATGACGGTGAGCAACATGAAGATGTACGCCTGGATCGCCCCGATGAACAGGTCGAAGGGCTTCCAGATGAGGTCGAAGGGCCCGATCGCCTTCGCGGCCAGCGCCGCCACGACGACGATCATGAGTCCGCCGGAGAAGAGGTTGCCGAAGAGTCGGAGCGTCAAGGTGATGGGCTTGGTCGCCTCTTCGATCAGGTTGATCGGGGTCAGCGCGGCGTAGGGCTTGGTGTAGTGCTTGAAGTAGCCGCCGAACTTGCGCGCGCGAAGGGATTCGATGTGCACCCAGACGATGACGAGCAGCGCCATGGCCAGGGGCAGGTTCACGTCGCTCGTCGGCGCCGGGAGGATCTCGCCGGACACGCCGGGGTGCATGGCCGAGGGCAGGAAGCCGATCCAGTTGCACACCAGGATGAAGAGGAAGACGGTGACGCCGATCGGGACGTACTTCTTGCCCTTGGGTCCGACGGCCGACGCGGCGAGGTCGGCCACCATGCCGTAGATGATCTCCCAGAAGAGCTGGAGCTTGCCCGGCACGCCGTCGGTGACCTTCGCGCGCATCCGCACGCCGAGGAAGATCACGATGGCCATCGCGAGGAGCGTGGAGAGCACGATGTCGTAGTCGATCGTGAGGCCCAGGATCTTGAGGTGGGGGTGGACACCGACTTCGATCGCCTTGGCGGCGTACAGCATCTTCACTCCACTCCTCCCTGGCTCGTCACGATCCTCAAGACGTTGGCTACGAACACGATCTGGTACAGCACAAGCCCTGACACAATACCGATTCCGAGGGGGGCGTTCAGAAAGACGACGACCAGGACGATCACCGTCATGATCGCCAGACGGACGGTGGTCTTGCTGCCCAGTTGTCGCCGGACGGCCTTGGTGCTCTGTTCTCCGCGCAGCTCGACCTTGGCGGCCTGGCCGTCGAGGAACCGGAGGTTCATGATGGCCATGACGACGCCGACCACGACGCCGAGCGCGGCCAGCGGTGGGGCCACGAAGACGGCCACGACGAAGCCCACGAAACCGACGACGATGGCCGAAAGTGTGGTGCGACGGAGGAGGCGCGGCAGTGTGTCGGTTGGGAGGTTGTCTAGCACGAGCAATGGGTTTCTAAAGGAAACGCCGGACTTGCTTCACTACGCTCACCACGGCGGCGACCGTTCCTAATGTTATCCCGATTAGGAGGCCCCACGGCGCGGTGCCCCAGGCGCGGTCGGCCCACAGTCCGAGCACGACGAAGACCGCGAGGATGATCGCGACCGTCATCCCCATCGTCAAGAACTCGACCACCCCGGGCAGGTCCTTCACGGGGTTATTCTCCTGTTCAGGGGGTGTGGGCGACTCGTCGTGACCGGCGTCGTCACTCATTGACGCGAGCTCTCGCGAACCCGTCGGGCCTCTTCGGTGCGCGAGTACAGGCGATTGACCAGCGGGCTGAACCACGTCAACAGGCCGATCAAGAGCAGCGCCACCCCGAGCGGGATGAAGACGTTCGCCTGGGTGTCGAAGAGCGGCAGGAGGACGAAGCCGCACAGCACCGCGGTCCACAGCCACAGGATCACCACCGTGCGCTTGTGACCGTGGCCCAGGCGCATCAGCCGGTGATGGATGTGGTTCTTGTCCGGGGTGTGGAAACCCTGTCCCGAGACCGTGCGCCGCACGAACGCCCAGACCGCGTCGATCAGCGGGACCCCGAGGATGAACACGGGGATCAACAACGGCGCGAAGAAGAAGAACGTCACGCCGCTCGCCGGCGGGGTCCGCCCCCCGATCACCATCGTCGAGGCGCTCATCAGAAGGCCCAGCATCAACGCGCCGGCGTCGCCCATGAAGAGCTTCGCCGGATGGAAGTTGTCGCGCAGGAACCCCAGACAGATGCCGCACGTCAGGGCCGCGATGAGCGGTCCCACGTTGTTGCTCGGCAGGAGTCCGAGGTCCTCCAGGCGCAGTCCGTAGAGACAGAGCGTGCCCGAGGCGATCGCGACGATGCCGCCGGCCAGGCCGTCGAGCCCGTCGATGAGGTTGACCGCGTTGGAGAGCGCGAAGACCCACACCGCGGTGATGATCGGCAGGATCGACGGCCCCAGCACCACGAAGCCGGCGAAGGGCAACTTGAGTTGGTACATCGTCGCGCCGCTGAAGTACAGGATCGAGGCGGCGAGGAACTGACCGGCGACCTTCGCCGGGGCGCTCATCTCTCGAAAGTCGTCCAGCACGCCCACGACGAAGATCACGCCGGCGGCGAGCAGCACGCCGATCATCTCGTGCGAGGAGAGGATGATGTTGCGCAGCGTCGGGATCGCCATCGACACCATCAGGGCGACGCAGAAACCGACGAACATGGCGGCCCCGCCGCCGTAGGGCGTGGTGACCTGATGGACCTTGCGTTCGTCCGGCGCCGCGGTGTAGCCGATCTTCAGCGATATCTTCCTCGCCGGCACGTTCGCCACCAGGGTCACGACCGTGCCCACGGCGATGACGGCGACGTACGCGAGGATGTTGTGCATCTACTGTTTCGTGAAGTTGGCGTAGGGGTTGAACGACGCGCACAGGGTCGCGACGTCGGCGCGAACCTCGGCCACGACCGCGTCATCATCGCGGTGACGAAGCACGCGACTCATCAACGTCGCGATCGTCTCGAACTCCCCCTCTTTCATGCCGGCCGTCGTCTGCGCGGCACTGCCGACGCGAAGCCCTGACGTGACGAACGGGCTGCGCGGGTCATCGGGGATCGTGTTGCGGTTCGTCGTGATGCCCGCGCGGTCGAGGACCTCTTGGGCGACCTTGCCGGTCAGCTCCTCGTCGAACTCGCGCAGGTCCACGAGCACCATGTGGTTCTGCGTCCCGCCCGAGACGTTGCGGAAGCCCTCCTTCGCGAGCGCGTCGCCGAAGGCTTTGGCGTTCGTCACCACCTGCTCGGCGTAGGTCGCGAAACTCGGCAGCGCCGCCTCCTTGAAGGCGACCGCCTTGGCCGCGATCGCGTGTTCGAGCGGCCCGCCCTGTTGTCCGGGGAAGACCGCCGAGTCGATCTTCTTGGCGTGCTCCTCACGACAGACGATCGCGCCGCCGCGCGGACCCCGCAACGTCTTGTGCGTGGTGAAGGCGACGACGTCGGCGTAGGGCACGGGATTCGGGTGGACGCCGCCGGCGATCAACCCCGCGACGTGGGCCGAGTCGAACATCAACAGCGCGCCGATCTCGTCGGCGATCTCACGGAACGGCACCGGGTCGATGAGCCGGGTGTAGGCGGTCGCGCCGGCGAGGATCATCTTGGGTCGGTGCTGGAGCGCCAGTTCGCGCACGTTGTCGAAGTCGATCATCTCGCCGGGACGCTCGGGGTCATCCGAGCGCGGCGTCACGCCGTAGGCGACGAAGTTCCACCACTTCGACGTGATCGAGGCGGGCGACCCGTGCGTCAGGTGGCCACCCTGGTCGAGTCGCATCGCGAGGATCGTGTCACCCGGCTCCAAGAGCGCCTGGTAGACCGCGACGTTCGCGTTCGCCCCGCTGTGGGGCTGCACGTTGGCGTGGTCGGCGCCGAAGAGCGCCACCAGGCGGCGCCGCGCCAGGTCCTCCACCTCGTCGACGACCTGGTTGCCGCCGTAGTAGCGGCGCCCCGGGTACCCCTCGGCGTACTTGTTGGTGAGGATCGAGCCGGTCGCGGCGAGCACCGCCGGCGAGGCGAAGTTCTCACTGGCGATCAACTGCACCGTCGTCGTCTGTCGCTGCCACTCCTGGGCCAGCAGGGAGGTCACCTCGTCGTCGTTCGTGATCCACGCGTCAAAGGGAGAGGAGGTCATGGATCACCTTTCATCGTGGACGAGTGGTCCGTCGAGTTCGTCGAGCTTCGCGATGCGCGTCACGTGGCGACCGTCGCCCGGCGTCGCGTCCAGCCACGCCGCGAGCGCCTCGATGGCCACCGTCGCACCGGTGAGACGAGCGCCGAGACACAGCACGTTGGCGTGGTTGTGTTCGCGCGCGAGGTGCGCCGACGTCACGTCGTGCACGGTCGCGGCGCGAACGCCGGGAACCTTGTTAGCGGCCATGGCGATCCCGATGCCGGTGCCACAGATCGCGACGCCGAGGTCGCACTCCCCCGCGGCCACGCGTCGACCCACGGCGGCACCGAAGTCGGGATAGTCGACCGAGTCCGTTCCGTTGTCGGTGCCCAGGTCGAGCGTGTCGTAGCCCCAGTCGGTGAGCGTCTTGGCGAGCGCGGTCTTCAGGTCAAATCCAGCGTGATCAGAGCCGAGGGCGATACGCATCGACACAACCTTATCTACGGAATCACCTTCTGCGGGCCGGCGGCAATACTGCAGGGGTGACCGTTGCGCCTCGCACCCCCGTACTCGTCGGCGTCGGCCAGATCACCGAACGACCAGGTACGGGCGCGACCTTCGCCAGCCGCAAGCAGCCGCTCGACCTGATGGTCGAGGCCCTCGAGCGCGCCGCACGCGACAGCGGCGCCTCGGCGATCCTCGCGAACATCGACGAGATCGTCGCGGTCTCCTCCTTCACGTGGCACACGAATGACCCGGCTCGACTGGTCGCCGAGCGACTCGGTCTCGACGTCACCACGAGTCTCTTGGGCGTGGGCGGCAACACACCCCAGAAGTTCGTCCACGACGCCGCCCGGCGGATCCTCGCCGGTGAGTCGCGCTGCGTCGCGGTCGTCGGCGCCGAGGCGATGTACGCGCGGCTCCTCGCGCGACGCGAGGGCGAAGAGCTCAACTGGGTCGTCCAGCCGAGCGACGTGCCGCAGCCGCTGATCACCCCGGAGGACCCCGCGCCGTTGACCGCCGCCGAGTACGGGCAGGGCCTCAATCTGCCGACCAACGTCTACCCGTTGTTCGAGAACGCCCGGCGCGCGCGACTGGGCTGGACGATTGATGAGCAGCGCGACCGTCTCGGTCGCCTGTGGTCGAACTTCGCGCGCGTGGCCGCGACCAATCCCTACGCGTGGATCGGCGACGCGCCGTCGGGTGCGGACATCGCCACCCCGAGCACCGGTAATCGGATGGTCGCCTTTCCGTACACGAAGCTCTTGATGGCCAACATGCCCGTCGACATGGCGGCGAGCTACGTGATGACGAGTTTCGAGCACGCGACGTCGCTCGGCGTCGCGCGCGACCGCATGGTCTTCCCCACGTGTGGCGCGGACGCCAACGACCACTGGTTGATCTCGGATCGTCCGCAACTCGACGACTCACCCGCCATGCGCGCCCTCTGGACGACGTTGAACGAGTTCGGCGTGACGAGCGACGACCTCGGCTCGATCGATCTCTACAGCTGTTTCCCCACCGTCGTCCAGAGCGCCTGTGACGTGCTCGGGATCGACGCCTTCGACCCCGGTCGCGTGCCCACGTTGACCGGCGGACTCACGTTCGGCGGTGGACCGGGCAACAACTACGTCACCCATGCGATCGCCTCGATGGTCGAACGGCTTCGCGCGGTACCGTCCCAGGCGGGCCTCGTGACGGCACTCGGTTGGTTCTGTACCAAGCACTCGTGGGGGGTCTATTCGGCGACACCGCCGGCGGATGGCTTCCGATGGTCCCGGCCGCAAGAGGCGGTCGACTCACGGGCGCGTTGTGCCAGTGAACAACGAGACGGGGTCGCCACCGTCGAGAGCTACACGGTCACCCACGCGGGCGACGGCGGCGCGGAACGCCTCATCATCGCGGCGCGCACCCCGGACGGCGTTCGGACGTGGTGTCACAGCACGGACGCGGCACTGATGGCGGCGTCGGAGAGTACCGAGTTGATCGGACAAACGGGTGAGATCCGTGAGGACGTCTTCACGCTGTAGTCCCGCGACGACGTGCACCGCCTAGTCGCTCGCCGCCGGGTCAGGATCGAGGTCGACGACGACGTCGCGTGCGCTGAGCGTTCGAGACAAGAGGAACAGACCGAGCGCGGCGATGAAGGCACCGATGAGTTGCCCCCAGAGCACGGTCGTCAACCAGAACCCGCCGAGCGATCGAAATGGCGTGATGAGGAACACGACGAGGACGCTGACGAGCAGGTACTGGAGGGCGAAGGCGACGTAGGCCCGTTGGAGATTCACTCGCTGGTGTTCGTCGTTGGCGACGACCATGCTCAGCCACCACCACGCGCACGCCGCGGCGATCAACGTCAACGGTTCGAGCATCGGGATCACGACCTGTCGGAAGGAATCGAAGTAGTAGCCGCGGGTGGTGACGGTCTGGACGTAAGAGACGACGCCGGACAGCGCCGTCACGACGAAGCCCACTATCACCAGCGCCTGCGCGCGAACTCGGGCGACGGGCCTCATGAACCCACGCTAGTGACGGGGCGTGCCCCGCGCCGTCGCCTGGCTGCACGCGACAGCCCCGCGTGCTTAATCGAGTACTCGGACCAACTCGGCGGTGGAGACCGCGCCTTCACGCAGCACGCGCCACGGCGTGACCGAGAGGTCGACGACGCTCGACACGTCACCGGACCGCTCACCGCCGTCGATCGAGCCATTGAGTTCGTCGCGCGACTTGAAGCGCTCGAGCACTTCGTAGGCGCTGTGACAGGGCATCTCGCCGTGGTCGTTCGCACTCGTCACCGCGAAGGGGCCGAGCACCGCCATCATCCGCCGCAGCACGTCGTCGTCGGGAATGCGAAATCCGGCGGTGTCGTCGTCGCCACCGAGCATCACCGACAACTCGTGCGGGACCGTGACGATGATCGTGAGCGCCCCCGGCCAGAAGGCGTCAGCGAGACCCTGGGCCTCGTCGGGCCACTCGACCCCGAGGAACTCGATCTGTTCGACCGAATCGACCAGGACCGGGATCGGTACGAAGGTGGGCCGGTGCTTCAACGTGAACAGGCGGGCGACCGCCGCCGGCTGGCTTACTTCGGCGGCCAGGCCGTAGACCGTGTCCGTCGGCACGGCGACGATCCCCCCGGCGTCCAGCGCGGCGATCGCCGATTCGACCGTGAGGAGCTTCGGCATCAGCGCTTCGCGATCAGGAAGCGTGGATTGCCGAACATGTCGTCAAGGTCCTGGGCGTCAGCGAACGTCGCGTCCTGGGCCGCCTGGAGAACCGCCGCGCGATGCATGTTTCCATGTTCACATATCAGCAACCCATTTGCCACAAGCCAGGGGCACGATTGACCGATAATCACCTCGAGGTCGGCGAACCCGGCGGCGCGCGGGGTGTCATCGGCGACCAGCGCGCCGAACGGCTCGTAACCCAGGATCGGGTCGAGGGTCGCGAATTCGGCGGCGCCGACGTAGGGCGGATTGGCGACGATCAGGTCGACGCGACCCCGCAACGACGGATCCAGGTCCTCGAACCACGTTGAACGCACGGTCGTCACGCCGTCCAGGGAGTGCTTGGTGGCGTTCGCGCGGGTCACCTCGAGCGCGTCACTCGAAGCGTCGACGGCCACCAGGCTGGCGTGGACCCCCAGTTGGCGCAGCTCGAAGAGGAGCGAGAGCCCGATGGCGCCCGAACCGCAACCGAGGTCCACGATGAGCGGATCGGTGAGTCGGCGCTGCATGAGCTCGTCGAAGGCGAGGCCGACCAGCTCCTCGGTCTCGGGCCGCGGGATGAGGACACGACTGTCGAGGTCGAGGTCGAGCGAGCGAAAGGGCCAGTGGCCGAGCACGTACTGGATCGGTTCGCCGTCGAGTCGACGCTGGGCCGCCGCGCGCATGGCGGCCATCGACTCGTGATTCTGTGGTGAGAACTCCTCGACGAGCCAACGGGCCTCGCGACGGTTCAAACCGGCGTTGATGAGTTCGGTCACCAGATACGAATTAGTGTCCATCGCTCTCGGCGAGTTGTCGCGCGCGCTTTTCCGCGAGCAGCGCGTCGACGTAGGGATCGAGGTAACCGGCCAGCACGTTATCGAGCGTATAGGTCGTCAGGTTGATCCGATGGTCCGTCACCCGGTTCTCCTTGAAGTTGTACGTGCGGATCTTCTCGCTGCGACCACCGCTGCCCAACTGCGAGCGCTTGAGGTCGCCCTGTTCGCTCGCCTGGGCGTCCTGGGCCGCTTTGAGCAACCGTGATCGCAACACGATCAACGCCTTGGCGCGATTCTGGATCTGACTCTTCTCGTCCTGCATCGACACCACGATGCCGGTCGGCAGGTGGGTGACGCGCACGGCCGAGTCGGTGGTGTTCACGCTCTGTCCGCCGGGACCCGATGATCGGTAGACGTCGATCTTGAGGTCGCTCTGGTTGATGTCGACGTCGACCTCTTCGGCCTCGGGCAGGACCGACACCGTCGCCGAGGACGTGTGGACGCGGCCCTTGGCCTCGGTCACCGGCACGCGCTGGACGCGGTGGACGCCGGCCTCGTGCTGCAGCCGGAACCACGCGTCCTCCCCCTTGATCAGGTAGATGGCCTCGTCGAGGCCGCCCTGCTCGGACTCGCGCTCTTCGATGACCTCGAGCTTCCAGCCGCGGATCGCGGCGTAGCGGCGGTACATCTGGGCCAGGTCACCGGCGAAGAGGTTGGCCTCTTCGCCCCCTTCGGCGCCGCGGATCTCCAGGATCACGTTGCGGCCCTCGTTGGGGTCGTGCGGCAAGAGCATCGTCTCGAGGTTCAGCTCCAACTCGGGGATCCTCTCCTCCGCGTTGTTCATCTCCTCGCGCCAGAGCTCACGGTCGTCGCCGGTCGACTCGTTGAACATCTCCTTGGCGGTGGCGAAGTCCGACTGGGCGGCCTTCAACTCGTTCCAGGCGTTGTTGATCTCCAGGAGCTCCTTGTGACGTCGCGAGAGGTCGCGGAGTCGTGTGAGGTCGCTGGCGATGTCGGGTTCCGAGAGTTGGGACTCGACGGTTCGCAGTTCGTCCTGAAGGACGTTGAGAGTCTGATCGAGGGAGCGCACGGCGGGTGGGCGCTCGAGGCCCTACGCCTTAGGGGCGCGCGCCTTGGTCTTTTGTGCGTAGCGACGCTGGAAGCGCTCGACGCGGCCTCCGGTGTCGACGAGCTTCTGCTTGCCGGTGAAGAACGGGTGGCATTCGTTGCACAGTTCGACGGTCATCGCTGACTTCGTGGACTGGGTCGTGAAGGTGTTGCCGCACGAGCATTTGACGGTCGCTTCGCCGTAGTTGGGGTGAATATCAGGCTTCATGGGTGCTCCTCGTTGCGAATGACAAGTTTAGCGGAAAATCAACTCGTTGAAGCGGGGCCGCGCGCGATCTCGGCGAGGAACTCGTCATTGGACTTGGTCGACTTCAGTTTGTCGATCAAGAGCTCGAGACCGGCCGCTTCGCGACCTTCCGAGGCGAGACCGTTCAACACACGGCGCAGCTTCCAGACCTGAGGCAGCGCCTCGCGGCTGAAGAGCAGCTCCTCGTGGCGCGTGGAGGAGGCGTTGACGTCGATCGCCGGGTAGATGCGGCGTTCGGCCAGACGGCGGTCCAGTCGCAGCTCCATGTTGCCGGTGCCCTTGAACTCTTCGAAGATGACCTCGTCCATCTTGGACCCGGTCTCGACCAGGGCCGAGGCGATGATGGTCAAGGAGCCGCCCTCTTCGATGTTGCGCGCCGCGCCGAAGAACTTCTTCGGCGGGTACAGCGCACCGGAGTCGACGCCACCGGACATGATGCGACCGGTCGCCGGCGCGGCGAGGTTGTAGGCGCGAGCGAGTCGGGTGATGCCGTCGAGGATGATCACGACGTCACGGCCCTGCTCGACCAGGCGCTTGGCGCGCTCGATGCACAGTTCGGCGACGTGCGTGTGCTCCTCGGCCGGACGGTCGAAGGTCGAGGCGATGACCTCACCCTTCACGGTGCGGCGGATGTCGGTCACCTCTTCGGGACGTTCGTCCACCAAGAGGACCATGAGGTGCACCTCGGGGTTGTTGGACTCGATCGACTGGGCGATCTGCTTCATGATCGTGGTCTTGCCGGCCTTGGGCGGCGACACGATGAGTCCGCGCTGGCCCTTGCCGATCGGCGAGAGCAGGTCGACGATGCGCGGCGTGAGGTCGGTCTTGCCCTCGTTCAGCTCGAGGTTGAGCTTCTCGTCGGGGAAGAGCGGCGTGAGGTCCTCGAAGCGCGGACGCAGTCGCGCCACCTCCGGATCGAGACCGGCGACGCTGTCGACGCGCAACAGCGCGGGGTACTTCTCGTTCGAGGCGGCCGGTCGGAAGCCGCCGACGATCGAGTCGCCCTTGCGCAGGTGGTAGCGGCGCACCTGGTTGATCGAGACGTAGACGTCGTTGGGCGACGGGTGGTAGCTCTTGGTGCGCAAGAAGCCGTAGCCGTCGTCGCGCAGGTCGAGCAGGCCCTCGATCTCGATGAGCTCGCCGGCGTAGGGCTGATCGGCGTTGGGCATCGAGTCGCCACCGAAGCGCTCGCGGCCGTTGCGGTTGCGGCGGTTGCGGCGGTTTCGCCCGGCGGTGTCGTTGCCGAAGTCCCGCGGCTGGCGGTCCTGGCGCGGCTGGGCGTTCTGTCGGGGGTTCTGGGCCGGACGCTCACTGCCGTTCGTGCTCGGTGCCGACGGCGTCGTCTCGGTGGTGGTCGTGGTGTCGACCTCACTCGACGAGGCGGCGTCGGTCTTGGCGTCGGCGACGAACTCACCGAGCAGGTCGTCGAAGTCGTCGGTCGGGGTGGCGACGGTGCGGCGCGAGCGCACGGCGCGCGAGACCGACTCACCGGCGTCGCCCGACGGCGCGGGCTCGCCCATGATCGCCTCGATCAGCGAGGCCTTGGAGGCGCGCGCCGACACGTCGACGCCCTTCACCTTGGCGATGGTTTGGAGGTCCTCACGAGTCTTGGACTCAAGATCGGACCGGTCTGGGGAAGGCCTTACAGCCATAGTGGTTCCTTTCGCTCCGCTCGACAAAAAGAATGAGCGAAGAAGAAAAATCGGGAAACGTCATCTCGGAAGAGTTCCTCACCCCGGGGAAAGGCCGGGCGTGGATGACCTCTCCAGTGTAGCGGAGTCGGCGCTATTTGCCAACAATTCGTCGAATTCTTAGATTCCGACCATCGGTGGACCGCGAGCGACGACGAATCGCGTCGGTCAAGCACCGCGGTGCTCGTGGTGGTGACACCACACAATTTCGAAGGCTGACCTACCGCGCGACGCGGGTGAAATGAGGAAGATTTGTGGGATCGAAGTCATGGGACGTGAGTGGGGGCCGCCGAGCGATGACTGAACCCGCGCGAGAATCGACGAGCCGATGAAGGCGCACCCGTCGCGCGTCGGTTGGTTCTGGTATCGGGCGAACTTCGCGCGGCGATGGACGAACTATCTGACGATCGTCCTGCTGGTCGGCGCCGTAGGCGGTCTGGCCCTGGGTTCGGTCGCGGCGGCGCGCCGGACCCAGTCGTCGTACAACACGTTCCTCGCGAGCACCGACCCCTCGGACCTCACCCTGACGGTGTACGCGCCGAACCTGACCTCGAAGCTGGCCGCGTTGCCCCTCGTACGACACGTCGGTGAATCGTCCTACGGCGTCAACGCCTTTCCCGCGGGCCAACACGGCCTGCCACTCTTCCCGAAGGCGCTCGACGACGGCAACGTGACGTTCTCGGGCAGTCTGGTCGATGAGTATTTCAGCGAGGACCGTGTCGCGCTCGTCGCCGGACGACTGCCCGATCCGAAGCGCGCGGATGAGTTCATGGCCGACGCCTTCGCGGCGAAGGACATGGGTTGGCACGTGGGCGAGTACGTGCGGATGTACTTCTATTCCAACGCCCAGACCGCCCAGCCCTCCTTCGGGTCGAAACCGGTCACGCCGGTATTGAGTCTGACCATGCATCTCGTCGCCACGATCGTGCCCAACGACGACGTCCTGCTCGACAAGGTCGATCAGACGCCGGCACTGATCGTCTTCACCCCGGCCCTCACCAGACAGCTCGTGAACAACGGGCCGAACTACAACGACTACGCCTTGCAGCTCGATCACGGCGTGCGCGACCTCTCGGCGGTGGAGCGTGAGATCGTCCAGGCCCTGCCGCCCGGCACGACGTACTCCTTCCACGTCAACTCCGCGGTCGCCGCGGAGGTGAATCGTTCGCTGGCGCCCGAGTCGATCTCCCTCGGCGTGTTCGGGCTCATCGCGGGGCTGGCCACGCTGATCATCGTCGGCGGCGTGCTCGCTCGTGGTCTGCAGCGCGAAGGTGACGACATCGAGGTGCTTCGCGCCCTCGGGGGCAGTCCGTCGACGTCCACCATCGCGAGTGCGATCGGTCCCCTCCTGTCGGTCATCGCGGGATCGCTCACCGCGGTCGACGTCGCGGTCCTGCTGTCACCGCTCGCGCCCATCGGACCGGTACGGGCGGTCTACCCCGACGGCGGGTTCGCGTTCGACGGTCCGGTCCTCGGCTTCGGCGCACTCGCGCTCTTGCTGGTGCTCAGCGCGATGACGGTAGGACTCATCCTTCGGCGTTCGCGCCGCGTGGTCACCCGCGCGGTGCGGGTCGCGGCACCCTTCGGATCGCGCGCCGGTCGTATGGCCTCGGACGTCGGTCTGCCGGTGACGGCGGTCGTGGGGATCCGCTTCGCGCTCGAGCCGCCGGTGGACCGCGACACCGCGCCCGTGCGCTCGGCCCTGGTGGGCGCGATGCTCGCGGTCATGATCGTGGTGGCGACGCTGACCTTCGGCGCCAGTTTGAACACGCTCGTGAACCATCCCGCGCTCTACGGGTGGAACTGGAACTACGCATTGACGTCCAACGGCAATGGCATCCCGCCGCAGGCCGCTCGACTCCTGGGCCGCGATCCCTACGTGGCGTCGTACTCGGGCGACGACTTCGCCAACGCGCAGATCGACGGCGTCACCGTACCGATCATCCTGACCACGTACCGCGCGAAGGTGACGGCGCCGATACTCGCGGGGCACGAGATCACCGGCGCCGATCAGATCGTGCTCGGGGCCGAGACGATGCAGCAGTTGCACAAGCACGTCGGACAGACCGTGGTCGCGTCCTACGGGTCGAAGAAGGACTACCCCGTGTACGTGCCGCCGACGACGATGACGATCGTGGGCACGGCCACGTTGCCCGCTATCGGAGGGACGCTGACGCTTCACACCTCGATGGGGGTCGGCGCGATACTCCCGATCAGTGTCGAACCGCCCGCCTTCCAGAAGTACATCCGTTACAAGAACGAAACCCTCGACGGCTACACCGATCTCTTCGTTCGCCTTCGCGACGGCGCGCCCGCGGGTCCCGCGCTCGCGTCGCTGAAGAGGATCGCCGCGATCGGACAGCGGGAGATCGACGCGACGCCCAACGGAGGCGGAAGTGACGTCGCCGTCCAATCGGTCGACTTTCCCGCGGAGATCGAGAACTACCGAGCGATAGGAGTCATCCCCGACCTGCTCGCCCTCTCGCTCGCGCTCGGTGCCGTCGTCGCCCTCGGTCTCACGCTGGTCGCCTCCGTGCACCGCCGACGTCGCGACCTCGCGCTGCTGCGCACCCTCGGCTTCACCGGTCGACAGCTGTTGTCCGCGGTCGCGTGGCAGGCGTCCGTGGCCGGCGTGATCGGGGCGATCTTCGGCATCCCGCTCGGCATCCTCGCCGGCCGTTGGCTGTGGACGCTCTTCGCCGACGATATCTACGCCGTACCCCATCCGTCGGTGCCAGTGATCGGGCTGCTCGTCGTGGCCGTGAGCGCCATAGTGCTGGCCAACGTGGTCGCCACCATGCCGGGGAGGAGCGCGGCGCGCACGTCGGCGGCGCAGGTCCTGCGCGGCGAATAGCGGCGCCCGCCTCCTAGGAGAGCTTCGCGAGCAGGGCCTTGAGCGTCGCGTCGACCACGTCGGGCGTGACACTCGTCTCGACGGCGGTGTCGGGATCCTTCAGGCCGTTGCCCGTGAGCACGCACACGACGGTCGAGTCCTTCGGGACGCCGTACTTGATGACGCCGGCGATCGACGCAGCGGACGCCGGTTCGCAGAAGATCGATTCGTAGCGCGCGACGAAGCGGTACGCCTCGAGGATCTCGTCGTCGGTGACGGCGCGGATGTCACCGAGGGACTCGTGGATGACCTCGAGCGCGGGGACCCAGCTCGCGGGGTTGCCGATACGGATCGCCGTGGCGATCGTCTCGGGATTCGTGACCGGGTGTCCCAGCACGATCGGCGCCGCCCCGGCCGCCTGGAAGCCCCACATCTTGGGCAGGATCTTGCAGCGTTCGGCGAAGTGGTACTGCGTGAAGCCGCGCCAGTAGGCGGTGATGTTGCCGGCGTTGCCCACGGGGATCGACAGGACGTCGGGGGCCTTCCCCAGGACGTCGATGATCTCGAAGGCGCCGGTCTTTTGGCCCTCGATGCGGTCGGGATTGATCGAGTTGACGATCGTGATCGGCAGGTACTGCGTCAGCTCGCGCGCCAGGTTGAGCGCCTGGTCGAAGTTGCCGCGGATCTGCAGGACCTTGGCGCCGTAGACGATGGCCTGGGCCAACTTGCCCTGGGCGATCTTGCCCTCGGGCACCAGGACGACGCAGTCCATCCCGGCCTTGCCGGCGTAGGCGGCGGCCGAGGCCGACGTGTTGCCGGTCGATCCGCAGATGACGGCCGTGGCGCCGTTCGCCTTGGCCTTCGTGATCGCCATCGTCATGCCACGGTCCTTGAACGAACCGGTCGGGTTCAGTCCTTCGTACTTCAGCCAGACGTCGGCCCCCACGCGTTCCGAGAGCCGCTCGGCGTGCAGCAGCGGCGTGTGACCCTCCTGCAACGTGACGATCTCGTCCACGCCGTCGAGGTCGAACCACTGCGCGTACTCGAGCAACAGGCCCTTCCACCCGATCATTGGCGCTCCGCGTCGATCACTCGCAGGCAGGCGCCGATGGAGTCGACCGACCGGTGCTTGGCGAGGTCCTTGATGGTGGCGTTGACGTGGTCGGTGACCGCCATGTGCGTCAGGAACGAGAGTCGGGCCTCGTCGCCGAAACCGGACTGCTCCATCGACTGGATCGACACGCCGTTGTCACCGAAGACGCCCGCGACGGCGGCGAGCACGCCCGGGCGGTCCACCACGTCGATGCTGATGTAGAAGACGCTCTCCAGCTCGCCGGCCGGGACGCTGCGCAGCGTGCGCACCACCCGGAAGGGAACGTCGTGACGGCCGCTGAAGCGATTGCGCGCGACGTCGAGGACGTCGCCAAGCACGGCCGTCGCGGTCGCCTCGCCGCCGGCGCCCTGGCCGAGCCACATCAAAGGACCGCTCCGCACGCCCTCGACGAAGACCGCGTTCATGGCGCCGTGGACCGACGCGAGCGGGTGATCGACCGGGATCATCGCGGGGTGGGCCCGCTGGGAGAGCCCGGCGTCGCCCACGCGCTCGGCGACGCCCAGCAGTTTGATGACGTAGCCCGAGCGCCGCGCGAACTCGACGTCGACCGAACGGATGCCGACGATCCCCTGACGGTAGATCGCCTCGCCGGCGAGTTCGGTGCCGAAGGCGAGCGACGCGAGGATCTGCACCTTGGCCGCGGCGTCGTAGCCCTCGACGTCGGCGCTCGGATCGGCCTCGGCGTACCCGAGGGCCTGCGCTTCTTTCAGCGCGGCGGCGTAGTCGCTCCCCTCGCTGGTCATCTTGGAGAGGATGAAGTTCGTCGTGCCGTTGACGATGCCCATCACGCGGGTTATCTGTTCACCGGCGAGGGACGTACGCAGGGCGCGAAGGATCGGGACGGCGCCCCCGACCGCGGCCTCGTAGAAGAGGTCGGCGCCGTTCTCGTGGGCCAACTGCGCGAGTTCCGTGCCGCACTCGGCCATGAGCGCCTTGTTGGCGGTGACGACCGAGACGCCGTGGCGAAGGGCGGTCTCGATGTAGACCCGCGCCGGCTTGATGCCGCCGGCGAGCTCGACCAGGATGTCGAGGTCGTCGTTGGCGACGAGCCCGGCCACGTCGGTCGTCAGCAACGCCTTGGGGATCCCCTTGCGCCGCTTGGTCGCGTCGCGCACCGCGACGCCCACCAGTTCGATCGGACCGGTCGCGGCGTCGGTCAGGGCGGGCTGGCGCTCCGGGTCAGTGAGGAGTTCGACCAGGGCGCCGCCGACGTTGCCGGCCCCGATGATGCCCACTCGAACGACCGGCTTGCTCACTATTTAAGGCTAACCGACCGTTTCGACGGCCTCGACGTCAGACCTCGAGTCGCGCCATGTCGTCGAAGGTCTCGCGGCGCAGGACCTCGCGCGCCACGCCGTCACGGACGAAGAGCACCGCCGGTCGCGGGACGCGGTTGTAGTTCGAGGCCATCGAGTACCCGTAGGCGCCGGTGACCGGCGTCGCGATGATGCTGCGCACACCGGTCGACGCGGGCAGCCACGCTTCGTCGATCAACACGTCCCCGCTCTCGCAGTGCTTGCCGACGAGTCGCACGTTCTGGGGGCGCTCACTCAGCGGATCGCCCACGTCGAAGGCCTCGTAGCCCGATCCGTAGAGCACGGGGCGTGGGTTGTCGCTCATACCCCCGTCGACCGCCATGTAGGTGCGTTGCTCGACCGGCTTCACCGCGCCGACCTGATAGAGCGTCACCGCCGACTGGGCGACGATGGCCCGACCGGGTTCGGCCAGGAGCCGCACGTTGGAGTCCAGCCCGACTTCGTGCGCGGCCACGCGGATCGCGTCGCCCCACTCGTGGATCGACGGTGCCGACTCGCCCGCGACGTACGCGACGCCCAGTCCCCCGCCGACGCACAGCTCGTCGAAATCGTCGTCGGCGATGAAGTTCGCCAAGATCGTGAGCGACTCCACGAACCCGATGAGTTCGAACACCTGTGAGCCGATGTGCGCGTGCACGCCGTGCAGCGTCAGCCCGCGGATCGCGCGCAGTTCGTCGATCGCCTTTCGCGCGTCGCCGGTCGCCACGGAGAAGCCGAACTTGGTGTCCTCTTGGCCGGTGCGCACGAATTCGTGCGTATGCGCTTCGACCCCCGGCGTGACGCGCACCAGGCACTGCAGCGGCGAGGCGGGGCTGACGAGCGTCGAGAGCAAGGCGATCTCTTCGAAGTTGTCCACCACCAGTCGATGGACGCCCACCGCGAGCGCCTGTTCGAGTTCGTCGACCGATTTGTTGTTGCCGTGCATGATGATCCGCGCGGCCGGCACGCCGGCGCGCAGTACGAGATCGAGTTCGCCGCCGGTCGCGACGTCGATGCAGAGGCCCTCTTCGAAGGCCAGGCGGGCCATGGCCCCACAGAGGAACGACTTGGACGCGAAGGCGACGCCGTCGTCGAAGGAGCCGACCGCCTCGCGACAACGCGCGCGCAGCGTCTCCTCGTCGTAGACGAACAAGGGTGTGCCGTACGAACCGGCGAGACCGCGCAGCGAAACGCCCCCGAGGAGGACGTCGTTGGCGAGAAGTTCCGCCGTGTCAGGCAGCAGCGACGCGGCTATCGGCTCTGCACTCATACGTGAACATTACGGGGTGACGCTCCCGACTTCGAAACGGGACCGAAAAACGTGGCCGTCGTTCGCCGGGGCTCCATCTCGCTACGAGTTCTCGAGCTCCTTGAGGAGGGCGCGGGTATCGATCAACGATGACGTCAGGATCTTGCGGGCAACGTCCAGGAGTTCGAAGACCATCGGGTTGGCGACCGAGTACACGACACTGGTCCCGACCTTTCGGGTCTGGACCAGATTCGATCGCCGCAAGACGGCCAACTGCTGGGAGAGATGCGACGCTTCGAGCCCGACCTCGGGAACGAGGTCACTGACTGAGTGCTCACCTTCGCGCAACACTTCGAGGATTCGAATGCGGGCCGGATGCCCGAGGGTCTTGAAGAGTTCAGCTTTGATTTGGTAGATCGGGGTATTGGTCATCGGCGTGCCTCTCATGGTTTACAGGTCGTTTCCCGCGTAGGAAAGGTTGAAGCTCTTGTTCACGAGTGGGAAATCAGGGACGATCGTGTCGGCGAGGGAGATCGCCAGGGCCGGCCAATTGAAGAAGGACGGGTCGACGACCTTCACGCGAGTCAATACTCCCTTGTCCACTTCGACGCGATGAACGATGGCGCCTCGCCACCCCTCGACTATTCCCGATCCGGCACCGTCGAGCGCGGACGGACTCGACGTCGCCGTCGCGTCCAGATCTCCGGGGCGTGCACAGAATTCGCGCAGGAGTCGCAGCGACGTCGCGACCTCGTCGACGCGAACCGTGAAACGAGCGAGAACGTCGCCGTCGGTCGCGTGGGACGCGGCGAACCCGCTGAGCGCCACGCCCGTTGGATGCGCGAGACGGGCGTCGTAGGTCGCGCCCGACGCGCGCGCGGCGACGCCGAGCACACCCATCTCCCTCACGTCATCCAAGTGAAGCACACCGGTGCCCGAGAATCGGTCCATCACCGTGCCCTGACCTCGGGCGAGGGTGACGAGCTCGACGAACTGCTCGGCGATCGCGTCCAACTCGACGTCACTGGGCAAGGCCGTCACGTCGGCACCACCCACTCGCACCCCGCCGCGCAACAGTCGATGACCCGTCACCGCACGATTGAGGCGCAAGAGTCGCTCGCGCAGGGTGAGTGCCTTCGCCTGGGCCAGGCCGAAACCGACGTCGTTGCACAGCGCGCCGATGTCGGCGACGTGATTGTAGAGTCGCTCGAGCTCGAGGAGCACGACTCGTAGTTCCTCGGCGCGCGGCGAGACCGTGACGTCGAGCGCCTCTTCGATCGCGCGACAGTACGCGAGTGCGTGACCGACGGCGCTGTCGCCGGAGATCTTCTCGGCGAGCTCCACGCCCGAGTCGAGGTCGCGGCCCTCGAAGAGCCGCTCAACGCCCTTGTGGACGAACCACAGTCGCGCCTTCATCTTGAGGATCGTCTCCCCGACGACCGAGAATCGGAAGTGACCCGGCTCGATGAGTCCGGCATGGACCGGTCCGACGGGGATTTCGTAGACGCCGCGTCCTTGAACCTCGACGAAGGGGTACGACTCGACGTCGTCGTCCATCGCCACGCTCGCGGGCGCGTCGTGGCGCATCGGGTGCCAGCCTTCGGGCCAGTGTTGGTGCAGGACCAGGCGGCGCGGCGCGGGGTGGCCAATCGGCTCGACACCGAAGAGATCATTGACCTCGCGCTCGAACCGGCTCGCGGGGAACGACAGCGACGCCAGTGACGGCACCCGCGGCCGATCCCGACTCGTGCTCACCACCAGTTCGATCCGACGGTCCGGGGGACCCGCCACGAACAGGTAGACGACACGGAGGTCGGCTTCATCGTCCACGGCGCAGACGAGGGCGAGCCGGTACCCGTGCGCCAAGAGCGACGTCGCGGCGGCCGCCAGTTCGTCGCCGACGACGGGGACCGATCCCCGGAGTGGTCCCGAACGCGCCAGTAGTGCAGCGAGGGCGCCGGTACTCACAGCGCCACCACGTGGGCCGCGGCGTGCAGCAGCGCCCCGAGCGGCCAGGCCGACACACCGATGAAGGCACACCCGATGAGTCCGCCGATCAGCGGCACCGCCACCAGGGCCGGGGTCATGGCCGGCGCGTCGACGCCTTTGGGGCCGAAGAGCATGTGACGCCCGTGGGACATCACCGCGCCGAAGATCACCGCCATGCACACGAGTGACAGCACCGCCGCCCAGCCCAGGCCCGTTTGGAACTCCGCGCGGAGCATGTTGAGTTCGCTCACGAAGAGGCTGAAGGGCGGAAAGCCCAACAGGGCCACGAGGCCGAACGCGAAGATCCCGCCGAGCACGGGACGTCGACTGAGCAGGGCCGGCACGTCGTTGATCTCGCTCGTGCCCTCGACGAGGAGGATCTCCCCCGAGGCCAAGAAGAGCACGCCCTTGGCGATGCCGTGACCGAGGATGTGCAAGAGGACCGCGGCGATCGCCAGGGTCGAGCCCGCCGCCGCGCCGAGGGCGATCAGTCCCATGTGCTCGACGCTGTGATAGGCGAGCATGCGTTTGTAGTCGCGCTGACTAAGCAGGAGTGACGCCGCGACCACGAGTGACAGCAGGCTCACGATCACCAACAGAGTGCGCGCGAACTCCGGTCCGAGCGCGCCGTCGACGATCACCTTGAAGCGCAGTATCGCGTAGAAGGCGACCGTGAGCAGCACGCCCGACATCAGCGCGGACACCGGCGCGGGCGCCTGGCTGTGTGCGTCGGGCAGCCAGCTGTGCATCGGCGCGAGCCCGACCTTCGTCCCGAATCCCAGCACGATCAAGGCGAAGGCGAGGCGCATCACGCCCGGGTTCAGATGGTGTGACCGGGCGACCAACGACGTCCAGTCCAAGGCGCCGGAACCGTGGCCGGACGCGTGCAGGGCGGCGAGGTAGACGAGCACGGTGCCGAGGAAGGCGAGGGCGATACCGACCGAACAGATCACGATGTACTTCCAGGACGCTTCCAAGGACCCGCGCGTGTTGCGATGCCCGACGAGAAACGTGGTCACGATGGTCGTCGCTTCGATGGCGACCCACATCACGCCCAGGTTCGCGGCCAGCACCGCCAGGAGCATGGTCGCGAGAAAGCCCTGGATGAGTACGGCGTAGAGCGCGCCGTGGCGCCTCGTGCATCGACCGGCCGCGATCTCGGCCTCCAGGTAGCGCACTCCCTGGAGCGTCGCCAGCAGTGCGATGACGCCGATCACGATGACCATGAACGCGCTGAGGGCGTCCGCGCGCAGCACGCCGTCGTAGCCAACCGCGGCGTGTCCGTGGACGACCTTGACCGCGACGATGACGCCGGCGACCAAGACGGTCATCGCGGACGCGACACCGACCCATCCGATCGCCGGTCGCCAGGGCGTCACGCCGGACAGCGCGGCGCCGATCACCGGGACGAAGAGGATCAGCCACAACATCAGTCGTGCAGCTCCGCGAGTTGATCCAGGTCGAAGGACCCGAGTCGAAGTCGCATCTGGGTCGCGAGGACCTGTAGTACCACCACGACGAGCAGTACGTCGAGCGACGCGCCGAGTTCGACGATGAGTGGGACACCCGCCGTCGCGAGGAAGGCCACGAGCGCGATGCCGTTGTCGACGAGGAGGAGACCCACGATCTGTGACACCGCTTTTCGCCGCGTCGCCAGCGCGAAGAATCCGATGAGCATGGCGGCCATCCCGTACGGGATCAGTCGTCCCGTGGCGCTGTCGGCGAGCGCGGTGACCGAGCGTGAGGCGGCGAAGGCGAGGAAGATCAAGACGCCGGCCGCGACCAGGGACGCGGGCACGTTCACGAGCGGCTGGGTCTCGCGACTCCCCACGTCGTGGCGCACGACCCTCGTGATCAGGGTCGGCACGACCACACCCTTGGCCGCGAGCACGAGACCGGCCACGACCACGAGACCGGCGTCGTGTCCGCGGAGGCCGAGGGTCAGCGCCACCAACGCCAGCGCGACTCCCTGGACGGCGAGGGCGCGCACGATCGCGCGAAGCGACCGTCGCCATAGGGTCACGACGGCGCACAACACGATCGCCGCGCAACTCAGTCCCAGGACGCTCGCGTACGCGGAGTGGTTCACTTCGCCACCACGCCGCTCACGACACCGAGGAGGGCCAGCACGAAGGCGCCGGCGAGCAGCTCCGGCAGACGGAACAGTCGCACCTTGGCCATGAAGACCTCGGCGAAACTGAGGGCGCCCGCGACGGCGGCCACCTTGGCGCACAGCGCGAGCGTCCCGATCACGACGGTCGCGATCGACGTGGAGGACGCGATACCCCACGGAGCGATGAGGTTCACGAACACGCCCAGCAAGAGCGCGAGACGCATCGCCTCGCCGAGCGTGACGAGCGCCAGGTCCGGACCGGCGTATTCGAGGATCATCGCTTCGTGGATCATCGTGAGCTCGAGGTGCGTCGCGGGGTTGTCCACCGGAAGCCGCCCGCTTTCGGCGACGATCACGATCAGCAGGGCCGCCAGTGCGAATAGTCGCGCCGGCGAGATGATCACCCCGGGATCGGCCAGGGTGGCGCGGATGATCACCGGGAAGTTCGAGGAGCGCGCCGAGATCGAGAGTGCGAGGATCGTGACCAACAGCGCGGGCTCGGCGAGCGCGCCGATGGTGACCGCCCGGCTCGAGCCCATCCCGCCGAAGGCGGTCCCGGCGTCCAGTCCCGCCAGCGCGAGGATCGTCGAGCCCAGCAGCAGCAGGTACACGACGACGAACAGGTCCGATCCGCTACTCAAGGCCGGTCGCGACGTGACGAGCGGGGTCATCGAGGCCGCCACCGCGACGCTCGCCACGAGGATGACCGGCGCCAGCGGAAAGATCCACGTCGCGAACTCCGGTCGTAGCCGCTCCTTGCGCATGAGTTTGCGCACGTCGCGCAGCGGTTGGAGAATCGGCGCGCCCACCCGTCCCTCGAGTCGGGCACGAACCTTACGCATGAGGCCGAGGAGCATCAGTCCGCCGAGACCCGTCACGACCACCTGCAGGCCCGACGTGGCAGCGACGCCCGCGACGTGCAGGGCCGCGCTCATCCGACCACCGCCACGACGACCAACGTGACGACGAGGGCGACCAGGCCGTACGCCAGGTACCGGTGCACACTGCCGGGCTGCAGTCGGCGCGCGTACTCGCCCCAGCGACGCACCGCGCGGATCACGGGACGGTAGAGCGCGCTCTCGATCCGGTCGTCCACGTGGCTCCGGTAGGTCATCGATTCGATCACGTACCGTGACTCCGCGACGTGGCCGACGTCGATATCGCGCACCGGGCGCAACACGTCGTCGAAGACACGCTGCACGGGCTCAGCGAAGGACGTCGCGGTGTACTGCATTCGCGCGTTCACCAATTCGCGTCCGCAACCCCAGGCCTCGGTCACGCGAACGACGCTCCGCCGCGCGAAGGCACGCCGCAGGGCCGTGACCACGACGACGGCGACGACCAACGACGCGGCGAGGACGGTGGGCGCCAGGACCCCTCGAAGGCCGACCAACTGGAGTTGGACGCCGCGCACCAGTTGGGAGGGAGCGACGCCGGGTAACGACGAGCGGACCGCTCGTTCAACGGCGGGCAGGACCAGCACCGGCGCCACGCCCGCGAGGACACACATCGCGACGAGGAGTCCGGTTCCCGCGCGCATGCTCCTGGGGACTTCGACGGCTCGATCGGCGCCGGGTGAGCGGGGACGACCGAGGAAGCCGACGCCCGCCGCTTTGACGAAGGCGAGGATCGTCAATCCGGCGGTCAGCGCGAGTGCGGCGACGGCGACGGGGATCGCGATGTCGCCCGTCGTGCTGCCGACGTTGACACCGTGCAGCAGGCTCTGGAAGAGCAGCCACTCCCCGACGAAGCCGTTCAAGGGTGGCAGCGCGCAGATCGAACCGGCCGCCAACAAAAACAGTGCGCCGGTCTGGGGCATGCGTCGCAGCAGTCCACCGAGCTCATCGAGGTCGCGGGTCCCGGTCGCCACTTGCACCGAGCCGGCCGCGAGGAAGAGCGCGCCCTTGAACATCGCGTGATTCAACAAGAGCACCAGTGCGGCCAGGAGACCCAGCGCGCCGAGGCGGCCGTGTCCGGTCGCCACGAAGAGCCCTGAGGCCCCCACCGCCAAGAGCGCCAGGCCGACGTTGTCGGTCGTGGAGTACGCCAGCAGCCGCTTCAGGTCGGTGCTGTTGGCGGCGTGCAATGAACCGAACAGGGCCGATACCGCGCCCAACGCGAGGACGATGATCCACCACCACACCGGCCCGCCGCCCAACAGGACGTCGCCGAACAGCACGATGCCGTACACGCCGAGGGCAACCATCGCACCGGACATGAGCGCCGACACGGGGCTCGGCGCTTCGGGATGGGCCTTTGGCAACCAGACGTGAAACGGCACGACCCCCGCCTTGGAACCGAAGCCGACGAGCGCCAAGAGGAAGATCGTGGCGCGGACTCCTGGCGCCATCGCGCGCGCGTGCGACGCCAACGCGACGAAGGACTGGCCGCCGGAGTGCGCCACCATGATCAAGAACGCCGCGAGGATGAACGCCGCCCCGACGTGCGTGATGACGCCGTACCAGACGCCCGCACTGCGGGCGGCCTCGCGGCGTCCTTGGTCGGTGAGGACGAGCACCAGCGAGGTGAGCGCCATCAACTCCCAGAGAAACATGAAGGTCGCGACGCTGGCCGCGGCCGGCACCATCAGGAGCACGGTGATGAACATCGCGAAACTGCTCGCCGTCGGGCGAGCGTCCATCCCGTGGGACGCGTACCCGATCCAATAGATCGTGACGGGCACCGCCACCAACGCCACGAGCACGACGAAGATCGCCCCGAGCGGCGTGAGCACGAACGTCGTCCCGTTCAATGGCAGCACCTGGCCGGAGTGCCAGTGCGCCGCGTGACCCGACGCGAGGACACCCACCGCCACGACCGACTCCACCGTGCACGCCGCCGTGAGCAGCGTCGCGGTCGTCCATACCCTCCAGGGACGTGGCAGTATCGCCCCGCCGACCGTCGCCGCGACGCCGACCAGTACCCCACTGATGAGAAGGACGCCGCTGGTCAACGCCGGGTCAGTCCGCGTAAGGCTTCGATGATGATCGTGGGGTCGGGCGGACAGCCGGGGATGGTGACGTCGACGTCGATCACGTCGCCCACCGCGCCGACCACGCCGTAGCCGCCACGAAAGACCCCACAGTCACGAGCGCAGTCGCCCAGCGCAATCACGACGCTCGGTCGGGGCGTCGCGTCGAGCGTCTTCAGCAACGGCCCGACCATGTTCAGGGTCACCGGGCCGGTGACGATGAGACCGTCGGCGTGACGAGGCGACGCGACGAGGCGCGATCCGAATCGCTCCGCGTCGTACACCGGACCGAAGGCGGAGGTGATTTCGAGCTCACAGCCGTTGCACGAACCGGCGTCGACGTGGCGTAGCTGCAACGATCCCGTGATCTCGTTCGGGCCAACCGGGGCGTCGTCGTTGCGTTGCAGCGATTCGCTCACTCGACGACTACCGCGTACGGTGCGCCACGCACTCGCCAACGACATCAACAGACGGTCACGATCACTT
Organism: uncultured Acidimicrobiaceae bacterium; assembly: GCA_963700135.1. Classification (GTDB taxonomy): domain Bacteria; phylum Actinomycetota; class Acidimicrobiia; order Acidimicrobiales; family RAAP-2; genus RAAP-2. The sequence goes on along the minus strand of CAVOWM010000014.1, from coordinate 795 downwards.
CGTAATCTGTGAATATCATAATATTGTCATTATGTCATATTCACGACATGACGACTTCACGGCATGGCGTCGCCCGTGGTCACGGGTCCAAAACACGTGCGCCACGTCGCCCTACGTGGTGGCGACTCCGAACTGTCGACCGCTGATTTGTCCCACCTCGATCTGGACGAGGTCATCGTCGGCCGCCACGATCCCCCACGACGCTCCGAGGGCGGCGTTCGAGTGATGCACCGCGAGCGGATCGGTGACCCGAGAGGCGATGCCTTGCACGAGGACGCTCCATCCCGAACTGCCGGTGGGATCGTAGGAATCGACCTCGAACGCGACGACCTTGTTCGCGGTGGCCGCCCTCAGTTTCGTGCCGAAGGACGTCCGAAAAACTACGCGTCCGTCATCGAATACGAACTTCACCGGGAGGATCACTGGCAACGAACCGACGCTGATGCCGACACGACCAACCGCCTCCTGGCTGAGCAGCGCCAAACACTGCTCTTCGCTAAGGACGTTGAAGTGTGCCTCTAACATCTTCAGACCATGGCTGCTCTCCACTGCCCTCGCTAGGGCCGAAAGTCCCAAGTCTCACGTTGCCGGAGCGAATGACCTCGTCGCGAGCGATGGTGGGCTGTTGAAGGATGCGGAAAACTCCCTAGCGCGGAACCGGCCACGAGGCACGAACGCTTGCGTGGGTGTTTTTTAACTATTGGCGATACCTATAAACTCAGTCTTCACGGGCCAACACCCTTGCAAGCCCTCGTAGCTCAGTGGATAGAGCATTGGCCTCCGAAGCCATGTGCG
>CAVOWM010000013.1:0-196524 GCA_963700135.1 uncultured Acidimicrobiaceae bacterium | reverse complement strand
ATCGCACGCTGGGTTTGGAAATCCCTGGTAAGCGTTGGAAGACGGGACTGCTCATCCGCACTCGCCTCGAAGAGTGGGAGATCCTTCGCTCAACTGGGCACGAAGCCTTTCGTGGGTGCGTGGTTGTTCCGGTGGTCCGTAACGGTGCGGTCACGGGCCTATTCGCTCGGCGCCTCGATCGAAGTCGTGATGAGTTCTGGGCCCGCGGTCTCGGCTCTTCGATGTTCGAAGTGCCTAGTGGTGACGACCCGAGCCCCAACGTCCTCGTCACGTCATCGATTCTGGACGCCCTCAGCGCGCTCGGTGCCCTCGAGGACAGTGGCGAGTCGTATCTCGTCGTCGCACCCGGAGCTGCCAAGGGATTCAGTCCCAGCGACGTTAGGAGCCTCGCCGAGCGCTACGAACACGTCACGGTGCTTGGTCGAGGGTCGTCCAAGATTACGGACAGGCTCGTGGGTAGCGGCATTGCACACTCGCTTGCGGGAGAGGACTGTGAGGTCGCGTCCGCCCTCACCGCTTCGGCTAACCCAGCCGTCGTACTCCACTCCTGGCTCGAGAAGGCGACGACCCTCGCCCCGGTGTCGAGTACGACTGTTGATGTCGCCGCACCGGTGGTCACTTCTACGTCCGAGCGTGACGAGGTGTTCGTCAATTTCGCTGCACGCGCCTGGCGAGTTCGCGGAGCGCGCTCGAGCTCGAACGGTGACGGCCAACACTTGCAGGTGGCGCTCTCGGTCAACAATCAGACGAGTGGACGATTTCACCTCGACACGCTCGACCTCTACATGGCGCGACTGCGCCACGGCTTCCTCGACGCTGCCGCCACCGAACTGCACGCCAGCCGAGAGAAGCTGGCCCTCGAGATGGCCAACGTACTCAGTGTCGCCGAACGCACCCGCGACGAAGGGGTGCGTGAGGACACCACGGTCGTGCTCAGCGACGAGGAGCGGCGAGTGGCGTTGTCCTTCCTCGAGGACGACGGGCTCTTCGGACGCCTCACAACAGATCTGAGCGACCTCGGGGTCGTGGGCGAGTCGACGAACCTGCTGATGTGTTATCTCGCGACCGTCTCGCGCAAGTGCCAGCGACCGCTCGGCGTACTCGTCCAATCGAGTTCGGCCGGGGGAAAGTCCACGCTCGTCGACGCGGTCTGCTCGTTGCTCCCGCCGGAGGATCTCGTGACGTTGTCGGCCATTACCTCCCAGGCGCTCTATTATTTGGGTGGCAGCGGCCTGTCGCACAAGGTGCTGTATGTGGCCGAAGAACACGGCGCCCAGCGTGCGAGCTACGCCCTTAAGTTGCTGCTCAGTGAGGGCCGTCTCGCAATCGCCACGACCGGTAAGGACCACGCCAGTGGGCGGCTGCAAACCACGAACTACGAGACGGCGGGACCCGTGGCGCTGCTCATGACCACGACCGCCACCACGATCGATCCCGAACTAGAGAACCGCTTGGTCGTGCTCGGCGTGGATGAGGATCCGAGTCAGACGGCAGCAATCATCGCCAGTCAGCGTCACGAGGCCACGCGTCTGGGCTTCGCGAATCGAGTGCGCCGCGAGGAGATTCGACGTACTCACGCCAATGTCCAGCGACTCTTGCAACCGATGCCGGTCGTCATCAGCGACCTCGAAATTGACTTTCCCAGTACGTCTACGCGCCATCGTCGCGACCATGCGAAACTGCTCGCGCTGATCGCCACCATCACCCTGTTACACCAGTTTCAGCGCGAACACCTCATTGCCGAGGTCAACGGGAAGACGATCACCTATCTCGAGGCCAGTCATGAGGACATTGCTCGCGGGTTAACCCTTGCGGGAGAAGTCTTCGCGCGACGCGACGATCATCTGGCACCCCAGGCGCAACGATTGTTGCACGTGTTTCAGGAGTACGCGACGACCAGAGTCCGGGAGAGCGATGCTGTGATTGACGACGTCGAACTCACTCGGCGAGAGTTGCGTGAACTACTCGGTTGGTCTCTCATGCAGGTGCGCGCCGCCACCGATGCTCTAGTTGCGCTCGAGTACCTGATCGTGGCGGGAGGCGGCCGAGGTCGCTGCCGCACCTATCACCTGGTTGGTGCACCGGGGTACGTTGGCGGGACGTCGACACCAACTACTTCACCCTCGCCATCAAGCGAAACGACGCCGTTGGTGGAGTTGGTGTCAGATACCGCTGGGGCGCGCACGAGCAGGCCCGCAGTAGCGCCGTACGAGGAGACGGGAGCGACGCGATGAACGCACTGCAGCGGGCCACCTCGGAGTACCTCACCGATCTCGCCGCCCACGGCTACGCGTCCACAACGACCCGCGGACGGCGTTACCACCTCGACGGGCTCATCCGTTTCCTCGAGGCGCGCGATCTCAACGACCCGCGCCAGGTGACCCCCTCGGTCCTCGAGTCCTACCAACGCCACCTCTTCCACCACCAAAAGCGAGACGGCACGGCTCTGTCCTTTCGCACGCAAGCCCAGCGTCTTGTGCCCGTGAAGGGCTTCTTCTCCTATCTCGCGAAGACCGGCGCGATTGTTTTCGATCCGCACTGGCTCTCACCTTGCCCAAGACCGAGCGGCGATTGCCCGAAGCGGTCTTGAGCGTCGAAGAAGTCGAAGCGGTCCTCGCCGGACCCGACACGACGACGCCGCTCGGGCTACGTGACCGAGCGATCCTCGAGGTGTTTTACTCAACGGCTATTCGTCGCATGGAGCTGATCAATCTTCGCGTGAGTGATATTGACGTGGCGCGTGGCTCGCTCTTCGTGCGCCAGGGCAAGGGCGCGCGCGACCGCTTCGTGCCCATCGGCGAACGGGCTCGTTACTGGGTCGCGCGCTACCTTCACGAAGTTCGTCCGCAGCTCCAACGCGACACCCGTCAGGCCACGTTGTTCCTCTCGACGACGGGACGACCCCTCGTGAGCGACGTGTTGACGAGACTGGTCGGCGCCTACGTCCGCGCGGGCGCCGGCGCGAAAAAGGGCAGTTGTCACCTCTTTCGCCACACGACCGCCACGTTAATGTTGGATGCCGGTGCCGACGTGCGCCACGTCGCCGAGATGCTCGGACACCAGAAGCTCGACACGACGATGCAGTACACAAGAGTGTCAATGGCGAAGCTCCAGGAGGTGCACGCACGGTGTCACCCGGCGGAGCAGGTCGGCGGGGCCAGGTACGCCTGAGTTCGCGTCGATGATTCCCTCGGCGCAATCGTCAGTGGCTCATTCGATCTCGTGCGTCCAAAGCAACGAGACACGGTCACCCTATTATCAGGGTGTGCCCTGCTCGTGTCACTGCGTGACAGTGTTGCGCGGCACCCTAAGTGTCGAAGAGGAGATTGAGTGAGTGTGCGCGTTTCGGTGCAACCGGCGCTGCTCGCCTGGGCGCGAGAGCGTTCCGGTGTGCCTCTCGACGAGGTCGTCTCGAAGTTTCCGGCTTTCGGGGAATGGGAGTCCGGGCGAAAGCAGCCCACGCTGAAGCAACTCGAGAAGTTTGCGCATTCCATGCGCGCGCCGATTGGCTATCTCTTCCTTTCCGAACCGCCCGACGAGAGTCTTCCCGTACCTGACTTTCGAACCATGGGTGACGAACCCGTTCGTCGCGCGATTCCCAATCTCCTAGAGACGGTGTACCTCTGCCAACAACGTCAAGACTGGTACCGCGACTACGCGCGAGTAAATCGAGAGCCCCCAGTCACCTTCGTCGGATCCTTCAACGTTGGCGGTGGCGTAGTCGAGGCGGCGGCGCGAATGAGCGGCGTGCTGGGATTCTCGCCCACGGATCGAGGCACGAATGGAGCAGAGCACTTCCCCATCTCATCGACGCAGCCGACCGCTTCGGCATTCTCGTTATGGTAAGTGGCATCGTCGGAAGTAATACGCATCGCAAACTCAACCCTCGAGAGTTTCGAGGTTTCGCTCTGTCCGACCAGTTGGCGCCGGTGATTTTCATCAACGGTGCTGACACCAAGGCAGCGCGGATATTCACTCTCGCGCACGAACTCGTTCATATTGCCCTCGGCGATTCCGGTGTCGATGACGTTGACATGAGTGTCCAAGTGAACAGCACGACTGAGCGGTGGTGCAATGAAGTTGCTGCGGAATTCCTCATCCCGACGGAGTTCTTGCGCGACGTTCAGATCGACAGAAACAATCTTCCGGAACAACTGCTGGATCTCGCTCGAAGGTTCAAGGTGAGTACCCTCGTGGTCCTGCGACGACTGTTCGACGCGGGTCTGCTCACACTCGGCCAGTTTCGTACGGCGTACGCGCAGGAGCTTGAACGGGTTCTCGCGATTATGGAGACTCATCCAGGTGGCGGCGGAAACTTTTACAACACCCAGCCACTTCGTGTGAGCAAACGCTTCGCTCGAGCGATCATTGAAAGCACGCAGGAAGGTCAGACGCTCCATCGCGACGCCTTCAAGATGCTGGGCTTCAAACAGATCAGCACTTTCAACGAAATGGCAAGTCATCTAGGAGCAGGCGATGCCCTACCTACTTGACTCGAACATTTTCATTCAGGCGAAGAACCTGCACTACGGCTTCGACTTCTGTCCGGCGTTCTGGGACTGGCTCACGCGGGCAATCGAAGCGGGTCGGTCTTCAGCATCGAGAAAGTGCGCGACGAGTTGATTGGCGGTGGCGACCAACTCGCTGAGTGGGCGAAGGCCCCGGTACCGAGTTCTTCTTGTCACCGGACGGTACTGACCTAGCGAGCCTCGCGGCTGTGAGCAACTGGGCGGCCGGCGGAAGATTCGATCCCGGCGCCGCGAATCAGTTTCTTCAGATAGCGGACTACTACTTGGTCGCGCAGGCGCACGCGCGCAGTTTCGTCGTCGTCACCCACGAAGTGGCAGCCAACTCCGTTAAGAGGATAAAGATACCCAACGCATGTGTCGGACTCGGCGTGAAGGTCATGTCACCGTACGAGATGCTACGTACGGAGAGGGCTCGCTTCGTTATCGGATCGTGACATCATTCGAGCGCCTAACTGAAGACCTGCGCGAACGGACTGCATAATCAACACGATTTGGCTGCCATCAATGTAACGGGCACGCTTTTCGAAGTACACAACTTGGATCGATAAACGCGTGACGACGTTGGCGACAGTGTCTTACGCGTCCGGCGAATCTCCGGGATCATAAAACCTCGTCAGGATACCTAAGATAGCGGGCACTTACGAATCATTCGTAGTGGGCTCAATCAACCGCTACTACGACCCAACTACGGATCAGTTTGTTTCAATCGACCCGGAAGCGGCGGTATCGAACCAACCGTATGCATTTGCCGGCGACAATCCGCTGAACGCAGAGGACGCAGACGGATTGTTGCCGGGCCCTCGATACGGTGATTACCCGACAGGCAATCTACAGAACGAAATAACCCACTACCTAGGTTCCGACGTTGGCGTTAAAGGTGGACGATCCGGCGACAAAATCATATTTTACGACAAGGACGACCCGAACAAGGAAGTTGTTTACGACACAGAAAAAGATTACTACCGAATTGAGAGAATATCGGACGGCAAAGAGGAGTATTACGATCGCGCGAACGACACCTGGGGTGAGAACGAAGCGCTGGGAAATGTGGGTCAGCAGAATTCGCATTACACCAATACGGGCAAGACTTACGACTCGGTTGAGGACGCACAACAAGCTTATGGCGGCGATGGCTCTGGAGGTGGCGGAGACGGCGGAGACGGCGGAGACGGCGGCGCCGGTGATGGCGGAGCAGCGGATCTTGGCGGGTTCCCCTTGGTCTTTCCAAACTTTTGCACGTGGATCAATGGTCTTTGTCCCCCCAAAAAACTTCCACAGACATAGAATCGTGTCCAGACGCATATGGCTCGGTTCGAGCATCGACACAGTGTTGATGAGTCAAGAGGTGTTAGAGGATGAGAATTACAAGGGCTGTTGGGCCACCTCGCCCGCGCGCCGGTTTTCTAATTTCTCAAGATCGCATTGAACGGCTTCGGCTGCCTTCTTTCGTGGTCGACCGGACTTTCGAGCGAGGTCTTTGGAAGCAGATGAATGAGGAATTCGGAACTGATATTGATGAATACGAAGGTGTATCTCTCGAACCGAGCGATTTGATGAAGGCGTCAGAAATAATAAGAAGAAATTTAAATGAGGACATAGAAGCCCCCAATGATTATGGGGACTTCCTTCTTCAGGCTGCAGACATGTTAGAGCGTTCGGCCGTTCGTCACGTGGCCGTAATGTTCTCGCTATAGCCGTCATCCAGTCTTGAGAACGTATAGAAGAGTTGCGTAAAACGCCCGCCACAGCGTCTCGGTTATTCGCCCCGACCGGGCGTCGGGCGCGTAGCGCCCGGCACTCGATCCCGCCCTACTCGGGCGCGAACCGTCGGTCGCGTGGAATCAGATCGCTCGAATGCGCGACGTTCTCGTGCACCACTATCACGACACCGACTTTGCGATTGTCGAAGCCGTCGTAACTGAACGCCTAACACCTCTTCGAGAGGCTGTCCTCCGCCTCCAAGAACTCAACAAGGGCGATTAAGCCCCAGGATCTCTCACATGGTTCTTGGCGAGTCCCCATCAATCTCGGCGTCACCTGCAAAAGTTGATGCATGACCATCGACGTTGCCACGACCGAACCTTCGACGAAGGCTCATCCGATTGGCACATCCATCGTTACGGGCCGACCATCGCGAACCTACGTAGCTGTTGCCCCTATTTTTTTTGTGACTTGGACAAGTTTCAGGAATTCGTAGACCGATTTCCCTGGTCACCGTCTCCGACTACGAAGTGCGCGCGACCTCGAGTGATGAGTTCCGTAGTCAACCGCTACTACGACCCGTCAACCGATCAGTTCTTGAGTATCGATCCGGACGTGGAGTCAACTGATCAGCCGTATGTCTTTGTGGGAGACGATCCATTGAATGCTGATGATCCGTTGGGTTTAATGCTGCAAACATTGGTGCCCCTAACGGACCGGCAGGTGGCAGCAGTCGGATTGGCTTCCGAAATCATGGTCAATTCGAATGCCTTGAATGATCTGCAATCAACAGGCGGCGTTCAATTGCATGCTGACCTAATTGCGTTGGAGGATGCGGAGCAATGGGGGTCCAAAGACATCGACCGGTTGCAACGGAGGTATAACCGAGCATTGAACAACTACGTGAAAAGTGCACTCCCATTTCTTAATGCAGCCGCGAGCGATGTCGCGGACTTCTACACGGTCACGTCTTCTTATCTAAAGATGAGTGTTTCACAGGGAACCTATGAAGCCGCATATGACGCACTCCAACCATTTATTGGCACTGGAAGCGACGAGGAATCGGCGCTGACCGATGCAGTCGATCAGGCACTATCTGACGCTATTCCGGACCTCGAAGATTTTATGGATTCACTGCAAGACGTGGCTCAGGGCGGCGGAGTAGCCGGAGTCGTCGTTTGGTATTTTCTCTGGTGGTTCGGTGACTAGTTGCAAATATCTCGTTTGAAGCCGTATGCGAATTGCTGTCACATCGTCTTGGCAATTTGACGGAACACTGGTTAATACGACGTTCGCTTTATTGCCTTGTGTCCGCCACAATTGTTTCGATGTCGGTGACGACAACGTCGAGACGGTCGAGAATTCCGTTTCGAAATTTCATTCCGTCTTCAAGTTCACCTCGTAAAGCGTCAACTATCTTTTTTTCATGCTCTATTGCTTTCGACGAAGTAGAACGGTTTCGGATGAATTTCAAACTCGAATTCGAAGGCGGCAACTCCTTCATTAATGCGGTAGACCGGCGCTGAGATTTTCCCATTTCTTCAACTAATTCGAGGAAAGTGCTGTGAAGACTCAGAAACGCTGATTCCTTCTCATCCGCGTGAGGTCGAGACTGTTCCCAGAGTCGAGTCGCCGGGACTATTCGCTCCCTCAGACTTTCTCGCCTGAGCGCCATTTCATTGACAGCCGTCCGAATCTGATCGTAAAGCGAAATGCGTTCGGCCATCACCTCCTTAAGGGTCTGAGATGCGGCCGGTTCATTGTGATCGGAGTCCATCACCCTGGATTTTAGCGATAGGAAGGACTTCGCATCAACGCAAAGTTGACCAAACGGAGTGACCTCCTGCACTTGACAACGTAAAGAAGAGTTCCTCAAATCGACCCCCAAGACGTTGCTACTTCTGGAATCCCATCTCCCGCGGCCGGCGGGCGCGAAGCGCCAAGTCGGCCAAGCGGGCAGGCTAGGCAATCATCAAAAACGGTGAATTAGAGGTCAGAGAAACAATTTTTGGAATCTCCAAAGTCAAGGCAATTCTGGTCAGTTTTGAGGAACCTTTGAGTAGGGCGAGAATCGTTCGCATCGAAATGGGGACTCAATGGTCGGAAATTCAGAAAAAGCAGCACAGAGTCGTGCGGCAATCGGGTGGCTGGAGATCGATTCAATTGATGGTGATCGAACGCATAATTTCGGTCTCAATGCGGCCATGTACCGGTTGTGAACGCCGAGGAAGCCGCACGGTTAGTTCAAGAACTCCAAGGATCTAGCAACTGTTCACACCCGATTCGCCTCCGTGGCGAGATGATCAATACCGCAACTGGCGAGATTTCAGAACGAGATCTTCGAGTCGCATGTAAAGACAGGCGTGAAGTCGTTTGTCCGGCGTGCTCATATCTCTATAGAGCAGACACCTGGATATTGGTGTCCACCGGACTCGTGGGCGGTAAGGGCACACCTGTCGTCGTCGGTACGCATCCACGACTCTTCATTACATTGACGGCTCCGTCACTCGGCGCCGTCCACACAATTCGAGATAGCGGAAGTTGTATAGCGCGATCCCGATCGATGAAATCGTTTTGTCTTCACAGCCTGTCCACTTCGTGCTCACGGCGACACAAGGAGAATGACGTAGAACTTGGTCGACCGTTATGCGAGAAGTGCTTCAACTATCGCGGTGCTGTCTTGTGGAACGCACACGCGTCACGTTTGTGGAACAACACCATCCAGCTGATTCGTCGATTGTTAGCCGCTGAGGGAGGTGTTGGGCAGCCGAATTTGAGCACGGTTGCCCAATTGCACTACTTGAAGGTGGCCGAGGTGCAGCGACGCGGACTGGCTCACTTCCACTGCGTGCTTCGCCTCGACGGGCCCGAGTCGATTGATGTTGAACCTCCAACGTGGGCAACGATTGAACTCCTTGAACGGGTTGTTCGCTCTTCGATCGAGAGAGCGCGAGCCCGCGACCTGGGCGGGCACCCGATTCAATGGGGCAGAATCTTCGACGTCCAAGACCTTGCACAACGTGATGAAGAGGCGGTCAAAGTCGCCGCCTACGTCGCCAAGTATGCGGCGAAAACGACGGATGGATCGAAGGAGCTGGCTCGACGGTTTCGCTCCCGACGCCAAATCGTGACGCTCGTCGATGACTCTCACCTACGGCGATTGGCTCTTACTGCTTGGGACCTGGGCGGAGAGGCGAAGTACGAATCGTTGCGACTTAGAGAACATGCCCACACTTTCGGCTTCACGGGGCAGTTGATCACAAAGTCGCGGGCGTTTTCGACCACCTTCGCAGCCCTCCGAAATGCTCGCACTGAGTACATGGCCGGCGAACGGGCTGGTGATCCGGTCGAAGGGACATTTCACTTCGAAGGCCGTGGCTACGACGACCCTCGGGGAACCCAACTCGCGGAGCTCTTCTTCAGGTTCGAGCGGGAACTGAAAGCCGAGGCTCGGGCACGGGAACGCGCCCACGCCGAAGAGTCTTCAAGCTGACGGATAGTCCGTTCAAATCGTTCCAATAGATCGGATTACAACGATTCTTCACGACCGTTGGAGTGTGGTGCCCAAAAAAGTTAGCGAGTCGGTGTCTCTGCGATGACGTCGAGGCGACACTTCGGAACGATTCGGAAACGGTCGTCAGGACGATGGCAGGTGGTCTATCGCGTCGAAGGGCGCATGTATTCGGCGGGGGCATACCAGTTCAAAGCAGACGCACTTGCTTGCCTCGCATCGATCGAATCCGACCTCCGCCGCGGAGCGTGGATCGATCCTCGCGCGGGCAGGATGACGTTTCGCCTATACGCCGAAGAATGGCTCGACCAACGCAATGACCTCGCGTTTCGGACGAAGGAGCTCTACACCTATCTACTCCAGAGTCACATCATTCCGAGTCTCGGAAACGCAACACTGACCGGTCTCGCACCGTCGAAGATTCGTAGTTGGCATGCGAGCCTCGCGCGGGACCATCCTTCGACCGCAGCCAAGGCATATCGCCTGCTCTCGGCGATTCTTAGAACCGCGGTCACTGACGGCTTCCTCGCATCGTCGCCGTGCAAAGTCGCCGGAGGGGGAGTAGAGCGTCCCGCCGAGCGTCCCGTAGCGACCGTGCGTGAAGTTGAAGCTCTGGAAGCGGCAATGCCGGAACACCTTCGTCTCATCGTGTTGCTCGCCACGTGGTGTCAACTTCGACGCGCGGAGCTGCTCGGTCTCCGACGAAAAGACATCGACCTTGCCAACGGTTCGCTGAGAGTTGAACAGAGTCGAACCATCACGATGCATGGGAAATCCCTGGTTAAAGAGCCTAAGACAGATGCTGGACGACGCACAATCGCCGTTCCAGAATTCCTGATTGCAAGACTTCGCGATCACCTTGACCGCTTCACCGGTCCCGAGGCCGATGCTTTGGTTTTCAGAGGCATTACGGGTGTGCCGTTGACGGGGAACGTTCTGCAGGTTGCCTGGCAGCGTGCGCGCACGGAAGTTGGTCGAACCGACCTGCGCCTGCACGATCTACGACACACGGGTTTGACCCTGGCAGCAGCTACAGGTGCGACGACCGTCGAGCTGATGCATCGGGCTGGACACTCGTCGTCAGTCGCTGCGATGCGCTATCAACACGCGACCAAAGATCGTGATCGCATCATCGCCGACGCACTCGGTGTCATCGCCAAACCGATCGGCGAAATACCCCCGGCGTGAGTCAGCTTTCAAAGTTTTTCGCTTTCTAGTGATCAGTTTCGTCAGTTTTAGATTCCGATTCGGATCGACAGGATCACTCGTTTGGGCACCTATGGGCACCTCGCAAATCAGTTCGGGCACCTTTGGGCACTTCACAGTGGTCTCTCGTGGTCACTCGTGGTCACTCGTGGTCACTCGAAAGTGCTTGGAAACATTACGCTCTCACCGAAAAGCCTGAGAGCGGGTGACGGGAATCGAACCCGCATGGCCAGCTTGGAAGGCTGGAGCTCTACCATTGAGCTACACCCGCGCGTCTCGTGCGAGACCCGAACGAGTCTAGGTCACGCCGTTAACGTAGAGGGGTGGAGGCGACGTTGTACGACCAGGTCGGCGGTCACGAGTTCTTCGAGCGCCTCGTCGAGAACTTCTACGCCGAAGTCGAGAAGAGCGAACTCCTGCGCCCGATGTACCCCGAGGACCTGCGCGACTCCAAGCGTCACTTCGTGATGTTCCTCGAGCAGTACTGGGGTGGCCCGAGGAGCTATTCCGAGGAGCGCGGGCACCCCCGACTTCGGATGCGCCACTCGCCGTTTCGCATCAACCGGGCCGCGCGCGACGCGTGGCTCGCCGCGATGTGGGTGGCGTTGGACCATGAACGCCCGACGCTGAGCGAAGAGCAGTTCGATGAATTGCACGGGTATTTCGACATGGCCGCCCACCAGATGCGCAACGTCTAGCGGAGCAAATTCACACGACATTCACGGGCAATGTTGTGACTTTTCACCGTGGAGTCCTTACGCTTGAGAACGTGGCACCACGATTGATTCTGCGCGAGGGCGAGGTGAAGATCATCTCGGTGACCCCCGTCGCCCGAGGCACCGTCCGACCGTGTGTCGCGGCCGTCGCGATGGTCGCGCTGGTGATCTACGGTGCCAAACACGTCGGGTTCGTGCACCAGCACGAGATGGTGTTCGGACTGATCTGCGCTGGCCCTTTCGCCCTGGTCGCCCTCACGCGCACGTGGCGGTGGCGATCGCACAAGGTGCACGTCACCAACGAACGCGTCGTCGTCGAAGGTGGCGTCCTGCACCACCAGCGAGCGACGGTCGATCTGCGCGACGTGATCGCCTTGCGGGTCGATCAGCGGGTCTCCGAACGCCTCGCCCGCCGTGGCGTCGTCGTCCTGGAGACCAACGCGGGATCGGTGCTGATTGGAAAACTTCGCCACCCCGGCGCGCTCGTGCGGCTCATCGACGCCGAGCGGGCCGCCAACCAGATACAGCCGGTGCCCTTTGACACCGTCTTCGGCTACGACCAGCCGGAGCCCTTCGACTACGACGTGCGTCCACGGCGCCGAGGCAACGACCCATTCTCTGAATGAGTTGACGGATCTCCAAGTACCGTGACACTGTGACTACTCGCTACCGATGCACCGCCTGCGGGAACCTCACCCGATTCGACGTGGTCGAGACGACGTCCATTCGCTCGTTCCACCACTTCACCGTGGGCGGCGATCTCACGGTCGAAGAGCCGGAGATCATCGCGAAGAACGTCGACTCGGTGACCTGTCGTTGGTGCGGCCACGGACGCGCGGTCGAACCGATCGTCGAATCCAGTGACGTCTGAGTTCCACGCACGATCCTTCGACAAGACGCGCGAACGCTCGGCGCCCGACGCGCTGACGGGTCGCTGGTCCGGTGGTGACGACGAGACCATCGCCCTTCACGAGACGACGCTCGTCGTCGCGATCAAACCCCACTGCGACGGTTGTCGTGAGTTCCTCGACGCCGACCTGAGCGCGTTGACGGTTCCGGTCCTCGTCATCAGCGCTGACGAGGATGATGCCGCCGAGTGGCGCGACGCGCGCCGTCGCGTGCTGGTGGCGCCGGAGGCGTTCGAACTCTTGGACATCCGGTGGCCCCCGTTCTACGTGCTCATCGATCCGTCGGCGCGTCGCGTCGTGTGCGAGGGCGTGGTCTTCGGAGCGGCGCAGGTGGCGGCGGAGATCGCGGCGTATCTCGAACGCTGACGTGTCACAGGCACGGTGCAGTGTGGTGGGAACTGAAGGGTGCCACCATGAGCAACGAGATCGAACTTTCAATCAGCTGCCACGACTGCGTGCGGCGCGGGACACCGGACTGCGCCGACTGCCTGGTGAGTTTCGTGCTGGGCGAAGAGCCCGACGAATTGGTGATGACGGCCGAGGAGGCTGACGTCGTGCAACTGTTCACCTCCCAGGGCATGATGCCGCGACTCAAGTTTCAACACCGCTCCGCCATCGCGGAGTAGAAGTCGGCGCGAGGGCGTTGACTAGGTTGTTCCAATGGCTCGTCACTTGTTGGTGACCAACGACTACCCTCCGAAAACCGGCGGAATCCAGGTGTACCTCCACGAACTGTGGCGTCGACTCGAACCCGGTCGCGCCGTCGTGGTGACCGCGACGTCCGCGCCGGACGTCGAAGCGTTCGACGCGGCGTCCGAGATCGTCATCGAGCGCGTTCGCGCCAAGACGCTCTTCTTTCCGACGAGGGCCGCGAGGCGCGCCATCGAGTCGGCGATCGAACGCCACCGAGCCTGATCTGGTCCTGCTCGATCCGGCGTGGCCGCTGGGTCTCCTCGGCCCACGCTTGTCCGTGCCCTACGGCGTCGTCGTCCACGGCGCCGAGGTGACGGTGCCCGGACGGATCCCGATCGTGGCCTCTTCGCTCCGTTACGTGTTGCGCCACGCCGCGGTGGTGATCTGCGCCGGGTCCTATCCAGCGTCCGAGGTGCGCAGGGTCGCCGCGGAGTACGCGCCGCCGATCATCCAGGTGCCGCCTGGTGTCGACACGCAGCGCTTCACGCCGCTCGAACCCGCGCGACGCGGCGACGTGCGACGCTCCTTCGGACTCGACGAGCGCGCGTTCGTGGTCAGCTCGTACTCTCGCCTCGTCCCGCGAAAGGGGATGGACACCCTGATCCGCGCGGCCGCGCGACTGAAGGCCACCGCACCGGACCTGCGCGTCGCGATCGGCGGGTCCGGTCGCGACGCGAAGCGCCTGCGCGCGCTGGCCACGCGACTCGACGCGCCGGTCACCTTCCTCGGACGCGTGCCCGACGATGTCTTGAGCGACTGGCTCGGGGCCAGTGACCTCATGGTGATGGACTGTCGCAGCCGCTGGCTCGGTTTGGAGCAGGAGGGCTTCGGCATCGTCTTCGTCGAGGCCGCGGCGACCGGCGTGGCGCAGATCGCCGGCCGCTCCGGGGGCAGCCACGAGGCGGTACAGAACGGCGTGACCGGGTTCGTCATCGGCGACTCGCGCAGCGACGACCTCCTGGCCAAGGCGATCCGGACGTTGATGGTCGACGACGATCTCCGACGAGAATTCGGGCGGGCCTCGCGAACGGCCGCCGTCGAGCGATTCGACTGGAACCACTTGGCCGCGCGACTCTCGAACGAACTCGCGCGCTACGACCACTTCGGCGACGCAAAGCGGCTGCCCTAGGGTGAAGGTGGGGAGGTGCGGTGACACAACGAGCCACTGAATCGATCACGGTGAACGCCTCGCCCGAGACCATCTTCGCGGTGGTCACGGACTTCGCGCATTACGCCGACTGGGTCTCGGACCTCAAGCGCATCGACGTCGTGACCCGCGACGACCAGGGACGAGCGCTCGAGGTCGAGTTCCGCGCGGCCGCGTTCGGTCGCTCGACGACCTACACGCTGGCCTACGACTACGCCAAGGCGCCGGGGGAGCTGTCCTGGCATCAGATCCAGGGCGACCTCACCGAGACCCTGAACGGCCGCTACCAGTTCGAGGCCGACGGCGAGGAGACCAAGGTGACCTACGACCTGGAGGTGGAGTTGCTCGTGCCGATCCCGACGTTCATCAAGTCGCGCGCCGCGTACCGCATCCAGACCCAGGCCCTTCGCGAACTGAAGGCGCAGGCCGAGCGGCAGCGATGATCGACGTCGCGATCGGCGTTGACGTCGGAGGGACCAAGGCGCTGGCGCTGCTGGTCGCGCGCGACGGCCGCGTCCTCGGTGAGGCCCACGCGGCCACGCCGCACCTGCACAGTGACCTGGTCGGCACGCCGACCGCCGAGGTCGTCACCGAACTCATCCGGGACCTGAGCGCGCGACAGGGTCTCGACCCGTCGGCCGTGCCGGTCTGCATCGGTCTGCCGGGCATGATGCGACGCGACGGACGTCTCGTCTACGCCCCCAACCTCCAGTCGGCGTCGGGCGCGGACCTCGGCGCGCTGCTCTCGGCGTCGTTGGCGAGCTCAACGGTGTTCTGTGAGAACGACGCCAACTGCGCGGCGTTGTGCGAGCACGAGTGGGGCGCCGCGCGCGGCGTCGACGACTTCGTGATGGTGACCCTCGGCACGGGCATTGGCGGCGGCGTGTTCGCCGACGGCGCGCTGATCCGCGGCCACAGTGGTTTCGCCGGCGAGATCGGGCACATGGTGGTGGCGGCGCGCGGGGCCGCGTGTCACTGCGGGAGTCACGGCTGCTGGGAGCGCTACGCCTCGGGCGGGGGACTCAATCGCCTGACGCGCGAAGCGGCGATCGAAGGTCGGCTCCCGACGCTCGTCGCCCAACGGGGCAACGCGGCCGCCGTGCGCGCCGAGGACGTCACGGCCGCCGCGGCCCAGGACCTCGACGAGGCCGTCGTGCTGATGAAGGAGGTCGGCTGGTGGCTCGCGCTGGGCCTGGCGAACCTGGCGGCGATCCTCGACTGCGGTCACTTCGTCATTGGCGGGGGACTGTCGATCGCCTCGGACCTCGTGTTGCCCTCGGCGCGTGAGTACCTCGCCGACCTCGTCGAGGGGTATCGCGCGCGCCCCGCGATCACCGTGACCTCCTCGATGTTCGGACCTCGCTCCGGGGCGATGGGCGCCGCGCTCGTGGCCTTCGAGCGCGCCGCGTGAAGCTCGGGGCCCTCCTGCCGACGTTTCGCGACGGGAGCACCGACGCGCTGGCCTTCGCCGATCGCTGTGTCGACGCTGGTCTCGACGGGCTCTTCGCCTACGACCACCTCTGGCCGATGGGCTCACCGACACGCCCGTCGCTCGCGCCCTTCGCGGTGCTCGCCGCCGTGGCGCGACGACACGACGTGGTCGTCGCTCCGCTCGTCGCGCGCGTCGGACTGGTCGGGACGGCGCACCTCGTCGAGCAGTACCGCACCCTCGAGCGGCTTGCGCCCACGCGCGTGATCTGCGCCGTCGGCTCGGGCGACAAGCTCTCGGCCGCCGAGAACGAGGCCTACGACGTACCGGCGCGTTCGGCCGACGAACGTCGCGCGCTGATGGCCGAGACGGCGCGCGAACTGCGAGACGTCATGCCGATCTGGTTCGGCGCCGGCAACGACGAGACCAATCGCGTGGCCCGCGTGGTCGGCGCGACGATCAACCTCTGGGACGCGTCACCCGAACGGGTGCGCGCGATGGCCGCCTCGGGCGAGGTGAGTTGGGCCGGGCCGGTGCCGGCCGACCTGCCCGCGACGCTCGACGCGCTGCGCGACGCGGGGGCCACGTGGGCGGTCTTCGCCCCCGACGTCGACGTCGACGCGCTGCGACAGTGGCGGGTGTCGAACGACGAGTAACGTTTCTAGATGGAATTCCGTCGCGTCAACGGCCTGCCGCCGTACGTCTTCGCGCAGATCAACGGCCTGAAGGCCGAGGCGCGCGCGCTCGGGCGCGACGTCATCGACTTCGGCTTCGGCAACCCCGACCTGCCGAGTCCCGACGTGGCGGTCGCGAAGCTGGCCGAGGCGGCGAACAACCCCCGCAACCACCGCTACAGCGCGTCGCGCGGCATCCCCAACCTGCGCCTGGCGATGGCGACGCGCTACAAGGCGCTCTTCGACGTCGACCTGGACCCCGACACCGAGATCGTCACCACCATCGGCGCCAAGGAGGGACTGACGCACCTCATGTGGGTCCTGCTCGGTCCCGGCGACTCGGCCCTCGTGCCCAGTCCGAGCTACCCGATCCACCTCGCCGGTCCGGGATTCGCTGGCGCGACGGTGATCACGGTCCCGATGCTCGACCCCGGCGCGACGACGAACGACCCCGGCGACGACTTCTTCACCGGACTGGTCGCGGCGTGGGAGAGCGCCGAGGTGAAGCCGCGCGTACTGATCTGCTCGTTCCCGCACAACCCGACGAGCGCGTGCGTGGACCTCGCGTTCATGACGCGACTGGTGGAGTTCGCGCTCGAGCACGACTTGATCGTCTGTCACGACTTCGCGTACGCCGACCTCGGCTTCGACGGCTACAAGCCGCCGTCGATCCTCGAGGTGCCGCGCGCGAAGGAGTGCTGTGTCGAGCTCTACACGCTCACGAAGTCGTTCTCGATGGCCGGGTGGCGCGTCGGTTTCCTGGTGGGCAACGCCGAGATCGTCGCGGCGCTGACCAAGTTGAAGAGCTACCTCGACTACGGGACGTTCCAACCGGTCCAGATCGCCGCCATCGTGGCGATGAACGAGGCGACGGACTACCCCGAACACCTGCGCGTGATCTACCAATCGCGACGCGACACGTTGATCGACGGTCTACGCCGCATCGGGTGGGACGTGCGCGCGCCGCGGGGCTCGATGTTCATCTGGGCGCCCGTGCCCGAGCCCTACCGCGAGATGGGTTCGTTGGAGTTCGCGCGGTTCCTCATCGAATCGGCGGACGTGGCGACGAGTCCCGGGGTCGGTTTCGGTGAGGGCGGTGACGGCCACGTGCGTTTCGCGTTGATCGAGAACGAACTGCGGACGTCCCAGGCGGTCCGCAACCTGCGCAAGGCGCTGACGAAACTCGGCTGAGCGGCCGCGGACGTTCCCCTACGGCGTGCCCGCGCCCGCGACGTCCACGCGCACGGCCTCGATGCAACCCTCGCGCTGGTCGGCGATCTCGAAGCGGTCACTGGAGCTCGACGTCATGATGAAGAGCGTCCGGCGGTCCTCGCCGCCGAGCATGCAGGCGAAGGCGCGCTTCGTGCAGTCCACCCGGCCGGTCACCTCGCCCCCTTCGCGCACGCGTACGCAGGTGCGCGTCAGCGCGTTGGCGAACCAGATCTGGCCGTCGGCGTCGAGGCACATGCCGTCGCTCGCGGCCATCTCGAGCGGCGCCCAGACCCGTCGATTCTCGAGGGTGCCGTTCGCCCGCACGTCGAAGGCGGTCTGACACGAGCCGAAGGTCTCGCCGACGATCAACGTCGCGCCGTCGGGGGTGATCACCGTGCCGTTGGGAAAGGCCATGTCGGGTACCACTTGCACGACCTGACCTTCGGGGTCGAGCACGACCAGGTTGGTGGTCGGCGGGGGCTCGGCGATGAAGCGCTCGACGCCGAGTTCGGCGAGGCGCGCGTCGAGGTCGAAGCCGAAGTTGCCGACGTAGCTGTACCCCGAGGGCGAGACGACCATGTCGTTCGCCCAGAAGCCGCAGTACTCGCTGATGTCCGCGAACGTCGACACCTGGTCACCGTGGAACCGCAGCACCCGTTGGTCGATCATCGAGACGCTCAAGAGATCGCCGTCGGGCAGCCACCCGAGCCCCGACGGTTGGGTCGGGACCTCGTGTTCGAGGACCTCGTCGGTGCCGTCGGCCGCCATCGAATAGATGCCGTGTCGGTAGAAGTCCGAGTACCACAGTCGTCCGTCGTGCCAGCGCGGAGCCTCGCCGAATCCGAGCCCCTCGCGCACCACCGTTGCGGTGTACTCCTCCATGGTCCTCCGTTCGACGCTCTTTTGAAACTACAACTCAGGCGTGCTCGAGCGCGCGACGCCAGGCCGCGTAGCCGAGGTCGACGAAGAGGGGATCCTCCGGCTCGAATCGTTGGTCGAAACTCCAGAGGTCGTCGAGCTCGTGCAGCGACGACCACAGGCCCGCGCCGAGACCGGCGAGCGTGGCCGCGCCGCGCGCGGTCGCTTCCAGTGACGTGCTGCGCAGCACCGCGAGCCGCGAGTTCGTGGCCTGGAGTTGCAGCAGCAGGTCCATCGCCGCCGCGCCGCCGTCGGCGCGCAGTTCGTGGAGCGCGATGCCGCCGTCGCCGAAGGCGTCGGTCATCGCGCGAACCTGGTAGGCGAGTCCTTCGACGAGCGCGCGCGCGATCTCGCCGCGACCGACGCCGCGACTCAGTCCGGTGATCGATCCGCGCGCCTCGCTGCGCCAGAACGGCGATCCCAGTCCCGTGAAGGCGGGGACGAACTGCACGCCGGCCGAGTCGGTGACGCTGGTGGCGAGCGCCTCGAGCTCCGACGAGTCGTCGATGAAACCCATCTCGTCGCGTAGCCACTGCACCGCGGCGCCGGCGACGAAGGCCGAGCCCTCGACGGCGTAGGTCGGGGCCGCGAGCGCGCCCAGGTCCCACGCGAGCGTCGTGATCAGTCCGTCGACGACTCCGGGCACGCGCTCGCCGACGTTGGCGAGGATGAAGGCGCCCGTGCCGTAGGTCGCCTTGACGACACCGGGACGAAAGCAGGCCTGGCCGAAGAGCGCGGCCTGCTGGTCGCCGAGGATGCCGGTGATGGGCACGCCGGCGAGTTCCGGCACGACGTCGACAGCGACGGTGGCGAAGGTCGAGAGCGACGGTTGGATCGTCGCGAGCATCGAGGTGTCGAGGTCGAACAACGCGGTCATCTCGGTTGACCACGACAACGTCGCCAGGTCCATCAACATCGTGCGCGAGGCGTTCGACGGCTCGGTGACGTAGGCCCCGCCGTCGACGCCGCCGGAGAGCCACCACACCAACCACGAGTCGACCGTGGCGAAACTCGGGGCCTCGAGGTCGTCCGCGTACCCGTGGTCGAGGAGCCATCGCATCTTGGTCGCCGAGAAGTACGAGTCGAGCACGAGTCCCGTCGTCGAGCGCACGAGCGGCGCCGCGCCGCGCGCGTCGAGTTCGTCGCAGTAGGTGGCCGTGCGCCGGTCCTGCCAGACGATGGCGCGGTGGGGCAGTCGAGCGCTCGCGCGGTCGAACACGACCGTGGTCTCGCGTTGATTCGTGATGCCGAGGGCGACGACCTCGTGGCCGTTCGCGCGGGCGCGTTGGGCGACCTCGCGCAGCGTCGCGACACAGAGATCGGCGATCTCTCGGGCGTCGTGCTCGACCTCGCCGGGGCGGGGGAAGTGCTGGGTCAGTTCGAGGTGGGCGCTGTCGTGGACCCGAGCCTCGCGGTCGAAGGCGACGGTGCGCACGCCCGACGTGCCGGCGTCGAGGGCGAGAACCAGTTCCACCGGGGTCACGTTACCGATGGTTACCGGGCGGTTTTTGGGTAGATCATTGGGCGAAAAATAATTGTTCCAAAAACAATCAAAATTGAGTTGACGCGGTGTAATTACAGTGCTGTAATGACACAGCATCTTGCGACGAGAAGTGGTCTGACCACTACATCTTGTGGCCGAGGGGGAAATGGGTAGTAAACTGGACCTCCCGACTCCGGCGTCGCGAGAGGCATGTTCTTAGTGTCGGTTTCGGCAAGAAAAGAGAGATTGAAATGGCTATCGCACCTCAGCGACTGGGAATTGGCATCCGCCGCTACTTCACCACCGACGACCGGCACCCGTACGACGAGGTGACCTGGGACCGTCGTGACGCGAGGATCTCGAACTTCCGCGACGGGTCGGTGGCCTTCGAGCAACTGAACGTCGAGGTTCCCTCCAGCTGGTCGTTCAACGCCACCAACATCCTCGCCCAGAAGTACTTCCGCGGCACCCTGGGCACCGGGGAGCGCGAGACCAGCCTCAAGCAGGTGGCCGACCGCATCGTCGACACGATCGCCGCCTGGGGCATCGAGCGCGACTACTTCGTCGACGACGAGGAGGCCGAGGCCTTCCGCGCCGAACTGAAGCACCTCTTGATCACGCAGAAGGCCGCCTTCAACTCGCCGGTCTGGTTCAACATCGGCGTGAAGGGCGTACCCCAGCAGGGGAGCGCCTGCTTCATCCTCTCGGTCGAGGACTCGATGCGCTCGATCCTCAACTGGTACACCGAAGAGGGCATCATCTTCAAGGGCGGCTCCGGCGCGGGCGTCAACCTCTCCAAGATCCGATCGAGCGCCGAGATGCTCGAAGGTGGCGGCACCGCGAGCGGACCGGTGTCGTTCATGCGCGGCGCCGACGCGTCGGCCGGCACGATCAAGTCCGGCGGCAAGACCCGTCGCGCCGCCAAGATGGTCATCCTCGACGCCGATCACCCGGACATCGAGGAGTTCATCTGGTGCAAGGCCAATGAGGAGAAGAAGGCGCGCGTGCTGCGCGACAACGGCTTCGACATGGACCTCGACGGCAAGGACATCCACTCGATCCAGTACCAGAACGCGAACAACTCCGTGCGCGTCTCCGATGAGTTCATGGACGCGGTGATCGCCGACGGCGACTGGGACCTCAAGGCCCGTCACGGCGGACGCACGGTCCAGAGCGTGAAGGCCCGCGAGCTGTGGCGTCAGATCGCGCGCGCCGCGTGGGAGTGCGCTGACCCGGGACTCCAATTCGACACCACCATCAACAAGTGGCACACGTCGCCCAACACCGACCGCATCAACGGTTCGAACCCCTGCTCGGAGTACATGCACATCGACAACTCGGCGTGCAACCTCGCGAGCCTCAACCTGATGAAGTTCCTCCAGGACGACGGCAGCTTCGACGTCGACGCGTTCAAGCACGCCATCGAGGTGCTCTTCAGCGCGCAAGAGATCATCGTCGGCGCGGCCGACTACCCGACCGAGAAGATCGCCGAGAACTCGCGTAAGTTCCGCCAGCTCGGCCTCGGCTACGCGAACCTCGGTGCCTTGCTGATGGCCTCGGGCCTGGCGTACGACTCGGACGAGGGCCGGGCCTGGGCCGCCGCGATCACCGCGCTGATGACCGGTCACGCCTACGCCGTCAGCGCGCGCACCGCCGGACGCATGGGACCCCACGAGGGCTACGAGGAGAACGCGACGCCGATGCTCGACGTCCTTCGCATGCACCGTGACGCGTCGTACCGGATCGACGGGACCCTGGCACCGGCCGAGATCCTCGACGCGGCCCAGCGCGCGTGGGAGGAGGCCGTCGACCTCGGCGCACGCCACGGCGTACGCAACGCGCAGGCCTCGGTGCTCGCTCCGACCGGCACCATCGGTCTGTTGATGGACTGCGACACGACCGGAATCGAGCCTGACCTCGGGCTGGTGAAGTTCAAGAAACTGGTCGGCGGCGGCAACATGGCGATCGTGAACCAGACGGTGCCGCGCGCGCTTCGCAAGCTCGGCTACTCCGAGGCGGAGTCGATGGCCATCGTGGCCTACATCGACGAGAACAAGTCGATCGTCGGCGCGCCCGGGCTCAAGCCCGAGCACCTGCCGGTCTTCGCCTGCTCCATGGGCGACAACACGATCCACTACCTCGGTCACGTGAAGATGATGGGCGCCGTGCAGCCGTTCATCTCGGGCGCGATCTCCAAGACCGTGAACATGCCCGAGGACGCCACCATCGAAGACGTCGCCAACCTCCACATGGACGCCTGGAAGCTGGGCGTGAAGGCCGTCGCGATCTACCGCGACAACTGCAAGGTCGGCCAGCCGCTCTCCACCGCGAAGAAGGACGGCGAGGAGTCCTCCTCCTCGGTCACCGCGACAGATTCGGTCGCGGCCGAGCTCTACACGCGCATCGAGCAGCTCAAGTCGGAATTGGAGGTCGCGAGGTCGGCGAGCCACGTCACGATCCAGGCCCTGCGCGAGCGCATGCCGCGTCGCCGTGTGTCGACGACCTTCGCCTTCCGCGTCGCGGACTGCGAAGGCTACGTCACGGTCGGTGAGTACGAGGACGGTCGCCCGGGCGAAGTCTTCATCAAGGTCTCCAAGCAGGGCTCGACGCTGGCTGGCATCATGGACGCCTTCTCGATCTCGATCAGCCTCGGCCTGCAACACGGCGTGCCGCTCGCGACCTACGTGCGCAAGTACGTGAACATGAAGTTCGAGCCCTCGGGCATGACCGACGACGCCGATCTGCGCATCGCGACGTCGCTCGTCGACTACATCTTCCGCCGTCTCGCCCTGGACTACTTGAGCCCCAGCGACCGCGAGGAGTTGGGCGTGTTGTCCACCAGCGAGCGCATCCAGCCGACGTTGCCCGAGGTCGCCGAGCAGGCGACGCCGACGGTGAACGCGAGCCTGCAGCCGACGTTGGTCGATCTCAGCGAGAAGCCGGCCGAGCAGCCGAAGTTGCTGAGTCGCGACCAACAGCGTGACGCGCCGATGTGTTACCAGTGCGGCAACGCCATGCAGCGTGCGGGCTCGTGCTACGTGTGCTCGAGTTGCGGAGCGACGAGCGGCTGTTCGTGAGGTAACGCCGCTCGCGTCGACGCCGGACTCGTGACTCGGCCCGGCGGCATCAGCGTTCGCGACACGGGTTGAACGTGCTCGCGCGTCCGTCTCGCGCCGGTACCCTATGACTCCATGGCGACGTCACACGCTCCGACGGACGATGCCGACGCCCACCACGATTGGTCCCGTGGACTCATTCTGACGTTCCGATCACCTGACCGAGTCGGCATCGTCGCCAGCCTGGCCGCGGGTATTCAGGCGTCCGGTGGCAACATCATCGAATTGGACCAGCACACCGACGTCGTGGCGGGCGACTTCGGTTGCCGAATTGAAGTCGCCGGGGGCGTCGACGCCACCGAACTCGCGCGACGACTGGACGAATTCCGGACGTCGTTCTCAGCGCACTACACCATGACGCCGACGGCGCGGCCACGCGCGCGCGTCGTCGTGCTGTGTTCGTCGACACTTCATTGTCCGAGTGACCTGATCGCGCGGAGCGCTATCGGCCAACTGCAGTGCGACGTCGTCGCCCTCGTGAGCGATCGCCCGATCGCGCGCGAACTCGCCGAGCGCTACGAGGTGCCGTTCACGTACCTACCCGTGGGAGAGGATCGCGAAGCGCAGGAGCGTCAGCTCGGCGACGTGCTCGAATCGTTGGCCCCCGAGGTGATCGTGTTGGCCCGCTATATGCGCGTCCTGCCGCCGTGGTTGGTCGAGCGCTACGAACACCGGATCATCAACATCCACCATTCGTTCCTGCCCGCGTTCATCGGGGCCAATCCGTACGCCCGGGCGTACGAACGCGGTGTGAAGATCATCGGCGCGACGGCGCACTACGTCACCGCCGACCTCGACGCGGGACCGATCATCGCCCAGGACGTGGTACACATCTCGCACCGCGACGACGTCGACGACATGACGCGACGCGGCGCGGACATCGAGCGTTCGGTGTTGGCGTCGGCGATTCGTTTGCACCTGGAACGTCGCGTCATCGTGTTCGGCGCTCGTACGTGCGTCTTCGATTGACAGAGTCTCTGAGTCACGCACGACTTGGGGTTCGAGGACGCGGATCATGAGTCCTCGAACGGTTGCGGTGCTGCTCCGCCTCTCGCGGACCGGCGCAGTCGGCGACGCTAGCTTCCATCCTTGACACGGTAGTGAAGGTGGAGCGCGCCGCTGTCGAAGACGTGGGTGTCTAGGAGCTCGAATTCGACCCGGAGGTCCGTGGGGTACGCCGGCGTACCGCCACCGAGGGTGATCGGCGTGACGAACATGTGCGCCTCGTCGATCAGTCCGGCCGCGAAAGCGAGGCGCGCGAGCTCTGGCCCCGCGATCGTGAGGTCCGCGTCGGACGCGCGTACCATCTGGCGCACCGCGTCGGGGTCGAACGTTCGCTCCACCATCGTGTTGGCACTCGATGTTCGTTCGAGCGTCGTCGAGTAGACGACCTTGTGGGCGGCGCGCCAGATCCGGGCGAACTCCGTGATGACCGGTTCGTCGGGCTCGTCGAACGTCTCCCAGAAGACCATCGTCTCGTACATACGACGGCCGTAGAGATACGCGCCGAAGCCGCGTTCGAATTCATTGATGTACTCGAACATCTCGGGTTCCGGTCTGCCCCACTCGATAGTGCCGGCGCTGTCGGTCGTGAAACCGTCGAGCGAGGTGATCATCGAGTACACGAGCTTCGCCACTGCGCTCACGATACTTCTCGTCCCTCACTTCGGCACGGGTAACGCCGCGTTCAGCGGGGACCGGCTCGCCGCGGCGTTCTCACGGCGAATTCACGGATTCGTCACGCGAGACGAGTGTCACGAGCGCATGCTCGCGACGGCGCGGTCCTACCGAGTGTGGTCGCAAACCGGTCGTCGATGATTTTTCACAACAATCTCATCCGGAATGGCCACGTCTACGGATAGTCAGAGAACCTTAAGGAGGATGAATGGAAGAAGTCAGCAGGAGAGTGTTCTTCAAGAAGGCCGGGGCGGTGGCCGCCGGTGCGGCGGTCGCGTCGACGATTGCGGCCGGTCCCTTGGGTCTCGCGTCCGTCGCGGGCGCCGAGTCCCCCCGCGAGGCCTCGATCGCGCCCCAGGACGACCTACGCGTCGGTGAACACCTCATCGCCCGGGTGAAGAACGCCCGCACCGGAGAGATCAACCTCTTCATCGGTCAAAAGGAAGTGACCATCCACGATCGAAAGATCGCCGCCCGCCTCATTCGCGCAGCTCGTTAGAAAGGAACCGACCCATGTCATCACACCGCGAAGCACCCGAGATCTCCAAGGACCCCGTCGCCGACAGCACGGACCTCTACGCCTTCATCAGCCCCGACAAGCCGAACACCGTGACGTTGATCGCGAACTACATCCCGTTGGAGACCCCCGCGGGTGGTCCGAACTTCTTCGAGTTCGGTGACGACGTCCTCTACGAGATCCACGTCGACAACAACGGCGACGGCGTCGCAGACGTCACGTACCAGTTCAACTTCCAGACGCAGAACACGATCCCCACGACCTTCCTCTACAACGTCGGACCGATCCAGTCGCTCACCAGCGCGAACTGGAATCGCCGCCAGACGTACTCGGTGACGAGGGTGACGGGCAACGGCAACGCCCAGGTCTTGGCCCAGAACGTGCCGTGCCCGCCGTGCAACATCGGCCCGCTCTCGACGCCCAACTACGCGGCCCTCGCGAGTGCCGCGGTGTTCCCGATGTCCAACGGCCGGATGGTCTTCGCCGGACAGCGCGCCGAGGCGTTCTTCGTCGACCTCGGCTCGATCTTCGACCTGGGTGACCTGCGTCCCATCGCCGATCTCCACGCGACGTTCGGACTGCCCGCCCTCAGTGCGTCGGCCGGCGTGAACACGCTGGCGACCTCCAACGTGCACAGCATCGCGATCCAGGTGCCGATCACCGACCTCGCCGCCGGCGGTGTGGCGCCCACCAAGTCCGCGTCGGCTTCTTCGAGCGTCGGCGTGTGGACGACGGCGAGTCGACAGAAGGCCCGCGTCCGCGATTCGGATCACGGATGGCACAACGACTCCGGGCCGTACGTGCAGGTGTCGCGACTCGGCAACCCGTTGTTCAACGAGGTGCTGGTGCCGCTCGCCCAGAAGGACCAGTGGAACGCGTCGCCACCGTCCCAGGACAAGAACTACGTGAACGGCGTCGCCCACCCCGAACTGGCGGGACTGCTGAACGTCCTCTACACGGGCGCGTTCCCCAACCTGGCGGCGTACTCGAAGCCGCGCGCGGACTTAGAGGCGATCCTGCTCACGGGCATCCCGGCGGGCGTCGTGAGCTCGACGTTCTCCACGTTCACCGGCACGACCCAGGCCGACATGCTTCGTCTCAACCTCGCGATCCCTCCCGCGTCCACGCCCAATCCGCTGGGCGTCGTCGGCGGCGACGTCGCGGGCTATCCGAACGGGCGGCGCGTCACTGACGACGTCGTGACGATCGAGTTGCGCGCGATCGCCGGCGCCACGATTCCCCTCGTGGACAAGACGTTCACGCCCGACGGCGCGATCGCCGACGTGAGTGACGGACTCACGGGCGCGGGACTCACGTTGCTGCCGAGCTTCCCGTACCTGGGCACGCCCTACAGCGGTTACAACGAACCGAGCTGATCGGTCCGATCGAACGATTGAACAAAGGAGTGGTACATGGTGTTAGGTGAGATCTTCGGACCGGACCTGCTGGTCGTGGTCATCGTGCTGGTCGTCCTGCTCTTCGGTGGCGCGGCCATCCCCAAGCTCGCCAAGAGTCTGGGGTCGGCGAAGTCGGAGTTCGAGAACGGCCTGAAGGCGTCGAAGTCGGCGAGGGCCGAGCTCGACGCGGCCGTCGCCCACGCGGCGACGCCGGAGTCGAACCCCTGATTCTGGCGGAACGCTGGCGGTGCCGCGCGATTAGATGAACGGTGCAGTAATCGTCGGTCCCGCGGGACCGAGACCGGCGCGTTCGCGTATAAGTGCTTCGACGCGATCGGGGTCGTCCGGCGTGATGAACGGTTTGACGCTCTTGCCGAGGTCGAGCACCAGTCCTTCGGTCTTCGACGGTCGCTTCGAGTCAAGGTTCGCCCAGTAGCCGAGATTGGCCGTGCCCCATATGCGGGCCTTGCCCTTGAGGGCGCTCAGCGAGACACGCTGGACGCCGACGATCGAACGGTAGGGAACCTTCTTGGATCCCCAGAGGTAGTAGTTGCGGATCTCGAGGACGTCGGTCCCGCAGATGATGCCGGTCTCACGGTAGTTCTCAGCCATGGTCTCAAGTTACCGCCGCTCCCGGGCGCTGACGGCGGTCCGCACGTCGAGGTCAGACGGCGCCGCGCCGGTCTGCGTTATCGTCCGATGAAGCAGTGGGCACTGGTGGGGGCGGCGATGGATCAGGCGGAGAGGATCGTGGGCGACGAAGAGACGGTCGCCGGTATCCTGCGCGGCGACGTCTTCGTGCCGCTCGACGAGCTCATGGCGCGCGCGCGACGTGCCGCCACGGGGCTTCGGTCGCTCGGCGTGGAGCCGGGCGGTTCGGTGGCGCTCCTGTTGCGCAACGACCACGAGTTCTTCGAGGCGGCCTTCGCCGCATCCGCGCTCGGGGCGGCGACGGTACCGATCAACTGGCACGGCAGCGCCGAGGAAGTGGCCTACGTCGTGAACGACTCCCAGGCGGCGGTGCTGGTGGCGCACGCCGACCTCTTGCACCGCGTTCGCGGCTCGTTGCCATCGTCGGTCATCGTCCTCGGTGTCACGACGCCACCGAGCATCGTGGAACGATTCGCGATCGACCCGTCGATCACGTCCCTGCCCAGTGACGTCACGCCGTGGGCGACGTGGCGCGACGGCTTCGACGAGATCCGCGACGCCAACGTCGGCGATCCCTTGTCGATGATCTACACGTCGGGCACGACCGGACACCCCAAGGGGGTGCGGCGACTACCCGGGACGAACGACGGATCCCAGGCGCTCGACTACATGACCGAGTTCACCAAGCTCTTCGGCGCGTGGCCGGGCATGCGCACGATCATCGCCGGGCCGATGTACCACTCGGCGCCGTACGCCTACGCGCTGGTGGCGGCGCGCGCCTACGGCGCGCTGTTGGTGCTCGAGGACCGCTTCGATCCCGAGGAGTTCCTCTCCCTGATCGAGCGGCACCGGATCACCTCGATGTACATGGTGCCCACGATGTTCGTGCGGCTCCTCCGGCTCCCGCCGGAGGTTCGTGGACGATACGACCTGTCGTCGCTTCGACACGTCTCGCACACGGCGGCGCCGTGCCCGCCGGACGTGAAGCGCGCGATGATCGAGTGGTGGGGGCCGATCGTCGACGAGTTCTACGGCAGTACCGAGGTCGGCTTCATCACCGGTTGCACCAGCGAGGAGTGGCTCGCGCATCCGGGCACCGTCGGTCGCCCCCTCCCCTCGAGCGACGTCCGGATCCTCAATGACGAAGGCCCGGTACCGGTCGGCGAGTCGGGGGAGGTGTTCGTACGCGCACGGGCGAACTCGGACTTCACGTACTTCGGG
Organism: uncultured Acidimicrobiaceae bacterium; assembly: GCA_963700135.1. GTDB lineage: Bacteria > Actinomycetota > Acidimicrobiia > Acidimicrobiales > RAAP-2 > RAAP-2. The sequence continues at coordinate 167,818 of CAVOWM010000013.1, read as the reverse complement.
AGGTCCGAGGCGCGCGCCGAGATCGAACGCGACGGCCTCATCACCTGCGGCGACATCGGATTCCTCGACGCCGACGGCTTCTTGTACCTCTGTGACCGCGCGCGCGACATGATCATCTCGGGTGGCGTGAACATCTATCCCATCGAGATCGAGGCCTGTCTCTTGAAGCTCGACGGCGTCGCCGACTGCGCGGTCTTCGGGATCCCCGACGAGGAGTACGGCGAGTCGATCGCGGCCGCGATCAAACTCGATGAGGGCTCGACGTTGAGCGCCGACGACATCCGAAGTCACGTGCGACGCCACCTCGCCGGGTTCAAGGTCCCCAAGGTCGTCACGTTTCACGACGCACTGCCTCGCGAGGACTCGGGCAAGATGTTCAAGCGCAAGCTCCGTCAGCCCTATTGGGAAAGCGCTGGTCGCTCCATCTAAACGCGACGCCGCGCGTTCACGTTCGAACGTGAGGTTCGTCGTGCCCGAGACGAGCGCGACGTACGGGTAAAATCGACCCAATGTCGGACTCTGGTGCTCCCACTTCGCGCGTCCCGAATGGAGACCGACTCGAAGCCCTGGGCGCCGCCGTCGAAGCGCGCCACGGCGAACCGCGTCACCGAAAGCGGGTGAAACGCTCGCGCAGGAAGGTCGTCCTGGTGACCCTCGCCACGGTGTTGTTCGTGATCGTCGCCGCGGTCGCGGGCGACTACTGGTATATCAACCACCTGATCCATCACGTCAACATCGCCGGCGAGTCCCAGACCTACAACAACACCGAGAACATCCTGTTGGTGGGCTCCACCACTCGATGCGGTCTCAAGGTCCAGAACAAGGCCTACGGACTGTGCTCCCAGGGCGTGACCGGCGTCAACAGCGACGTGGTCATGATCCTGCACCTCAACCTGACGACGAACCAAGTCTCGATCCTCTCGCTGCCCCGCGACGTCTTCGCCCCGAACGCGCGCGTGGACGGCGCGAACAAGATCGACGCCGCTCTCTTCAATGGACCATCTCAACTCGTGGCGGCGATCCAGGAGGACTTCGGCATCCCCATCAATCACTACGTGGAACTGAACTTCGACACGTTCGCCGACGTCGTGAACGTGCTCGGTGGCATCAAGATGTACTTTCCGATGGAGGTCTTCGACGCGTACTCCGGGTTGTACGTACCCCACACCGGTTGCATCCAACTCAACGGCACGCGCGCGTTGCAAGTCGTGCGGGCACGCCACCTGCAGATCCGCTTCCCGGGTGACGGCACCGACTACCGCACGTGGCCCCAGGAGGCGTTGTCGGACCTCGCGCGCATCCGGCGCGACCACGAGTTCTTAAAGGTCCTGGCCGACGCCGTCAAGGCCCGAGGCATCGCGAATCCCGTCACCGACCAGCGACTCGTCACCGCGGTGGCCCGCTATCTGACCGTTGATCAGGGACTCACCGCGGGCGCGCTGTTGAGTCTGGCCGAGCACTTCCACGGCGTCTCGGTGTCCTCGGTGCCGGAGCTGACGTTGCCGGTCGTCCTCGTCGAGACGCCGAACGGGTATCTCTACCAGGGTTACTACTACGGCGACGTCGAGTTTCCCATCGAGCCGGGCGTCACGCAGACGATCGATCGATTCTTGGACCTCGCGCCCGACATCAACTCGATGGACGGCAAGACGCTGCCCGCGAACTCGACGATCACGGTCTCCGTGCTCGACGGGACGGGCGTGCCCAACCAACAACACGTCGTCGCGGCGGGCCTGCGTCGGCGAGGGTTCGTGATCCACGGTGTCGGGACGGCGACGCCCTTCGGTGTGCGTGAGGAGACGGTGGTCTATCACGCGAACAACTCGGCCGCGTCGTTGGCCGCCGCCCAGGCGGTGCTGCACACCATCGAGGGCCCGGCCGTGATGGCGCTCGGTCGCACGACCGCCGGGGCGGAGGTCACCGTCCTCACGGGGTCCGACGTGAGTGTGATCGGTCCCGCGCTCGCCGCGCACGACCACGACCACGCTGAAGCGCAAACATCACGGTGCCGCGACCACCACCACGACGCGCCCGGTCACCCAGATCACGGTGCTCGACCCCTCGGCGGTCAAGCGCGACACCGAACTCTCGGCGCCGACCGACGTCACCCAAGCGCTGCAGCCGTGGGATCCACGATCGTGCGGGCCCAACGGCACCGAGGGTTCGTAGGGGACTGACCGTCACTTCGAGCGCTGTCCGGACGTCTCGTCGCCTCGTGCACTACATTCCCTGGCATGAAGCGATTGCTCCTCGGACTCGTGGTGCTGGTGGTCGTCGCCGTGGGATTGGTCGTCATCGCCACTCGCCACTCGCCGTCGGCGGCCGCGCCGCCCGCGGTCTCGCACACGATCAGGTCGACGCCCGCTGAGATGGTCGCGTTGAAGGCGGCCTTCCTCAAGTTCAAGCTCCAGAACAAGGAGATGGTGAGTACCGACCGGATCACGTGGGGCCAACTCATCGAACCCCACGGACCGAACCAGCCGCTCCTCGCCTACGACGCGATCGACCACCGGTACTGGGCGCTGGCCGCGTTCAACCTGGTCCTGCCGGCCAGTTACAAGGCCGAGGTCTCGTTCCAGGACGGCGGGAGCATGGGCATCTTCAACAAGGTCGGTGCCGGTACGTGGTACATGACCGGATCCCCGGGGTTCCCGTTGTGCGCGAAAGACGTGCCGTCGGTGGTCGCCCATCTGTGGGGGCTGAAGAACTACCCGGCGTGCAACTAGCGTCATCGGCGTCGAGCGACGGGGCGACCGGGATTGGCCGGTTGACCAGCCATTCCACTCGACGAGAAAACCCGCGGCGTTCCGGCATGCGATGCGCTCTTTCAGTATGCTGAGAAAAATCTGACCCCAAGGTCTTGGGTCAGCACACAACAAAGGGGCCGCCGTGAGTGATGTACCGAGCAAGTCGTCTTTCTCGTTTGATATGAAACGCTGGTCAAAGGCCGAGCGCACCACGGCAATAGCAACGCTCGTCTTGTTCATCTCGTTGTTCCTCCCGTGGTACACCTACAACTTCGGACTCGGATCGGTGTCGGTGGACGGTCTGTGGCACGGGTGGATGTACCTCGTCTTCCTGGTGAGCCTGGCGATCCTCGTGTACCTGGTGTCACGCGCCGGCTTCAGTGAGATGCCCTTCAAGATGCCGGTGTCGGGCGACCAACTGCTGTTGTTCGGTTCAGCGATAAACCTGATCCTGGTCGTGATCGCCTTCCTCGACAAGCCGGGTGGCGTCGGATTCAGCGGCATCGGTTGGGGATGGGGCGCCTTCGTCGGCCTGATCGCGGCGGTCTTCGCGGCGGTGCCGTTGGGCGTGCCCGCGCTCCGCGCTCGAAAGGGCTGACCCGTCGGACTCTGACCGGTCGTGCACGCGCAGGGTCGACGAACGTCCCTGCGCGTGCACGGTCGGCGGTCGGGGCAGATTCAGCGACGACGGGCGCGAAGCTCCTTGCGCCACACCGTCTTGAGCGCCGACCAGTCGTCATCGAGCGCCGCGACCTTGACGTCGACCAGACCGAGCGGCAGGACGTTACTGCGTACGACGTGGTCGGTGAGGTCCGACACGTGTCCCGCGGCCTTTCGCGGCCAGGCGATCCATAGCGCGCCGTCGGTCGTGATCGTGTCCGACAACGCGGCGATCGCGCGGGTGAGCGAGGCGGCGTCCGAGAAGAAGGCGACGGCGACGTCGGCCGGCGAGCCGCGGCGACGGGTGAGGCGAACGTCGTCCGGGAGGTCGTGGACCGACCACTGCGACGGAGCGCCGATCAATCGCAGTCGTTGACCGGACTTGATGCCAAGCTTCGCCGCCAGGGGCGTCCCCGAGTACCCGGACGTCATGTCGTCGAGTGTACGGCGCCGCGTCGAACGGATTCCTCGAATGGTGACTTAGAGTTTGGCATCCGCGGATTTGGATGGGGGCCACGTGCGACAGGGAGTGTTCTTTCCGGGTTTCGACGGCGTCGCCGATCCGCGCAAACTCGTCACGCTCGCCAAGCTCGCCGAGGACGCCGGCTGGGACGGGATCTTCCTCTGGGACCACCTGCTCTACGCCGGGGGCGTCTCCCAGATCGTCGACCCGTACATCTCGATGGCGGCGATCGCGTCGGCCACCACGACGATCCAATTCGGGGCGATGGTCACGCCGCTCAATCGTCGTCGGCCCCAGGTCGTCGCCCGTCAGGCCGTGACCCTGGACCTCCTCTCGAACGGCCGGCTGATCCTCGGCTTCGGCATCGGCGACGACGGTGAGTCGGGCGAGCTCTCGAAGTTCGGTGAGGTGACCGACGCGAAGGAACGCGGTCGCATGCTCAGCGAGGGGCTCGAGGTCCTGACCGGTCTGCTGTCCGGCGAGGAGGTCGACCACCTCGGCGCGCACTACCGCGCGAGCGGCGTCACGTTTCAGCCGACGGCGGCGCGCGCGGGCGGTATCCCGATCTGGCTCGCGGCGCGCTGGCCCAACCGGGCACCGATTCGTCGCGCCGCGCGTCACGGGGGCGTCTTCATCATTCAGATGAAGGACGCCGCGGACGTCGCGGTGCTGCGCCGTCAGTTGAGCGAGGACGGCGCGGACCTCGAGCACTTCGACGTCGCGGTGAGCGGGTTCATCGGTGACGACCCCTCACCGTGGGCGAACGCCGGTGTCGACTGGTTCCTCAATTGGATCGGGCCCTACAACATGGACTTCGGCGAGGTCCGCGAGATGATCGTCGAAGGGCCGAGGACGTTCTAGCGACTAGAGGTCCTTGCGCCACGCCACCATCGCGCCGGCGACACGAGCGCCGAGTGCCTCGTTGACCGCGATCATCGGGCCATTGAGCGTCGAGTTGAACGTCGTGATCCTCTCGGTCTCGTAACGACCGGCCTCGAGCAGTCGCATGGTCGTTACCTTCAAGAGGCCGCCGAGTCGGTGGCCGCGGTGGCGACCGACGACCAGGGTGTCCCACTGGTACGCCGTCTGGGGTTGGGCCCGCGACACGGTCAGTTCGCTGTAACCGACGAGTTCACCGCTCGCGCGATGGCGAGCGCCAGCGACGAGGAGGTCGCGTCCCATCCGGTCCGTCGTCGCCTCGTGGAGCCGGACCCGTGCGACGTCCCAATGCTCCGCTTCGACGTCGAGGTCGACGTGCGGCGCCTCGGCCGGCATGATCGCCGAGAGACGGGCGCGCTCCTCGACGAGGTCCTCGGGCGTGCCGTTCGTCCACGACAGGATCTCGTAGTCCTCGGCGTGGGGACGCCACGTGTCCCAGAGGCGATCGAGTTCGCCCTCGGGTCGGGGCCAGGCGAGGTCGCGTCGGACGTTCTCCTCGGCGACGCGGTAGCCGTGACGCGCCGCGAAGGCCCGATTCGGGCCGGCGCCGATCTCGCGCGAGCCCTCGATCACGAAGATGAGCAAGGTCTGTCGACCCAGGTCGCGCGCGGCCGCCTCGAGTTCGCCCAGGAGCGCGGTGCCGTAGCCCCGTCGCCGCTCACCGGGATCGACGAACAGTTCGCCCTCGATGTAGGCGAGGTTGTCGTCGCGCGTGACCTCGAGCGCACCGACCGCGACCGGGCGCTGCGGTGAGGGACCGTAGGAGTAGAGGCGGAAGACCTTCGGCGCCGCTTCGTCGAGCGAGCGCGCCCGCCACTCGTCGGGATGCCAGCCCTGTCCGCGCTCACCGTCACGCCCGTGTTCCGAGCGCTGCAGCACGCCGAACCAGGCGTCGAAGAGTTCGTCGTCGTGTGCGTCGATGCGGGTGAAGTGCACGACGCCTCGATCACTCGGTGTCGACGCGCGCGGGGTACGGCTCTCGACCGTCTTCCGGCGCGCTCAGGAGGTGACGCAGTCGCAGCATGAGGACGCCGCCGACGAGTGCGGTCACGCCGGTACCCGCGGGCCACCAGTTGCCGAGGTGCTCGTTGAAGTAGAAGGCCGTGATGGCCGGCGCGAGCGTGCCCGAGGCACCCCAGGCGAGTCCGGCCGCGGCGTTGTAGCGACCGCGAAGGTGCTCGGGGGCGATCTCGTTGACGAGGGCCGAGCCGACCGGCGAGAGCATCGTCTCGCCGATGGCGAAGACCACCATGGCCACGCAGAGCGAGACGATGGCGAGCACCTTGGGCAGCGCCAGCGCCGCGTCGAGGATCACCCAGAAGATGAACCAGGCGATCGCCACGCCGGCCATCACCTTGGTCCGACTCTTGCCCTCGATCCGATTGAGCACCCAGAGTTGCGAGGAGACGATCGTCGTGGTGTTGAAGAAGAAGATCACGCCGATGACGTGGACCGACAGGTGCAGGTTGTTCACGACGAAGAGGCTGTAGCCCGCCTCCTGGGAGCCGTAGCCCCCGATCATCAAGATGACCGCCGCCACGACGTAGTTGCGAAGTCGTCGGTCGCGCAGCACCTCGCGCCACCCCTCCTCGCGCAGGTGCGCGTCCGCCCGCAGTTCCTTGATCGGCCCGCCGTAGCGGCGCAGGGTGAACGAGATCAGTCCGCCCACCATCGTGACCGCGGCGTCGAACGTGTAGAGGATGACGAAGGACTCGGGGTGCTGGAGGTCGACGACGCTCGCCGAGACGAGCACGCCGAACCCGATACTGAGGTTCAGCAGCATGAAGTTCAGTCCGAAGGCACGCTGTCGCTGCTCGGGGGGCACGATGCGCGAGAGCAGCGTGCTCGCCGCGCCCCAGCCCGCGCCCCCGAAGAGGGCGATCAAGAGCGCCGTGAGGGTCGCCTGGGTCTCGGTGTGCGCGTGCGACCAGAGGATCAGGGTCGCGGCGTCCGCGGTGACGGTGACCATGATGACGGTGATCGGACCGAAGCGGTCGGTGAACGATCCCCAGAGGGGGCTGGAGCAGATGCCGACGACGGCGACGAGTGAGAGTAGGAGCGTGGCGAAGTCGGTGGAGAAACCGCGCACGTTGTGCAGGTAGATCACGAAGAGCGAGTACGTCAGTCCGCTGCCGAACGCGGACACGAACGTGGCGGCGTAGAACCGGCGTAGGGGGCCGGTGAGCGAGCTGCGAAAATCAGCCGGAACGAGTGTCGCAATGAGTTTCACGAGACGCTCAGGATACTTCGGCGTCTTGTGCAGCGAATCACAAGTTAATAGATTGTCATATCGCGCGGGGGGTTACGCTGGTTGTGGTAACTCACCTCGTCAGGTGAGTGGAAGGCAGTTGATGGTCCTTAAGAGTTCCCCGAAAAGCCGTACCGATCTCCTCAGTGAAATTGCGCCCGACGTCGAGCGCCTGTACAACCGACACCTCGAGGCGCCGCGCCTCTGGTACCCGCACGAGCAGATCAACTGGGGCGAGGGCGAGAACTTCGCCGACGTGCCATGGGAACCGTCGCAGTATCCCCTCAACGAGGGCGTGCGCAGCTCCATCTACGTGAACCTGCTCACTGAGGACAACCTCCCGTACTACACGCATACGTTGCTCAGCCACGCGCCGAAGGGTCACCCGATCGTCGATTGGAACCACCAGTGGACGATGGAGGAGAACCGCCACGCCATGGTGATGCGCGACTGGGTGCACGTGAGTCGTTGCATCGACCCGACCCTGCTCGAAGACGGTCGTCGCGTGCAGATGGGGAAGGGCGAGGTACCCCAGCCCAGGGACATGGCCGAACTCATCGCCTACGTCTCGTTCCAGGAGCGCGCCACGCAGGTCGCGCACCGCAACACGGGCGCGAAGCTGCCCAAGGACGACAAGATCGGTCGTAACGTGCTGGGCCTCATCGCCGGTGACGAGACCAAGCACTACCTCTTCTACCGCGACCTCACGCTCGCGGCCTTCGCCATCGACCCCTCGACGATGATGATCGCGGTGGCCAAGCAGGTGCGTGACTTCGCCATGCCCGGTACCGGCATCCCGAGTTTCACCCGACACGCGGTCCGCATCGCGCGCGAGGGCATCTACGGCTTGAAGCAGTTCCTGCGCGACGTGCTCGATCCGGTGCTCGGTCTCTGGGACGTCGACCATTTGGCCGGACTCAGTGCCGAAGCCGAGAAGGCCCGCCAGGACCTCAGTGAGTTCGTCGCCAAGTTGGGCGAGGGCGTCGAACGGATGACGCAGAAGGCCGCCGCGGCGGCCGCACTGGTCCGCTAGCTCGACCCACCCGTACGCCTCACCATCCCCTCCTCACGACGCCGTCGTGGCGCAGAACTCGTCGCCGTCCTGCGTAATATTTGTCAACGATGAGGAGGGTCCGGTGGGACTGAGTTTTCAAGAGGCCAACGCCCTGGTTGGCGGTCCCGGGAGCCCGTTCGAGGTGATCACCATCGAGCACGACGGCGTCACCGATCGGACCTTCAAGAACGCGCCGTCGGACCTGCGACAGCTCTTCGACACGGCGCGGGGACTCGACCAGACCTTCATCGTCTACGAGGACGAGGACTGGACCTTCGCCGAAGTGATGGAAGAGGCCGACGCCCTGGGCTACGCACTCGTCCACCACTTCGGCATCAAACCGGGCGACCGTGTCGGCATCGCGATGCGCAACTATCCCGAGTGGATCGTCTCGTTCGCCGCCATCTTGTCGATCGGGGCGATCTCGGTCTCGATGAACGCCTGGTGGACGAGCCAGGAGATGGAGTACGCGATCAACGACGCCGAGCTCGCGGTCCTGATCGGTGACACCGAGCGGATCGAACGCGGGGCCGCCGCGTGCCAGGCCGCGAACGTCCGGATGCTCGGGGTTCGTCTCGACACCCTCGCGCCGCTCGCGCCGAACGTCGAGCACTGGCACGACGTGGTCGTGCGCGGGGTCGCGATGCCCGAGGTGGCGTTGCGCGCGGACATGGACGCGACGATCCTCTACACGTCGGGCACGACCGGATTCCCCAAGGGCGCCGTGTCGACACACGGGACCATCACGCAGACCGTCTTCGCCTTCTCCTCGGCCGCGGCCGTCAGTGGGGCGCGGCGCGAACCCGACGCCCCGGTCGCGACGGCGCCGCCGTGCTTCATCTTGATCGTGCCGCTCTTCCACGTGACCGGCTGCATCCCGGTCATGATGTCGTGCTTCAGTTTTCACGTGAAGTTGGTGATGATGTACCGCTGGGAGCCGGAACGGGCCCTCCAGCTCATCGAGCGACACCGCGTGACGAACTTCGTCGGCGTGCCGACCCAGTCGTGGGACCTCATCGAGTCGCCCCACTTCGCCGACTACGACACCTCCACGCTGGCCTCGGTGGGCGGCGGCGGCGCGCCGGCGCCGCCGGCCCTGATGAACCGGATCGAACACACCTTCAAGAACGGGCACGCCGGTCTCGGTTACGGCATGACCGAGACCAACGCCTACGGACCGCGCATCGAAGGTGACGACTCGCTCACGCATCCGAACTCGACCGGGCCGGTGCCGACGCTGGTCATGGACGTCGAGATCCGCGACGAGCAGCTGCGCGCGCTCGCGCCGAACGAGAACGGCGAGATCTGGATGCGGTCGCCGACCCTGATACGCGGCTACTGGCGAAAGCCCGAGGCGACGGCCGCGACGATCGTCGACGGGTGGCTGCGATCGGGCGACCTGGGCCACGTCGACGAGGACGGCTATCTCTTCGTCGAGGACCGGGTCAAGGACATGATCATCCGCGCCGGGGAGAACGTCTACTCGGCCGAGGTCGAGGCCGCGATCTACGAGCACCCCGCGGTCTACGAGGCCGCGGTCTTCGGACTGCCGGACGAACGTCTCGGCGAGGTGGTCGCCTGTGTCGTCATGGTGAAACCCGACCACCACTTGAGCGAGGACGAGCTGCGCCGTCACCTGCAGACGCGACTGGCCGCCTTCAAGGTGCCGACCCGCGTGGCCTTCAGCGCCGCGCCACTGCCGCGCAACGCCGCCGGCAAGTTCGTGAAGCGCGAGATGCCCGGGGTCTACTTCCCCTGAGCGGCGGCGATCGCCGCGCGCGCGTACTCGGCGATGTTCATGGTCTCGAGGTCCTCGAGTTCGAACCAGGCCGCGTGATCGGTCGTGCCGTGGACCTCGTGATGGAGCTCGCCGCCCGCGAGCGCGACGGTGAAGAGGATGCGCACGGTGTGGATCCGGTCGCCGTTGTCGCGTCGGCGCACGTCGCTCGTCACGCCGAGCAGCACCGGGTGGTCGACGACGAGTCCGGTCTCCTCGCGGAACTCCCGGATCAGCGTGTCCTCGGGCGCCTCGCCGAAGTCGATGCCGCCGCCGGGCAGCCACCACAGTGGCGGCACGTGGCGCGGGTTGGAGGAGCGAACGAGCGCGACGCGCGCGCCGTCGATCAGGACGCCGTAGGAACGGACGCTGGTGTGCTGTCTACTCATGAATTCGCTGCCGCCCTGACTCGTGCCTGCCCGGCGCCGCAGTACTCGACCTCGAGAGGAACGTGGCGCGACCGCCTTCGCTGCAGAAATAGTAGGCGACGACGTCGCGTCGGGTGCCCAGACGCCCGTCGGGGCTCAGGCTTGATTCATGGCGTCGCCCGCGGCGGGCGGGCCCGGCGCCGGGCGACGCTCGAAGCGTTCGGCGCACGCCGGGGAACAGAAGTAGTAGTCCGCGCCGTCGACGTGGCGCGTGTCGCCCGGGGCCGACGTGTCGACGGTCATGCCGCACACGGGGTCGGTGGCGACCGACGCCGAGCGTCCCGAGGACCGCGACGCGAACCAGATCGTCACGAGGACCCCGGTCGCGACGACGTTGAGCGCCAGCGTCCAACCGAGCGCGAAGTGACCGCCGGCGAACCGAGTGTGACGCGAATCCGGCACGAGCGAGGCGAGGTGGAACAGCCGGTCCACGACCAGACCCCCGAGGCTCATCACGAACCACAGGAGCGCGAACAGTCGAAGGGCCGCCCTGGTCCCGTAGAACCTGCGGTAGATGAGGAGCAGCGGCAGCGTCACGAGGTCGGCGAAGATGAAGCTGATCACCCCGCCGAAGGCGACGCCGTGGACCCAGAGCGCCGCCGCCAGCGGGATGTTGCCGACCGAACAGACGAAGGAGATGACCGCGAGCAGGGGAGCGACGGTGACGTTCTCGAGGACGGTCCAGAGGCCGTGGCCACTCACGAACAGGTGCGACCACCAACGATTGGGCACGTCGACCATGAGGAACCCTGCGACGAGGAAACCGGCCAGCAGTTCCTTGCGCACCATGGTCAGGTCGCCCACCGTGAATCGCGCGGCGAGGCGGTAGCGCTCCTTGTCGTGCAGCCGTTCGCGCCACGACGTCGTCGCGGGCCCCATCGCGGGCGGGGAGTCGGCCAGGACCCGGTCGCGGAGCAGCGCCTGGGCGCGACGCGAGAAGACGTAGTGCGTCGTGAACGAGAGTGCCGCGATCATGAGCGCGCCGCCGACGAACTGCGCGACGACGAAACGCCAACCGAGCAGGAGATAGAGGACGACACCGAGTTCGATCACCAGGTTCGTCGACGCGACCATGAAGACCAGTGAGTTCGTCCACGAGGCGCCGCGCGCGAACAGCGCGCGCGACACGGCACTCGCCGCGTAGCTGCACGACGACGAGATCGCGCCCAGGATCGAGGCCTTGGCCACGGCGGTCGCGTTGGTCGAGCCGAGCTGCGCGCGCAGCGCGTCACGTGGCAGGAGGCTCTGGACGAGCCCGGAGAGCGTGAAACCCAGGACCAGGGGCCACCAGGTGATCCAGAGCATCGCCAGGGCCTCGCGCAGCCCGTCGCCCACGCCGTGCAAGAACGTGTGGGTCGAGGCGATCACCTAGCGGGTCGTGGGGAAGCCGAGGTCGATCTGGGACTCCGACGGCTGGGGCCAGCGCGTCGTCACCACCTTGGCCCGGGTGTAGAAGGCGAAGCCCTCGGGGCCGTAGATGTGGCTGTGGCCGAAGAGCGAGTTCTTCCAACCGCCGAACGAATAGGCCGCGATGGGCACCGGGATCGGCACGTTGACGCCGATCATCCCGACGCTGACCTCGCGCGAGAACAGTCGGGCCGCGTTCCCGTCGCGGGTGAAGATCGCCACACCATTGCCGTACTGGTTGGCGTTCACCATGTCGACGGCCTCGGCGTAGGTCGCCACGCGCGACACGCCGAGCACCGGACCGAAGATCTCGTCGTCGTAGGCCTTCATCCCCGGCTCGACGCCGTCGAGCAGGCACGGTCCCACGAAGAAGCCCGGCTTGTCGGCCCAGGACGTCCCGTCGCGCACGACCGTGATGCCGTCACTCGCGGCCGAGGTCACGTAGCCGACGACGCGGTCGCGGTGTTCCTTGGTGATGAGCGGTCCGAAGTCGCTGTTCGGGTCCTCGCCGGGTCCGACCGTCAGGCGGTCGAGCCGGTCCGTGATGCGGCCGATCAGGTCGTCGGCGATGTCACCGACCGCGACCACGACGCTGATCGCCATGCACCGTTCGCCGGCCGAACCGAAGCCCGCGTTGATGGCGGCGTCGGCCGCGATGTCGAGGTCCGCGTCGGGCAGGACGACCATGTGGTTCTTGGCGCCGCCGAGCGCCTGGACGCGCTTGCCGTGCGCCGTACCGGTCAGGTACACGTGGCGCGCGACCGGCGTCGAGCCGACGAAGCTCACCGCGTCGACGCCCGGGTGCTCGAGGAGCTGGTTGACCGTGTCGGCGTTGCCGTGGATGACGTTGAAGACCCCGCTCGGCAGTCCCGCCTCGCGCAGCAGTTCGCCGAGGCGCACCGACACCGACGGGTCACGTTCGGAGGGCTTGAGGATCACCGTGTTCCCCGTCGCCAGCGCGTTCGCGGTCATCCACAGCGGCACCATGATCGGGAAGTTGAACGGCGTGATCGCGGCGACGACGCCGACCGGTTCGCGCACCGAATGGACGTCGACGCCGTCGGCGACCTGACTGGAGAACTCGCCCTTCATGTGCTCGGTCAGTCCGCAGGCGTACTCGACGTTCTCGAGACCGCGCGCCAACTCGCCCTTCGCGTCGGCGAGGGTCTTGCCGTGTTCTTGCGTGATGAGGGCCGCCAACTCGTCGGCGTGCTCGACGAGGAGCTGGCGCAACGTGAAGAGGACGTTGGTGCGCTGGGAGAGCGTCGAGTTGCGCCACGTCTCGGCGGCGCGGCGGGCGACACCGACGACCTCGTCGACCAGCGCGGCGTCGGCGATGGGCACGTGGGCGTTGACGTCACCGGTCGCCGGGTTGAAGACGAGCAGATCGCCCGCTCCCTCGACGCGCTCATCGTTGATGAAATAGGGAATGGTCCTCATCGATACCTCTTTCTCACCCGCCAATCTAACGGTTGGAACCAAATCGGCCGTTAAGGTTTCCCTATGTGCGCCGCGCCCGAGAGCCGCTCGTTGCGCGACGCCGCGGCCGTCGACCGGATCGGTGACGGGCGTTATCGCGCGGAGATCTCCGATGACTACACGGTCGTCGGGCACCCGAACGGCGGGTACCTCCAGTGCCTCTTGGCCAACGCGGCGCTGGCCGCGGCGAGTGACGAGGGGTCGCGCCACGTGCACACGACGACCGTCACGACGAACTACGTGGCCGCGCCCAACGTCGGGCCGGTGGAACTGCACACCCGCGTGCGGCGCGTCGGACGCAGCGTCTCCTTCGTCCACGTCGAACTCGTCCAGGACGAGGCGGTGACCTCCGAATCGCTGCTCACCCTGGGCACGCTCGCGGACGACGCCACCGTCCGCTACCTCGATCCGTCACCGCCCACGTTGGCGCCCCTCGGCGAGTGCGTCCGTCGAACCGTGGTCGAAGAGATCAAACTGATGAACGTCGCCGACTTCCGACTGGATCCGTCGTGCGCGACGTGGTTGGACGGCGCGCCCAGCGACGTCGCCGAGGTCAAGGGATGGCTGCGTCTGAACGACGGCGACGGGACGTGGGACGCGTGGACGCTGTTGTTCGCGAGCGACGCCCTGCCGCCGGCGACGTTCCCGCTCGGCTCATCGGGCTGGGTGCCGACACTCCAGCTGACGTCCTACGTGCACCAGGCGCCGGTCGGCGAGTGGCTGCGCGTGCGTCAGTGGTGCGTCGTCATCACCGACGGCGTCGTCGAAGAGCGTTGCGAACTGTTCGACGACCGTGATCAGCTCGTGGCGACGTCGTCGCAACTCGCGCTGGTCCGGTTCCCGTCGCGCGCATGAGTTCGCCCCACGCGCTCGAGGACGGATCCTTGTTCATTCGGGCGCGACTGACGATACCGGCCGAGGAGATCGTGCTCCGCGTCACGACGTCGGGCGGTCCGGGCGGCCAGCACGCGAATCGTTCGCTGACGCGCGTCGTGGCCTCCTTCGACGCGAGGACCTCGACGGTCCTCTCGAGCGCGGACCGCGCGATGCTGATCGAGCACCTCGGTCCCGTCGTGCGCGCGAGCGCGGGCCGGTTCCGTTCGCAGGGTCAGAACCGCGGCGCGGCGCTCGAGCAGTTGGCCCAGAAGATCGCCGTCGCGCTGACGCGACTGCCGCCGCGTCGCGCGACCACGCCGACCAAGGGATCGAAGATCCGTCGCGTCGACGACAAGAAGGCCCGCGGTCGCGTGAAGGAACAGCGCCGTCGTCCGACGGAGGACTAACGAACCTTGTCGAGGTGGCGGGCGATCGCTTCGAGCGCCGAATGGACCAGGCCGTCGAGACCGGGGTCGGCGTCCTCGTGCGGTCCGCGCAGCGGCGTCAACGACGCGTAGCCGGCGACCAAGAGCGCACCGTCCTCGTCGGCGTCCTCGTCACTGACGTCGCCGATGTCCGGGGTGGCCGCGCCCAGGCGCAGCGTCAGTTCGCCGTGGTCGCTGAGCGATTCACCCCTGATCGAGGGGCGCGCCGACTTCACGACGCCGGCGCGCGAGATCCGTCCGCGCCGCACGCCCTTCATGTCGGCCGCCGAGAGATTCGGCACGTTGAGGTTGAAGAGCGTGCGTGACGGGGCGTTCATCAGTTCCTGGAGGACCTCGATGGCCACTTCGCCGGCCGTGTCGTAGTGGACGTCCTCACCCCACTGCACCGAGACGGCCAGGCCGGAGAGGCCGAGTTGCGCGCCGGTGAGGATGGCCCCGACGGTGCCGGAGTGCAGGACGCTGCGCCCGACGTTCGCGCCGGCGTTGATGCCCGAGAGGATCAGGTCGGGCTGGAACTCGAAGCTGCCGACGGCGCCGAGGATCGCGCACAGGGCCGGGGGCGCGTCCAGGGAGTAGGCCACGAGTGACTCCGCGCCGGGGATCACGTAGCGCTCGTAGTGGACACTGGGGTGCGAGAAGACGTCGCCGACCGCGGCCGACATGCCGGAGTGGTTCTTGCTGGGCGCCACGACGATCGCCTCGCGAACCTCGTTCGCCGGCGCCTCGCCGATCCAACGCTCGACGTTGCGCGCCAGCACCTCGAGGCCGGTGGCCGTGATCCCGTCGTCGTTGGTTATGAGGATTCGCATACGGCGTACCATAACGGGCGAGGGTTACGGGCCAGTGAATAGAAGGAAACCTGACTGATGCTGCCATCCGGTGAACAGATCGCGATCGCCCACGGCGAGGAGCGCGCCGTCGTCACCGAGGTCGGCGCCACCCTGCGGACCTTCGTCAAGGGCGGGCTGAGCGTCATCGAGGGATTCGCCGCCGAAGAGGTGCCGACCGGGGCGAGGGGACAGGTGCTCTACCCGTGGCCCAACCGGATGGGCGACGGCCAGTGGTCGTTCTCGGAGCGCGTCGCGCGCCCGACCATCGACGACGTCGCGCACGCCACGGCCATCCACGGACTGGTCCGTTGGCGACCGTTCCGCATCGATTCGGTCAACCAGAATCGTTGTTCGCTCACGCTGCTCTTGCATCCGTCACCGGCGTACCCGTTCCTCAGTGAGATCAACGTCACCTACCACCTGGGCCGCCTCGGGTTGACGGTCACGACGACGGTGACCAACCGCGACGACGTGCCCATCCCCTTCGGCGTCGGGTTCCATCCCTATCTCGCGGTCACCACGCCGACGATCGAGGGCGCCGAACTCGAGGTCCCGGCCAACGCGTACGTCGCGCTCGACGATCGCCAGCTGCCGACCGGCGAGATCCTGCCGGTCGCCGGCAACGGCTTCGACTTCACCACGCGCAAGTCGGTGAGCGGCCACGTGCTCGACACGACGTTCACCGAGTTGGTGCGCGACGACTCGGGACTGGCGACCGTCGTGCTCGCCGACTCGGCCGGCGGCGAGATCGAACTGAGTGTCGACCGCAACTTCCCGTACCTCCAGGTCTTCACCGGGGACCACCTCGAGAAGGGCCGACGACGGACCGCGGTCGCGGTCGAGCCGATGACGTGCCCGCCCGACGCACTGCGAAGTGGCAAGGACATCGTGGTGCTCGAGCCCGGTCAGCACTGGGCCGGCTCGTGGCGACTGCGCCGGCGTTAGCCATGAGCGAGCGCGTCGTCCTGGTGACCGGTTCGACCAGTGGCATCGGCGAGGCGACGGCCCGTCGCTTCGCCGATGCCGGGGACCGCGTGGTCTTCAACTCGCGCGTCAGTGTGGCCGAGGGGCAACGGCTCGCCGTCGCGACGCCCGGTTCGATCTACGTGCAGGCGGACATCGCGCGCGACGAGGACTGCGCTCGCCTCGTGGCCACGGTGCTCGAGCGTTTCGGGCGCCTCGACGTGTTGGTCAACAACGCCGGAGCGACGAGGTTGATCCCGCACGCCGATCTCGATACGGCGTCGCGCGACGTGTGGCGCGAGATCTTCGAGGTCAACGTCTTTGGCACGTGGGGCCTGTGTGTCGCGGCGATGGCGGCGCTGCGCGAGAGCCACGGCGCGATCGTCAACGTCTCGTCGCTGGCGGGCGCGCGACCCCTGGGCTCGTCGATCCCGTACGCCGCCTCCAAGGCGGCCCTCAACCACATGACGGTCCTACTGGCCAAGGTCGTGGGACCTGACGTGCGGGTGAACGCCGTCGCGCCGGGACTCATCGACACGCCGTGGACCGAGGAGTGGCACACCGTGCGCGGTTTCGTCAGTGCCGTGGCGCCGCTCAAGCGCAGCGGCACACCCGAGGACGTCGCCGAGGTGATCGTGACGCTCGCGAACGTCTCCTACGTGACCGGTCAGGTCATCGCCATCGACGGCGGCCTCGGGATCGCTACGTAGTCGGCGCCGGCGGCACGAAGAGGCGCAACGCCCGACAGAGCAGCGCGGTCGCCGGGACGACGAAGAGTCGGTTGCCCACCCGACGTCGCTGCACGCCGAGGAGTTCCAGCTCCCAGGGCGTCATCAGCGCGAACGAACAGCGAACCAGCAACCAGTTCACCGATCGCCGCGTCACGCCGCGTTGGACGCCGCGGATGACGAAGTCACGCGCCGTCGCGCCGTCGGCGCTCAGTCGCAGTTCTGGTCGGAATCGCTGGATGGTGGCTTCGAGCTGCGCCACGGACCGCGGCGGATCGACCATGCCGAGGTCGAGGGCCAGTTGCGCCATCTCGCGCACGTAGCGATCGGCGTCGTCGTCGCTGAGGCGCACGGTCCCGAATCGCCGATAGGCGTTGAGGAACATCGAGGTCTCGGCGGCGTGCACCCACGCGAGCAGGTGGGGGTCGTTGGCGAAGTAGGGGACACCGTCGTCGGCGACCCCGCGCACGGCCTGGTGCACCGCGAGGACGCGTTCGATCGACGCGTAGGCCTCGGCCCGGGTCCCGTAGGTCGTGAACCCGATGAAGTTCGCGGTCTGGAGTAGCCGACCGAGGGGGTCCTCGCGGTAGCGCGAGTGCTGCGCGACGCCGGCCATCGTGTGGGGGTGCAGCATCTGGATGAAGAGAGAGCCGAGACCGCCGACGAGCATGGGTGGCAGGTCGCCGTGGATGACGCGCGCCACGCTGTCGAGGGCGAAGTAGGCCTCGGCCGGATCGTTGCAACGCGCGGGCGGCTCCTTGGAGAGACCGACGGACTGGCGGATGTCGCGGTTGACGCGTCGGCGTAACTGCGTCAGGGCTGCACTGGCCACGGTGGAGGGCACCTTTCTTCGCGTTTCCCCAACGCCAGACTAGGTTGGGCGCTTTCAATTCGTTCAGCGGTCTGGGACACTGGAGAGATGGCCTCCACCCAACCGCTTCGTCGCACGACGACCGAAGGTGACGTCCAGACCGACGACGCCGTCGAGACCAAGAAGCCGTGGAACGTGATCGTCTGGAACGACCCGGTCACGCCGATGACGGTCGTCGTCGTGATCTTCCGCAAGATCTTCGGCTACTCCAACAACAAGTGCACGCAATTGATGCTCGCCGTGCACCACGAGGGCCGCGCGCTCGTGTGGTCGGGCCATCGCGAACGGGCCGAGAGCTACTGCGTCAAGCTGCAGGTCTCGGGACTCCAGAGCACGATCGAACAGGACAATTAGTGGCCGGAAAGATCTTCACCCGTCGTCGCGACGGCCGGGTGGAAGTGCGGATGAACGACTACGGACGCTCGGTCGTGCGCAGCGCCTTCGCGAACGTCCTCGCCGCGGAGCGCGACCCCGACCACGAGTGGCACGTTTCGCTGTCGGGTCCCATCGACCCCAGCCTCGACCAGGACAACCCCGTCTCGGTCCTGGCTCGCCAGACCGAGACCTCCACCAACGCCGAACTGGCGAGCCTCACGGTCGACGAACAGTTCTTGAACGACGCCGAGGCGTGGGTGTGGCTCACGACCCTCCAGGTCGCGCTGCGTTCGGTCGCCCAAACGAACGGCTTGCTCACCGATGAACAACTGGCCGCGGCCGACGAACAGATGCTGTCCTACGTGCGCACGATCCAGTCGCTGTTGTTCGATCTCGCCGCCTGTTTCTGAGCCGACAATCGCCGTATCAAATCTCGGACAATTCCAATCCACACGCGGCGTTTGGCGACGACCGCGTTCTAGTCTCGCTGCATGACGGCGGCCTCTGATCGACTCGAGTTGTCGCGTCTGGTCCACCGATTCGGTCTCGGACCCAAGCCCGGCGAGTACCTCGAGTTGCTCGCGGGCGGCATCCCCCAGGCGCGCGCCAAGATCCTGGCGCGCCGATTCGACCCTGGACTCAGCGCGCTGGTGACGCCGCCGTTCCCGAACATGGGTCAGGCGCCGTCGGACCCGACTGCGAGCGCGGCCTACTGGCAGGAGGTCTACGACCAGTCGATCAGCGTCGCGATGTGGTGGATGGACCGCATGGTCCTCGCGGACTACCCCTTCATCGAGCGCATGACCTGGTTCTGGCACGGCCACTGGGCGACGTCGATCTCCAAGGTGACCTACGCGTTGCCGATGAAGATCCAGAACGACACGCTCCGCACGCACGCGCTCGGCAACTTCGCCGACATGTCGAGGGCGATGGTGCGCGACGGCGCGCTGATCTTCTGGCTGGACGGGGAGGAGAACGTCGCGTACTCGCCGAACGAGAACCTCGGCCGCGAGTTCATGGAGCTGTTCACGCTCGGCGTCGGCAACTACACCCAGACCGACGTCCACCAGGCGGCCCTCGGCTTCACCGGCTACAACGTGGACCAGACCAGCGGCGCGGTGACCTTCACCGCGTCCAACCACGACAACAAGCCGGTGAGCGTGCTCGGCAAGCGCCAGGTCTTCGACGCGGTGTCGCTGAGCGACTGGATCGTGTCGCGTCCGGAGAACGCCAAGTTCATCGCGCGCCGCCTCTGGTTCCGTTTCATCTCGTCGTCGGTCGAGCCGCCCGCGTCGCTCGCGAAGGTCTTCGAGACGCGCGACATCTCGCTGCTCATCAACACCATCGCGCGCAACCCCGCCATGCGTCGTCCGCAGTACTCGCAGGCCAAGTCACCGGTCGAGTGGTTCGTCTCGGCCTGTCGCGCCCTGCGCGTCACGCCGTCGAAACTCCCGTCCTCCGGCGCCGTCTCGTGGTACCTCGACTCGATGGGGCAGTTCCCCTTCAACCCGCCGAGCGTCGGCGGCTGGCCCTACGACGAGGCGTGGCTGACCGCCGCGGCGACGCAGTACCGCATCAACCTCGCCTACTACCTGGTCCAGAACGGTCACATCGAGCCGCTGACCTCGGTGCCGAAGTCCAAGATGGTCCAAGCGGCCGCCGACTGGCTCGGCGTCGCGCAGTGGAGCACGCGCACCGAGCGCTCGCTCAACCAGGCGCTCTCGGACCCCGCCCGCCTCGCGCTGTTGGCCCTCAACGCGCCCGAGTACCTGGTGAACGCATGAGTCCCTGCGACTTCAACCGACGACAGTTCCTCAAGTACACCGGCGCGGCCGGCGCGGCGACGATGGCCGCGACGTTGTCCTGGGACGACCTGGCCCAGGCCGCCACCGTGGCGCCGTTGCCGGTCGGCACGCCGATCCTGGTGATCGTCACCCTCTACGGCGGCAACGACGGACTCAACACCGTCGTGCCGTACCTCGACCCGGCGTACCTCTCGAATCGACCGGACATGTCGCTCGACGCGTCCGAAGTCATCCCGCTGAGCGACTCCCTGGCGCTCAACGGCACCATGACCGGCTTCGGTTCGCTCTGGACGGCCAACAAGCTGGCGATCGTCCTCGGCACGAGTTACCCGAACCCGAACCTCTCGCACTTCTCCTCGATGGCGATCTGGCAGACCGGTTCGCCGGTCGAGGAGATCTCGAGCGGTTGGATCGGTCGGTACCTCGACTCGCTGCCGCGCGACCCCTTCCGCGCGATCGGCATCGACTCGACGCTGACGCCGCTCCTGGCCGGGGACCACCGCGTCGGCTCGATGGTGCCGATCAGCGGCCTGCAGGTCCCGAACGGCTCGCTCGCCACCCAACTCGAACTCCTCGCCGGCGCCTCGCGCCAGGACACCGAACTGATCGCCGACGCCGCCGGTTCGATCGGCGACCTCTTCTCGTTGTCCGCGACGTTGACGCCGGTGCTCGCGAACACGCCGCCGACCTCGGCGACGCCGCTCGCCCAACAGCTCGACGTCGTGGGCAACATGATCGCGGCCAACGTCCCGACGCGGGTCTATTCGGTGTCGTTGAGCGGCTTCGACACCCACGCCGACGAACTGAGTCAGCAGAACGTCCTGGTCGGTCAGGTCTCGGACGCGATCACCGCGTTCCTCACCCAGGTCGGCACGACCCCGCGCGCCGACGACGTGGTCGTCATGGTCTATTCGGAGTTCGGCCGCCGCGTGGAGGCGAACGGGGGAGAGGGGACCGACCACGGCACGTCCGCGCCGGTCTTCGTGGCGGGCAACCGCGTCGCCGGCGGCTTCTACGGCGAGCAGCCCTCGCTCACGAACCTGGTCCAGGGCGACCTCGCGGTCGTGGTCGACTTCCGCGACGTCTACGCCTCGATGCTCGAGGACGTCCTCGGGACCGAGGCCCCCAAGATCCTCGACAACTGGTCGACGAAACTCGACCTCATCACGCCGGCAACGTAGCCGCTACGCGCGGGCCTGACTCACGACGTCATTGATCGACGCGACCATCTCCTCGGCGCTCGCGCCGGGACCGAAGACCGCCGCGACGCCGGCCGCGCGAAGGTCCTCGAGGTCGTTGTTCGGCACGATGCCGCCGACCACGACCGGTATGTCCGATCCCTTCGCGCGCAGCGCCTGGACGACCATCGGCGCGAGCGTGAGGTGCGCGCCGGAGAGCATCGAGAGGCCGACCACGTCGACGTCCTCTTGGATCGCCGCGATCGCCACGGTCTCGGGGGTCTGGAAGAGTCCGGTGTAGACGACCTCCATGCCCGCGTCGCGCAGGAGCCGCGCGACGACCTTGATGCCGCGGTCGTGACCGTCGAGTCCGACCTTGGCGACCAGCACGCGCACGGTCACAGCGTCGGCACCTCGACGTGGCGGCCGAAGACCTTCTCCATGGCGCCCATCATCTCGCCGACCGTGACGCTGGCGCGGCAGGCGTTGATCAGGGCCGGCATGAGGTTGACCTCGGGGTCCTCGGCGTCCTTGGTCAGTTCTTCCAGGGCGAGCAGGACCCGGGTCTCGTCGCGTGAGCTGCGCACGTCGTGCAGTCGGGCGATCTGCTTGCGCTCGTCCTCGTTCGTGATGCGCAGGATCTCCAGGTCCGCGTCGTCGTTGCCCTCGGTGAAGTCGTTCACCCCCACGATGACGCGCTCGCCACGGTTGAAGGAGCGCTCCAGGTGGTAGGCCGACTCGGCGATACGTCCCTGGAACCAGTTCTCCTCGATGCCGCGGATGCAGCCCTCGAGCATCGAGCCCTCACCCATCGTCGAGATCTCCGCGAAGATCGCCTCGGCCTGGCGCGCCATCTCGTCGGTCAGTTCCTCGACGAACCACGAACCGCCCAGCGGGTCGGCGACGTGGACGACGTTCGTCTCGTGCGCGATCACCTGTTGGGTTCGCAACGCGATGCGCGCGGCCTTCTCCGAGGGCAACGCCAGCGCCTCGTCCATGGAGTTCGTGTGGAGCGATTGGGTTCCCCCGAGCACACCGGCGAGGGCCTCGATCGCGGTGCGCGCGATGTTGACCTCGGGCTGTTGGGCCGTCAGGGACACGCCCGCGGTCTGGGTGTGGAAGCGCAGCTTCCAACTGAGCTCGTTCGTCGCGCCGTAGTGGTCCTTCATCCACGTGGCCCAGAGTCGCCTCGCCGCACGGTACTTGGCGATCTCTTCGAAGAAGTCGATGTGGGCGTTGAAGAAGAACGAGAGCCGCGGCGCGACTTCGTCGACAGCGAGTCCGGCCTGACGGGCCAGTTCGACGTAGGCGAAACCGTTGGCCAGCGTGAAGGCGAGCTCCTCGGCGGCCGTCGAGCCGGCCTCGCGGATGTGGTAGCCCGAGACCGAGATCGAGTTCCACTTGGGCATCTCGGCGGCGGTGAACTGAATCGTGTCGCGCACCAGTCGCATGGACTGGCGCGGCGGGAAGACGAACTCCTTCTGGGCCTGGTACTCCTTCAAGATGTCGTTCTGCAATGTGCCGCCGAGCTTCGCGCGAGGCACGCCCGACTCTTCGGCCTGGGCGACGAAGAGCGCCAGCATCACCGCGGCCGGTGAGTTGATCGTCATCGACGTGGTGATCGTCGAGAGGTCGATGTCGGCGAAGAGGTCACGCATGTCCGCCAAGGAGTCGATCGCCACGCCGCAGCGTCCGACCTCACCGAGCGCCATCGGGTCGTCCGAGTCGAGTCCCAACAGCGTCGGCATGTCGAAGGCCGTGGACAGTCCCTGGCCGCCGGCGGCGATGATCTCCTTGAAGCGCTGGTTCGTGTCGATCGCGGTGCCGAAGCCGGCGAACATCCGCATGGTCCACAGGCGAGAACGGTACATGGAGGCGTGCACGCCGCGGGTGTAGGGGAAGACCCCCGGGTACTCGGCGTCCGGCGCTCCGTAGACCGGTTCGAGGGGGACCCCGGACATCGTCGCGAAGGAGGCGTCGCGCTTGGCGGACGCCTCATAGAGTGCAAGCCACTGGTCGTAGGCCGACGGAGTCATCTGGTCACCTCCGGACATTCTGTCCTGGCGTCAGCATAGGTTCCGGGGAATCACCCGAAAATGGCGTGTCCGAGAGCGTCGCGGTCGATCCCTGAACGAATGGAACCGGCGATTCACCGTAGGCTCTATGCCATGTCCTTTTCGCCCCGTCGCCGTCTCCAACTCATCTCCCTCGCCCTCGGCGCCACGCTGGTCCTCGCGGTCACGCCGCTCGCGGCCCAGGCGTCGGTGAAGAATCCGACCACCAAGTCGGTCCTGAAGGCCACGCTGAAGGCGATGGCCAAGGAGTCCGGCGTCCACGTCTACGTCACCTCCAAGTCCGGCACGAACTCGAGCGTGGTGGTCGTCGACATCGGCGCCAAGTACGGCGAAGAGACGATCCGCTCGGGCAAGAACGTCGTGAAGATCATCGTCACGCCGACCGACGCCTACCTGAGCGGGAGCGCGGACGGCCTCACGACGCTCATGGGACTCACCGCCGCCGAGCAGAAGAAGGTCGGCAACCTGACGATCGTCATGAAGGCCGGCACGGCGCCGTACACGAGTTTCAAGTCGAATCTCACGACCGCGGTCCTCGCGGGCATCATGCCGGCCGCCAAGGGTACGAAGTACAAGGTGAGCAGCGACGGCTCGAAGGACTACCAGCTCACCTGGAAGACCGCGGCCACGAGCACGGCGTCGGCCACGAAGAGCGTCCTGACGATCTCCTCGGGATCCAAGACACTCCCCATCAAAGAGGTCATCACCGCCTCGACGGGCGGCGGGACGACGAAGTTCTCCAAGTGGGGTGAGAACGTGGTCGAGCAGGCCCCGCCCGTCGCCGACACGATTCCCTACGCGAAGGTCATTCCGTAATCCGACACCGGCGACACCGTCGTCATCGGTGCCGCGTCGTCACGGGTTCATCTTGATGAAGTCCCTGATGCGCATGACGTCCTTGGGATAGTGCGTGAAATGCGCGTGCGATCCGAGGCCCGACCACGCACGACCGAGTGACGCTGGCACGTCCATCATCGGCACGGCGCAGTGCACGTTCCACCACGTGTTCAGCAGTTTGGCCTCATTGGCCATCCTCGTCGCGACGTCGCCGCCGCTTCGATAGAACGCCGTGAAGTCCGTGCGCGGCACGAACGGTCCGGTCTCGGTCAGGGCCTTCTCGTACGCGAGCCACGTCACCCGCTGACTCGGTGAGAGGGTGGTCACGTCGGAGTTGTGCCACTGGTCGACGAAATGGTTCATGTCGTACATGTCGTGGCAGTACCGCCCCGTCGAACTCCACGGTCCGATGCCGAAGGGATACTCGCTCCCGGCCACCACGCCGCCCGGTCCGATGACCACGACGAACGCGACGACGACGAGCACGACCGCGATCACGACTTTCACGAGGGCCCTCATGAATCGAACCTAGACCTCGCGGTCGACGGTTGTTCCAATGTTGCGAAACCGTCATCTCATCGGATGTCCCGGCATCGACGCCTGCGCGGTCAACGGCGTCGGTGCACAGGGCGCGCCGACGACGCCGATCTACACGCTGCGCGTTCCCGGCAACGCGGCCTAGGTACCGGCGCGAGTGAATCGATCGCCGGGCCCCTCGTGAAAGCCGAGCGGGAGTTTCTCGCCGGCCTCGACGCGCACCGGAAGGCGATTACCCGGGGGCGGCAGCGGGCAGGTCGCGTAATCGGTGTAGGCGCACGCCGGATTGGTCGCGCGGTTGAAGTCCATGATGACCCGGCCGTCCTCGCGCGGTCCGTCGACGGTGAGGAACCGGCACGCCGGATAGGTCGTGACTCCGGACGTCAGGTCGGTGAAGATGAAGGACAGTTCGTCGGAGTCCTCTTCGTCGAAGGCGACCAGTCGGAGCCTCGTGCCGAGTAGTTCGAATTCGATCTCGCCGGAGGACGTGAACACGTGCGTGAGACCGTCCACGCTGGCACCCACGGTCACGGGCCCGGGTTCGTCGTACGCGACGAATGTCCCCTCAGCGACCCAGGCGGCGCTCGCGGGGTACGTCGGCGTGCCGGCGTACCCGGTTCGGTTCGGGTGGTCGGGGTCGCGCGGACGGATCATGAACTGACCGTCACGGCGACAGACTTCGATCAGCGTCGTACCATCGAGCGCGGCCATACCCCGCTCGTCGACGGCGCCGAAGTCGTATCGCCCCGAGACGCGAACGCCCTCCACCACCAGCGTCTCTCCTTCATCCAAGTCGACGTGTACGCCGTTCGCGTCGCCCGACCACGCGCCGGGTGCGTCGTCGAATCGTGCCGGCTCCTCGCTCAGCCAGTGCAAGCCGGTGATGGCGAGAAATCCGTGGGGACGGGCCCGTCGTTCCTCGTGTTCGCGATGCCAGTCCTCCCACCGCACGGTGAACTCATCGGTGCTCATGACAGACGAGTGTAGGTTTCGGTTCGCCGCGCGACGCGGCCGAGACCGATCGCCCTCGCGAGTTCTCATAGGTGGAAGGGTGTCACCATCGAGGTCGCGGTTCTGGCGCCGGCGAGGGGCGTGAGGTGCAACAGCGTCTCGGTGGTTCGCAGGAGTGAGTAGTGCGTGAACCTCGTGTCGACTCGATCGCCGCGCGGCGTCGACGGCGCTATGACCAAGGTCGGGACCCGGTTCGACGCCATCAGATCGTTCTCATCGAACGTGATGAAGAGGACGAGCGAGCGTGATTGGTACTGGCGACTCGCCACGATCAAGGGGACGACGTGCCGCAGCCAAGCGTCACCGTCACTCATCGGGCAGCTGTGCATGTCATCGCAGATGTTCGGCACGATCATCGTGAACGCGGCGCTGAGGTTCAGTGGGTAGCTCAGGGGAACGTCGGATCGCTGGCACGACGCGGCGATCGTGGTGTAGTACACGGCGGGGTTGTGTCGCGCGGCGTAGAGATCGGTCGTGACCTGGTCGCACGCGCTCGGCATCGACTGGGCCAGCGTTCGCCACCGCGATCCCAACTGGGAGAACAGGCTCGGCACGGCGAGGCGATGCGCACTCGGATCGCCGTCGTCGACGATGCCCTGCGTCGATCCGGAGGTGAGTGCCACGTAGTTCGGAAGGCTGGGGTGCGATATCGCGAAGTAGTTCGTCGCGAGTCCGCACACGTCACTGAGTTGGTTGAAATACGGCGCGCTGGACGACGCGAGCACCGCGTCACCCTCGTTCTCCAGCATGATCCACACGACGTGGGTGTACGTGGCCGTCCGCTGCTGCCCGCACGGCGCGCTGGTCGGAATGCGCGACGACGCGGACGCGCCACTCCCCGTGACGCAGAGTGCGAGCAACAGCGCACTCACCACGGCTACTCGGATCATCTGGCGCAACGGCACGACCCTCCTTGATCGACGACAATCGAAGCGGTCGCTCTCGATCGACGTCAACCAATGCTGCACTGGACGTCCGTCGAGCGTCACGCCGGTACGATGAACCTCGACGGCACGTAGGATTAAGTCATTCTTACGCTGTCTGCATGCTCTTGTCATCTGATCCGCTTAAGGTCGTCGGGTGATTGAGGTCCGCGGACTGACGAAGCGCTTCGGTGGCGTGGTCGCGGTCGACGACCTCACTTTTGACGTCGCACCGGGGAAGGTGACGGGCTTCCTCGGACCGAATGGATCCGGGAAGTCGACGACGATGTCGTTGATCATGGGACTCCATCATCCCGACTCGGGCGAGGTCACGATTCGCGGCCAAAAGTACAAGGACCTTCGCTGGCCGATGCGCGAAGTTGGGGCGCTCCTCGAAGCCCGGGCTCTTCACCCCGGTCGCTCGGCCCGCGCCCACCTCCGTTCGCTCGCTCACTACGGTGGCATCGCTCCGTCACGCGTCGATGATGTCCTCGACCTCGTGGGGCTCACCTCGGTCGCGAAACGTCGCGTCGGCAAGTTCTCGTTGGGCATGGGTCAGCGCCTCGGGATCGCGGCGGCACTGCTCGGCGATCCGGCGGTCATCTTGCTCGATGAACCCGTGAACGGACTCGACCCCGAGGGCATTCGCTGGACGCGGTCGCTCTGTCGGGACCTCGCCGCCGAGGGTCGCACCGTACTCATCTCGAGTCACCTCATGGCCGAGATGGCGCGCACCGCTGACCAACTGGTCGTCATCGGCAAGGGGCGTCTCATCGCGGAGCTCTCGGTCGACGATTTCGTCGCGTGCAGTTCCGCCCAGTCGTTCAAGGTGCGCGCGGCCAACCTCGATATCTTGGCGACGGCCCTTGAGGAGGCCGGCGGTCTCACGTTGCGCGACACGAACTCGTGCCTCACGGTGACGAACCTGAGCGCCAAGGTCATCGGCGAATTGGCGCTCGAACAGCAGAACGCAATCTATGAATTGACCGACCTCAGTTCCCTCGAGGACGCGTTCATGGAGATGACGGCGGGTGCGGTCCAGTACCGAGCGTCGTGACGACCACCCTCCTCATCGGTGACGACGTCACAGAGACAAAATCTCGGGCGGGTCTGCGCTGCGCCTTGCGCGGTGAATGGACCAAGTTCTGGTCGTTGCGCTCGGCCGCGTGGAGCGTCCTCGCGCTCGCGCTCGTCACGTACGGGCTGTGTTACCTCTCCACCAGCGCCCTGCGGGGCCAGGCCCACGTCACCGACCCGATCATGCGGGTCCTCGTCGGTTTCAACTTCGGTCAGTTCGTCATGGGCGTGCTCGGCGTGCTCTCCTTGAGTTCGGAGTACAGCACGAACCAAATCCGTTCGACCCTGGCGGCGATGCCGCGACCGGGGATCGTCCTCGGCGCCAAGGCCATCGTGGTGGGGGGAGTGGGACTCGTGCTCGGCGAAGTCCTCTCGTTCTCCACGTACTATCTGGGCCGCCTCATTCTCGCCGGACACGCGGGCCAGATCGCCCTCTCCCAGCCGGGCATACTTCGCGTGTTGATCGAAAGTGGCATCGACCTCGCGATCGTCGGCCTCATCGGCCTGGGCATCGCGTCGATCGTCCGATCGTCGGCCGCGTCGCTCTCGGTGTTCACCGGCGTCATGCTGGTGCTGACGGTCGTGCTCTTCGCGTTGCCCGGCGTCATCGTCCACGACCTGAGTCGATTCCTGCCCGCCAACATCAGCTCGACGGTCTTCGCCTCGACCACGCCGAGTCAACTCCAGGGAACGCCTCTCTTCAGTCCGTTCATCGGACTGCTCCTCCTCGCCCTCTACGCGGTCGTCCTCTTGGGTGTCGGGGGTTGGACGATGGCGCGACGAGACACCTGAGGCGTGCGGTGTCGCGCCGATTGGCGCGGCTTCGGGCCCCTGTCGGCCCACGCGACCAAGGAGATCACCGTTGACCACGACGGAGGTCCTCAGCGCTCGGTCGTGGCCGAGAAGACGGCACACTGTGGGTTGTGGGGCATGGCGCGTGACACGGTTCATCGATCGCAAGGACGCCGGACGTCAGTTGGGTGAGCGACTCCACGCGGTGCTCGACGGACGCGACGTCGTGGTGCTGGGACTCGCCCGTGGCGGTGTGCCCGTCGCGTACGAGGTCGCGAGAGTCCTGCACTGCTCCCTGGACGTCCTCGTCGTGCGCAAGCTCGGTTTTCCCTGGCAGCCCGAACTGGCGATGGGGGCGATCAGTGAGGACGACGTCGTGGTGACCGAAGACGCCCTTGCGCATTCAGGGGTCTCGGACGGGGAGTTCGATCGCGTCGCGTCCGTCGAACGAACGGAACTGGCGAGGCGCGTCGAACTCTATCGGGGTGCGCGTCCCCTCACGGACCTCGAGGATCGGTCCGTCGTCATCGTCGACGACGGCCTCGCGACCGGTGCCACGGCCCTCGCCGCCTGCGAGGTCGTACGCGCGCGCGGCGCGACGTGGGTGTGCGTGGCGGCGCCCGTCACGAGCGTCGCGGCGGCGACGCGTATGGAGCGGGTCGCCGACCAGTTCGTGTCGCTCACGCGGATCGATGGGCCGTTCGCGGTCGGCCACTGGTACGAGGACTTCTCGCAGGTCTCCGACCGCGAGGTCATCGACCTGATGAACGAATCGACCGATGAACGCTCCACGCGAGATCGAGGGTCCGACCCGACGCCGGAAACCTAGGACACGTCCTCGTCCTCGCGCTCGATCAAGTCAACAGGTCGAAGCGTGTTCGAGGTCTAGAACTGGCTGTAGTGCACGTTGACG
The DNA here is from genome assembly GCA_963700135.1 of uncultured Acidimicrobiaceae bacterium. Taxonomy (GTDB): domain Bacteria; phylum Actinomycetota; class Acidimicrobiia; order Acidimicrobiales; family RAAP-2; genus RAAP-2. The sequence continues at coordinate 138,379 of CAVOWM010000013.1, read as the reverse complement.
GATTTCCCGTTGCTCAAGGTGACGCGAAAGACGTGAACGCCCCTCGGCGTCCCCGTCTTCACGCTCACGCGAACGGTGAGTCGCTTGCCGGTGTCGTGGATGACGTGCGCCGTCGTGTCACGACCCGTGCTGCTGATGATCCGCGGTTGTCCGAAGAACCCGGATCCGACGATGGTCACGGTCACGGTTCGTCCGGTCCAGGCCCCACCGACCACACTCGTCGCGCGCAGGGGGACCTTGGAGACGGCCGATATCACGAGCGTGCCCGCGACGTAGTTGTACGTGGTGGCGTAGACGCCCTGATCGATGCTGGGGGTCACGACCACGGTCGCGTTCGCCGGCAGCGCGAGGTACGTGCCCACGGCCGACGGGGCGACGGTGGACGTCGCGTAGACCGTCGGCGCGACGCCGGTGTAGGTGAAGGTGTCCTTGGTGACGCTGGCCCGGTCGGCCGCCGTGAGTCCGGTCACCACCGCCACGACGTCGACGGGGTGACCGACGGTCACGTTGGTCGCGCGCGCCGAGATCGTCAACACCCCGGGGGTGATGACGGTGGAGTGGGCGCCCGCGTCGGACGTGAAGTAATCGGTGTCGTTGCCCACGGACGTGATCGTCGCGTAGTAGGTGTCGCCCGGGGTGAGGCCGGTGATGGTCTCACTGCCCGTGGTGTTGCCCTCGACGGCCTTGACGAACGAGCCGTCCTTGGCCAGTCGAATGGTGACGGTGCTCGACTTGGCGTCGGCGTTGGGCGTGAAGTTGACAACGATCGAACTCGGTGACACGAGGGAGACCGACGGCGCGGCCGGCGTGGCCAAGGTCTGGGTCACCGTGATGACCGGCGACTTGGCGATCGTGGTCTCGGCGCCGCCCGACGTCGACTTCTCGGTCGTGGTCCACGTCACGGCGCCGACGGAGGTGGTCGCCGTCGCGCCCGGCCCCTTGGCGGACCTGGCGCCGTAGTTGATGCTCAGCGTGGCACCGGCGGCCAGCGTCACGCCGAGCACGACGATGGTCTGACCGTCGACGGAGACCGTTCCGGTACTCGCGGTCGTGTAGCCGGCGGACGTGCCCGTCGTCGAGGGAGCCGACCAGCCGGCCGGGACCGTGAGGTGGACGCCACCGCCCGACACGCCGCCGGTCGCGGCGGTGTAGGTGAAGGTGATCGTGTGCGCGGTCGAGCCGTACGTGACGCTCGTGGTCTTGGTGGTCATGGTCCCGGTGCCGTTCGCCGCCGCGGCGCTTGCGGGTCCCGCGACCCCGAGGACGAGGCCCGACGCGAAGAGTAGTAGTGGGAGTAGCCACCGGCCGAGCGTGCGAAACACCATTGGACGGGTAGTAGTCGGTTCCATGATCGGACCTCCAGTTGTTCACGACATCGTCGACCTGACGAACTGCTTCGAGTGCATCGTTCGCGCAAAGCGAGGTCCGAACCATCGCGAAAACCCTCGTACATGAGGTGAAACTCATCCTACGGACGGCGCAGCGCGATGAATCGGCAGCTTCGGAGGTCTCAGGCAATTCTCAAGGTCGCACCAACGAAACGCGCGATCGCGTGCGGTGGCGTTCTGGGTACATTGTGGCGTGCCCGAATTGCCGGAGATGCAAGCTCTTTCCGAGCGACTCACCGCCGTGCTCGAGGGCGCCACGCTCCTGCGGGCTGACCTCCTCGGATTCTCGTCGCTCAAGACGTACGCGCCCACGCCGGAGTCGGTGCTCGAACATCGACTCGAATCGGTGACCAGGAGGGCGAAGTATCTCGTGTGGACCTTTGACGACGGCGTCCGGATCGTGATGCACCTCTCGCAGGCCGGACGTGTGGACGTCGAGCAGCCGCCGAAGCAGACTCGGCCCCGCGGCTCGGCGCTGCGCTTGGTGTTCGATCGTGGTGGCGTCGGGATCGACCGGTCGAACGTCGGTGTCCTCGTGCGCGAATACGGCACGCACCGCAAGGCCGCGTGGTGGGTGCTCGCACCCGGCGATGAGGGGCCGCTCGCGGGGCTCGGTCCGGAACCGGGCAGCGACGAGTTCGCCGTGCTCATCCGCACGAGCCAGTCGAGGCGTCAGCTCACGACCGACCTCCGTGATCAGCGCTTCATGTCGGGGATCGGCCGCGGCTGGGGTGACGACATCTTGCACCGCGCCCGTCTGTCGCCCTTCGCCTCGTTCGCCTCGCTGCGTCCCGAGCAGCGCGAGTCCTTGCTCAGTGCCGCCCTCGGTGTGTTGGACGAAGCCCTCGAACTCGAACGCACCCGCGAGGGCGGGCTGTCCGAGGCCAAACTAGGTGGACGGTTCAAGGTGCACGGACGCGCCGAAGAACCGTGCCCCGCCTCGTGTGGCGACACGTTGCGCCGCGTGTCCTTTGAGTCCTACGAGATGACGTACTGTCCCACGTGCCAGACGGGCGGACGAGAACTCAAGGATCGACGCCTGTCGCGACTACTCAAATAGTCGAACGGCGTGCGACGACGGCACCTTGGTGCGCCGGCCGGGACTTGAACCCGGAACCTGTTGATTAAGAGTCAAATGCTCTGCCAATTGAGCTACCGGCGCGAGACGAGTCTAACCACTCGCCGACGCCCAATGGTTTAGTTGTGTTGGATGGCCTTCACTTCGAGGAACTCTTCGAAGCCGTACAGTCCACGCTCGCGGCCGATGCCCGACTGCTTGTAACCGCCGAAGGGCGCCAGCGGGTTGAACGCGCCGCCGTTGATCGCCAACTGGCCGGTGCGGATCTTGCGCGCGACTTCGAACGCCTTCTCGTCGGTCCCGGCCCACACGCCGCCGGCCAAACCGTACGACGAATCGTTCGCGATGGCGATGGCCTCCTCTTCCGTGTCGTAGGGGATGATCGAGAGGACCGGACCGAAGATCTCCTCTTGGGCGATCGTCATGTCGGTTCGCACGTCGGAGAAGATCGTCGGCTCGACGTAGTACCCCTTCTCCAGTCCCTCCGGGGGAGTGGTGCCGCCGGTGATGAGTCGCGCGCCTTCGTCGACGCCCTTGTTGATGTAGTCGCGAACGCGCTGCTGTTGCACGGCGCTGACGAGCGGTCCGAGCAGGCTCGAACCGGTGATGGGGTCCGACGGCGCGAAGCCCGCCGACGTCGCGACCGCGAGGTCCTCGATCTCGGCCAGCTTGGAGCGCGGCACGACCATTCGCGTCAGGGCAGAACAGGTCTGACCGGAGTTGAGGTAGCACTGGAAGATGCCGTCGGCGACGGCCTTGGGGATGTCGGCGTCCTCGAGGATCACGTTGGCCGACTTGCCGCCGAGTTCGAGCGACACCCGCTTGACCATCTCCGAGGCCAACTGCATGACCCGCTTCCCGGCGCGCGTGGAACCGGTGAACGAGACCATGTCGGTCTTCGGGTGCACGACGATCGCCTCGCCGACGACCGGACCGAGCCCCGTGATGAGGTTGAAGACGCCCTTGGGTAGTCCGACCTCGTCGATGATGTCCGCGAGGATGAAGGCGTTGATGGGTGCGACCTCGCTGGGCTTCAACACGACCGTGCAGCCCGCGGCCAACGCGGCGGCGACCTTCAGCGAGACCTGGTAGAGCGGGTAGTTCCAGGGCGTGATGGCGGCGACCACACCGACGGGCTCGCGGACCAGCGTCGAGTTGCCGGACTCCTCTTCCCATTCGAACTCCGCGGCGCGCGTCGCGTTCTCCGCGAAGACCATGGTCGGCAGACCGACCTGGATGCCCTTGGACAACATCAGCGGCATGCCGACTTCGTTGGCGATGACCAACGCGAGCTCGTCGTCGCGCTCGGCCAGCTTCTCCGAGATCCGCATCAGGAACTCACCGCGTTCCTTCGGACTGGTGTTCGACCACGCGGTGAACGCCGCGGCCGCGGCCTCGACGGCGCTGTTGGCCTCTTCGACGGTGCCGGCGGGCACGGTCGCGTACAGCTCGCCGGTGCCCGACGTGGTCACTTCGAGGGTCTCGGACGAACGGGCCTTCACCCATTCGCCGTTGATGTAGAACGAGTCACGAACGATTGTCATTGGTCTCTCCAGTCGAACCTCGCGCGAGGTTGCCTAGGCGAAATCTACTCGTCGGTACGCGTTCTCGCGCCATAAAAAAACACCCGACTCCGACGGACGAACCGGGGGAGTCGGGTGCTACGTGGGGTGAGCGACGGGGGTCGAACCCGCGGCCTCCAGGACCACAACCTGGCGCTCTAACCAACTGAGCTACGCCCACCAAGTCAGTCCAGTATTGCACAGCGGACTTCCCGTGAGCCAAGAATCGGCCGGCCGTTCAGTACGCTGGGCGTGACGCCCCTGTAGCTCAACTGGATAGAGCAGACGGTTTCTACCCGTCAGGTTGCGGGTTCGACTCCTGCCGGGGGCACCACCGCGCGACGTTCGAGCGCACACGACGAAGCCCGCGCGCCACTTTCGTGACGCGCGGGCTTCGTGGCGATCAATCGCGTACGACGCTATTGGTCGAACAGGCTCTTCACTTGGCCGAGGTTCGGGACACCGAGACCCGTGGCCGGGTTGAACACCGTTCCCGGGGTGCCGGTGTAGAAGAGGTTGTCGTTGCTGGTGCTGGCCGTGTTGAGGGACGTGAACGGCGAGTTGCCGTGCGACGCCGCCCAGTACAGGTCCGGGTTCCAGAATCCGGTGCGGTACCCGAGCGCCGAGTCGATCAACGCCGCCGAGCCGTTCAGCTGGGGAGCGACGAAGCTCGTGCCGCCCCAGCCACCCTCGAGGTAGCCGTACTGCGTGGTGGGCGTGAAGGACCCCGACCATTCGAGGTAACCGGAATAGGGGTCGGCGTCGGTCGACAGGTCAGGCGTCGCTCGACCAGTATTGGAACCGGTGATCACCGACGGCGTCGGGTTGAAGTTCCATTCCAAGGGCAGTGTGAATCCCGGCGGAAGAATGATCGAAACCGTAGGACTCAGGGGGATCGTATTTGAATACCCGGTCGGCGTCAGCCACGGAACGGCCGAGTAGTTGTGTACGCCCGAGATGCCCTGCTGGTAATAGGGCGTCTGCTCGAGGCCGCTGTAGCCGCCACCACCGCCCACTGAATACCCTTCTGCAATCGCCGCCAGTGGAGCGCCGGTGATCGTGGCGATCGGCTGCCAGAGGTAGTCCCAAGCCCACGCGCGCTGCGACGTGACCGAGACGTTGGCACTGAGCGAACCGTTGACGAACGTGCCGCTCCACGGCAAGGTCGTACCACCGGCGGTCGTTATGTACGGGCTGTCCCCCGGTGAGTCGACGTCGAGGTTGGTGGTACCGAGCTCGTTGCTGTCGTCGTAGGCACCGGCGTCACCGGCCGAGACGAATCCCGTTTGGCCCTGAATCGCCATCTCCTCGAAGACCTCGTCAAAGGACGCCTGGTACTCCGTCGTCTCTCCGCCGATCGCGGTGAAGACGTTGATCAGCGATTCGGCCTCACCCCAACTCGAGGAGAAGCTCGACGCGATGTTGTCACTGGCCGCCTCTGCGAAGCCGTCGACGAAACCGAAGTCCGTGTTCGGCGCCTCGTAGACCAAGATGTTGGCTCCCGGGGCGATGGCGCCGGATTGTTCGACGTCGAGGTCGGTCTCGGTCGAACCAGCGGCGTTACTTGGCGCGCCCGATCCGCCGTCAACGGGGATCTCGGTCAGCGTCCGTCCGGTGGGCGTCATCCCCAGGATCTTGCTCCAGAAGTACTGCGGCGAACCGGGGTCCATCGTTGCCAAGGTGATGATCGCCAGGGTCTGGCCACTGCCGTTGTTGTGCTTCTCGAGGTTGGTGAGTCCGTAGTTGCTCTCGAAGTTCGACGGCGTGTTGCACGCGCTGGGAAGCCCGACGAGCGCCAGGCACGAGTTCGTGCTCAGCGCGGACGGCGTGGTGGCGACCTTCTGGGTCGCCGACATCGCGTCACTGGTGAAGGGCGAGTAATTCGTCAGACCGAGCACGGAGAGCACGAACTTCGCCAAGTAGTTCGGGAGCTGCGGATTCGTCGTGGGTCCGTGGAACGTCTGACCGGGGACCTTCTGCTGACTGTTCGAGCCCTGGCCACCCGGTGAGTGGTATTCGTCCTGGACGACGGACATCGCGGCGTCGAATTCGCCGGCGGTGCCCCAGGCCTGGACGTCGATCATGTCGGCCAGCACGTTCGTCTGGATGCCGAAGCCGCCGAGGTAGTTCGTCAACGCGGTGACGTTCGCCGGCGACTGTCCGTACTGCGCCGCGAACTGCGCGACCGAGAGGAAGTTCTCGTTCGGCACGCCGCTCTCCACGATGTTCTGCAACTGGCTCGCGTGGTTCTCATCCAGGATGAATGAGACCTCTTCGGGCGTGTTTGACGGCGCCGGACCAAACGGCACGGCACCGGAGATGTTCGCGGGACTGATGCCACCAGCGACGTTCACCCACGTGTTGTTCCCTGGGCTACTTGCTCCAGCGCTCAAAGTGAACACCGGCGACAACGCCAACGTCATCGCGGCGAACGCGATGCCGGTGCGTACTCCTATATGAATCCTTCTCATTTAGTCCCCCATGACTAAGAGGGTGGCGAATCGTTCGCCATCCTCGGACTCGCCCTTGACGCCCAAAGTCGAATTGAGCAGAGTGTAGCGAGGCGCCTGGGGCCCCGCCAGCCCTTGCACAGTATCCAGAAAATTGAGTTTTTCCGCGTGAGGACTTATGCATCAAAACGTGGCGTCGTGAGCATCGTTGGGTTCGTCAAGACCTTTCGAGTTCGACACTGCATGAATGAACGATGGAGCGCCGAATACAGAAAAATCCTCCCTTAATCGCGAGCGCCCACTTGTCTCGGTTTCGAAGAGTCGGCGTCAGTGCGAAATTGTGTAGTCGTAGGGGATCGCGGCGAGTTCGTCGGACTGCACCAGACCATTCACGAACCCACTGTTGATGGCGTAGTCGTCGACGAAGAGCGTCCCCGAGACCTTGGTCCCCGCCGCACCGGTCGGCGCGACCGTCACCGTGATGGTCGTCCCCTGTCCCGGTTGCAGGACGACCGGCGAGAATCCCGTGGACAGTCCGTTGAAGGACGACCACAGGTCACCCGTCGATGATGTAATCCAGGGGTCAAAGGTCTGGGTCACCGCACTCAGGTTGGCGCTGGCGGTGACCAGTGGCGCTCCCGAGGCCGGGTACGGCCCGATCTCGGCGGGGTTGAGCAGCCACAACCCGGGACTGACTTCGGGATCGCTGAAGGTCGCGCTGGCGCTGTCGCCGTCGATCGAGCCCGTCGTGCCCGTCTGGTCGTTCAACCCGGGCGAGATATCCGGGTCGCCCGGGAAGTACTCGAGGTCGAAGGTCACCGGCGCCGTGCCGGTGATGGTCGCTTGGAGTTCACTCGTCTGGGACGGCACGAGGTAGTACGGGTAGCCGAGCCCCGCCGACAGCGGCAACGTCATGTCGGTCGCCGTTGCCGGGAAGTTCTGGTCCAACAGGTCGATGGTCTCGGTCTGGTCCCAACGCGGGTCGACGAAGAACGCCTCGGGCGCGCTCGCGGTGTTGACGACGTTGACGACGTACGTCTTCGCGGTGCCGGCGGCAATCGATGGATCGTTGTCCGGCAGGTTGTCGATGACGTTGACGTGATTGAACTGAATCGTGCCGGAGAACGGCTCTTTGAGCTCCAGTCCGGTGACGGGATTGAGCCATTCGACGACGAGGCTCCAGCGCCCCGCCACGGGGTCCGCCTTGTACAGGGTCACCGAGAGGTTCCCCGTGGGCACCCCGTAGGCGTTGACCACCGCGGCGTTCGTGGAGTAGCCCACGGTCTGGCCGTCGGGATCGACGAGCTCGGCGATGAAGGTGTCGTTCGGGTCGCTCGACAGCGTCAGGCTCACGTCGAGGTCGGACTGCGCGCTCGGCACGTTGAAGGCGTAGGTGTTCGTGGCGGCCTGGGTCGCGGGGCGACCGTTGCCGCCGGTCAAGACGCCGCTGAAGGTCCCACCCTGCGCGTCGGTGGCGATCGAGGTCCGCACCGTCACCGGCACGGTGTTCGTGCCGTAGCGGCTCGAGACGACGACGGACTGACTCGTGTCGCCCGCGACGTTGGAACTAGTGAGCGCGAGGTGGGCGACGCCCGTCTGTCCCGGCGCGATGGTCAAGGATGAGGGGCTGATCGTGGCGCCCGCGACGTAGGTCACGGTGCTGGCGCTCCACTGCACGGCGGCGCTCGTGCCGAAGCCGGCGCCCTGGGTGAAGAACACCGCGGTCCACTTCCCGGGCGGCGGATCGGACACCTCGACCTCGCCGTAGTCGCCGAGACCTTGGGGCAGCGAGTACGCGGCGTAGGCCCCGTTCGGTTCCAAGAGCGCGAAGTGGAGCAACGACGACTGACCGGAGTACGTGTAGGCGGCCGCGAACTCGAGGCGTGACAGTCCGTTGGTCGCGGGGACCCGGAAGCTCTCGTCCTGATAGACCTCGTTGACGCCGCTCCAAATCGCGAACGTCCCGGTGTTCGCCGGACAACCCAGCGTCGGGGTCCGGGGTTGCATGCAGAAATTGCCGATCTGGGTCGCCACCGGCGTCGACGCGAGCGTCCGGGTCGACAGGTTCACGGTCACCGCGCTGGCGCCGGTGTTCGTCACCTGCACCGACGGATCGGCGGTGTCGCCGGGGTCTTGGACCACGTTGATCTGAGTGGGGTCGAGCAGGAGGCCGCCGTCGGTGGCGTCGGCCGCGTCATTGCCGCTCGCGGCGTCGATCGACTTGGCCTCTCTCACGGCCGCCAGGACGTTCAAGAGTCCGGCGCCCTGCTCGGTCGCCGGCGCGCCGATGTCGCTCGCCGTGCTCATGAGGATCTCCTTGACCAGCGCCGGTGTGGGGTCCTGGCCGTCGTGTGTCGAGGCGTAGGCCGCGATCACGTCGGCGGCGGCGCCCGCGGTGAGCGGGGCCGACTCGCTCGTCCCGCCGAACAGTTCAATCGGCGAACCGACGCCGTTCTCGTTGACGCAGTCCGCGTACACCGAATAGTTGGTGCTGCACAGCGCCCAGTTGAGGTCGCCCGGCGCCACGAGGTCGACGGTGTTGCCGCCTTGGGCGAAGCCACCCGAGGACAGGCTCGAGATGTTGTCGTCGACGTAGGACCCGCTCGCCGAGGGGTCGTTGATCCCGCCGTACGTCAACTGCGTGTAGGTCCGAAACGTCGTCGTGGCGCCGACGCTGATGACGTCGGGGTCCGACGCCGGCGAGTCGATGGTGCTCGTGCTGCCGGCGTCACCGGAGCTGACGACGACCGTGACACCGGCCGCGACGGCGGCGTCATTGGCCTCGCGCGTCACGTCGAGCGCGGTGTCGGGGAAGTTCGTCGAGGAGAATGACTCGTTGATGACCTTGGCGCCGCTCGCGACCGCGAAGTTGATCGCCTCGAGGAAACCGGACTCGGTGGTGTCGTTGTTCGTCGCGAACACCTTCAGGGCCTCGACGTTGGCGCCGGGGGCGACGCCGACGACCTTGATGTCGCAGCCGCTCGGCAACGGGTGCGTCGGTGACACGTACTGGGAGAGGTCGTAGACGGCGTTGCCCTGGGCGGCGATGGAACTCGCGTCACCGAACGCTTCGGCACCCTGGGTCGGTGCGCTCGTGCCGTCACTCGAGAAGTCGTACTCCTTCACGACCGACTGGCCGGGCGTGCCGTAGGCCGCGTTGCGTTGGAAGTCCGGATCGGCGGCGTCGAGGCCGTCGGCGAGGATCGCGACCGTCACGCCCGCCCCGTCGTCACTGCCCAACTGCGCGGGCGTGGCGTTGATGTTGGTCAGCGCCTCGGGGTTCAGCTGGGGGTTCTTCGCGGTGCCGCACATCGCGGCGTCCGAGATCCTCGACGTCGGGTCTTGGATCACCCTGGCACCGCGCGCGCCCGCCACGGGGCGCGCATCGACGATCGGTCCGGGCAGCACGGCGTCGGGGAACAACCGAGCGACCGCGGGATCGTCGGCGAGAGACCGTGCCTCCGAGGCCGACACCCGGGCGACCAGCGCGTTCATGAAGCGCAAGGAGGAGACGTGTGTCGCTCCACTCGCGCGAAGTGACCGCACGAGGGGTGCCTGCTCGGCCGTGACGGCGGCCCCGTACGCGGACGAGCGCGGCGCGAGCGAGCGATTCTGATCACGCAGCACGATGATCATCAGTCGGGGCGGTCCCGTGGACCGCGCGCTGGCGCCCGCCGACACGGTGACGAAGGACGTCGCACAACACACGACGCACGCCAGGGCGTAGACGATCCGGCGTTGGCGACTATTCGCCGACTTCACGCGACCCCCCAGTTGCCACCGTGCTCAACCGCCGCCCACGAACGGCCCCGCCCGTATCGGTCGCTCGTGCCATCGAGATCGGAAGTGGATCGCGCATCGCGCGATCGGATCGAACGTGCGCGACGGTGACGTCGAAGCGACCGAACGTGAACGCTCGCCGTCGAAGGGTCGCTCGACGCGGCGATGACGCATGATCGGGCTAGGTTCGTTCGCCGAGCGAGCGCGGCGCGAGTAGGGCGTTCACGGGCGTCAGGGACCAGGGCGCGGACGCCGCCAACGAGGTGACTTCGGCACCCGGCGCTCTCCTCGTCGTCGTGACCAGAAGAAGGCGCGGGTGCCCCATTTCATGACATTACATGTGTCGGCGCGCTCGGCGACCTCGGTCGGCCACACGGCGATTCGGCGTGGTCACGTCGTCACGAAGGTGGCGAAACCACGACGGCGACGAGAGCGGTTGGGTAAGAAAGTCATAATCATTCACCGAACTGACCGGTCGCGTTCAACATCCAAAACTATGGTCCTCGGACGGGTCGATTGCATCTATCGACCATGAGCGCCGCGGGCCGGGCGTCGATCACCACGAGGGACAGGGATGATTCTCACAGGGCGAGAGATTCGTCGAGGACGGCTTCGACGCGCGACGTGCGTCGTCGCGCTCGTCGCGGTTGGCGTCGCGCTCGTCGCGGCGACGCCGTCAGGGGCGTCAAAATACATATACGGCGCGCCCGTCAACGGCTTCTCGACCTCCACGGACTGTCCGTGGGTGGCCCAATCGAAGGATCATCACACGAGCGACGTCACGCTGGCGAACGAAGTGCTCGCCCGGATGACGATCGCGCAGCGTGTCTCGTTCGTCGTGCTCTCGACCTACCCGCCGCTGGAGAATCAGAATCTCGGCGTGCCGTCGCTGTGCCTCCCGCCACTCTCGCTGTCCGACGGACCCATGGGCCTGGCGAACGGTCTGACCGGCGTCACGTCGTTCCCCGCGGAGTTGGGACTCGCGGCAACCTTCGATCCGTCGCTCGTTCGCGACGTCGGCCGCGCCATCGGCCAAGAGGCGCGCACCAAGGGGATCTCGGTGCTGCAAGCTCCGGAGTTGGACCTGCTGCGGGTACCGCTCGACGGTCGCGGTTTCGAGACCTACGGGGAGGATCCCTATCTGGCCAGCGTCCTCGGCGTCGCCGACGTGCAGGGCATCCAGTCGACCGGCGTCATGTCCGAGGCGAAGCACTTCGGCGCGTACACCCAAGAGACCGCGCGCGCCCGGCTGAATCAGGTGGTCACGGCGCGCGCCCTCGCCGAGGTCTACGACGCGCCGTTTCGCGCGGCGGTCGAGCAAGGTCACGTGGCCGGCCTGATGTGCGCCTACGGTCGGCTCAACGGGATCGATACCTGCGCGAACCCCTCTATCTACTCGACACTTCGCTCGTGGCACTTCAGGGGCTTCGTGCGATCGGATCAACGCGCGGCCCACAGCGTCGCGTCGGCCTTTCGGGTGGGTATCTCGCTCGTGAAGCCGGCGTCGGTGCTTCGCCTCCGACGGAGCGTGGACTTGGGGGAGCTGCCCGTGGGGGACCTCGATCGCGCGGTGCGTTCCGTGCTCGTCGAGATGTTTCGCTTCCACGACGTGGGTCGCCCCGTGCAGAGTTCGATCTACACGCCCGCGTCGACGTCCGCGCACGTCGCCCTGTCCCTGCTCGCGGCCGAGAGCAGTGTCGTGCTGTTGAAGGACGACGGTGTCTTGCCACTCACGAGGGATGACTCGACGCTCGCCGTCATCGGGACCGACGCCGACCGGGGTCTCGTCGACGCCGGCGGCGGCAGCTCCGAGGTCATCGCCGAGCACGTCGTCACACCCATCGCGGCGATCCGCGCGAGCCTGGGCGCGAGCGACCACGTGATCTACGCGCCGGGCGGTCCGGTGACCGAGGACCTCGACGCGCTCCAGGGGCTCCACGTTGTCAGCGGTCGGCCGCTCAAGTTGGAGACGCCGTTGCGACACTTCGGACCGCCGGGCAAGGCCGACCTGCGCATCGAGAACGAACCCAACGTCACGCCCTACGTGGTGACGGCCGCCGCGCCGCGCCGCGGGCGCTACTGGATGAAGTGGAAGATGCGGGCGCGCGCCGAAGCGACCGGCACCTTCGACCTCTCCCTCCAGCAGTACGGCGACACCTGGCTCTACGAGAACGGCCGCATGATCCTCGGCTCACCCGGACTGCACGCGCGCGACGACATGTCCACGTCGGTCCAGCTCGTTCGCGGCCACGTCTACACGTTCGGCGCGCGGTGGTTCGCCGTGATCCACCATCAGCCCCCGAAGTTCTCGATCATCGACGTGACCTCCCAGATCGACGCCGCGGTCGCCGCGGCGAAGCGCTCGAACGTGGCCATCGTCTTCGCGGGCGACCAGACGACCGAGGGTGCCGACCGACCCAACCTGGACCTGCCCGGCGACGAGAACGCGCTCATCGAAGCGGTCGCCGCGGCCAACCCCCGCACCGTGGTCGTGCTCAACACCGGGGGCGCGGTGTTGATGCCCTGGCTCGACCGCGTCTCGGCCGTACTCGAAGACTGGTACCCGGGACAAGAGGACGGCGCGGCGATCGCGGCGGTCTTGTCCGGTCGTGTCGATCCGTCCGGTCGACTGCCGATCACCTTCCCGGCGAATGAGTCCGAGACGCCGCAGCGTTCGCCGAGCACGTTCCCCGGCGTCGACGGCACGGTCCACTTCGGCTCCGTCCTCGACATCGGGTACCGCTGGTACCAGTCGCACGACGTGACGCCGCTGTTCGCCTTCGGCTACGGGCTGGACTACACGAACTTCGCACTCTCGAAACCGTCGGTCACGACGACCTCGAGCGGCATCGACGTGCGGATCGCGGTGACCAACGTCGGCGAGCGCAGCGGTGACGACGTCGTGCAGGTCTACGTGAAGGACCCGGCCTCGACCGACGAACCGCCGGAACAGCTGCGTGCCTTCGAGCGTGTCCTCGTGGCGCCGTCCCAGACCAAGGGCCTGGTGCTCGAGATCCCGTGGTCGCGGTTGCGGGTCTTCGAACACGGTGCGTTCACTCTGGTTGCCGGGGAGTACGGCGTGGGTGTCGGTCAGTCCTCGGCGGACCTTTCGTATCAGACCGACGTGCGCGCCGCCGCGACCTAGAGGGCTCGAGCCGACCGGGGGATCGACTGGGCGAAGGAGAACCGACCGTCGGGATCGAATTTCGTCTTGATCGACGAGAGCCGAGGGAGGTTCGATCCGTAGTAGGCGCTCGGCCAGTTCGCGAGCGTCGGATCGATGTAGTTCTGGTACGCGCCCGTCGCCGGATCGAACACGCTGGTCCCGAGCCAGTGCAGCCACCGCGCGCCGGCCGCGATCACCGACGGCGACGTGTAGCCGGACCACGAGTACGTCGCTTGGATGCAGGCCAACTTGTCGCGGTGGACGAAGGCCGTGGCGTCACTCGCGACCCGGTTGATCGCCCCGCCGTAGGCGTCGAAGGCGAGACCGCCGCCGACCGTCGGCGCGTGCGCGTGGAGGTTCTCGACGGCCGCGACGTACCCGGCCGCCGCCGCGTCACCGATCGGACCGTTCACGTAACTCGACTTCGCCGAGTAGGCCTCGCGGCTGAGGTGACCGGCCGGGTTCTGCGTGGTCAGATGACAGGCCGCGATGGTGAGGCCCGAACAGCCCGCTTCGATCTCCATGGCGCTCAGGTAGGCACTGGAGCCGCTGAAGGAGTACGTCGGCGACGCCGCGATCATCGAGCGCAGCGGCGCGAGCACGCTCGCGAGTTCACTCGGCGATCCACAGAACACGCCGGCGACCTGTGCCAGGTACCCGTAGGTCCCCTGGGAGAGCAGTTGGCAGTTCGACCAGAGTTCGTCCGGCGCCGCGGCGATCCACTGGGCCCACGCACTCAGCATCGTGGACGCCGCCGACCACGGGTACTGGAGCGTGAACAGCGTCACCTCGGGCATGGGGTGCACGTCGAACTCGAAGGACGTCACGACGCCGAAGTTTCCACCGCCGCCGCCCCGACTGGCCCACCACAGGTCGGCGTTGGTGGACGCGTCGACGTCCAGCACGCGCGCGTCCGCCGTGACGATCGTCGCGGCGCGGATGTTGTCGGTCGTCAGTCCGAACTTTCGTGCGAACACGCCGATGCCCCCGCCGAGGGCGAGTCCGGCGATGCCGACCGTCGGGCACGAGCCGCCCGGGAGGAGCCGCCCGGCGTTGCCGACGACGTTGTAGACGTCGATCAACTTCGCGCCGGCGCCGACGCGCGCCGTGTTGGCCGCCGTGTCGACGGTGATCGCGTTCATTCGACTTACGTCAATCACCAGCCCGTCGCTGTTCGAGTAACCGCCGTAGCTGTGACCACCCGAGCGCGCCGCGAGTGGCACGTCGTGGGACGCCGTGAAGTCGAGGCACCGCGCCACGTCGTCAGGCGTGGCGCAGTAGGCGATGGCCCGCGGATGGAGGTTGACGAACTTCGAGTTGTAGAGCAGGCGGTCAATCGCGTAGCGGGGGTTCGACGGCAGGACGAGGGTGCCGTGCAGCGCGTCGCCGAGTCTCGTCCACGCCGCCGCGTCGGCCGGTCCCGTCGTCGTCGTCGTGGGCGGCTCGGTCGTCGTCGAGGTCGGCGAGTGACGATCCTCGTAGATCACGGCCCCCGCGGCGGCCCCGGCGGCGGCCGCGGCGACGGCGACCGCGCCGAGCGCGCGTCGCAGGAACGAGCGTCGCGAGTGGTTCGTGGACTTCTTAAACGAATCGTGCCGGAACGTGGACTCGTTCGACGCGCTCATGGCTCAATTGTGGCACCGGGCGCGTTTAGCCCATGGTGGAAAGTTGGCGCGACCGCTTCGAATGACCTCGTCTGGGACCGCGCAGTCGGGTGATCGCCTCGCCCGCCATCGCGGCGGGCTCGGGATGCGCGAACAAGAAACCCTGGATGAACGTGAACCCCAACTTCTGGAGCGTCTCGAACTGGTCTTCCTCTTCGACGCCTTCGGCGACGGTCGCCATGCCGAGCGCCTTCGCCACGTCGACGACGCTCTTCACGAGGATGCGGGTCTCGGCGTTCGTGCGCACGTGATCGATGAAACTCTTGTCGATCTTGATGATGTCGATCGGCAGTTCGGAGAGTCTCGCGAGCGACGAGTAGCCCGTGCCGTAGTCGTCGAGCGCGAGACGAATGCCCATGGCCTTGAGTTCCAGCAGTCGCGCGAGGACCGCTTCGTAGTTCTCCATTAGGGCGCTCTCGGTGATCTCGAGCACGAGGGCGCTCCCGGGCAATCCGGCGTCCTTGAGGTCGCGCGCGACGTTCTCGACGATCGCCCCGTCGGCGAGCTGGCGCGGCGACAGGTTGACGCTCACGTAGAAGTTGTCGTCGACCCGGCCCTCTCGGCGCCACGCCGCAAGTTGTCGGCACGCGTCGCGACGCACCTCTCGTCCGATCTGGATGATGAGTCCCGAGGACTCGGCGAGTTCGATGAAGGACTCGGGGAGCACGACACCGCGCTCCGGGTGATTCCAACGCACCAGCGCCTCGGTGCCCGCGATGACCGTGGTCTCGGAATTGACGATGGCCTGGTAGTAGACCTCGAATTCTCCGTGCGCCACACCATGGTGCAGGTCGGCGATCGTGTTGAGTCGTTCGAGTGCTCGGACCTGCATGCCGGCGTCGGCGATCTCGTAGCGTCCCTTGCCGTGTTGTTTCGCCACGTACATCGCGAGGTCCGCGTCGCGTAGCAGCGCGCCGGCGTCGCCGACAATGTCGCTCACGGCGATGCCGATGCTCGCCGACAGTTTCACCTCGTGCTCGGCCAGGCTGAAGGGTGAGCGCAGGGTCTCGGCGATCCGTTGCGCGACCAACTGCGCGACGTTGCGAGCGTCGTTCGCTTCGATGAGGACCGCGAACTCGTCGCCGCCGAATCGTGCGACGGCGTCCTTGCCGCGTGACACCGCGGTAAGGCGATGGGCGAGGTCCACGAGTAGTTCATCGCCGACCACGTGGCCCAGGCTGTCGTTCACGGTCTTGAAGTCATCGACGTCCATGAGCAGTACCGCGAGTTGCCTGGCCTGGCTCTGGGAGGCGCTCAGTGCGCGGTCCACTTGCTTGAGGAACGCCGCTCGGTTCGTGAGTCCCGTGAGGTTGTCGTGGGAGAACTCGAAGACCAGCGTGTCCTCGGCGATCTTGCGTTCGGTGATGTCGAGCACCGAACCGAGGACGTGGTCGCGGCCACCGGGTTGGGCCGGGACCCATTCCCCTTGCGTGTGCACCCAACGAAGGGTCTCGTCGGGGAGGAGGAGTCGGTGCACGACGTCGAATGACGAGTGGTACGCGACGCACACCTCCATCGCCGTGCGAAGTCGATGCTGGTCCTCGGGATGGACCGCTTCGATCATTCTCGCGATCGAGATCGTGCCTTCGGTCTGAATGCCCAGCAGACGTCGCAGTTCGTTCGAGAGTTTGATCTGGTCGAGCGCCGGGTCGTGTTCGAAACTCCCGAGGCGGGTCAGACGCTGGATGTCCTCCAGCTCGCGCAGCATCGCGGCCACGGCCTGCTCGGCGACCTCGCGTTCGGTGATGTCGATGATGGTGCCGAGGACGCTTCGACGGCCCGTTCGCGGATCCTCGCTCCATTCCGCCAACGCGTGGACCCATCGCGTCGTCCCGTCGGCGAGCACCAGACGATGCACCATGTCGACCGGCGTGCGGTCCGCGAGACACGAACCGATCGCCTCGCCCAGTCGTGCGCGGTCGTCGGGGTGCACGACGTCCATGAGTTGGGACACTGAGATCGGACCGGTCGATTCGATCCCGAGGAGCCGCTTGAGCTCACTCGTCGCGTCGAGCACGCCGGTGTCGGGGTCCTGTTCGAAGCTCCCGAGGTGGGCGATGCGTTGAGCCGCTTCCAGGCGTCGAACGTCCTCTTCGGCCAGGTGGCGACCCGTGGCGTCGCTGACTTGGACGAGGAACCGTCGAGCGCTCCCGTCGGCCACGACCCGAATGGACGCGTCGAGCCAAACGACGGATCCGTCGGGACGTTGCGTGCGCCAACTGATGAGGGTTCTCGCGTCCTCCTCGCCTGCGTCCTGAGGCGAGCGAACGGCGGCCAGACTCTCGCCCAGGACCGCGTCGAGGGAGGAAAGCGTCAGGCCGACGAGGTCGGCGGGTGAGCGTCCCAGCACGTGGGCGACGGTCCGGTTGGCGCGCAGCACGTTCCCTTCGACGTCGACCAGGATCAAGCCGACGTCCGCGAGCTCGAAGACGTCGTACGCGGCGGCGTCGGCGGGCGACGACGCGGAGAACGACGTATCGAACGGCTTCACCGGAGAGGGGGCCATCACCTCATCTTGTGGCCGAATCCGAGCGCCTCCTAGGGGCTTAAGGCCCGAATCGTCGGGGGAGTAAGCAAAAAATCACCAGATGAGGCCATTTATCGAGCGTTTCGCGTCGTTCGGGTCCTGGGAGGACTCGAGTTCGCGCGGCTTGACGGTGGGTCGGCCCGAAAGCACGGTCACCACGTGGTGGCGCCGGGCACTGGTGCTTGGCCCTCAGTGATCCCTCGCACCGAGATGTTGTTGGCACCGAATTTTAGGTCCAGGATCCGAGTCTGACGGGGCGTGAGATCGACGACCTCGATGCTCTCTCGGTTCGTGGCGGGGTCCGGCGAGAAGTCGGCGATGTCGATGCCGTCAGTCCGCAGGTCAGACAGTGACGCTTCCAGCTCGTGGTGCACCGCCAAGAGTGATCGCCACGTGTTGATGACCGTGACGAAGTGCACGGAGCTGCGGGGGGCCAGGCGGCGGACCGTGCCAATGAGTCGTGCGTCCGAACCGGTCACGAAGACGTCGATGGTGGCGTCGTCGTTGCCGAGCGTGACGCCGGCAAATTGCTCCGGGAAATTCTTCGCGAGCACCGAACGCAACCGTTGCGACGCCGCGACGACCGCTGGATTCGCGAGCTCGCTCCCTTGGTGGCGGTGGGCCACCAAGGGCACGGCGAGTGGTCCGGTGCTGAGGGCGGCCGCCAGGTCGTAGTCCTCACTCTTCGTCGTGGCGACGAGGACCATCTGACCGTCGAATGAACTGAACGTCGTGCTGGCGGGCTCGATCAGAGGCGCTTCGACGATCACGCCGTTGAGATCGACGGCGAGTTGAGCGTGGAAGTACCTCGCGGCCACACGGTCCCACAGCCTGGAATCGCTTCGATTGAGTCGGACCTTCACCATCCAGCCACCCGTTATCGGCGCCTTGACCACCGTGGCGGAGGCCACCTTCGACGAGAGCGTGAGGAGCGTCGGACCGACGAGGTACCGTCGCACCCGGCCCGAACTGAAGTTGTGCAGGAGCGGCAGCAGCGCGAAGGCGTTCGGGGACGCGGCGTCCTGGGATGGCGTGGTCGTGGTGTACGCAGACAGCACGGGATCGGGCAGGGTCGCGGGCGTCGTGAATCCGGAAGATCCCCCGAACGACGTGGCAACGGGCGCGGCGTACTGCGGACCCGAGCACGTCGAGGGCAGCGGATCACTGGTGGGCGTTCCGCTCTGGGCTCCGGCGTAACACACCACCGCGCGAACCAGCAGTTCTGGCGATGCGGTGAGGAACGACGAGGGTCCCGCGAGGTCCTTCGGGCCGTTCTCGACGACCAGGGCACCGTGGTTGACCGTGACGATCGCGTTCGGGTAGCCAACGGCTCGCAGTCGCGCGCCCAACACGCGCTGGTCCGCCGTCAACTGAGCGCGAACGACCGCACCGGGGGCTCCCGGGTAGAGCGTCACGGCGGAGGCGGGGTTCGACCCGATGCTGGTGAGGAGCGCCGCCGCGCCTACCGCGACGGCCAGCGCGCCAACACCCGTCGCGGAAAAACGGGTCCGCAGACGACGCCGGTGGAGGCGTTGGTGCAGCACGAGCGTTGCGGGGGCGACGCGAACGGGGACCGATGAGAGGGCGGCGTCGAAGAGTTCTTGGTACTGGTCAGTCGTAGACATTGGATGCACCTTTCGTCAGATGAGACGCCTTGACGAGCGCGGCGTGCAGGGTGGCCTTGACGGTTCCTTCGGCGCAGCCCATCACCACGGCGATCTCGGGGATGGTGAGTTGGGAGACGTACCGCAGGAGCAGCGCCTCGCGCTGGCGGTCGGAAACGCCCTCGAGCAGCGTCGCGATCATCATCTGGTCGTCGACTCGAGCTTCACCCGAGTGGAGGGCGGACGGTGGGACGAGGAGCGGTTCCCGGGCCTCTCGGCGCACCCGACGCCGATGGAGGTCACGGCCCTTGTTTAGGGCCACCACCATCGTCCAACCCTCCGGATGATCGAGCGAGGAGACCTTCGACCACTTGCGCAACGCTTGATAGAAGGCCTCCTGGGCGATCTCTTCGGCAAGTCCCGGGTCACGGAAGGTCAACACCATCGCTCGACGAACGCGCTCATAACTGGCCGCGTAGAAGGCGTCGAAGTCCATAACCGGGGATGCTCCAATCGGCTTCTTGTTGAATTCCTCACTATGTAAGACGTGTGACGGGGCCAAATCGTTTAGCTGAATTTCCCACAAACTCGGAACCCGCGGTGGCGTGCGCAGAGAGAGCAATCGAAATGGGCCGACGTCGCCAATCGTCTACTCCCACTGGGTGGGGGAGAGACTCCACTCACTCGCCGGTGACCGTGACTGCACTCGCTGATAACCGCCGTCGGAAAATGGGGTCTAGGTCATTGCGTCGGGGCGCCGGGATTCGAACCCGGGACCTCCTGGTCCCAAACCAGGCGCGCTAACCAAGCTGCGCTACGCCCCGTGCTCACCATCGTTACACATCCGATGAATTCATCATCCGCCGCGCCGCCGCTCCGTAGGCTGGCCCCAGGACCAGTGGAGGGCGGGCATGGCCTACGAATGGATTGTCGACGCGCTCGACACGACGTGGGGATCGATCGACCGGTTGGTGCGAGCGCAACCGCCCGAGGGTTACGAGGCGCTTACGCCGTGCCCCGGGTGGAGTGTCAAGGACGTGCTCAGCCACCTGCTGGGTTTCGAGAGGATGCTCCACGGCGAGGCGGTGCCGACCTACCACGGCGAGTGGCCGGAGTACGTGCACAACCCGATCGGCGAGTTCAACGAGGCCTTCGTGCAGGCCAATCGTGACCGCCCTGGTCTCGAGATCCTCGACGACCTGCACGTGCAGTGCGCGCGTTCGATCGCGGCGCTGCGCGCGCTCGATGACGCCGGGTGGGAGAAGGTCGGCTGGAGCCCGGAGGGCGAACGTCCGTACCACCGGTTCCAAGAGACCCGCGTCGTCGACAGCTGGATCCATCTCCAGGACATCCGCGACGCACTGCTGCAACCTGAGGACGACCACGGTCCCGGCGAGGAGATCGTCGTGAACCGCTTCGAGTCGGCATTGCCCTACGTCATCGGGAAGCGGATGAAGTCGCCCGACGGCACGCTCGTGCGGGTGAACCTCAGTGGGCGCCTCGCGAGGTCCGTGTCGATCGGCGTCGTCGACGGTCGAGCCGTTCCGGTCGCCGAGAGCGCAGACGCGCCGACACTCGAGCTCAGCACGCCGGTGGCGCTGTTCTGGCGGCGGGCCGCGGGGCGGATCAGCGCCGCGGCGTTCCTCGCGGCGTCGGCGACCGACGTCCGGGGGGACCACGCTATGGCCAACGCCTTGGCCGCGTCGCTGGTCATCATGATTTAGGGCGCTCACAATCGCTCCGGTAGGCTGGCATCTCCTATGCGCGCCACGACCACACTCCTAGAGAACAACAAAGTCATGCTCACCGTCGAGATCGACGACGCCGAGATGGACGAGGCGATGGACGCGGCCGCCAAGACCCTCTCCAAGCAGGTCTCGGTGAAGGGCTTTCGCAAGGGCAAGGTGCCGAAGAACGTCCTCATCGCCAACATCGGCGGCCCGTCGGTGCTGCGCTCCGAGGCGATTCGCGAGTCCCTGCCCGACTTCTACGCCCGCGCCGTCGCCGACTCGTTGATCGACCCGATCGGCCAGCCCGATATCAATATCACCGCCGGCGAGGACGAGGGTCAGCTCACCTTCGAAGCGGAGGTCGAGGTCCGGCCCGAGATCTCCATCAAGGGTCAGCGAGAACTCCGCGTCACCATTCCGTCGCCGGTCGTCACCGACGCGGAGGTCGACGCGCAGATCAACCGGTACCTGGAGACCGACGCCGTGCTCAAGCCGGTCGACCGACCGATCGTCACCGGCGACCTCGTCACGATGGACGTCCACGTGCAACAGATCGCCACTGAGGCCGAGCCGCTCGACATGACGGACTTCATGTACACCGTGGGCACCGGTTCGATCGCCGAGGGCGTCGACGAGTTGATCCTCGGACTGAAGGCCGGGGAGGAACTCAAGATGAACGCGCCGGTGGGCGAGGGCGTCGTCGCGACCTACGAACTGAAGCTCAAGCAGGTCCAAGAACGAGAGCTCCCGGAGTTGACCGACGACTGGGTCGCCGAGAACTCCGAGTGGACGAGCGCCGAGGAGATGCGCGAGGCGATCCTCGTGCAGATGCGTCGACGCAAGATCGTCGAAGCGCAGATGTCCCAGCGCGACGCCGCACTCATCGCGCTGAGCGAACTCGTGTCCGAAGAGGCCGCGCCCGAAGTGCTGATCAACGCCGAGACGAACGAGCGTCTGCACGACCTCGGCGAACGACTCGGTGCCCAGAAGCTCACGCTGGAGATGTTCTTGCAGGTGACCAATCAGACGCCCGAGGACCTGCTCGAGACGCTGCGCAAGGACGCCGTGCGTGCCGTGCGCGTCGACCTCGCGATGCGCGCCCTGGTGGCGGCCGAGCACCTGGAGGCGACACCGGAAGAGATCGACGAAGAGCTCGAGCGCACGGCCGAGGCGATGGGCGTGTCGGCGGACCTGCTGCGCGACAACCTGCGCGACTCGGGTCGCGTCGTGAGTTTCTCGGCCGAGGTCTCCAAGATGAAGGCCTCGAAGTGGTTGAGCGAGAACGTGGTGTACGTCGACCCCTCGGGTGCCGAGATCGACCACGCGCTGTTACGCGAGGATCAGTCCGCCGACGTCGCCGACACTGACGTCGACGAGACCGAATCCGCTGACGACGCCGCCGAGCGAACCGACGACGACGCCTAAGGTATCTGCGTGAACGAATTCTTCAAAGCTCAGAACTACCTCGTCCCCACGGTCGTCGAATCGTCGAACCGTGGCGAGCGCGCCTACGACCTCTACAGCCGGCTGCTGCGCGAGCGCATCATCTTCCTCGGTACACCGATCGACGACACGATCGCCAACCTGATCTGCGCGCAGATGCTCTTCCTCGAGTCCGAGGACCCCGACAAGGACATCAACCTCTACATCAACTCACCCGGCGGTGACATCACGGGACTGCTCGCCATCTACGACACGATGAAGTACATCAAGCCCGCGGTCTCGACGTTCTGCTTCGGTCAGGCCGCCTCGGCCGCCGCGGTGCTCCTCGGCGCCGGCGCCAAGGGCAAGCGCTTCGCGTTGCCGCACGCGCGCGTGCTGCTGCACCAACCGTGGGGTGGCGTCGGCGGACAGGCGTCGGACATCGAGATCCAGGCTCGTGAGATCCTTCGCATGAAGGACATGTTGAACGACATGCTCGCCCAGGACACCGGTCAGTCGGTCGAGCGGATCACCAAGGACACCGACCGCGACTTCATCATCAGCGCCACCGAAGCCGTGGAATATGGACTGATTGACGAAGTGATCACGGCCCGCCCGTAAGTACCCCGATTTGAGGTTGTCGCCCCGTAGGATGGTCGCGGCGGAGGTCATGTCGGAGGAAATAAGTGGCGAAGTTCGGTGAAAGCAATGACCTCATCAAGTGCAGCTTCTGCGCGAAGGGTCAAAAACAGGTAAAGAAGCTCATCGCGGGACCCAGCGTGTACATCTGCGACGAGTGCATCGACCTGTGCAACGACATCATCGCCGACGAGTTCGGCGACCGACCCGAGTTCGTCCTCGACGACCTGCCGACGCCGCGCGAGATCTCGGCCTTCCTCGACGAGTTCGTCATCGGACAGGTCGAGGCGAAGAAGATCCTCGCCGTCGCGGTCTACAACCACTACAAGCGCATCCAAACGGGACCGCTGCACGACGACGACGTCGAGGTCGCCAAGTCGAACGTGCTCCTGCTCGGTCCGACCGGCTGCGGCAAGACCTTCCTCGCCCAGACGCTGGCGCGCATGCTGAACGTGCCCTTCGCCATCGCCGACGCCACCGCGCTGACCGAGGCCGGTTACGTCGGTGAGGACGTCGAGAACATCCTCTTGAAGTTGCTCTCGGCCGCGGACTTCGACGTGAAGCGCGCCGAGCGCGGCATCATCTACATCGACGAGATCGACAAGATCGCGCGCAAGGCCGAGAACCCCTCGATCACCCGGGACGTCTCCGGCGAGGGTGTCCAGCAGGCGTTGTTGAAGATCCTCGAAGGGACCGTCGCGAGCGTGCCGCCCCAGGGTGGGCGCAAGCACCCGCACCAAGAGTTCATCACCATCGACACGGCGAATATCCTCTTCGTCGTCGGCGGCGCGTTCGCGGGGCTCGAGGAGATCATCGAGCGACGACTGGGCACGAAGTCGATGGGGTTCAACCAGCCGGTCGAGTCCAAACGCAAGGGCGACATCGAACTGTTCCGTCACGCGCTGCCCGAGGACCTGGTGAAGTTCGGACTCATCCCCGAGTTCATCGGACGACTGCCGATCGTGAGCGCGGTGCAACAACTCGATCGCGACATGCTGATCCGCGTGCTGACCGAGCCGAAGAACTCACTCGTCAAGCAGTTCCAACAGGTGCTCGCGATGGACGGCGTGGAGCTCGTGATCGACGAGGGCGCCCTCGAAGCGATCGCCGACCTCGCACTCGAGCGCGGCACCGGCGCGCGCGGACTGCGATCGATCCTCGAATCGGTGTTGCTGGAGGCGATGTACGACGTGCCCGGTCGCACCGACGTCGTGCGCTGCGTCGTGACCGCCGAGTCGGTGCGCGACAAGATCGCGCCCGAGTACGAACTGCGAAAGGCGACGCGCACCCGTCGCGCGAGCTAACGCGTGCGCTTCACGTCGTACGTCGACGCGCTGACGTGGCTGGAGTCACACGTCGACTACGAGCGCGTCGCCCCGAACCGGCGTGAGATACCGACCCTGCAACCGATTGTCGACACGCTGGCGATGCTCGCCGACCCCCAGCGCGACTACCCGACGATCCACGTCACGGGTACCAACGGCAAGGGGACCACGACGACCCTGACCAGCGCGCTGTTGGGCGCGACGGGGCTGCGCGTCGGAACCTTCACCAGTCCGGACTTGCACGCCGTGAACGAGCGCATCGCCATCAACGCCGAACCGGTCGACGATGAGGAGTTCATCACGCTGCTGCAGCGGCTGGCCGACGTGGAGTCGGTGAGCGGCATCGCCCTCACCCGGTTCGAACTGTTGACCGCCGCGGCGTTCCTGCATTTCTCTGACGAAGGCGTCGACGTCGCCGTCATCGAAGTGGGCATGGGCGGCACGTGGGACTCGACCAACGTCATCGACGGCGTCGTGACGGTGCTCACCAACGTCGACCTCGACCACACCGCGGTGCTGGGTCCGACGATCGCGGCGATCGCCAGCGACAAGGTCGGCATCTTCCGCGCCGACGGCATCGCCATCGTCGCCACCACGAACGCCATCGTCGTCGAGATCGCGCAGCGGCGCGCCGATGACTTGGGCGCAGAACTGTGGCTCCTCGGGGAGGCCTTCGCGTTGGAGCAGAACGAGTTGGCGGTCGGCGGACGAGCGATCACGGTTCGAACACCGTTCGCGCACTACGACGAGGTGCTGGTCTCGCTCCACGGCATCCACCAGGGCGAGAACGCGATGACCGCGGTCGTGGCGGCGGAGGCCTTTCTCGGTCGCGCGCTCGGCGAGGAGACCGTTCATTCGACGCTGGCCACGGCGCGGATGCCCGGTCGCATGGAGCTCATCTCGCGCAAGCCCATGATCGTCGTGGACGGCGCGCACAATCCGGCCGGCGTCAAGGCGCTCGTCGCCACGCTCGACGGCGCGTTCCACGTCGCGGGCGAGCGGCGCTGCGTGCTCGGCATGTTGAGCGGGCGCGACATCGACGACATGGTCGAGCCGCTGGTCTCGCTCGGCTTCACGGAGTTCCACTGCTGCGCGCCGCACTCGCCACGCGCGGTCCCGGCGAGTGAGGTGGCGAATGCGGTGCGCCGTCACGGCGGCGTCGCGTACGAGCATCCGAGCGCCCTCGCTGCGTTGGCGCACGCGCGCGAGCGTTCGACCGACGAGGACCTCATCGTCGTCGCGGGCAGCCTGTACCTCGTCGCCGAGGTCCGCGGCGAGGTGATGCGGGTGCGCTCTCGTCACCTCAGCTGACCCCTGTTAGATTGCTTCGTCGTGGATAGAACGCTCTTCATCGTGAAGCCGGACGGCGTGGAGCGTGGACTCATCGGCGAGATCCTCGGCCGTCTCGAAGCCAAGCAATTGCGACTCGTCGCGGCCGAGCTGCGCACGCTCGACGTGGCGACGGCCGAACGGCACTACGCCGAACACCAGGGCAAGGACTACTACGACAAGTTGGTCGAGTTCATCACGCAGGGCCCCGTCCTGGTCACCGTCGTCGAAGGTCCCACCGACACGTGGCAGGTCGTGCGAGGACTCATGGGTGCCACGAACGCGCGCGATGCCGCGCCGGGGACGATTCGCGGTGACCTCGCGATAGGGCATCGCGAGAATCTCGTGCACGGTTCGGATTCCGCGGCGTCGGCGCAGCGTGAGATTGAAATCTTCTTTCCTCATCTGGCTTAACGCCGTTTAGTGGCCTCGAGTGCATCTCGTGTCCTAGCCTTGTAGGTGAAGAGGGCTTCGTCGTCACTACTTAAAAGGGTCTTTATGGTTGATAGTCGTTTCTCGCTTTTGGGCCGTGACATGGCGGTCGACCTCGGAACCGCGAACACGTTGGTCTACGTCCGGGGCCGCGGCATCGTCTTGAACGAGCCATCCGTGGTGGCGGTCGACGTGAAGGACGGCAAGCCGCTCGCCGTCGGCGCCGAGGCCAAGCGCATGATCGGTCGCACCCCGAGCAACATCCAAGCCATCCGCCCGCTGAAGGACGGCGTCATCGCCGACTTCGAGATCTGCGAGAAGATGCTGCGCTACTTCATCCACCGCGTGCACCAACGTCGCTTCGCGAAGCCCCGCATGGTGATCTGCGTGCCCTCGGGTATCACCGGCGTCGAACAGCGCGCCGTCATGGAAGCGGCCGAGTTCGCCGGCGCACGCAAGGCCTACATCATCGAAGAGCCGATGGCCGCCGCGATCGGCGCCGGCCTCCCGATCCACGAGCCGACCGGCAACATGGTCGTCGACATCGGCGGCGGTACGACGGAGGTCGCCGTCATCTCCCTCGGCGGCATCGTGACCAGTCAATCGATCCGCGTCGGTGGCGACGAACTCGACGAGGCGTTGATCGCCTACGTGAAGAAAGAGTTCCAGTTGGCCCTCGGTGAACGAACCGCCGAGGAGATCAAGATCCAACTCGGCTCGGCCTATCCGCTCGAAGAGGAGCTGCGCGCCGAGATCCGCGGACGCGACCTCGTCACCGGTCTGCCCAAGACGGTGATCATCTCGACCGAACAGATCCGCAAGGCGATGGAAGAGCCGGTCCAGGCGATCGTCGACGCCGTCAAGGTGACGCTGGATCGAACCCCGCCGGAACTCTCGTCGGACCTCATGGAACAGGGCATCGTCTTGACCGGTGGTGGGGCCCTCCTCGCCGGCATCGCCGCGCGCCTGGAGTACGAAACGAATATGCCCATCATCGTGGCGAACGACCCACTCAACTGCGTGGCGTTAGGAAGCGGCATGTGCCTCGAAGAACTCGACGTCTTCGCGCGCATGTTGAAGACCAGCCCTACGCGCTAACCCGTGGCCACGGATCGGACGAGGCGTCGCACGTGGACGATCGGCGCCACCGTCTCGGTCATCCTCGTCGTGCTGTACCTCAGCGGCGGCGTCGTGTCGGGACTGCGCACGGCGGCCAACTTCGTCACCTCGCCCTTCAGCTGGACGGTCAATGAGATCGCGCGACCGATCGGCCACATGTTCGCCGGCGCCATCAACTACAGCGACGTGGTCTCCCAGAACGAGAAGCTCCGCTACGAACTCGGGAAGGCCGAACTCAAGGCCAACGAGACGTGGGCCGAGAACCGACAGCTCCAGCAACTGAGCACCCAACTGGACGTGCCCTTCGTGGGATCGCTCCCCACGGTCGCGGCCCAGGTGACGGCGCTCTCGCCGACGAACTTCGCCGCGACGGTCGACATCTCCAAGGGCCGTGACGACGGCGTGATGGTCGGGATGCCCGTCGTGGCGAACGGGGGACTGGTCGGCACCGTCACCCAGACGACCCCCCACGGCGCCACGGTCCGACTGATCACGGACGTGAAATCCTTGATCGGCGTCACTTTCGGCAACGGCAAGACGTCGATCGTCGTCAGCGGCGAGGGGGTCAACAACGGCCTCGGCGCGACGTCGGTGCCGCTCACGTCCTCGGTGCGTTCGGGCACGGTGCTCTCGACGAACGGCCTCGACGGCGGGCTCTACCCGCCGGGTCTCCCGGTCGCCAAGGTCGCCAGGGTGACCCTCACGCCAGGCGCGGCGACGTACAACCTCGCGCTGCACCCGTTGGCGGACCTGCGCGACCTCGTGTACCTCGACGTCGTGCTGTGGGAGCCCTCGACGTGACGCGTGCGATGATCCCGGTCACCGTGGTCACCATGTTCATCGTCGGACTGCAGCTCTCGGTCTTCTCGACGTGGCGCTTCGCGGGCGTCGTCTTCATGCTCGTGTGGCTCTGGCCCTTCACGTTGGGACTCGCGGGCTTCACGACCCTCTCGATCTGGGCGGCGCTCGTCGGGGGCGTCTTCTTCGACACGCACACCACGACGCCCTTCGGCCTCACCGCGATGGTCGGTGTCGTGCTGGCCTACGGCGCCTCGCGACTCGGCAAGGAGGGCGTCGGTGACCTCGACTCGGCCGCGTGGTGGGTGACGCCGATACTGGCGGCCGCGGCCGGGGCGGCGGCGCCGGTCATCTACACCGCGGGCGGGGTCGGCGTCTTGAACTTCTCGTTGTGGCACGGCAGCCTCGTGAACTCGATCGTCGTGAACGCCGTCGCGTTCTTCGTGTTGGCCCGCCCGGTCTCGCGCCTCGCGCGCATGGTCGGGCGTGTGGGCGTGCGAGCGCATCGATGAAGGGATCGTGGCGCGACCGCCCGTCCGGCTCGCGGTTCTCGCGGCTGTGGCGCCCGTGGACGTCGCTGCATCCGTTTCGCGGCAAAGGACGTTCGATCAACGAGCCCAAGCCGGTCGGCATCCGCGACCTGGTCGCGGCGCCCAGCGACGTCAAGCTCCGCCCCGAACGGCGCTGGTACGTGATCGGCGGCTTCTTCTTCTTGTTGTTCCTCTTGCTCGTCGGGCGACTCTACGTGTTGCAGATCAAGGACCATAAGCAGTCGGTCGATCAGGTCGAGCAGAACTCGCTGCGCGTGGCGACGATCCCCGCGTCGAGGGGACTGATCCTGGACCGCAACGGTACGGCGATGGTCGACAACGTGACGACGGTCGAGATCCGGCTCTCGCGCGCGGAGGCGACGCTGGACCCGTCGATCAAGGGCACGCTCGCCTCGCTCACCGGTCTCAGCGTCGCGAAGATCCGCAGCGACCTCGCCGACAAGGCCTACAACCCGTACCAGCCGGCGCCGATCCTCGCCAACGCGCCGGCCAACATCGTGGAGTTCATCAAACTGCACCCGAAGGAGTTCCCGGGCGTCTCGGTGCTCGACGTCTCGCGTCGGTCCTACCCGCTGGGCGGCAACGTGGGCTCCCAGGTGCTCGGCTACGTCGGCCCGATCACGGAGAACGAGATCCTGGCGCACCCGGGCGCGGGCTACCAGGCCGACTCGACGATCGGCAAGACCGGCATCGAGGCCTTCTACGAGCAGTACCTTCGCGGCCACGACGGCACCAGCACAATCGAGGTGGGCGCCGACGGCAGCGTGATCGGCACGCTCCACACCACCCAACCCAAGATCGGCGACTCGGTGGTGCTCAACATCGACGCCGGACTCCAGAGCGCGCTCGACGGCATCCTCAAGGCCGACATCCTGCACGACCGCACGGTGCCCGACCCGCGTTCGGGCGTGCTGCCCCAAGCGATCAACGGCGCGGCGGTCGTCATGGACGTCAACAACGGCGCCGTGCTCGCGATGTCGAGCTACCCGTCGTACAACCTGTCGTCCTTCGTGAACGGACTGTCCGACTCGCAGTTCCATCACCTGTTGGCGGTCGGCGCGTTCAACAACTACGCGATCCAGGGCCTCTACACGCCGGGCAGCACGTTCAAGATGATCACCGCCACCGCGATGATGCAGACCGGCGTCCTGTCGCCCGACGTCCTGATCGACGACACGGGCAGTTTCAAGGTGCCGGGATGTCACTCCAACCCGCGCGGCTGCGTCTTCCACGATGACGAAACGACCGGCAACGGCGAGGTCGACCTGGAGAGCGCGCTCACCAAGTCGTCCGACTACTACTTCTACAACCTCGGCTACCTCTTCTGGTCCCAGCAGGCCAAGTACGGGCAGACGCCGATCCAGAACGTCGCCCACGAGTACGGGCTGGACCAGTACACCGACATCGACCTCCCCGACGAGGTCGAGGGTCGCGTCGACTCGCCCGAGGTGCGCAAGGAACTCCACGCCGAAGCACCCAAGGCCTTCCCCGACGACAGCTGGTACACCGGCGACAACATCGAGATGGCCTTCGGCCAGGGCACGACGGCCCTCACGCCGATCGCGCTGGCGAACGCCTACGCGACGTTCGCCAACGGCGGCACGCGCTACGCGCCCGAGGTCGCGGCGGCGATCGTCAACGCGCACGGCCAGACCATCATTCGCTACGGCCCGCGCGTCCTCGGTCACGTCAGCCTGCCGCCGCGCGTGCGCGACCCGATCCTCCAGGGCCTCGAGGGCGTCGTCATGAGTCCCGAGGGCACGGCCTACGCGCCGTTCCACGACAACATCGACTTCTCGCTCACGTCCTTCCCGATCGCCGGCAAGACCGGCACGGCCACCAACGGCGGCATCGGCATCGAACCGAACTCGTGGTTCGTCGGCTTCGGTCCGACCACCAGGCCCAAGTACGTGGTGCTCTGCGTCATCGAGGAGGGTGGCTACGGCGCCGACGCGGCGGCCCCGGTCGTGGCGCGGACGTTCAACTACCTCGTGGCCCACCCGATCGGGCCGGTGAAACTCAAGCACCAGTTGACCCCGCCCACGACGACCACGACCTCCAAGAGCGCGTCGACCACCACGACGACCATTAAATAGGGCGAAATCGACCACTACGGCGGCGCGACGAGTAACCTGATGGCGTTGGGCGTTTCTGTGCAAAATGTGCAGTGCGCGAATAGAACGCAGCAGTTGCGCGGTGCAGTAGTACTCCGCTCCTGCAAGCATTGAGGACTACACGTGGTACACGGCAGTGAAGTGACCCTATTTCTAACCTGGATCGTCGCTTTCATCTGGACCCGTGACGTCACGACTCCCAACACCAACGTCGCCCGATCCCTCGGGCGCGTTTCCACCACCGTGAGTGCGGCGCAGCGCGCCCCTTCACCCAAGAACTCGAGGAGTACCCGTCGTGAGCGACGAAACCAACACTCAATCCACCTCATCGTCTAGCCCCCGCATCGGCGACACCCGCCCCGCACCACAGATTGGCGACACCCGACCGGGTTCGGGTCCGTCGACGAACACGTCGGCGCCGACCCGCCAGGGCCCGGGCGGCCAGGGTCAACAAGGTCAAGGTCAAGGTCAAGGTCAAGGTCAAGGCCAAGGTGGCGGTGGCAATCGACGTCGACGCGGCGGCCGAGGTCGTGGCGGCGGCCAGGGTGGTCAGGGCGGTCAACCGCGCAACCCACGTCCCTTCGACTCGCCGGTCGAGGCGTCGGCGCCGGAAGCCGCCGGCGAAGAGAGCGCGGCCGGTCGCGGCAAGAACAAGCGCCGGCGCGGCGGTGAACGTCGGACCCGCGCGCAGGGCCGCTACCTCATGTGCGTGCACACCACGAAAGAGGCGACGCACATCGCGACCCTCGAAGGTCGCACGATGGTCGAGTACACGGTCGCCAAAGCGGCCGACGAGACGAACCAGATCGACGGCAACATCTACGTCGGTCGGATCCAGAACGTCCTGCCGGGCATGGAACTCGCCTTCGTCGACATCGGCATCCCGAAGAACGCCGTGCTGTACCGCGGCGACATCTCCTTCGACATGGACGACGTCGAGGGGACGTCGTCCAACGACAAGCGCATCGAACAGATGATCAAGTCGGGACAGACGATCATCTGTCAGGTGACGAAGAACGCGATCGGCGCCAAGGGCGCGCGGCTCACCCAGGAGGTCTCACTCCCGGGCCGTTTCGCGGTCCTCGTCCCGAACTCCAGCACCATCGGCATCTCCAAGCGCCTGCCCGACGGTGAGCGCCGACGACTGCGCAAGATCATCGACGACGTCAAACCCGAGCGCCACGGCATCATCATCCGCACCGCCGCCGAGGGCGTGACCGCCGACGACCTCGCGCGTGACGTCAGTTCGCTGGCCGAGAAGTGGGCGGCCATCGAGGCCGAGGTCGCCAAGTCCAACCAGCCCCGTCTCGTCTACCGCGACCTCGACCTCGCGGTGCGCGTGCTGCGCGAGGAGCTCAACGACGACTACCGCGGCGTGTTGATCGACGACCGCGTCCTCTACGAGAAGGTGCGCGAGTACGTGCTCGCGGTCAACCCCGAACTGGCCGACCGCATCGAGTACTACGACCGCTCGAGCGAGGAGCTCCCGCTCTTCGAGCGCTACTTCGTCCACGAGCAACTCCACCGAGCCCTCGACCGCAAGGTCTTCTTGCCCTCCGGTGGCTCGCTGATCATCGAGCGTACCGAGGCCCTGACGGTCGTCGACGTCAACACCGGCAAGAACGTCGGCACCACGAATCTCGAGGAGACGGTCTTTCGCAACAACCTCGAGGCGGCCGAAGAGGTGGCCCGTCAACTGCGCCTTCGCGACATCGGCGGCATCATCGTCATCGACTTCATCGACATGGAGTCCAAGGGCAACCGCGAGGCCGTGGCCTCGGCGCTGCGCCAGGCCCTCTCACGCGACAAGACCCGGACCCAGGTCTTCGACATCTCGGAACTGGGACTCGTCGAGATGACGCGAAAGCGTGTCAACGAAGGGCTCCTGGAGTCCGTGTCGAGCATCTGCACCGTCTGTGACGGGCGCGGTTTCGTCGTCGAGACCGGTCTCTAGGGTGCGGGTCGTTCGCGCCATCGGCTACTATTGAATCCCTATGTACGCCGTTATCCGTGTAGGCACATCTCAAGAGCGCGTCACCGAGGGCCAAGTCGTCCGCGTTGACCTGCGCCCGGAAGAGAATGGTGCCGAAATCCAGTTCGAGCCCGTCTTGTTGGTCGACGGCGACTCCGTCGTCGCCGGACCGGCCCTGAAGGGCGCGTCCGTGACCGGCACGATCCTCGGCGAGGAGAAGGGACCCAAGATCCGGGCCCTCACCTACAAGGCGAAGTCGATCCAGCGCAAGCGCTGGGGTCACCGCCAGCACTACACCAGCGTCGAGATCACCAAGATCTCGCCCAAGGCCTAGGAGAGTTCGATGTCCAAGACCAAAGGCGGCGGTTCCACTAGGAACGGCCGCGACTCCAACGCCCAGCGTCTGGGCGTGAAGACCTTCGACGGAACTGTTGTAAAGACGGGGAGCATCATCATGCGCCAGCGCGGAACCCAGTTCCACCCCGGACGCAATGTCGGCATCGGCAAGGATGACACCCTGTTCGCGCTCGCTGAGGGAACCGTGAAATTCGGCTACCGAGGCGGCCGAAAACTGGTTGACGTACTCGTCGGCTGAGTTTTCCTCCTAAAACAAGAAACCCCCGGGCGAAAGCCCGGGGGTTTCTTGTTTGTCGCGAGAACTACGCGCCTTTGACCGCCTTTTTGAAGGTCGAGCCAATGGAAACCTTTGGAGCGTTCGAAGCCTTCACCTGAATGGCTTCGCCAGTCTGGGGATTGCGAGCCGTGCGGGCCTTGCGGGCCACACGCTCGAAGGAAAGGAAGCCCGACAGAACAATCTTCTCACCCTTCGAAACATTCGATACCACAACATCTTCTAGGGCCTTGAGGACCTCAGCTACCGTGTTCTTGTTAGCGCCGCTTTCGGCGACAATCGCATCTACCAACTCGGCCTTGTTCACCGGTCGACTCCTTACTCTTCGTTGAAACGGACTGGGAGTGTTCCCAGCAACCGGAGCCATCTTTACGCAAAATGGCGGAAATATTGGGATTTCTCGTAAGATTTCGCCGTTTTCGATCAAATATGTTTCACAAAATTGCTGGTCAAAGGTAGTTTCCAAAGATTCGCCGTCAAGGAATCGTAACGTTCGAACCGCCCGCCGAACCCCAAAAGTGGCTAAATCACTACAAATCGGGGGCATTTGCACCGTCGTCGACGCGACGGCGCGACGCCACCGTCGATCCGCTCGTAGATTGACGACGTGACGACTTCGTGCGCACAGTGTGGCTGTCGCGGGACACGTACCGATCGCGTGCGCGCGTGCGAAACGAACGGGTGCTGTTGCCAGGAGGCCGTGCTCTTGACCATGGAGGAGTTGGCCGCGCGCGTTCGCCGAGCGATGGAGGAGGTCGACCTCGTCACGATGGGTGCGCTGTTGGCGCCCGACGCGCGCTGGGGCGCACCGGAACAGGCGGTCCCCACGTGCCGCAACGCCCAACAGATCCTCTCGTGGTACGAGATGGCGCGCGACAACGGCGTCCGCGCCGACGTGACCGAGGTGACCGTGGTGGGCGAGCGCCTCGTGATCGGTCTCAAGATCCTGGCCACGGCCGACGGTTCGAAGGACAACCAACGCTGGCAGGTCCTGTGCGTCGAGGACGGGCTGATCGCCGAGATCCGTGGTTACGAGCGCCGAGGCGACGCGATGACCTTCGCGACGTCGGGCGTCTCGCACTGGACGCCCTCGGCGCCGACGCGCTGAGCGAGGTCGGCGACACGTCACGCACAAAGGGCCTCGAAGGGGCGGGCCGTAGGATGAAGGTGTGTCCACCTTCGTCGATTTCGCCCAATTGCACGCCAAAGCGGGCGACGGCGGGGCCGGCTGCGTCAGTTTCCGACGCGAGGCCCACGTCGCCAAGGGTGGTCCGGACGGCGGCGACGGCGGTAAGGGCGGCGACGTCTGGATCGTGGCCGACCACAACCAGGCCTCGCTCCTGGGATTTCGCGACCACCCCTTTCGGCGGGCGACCGACGGCCAGCACGGCACCTCCAAACGCCAGCACGGCTCGAGGGGCAAGGACCAGATCGTCGTCGTACCGGTCGGGACCATGGTCTACAGCCGCGAGGGCGAACTCCTGGTGGACCTCAACGGTCCGGGCGACCGCTGGCTGGCGGCCGAGGGCGGCCTCGGCGGTCAGGGCAACAACCGCTTCCTCTCGAACAACCGGCGCGCCCCGGCCTTTGCCGAGCAGGGCGAAGCCGGGCAGGAGAACTGGTTCAACCTGGAACTGAAGTTGCAGGCCGACGTCGCCCTGATCGGCTTCCCGAACGTCGGCAAGTCCACGCTGATCGCGCGCGTCTCGGCCGCGCGACCCAAGATCGCCGACTACCCCTTCACGACGCTCGTGCCGAACCTGGGGGTCGTGCGCGTCGGGGAACGCACCGGGCGACCGGGCGACGCGACCGAGTTCGTCATGGCCGACATCCCCGGGCTGATCGAAGGCGCGGCCGAGGGCCGGGGCCTCGGCCACGACTTCTTGCGCCACGTGGAACGGGCCCGGGTCTTGTGCGTGCTGCTCGATCTCTCCGAACTCGCGCCGATGGCGCCCCGGGACCAGCTCGACGTCTTGTTGCGCGAGCTCGGCGACTACCAGGCCGACCTCCTGGAGCGACCACGCGTGGTGGTCGGCTCCAAGGGCGACGCCGCGGCCTACGAGATGCCCGACGCCCTCACGATCTCCTCGATCACCGGCGAGGGCATCGACCAGCTCGTGGGTCAACTGGCCGCCCTCGTCGTGCAGGTCCGGCGAGAAGAGGTCGAACGCGTCGAGCACGAGGTGGTCGTGCACCGGCCGCTGCCCGACGAGATCACCGTCGAACGCGCCGGCGCGAACGCCTGGACCGTGGCCGGGCGCCCGGCCATCCGCGCCGTGCGGTTCCAAGACCTGACCGACGACGAGGCGTTGGCCGAGATCGTGCGCCGCCTGCGCGCGCTCGGCGTCGATCGGATGTTGACACGCGCGGGGGTCCGCGACGGTGACGTCGTCACCATCGGACCGCTCTCCTTCGAATGGTGGCGCGACGACGTGAGCGCCGGACTCGACCGCGGCGATCACCACCGCGCGTCGCGCCGCGAACGCCTGGCGCGACACGGGCGCCTGGACCTGGGAGACGGCGATGGCGACGCGTAGCCTCGTCGTCAAGATCGGCACGACGTCGGTGACCGACGAGGTCGGCGGCGTCGCCTACGGCGCGCTGGCCAACGTCGCTCGTGACGTCGTCGAACTCCGTTCGCGCGGGTGGGTCGTCGTGGTCGTGACCTCCGGGGCCATCACCGCCGGATGGACCGAGGTCGGGCGCGGACGGCCCCGTCCGTCGGACAGCGTGTCGTTGCAGGCGGTGTCCGCGGTGGGCCAACCGCTCTTGATGCGCGCCTGGCGCGACGCCTTCGCCGAGGTCGGTGCGAACGTGGGTCAGGTCCTGCTCGCGCCGCTCGACTTCTCGCATCGCGGCCAGTACCTCCACGCGCGCGGCACCCTCGAGGCGTTGCACGCCTACGACGTGGTGCCCGTGGTCAACGAGAACGACGCCGTCGCCGACGAGGAGATCCGCTTCGGTGACAACGACCGGTTGGCGGCGCTGGTCGCCAACCTCGTCGGCGCGTCGCACCTGGTCCTGTTGACCGACACCGACGGCCTCTTGACCGCGGACCCCCGACTGGACCCGACCGCGACGCTGATCGAAGAGGTGACGGCCTTCGACACCGAGCTGGTGGACCTCGCGGGCGCGAGTCGTTCGGGGGTGGGCAGTGGGGGCATGGCCTCGAAGCTCGCGGCCGCGCGCATGGCGACGTGGTCGGGCATCACGACCGTGATCGCGCCGGCCCACGTCGAGCACGCCCTGTTGCACGCCGTCTCGGACGCGCCGGGCATCGGCACGACGTTCCATCCGCGACCGGAGCGTCTGTCGGCGCGCAAGTCGTGGATCGCCTTCGCCGTGGCGAGTCGCGGCGCGCTGCACATCAACCAAGGGGCGCTCCAGGCCCTCGAGCACCACGGACGGAGCCTGCTGCGCGTCGGGGTGGAGTCGCACGCCGGGCACTTCGTCGAGGGCGACGCCGTCGAGATCAAGGGACCGGAAGGTCAGGTCGTGGCGAAGGGTCTCGTGCGCGTGTCGGCCGAATCGTTCCACGACAGCGACGACGTCGTCGTGCACCGCGACGACCTGGTCCTCCTTCGTCGTACTTGACGCCACCCGTTACGATTGCTCCATGTCACTAGCGGCGCTGACGGCGCAAGGTCGCGCGGTCCGAGAGGCCGCCACGGTCCTGGCTCAGGCCTCCGACGAGCAGCGCTGCGCCGTGCTGGTGCACGTCGCCGACCGCCTCCAAGAGACGAGCGAGGAACTACTGGCGATCAACGCCCGCGACGTCGCGGCCTACCGGGAGTCCGGCGCCGGCGTTGATCGACTCACCCTGACGAGCGCGCGCGTGGACGCGATGGCCGACGCCCTGCGCGAGATCGCGGCCAATCCCGACCCCCTCTTCGAGCGCGTCGACGCCAGCGTGCGCCCGAACGGCCTGCGCGTCGAACGGCTGCGCGTGCCCCTCGGCGTCATCGGCGTCGTCTACGAGAATCGTCCGAACGTCACGAGTGACGTCGCCGGCCTGTGCGTGCGCAGCGGCAACGCCGCCTACCTGCGAGGTTCGTCCACGGCCTTCGCCACGAACCAGTACATCGTGTCGCTCTGGCACGACGCGCTGGAGAAGGAGGGCCTGCCCCCGGCCGGCGTGTCGCTGGTGCAGGACTCGTCGCACGAGACGGCCACCGCGTTCATGCAACTGACCGACGTCTTGGACTGCCTGATCCCGCGCGGAGGTCCGAGCCTCATCGCGGCGATGCGCGAGCACGCGCGCGTGCCCTACGTGCTCGACGGTGACGGCAACTGTCACGTCTTCGTCGACGAGTCGGCCGACCTCGAAGAGGCCGTCGCCATCGTGCGCAACGCGAAGACCTCGCGTCCCGGCGTGTGCAACGCCGCCGAGACCGTGCTCGTGCACGAAGCGCTCGCCGCGGCGTTCCTGCCGGCGCTGGCCGCGGCGATACCGGAAGTGGATCTGCGCGCCGACGAGCGGGCGCGGCGCTACCTACCCGACGCGACGCCGGCGAGCGACGAGGACTTCGAACGCGAGTTCCTCGATCTGATCCTCGCCGTCAAGGTCGTCGACTCACTGGACGAGGCCATCGCGCACGTCGCGCGCTACGGGACCGGCCACAGCGAGGCCATCCTCACGAAGGACCACGCGAACGCCGAGGCCTGGGTGAAGCGCGTCGACGCCGCCGCGGTCGTCGTGAACGCCTCGACGAGGTTCGTCGACGGCGGCGAGCTGGGGCTGGGCGGCGAGGTCGGGATCTCGACCCAGAAACTGCACGCCCGAGGCCCGATGGGGCTACGAGAACTGACCTGTCTCAAGTGGGTCGTACGAGGAGAAGGACAGATTCGATGACCGCACTGGACCCGCGCGAGGAACTCGCGAAGCGACTCGGGCTCGACGAGATCCCGCCGGTGCGTTTCGACTCGGCCAAGGACGTCATGCAGCGACTCGCCGATCACGACTACCTGAGTGACGACGCCATCGCCTCGGTCTGCTTCCTCGCCGACCGCCTCGCGAAGCCGGTCCTGGTGGAGGGCCCGGCCGGCACCGGCAAGACCGCGCTCGCGCGCGCCGTGGCCGACTCGATCGGGGCACGACTCATCCGCCTCCAGTGCTACGAGGGCCTGGACGACTCCAAGGCGCTCTACGAGTGGAACTATCGCAAGCAGCTCCTGCGCATCCAGGCCGGTCGACCGGAGGGCGAGGGCACCGAGGACTGGGAACAGCTCGAGGAGGACATCTTCGGCGAGGAGTTCCTCCTCACGCGGCCGCTGCTCGAGGCGATCTCGGCGACCGACCCGGTCGTGTTGTTGATCGACGAGGTCGACCGCGTGGAGCTCGAGACCGAGGCCTTGCTCCTCGAGATCCTCTCGGAGTACCAGGTGTCGATCCCCGAACTCGGGACCGTGCGGGCCAAGCAGATCCCGATGGTCTTTCTCACGTCGAACAACACGCGCGAACTCTCCGAGGCCCTCAAGCGACGCTGCCTCTATCTCTACATCGGCTATCCCAGCGTCGAGCGCGAACGCGACATCATCATCTCGCGCGTGCCGGGCATCACGACCGCGCTGGCTGAACAGATCGCCCAGGTCGTGCGCTCGCTGCGCACGCTCGACCTCAAGAAGGCGCCGTCGGTCGCCGAGACGCTCGACTGGGCGCGCACGCTTGTCGTGCTCGGGCGCTCCGAGATCGGTGACGAGGACGCGGCCGAGACGCTGCACATCTTGTTGAAGTACCAGACCGACATCGAGCGCGCCACGAAGGAGCTGCTCGGTCGGCCCAAGACCGGTGCTTAACCTCCTCGGCGACTTCATCGGCGAACTGCGCGCCGCGGGCATCCCCATCTCGATGAGCGAGCACGTCGACTCGGCCAAGGCGATGGAGGTGATCGACCTCTCGGACCGCTCGCTGGTGAAGAACTCCCTGGCCGCGACGCTGGTGAAGGACGGCGACCACATGCCGGTCTTCAACACCGCCTTCGAGGTCTTCTTCTCGACGCGGTCCTGGGACGCCGCCTCGGACATGATGGACGACGTCGACACCGACGAGATGCAGCGTGAGGGCGCGGCCGGCGCGACCGGGCCGGGCCAGTCGCGCGGCGAGGGCGGTGGCGCGTCGAGTTCGCTCAGCGCCCAGGAGCTGGCCGAGTTGCTCTATCGCGCGCTGCGCGACGGCGACCGCGAGGCGCTGCGGCTCGCCGCCAGCGAATCGGTCACGCGCTACGCGGGCATGGAGCCCGGTCGCCCGGTGGGCGGGACGTACTACCTCTATCGCACGCTGCGCAACCTCGACCTCGAGAACCTCGAGCGGCGACTCACGCAGGGATCGAGCGACGAGGACCGTCTCTCGCAGCGACTCGCGCGCGAAGAGGCCCGGTCCCGCATCGAGGCGCTGAAGGCCGAGATCGAACGCGTCATCCGCGAGCGCCTGGTCGAGGACCGCGGCTCCGAGGCGCTGGCCAAGTCGGTGCGCAAGCCCCTGCCCGAGGACCTCGACGTCATGCACGCCAATCGCGACGAGATGGCCCAGCTCGAGCGCGCCCTGCGACCGCTCAGTCGCAAACTGGCCGTTCGACTCGCGCGCCGACGCCGTCGGCGACGACGCGGACCGGTCGACCTGCGCCACACCGTGCGCCGCAGCCTCTCGACCGGCGGCGTGCCGATCGACCTGCGCTTCAAACCGCCGCATCCGGCCAAGCCGGAGATCTTCGTCATCGCCGACATCTCCGGCTCGGTCGCGTCCTTCGCGCGCTTCACGCTGCACCTGGTACACGCCATCAGTTCGCAGTTCTCCAAGGTCCGCAGCTTCGTCTTCGTCGACGGGCTCGACGAGGTGACCCAGTTGTTCGAGGGCGTGGACGACCCGGCCGAGACGGTCGCCAAGATCAACGCCGAGGCCGACGTCATCGCCTTCGACGGCCACTCCGACTACGGCCGGGCGTTGCTGAGCTTCCACGACCGTTTCGCCAAGGACGTCACACGGCGTTCGACGATCCTGATCCTGGGTGACGCGCGCAACAACTACCACCAGGCCCACGCCGAGGTGATCGCCGACCTCAAGTACCGCGCGAAGGCGGTGTACTGGCTGAACCCCGAGCCCACGGCCTACTGGAACAGTGGCGACTCGATCGTGAGTCAGTACGCGCCGTACTGCGAGAAGGTCATCGAGTGTCGCACGCTGCGCCAACTCGAGAGGTTCGTGGGAGAGCTGGCGTGAGCGACAACGAAGACCAACGTCTGCCACCGTCGGGCTTTCGCCAGCGCGGGCCCAAGCCGTCGGGGACGCGACTGCTGCTGATCCGCCACGGTGAGAGTTACGCCAACGCCAACGGTCTGGCCGGGGGACCGCTGGGCGACGGGGGCCTGACGCCGCTCGGCCAGCGCCAGGCCCAGTCGCTCGTCGCGCGACTGACGATGAGCGGCGAGCTGTCCAAGACCACGGCCCTCTACACGTCGGCGCTGCCGCGCGCGGTCGAGACCGGCGAGATCCTGCGCGCGGCGCTGCCGACGGGGCTCGTGCCGGTCGTCGACGAGTCGCTGAACGAGATCAGCGTGGGCGAGGGCGACGGGCTCCCGTGGGCGCAGTACGTCGAGCGCTACGGCGCCCCGGACTGGGACCTCGACCCCGACGCCCTGACGGCGCCGGGCGGGGAGTCCCTCCTCGGCTTCTACGAACGCTGCCGCGCGGCGATCGAGCGATTGGTCGAACGTCATCCGCACGAACTCGTCGTCGTCGTGTGCCACGGCGGTTTCATCGAACAGGCCATGAAGCTTTACCAGGGCGTCGCGCCCGACGTGCGACTGCGCCCGCGCATCGAGAACTGTTCGATGACCGAGATCGAGTTCCGCGACGGGTGGCGTCGACTGCTGCGTTACAACGACCGCGCGCCGTTGCCCGCCGAGTAGCGCTGCAGGAACTCCGCGACGTGGAAGGCCATGTCGAGGCTCTGGGTGGCGTTGAGCCGCGGGTCGCAGATCGAGGTGTAGTTCAACTCCAGGTCGCCCTCGTTGAGACGCGAGCCGCCGCCGAGACATTCGGTCACGTTGTCGCCGGTCAGTTCGACGTGCAACCCGCCGGGCCACGTGCCCATGCCCGAGAGCGCCTCGAAGAACTTCGAGGTCTCCGAGAGCACGTCGTCGAAGCGGCGCGTCTTTTGGCCGCCCGAGGCGACGAAGGTGTTGCCGTGCATCGGGTCACAGGCCCACACGACCTCGCGGCCCTCGGCGCGCAGCGACTCCACGAGCGGCGGGAGCTTCTCCAGGACCAGGTCGTCGCCCATGCGAGAGATCAAGGTCAGTCGTCCGGCGCGGTTGTCGGGGTTGAGCACGTCGACGAGCCGCAGTAGTTCGTCGACGCCCATCGTGGGTCCGACCTTCAGGCCGAGCGGGTTCGAGACGCCGCGCAGGAACTCCACGTGCGCGCCGTCGAGTTGACGGGTGCGGTCACCGATCCAGAGCATGTGGGCCGAGCAGTCGTACCAGTCGCCGGTGAGCGAGTCGCGCCGGGTCAGGGCCTGCTCGTAGGGGAGGATCAGGGCCTCGTGGCTCGTGTAGAAGTCGACGCCCTGCAGGGCGCCGTCGTCGTGGAGGTCGATGCCGCAGGCCTTCATGAACTGCAGGGCCCGTTCGATCTCGTCGGCCACGACCTCGTAGCGCTTGCCCTCGAGGGAGTTGGCGACGAACTCCTGGTTCCACGCGTGCACGCGCGACAGCGCCGCGAAGCCGCCGGTCGTGAAGGCGCGCAGCAGGTTGAGCGTGGCGACGCTCTGGTGGTAGGCGGCCAAGAGTCGCTCGGGGTCCGGTCGACGCGCCGTCTCGTCGAAGGCCTCGCCGTTGACGATGTGGCCCCGAAACGCCAGCAAACGCTGACCGTCGCGCACTTCGAACTCGTCGCTGCGGGGCTTGGCGAACTGACCGGCGATGCGTCCGACCTTGATGACCGGCACGCCGGCCGCGTACGTGAGCGCGACCGCCATCTGCAAGATCACCTTGAGCTTGTCGCGGATCGAGTCGGCCGAACCCTCGTCGAAGGACTCGGCGCAGTCGCCGGCCTGCAGCAGGAACGACTTGCCGTGGGCCACGAGTTCGAGGTGGTCGAGCAGCCGACGGGCCTCACCCGCGAAGACCAGCGGGGGCTTCGCGGCGAGATCGGCTTCGACGCGCGCGAGGTGAGCTTCGTCGGGCCAGGTCACGCCCTGGGCGGCGTGGTGCGTTCGCCACGTGCCCGGACTCCAGTCGCGCGAGGACTTCTCCATTCATCAAGCGTAGAGGTTCCAAGAACCTCCCTTCCGTCGGTGTCTAGTGTTGGCGCGTGAGCGTTCGGCGAATTGGTCTCTTCGGTGGGACGTTCGATCCGCCCCATTTCGGCCACGTCGCGGCGTTGGAGGCGGCCGCGCGCAGCGGCCGCTACGACCTCATCGAGGTCACCGTCGCGGGCGATCCGTACCTGAAGCGTGCCGAGGGCGCGCGCGACGACGCCGCGCTCCGACTGGCGATGGCGAGGGCCGCCTTCGACGATCTCGGCCTCGTCGAGGTGTCGGACCGCGAGATCCGCCGCGAGGGCCCGTCGTACACGATCGATACGGTGCGCGAGTTGTTGCACGACTGCGACGAGGTCGACCTCATCGTCGGCGCTGACCTCGCCGAACAGCTGAACGGGTGGCACGAGGCCGACGAATTACGAACGTTGGTTCGTGTCGGCGTCGTCCCGCGGCCCGGCGCGACCACCGTCGTGCCTGATGGATGGGTGAGCTACGAGATTCCGATGG
Source organism: uncultured Acidimicrobiaceae bacterium (assembly GCA_963700135.1). GTDB lineage: Bacteria > Actinomycetota > Acidimicrobiia > Acidimicrobiales > RAAP-2 > RAAP-2. The sequence continues at coordinate 95,331 of CAVOWM010000013.1, read as the reverse complement.
ACCCCGTGGACCTCTCGAGTTCGTACGTTCGCGCGCTCGAAGCGACGTCGACGGACCTCCGCCGGTACCTCCCGGCGGCAGTTATTCCGCTCTTCCAGAGCGTCCGAGGCTAAAGTCGGGGGCATGGCAGTCCGACTCTTCGACGCGACCGACCCACAGCCCACGAGGCTCCGGGGTCTGGAAGCGGCGCCGAAGAGTCGAAGAGAAGTTCGTCGCTTGAAGCACCGATACGCCGTCATCGGCGTGGCGTCGCTCGCGGTCCCGTTCGCCGCGGCGTTGGTGGTGCTCGGAGTGTCCCACTGAGCGTGACTTGCTAACGAGCGGCGAGACCCCTCGCGGCCCCCAAACGAGCTTCGTCGTCGCGCTCGTCAACGCCGCCGTGATGGCCGCCGAAGACAAGCTCGGTCGCGACACGGTCGTGCTCGACCTGCGCGAGTTGGTCGACTCCTTCGACGCGCTCGTCGTCGCCTCCGGCCGCAACGACCGTCAGGTCCGCGCGATCGCCGAAGAGGTCGAGCGCCTGATCGAGATCGCGCTGCGCGTGAAGCCCGTCCACGTCGAAGGGTTCGCCGCCGCCGAATGGATCGCCCTCGACTACGGCGACGTCATCGTGCACGTGTTCGACGAGGCGGCGCGCGAGTACTACGACCTCGAACACCTCTGGAGCGCCGCGCCGGCCGTGCGACCCGCCACCATCGCCTAGGTGTTCAAGAGTCGCTGAAAGTCCTGGGCCGTCACCAGGTTCTCCTCGTGGCCGCCGGGGATCGGCGACTCCTGCGTGACGCCGGCGACCGTGATCTCGACGCCGCGAACCGTGACGCCCAGCGTGATGCCCACGTCGCGCGCGGTCAGGACCAGTTGGCCGACGGCGAGGATCTCCTGGCTGCGGGGCATTTTCGCGAGCGTCGTCGCGAGGTCGATGTACCCGATGCCGTCACGGAAGCTCGCCGACAGGATGAGCAGGTTCTTGGGCAGCGCCGAGGTGTAGCCGGCGAGGGACTCGATCGTCGTGGGGCCGATGATTAATTGGCGCAACACGGACTCGAGCACGGGCGGCGAGGGCACGATGCGACTGGAGGCCGAGAGATGCCCTGTCGCGTCGACGATGTAGACCGGCTGGGAGATGAAGGTGACCCGTCCGTTGTTGGTGCCCGGGATGGTCTTGCCGAGCAGCCCGAGCCCGACGCGCTTGGGCGCGATCAGTTGCGGCGTGCTCGACGTCGGGATCAGCGTGCACCCGGCCAGCGCCGTCGACGCGAGCAGGAGTCCCAGCAGTGTGCGCAGGCGTCTCACGTCGCCTCACCCGACACGATCGGCAACAGGATCTGGAAGCGCGCCCCACCCTCGGGGCTGTCCGAGACGGTGATCGTCCCGCCGAAGGCGCGCACGTGGTCGCGCACGAGCGCGAGGCCGAGACCGGTCCCGCGCGCGATGCCCCGGTCGTGCGCGGCGCGACCCCGGAAGAACCGCTCGAAGACGTGCTCGTACTCCTCGCTCGGCACGCCCGACCCGGCGTCGTCGACGTTCACGGCGAGTTGGTTCCCCACGACGTCGAGGCGCAGGGCGACCGCGCCCTCGGCGTAGCGGTGGGCGTTGTCGAGCAGGTTCGTGATCACGCGCTCGAAGCGACGGCGGTCCACGAGCACGAGCGGGTCACCGACGCCGTCGGCGATCTCGACCGGCGGTTCGTCGATGCCGTGACGACGGGCCGCCGAACGCACCGACTGGTGCACCAGTTCGATCGCCGACAGCGTCTCCATGACGAGCGGCACGGCGCCGGCGTCGCTGCGCGACATCTCGAGCAGGTCCTCGACGAGGGACTGGAAGATCGAGAGGTCGGCGACGAGGAGGTCCAGGCTCTCGCGTCCGGCGGCCGAGAGGTCCTCGCGGTGCTGTTGCAGCACCGAGGCCGTCGTGGCGAGGGTCGTCAGCGGGGAGCGCAGTTCGTGGCTGACGTCGCTCGCGAAGCGCGCGTCGCGCTCCAGTCGCTGGACCAGTTGGCTGACCATCTGGTTGAAGGACTCCGTGAGCTGCAGGACCTCGCGGTCGGCTCGATTGACCTGCAACCGGGTCGTGAGGGCGCCGTCGGCGATCAGGGCGGCCGCGAAGGAGACCTCCTCCAGCGGGCGAACGGTCCGACGGGTCACCCAGATGCCGCCGCTCATGCCGACGACCGTCGTGAAGAGCGCGCCGATGACCAGCACGAAGGCGAGCAGGCGCAGCGTGCGCTCGAGGTTGTTCAGTTGGAAGACCTCGAAGACCTGGGTCTCGACCGAGGGGATCGGCAGCCCCACGACGAAGATGATGCGCCCGTTCGAGTTCAGCGTCTGCTCGGTGGCGTGTCCTTCGCCGACGATCTTGATGGTGTTCTGGGAGACGTCGCGCGTGGAGGCGCTGTTCGAGCGCGCCAGCCACTCGTTATGCGTCTGGACGAGGACGTTCGAGGCCGTCGCGGTCTTGATCGAGTTGAGCAGGTTGGAGAGTTCGGTCGGCGACGAGTACAGGGTGTTGCGCACCAACGCCGCGTTGACGTAGCTCTGGCGCAGGTCGGTCTGTTGTTGGTTCGAGATCAAGAGGTGCTTGACCCCGAAGTACGTGAGCGAGGCGAAGAGCGAACTCAAGATGAAGGCGCCCAGGCCGAAGGTGACGAGGAGGCGAAGTCGCAGACTCCGTCGCCGCATTAGATGACCAGCTTGTACCCGGTGCCCCGGACCGTCACCAGGAAGATCGGGTTGGCCGGGTCGGGCTCGATCTTCATTCGCAACCGTCGGATGTGCACGTCCACGAGTCGGCTGTCGCCGAAGTAGTCGTAGCCCCAGACCCGTTCGAGGAGGTCCTCGCGCGACAGGGGCTTGCCGTTGTTGGACGCGAGGTCGGTCAAGAGCCGGAACTCGGTCGACGTGAGGTGCAACTCCGAACCGTCGGACTGGCGCACGACGCCCTCGTCGGGCACGACGTGCAGGTGGCCCAGTTGGAAGGCGCCGGTGCTCTTCTCCGGTCGACGGCGAAGGTGGGCGCGCACGCGCGCGAGGAGCTCCTCGGGGACGAAGGGCTTCGTGACGTAGTCGTCGGCGCCCGATTCGAGACCGAGCACGACGTCGGCGGTGTCGTCGCGCGCCGAGACGATCACGATCGGCAGGTCACTGGCGCCGCGCAGGGCCAGGCACGTCTCGAACCCGGACATGCCCGGCAGCATGATGTCGACGATGGCCATGTCCGACGCCATCCGATTGAACAGGGCGATGCCGATCTCGCCGGTGGGGGCGTCGTCGACCACGAAGCCCTCTCCTTCGAACATCAGTCGAAGTGCGGTGCGGATGTGGTCGTCGTCTTCGACAATCAGGATTCGCGACACTCGTCCCCCCTCGGATTCCTCGTCCACTGTACGAGGTCATCCAGTGTTCCATAGCTCGTCAGTAGCCTTGAGCACGTGTCATCCAAACGTAACGGCGGTCGGGCCACTGCGCAGTGGCACCTCCGGGACTACGCCGTCACCCTGCGTGCGACTGACCGGGCCGAGGCGACCCAGACAGCGTACCTGAGCGACCTCGAGGCCTTCATCGCGTGGGCCGGCGAGCGTGACCTCGAGCGACCGATGGACGTGACGACGCGTGGCCTGCGCGACTACCTGGCCTTCATGACCGAACGCGGTGACGAACGCACGTCGATCATCCGGCGACGCGCCTCGTTGCGCGGCTACTTCGCGTGGATGGTCCAGCGTGGGCACCTCGCCGAGAGTCCCGCGGCGCGCCTCTCGGCGCCGCGTCCGAACCACCGGCTGCCCAAGATCGTGGTGCGCGAACAGCTCGACACCCTGCTCGACGACGACTGGGGCGACGACGCGTGGGCGACGCTGGACCGCGCGGTGTGCGAGGTGCTCTACGGCGCGGGCCTTCGCGTGAGCGAACTGTGCGGACTCAACGTCGCGTCGGTCGACTTTCGCCAGGGCCTGTTGCGCGTGCTCGGCAAGGGCCGCAAGGAACGCATCGTGCCGCTGCACCGCCGGGGGCTCGAGGCCGTGCAGTTGTGGATCGAGGACGCGCGCGAGGACGTGATGCGCGCCGACTCGCCACCGGAGGCGCTGTTCTTCAACCGACGCGGCAACCGGCTCGGCCCGCGCGACGTGCGCCGGATCCTGGACAACCGGGTGGCGCGCGGTCACGTGCACCCCCACGCGCTGCGCCACACCTACGCCACGCACCTGCTCGAGGGCGGCGCGGACCTGCGCGTGGTCCAAGAACTGCTCGGTCACGAGAGTCTGACGACGACCCAGATCTACACCCACGTCTCCAAGTCACGGCTGCAGAAGGTCCATCACGACACCCACCCGCGGGGGTAGGGGTCCCAGTCGATTAGTATGGTTCGGCTCTCCCGCAGTGGGTGAGTTGACGATATGTCGCCGTGGTTTCGTACGGTCGCCTTCGGGTGCACCACGGGGATCGAGTAACCGAACGGAAGGAAAAATAACGTGGCACTTGTCACCCTGCAAGAACTCCTGGACTCCGGAGTGCACTTCGGACACCAGACCCGCCGTTGGAACCCCAAAATGCGCCGGTTCATCCTCGGCGAGCGCAACGGCATCTACCTGATCGACCTGCGAAAGACGCTGCTCGGCATCGAGACGAGCTACGCCTACGTCCGCGACCTCGTCGCTGACGGTGGCGTCATCCTCTTCGTGGGCACCAAGAAGCAGACCCAGGGTCCCATCGAGGACTACGCCAAGGCCTGCGGCATGCCCTTCGTGAACCAGCGCTGGCTCGGCGGTATGCTCACCAACTTCGCCACCGTCGCCGGACGCGTGAAGCGCATGGTCGAACTGCGCTCCATGCAGCGTGCGGGCGACTTCGACAACATGCCCAAGCGAGAGGCGCTGCGCCACAGTCGCGAACTCGAGAAGCTCGACCGCAACCTCTCCGGTATCGCCAATCTCGAGCGCGTCCCCGACGCGATCTTCGTGATCGACACCAAGAAGGAGCACATCGCCGTGACCGAGGCGCGCAAGCTCGGCCTGCCGGTCGTCGCGGTCGTCGACACGAACTGCGACCCCGACGTGATCGACTACGTGATCCCCGGCAACGACGACGCGATTCGCTCCGGCGCGTTGCTCTGTCGCCTGATGGCTGACGCCGTCACCGAAGGCCGCTACATCCGCCAGAACCGCCCGGTCATCTCCAAGCAGTCCTCGGCGCCCGCCAACAAGGCGGCGTTGATCGACGAGTCACCGGTGGTCACCGAGCGCGCGCCCGAGACGCCCGCCGAGGTGCTGGCCGACGTCGCGCCCGACGTGGCACCGGACGACGCGCCGCAATTGGTCGAGGTCGACTCGCTCGAGCCCGAGGTCGAAAAGGCCCTGCCCGTCGGTGAGGAGACCGCCGAGCTCGAGGCCGCGCCGGCGTCCGACGACACCACGGCGAACGCTTAACTTTTTCAGCAGAGAATCAACGAGGAGAACAACGTGGCTATCACCGCGAAAGACGTACAGACGCTGCGCCAGGCGACCGGGGTCGGGATCCTCGACGCCAAGAAGGCGCTCGAGGCGAACGACGGCAACATGGAAGAGGCGACCAAGTGGCTGCGCGTCCAGGGCATGGCCTCGGCGGCCAAGCGCGCCGACCGCGAGGCCGGTGAGGGCGCCGTCGCCGTCGTGCGCAACGGCAACGTCGCGGCGATGGTCGAGATGCGCTGCGAGACCGACTTCGTCGCCAAGTCCGAGGAGTTCGTCTCGCTGGTCGACGAGATCGCGGCGCGCGTGTGCGCCGAGGGGACCGACGCGGTCGCCCAGTTCAGCGACCACGTCGAGCAGCTCCTCACGACGCTGAAGGAGAACATCTCGATCGGCCGGGTCTATCGACTCGAGGCCGGTGAGGGTGAAGTCGTCGACACCTACATCCACCAGCAGGCCGGACGCGGCGTCAACGGCGTCATCATCGTCGTGAAGGGGGCCTCGGAAGAGGTGGCCCACGAGATCGCCGTGCACGCGGCCTTCGCCAAGCCGCTCTACCTGAACCGTTCGGACGTGCCCCAGAGCGAGATCGACGCCGAGCGCAAGACCGTCGAGGAGATCTCGCGCAACGAGGGCAAGCCCGAGGCGGCGTTGCCCAAGATCATCGAGGGCCGCATGAACGGCTGGTTCAAGGACCGCGTCCTGACCGAGCAGAGCTACGTGAAGGACGAGAAGCAGACCATCGCCCAGTTCTTGGGGAGCGCGTCGATCACGGCGTTCGCCCAAGTGGTCATCGGGGGCTAGGTCATCACCGTGCGCCGCGTGGTCCTGAAGCTGTCGGGCGAGGCCCTCGCCTCGGCCGCGAGCGACGAGACCATCGACGCCTCGACGGTCGACTTCCTGGCCTCGGAGATCGCCAAGGCGATGGCCCGCGGGAACCTGGAGCTCGCGGTCGTCGTCGGCGGCGGCAACATCTGGCGCGGCGCGACCGGCGCCATGGCGGGCATGAACCGCGCCAACTCGGACCTCATGGGCATGCTCGGCACCGTGATCAACGCCCTCGCCCTGCAAGACGCGATCGAGACCCACGGGCGCCCGACCCGCGTGCTCTCGGCGATCGGCATGGACCAGGTGGCCGAACCGTACATCCGCCGACGCGCGGTGCGACACCTCGAGAAGGGCCGCGTCGTCATCTTCGCCGCCGGCATGGGCAACCCGTACTTCACGACCGACACGCCGGCCGCCCAGCGCGCGGCCGAGATCGAAGCCGACATCGTCTTGAAGGGCACCCACGGCGGGGTCGACGGCGTCTACTCCGAGGACCCACGGGTCAACCCCGCGGCGACCAGGTTCGAGGAACTCTCCTTCGACGAGGTCATCGCGAGGGACCTGCGCGTCATGGACATGACCGCGATCACGTTCTGCAAGGACAATCACCTCCCGATCCGGGTCTTCGACCTGATGGCCGACGGAAACCTGGGTCGCGCGCTCGACGGTCAGGCCGTCGGTACGCTGGTGAGGTAATGGAAAACGAACTCGTCGAGCTGGTGCTGCAAGACACCCGTGAACGAATGGCGAAGGTGATCGAGCACGCCAAGGCCGAGTTCTCGAGCGTGCGCACCGGGCGAGCGTCCTCGGCCCTGATCGAGAACCTGATGGTCGAGTACTACGGCACCGACACGGCGCTGAAGCAGCTCGCGAACTTCTCGGTGCCCGAGCCGCGACTGCTCGTCGTCTCGCCCTTCGACAAGGGTGCGATGGCCTCGATCGAGAAGGCGATCGCCAACGCCGACCTCGGGCTCAACCCGTCGAACGACGGCGTGGTCATCCGCCTCACGTTCCCGTCGCTCACCGAAGAGCGTCGCAAGAGCTTCGTCAAGATCGTCCACGCCAAGGCCGAAGAGGCCCGCGTCGCCCTGCGCGGCTGTCGCCGCCACGCCCGCCAGGAGTTCGAGGCCCTGGAGAAGGACAAGAGCATCTCCAGCGACGACCTCGAGCACTACGAGAAGATCCTTGACAAGATGACCCAAGAAGAAGTGGCGGTCGTGGACGCGCTGCTCGCTTACAAGGAGCAAGAACTACTTGAAGTCTGACGACGACGACGGCACGCTCTTCGACGAGCCGACCGGCGAGATGCCGGTCGTGAGCACGACCGACTCGCGCGTGACGATCACCGGCGCCGAGATCGCCGCCGAGGCCGCCGACGAGACGATGATCATCGACCCGACGACGTTGCTGCCGCACTGGACCGACGCCCCGACCGGCCAGGTCCCGATCGTGGTCGCGCGCGAGGCGGCCGACAGCGACGACCCGTGGTCGGCGATCCCCGCGCCCGCGTGGCGCGAGGGCGAGGCCGACTGGGTCGCCCACGAGGACCAGTTCGACACGGCGATACTCGCCGGTGAACAGCGTGAGGACACCGCGCGTCCGTGGGAGTTCAGCGATCCCGAGATGACCGACGACGACGAGGTCGTGGCCGAGGCGCCGCGCCCCGAACCGGACCGCATCGCGCGCACGCGTCGATCGATCTCGAGCAACCCGCTCGCCGGTCGCGCGGTCCGTCAGAGCAACGACCGCAACTTCTCGCGCGCGCTCGCGACGGGTGTCGTGCTCGCCGCGGTCGTCGCCGGGGTCTTCTGGCTCGGCGCATTGCCGGTCGCGGTCATGGTCCTCATCGTCCTCGGGCTCGCCGGGGCCGAGGCCTTCGCCGGCTTTCGATCGGCCGGGGCGCACCCGGCGACCGTGCTCGGCATCGTCGCGATTCTGACCCTCGGCGTCGCCGTCTACAACAAGGGGCTGAGCGCGGTCGGGGCGATCAGCGTGCTGCTGATCATCTTCGGCTTCGTGTGGTACCTGAACGCCGGGCGCTCGGTCGACGTGCTGGACGGACTGGGCGCGACGGTCTTCGTCTACGTTTGGATCGGCGTCATCGGCTCCTACGCGCTGCTCTTCGTCGCCCCGCACAACTTCGTCCACGGCCACGGGCTCTCCTACCTCTTCGGCGCGTTGGTCTTGACCGTGGCCAATGACTCCGGCGCGTTCGTCGTCGGGCGCCAGTACGGCAAGCGCCCGCTCAACAAGTTGCTCTCGCCGAACAAGACCATGGAAGGCACCGCGGGCGGCACGGTCCTGACCCTCGCCGCCGGTGCGGTGCTCTTGCCCCTCATGAGCGTCTGGACGCGCAAGGCCGGTCTGGAAGCGGCCGTCGCGATCTCGATCGTGGTGCCGCTCGGCGACCTCTTCGAGTCCATGGTGAAGCGCACGATCGGCGTGAAGGACCTCGGCCGGCTCCTGCCGGGCCACGGCGGACTGCTCGACCGCATCGACGGACTGCTGTTCGCGCTGCCCACGATGTACTACCTCTGCCACGTCCTCAAACTGGGCTGACGATGCCGACGGTGCGGCGCAGCGTCGCGCTCCTCGGCGCCACCGGATCGATCGGGAGCCAGACCCTCGACGTCCTGCGCCGTGAGGCCGAGGCCTTCGAACTCGTCGCGCTCTCCGGCGGCGAACAGCTGCACGAACTCGCGGCCATCGTCAATGAGTTCCGCGTGACGCGCGTGGGCGTGATCAGCGACACGCACCGCGACACGCTCGCCTCACTGGTGGGTCCCGACGTCGACATCGTGGTCGGCGAGGACGGGCTGTCGTCCCTCGCCGCCAGCGCCGACGTCGTCATGAACGCGGTCCTCGGTTTCGCCGGCCTGCCGGTCACGCTCTCGGCCCTGCGGGCCGGCAAGCGCCTGGCCCTCGCCAACAAGGAGTCGCTCATCGCCGCCGCGCCGCTGGTGGCCAAGGTCCGCTCGACGCCCGGCGCCTCGATGCTGCCCGTCGATTCCGAGCACTGCGCGATCCACCAGTGCCTGGCGAGTTCACCGGGCGCGCCGGGCTACCCCGACGTGCGCCGGCTCCTCCTCACCGCCTCCGGCGGGCCGTTTCGCGGGTGGTCGCTCGAGCGGCTGCGTGGCGCCACCAAGGCCGACGCGCTGAACCACCCGACGTGGTCCATGGGACCCAAGATCACGATCGACTCCTCGACGCTCATGAACAAGGGACTCGAGGTCCTCGAGGCGACCGCCTTCTTCGGCATCGGCGTCGAGCGCGTCGAGGTCGTCGTGCACCCGCAGTCGATCGTGCACTCGATGGTGGAGTACGTCGACGGCTCGGTCCTGGCCCAGCTGTCGCGTCCGGACATGCGACTGCCGATCGCCTACTGCCTCGGCCTGCCCGAGCGACTGGACCACGCGTGGGGTGCCATCGACTTCACCCAGGCCCTGGAGCTGACCTTCGAGGCGCCCGACCCCAAGGCCTTCCCGTCGCTCGCCCTCGCCTACGAGGCGTCGCGACTCGGGGGAGCGGCGCCGGCGTGGCTGAGCGCCGCCAACGAGGTCGCCGTCGCGGCCTTCCTCGCCGACCGGATCAGCTGGTGCGAGATCATCGACGTCGTGGCGCGCGTGATGGACGGCTACGTGGCCGATCCGCTGGATTCCTTGGCGGACCTGGTCGCGAACGACGCGACCGCCCGCGCGCGAGCCCACGGTATTCTCAAGCAATAGTCATGGAATCGAACACCGAGACCCGTCGGTCCCTGATCACCCTCCTTGTCGGCACCGTCGCCTTCGTGGCGCTGCTCACGTGGTGGGTCGGGTGGGCCCTGCCGCTCGTGATCTTCGCGATCATCTTCATCGTCATGGCCCACGAGTTCGGGCACTTCATCACGGCCAAGCGCGCCGGGATGAAGGTGACCGACTTCTTCGTCGGCTTCGGACCGGTCATCTGGTCGACCACGGTCGGCGAGACCCGCTACGGCGTGCGCGCGATCCTCGCCGGGGGCTACGTGAAGGTCCCGGGGATGACCTGGACCGAGACGATCCCCGAGGACGAGGAGGCCCGGACCTACCGCTCGGCGTCGTACCCGAAGAAGGTGCTGTTCGCCTCGGCCGGCTCGCTGATGCACGTCGTCATGGCGCTCCTCTTGGCCTGGGCCGCGATCACGTTCGTCGGGCTGCCCTCGACGACGCACGTCGGCGTCGGTGACTTCACCACGTGGCAGGGGCACAAGGAGAACGCCGCCCAGCTCGCCGGTCTCAAGGTCGGCGACCAGATCGTCTCGATCGACGGCGTCGCGATCACCAGCGACGACCAGCTGATCAAGGTGGTGGGTCACGACACGGGCAAACGCATCGCGATCGTGGTCGCGCGCGCCGGCCGCGACCTCACGCTGCACGCCACGCCCGTCAACGGGACGACGGTGAAGGTCGACGGCAAGCCGTTGGCGAACCACGGCTACCTCGGCGTCGGCATCGAGAACTTCGGGGCGCGCAGTTCGTGGTACGGCGCGATCCCCGGCGCGTTCACCGAAGTGGCCTCGCTCATCACCCTCGGCGCGCACGCCATCGTGCACGTCTTCTCGCCCGGTGATTTCACGAGTCTCGCGCACCAGGTCGCCTCGCCCGCCGCGGCCGTGAACACGCATAACCAACTGACCCGACCGGACTCGATCGTGGGCGTGGTCCGACTGGCGGTCCAGAGTACGCGCTACGGGGCCGGTCAACTGTTGATCATCCTCGCCGCGGTCAACATCTTCGTCGGCATGCTCAACATGCTGCCGATGCTGCCCCTCGACGGCGGCTACGTGGCGATCGCCACCTACGAGCGACTGCGTTCGCGCCGCGGCGAGCGCTACCACGCCGACATCAACAAGATGGCGCCCCTGATCTACGCCTTCATGGCGGTCCTGCTGTTCCTCTTCGCCACCACGATCTACCTCGACATCGCCCACCCCATCTCGTACTAGGCGCTTCGCCGCGCGCGCGACCGGGCAGACTGGAGGCGTGGACGTCACCGCCAGCCCCCTCAGCCCCCGCCGCCGGACCCGCCAGATCGCCGTCGGTTCGGTGAAGGTCGGCGGTGACGCGCCGATCTCGGTCCAGTCGATGACGACGACGAAGACGGCCGACGTCGAGGGCACGCTCGAACAGATCTACGCGCTGGCGGCCGAGGGCGCCGACATCGTGCGTTGCACCTGCAACGAGGTCGCGGCGGCCGAGGGACTGGCCCAGATCATCCCGCGCTCGCCGGTGCCGATCGTCGCCGACATCCACTTCCACGTCGAGATGGCGCTCGCCGCGCTCGAGGCCGGGGTCCAGGGGCTGCGCCTCAACCCCGGCAACCTGCGCAAGCCCGAGGAGATCAAGCTCGTCGCCTCCGAGGCGCGCGACCGCGGCGTGCCGATCCGCATCGGCGTGAACGCCGGCAGCCTGCACCCCGACATCTACGAACGCTTCGGCGGCGCCACGCCCGAGGCGCTCGTCGAGTCGGCGAGGATCGAGCTCGCGTACTTCGAAGAGGTGGACTTCACCGACGTCAAGATCTCGGTGAAGGCGTCGTCGGTCGCCACGATGATCGCGGCGTACCGCTTGGCGTCGGCGACCTTCGACCACCCGCTGCACCTCGGCGTCACCGAGGCCGGGCCGTTGCCCGGCGGTCTCTTGAAGGGGACGGCCGGCATCGCCACGCTGCTCGCCGAGGGCATCGGCGACACGCTGCGCTACTCACTCACCGCCGACCCGGTCGAAGAGGCGCGCGCCGGGCGCACGCTGTTGGAGGTCCTGGGACTCCGCGAACGAAAGGGACTGGACCTCATTGCCTGTCCCAGCTGCGGTCGCGCCGAGGTCGACGTCATCAAGGTGGCCAACGAGGCCCAGACGGCGCTGCAGGCGTTGAACGTGCCGATCCAGGTCGCGGTCATGGGCTGTGTGGTCAACGGACCGGGCGAGGCCCGGCACGCGGACCTCGGCATCGCGGCCGGTAAGAAGCGCGGGCATCTCTTCATCAAGGGCAAGATCGTGCGCGTCGTCAAAGAGGACGAGATGGTCGACGCGCTCGTCGAAGAGGCGAAGATGATCATGGCCGAGGGCGTCGAGGCGCGACTCGCGGCGCGCGACGTCGGTGCCGAGGCCGAGGCCGAGGCCGACCGCGCGATGCTGCTGGACGACCGCGGCGCCGACGTGAATCACGCGAGTGAACGCATCGAGAAGATCCGCCGTCGCGCCGAGGGCTAAAAGCACCCTTGAGTAGGCTGTCGCCACGAATCAAAGGAGAATCGTGGCCCAGAGTGTTCTGACCCCCCAGAGCGAGGACTTCCCCCGGTGGTACCAAGACGTCGTCGCCAAGGGCGAGATGGCCGACAACGGACCGGTGCGCGGGACGATGGTGATCCGCCCCTACGGGTGGTCGATCTGGGAGCGGATGCAGGCCGAGATGGACGCGCGGATCAAGGAGACCGGCGCCCAGAACGCCTATTTCCCGCTCTTCATCCCGCTGAGCTACTTCCAGCGCGAGGCCGAGCACGTCGAGGGATTCAGCCCCGAACTGGCGGTCGTGACCCACGCCGGGGGCGAGGAGTTGGCCGAGCCGATCGTGGTGCGCCCGACGTCGGAGACCGTGATCGGCGAGTTCATGGCCAAGTGGATCCAGAGCTACCGGGACCTGCCGCTGCTGCTCAACCAGTGGAGCAACGTCGTGCGCTGGGAACTGCGGCCGCGACTGTTCCTGCGCTCCTCGGAGTTCCTCTGGCAGGAGGGCCACACCGCCCACGCCAGCTACGAGGACGCCAACGCGTTCGCCACGCGGATCCACCTCGAGGTCTACAACGACTTCTTGGAGAACGTGCTCGCGGCCCCGACGTACCTCGGGATCAAGCCGGCCAGCGAGCGCTTCGCCGGCGCGATCAACTCGATGACGGCCGAGGGCATGATGCGCGACGGCAAGGCGTTGCAGATGGCGACGAGTCACGAACTCGGTCAGAACTTCGCACGGGCCTTCGACATCTACTACCAGAGCGAGGCCGGGCAGGCCGAGCTCTGCTACACGAGCTCCTGGGGCGCCTCGACGCGAATGGTCGGCGGGCTCATCATGCTGCACGGCGACGACCACGGTCTGGTCGTGCCGCCGCGCCTCGCGCCGATCCAGGCGGTCGTGATCGCCGTGCGCGACGAACCCGAGGTCAACGACGCGTGCGAGCGCGTGGCCGCGTCCTTCAAATCGGCCGGCCTGCGCGTGCGCGTCGACCACGGTCGCGGCAGTTTCGGTCGCCGGGTCACCGACTGGGAGATCAAGGGCGTGCCCCTGCGCGTCGAGGTCGGCCCCCGCGACCTCAAAGAGGGCGTGGTCGCACTCGTGCGCCGCGACAACGGAGAAAAGCACACCCTGTCACTCGAGGTCGTCGCCGAGACGGCGCGTGGCCTCTTGGAAGAGATCCAGCGCGACATGTTCGAAGGGGCCAAGGCCCGCTTGGCCGACAACACCCACGACGTCGCGGACGTCGCCGAGGCGACCGACGCGGCCGAGACCGGGTTCGCGCGCCTCGACTGGTCCCAGGTGGGCGAGGCCGGCGAGGCCGCGCTGAAGGTGCACGCCATCACGGTTCGCTGTCTGCAGCGTCGCGACGGCTCGATGCCCCTCAACGACACCGAGGACGACCTCGTGTGCATCGTCTCGAAGTCGTACTAACCGGCCGGGGACCTCACAGCTGGCTGGGGGAGGACACGATCGCCGAGACGTCGACGAACTGGCCCGGTCCGCGCGAGGAACCCTCGCAGTAGTCCAGCTGGGACCCGCCGGCGGGGCTGACGTGGCCGACCCACGGCGCGCCGGGCGTGTAGGGCGGCAGCACGTAGAAGAAGCTCGACCGGTAGCGGATGGCCGTCGTGCAGCGAGCCTTGGCGATCTCGAAGTAGGCGTGGGCGTGCGGCGCGAGGCCGACGAGCCGCGGCGCGCCGGTGTGGAAGTACGCGCTGGTGTGCCTGTAGGCGAAGGTGAGTAATCGTCCGGCGCTCGTATAAAAGCGCAGCGACGCGTAGCCGTGGACCTGGCAGTGCCGGTCGCTGACGTTGGTGAGCGTGATCGTGAACGCCTGCGCGCCGGCCGGTGGCGAGATCGCTCCCGGCCCCGCGAAGGAGAGCTGCGCCGCGGTGCATTCGTTCGAGTGCGTCGTCGTGGTGGTCGTCGATCTCGAGCTCGACGTGGCGGCCGAGGTCGAGAGCGCCGGCGCGAGGAGCGTGGCCGCGGCGACGAGGGCGGTCAGCGCCCCGAAGAGGCGGGTGGGACGGCGGGCGTTCGTCGGCACGGGCCTGAATGTAACACCGGCCCTGGCGGGTGAGCCGTCGGGCGCAAGATAAGAATTTTCGATGAATTTTCGAGCCGCTCGGCGCGGATTCCGATTGTCATCAGGGGTGAGAAATGCTACAATTGCTGGCTACAGTCCGCTCAGGACGTATGGACTCGTTTAAGCGCGGGCCTCGGGCCCGCGCTTTTTCTTTGTCCGGACGTCCGAACGGCGATGGGAGAGGAGACGGTCGTGGACTTAGAGACACCACTGCGATCCCTCCTATCCGAACTCGGACTCGACCTCTACGACCTGGAAATGGTCAAGGGGACCCTCAACGTCGTGGTGACCAAGCCGGGCGGGGTCGACCTCGAGGCCCTCACCAAGGCGAATCGTCAGATCTCGGAGTGGCTGGACGTGAACGACCCGATCGCCGGACGCTTCACCTTGGACGTCTCGAGCCCCGGGTTGGAGCGCAAACTGCGCACGCCGGCGCACTTTCTCTCAACGGTCGGCGAAGTCGTCACGTTGCGTGAACTTCGCACCGGCGCACCGACGCGTCGCCTCGAGGGAACCGTCCTCGCGGCCGACGAGGACTCCGTCACGATCGACGACGCCGAACACGGCCGCGTCGTCGTCGCGATCGACGCAATTGAACGTGCGCGCACCGTCTTCAAGTGGGGCGCCGAAGCGAAGCCTTCGCCCTCGCGGTCGAAGTCAGTCGCTTCATCGACGAGGAAGGGAGAGTAGGCATGGCGAACTTTGAATTCCTAGAAGCGTTGGGACAGATTGCACGTGACCAGAACATCGACGAAGGGGAGTTGCTCATCGCGCTCGCCAACGCGCTCCTCGCCGCCTACAAGCGTCGTCCCGACTCGGCCGAAGACGCCGAAGTCGAGATCAACCCCGAGACCGGCGAGATCAAGGTGTGGGGACTCGAGCTCGACCTCGAGGGCAATGTCACGCGCGAGTGGGACGCCACGCCCGAGGACTTCGGACGCATCGCGGCCCAGACCGCCAAGCAGGTCCTCATGCAGCTCATCCGCGACATCCAGCGGCGCCAGATGTACGAGGAGTTCGCGAACCGCGAGGGCGACATCGTCTCGGGCACGGTCCAACAGAACGACAACCGCTACACGTTGCTCGACCTCGGCCGCGTCGAAGCCCTCTTGCCCCAGGCCGAGCAGATCGCCTTCGAGCGCTACGAGCACGGCGCGCGCATCAAGGTCTACATCGTCGAGGTGCGAAAGACCAACAAGGGTCCTCAGATCGTCGTGAGTCGCACGCACCCGGCCCTGGTCGCCAAACTCTTCGAGATCGAAGTGCCCGAGATCGCCAACGGGATCGTCGAGATCAAGGCGCTCGCGCGCGAGCCCGGACACCGCAGCAAGATCGCGGTGGCGTCGAACGACCACATGATCGACCCCGTCGGCGCCTGCGTCGGCGCGCGCGGCAGCCGCGTGCGCAACATCACGAACGAACTGCGCTCGCGAGCGCATCGACGTCGTGCCCTACAGCGACGACCCCATCGAGTTCATCCAGGCCGCCCTGCAGCCGGCGCGGGTCCGCGAGGTCCGCCTCGACGAGACCGAGGGCATCGCGACGGTCATCGTGCACGACCAGCAGCTGTCACTCGCCATCGGCAAGGAGGGTCAGAACGCCCGATTGGCCGCGCGACTGACCGGCTGGCGCATCGACATCCGCTCCGAGAACGAAGGGGCCGAGGACGAGGTCGTCGAAGAGGTCTGGACCGACGGCGACGTCGTGGTCGACGAGACCACCGTCGTGGTGGCGGGTGAGGACGGCGAGGTCGCGGCGGTCGTGGTCGACGAGGTCATCACCGACGCCGAGGGTCACGAGGAAGAGGTCGTCATCGTCGAAGAGGTCGAGGCCGACGCCGAGGTCGCGGGCAGTGACGACGTCGCCGCGTCGAACGAGGCGGCCGACGCGGTCGTGGAGGACGAGGCATAGCGCCGCTGCGCACGTGTGCGGTCTGTCGACGGCGCCGACCGGACGCCGAGATGGTCCGGGCCGGGCGAGCCGACGGCACGTGGTACCTGGGACGAGGACCGGGGCGCGGGCTGTGGTGGTGCGACGAGTACTGCTCGAAGGGGCTGCGCGTCGGACACCTCGCGCGGGCCCTCAAGTCGAGTGCGGACGAGCGAGACCTCGAAGCCGTGCGCGCGCTGGAAACGGGTCGCGGACTGCTTTAGCGGTGATTGTGGAAGAATAGATAACTGTGCTCGCGAAAGCGGGTACGAGAAGCAAGGGAAGGTTTTGGCCCAGAAGAAGATCCGTGTGCACGAGCTCTCCAAAGAGCTCGGTCTCACGAGCAAAGAGCTACTCACGCTCGCCCAAAAACTCGGCATAGGTGCCTCGAGCCCCTCTGCGTCGATCGAGGACGCCCAGGCGGACCGCATCCGACGCCGCGCCGACGCCGACGGTCTGCGCCGCGAGGTCCAGCCCGAAGAGGCCGCCAAGGCCGCCAAAGCGACGAAGGCCACCAAGACCACCAAGGCCGCGGGCACGAAGAAGGCGGCGGCCCCGGTCGCCGCGCCCGAGGTGCTCGAGGCGCCGCCCGCGCGCGTCAGTCGCGTCGCCGCGGCCGAGCCGAGCGTCGCGACGCCCGACACGGCGAGCCCCGAGGCCCCGGTCGCGCCGGCGGCCGTCGAGCCCAAGGTCGTGCGCAGTCGCGCCCCGATCGTGAAGCCCGCGCCGACGCGCACCGCCTCGCCGAGCGGACCGACGACCATCCGACCGACCCAACGTTCGGTGTCGGGTGAAGCCGGTGAAGGAGGCGCGCCCTCCACGCGACCGCCACTCAGCTCCACGGGCCGACCGATCCCGCCGCCGCCCGGACGACCGATGAGCGCCACGGGCCGACCGATCCCGCCGCCGCCCGGCGCGCGCCGACCGATGGGCGCGCCGAGTGGTCGCCCGTCCGGCCCCGGTGGCCCGCGTCCCATGAGTCCTCGACCGAATCCCGCGTCGCGTCCCGGGGGACCGACGTCACGACCCGGCGGCGCCGGCGGGGGATTCCCCGGACAGCGACCCGGCGCCCCGACGAGCGGCGCGCCCGGTGGGCCGAACCGCGGCGGTCCGCCCAGTCGCGGCACCGGCGGTCCTCGCGGCTCGCAACGCAAGGCCACGCGACGACGCCGTCGCAACGTCGAAGAGCTCGAGCCGACGCAGATGACCACCTGGCAACCGAGCAGCCTCCCGGTCCCGACGGTGAGGTCATCATCGAGCGCGGCTCGACCGCCAAGGACGTCGGTCCGAAGCTCAACCGCAGCGCCGCCGACATCATCCGCTTCTTGTTCTTGCAGGGTGAGATCGTCACGGCCGTGCAGAGCCTGAGCGACGACATGATCGAGCTCTACGCCGCCGAAGTCGGCGCGAGCGTGCACATGGTCGATCCCGGAGAACAGCAAGAGGCCGCCCTGCTCGCGAAGTTCTTCGACGAGGACGACCAGGACGACGAGATCCCCGCCGCGCCACGTCCGCCGGTCGTGACCGTCATGGGTCACGTCGACCACGGCAAGACGCTGCTGCTCGACAAGATCCGTCATTCCGACGTCGTGGCCGGTGAGGCCGGCGGCATCACCCAGCACATCGGCGCCTACAAGGTGCAGTGGAAGGGCAAGGCCATCGCCTTCATCGACACGCCCGGTCACGAAGCCTTCACCGCGATGCGCGCGCGCGGCGCCAAGGTCACCGACATCATCATCCTGGTGGTCGCGGCCGACGACGGCGTGATGCCCCAGACGGTCGAAGCGATCAACCACGCCAAGGCGGCCGACGTGCCCCTCATCGTGGCGGTCAACAAGATGGACAAGGCCGACGCCAACCCCGACCGCGTGCTCCAACAGATCAGCGAGTACGGATTGGTCCCCGAGAAGTGGGGCGGCGACACCATCTGCGTCGAGATCTCGGCCCTGCAGGGCACCGGCATCGACGAACTGCTCGAACAGGTCCTCTTGGTCGCCGAGGTCGCCGAACTGTCGGCTCGACCGACCGGCCGCGCCGTCGGAACGGTGCTCGAAGCGAACCTCGAGGTCGGTCGCGGACCGGTCGCGACGGTCATGGTCCAAAAGGGCCTCCTCGCGGTCGGCGACCCGGTCGTCGCCGGTGCCGCCTACGGCAAGGTGAAGGCGCTCATCAACGACCAGGGCAAGCAGATCAAGTCGGCCGGCCCCTCGACGCCGGTGCAGATCCTCGGCTTCAGCGAACCGCCTTTCGCCGGTGACGAGATGCGCGTGGCCCACGACCTCGCGCACGCCCGCTCGCTGGCCGAGGCCCGCGCCCAGCGCGCGCGACTGATCGGTCACCAGCCGGTCGCCTCGACGAGCGGCGCGCGACTCGAAGACCTCTTCGAACAGATCCAGCGCGGCGAGACCGCGACGCTCAACATCGTCTTGAAGGCCGACGTCCAGGGTTCGCTCGAGGCCTGCACCGAGTCACTGCGCAAGCTCGAGCGCGACGACGTGAAGCTCGTCATCGTGCACCGCGGCGTCGGCGGCATCACCGAGAACGACGTGCAACTGGCCAAGGCCTCCAACGCGACGATCATCGGTTTCAACGTCCGACCGGACAAGCGCAGCCGCGACCTCTCGGAGAGCGAGGGCGTGCAGATCCGCACCTACGAGATCATCTACAAGTTGATCGAGGAGATCGAAGCGGCGATGCTCGGACTTCTCTCACCGGTCTACGAAGAGATCGTCACGGGCGAGGCCGAGGTGCGCGAGGTCTTCCGCGTACCCCGGATCGGCGCGATCGCCGGTTGCTTCGTGCGCGACGGGGTCATCACCCGCGGTTCGAAGGTCCGCTTCCTTCGCGAGGGGACCATCATCTGGAAAGGCTCGATCACGTCGCTGCGTCGCTTCAAGGACGACGCGCGCGAAGTGGCGTCCGGATTTGAGTGCGGTATCGGACTCTCCGACTACCAAGACCTCAAGGCCGGCGACATCATCGAAACCTTCGAAGAGCGCGAGATTCCCAGAACGGCCTAACGCATGGCCCGTTCATCTGGATCACACCATCCCTACCCGCGTTCGGCGCGCGTCAACCAGATCCTGCGCGAGGTGATCTCGGACGAACTCACCCGGATCTCGGACATCGACGACCGCATCGGCATCGTGACGGTGACGGGCGTCGAGACCACCCAGGACCTGCGCCAGGCGATGGTGTACTTCGACTCGTTGACGCCCGAGACGAGGGTCGCGCTCGAAGAGCGCCGCGCCCAGATCCAGTCGGCGGTGAACGTGCAGACGCGATTCAAGCGCACGCCGAAGCTCTCGTTCATGGCCGATCCGGCCGTCGCGAGCGGCGAGGCCGTCGAGGAGATCATCCGTCGACAGAGCCATGACGACGAGTAACGGCCTGCTCCTCGTCGACAAGCCGCAGGGACTCACGAGCCACGACGTCGTCGCGCGCGTGCGCCGGATCCTCCACGAGAAGAAGGTCGGCCACGCCGGGACCCTCGATCCGATGGCGACCGGACTCCTGGTCCTGGCGGTCGGTCCCTCGACCCGACTCCTGCGATTCGCTCAGTCCGAGACCAAGCGCTACGCCGGCGCGGTGCAGTTCGGGGTCGCCACCGACTCGCTCGACGCCGACGGTGTCGTCGTCGAGGAGCGCCCGGTCCCCGCGCTGACGCGCGACCTGGTCGACGCCGCGGCCGCGTCGATGCTCGGCGCCCAACGACAGACGCCGCCCATGGTCTCGGCGATCAAGATCGACGGCCAGCGACTCCACGAACTGGCGCGACGCGGCGTCGAGGTCGAGCGCGCGCCACGCGACATCACGATCTCGGCGTTTTCGCTCGAGCCGACCGAGGACCCCGCGGTGTGGCGATTCGACGTCGAGTGCTCGGTCGGCACCTACGTGCGCGTGCTCCTGAGTGACCTGGCAGAACGCCTCGACACGGTCGGCCACCTCGTCGCGCTGCGACGACTCGCCAGCGGAGCGCACTCGGTCGAGGACGCCGTGACGCTCGAGGAGCTGGCGACGCTCGTGCTCGACGGCGGCGACGTGCTCGAGGCGCCGTCGGCGTTCGTCACCGGCCTCGAACACGTGACCCTCGATGAGTCCCAGACGCGCGCCATGCGCCGGGGCCAGCGCGTCACGCTGGAGGGGACCTTCCGGGGTGAGGAGATTGCGGCGATGGACGAGGAGGGCCACCTCGTCGGCGTGCTGCAACGACGGACCGATTCCTGGAAGCCCGAGCTGGTCCTCGCGACCCTCGACGATTCGGCGCACGGGTAGTTTGCTCACATGATCGTCGTGCGTGACGGGGAGACCTCGAAGCTGTCGAGCGGCGACTCGGTCATCGCGATCGGGGTCTTCGACGGTCTGCACCTCGGCCACCAGGCCGTCATCGACATGCTGTTGCACCTGGACGGCGAGCGCGCCCGCGACGCGGTGCCGACCATCGTCACCTTCGACCCGCACCCCGCGCGGGTCCTCGCGCCCGAACGTGCGCCGCGACTCCTCGGCACGCTGGCCCAGCGCCTCGAAGGCTTCGCCGCGTTGGGCATCGAACAGGTGCGCGTGCTCACGTTCGACCAGCACCTCGCCGCTGAATCGGCGCCGGACTTCGTCGCGCGCGTCCTGGCCGGTGAGTTGCACGCCTGGGAGGTCGTCGTCGGCGAGGACTTCCGCTTCGGCCATGACCGCTCCGGTGACGTGGCGCTGCTGAGCGCCGAGGGGCAGCGCTTCGGCTTCGGCGTCTACGAGGCCCCGACCTTCGGCGCGCCGCGATGGAGTTCGAGCAAGGTGCGCGCCGCCCTCGAGGAGGGCGACGTCGACGGCGCGAGCGCGATGCTCGGCCGTCCGTTCGTCCTGCGAGGGCGGGTCGAACACGGTGACGCCCGCGGTGCGCAACTCGGCTTCGCGACGGCCAACCTCGCCACCGAGCCGTACCAGCTGGTGCCGCGCGAGGGCATCTACGCCGGCGCGGCGAGGACGCGTGGCGCGGCGTGGGGGCCGGCGGCGATCTCGGTGGGCACGCGACCGCAGTTCTACGAGGACGGCCCGACGCTGGTCGAGGTCCACCTGCCCGGTTTCGAGGGTGATCTCTACGAACGCGAGCTCGACGTCGCGTTCACGGCCCGTCTGCGCGGCGAGGCGGTCTTTCCCGACGTGGAGGGCCTGATCGCGCAAATCGGTCGAGACGTCGAGCAAACCCTTGCGATATTCAAGAAGTTCTCGGACTTCACGTCGGCACTGCTAGAATAGATATTCGGTCAGCGACGCTGACTATGTGGGTCGTCACGTTGGCGACTTGCTACGAGACATCCGACTCATAAGGCAAATAAAACGTTATGGCTGAGAAGCAGCAGATCATCAAGGACTATCAGGCTCACGCGACGGACACGGGTTCACCCGAGGTCCAAGTGGCGATCCTGACCGACCGGATCGCCCACCTCACCGAGCACCTCAAGGTCCACAAGGGTGATCATCACACCCGCCGTGGTCTCATGAAGCTCATCGGCCAACGACGCCGCCTGCTCGACTACGTGCAGCGCGGAAATGTCGAGCGCTACCGCGCTTTGATCGGCCGTCTCGGCATTCGTCGCTAGCCGAACGGCACGTTGACGCCGTCAACGTGCTCAACACATCCGATTTCCTCGGAGGCCAGTGGAGAACAGTCGCGATTCGCGAAGGTTGCCCACTGGGATCCGGGCGGAGTGTTGCTAACCAAATAGGAGCAATACCAATGACTGACGCAATCCGCGTAAGTAGCCCCGTAACGGGCACCGAAAAGACGTTGAGCTTTGAAGCGGGCCACCTGGCCCAACTGGCCGACGGAGCCGTCGTGGCTCGCATCGGCGACACCATGTTGCTGGCGACCGTCGCCGCGGCCAAGAGCGTGCGAGAGGGCATCGACTTCTTCCCACTCACCGTCGACATCGAAGAGCGCGCGTACGCCGCGGGCAAGATCCCCGGGGCCTTCTTCCGCCGCGAGGGCAAGCCCTCGGACCAAGCGGTCCTCACCTGTCGTCTCATCGACCGACCGCTGCGTCCGTCGTTCCCGAAGGGCTTCCGCAACGAGGTCCAGGTCGTCGGCACGATCTTCAGTGCCGACCAGGAGAACCCGCACGACGTCCTGGCCATCAACGCCGCCTCGGCCGCGCTGATGATCTCGGGCATCCCCTTCGAGGGACCGATCGGCGCCGTGCGCATGGCCTACACCACCGATGGTGAGTGGGCGCCGCACCCGACGTACCAAGAGGGCGACGCCGCGACCTTCGAACTGGTCGTCGCCGGACGAGCGCTGAGCGACTCGGTCGACGCCGACGTCGCGATCATGATGGTCGAGGCCGGTGGCACCGAAGGCTCCTTCGAGAAGTACGCCGACGGCGCCCCGAAGGTCTCCGAGGAGGTCCTCTCGGCCGGACTCGAGGCGTCCAAGCTGTGGATCCGCGAGTCGATCAACCTCCAGCGCGAACTGGTGAAGAACTTCGTCGCCGCGCGCGGGCCGATCACGCCCATGGAGTACCAGACCATCGCCGACTACCAGGACGACGTCTACGAGAGCGTCGAGGCCATGGGCGCCGCGTCGCTCTCCGAAGCCAACAAGCTCACGACCAAGACCGCGCGCAACGAGGCCCTCGACGCCGCGACCGCCTCGATCATCGAGCACCTGAAGGACGAGTTCCCGAACCGCCTCGGCGAGATCAAGGCGGCCGTGCGATCGGTCACCAAGAAGATCGTGCGACGCCGGATCGTCGACGAGGGCGTGCGCATCGACGGACGAACGGTCACCGACATCCGTCCGCTCTCGGCCGAGATCGACCTCTTCCCGATGACCCACGGCTCAGCGCTGTTCCAGCGTGGTGAGACCCAGGTCGTCAACGTGACGACGCTCGGCATGCCACGCATGCGTCAGCAGCTCGACACGATCGGACCCGACGAGTGGCGCCGCTACATGCACCACTACAACTTCCCGCCGTACTCGGTGGGCGAGACCGGACGCGTCGGCATGCCCAAGCGCCGCGAGATCGGCCACGGCATGTTGGCCGAGCGCGCGTTGATCCCCGTTCTGCCGAGCGAAGAGGACTTCGCGTACACGCTGCGCGTCGTCTCGGACGTGTTGCAGTCGAACGGCTCGACGTCGATGGCGTCGGTGTGCGGTTCGACGTTGTCGCTCATGGCGGCCGGCGTGCCGATCAAGGCGCCCGTCGCCGGCATCGCGATGGGACTGGTCTACGACGACGGCAAGTACGTCACGTTGACCGACATCCTGGGTGCCGAAGACGCCTTCGGCGACATGGACTTCAAGGTCGCGGGTACCGCGGACGCCGTGACGGCGCTCCAGCTCGACACGAAGATCGACGGCCTCCCGGCCGAGGTCCTGTCGAACGCGCTCGACCAGGCCAAGACGGCGCGACTGCTGATCCTCAACGTGATCACCAACACGATCGCTGAGCCCCGCGCCCAGGTCGCCGAGGTGGCCCCGAAGATCGTCTCGCTGCAGATCCCGATTGACAAGATCGGCGAGGTCATCGGACCGAAGGGCAAGGTCATCAACACCCTGCAGCAAGAGACCGGCGCGGACATCGCCGTCGACGACGACGGTGTCGTCGGCACGGTCACCATCGGCGCCAAGGACGGTCGGGCGGTCGAAGAGGCCCGTCGTCGCATCGCGATGATCCTCGACCCGCCCACGCCCGAGGTCGGCGCGACCTACCCGGGTCGCGTGGTGAACATCGCCAAGTTCGGCGCGTTCGTGAGCATCATGCCCGGACGTGACGGACTCCTGCACATCTCGAAGATGGCCCCGCTCAACGGTGGCAAGCGCATCGGTCAGGTCGAGGACGTCCTCGAACTCGGCCAGGCGATCGAAGTCAAGGTCGACGACATCGACCCGCAGGGCAAGGTCTCCTTGTCGCTCGTCGGTGACTTCCCGGAGTCCGAGGAAGACTCGCGTCCGCCTCGCCGCGACGCCGACCGTGGTGAGCGCAGTGACCGCGGAGGCCGTGACCGTGACCGCGCGCCGCGTGACCGCGCGCCGCGCGACAACGCGACCACGTCTCGTCCGACCGCGTCGTCATCGTCGTTCGAGGCGGCCTTCGAGGCCGAGCTCGCCGACGAGATCGGCGACCTGGGACCCGGCGGTCCGGCGTTCGTCGACGGCGACTCTTCGCGTCGTAGCCCTCGACCGCGTCGCCGTTAGTCGTTCGAAGCCCGTGTTGCTCGGTCCCCGTGACCGTGCAGCACGGGCTTCGTGCTTTTTCGTAGCGTGGAGCCAATGAGTCTCATCGCCCCCACGCATTCTCGGAGATGGTGGCGACCTCTCTCTCGGGATGACCGGCGCGCGTTCCTCGCGATGCTGGTCGTGCCGACGCTGGTCTTCGTCGTCCCGGCGCTCTTGGGGCACCCGGCGATCGACGGCGACAACCTCATCCAGAATTTTCCGCTACGCGTCCTGAGCGGCCAGCAGATCGCGTCGGGCCACCTCCCGCTCTTCAACCGCCTCGCCGACTCCGGCACGCCGCTGCTCGGAGGACTGAACGCCGGGGCGCTCTACCCGCTGACCGTGATCTTCGCCGTCGTGCCGCCGATCGCGGCGTGGATCGTCAACTGCGTTGCCGTCTACGTGATCGCCGCCTCGGGGATGTTCGCGTTGTTGCGCTGGCACCGCGTGCGCACGCTGTCGTCGTTCGCCGCGGCCATGAGCTTCGCCTACTCCGGGGCGATGATCGGACAGCTCGTCCACCTGGGGGTCGTCCAGGGCTTCGCCTTCATCCCTTGGGCCGCGCTGATCCTGGTGTCGCTCTCTCGCCGACTGTCGCTCGAACCGGCCGCGACATCGTGGCGCCGCCTCGCGCGTCTCTGCGCGCCCTGGATCTGGGGCTACGCCTTGTTGTGGGGGCTGACCTTCCTCACGGGCGAACCTCGGGGCATCGCCGAGATCGAGTTGCTGACGTTGATCATCGGTCCGTCGGTGTTGTTGATCCGCAGTTCGTACTGGATCCAGTCGTGGCGCGGCCGCGTCGCCTACGTCGTCGCGCTGGCCGCGGGCCTCGCGTGGGGGATCGCGATCGGACTGGTCCAGCTGTTACCGGGGTGGTCGTTCATCGGCCTCTCCCAGCGTTCGTCGATCAGTTACAGCTTCTTCGGCGCCGGCTCGTTGGTGGTGCGTTGGACGTCGCTGCTCTTCGTGCCCGACCTCTTCGGCGGCAACGGTTCGGTCGGGCAGCCCAACTACTTCGCCCACTACAACCTGCCTGAGGTGACCGGCTACGCCGGACTTCTGGCGCTGATCGCGACCTTCGCCTTCCTCTCCACGTTGACGCGACGCGGGTGGAAGGGCGAGGACCGCGACTACGTCCTCTACTTCGTGATCCTGGTCGTCGGACTGTTCGCCACGTGGGGTTCCTACACGCCACTCGGTCACGTGTTCCGCCACATTCCCCTTTACGGCAACACGCGACTCCAGAGCCGCAACATCATCCTCGTGGACTTCGCGATGTCCGCGCTGCTCGGGTGGTGGTTCCACCGACTGCAGACCCGTCGACGCGCCGCCGCCGGACTCGAGGGACGGCGACGGTGGTTCACGCTCGCGCCGGCCTTCGCCGTCATCGCGCTCTGCGTCGGACTGCTGCTCTGGGGCCCCCAGATCGTCGCCTGGCTCGGGGTCTTTCCCCAGCAACAGGACCTCGCCCAGGACATGCGCCTCTCCTACGGGTTGCATCTCGCGGTGGCCGTCGTGACGGTGCTGGCGCTGTCGCGTGGACGACGCTCGAAGCACGTCATGAAGTTCGTCATGGGCGTGCTGGTCGCCGACGTGCTCGTGTTCCTCGTCTTGAGCGCCACGGCGCTGATCGGCGGCACCGGACCGACCGAGCCCTCCGGCGCGAACGCCCGGGCGATACTCGGGAACAGCGGTCGAACGGCGTTGGTCGACCAGGGTGGCGCCCACCAGAAGCAGTTCCAGGCGCTCGGTGTCCCGAACATGAACGTCTTCACCCGATTGCCGAGCG
This sequence comes from uncultured Acidimicrobiaceae bacterium, assembly GCA_963700135.1. Lineage (GTDB taxonomy): Bacteria > Actinomycetota > Acidimicrobiia > Acidimicrobiales > RAAP-2 > RAAP-2. Next base: position 68,792 of record CAVOWM010000013.1, on the reverse strand, counting down.
TGCAGGGCTACGGATCGTTGATCTCCACCATCTACGACGATTCGACCGGGACGCACCCGCAGGCGTCCCTCGATGCCTGTCGACTCGCCGACGGGACGTTCACCCAACTGCGGCTCTCGGTGATCGCGGTGTCCTTCGCGGCGTTGGGTCACAGCACGGCGGTGCCGGTGCCCAAGGTGCCGAACTGTCGCATGGCCACGCCGAGCGTGACGGCTTATCGCTACTTCGGACAGTTACTGCAGGTTCATTCGGTGACGGTGCACACGCGCGGCGGTCGCCCGATCACCACCGCTGGCTTGAACTTCACGCTGCTTGACGCCCACGGTCGGCGCATTGGACCGGTACTGCACGAATTCAGTGCCAACCAGAACACGTTCCTCGTCGACGAGCGCACGCCTTCGGCGGCCGGCTTCGAACTGTTCTCGACGAAGTCGATCTCGGTCGGCGACGTGCTCGTGACCCAGGACGCACCAGTGAAGGTCACGTACCAATTGAACTCGCCGATGCAAGAGGCGCTGGACCGAACGAACTGGCGACTCACGGACACGATCGGCACGTACTCGGTCTTCAAGGCGCGCGTCGTGAAACGGTCACTGTGGTTGGCCCCGTCGTCGATCGGCACGGTGTCGCACGTGAGGAACGCCGCCTACGGCGACACGTGGGCGAACGTGGACGCGAAGACCTCCGTCACGTTGGTGCGGTCGATGGCCTATCTCCCGGGGTGGCGCGCGACCGCGCTCAACACCGTGACGGGGGCGAGCGAAGCGTTGACGGTCACGCGCGATGGACTCATCCAGCAGGTCGTGGTGCCCCGGGGCGAGTGGCTCGTGCACTTCCATTATCACGCGCCGTACATCGAACTCGGTCTCTCGGCCTCGGTGGTCGGGGTCGTGGTGCTACTCGGTGTCGGTGCGTATCTCCTCGTCGACGTGCGGCGACGGCGCGAGGATAAGGTGCGGTCGTGAAAGCTCTCGCGATCAATGGTGGCGCCGGGCGTATGGGTGAGATACTCGCGGGGGGCCTCGGACTGCTCGGCCGGTTCTCCATCGTCGCGCTGGTCGACGCCCGCCAACCCCGTGAACTCTTCGGCGCCGCCTACGCGAGGTCGTTCGATGACCTCGACCCCGACACCATCGACGTCGTCGTCGATTTCTCCTCGCCCGAGGGCGTCGTCGCCGCGGCGACGTGGTGCGCGGCCCACGCTAAGGGATTGGTGATCGGCACGACGGGACTGTCGAAGGAACAACGCCAGGTCGTCGAGGAGACGGCCACCACGGTGGGTGTCGTCATCGCCGCGAACTACTCGGTCGGGGCGGTCCTGTCGGAGAAGTTCGCCGCGATGGCCGCGCCGTACTTCGAGCGCGTCGAGATCATCGAACTTCATCACGACAAGAAGGTCGACGCCCCGTCCGGCACGTCGATCGCCGCCGCCAAGGGCATCGCCGCGGCGCGCGCGGCGGCCGGCCTCCCGGAGATCGTCGATCCGACCGTTCGTCACACGCTGTCGGGTGCGCGCGGCGCCGACACGGTCGGCGGCATCAAGATCCATTCAGTGCGCCTGCCCGGTCTCGTCGCCCACCAGGAGATCCTCTTCGGCGGACCGGGCGAGGGACTGAAGATCCGACACGACTCCTACGATCGACTGAGCTTCGTCCAGGGCGTGGCGTTGGCCGTTGACGCCGTGGACGCGACCCCGCGACTCATCGACGGGATCGAATCGCTGATCTAGTCGTCGCGGTCGAATCACGCGGCGCCGGTACGTCCGTGCGTCTTCGCGGCGACGCAGGCAATGACTGGTAACTTCGAAGTATGACGACACCTCGATTTGGTCGGGTGCTCACCGCCATGGTGACACCCTTTCGAGCGGACGGCACCATCGATTTCGACGTCGCGATCGAACTCGCCACGTACCTGGTCGCCGAGGGCTGCGACGGCTTGGTCGTGGCCGGATCGACCGGTGAGGGTTCGTCACTGTCGGACAAGGAGAAGCTGGAGCTCTTCGCCTGTGTCGCCGGTGCGGTCGAGGTGCCGGTGCTCGCCGGGTCGACCTTCGCCGACACCGCGCGTTCGGTCGAACTCACGCGCCAGGTCCTCGACACCGGCGTGACCGGGGTGCTGGCCACGACGCCGGCCTACGCCCGTCCGAGTCAGAAGGGCATCGCCGCGCACTTCGCGGCGATCGCGGCGAGCACGGAACTCCCGATCATGCTCTACGACATCCCGGTGCGCACCGGTCGCAAGATCGCGGCGTCGACCACGATCGATCTGGTCTCGTCACATTCGAACATCGTGGCCATCAAGGACGCCTCCGGTGACCTCGTGAGCGCCGCGCACTACAAGTCCGTGTTGGGCGACGACATCGACCTCTACAGCGGCGACGACTCGGTCCTCTTGCCCTTCCTCGGCATCGGTGCCGTCGGCATCGTGTCGGTCGCCGCGCACTGGGCCGCGCGTGAGTTCGTGCGGTTGGTCGAGAGCGCGCAACGAGGTGACTGGGACCGGGCGAGGGAGTTCAACGAGCGCCTGGCGTCGAGCTACGCCTTCGAGTCGAGCGACCTCTACCCGAACCCGATGCCCTCGAAGGCGGCGTTGCGGTACCTCGGTCTTGACGTCGGCCAGTGCCGACTGCCGCATTCGGAGAGTGACGACACTCTCGACGCGGACGCGGCGAAGGTCGTGGCCGCACTCCAGGCATCACGTGGCTAAAGAGACCGTTCGCGTCACCTTCCTCGGCGGACTCGGTGAGATCGGCCGCAACTGCGCCGCCATCGAACAAGACGGTCGCATCGTGGTCGTCGACGCCGGGTTGATGTTCCCCGAGCCCACGATGTACGGCGTCGACCTGATCCTGCCCGACTTCCGGTGGCTGATCGAACGGCGCGACCGCGTCGACGCGATCGTCCTCACCCACGGACACGAGGACCACACGGGCGCGCTGCGCTATCTGGTGAAGGACATCAACGTGCCGATCTACGGCTCGGCGTTGACGCTCGGTTTCGCGCGCCATCGCCTCACGGAGGCCAAGGTCGCCAAGGACCTCACGTTCATCGAGGTGAGCGACGGGGAGAAGCGCAAGATCGGACCGTTCGAGGTCGAGTTCATCCCGGTCACGCACTCGGTGCCGAGCGCGCACGCACTGGCCTTTCGCACCAACGCGGGCATCGTCGTGCACTCCGGTGACTTCAAGTTGGACCTCACGCCGATCGACGGTCGGCGAACGGACATCTCACGACTGGCCGCCCTCGGCGACGAGGGCGTCGCCCTCTTGCTCGCCGACTCGACCAACGCCGAGGAGCCGGGCTTCACCGCGTCGGAGCGATCGGTCGGGGGAGCGTTGCGTCGGCTCTTCCTCGAGCGCCCGGAACGTCGCATGGTCGTGGCCTGTTTCGCCAGTCACATCCACCGCGTACAGCAGATCATCGACGTGGCGCTCGAACAGCACCGCAAGATCGTCCTGATGGGTCGCTCGATGGAGGCCAACGTCAAACTGGCGCGCAAGCTCAACCTCCTGCACGTCGGTGCCGCCGACCTCATCGATATCGAGAACATCGACCGCTACGCGCCCGGCGAGGTCTGCGTCATCTGCACCGGCAGCCAGGGCGAACCGCTCGCCGCCCTCTCGAAGCTGTCGCGCGGCGACGCGCGGTTCCTCAAGGTGGGCGCCGACGACACCGTCATACTCAGTTCGCATCCGATTCCGGGTAACGAGTGGACGGTCGGACGCGTCATCGACGACCTGCACCGCGCCGCGGCCGAGGTCATCCACTCCGGTCACGAGCCGGTCCACGCGTCGGGTCACGCGCGCCAGGGCGAACTGCGCACCTTCCACCAACTGCTTCGACCGCAGAACTTCGTGCCGGTCCATGGTGAGTACCGCCACATGGTGCACCACGCGGAGCTCGCGCACTCCATGGGACTCAGCCCCAAACACGTGTTGATCTGTGAAGACGGTGACCAGATCGAGGTCAACAAGACGGGGATCAGGCGCGCGGGACAGGTGCCGGCCGGTTTTCATTACATCGACGGCAGCGCGGGCGACCTGGACGAGCGGCCGCTCGAGGAACGCCGGATGCTGGCCGAGTTCGGGGTCCTGCAGATCTCGGCCGGGATCGACCAGGACCGGGGCACGATCATCCAACCGGTGCGATTGACGGCGCGCGGCTGGTTCGAGGGCGAACAGGACCGCAGCGTGATCGACGCCGTGACCAACGAAGTACGCGCCGCGCTCGAGGTGGCGCTGCGCGAGGGCACGCGCGACGAAGAGGCGCTGAACAAGGTGGCCCAGCGCGCGGCCGGTCGGCTGCTGGGACAGAAGTACCGCCGTCAGCCGGTGCTGCTCGCGGCCGTCGTCGTCCTCTAGTCCTTCTCCGGTTCGCCGTGGTCGGCGTTGTTGCGACCGACGCGCCAGAACGCCTTCATACTGATGGACTCCTCGTCGAGACCGCGGTCGAGCAGGGCGGTTCGTGCGGCCTTCATCACGTGGAACTCACCGAAGAGATAGGCGTGACCGCGGTCGGGCGGAAAGGCGAAGGCCGCCAGGCCGCTCAAGAGGCCCGACGGATCGTCCTTGGCGCGACCCATGCGGTCGACGAAGATGCCCGTCACCGCGATGCCGTCCTCGAACGTCGTGGTCAGCGCGTCATCGGCGTGGTCGATCTCGACGATGAAGACGACCTTCCCGGGTGCCTCCACGCTCTGGGCCATGCGGTAGGCCGAACCGAGGCACGTGATGTCACCCATGAAGAGGTGCCAATCGGCCTCGGTATCGAGGACGATCTTCCCGCGTGGTCCCACGATGTCGACCTCGTCGCCCGGTTGGGCGTTGCGCGCCCAGTCGCTGCCCGGTCCGTCGTGGGCCGTCGTGATCCACAGGGTGAACTCATCGCGAACCTCGTCGACGGCGTGCACGCTGTAGCGGCGACGGACCAGCCGGCCGGCCGCATTGGTGAGCTGCACCATGACGTCATTGCCCGCGACGCCGCAGAGGAGGGCAGCCTGACCTGCGAGAACGACCTCGCGGACCGAGGAACTGAGCGCGGTGGAGGACACGAACCGACAGACGCGCGCGTTGGAGCCGAGTCGCGCGGCGAGCTCGATCGAGGAGTCGTGGGGAGTAGATGGCACCGCGTCAGCCTAGGGGGATTGGCACAGAATGCGAAGGAATCACCGGTAAGTTTGGTGGTTGTGGCACAAGCACGACACAAGAAAAAGCCGGTAAAGAAGACGGCTCGCGGCGAGGCGGCCAAGGGCCCCAGCGTCTGGGAACGCCACACCCGCGACCTGTGGATTCTCCTGCTCGTCGTGATCGGGGCGTTCTGCGCCCTCGCTGAAGCCGGAGCCCTCGGACCGGTCGGCCGGGGAATCTCCAAGGGGCTCGCGATCGCCTTCGGCGTCGGACGCTTCGCGTTGCCCATCATGCTGCTCACCCTGGGCGCCGCGTTGATCGTCGGCAAGATCGAGGTCGAGCGACCTCGGGTCATCTGGGGCATCGCGCTCGGCCTGATCAGTATCTGCGGGATCGGCCATCTCGCCGGGGGACGACCATCACTGCACGCGTCGACCGCGAAGTTCGCCCACGCAGGCGGGTGGCTCGGCGCACTCATCGGCGGCGGACTGGATAAGGCGATCGGCATCGCGGGCGCGCTGGTGATCCTCCTGGCGCTCTTGATCGTGGCGCTCATGATCGGCACGGGCGTCGGACTTCGGGCGCTCTACGGCGGCACGGCGACGTTCCTTCGCGCGCTCGGTTCATGGCTTGCTCGATGGTGGTCGAGCCGCGAGCGACCGGAAGCGATCGACGAGGACGAGGAGCCCGAGGAGGAGCCGGCACCGCGACGTGTCCGCGCCCTACCACCGGAACCCCCGTCCTTCGTCGCGCCCGTCGAGTACGAAGAGGAGTACGAGGAGGAAGAGGAGTACGAGGACGAGGACGAGGAGGCCGAAGAAGAGGAGTACGAGGAGTATCCCGAGATGGAGAGCGACTGGGAACTGCCCTCGCCGTCGCTGCTCGTACGCACCAAGGACGTCAAGCAGGACCGCGCCGCCATCGAGGACCTCGGCGGGGAACTGGTCGAGGCGCTCGGCGCCCACGGTGTCGACACGACGCTGGTGGGATTCACGGTCGGACCGACCGTGACGCGTTACGAACTCGAGCTCGGCCCCGGCGTGCGGGTCTCCTCGGTCACGACGCTCAACAAGGACATCGCCTACGCCATGGCCTCGCCCGACGTGCGCATCCTCGCGCCGATCCCGGGCCGTTCGGCCATCGGTGTCGAGGTGCCGAATCGACAGCGCTCGCTCGTGGCCCTCGGTGACCTGCTCGCCTCCGAGGAGGCCGCCAACGCCACGCATCCGCTGGACGTGCCCATCGGTCGCGACATCTCGGGGCGCACGCTCATCGCGAACCTGGGCGAGATGCCCCACGTCCTCATCTCCGGCGCGACGGGCGCCGGCAAGAGCTCGCTGATCAACTCGATCGTCACGTCGCTGGTGATGCGCGCGACGCCGGACCGACTCCGCTTGATGCTGGTCGACCCCAAGCGCGTCGAGATGGGTCAGTACAACGACCTGCCGCACCTACTGGCGCCGGTGGTGGTCGATCCGAAGAAGGCCGCCGGGATGCTCGCGTGGGCCGTGAAGGAGATGGAGCGTCGCTACGACATCCTTGCCGAGAGTGGTGCGCGCGACATCACGAGTTACCAGCAGATGATCGCGCGCGGCGAACTCGAGCCCGACACCACCGACGACGAACGCGTCGCCGAGATCTTCGAACGAACGACGGGACTCGAGTCCGACGTGGAACGGCCCGCCGGCCCTGAGGACCTCCCCTACATCGTGATCGTCGTCGACGAGTTGAACGACCTCATGATGGTGGCGGCGCGCGACGTCGAAGAGTCCGTCGTGCGGATCGCGCAGATGGCCCGCGCCGTCGGGATCCACCTCGTGCTCGCGACCCAGCGACCCAGCGTCGACGTCATCACCGGCGTCATCAAGGCCAACATCCCGAGCCGCATCGCCTTCGCCGTCTCCTCGTTGGCCGACAGTCGGGTCATCCTCGACCAGGCCGGCGCCGAACGGCTTATCGGCAAGGGCGACATGCTGCTCGTCACCGCGTCCTCGAACGTCGCGCGGCGCCTCCAGGCGCCGTGGGTCTCTGAGAGCGAAGTCCAGCGCGTGGTCGAAGCGTGGCGCGCGCAGGGCGGACGCCGCGAGAACGTCATCGCGCTCGACGTGCCCGCGGGACGAGGTGGATCGTCCGGCGGCGGTTCGGGCGATGACGACGACGAGATATTGGCCCAGGCGCGCGACCTGATCATCCGGACGCAGTCCGGTTCCACGTCCATGTTGCAGCGCAAGCTGCGCGTCGGTTTCGCGAGGGCCGGTCGCATCATGGACCAACTCGAACAAGAAGGCGTGGTGGCGGCCGGGGACGGGTCCAAGGCCCGCAAGGTACTCATCACGCCCGAACAGTACGACGAACAGACTTCGCTGTAGTTCGTGAGCAGGAGATCGTCTCGCCGACCGGCCCTTCGCGGCCTCGTCGCTCGATTCGTCGCGATCGTCCTCGGCGCCGCGGTCGCGAGCGCACTCGTCGTCTCGATGCAACTGCCGCTGCTCAACGAGCGACCGGCGATCCATCTGGCGCTGCGTTCGTACGCGAGCTTCGAGTACACGCCGCCGCCGCTGGCGTGGCCGTCCCAGGGCAGCGCGGCGCTCGACGTGCCGGCGCTCGGGGTCACGCGTGCCTTCCACGACCGCGTCGTCCCGATCGCGAGTCTCACGAAGATGATGACGGTCTTCGTGGCCCTCGAGCGGTACCCGCTGGCGATCGGGGCGAGCGGTCCCTGCGTCGTGGTGAGCGACGACGACGTCCTGGCCTACGAGGAGGACAAGTCCGACGACGACTCGGCGGTGATCGTGACGGCCGGCGAACAGCTCTGCGAGATCGACCTGCTCGACGGCGTGCTCGTGCACTCGGCCGCCAACTACGCCGACATCCTCGCGTCCATGGTCTCGCCGACGCCCGAGGCGTTCGTGGCCCGGATGAACCAGACGGCGCGCAACCTCGGACTCCGTCACACGCACTACGCCGACGACACGGGCGTCTCGGACGAGTCGGTCTCGACCGCGCTGGACCAGGCGAAATTGGCGGCGGTGCTGATGCGTTCACCGCTCGTGCGCTCGATCGTCGATCAAACCGAGGTCGACCTGCCCGTCGCGGGCTTCGTCAACACCTTCACGCCGCTGGTCGGCGAGCACGACGTCGTGGGCGTGAAGTCCGGGCGCACCAGCGCGGCCGGCGGTTGCGACGTGATGGCCCTGGCCTATCGGTTGAACGGTCGACGCCACCTCGTCTACGCCGTCGTGCTCGGACAGCGCGGCGGCAACGTGTTGGCCAAGGCTGGCCAGGCGGCCTTGGCCCTGGCCGCGTCGGCCGAGACGAGTCAGGTCGACGTCGGGTTCGCCAAGGGCGCCGTGTTGGGGACGATCGGCTTCGGCAAGGACGACGTCCCCTTCGGTCTCGCGCACGAGAGTCACGTGTTCTGGTGGGACCAGCACAACGACCATCCGCTGCAGATCAAACTGCGACACCTCGGCGAGAAGATCCATCGCGGTGAGGTCGTCGGTTGGATCGAGGTGCACAGTGTCGAACGGCCGGTGCCGTTGATCGCGCTGCGCGCCGTCGCCGCGCCCACGCTCTGGCACCGCATACTGTAAAACCATGCTCGCGCGCGTCCCCGCCAGTTCGGCCAACCTCGGACCGGGCTTCGATTGCCTGGCGGTCGCGCTGTCGCTCTACCTCGAGGTCACCGTCGAGCCGGCCGACGCCTTCTCGATCTCGAGCGAGGGTTGCGGCGCCGGCGCGTTCGATGACGAGGACAACCTCGGCGCGCGCGTGGTCGCCGAGGTCCTCGGACACTCGAACTTCTCGTTCCACGTGAAGTCCGACATCCCGCTCTCGCGCGGGTTGGGCTCGTCGGCCGCGCTGACCGTGGCCGCGGCGGTCGCGGCGGGCGCGCGCGACCCGTTGGCGATCAGCACGCGCGTCGACGGCCACGCGGAGAACGCGGCGGCGTCGCTGCTCGGGGGACTGGTCGTCGCGCGCGACGACGCGCGTCACGGCGTGGTGGCGCGTCCGCTGGCGCTCGATGACGAGTGGCGCTTCGTGGTCGTCATCCCGGACGAGGAGCTGTCGACGGTCGGCGCGCGACGCGTGTTGCCCGAGCGGGTCCCGTTCGCCGACGCGGTGCGCAACCTCAGCGCAATGGGACTCCTGCTCGCCGGCTTGGCCGACCACGACGCCTTCGTCGACGGTTCGATGGACGACTACCTCCATCAGCCGTACCGGATGGGCCTCCTGGCCTTCGCCGAACCACTCCTCGCGACGCTGCGCGAGAGCGGCGCCGCGGGATCGTGCTGGTCGGGTGCCGGTTCCACCATGCTGGGCCTGGCGACCTCTGACCAGGCCGAGGGCGTCGCGCGCGCGGCGACCGCGTTTCTCCACGACCAGGGCGTCGCCGGCATCGTGCACGTGCTCGAAGCTGACCGGACCGGCCTGGTGACGACTTGATCGAGGAGCGACGCTCGAAGGCAAGAGCGGTCCAGGGCGCCGGGTACATGTTGCTCGGCGCCTCGCTGATCCAGTGGTCGGCGGCGATCGTGACGCGCGTCTTCGGCCAGATCGGCCCGTCGGCCACGAGCGCGTGGCGCTTCTTCCTCGGTGCCGTCGTCCTGATGGTGTTCACGCGTCCCCAGCTGCGTTCGTGGACGAGACAGCAGTGGCTCGGGGCGCTCGTGCTCGGCGTCTCGGTCGCGTTCATGAACCAGTGCTTCTACCAAGCGATCGCGAGGATCCCGTTGGGCGCGGCCGTCGCCATCGAGTACCTCGGACCGTTCATGGTGTCGGCGCTCGGCAAGCGCTCGGCGCGCCACTTCGCCTTCGTGCTCTTGGCCGGTCTCGGGGTACTGGCGATTGCGCGGCCCGGCGCGGGCCTGAACTACGAGGGCGTGCTCTTCGCGGCCGGCTCCGGGCTCGGGTGGGCGTCCTACGTGTTCGCCGCGCACCGCGTCGGGGGACAGGCGGAGGGCTTCGGGGGCCTCGCGGTCTCGATGTCCATCGGCGCGCTCGTGACGCTGCCCATGACGATCGGCTCGTCGCACTACGTCCTCACCCATCCCGCGACGCTCGGTCGGCTCACGCTGGTGGCGGTGATGGCGATCGTGCTCGGCTTCGCCTGTGAGCTCCAGGCACTGCGCCGTCTCAAGCCGTCGACGGCCGGCGTGCTCTTCGCGCTCGATCCCGCGGTCGCCTTCGCGATCGGTCTGATCGTGTTGAGCCAGCGCATCCACCCCTGGGACCTCGTCGGCATGGTCTGCGTCGTCGTCGCGGGCGCCGGCGTCACCTACGACGCCGCCAATTCCAAACCGACCCTCGTTCAGTAGGCTGAACGCGTGGGAACGCCCAGAAAATTCGCGATTCGGACCTTCGGGTGCCAGATGAACGAACACGACTCCGAGCGCCTCGCCGGATTGATGGTCGCCGACGGGATGGTCGCGGTCGCCGACGAGAACGAGGCCGACGTCGTCATCTTCAACACCTGCACTATCCGTGAGAACGCCGACCTGAAGCTCTACAGCGCGCTCGGTCAGATGAAGGCGGTCAAGGAGCGGCGCCCCCAGATGCAGATCGCCGTGGGCGGGTGCATGGCCCAGAAGGACCGCCACCAAATCCTCGAGCGCGCCCAATGGGTCGACGTCGTCTTCGGCACGCACAACCTGGCCGCCGCGCCGCGCCTGCTCGAACGCGCGCGCGCCGAGGGGCCCATCGTCGAGGTGCTCGACGCCCCGGACCACGAGGTCAATCGCGACATGGCCCCCGCGCTCTACGCGGTGCGCGAACTGGCCTTCGCGGCCTGGATCACCATCCAGACCGGCTGTGACAACACCTGCGCCTACTGCATCGTGCCGTCGGTGCGTGGCGAGGAGATAAGCCGGCCCTTTGACGACCTGGTGCTCGAGACCGAGATGCTCGCCGCGAGCGGTGTCACCGAAATCACGTTGCTCGGCCAGAACGTCAACTCCTACGGACGCGACATCACCGGTCGCAGCCCCCTGTTCGCCGACCTCTTACGCGCGGTCGGGCGCGTCGAGGGCATCGAGCGCGTGCGCTTCACCAGTCCGCACCCCAAGGACCTGCGTCCCGAGACGATCACCGCGATGGCCGAGACGCCGGCGGTCTGTCCCCAGTTGCACCTGCCGCTGCAATCCGGTTCGAACCGCGTGCTGCGATCGATGCGTCGCAGCTACAAGGTCGAGCGCTACCTCGATCGGCTCGCGCGAGCGCGCGCGGCGATGCCCGACCTCGCGGTCACCACCGATCTGATCGTCGGCTTCCCGGGCGAGAGCGACGCCGACTTCGACGAGACGCTCGAGGTCGTCGCGGCCTGTGCGTTCGATTCGGCCTACACCTTCATCTTCTCGCCGCGCGAGGGTACCGAAGGTGCCTTGATGAGGTCGGCGTTCATCGACGGTGACGTCATCAGGTCCCGCTTCGAGCGCCTCAAGGAGGTCCTCGACCGCTCGGCCCTGCGAAAGCACCAAGCGCGCGTCGGGCGGCGCGAGGAGGTCCTCGTCGAGGGACCGTCGCGCCGCAACGATCGGATGCTCTCGGGCCGCACGCGCCAGGGCAAGCTCATCCACTTCGCCTCGGGCGACGAGTCGCTCCGCGCGGGCGCCCTGGTGATGGTCGACGTCACGTACGGGGCGCCCTATCACCTGCTGGGGGAGTACGTCTCGACGGTGCGCGCGCCTCGACACAAGGTTCGGATTCCCCTCCTGCTCTCGTGAGTACCGAGCACGTCGCGGTCGCGCTGGTCGGGCCGACGGCGTCGGGTAAGTCAGCGCTCGCGCACTCGCTGGCCTTCGACCACCACGACACCGTCGAGATCCTGGCCGTCGACGCGATGACGGTCTATCGCGGCATGGACCTCGGCACCGCCAAACCGACGCGCGTCGAGCGCAGCGAGGTCAGCTACCACCTCCTCGATCTCGTCGACGCCAGCGAGGAGTTCACGGTCGCCCAGTACCAGCGCGCGGCGCGCGTCGCGGCGTCCGACGTCTGGGGCGCCGGCCACAAGGTCCTCTACGTGGGTGGCACCGGACTCTACGGACGAGCGATCCTCGACGACCTCGCGATACCCGGCCAGTACCCGCACGTGCGCGCGCTGCTGGACGAACGCGCGCGCGACGAGCTGCCCGCGCTCTACGCAGAACTCGAGGCCCTCGACCCCGTGGCGGCCAGTCGGATGGAGCCGACCAACGCCCGTCGGATCGTGCGCGCGCTCGAGGTCACCCTGGGCGCCGGACGACCGTTCTCCTCCTACGGCGAGGGCCTCGTCACCTACGGACCGGCGCGCGTCGTCCAGATCGCCCTGCAGAGTGACTTCGAGCAGTTGGACGCGCGCATCGCGAGCCGGTTCCGCGCGTGGATGGACCAGGGCCTGCTCGAGGAGGTGATCGCGCTCGCCGGTGCGCCGGGCGGACTCAGCCGCACGGCGCGACAGGCGGTGGGCTACCGCGAACTGCTGCGGCACGTCGAAGAGGGCGCCGACCTCGAGGCCTGCGTCGAGGACGCGATCATCCAGAGCCGGCGACTGGCGCGCCGACAGCGTTCGTGGTTCCTGCGCGACCCCCGCGTCGAGTGGTTCGACGACGCCAACGACGCGCGACGACGACTCCTCGCCGTGCTGAATGGTCCCGACGGGTTCGTGCGAGACTAGACCAAATGGCCTTGCGATCTCTTCAGAAATGGCACGGTGCGGGGAATGACTTCCTCGTCGAAGTGAGCGAACACGGCACCGCGCCGTGGTGGGACGCCGCACGCGCCCGCGCGGTCTGTGACCGTACGACCGGCGTCGGGGCCGACGGACTGCTGCTGGCGACCTTGGGCTCCGAGGTCTCCATGACGCTCTACAACGCCGACGGCTCGACGGCCGAGATGTCGGGCAACGGCATCCGATGCCTCGCGGCCGCGGTTCGACGCACGACGAACGCCACCTGGGACTCGCTCGAGGTCCACACCGTGGCCGGGATGCGCACGGTGACCCTGAAGATGGAGGACACCGCCGGGTACGGGAGCGTCGACATGGGCGACGTGACCTTCGGTGAGACCCTGGCGGGCACCCTCGGGGTCGCCTACGTGGGCAACCCCCACGTCGTCGTACGCGACGACCTGAAGTGGACCGACGCGATGCGCGAGGAGCTCGCCGAAGAGCTCTCGCTCGACCTCGACGGCGTGAACGTCGAGTTCGTGACGGTTGACAGTGAGGACCACCTCACCATCAAGGTGATCGAGCGCGGCGTGGGCTGGACGCGGGCCTGCGGCACCGGGACGTGCGCGGTGGTCGCGGTCGCCCACCGCGACGAGATGTGCGGCACCGACGTCACGGTCGACAACCCCGGCGGCGCGCTGCACGTGGCACTGAACGGGAGCGCGGCCACGCTGAGCGGGCCGGTGCAGTTCATCGCGAACGTGGAATGGCTCGAAGCGTGACCTATATACCCACCACCCTCATCGATCGCACCATCCGCGAGAAGATCGTGCTCGTCGGCGTCCAGTTCCCGGGCGTCACCGAGGACGAACTCAACTACCAGCTCGACGAGTTGGCGCTCCTGGTCGACACCGCGGGCGCCGACGTCGCCGCGCGCGTAGTCCAGCGTCGTGACTCGCCCGATCCCGCCACGTTCCTCGGGTCGGGCAAGGTGCAAGAACTGCGCGAGATCTGCCTCGCGGTCGACTCCGACACCGTCGTCTTCGAGCACAACCTCTCGCCGGCCCAGCAACGCAACCTGGAGAAGATCCTCGGTCGAACGGCCATCGACCGCACCGCGGTGATCCTCGACATCTTCGCGCAGAACGCCCGCACTCCCGAGGGCAAGGCGCAGGTGGAACTGGCCCTCTTGCAGTACCGGCTGCCGCGACTGCGCCGCGCCGGGGGGTCGTTCTCCCAACAGGCCGGTGGCATCGGCACGAGGGGTCCGGGCGAGACCCAGTTGGAGACGGACCGTCGCCGACTCGTCAACCGCATCCACGCGATCCGCCGCGAACTCAAGGAGATCGACCGCACACGAAACGTCCAGCGCCAGGGCCGCCAGCGCGGGCGCCACCGCGAGGTGACGCTCGTGGGCTACACCAACGCGGGGAAGTCCTCGATGCTGAACGCGATCACCGACGCCGGCGTCGAGGCCGAGGACCGCCTCTTCGTGACGCTCGATCCGCGCACCCGACAGCGCCAGCTGTCCGGCGGCGAGACCGTGCTCTTCACCGACACCGTGGGCTTCATCTCGAACCTGCCGCACGACCTGGTCGACGCGTTCATGTCGACGTTGAAGTCGGTCCAGTTGGCCGACCTCTTGGTCCACGTCGTCGACGGCTCGAACGACCACGCCGAGGAGCAGATTGCCGCCGTGCGCGAGGTGCTGCGCGAGATCGACGCCGACCACGTCCCCGAACTGCTGGTCTTCAACAAGGCCGACGTGCCGGGGTCGCGCGCCCGCGACCTGGCGAAGCTCCACGAGGGCAGCGTGTGGGTCTCGGCCGTGACCCACGAGAACCTGGACGCGGTGATCGCGACGATCGGCGATCGACTCCGGGCCAACGACCGCGTGGTCACCCTGCACCTTCCGCTGGACCGTGGCGACCTCTTGGCGCGCGCGCACCGCGAGGGTGAAGTCGTCGACACCTCGATCACCGACGACAGCGTCGTCGTGCGGGTCCTGCTGGACCCGGTGAGTGTGGCCCACTTCGACGAGTGGCGGGTTCCGGCGTGAGCTTCACGCCGCCGCCGTACCCGTACGAGCGACTCGACGTCGTGCGCAAGCTCGCGTCGACCCACGAGGGTGGTCCCATCGAGTGCTCGATCGGCACGCCGGTCGACCCGCCGCCGGACACCGTGATGGAGGAGTTGGCCAAGGGCACCGGCGCGCGCGGCTATCCCACGTCCCAGGGTTCGACCGAGCTGCGCGAGTCGGCGGTCGGGTGGCTGCAACGACGATTCGGCGTCGCGGTCTCGAGCAACGACGTCGCGGCGTGCATCGGCACCAAGGAGTTCGTGGGCACGCTCGCGGGCTACCTGCACCTTCGCACACCGGAGCGCGACACCGTGCTGTACCCCGCGATCAGCTACCCGACCTACGCGATGGGCGCGACGCTGGCGGGGCTTCGCCCGGTCCCGGTCGCGATGCGCGACGGACGCCTCGACCTCGAGTCGATCGAACCGGCTGACGCGACCCGCGCGCTCGTCCTGTGGTCCAACTCGCCGTCGAATCCGACCGGGTACCTGGACGACCTCGAAGCCGTCGCGGCCTGGGGCCGTCGCCACGACGTGCCCGTCGCGAGTGACGAGTGCTACGCGGAGTTCACCTGGTCCGGTCGACCGAGGTCGATCCTGGAGTACGGCCGCGACGGGGTGCTCGCGGTCCACTCGTGCTCCAAGCGCTCGAACCTGGCCGGCCTGCGCGCCGGCTTCTACGCCGGCGACGAAGAACTGGTCGGCTTCCTCAAACTCGTCCGTCAGCACGCCGGCTTCATGGTCGCCGCGCCGGTGCAGGCCGCCGTCGCGGTCGCCTACGACGACGACGCGCACGTCGACGTCCAACGAGAGCGCTACCGTCGACGGCTGACGATGATGTCGGCGGCGCTCGAGGACTTCGGCGTGCACGCCCCGATGCCCGAGGGCTCGTTCTACCTCTGGTGCTCGAAGGCGGGCCTCGACGGGTGGGAACTGGCCGCGGAGATCGCCGAGCGTTCGGCGTTGGTGGTCTCGCCCGGGGAACTCTACGGTGAGGACGGGCGCGACTACGTGCGCCTCGCGGTCGTCCAGAGCGACGAACGCCTCGCGTTGGCGGCGTCGAGACTCCGAGGCGATTGAGCCTCGCCAGTACGATTGCACCATGAGCGATCTCGAAACGCGCATCGACAAGTGGTTCGCCGACGTCAAGGAGATGACGCCCGAGAACCTCGAGGCGCGTCGCGACGTGGAATTGGTCATCACCAAGCTCGACGACGGTCAAGTGCGCGTGGCCGAGATAGGACCGTCGGGTGCCGTCGTCGTGCACGAATGGGTCCGCAAGGCCATCCTCTTGCTCTTTCGTCTGCGCGGCCTCGAGAAGACCGAGGTCGGCCCCTTCGAGTACCTGGACCGTCTGGAGCTGAAGCGCGACTACGAGCGTCGTGGTGTGCGCGTCGTGCCCGGTGCCTCGGCGCGGCGGGGCAGTTTCTTGAGCCGAGGCGTCATCTTGATGCCGAGTTACGTGAACATCGGCGCCTGGGTGGGTGAGAACACGATGGTCGACACCTGGGCGACGGTCGGTAGCTGCGCCCAGATCGGGTCGAACGTGCATCTCTCGGGCGGCGTGGGGATCGGCGGGGTCCTCGAACCGGCCAACGCGTTGCCCGTCGTGATCGAAGACGACGCGTTCATCGGCAGTCGCTGCATGGTCACCGAAGGCGCGCGGGTCGGTCGCGGGTCGATCCTCGGCGTGGGCACGGCGCTCGGTCCGACGATCCCGGTGATCGACGCCGCCACCGGTGACGAGGTGTCGCGGGGCCACGTACCCGATTACTGCGTCGCGGTGTCGGCGAGTCGTAAGCGCGTCTTCGACGGCGGCGAGTTCTACCTCCCGTGCGTACTGATCATCCGACGTCTCAGCGAAGGCGAACGCCACGACCGCACCGCACTCAACGACATCCTGCGCGAACACGGCGTCGCCACGTGAGTCGACTCGACGACGCGCTGGCGCTCGTGGCCATCGACTCGGTGAGCCGAAGCGAAGCGGCGATCGCCCATCACGTCGCGGTCGTGCTTGGTCGCAACCCCGATCTCGACGTCGAGCGCATCGGCGACAACGTCGTGGCGCGCACGACCGGTCATCACGCGACGCGTCTCTTGGTCGCGGGACACCTCGACACCGTCCCGGGTGACGCGAGCGAGGCCCGGATCGAGGGTGACGAACTGCGCGGCGTCGGCGCGTGTGACATGAAGGGATCGTTGGCGGTGATGCTCGAGCTGGCGTCGGCACCCACGCCACGCTCGGTCGAGGTGAGCTGGGTCTTCTACGCTCGCGAGGAGATCTCGCGGAGCGACTCCGGACTCTTGGAGATCGCCGAACTGCGCCCCGAGCTGTTGGACGCGGACGCCGCGATCCTCGCCGAGCCGACCGACGGGCGCGTCGAGGCGGGCTGTCAGGGCACGTTGCGCGTGTCGGTCGAGATGACCGGTGCTCGGGCCCACACCGCGCGGCCCTACACCGGGCGAAACGCCATTCACCGGTTGGGTGACGTGATCACGAAGGTCGCGAGCTACGAGCCGCGTACGACGGTGATCGACGGCATCGAGTTCGTCGAGCAGCTCCAGGTCGTCGACATCGACGGTGGCGTGGCGCCGAACGTGGTGCCCGATCGAGCCACCTGCACTCTCAACCATCGAGTGGCGCCCGATCGCACCAAGGACGAAGCCGTTGCGTGGCTGCGGGGTTTCCTGGCCGACGTCACCGAAGAGGGTGACGAGGTCCGCGTCCTGGACTGGGCGCCGTCGTCGCCCCCGTCGATGACGAACGAGCGTCTCGCCGGTTTGGTCGAACTCACGGGCGTGGCCCCCAAGGGCAAGGTTGGCTGGACGGACGTGGCCACGTTCGCCGAGTTGAAGATCCCCGCGACGAACTTCGGGGCCGGCGATCCGTTACTGGCCCACCGGAGCGACGAGTACGTGACCTTGGCCCAGTTGGACCAGTTCGCCGCCGTGCTCGCCGCCTGGCTCCACTGACGCTGGTCGGAGAGACGCTCTAGTAGCTCCGCAGCACGGAGATGACCTTGCCGAAGAGGAAGACCTCGCGAGCGTCGAAGTCCATCGGCTCCATCGTCGAGTTCTCTGGCTTCAAGACCACGCGGGTCCCCTGCGGGAAGTAGCGCTTCACCGTCGCCTCTCCACCCGGGATCTCGGCCACGACGATCTCACCCTTGTTGGCCGTGGTCTGGCGCTGTACGACCACGTAGTCGCCGGGCAGGATGCCGGCCTCGATCATGGACTCGCCTCGCACCTCCAGGACGAAACTGTCGCCGCGACCGGCGAACTGTTCGGGGATCGACATCAGTTCGTGCGCGATCTCCTGGGCGAGGACGCCGGTGCCGGCCGCGACGTCGCCAACGAACGGAATGTAACGGATGCGCTGATCGGGCGCGGGGTTCTCCACGTCCAGGCGGACCGTGAGCGTGCGCGGCTGCTGCGGGTTCTTCTCGATGTAACCGGCGCGTTTCAGCACTTCGATGTGGTTGGCGACCGTTGCCGGTGACTTGAGTCCGACGTGATCACCGATCTCGCGGATCGTCGGCGGGAAATTGCGCTCCCGCTGACAGGTGATGATGAATTCAAGGATCTGGCGACGCATGGGGGTGAGAACTTCAGCCATGGGCTTCCTTTCAGTACGAACAGTTGTTCGTAGGTTAGCCCACCGTCGGACCGAAATCAAACACCTGTTCGTAGTCGGTCGCCGAACGTTCACTGCGAGTCGCCGCGACGTCGACCTCATCGTCGAATTCGATGGGACGCAATCGACACCCCGAGCGTCGCCGAGGGAACGTCGTCGATGGGTCAATCCGCGGCGCGCGATTGGCGAATTACAACCTCACGCGGAATTTACCCTGACCTTACAATTCGTTCACCCAATGCTAAGTTCTCGTGATGGCGAATGCCGAAATGTTCCGAGAGGGGAATGAATGAAATTAGGGATAAAGAGAATTGGCGTGGTCGTCGCGACTACGGCCCTGGCCTTGTCGGGAGTGGCAACTATCGCTTCGACCGGTGCTTCGGCGGCGGCGAAGAAGCCAGTGCACCTGAAGACGTATGAGATCGGCTACCAGGGACCGCTTTCGGGTGGTAACGCTGCGACCGGTCTATACGAGAAGTACGGTGCCCAGTTGGCTGTCAAGCAGTGGGACGCCAACAAGAAGCGCCCCTTCAACATCAAGCTCGTTCCCGGTGACGACCAGGGTGACCCCACGATCGCCCCGACCGTAGCCACCGGATTCGTTCTGAACCAGAACCTGTACGCGATCGTCGGACCGGCGTTCTCCGGTGCCACCGTTGCTTCGTTGCCGATTTACGGCGCGAACCACGTGGCTATGGTGAGCCCCTCGGCCACGCGCGTGTCGATCACGGAGAAGGACCCGACGGCGAGCCCTGAGGGCCCGTTGAACACGTACCACAACTTCTTCCGAGTTGTGGCGAACGACGGTGTCCAGGGACCGGCTGACGGTACCTACCTCCAGAAGCACTACGGCACTGGCAAGATCCTCGTGATCTCGGACACCAGCACCTACGGTGCCGGTCTCGCGAGCCAGGTCGCCGCTGCGGTCACGTCCGCTGGCGGTTCACTCGCCAACGGCGGTCAGATCCTTGACCTCCCGTACTCGAACGCCTGCACCGCGGGTGGAACCGGTACGAGTGACGCGGTCACCGCGAGCCTCACGGGTGTGTCGGCGATCTTCTACGCCGGTTACTACTGTGACTTCGCTCAGGTCGTTGACAACTTGGTCGGTACGCAGCACTTCTCGGGCGCCATCATGAGTGGTGACGGATCGGACGAGCCTCAGTTCATCACGACGCTGTCGAACCCCGCTGACGGTAACGGCGTGCTGCTCACCTGCGCATGCTCGAACTCCCAGAGTGCGGCCTGGACCGCTGCCTACACGGCTGTTGCCCACGAGGCACCTGGTCCGTACGCGGCAGAGTCCTACGACTCAGCGAACCTGATCATGGCCGCGATGGCCAAGGTCAAGGGCACGATGACCCGCATCAAGGTCCTCGACCAGATTCGCAAGATCACCTTCAAGGGCATCACCAAGACAATCCACTTTGACGCGGCCGGTGACGTACAAGGCACCGCAATCTTCGTCAACAAGGTTGAAGGTAACAAGATCGTTCAGTTGGGACTTGAGTAAGTCGTAGCTGTTCAGCCTTTCCAGGAGGCCGGCTGCTTTCGGGCAGCCGGCCTTCTGCAATGCGCTCGGTCGCACATTGAAACTCAGATAGTTTGTCAAGTGAGCAATTCGTAAGGGGAGTGGATGGCTAGTTTCGTGGCGCTGGGGATCTTCACCGGCCTCATCTACTCTTTGGTCGCCATTGGCTACACCCTGGTCTACGGTGTCCTGCGCCTGATCAACTTCGCGCACAGTGAAGTGCTTATGAGCGGTGGTTTCGCCGGCTACTACTTCTTGCATTACACGATGGAGTCGACCAATGTCTCGACGGCGATGCGCGTCCTCATACTTATCGGCGCGGTCGTGGCCAGCGGCGCCGTCGGCGCCATCGTCGCGACGGGCATTGAGCGCTTTGCCTACCGTCCGCTACGGCGACGCAACGCGCCCAAGCTCACCTATTTGATCTCGGCCATCGGCGCCTCCTTCTTCCTCTCGAACTTCGCCGGTAAGGCCTTCGGTCACAATCCCTCGGCCACGGCGCAGCCCATCACGTCGAACTTCTCCTGGAAGGTGTTCGGCGCTCAGATAACGGCCTTCGACCTGGTCCTCCTCCTCGTGACCGGGGTGCTCTTCCTGGCGGTCAATACGCTGGTCACGAAGAGCAAGGTCGGTCGAAGCATCCGGGCGGTCGCCCAGGACGCCGAAACCGCGAGCCTCATGGGCGTCAACGTCAACTCCACCATCGCCTCGACCTTCGCCATCGGGGGGTTCATGGGGGGCGTGGCCGGTCTCTTCATCGCCATGAGCACCACCGTGGACTACAACATGGGTTTCACGCCGGCGCTGCTCGCCTTCACCGCCGCGGTGTTGGGCGGGATCGGCAACATCCGCGGCGCGATGGCCGGCGGCGTGCTGCTCGGCATTTTCATGTACGTGCCGATCTACTGGATTCATCAGCCCTTCTACGAGCCCGTCATCGGGTTCACCATCCTGGTGCTGGTCTTGATGGTTCGCCCGACCGGTCTCTTCGGTGAGAGTCTCGGGAGGTCGGCGTGAAGGCGCCCCAGGGCTTCTTGCCCAAGTGGCGATTGGATCAGGAAGACCTTCGACTCTTCACGACGTGCTTGGGCGGCGGATTGCTGCTCGCCGTCATGACGGGACCCGAGGGTGACCTGACCACGCCGTTGTACACCGTCGGTCACGCGCTGTTCTCGACGCACGTGTTCGGCTTCATCGTCTTCGGCGTCGCGCTCGGCGCCTTCATGGTCTACAACAAGAAGGTCAAGGCCGGCATCTTGAACGCCACCTGGCGCAACTGGATCCGGGCGATCCCGACCAACCTGAAGGCGTTCATCTCGAACTCCGGTTTCGTCCAGCGGACCATCCTCGCCATCGTGGCGCTCGTAGCCGCGCTGCTCATCGCTGACTTCACGGGTCCGTACGTCAGGAACAAGTTCTCGTGGAATCAGATCGTGGGCCAGTTGCTCCACACCCGGACCTACGGTTACATCGCCATCATCTTCTGGCTGCTCAACACCATGCGCGTGCGCGCCCGCTCCAAGAACGTAGAGCACAAGGCGCCGAGCTTCTTCGACGCCAACTGGGTCAAGATCGTCGGGGGTGTGCTCGCCGGACTGTTCTTCGCGGTCTGTGCCGATCCGTGGCTCCCCGTTCGTTTCAGCCTCTCGTACTTCAAATGGAGCGGCTCGAGCGACAAGGACTTCTTCCATCACTGGACGACCTACCTGTGGACGTTCTGCGGACTGCTCGTCGGCATCCGCGCCGCGCTCCAGGACCGCCTGCAAAAGCGCGCCGTGGTCCAGAGTCGTTGGAAGGCGCGCCACATCAAGGTCAGTGCCAACACTCGATTCGCGCTCTACGCCGGCGCGCTCTTCATCGCCGTCGAGGCGCCGAAGTTCATCTCGCCGTACTGGCAAGAGACCATCTTCCAGCAGATCGGGATCTTCTGCCTGTTGGCCGTAGGTCTGAACGTGGTCATCGGCTTCGCCGGGCTGCTCGACCTCGGGTACGTCGCGTTCTACGCCCTTGGCGCCTACACCAACGCCTACTTCAGCGGCGCGCTGCCGATCCACCCGCCCTTCACCATCAATACGTTCTTCGTGATCCCGATCGCGATCATCGTGGCGATGCTCGCCGGCGTGATCCTTGGACTGCCGACGCTGCGACTCAGTGGTGACTACCTGGCTATCGTCACGCTCGGCTTCGGTGAGATCATCTACGTCCTGGCGAGCAATCTGACCAGCATCACCGATGGCGCGGGTGGTACCGGGACCGCCGGGAGCTTCTCGATGAACTTGCCGGGTATCCATTTCGCGTTGAGTGGCTTCGCCATCCAAGATGACCTGAACTTCTACTATCTGCTCCTCGCCTTCATCATCCCGATCCTGTTCTTCTTCAACTCGCTCAACCACTCGAAGGTCGGGCGTTCCTGGGCCGCGATCCGCGAGGACGAGACCGCGGCGCGGTCACTCGGCATCAACGGCCTCAAGTACAAGGTGATGGCCTTCGCCATCGGCGCGAGCACCTCGGGCGTCGCCGGCGTGCTCTCCTCGGCGAAGCTCGGTGCCATCTTCCCGTCGGACTTCGCGTTGCAGGTCTCGATCACGGTCGTCGTCCTGGTGATCTTCGGTGGTATGGCGTCGATCACCGGCGTGCTCCTGGGCGCCGCCTTCATCGGCTGGATCCTCCAGTACCTGACGTTCCACTCCTTCATCGACTACAACCAGGCCGACAAGTACATGTACCTGGGCGCGATCCTGATCCTCACCATGATCTTCCGTCCGCAGGGGATGATCCCCTCGAAACGCCGCATGCGCGAGTTCCAGGACGCCGAAGCCGATCTCGGTTCGGCCGACGCCCTCGGACCCACCGTCAGCGGTGGGGGTGTCACGTGAGCGAGACCGCGACGACTGTCACGACGAACGACAACATCTTCGAGGTCCAGAACGTCACGCTGCGCTTCGGCGGCGTGACGAGCCTCAGCAACGTCTCGATCGAACAGCGACGGGGTGAGATCCTCGCGGTCATCGGACCGAACGGCGCGGGCAAGACCTCCCTCTTCAACTGTTTGACCGGCGTCTATCGTCCACAAGAGGGCGTGATCAACTTCCACGCCGCCAAGCACGGCACGGTCGACCTCGTCGGAAAGCCCCCGCACCGCATCAACCACATGGGGATCGCCCGCACGTTCCAGACGAGTCGGATGTTCAACGCCCTCACGACCTTCGAGAACATCAAGATCGGCGTCGAGTCCGGACAGAAGACCGGTCCGATCGGCGCCATGCTCCACCTGCCGCGCATGCGTCGCGAGGAGCGAGAGTCCGACCACCGAACCCTCGACCTGCTCGAATTGGTGGGCCTCTCGCATCGACTGAACACCATGGCCGACTCGCTCCCGTACGGTGACCGACGGCGACTGGAGATCGCGCGCGCCCTGGGCACGAACCCCGAGGTCCTGTTGTTGGACGAACCCGCCGCCGGCACGAACCCGTCAGAAAAACTCGCTCTGGCTGAGTTGATCCGCACGATCAACAAGGAGACCGGCACCTCGATCCTTCTGATCGAGCACGACATGCGCCTCGTCATGTCGCTGGCTGAGCGGATCTACGTCTTGAACTTCGGCCAGGTCATCGCCTCGGGCGAACCGGCCCACATCCAGCAGAATCCCGAAGTGATCGCCGCGTACCTGGGTGCGTCTGAGGACGAGGACGACGCGAATGGGTGAAGCGATGCTGAGCATCAACCACGTCGAGGTCCGCTACGGCGCGGTACCGGCCATTCGCGACCTTTCCCTCACCGTCGACAAGGGTGAGATCGTCACCCTGTTGGGCGCGAACGGCGCGGGCAAGACGACGACACTGCGGATGATCTCAGGGCTGCACCGACCCTTCGCCGGGACGGTGACGCTGGAAGGTCAGGACATCACGACCACGCCGGCGCACCATCTGGTGGAGATGGGTCTGTGCCACATTCCCGAAGGCCGGCACATCTTCGGAACGATGTCGGTGCTCGAGAACCTCGAGATGGGTGCCTTTCGACGCAAGGGCAACTACAGCGACGAGTTCGATCACATCTTCCACCTGTTCCCGGTCCTCGGTGAGCGACGCAAACAACTCGGCGGGACGCTGAGTGGCGGCGAACAGCAGATGCTGGCGATCGGCCGCGCCCTCATGTCCAAGCCACGGATCCTCTTGCTGGACGAACCGTCGCTGGGTCTCGCGCCCAAGATCATAACGGCGATCTTCGAGATCATCACGCAGATCCGTTCCGAGGGCGTCACCATCTTGCTGGTCGAGCAGAACGCGAACCAGGCCCTGCGCATCGCGGACCGCGGGTACGTGCTCGAACTCGGGCACGTCCTCTACGAAGACTCCGCGAGCGCCCTCTTGAGCGACGACCGCATCCGCCGCGCCTACCTCGGTCAGTAGCCGAATCCGGCCCATCAACTCGGTGACGATTCATGTCCGACATTGACGAACTGCACCCGAGTGCCCGCCGAGTCGCGCTCGCACTCGAAGCCCGCGGTGTCAAGGGTCCGTTCCTGGAGTTCGACGCATCCACGAAGAGCGCCGCGGACGCCGCGAAGGCGCTGGCGTGCGACGTCGGCGCGATTGCGAGTTGTCTGGTCTTCATATTGGACGATGAACCCGTCGTCATCATCAAGAGCGGGGCCTTTCGCGTCGACACCGGGCTGTTCGTCGAGCTCGCGCACGGCGACGCCGTTCGCCAGGCCACGCCCGACGAGGTCCGCGCGGCCACTGGCCAACCGATCGGGGGTGTCTCGCCCGTCAATTGGCCGGAATCCCTTCGCGTCTTCATCGATGACTCACTGGCCGCGTACGAGCGGGTGTGGTCCGCCTGCGGTACCCCCAACGCCGTCTTCGCCACGACTTTCGATGAATTGACGGCACTGACGAATGCGACCGCGTTGACATTACGCGCTTGATCGCGACGAGAGTTCGAGAAGTGAAGTGAATCAGTTCGACCTGGTGTCGTGGGACACATTCAAGTCAGCAGACATGTTGTTGCGCACGATCGGCACCAATGTGCGGTGACTAGGCCCCGTCAATGGTTCCAGTGCGTTCAGTTGGGCAACGCTCCAAAGTACGGGAGGCGTCAACTCAACGTCGCCGACTTCCGCGATCGAGGATGGTGAAGGTTCCGATCGAAGCTTTGATTTGCGATTACTCCAAAGTCGCATCATTCGCCTGCTCACTGTGGACCATTATTCCGCCAATTGGGTCACCGAATTGGCGCCGAATCTTGTGCTCCGTGAATCGAACGCGCCGCTCCACGATTTTGTGCCACCGGCCGTGGCCAGATTTAATTAGATTGCGCATCAAACCTCTTCAGAACGACCTGACAAATGCCAGGCGTGAAGGAGGCGGGGTCTTGACGTCCTCGATACCGACGTTAGTGCCTGCCCCCACGCGTGAAGCGTGAGGTTGGGGGTCGCCGTCATGTCGCTTCAGGGTGTTTCGAAGACCGTTGCCTCGGTATCGGCGCATTGGCCCGAATAAGAATCTCGGACGTCGTTGGTTAGCATCAATGGAGCCATGTCCACCGAAATCGTCAAGCGACGCTCTACAGACGCTCGCCGACGGCACCAACTCCTCATCGGTGCCCGACGCGTGTCGATGTGGGCGGTGACCCTTGGGTTCCTCGCGGGCATCGCGGGCAGTTCGTGGGCGCCCGAATGGTCCGCGGCCGCCACTAGCAACAACAAAGCGCTGTTCGTCGCCGTGAGCGACTCCTATAACGCCGCGGTGGTGGAGTTCAACATCGTTATTGACTCATTCGCCGCTTGCACCGCCGCGCAGTGCGTGTCGACTGCGATCGAGGGACTCGGAGACACCCGCTTCTACAAGGCGACGGTTGCGCTCGAGAAGAAGGGTCCGTATCCGTCGGGCATCGTCAAGGATTTGGACGTGTACGTCGGCAACCTCATCACCATTCAAAAGGACGTGAACGCCGTCGCCAAGGCCACGACAATTCCAGCACAGAAGTCAATCGTGACCAGGTCCCTCGAGTACGACGTGGACAACCTCGCGTTCCGGGGGATTCACGTCCTCATCTATCTCGGTGAGCAAAAGAAGTTCTAACTCGAAGCCGTTCGTGATCGTCGAGTGCGGTGTCTCGACGACGTCACGGTCCGATCTTCACAGGTACTTCGATACGAACGCGCGTAACGCCGACTTCAGCTGCGGCGAGAACGGGAGTCTCTTGGTGTAGTTCGCACCAGTGAGACTGGGGTCGACCTTCAACACGTGGTCGACCCCTTGGAGGTGGACGAAATCGACGTGCGCCGCGGCGGTGTCCAAGCCCTGCGCCACACGATTCACCTCATCGCACGTGACCTGGATATCGTCGTTGCTGCACGTCAAGAGCACGGGAGTTCCCTTGGCGACGTCACCGGCGAGGACCTCGGGATCGAACTTGTCGGCCTGGGACAAGAAGAGCGCGTCCGATGGATTGAGGACGCTCGAGAGTCCGTAGGGCAGATCGGCCGCGACGGTGCCCTTGGTGCGAAGTCGGGTGACGGCGGTGGCGAGGTCCTTTTCGACGGTCCTCTCCAACGCCTTCGTGATCGCGCCGGACTTCACCTGCGCCTTCAGTGACGCGTCGACCTGAACCGTGATGAGATCGAGGTATCGCTGACTGAGCGGCTCCAAGAGTCCGAGCGCGTGAATGGGCGGCGTGGGACCCGAATGCCCTGTTGCCAAGAGGAGCGCGAACAGGGCGCCCTCGCTGTGACCGAAGACACCCAACTCGCCGTCGTTCACGCCCTTCTCCTTCGCGAGGAACGCCAGCGCGCTGCTCGCCTCTTGCTCGAAGACGGTGAGTCCGATCGACGCCGGATCCAGGGTGTACGGTCCGAGTCCTGTCGCGCCGCTGCCGAGTTTGTCGTAGCGCAGGCTGGCGACACCGTCGTCGGAGAGCCAATCCGCCACCGTCTTCAACGTGTCGATGGGGCCCGGTTCGATCGAGGAATTGCCGTTGCGGTCGGTGGGACCGCTGCCGGCGATGAGGAGGACCGCGGGCACCGGTTGGGCGTCGACGGTGGGGTGGCGAAAGGTCGCGTAGATCGTCACTTCGCCGGACGTGAACGACACATTCTGGTCGACCCAGGAGATTTTCTTCAAGCTCGACGCGCTCGCCGGGAGTGACGTGAGTGACGTGAACGCCAGGGTGGCGACGAGCGCCAGCGCCGCCACGACGTGCGTTCGTCGGATCGGGATCTCCCGTCGGTCGTGGGATTCAGTTCGCGTCATTCGTGCACAGTAACCGTGCTGTACAGCCGGGTCGCCCTGGAGCGACCCGGCTGTGTCAACCGTGTGAGTTCGGACTATTTGAAGGTGATGCGGACCTGTGCGGAGTCACCCTTGGTCGCGTTGGCGACCGAGATCGCGCACGACTTCAGGTTCGACGCCTTGGTGCCGCACGTGCCGTTGCCGATCTTGCCGGCGACGACCTTCATCCGGAACGAAGGTAGGACACCGGTCGCCGTGATCTTCACGGGCTTGAGGGTCTTGAGGTCACAGCCGGCCTGACTCTTCGAGGTCGCGAGGCATTCCACCACGTACACCTGGTCGTTCGGCTTGAAACCTGTACCCCAAACGCGCACGCTGGAGCCGTTCTTCAATCCGGTGACGGGCGCGACGTGGAACTTACGCGGCCCAACCTTCACGGGCGGCGCGGTGGTCGTGGTCGTCGGTGTCGGGAGCGCGAAGGTGATGGGCGCCAAGGCCGCGTCCGAACTCGGTGGGTTCGTGCTCACGACGATCGCGCACGCCGAGAGGTCACTCGAAGTCGTTCCGCAGGTCGACGTACCGGCGATGGTTCCAGCCACCAACGTGATGCTCGTCGTGAAGGTTCCCGTGGCACTCGTCGTCGCAATGTTCACGGTCGACGTGTCACAGTCCGTCTCATTGGTGGAGGCACCGTCATTGATGCACTCGAGGGCGTAGAGCGTCTCGTTGTCCATGAATCCGGAACCGGTGACGGACACCGATTGACCGTTCACGAGGCCCGTGCTCGGGGTGACCACGATCGCGGGTCCGGCCGCCGACGCGGTCGTCGCCAATCCGAGGGAGGTGAGCCCCCCGAGGATCAGTGTTCCGATGGCAATACTCGTCATTATTCGTCTCATTGTGTACGTCCTCCCAATAGCTGTTGTCACAATCCTCCGTAGGAGGACCGCGTTGAATCAGTTACTTCGACATGCAACGGGCACTCTGTCGCACGCTGAATCGACGTCGAAACCTTCGATTCACGCCCACAACATCCTAGGTGAGGGCCACTCGACCAATACGGTCGGTGCCACTCTCACGCACCGGGCGGTGCCGTCCGTCGAAGGGGGCCGGCAATCCAATGCCCTACAGTACGAAGTGTGATGCACCGTCGATACCGTGATCTCTTCGCGCCTCGGGCGCCGCTCGTAGTGGGTCAGTCGGCGCCGCGGTGGCCATGAGTCCGAGTGAGAGCGCGTGGGTCGACCGGCTCGCGGCCCTCGATTACGGTGACGTGGACGAGGACTTCGTCCGTTTTCGAGACAACCCGCTCGATGAATCAGTGAGGAGCGTCGTCGCGTCCGTGGTCGCGGGCGATGACGATGAGCGCGACAGGTTTCGGAGGGGTCTCGGCGAGACCACCACGTCCATGCTCGGTCTCTTCGCGAGACGTCGAATCCTCGAATCGCGCCGACGTTCGTCGATGAACCTTATCGAAGAGGCGATGGACGCGTTCGCGCTCCTACCCGTCACGGCAGACGTGCCGTGGGACACGTGGCTCAAGGCGGCGTTGTTCATCTCGCGATCGATGGGTCGCGACATCACGTCGATCGGGAGTCGCTTCGGCGAACTCTCGACCTTGCGTGCCTCGGAGCGCTTCGACGTGGCCTTCGAAGCGATGAGTCGGGTCGAGTCGCTCGCCCAGTGTTTCATCGCCGAAGTGACCACCACCTACGGGACGGGCTTCATCGAGACCCTCGTGCATCGAGACACGCAGTCGACGGGATCGTTCTTCAGCGCGCCTCGTCAGGCCGATGACGTCGTGCCCTTCGAACCGGTCACGAATCTGGCCCAGCTCGCGGCCGGCCTCGCCGACGCCTTCGACGCGACCGGGCAGCTCCGTACCGGTGCGATCGCCCAGGACCAGCTGGCGGGCATGTCGTTCTCGCAGCAGGTCTCGGGTGCGTTCTTGGCCACGACCGGCTGTCTGAGCTTCTACGCGGACTCATCCAACGGCGACACGTCGTTCAAGGTCTTCGTCGCCGAGTTACCCGACAGCGTTGACGTCGCGTCCCTCGCCGCGGGCGCCGAGGGTGAGGACCAGGCGGTCTGCTTCGACGACCGTCGTTTGGTCCTCTTCGTGGCCCCGCCGAACTTCGACGACGTTGACGCGGCGGCGTTCGACTTCGGCGAGTACCTCGATATCGCTCGCACGTCGTTGCGCGCCTCGACGCCCGTGGGATGGCACAATCGCTGACGCCGCCGTCGCCTGAGGCGCCGTCAGCGACGAATCGCTACACCGACGACGCCGAACCCAGGAGCTGTTGGAGCAGAGCCTGGGTGATCACGGTCACGCTGCTTGGGACGGCAATGGTGTCGTCGTCGTGCGTGACGGCGGCGTTGAGCGTCACCGTCGCGTTGCCGGAGCCGCTGCTGCCCTCGGGTGCCGTGATCGAGATCGACGCGCTGGTCGCGACCGAACCCGCGTTGGTCAGCGTCAGGCTGTACGTGCCGGGGACGGCGGGCGTGCCGAGACTCGACGGGTCGAGGCTCGCGATCGTCGGGAGGACCGCCTTCAACACGGATTGCAGCGTCCCGGTCTCGCTGTAGCCGCCCGAGGCGAGAGACTTGGCGTGGCCCCTGTCGATCAATGTCGCGAGCGCGTCGAAGATCTTGCGCTCGGTCGACTGGACCTCGGCGGCCTTCGCCTTCGAGGCGGCCGTCGCCGGGAGCTCCGATTTCACCAGCGAGCTGGGGATCTCGTACCACTTGCCGTCGAGGAAGAGCTCGAGGGCGCCGAGTTCGGACTGGTCCTGCGCGCTGAGCGGCAGGCCGGGGATCGAACTCACGGACGAGAGGTCGAACTCCACGTAGAGGTTCGAGCCGATACCGCGCATGTCCACGAGCGGCTTCGAGCCGACGTTGATCGTGACCTCGGAGTCGATCTTGTTGTTGGCTTGCGACAGTGGATCGCCCGAGGTCGAGTCGAAGCGGGTGTCCATGGACACGACACCGAGCACCTTCTGCGCCTCCGCGGTGCCGCTGCCCGCGACACTGGCGCTGAAGTGGACCTGGAGGTTCGGCTGCGCGCCGAGCGAGGCGACCGATGAATCGATCGTCGCCTTGGTAGTGCTGCCACACGCCGAAAGGCTGAGTGACGCCGCCACGACGCCGAGGACCAGGACTAGTTTGCGCAAGTGCTCTCCCTTTTCGTTACGCCCGGCTCACGAATCGGGATGCCCTCGACCGACTGGAATGAGCCTTGGCGGAACGCTAGCACCGACGTTGTGATTTTGATATGACCGTTCACATCGGTCGTCGTCGCCCCGGATCGCTGGGAATTCCCAGGTAAAAGGACCGCGGCGCCGGACATAGGGTGACAGAGCGGAGGCTCAGTCAAACAGAAATGAAGGAAGCATGAGAAGGAAGAATGTTCGAGCCACGGCCGTCCTGAGCGCGGCCCTCCTGGTAGCCCCGATCCTGATGGTCGGCGCTCTCGCGACACCGGGGGCCGGCGCCGCGACGCCGACGCGCGTACTCACCTGCACGGACACCGTGGCGTCCAAGCCGACGACGTACACGCTGTCGTGCGCCGACGCCAACGCCGGATGGACGGGGATGACGTGGTCGTCCTGGAGCGCCACCACGGCCACGGGTCGCGGCATCCTGCGCCAAAACGACTGCACGCCGAACTGCGCCGCGGGCAAGTTCATCAACTACCGCGCAACGGTCACGCTCTCCAAGGTCGTCACGACCAAGAAATACGGTCACCTCTTCTCCGAGGCGCTCTTCCACTACACGGTCGGCGGTAAGGCCAAGACCGAGTCCTTCGGCCTGAACGACTGACGAGCGAGCGCCGAAGTCGCCGACGTCCTAGTGGACGTCGGCGCGCGGCGTCGGGCGCACGTCGCGCGCGAGTACCGGCTCACCGCACGACGAACAGGTCGTCACGGCGCCGAGCGTATGGCCGCAGTGGTGCGTGAGCACCATGGGTGGCGCGTCGCCGTCCGTGAGGTAGCGATCGCCCCACTGCATCAACGAGACGATGACGGGGTAGAGGTCGAGACCCGCCTGGGTCAGTCGGTACTCGAAGCGCGGCGGGTGCTCAGAGACCGGTCGACGTTCCAGTACGCCGGCCCCGACGAGGGTCTTGAGCCGAGCGGTCATCGTGTCGCGGGGTGCGCCGGTGCGCCGGACCATCTCGTCGAATCGGCGATTCCCCAAGAAGACCTCGCGTAGGGCCAACAGGGCCCACTTCTCGCCGACGATCTCCAGCGTGCGGGCCACCGAACAGTTGCGGGGTGCGGTTGAAGTTGGGGTCATGGCCCCAATATACCAGTAAGTCCGATAACTGGACGTACGGGGCAGTCGTCCAGTAGAGTACATCCAGAAATCAAACTCACTGGGAGGTCGCGATGAGCGTGGAGACCGTATCAAGTGCGAACGCGCCGGGTCAGGGCTATTCGAAGAGGCGCGTGGCGATGATCGTGGGTGTCTTGTCGTTGGCGGCGTTCATGTCGAGCCTCGACCTGTTCATCGTCAACCTGGCCTTCCCGTACATCAGCCGTGACTTCCACGGATCGTCGCTCGACTCCCTGAGTTGGGTGTTGAACGGGTACTCGATCCTCTTCGCCGCGGTGCTCGTGCCGGCCGGTCGCTGGGCCGATCGCGTGGGGCGCCGACGCATGTTCGTCGCCGGCCTCGTCGTCTTCACGTTGGGCTCGGTCCTGTCGGGCGTCGCGCCCGACGTGTCGCTGTTGATCGGCGCGCGACTCGTCCAGGCGATCGGGGCCGGCATGATGGTCCCGGCGTCGCTGTCGCTGCTGTTGGCGGCCGTGCCGGGACCGGCGCGCGCGCAGGCCATCGGCACGTGGTCGGCGATCGGCGCGCTCGGCGCGGCACTCGGTCCGGTCATCGGCGGCTTCCTGGTCGAGGTGTCGTGGCGATGGGTCTTCTGGATCAACATCCCGGTCGGCGTCGTCACGGTCATCCTGGCGTTCCGCGTGCTGCCGGAGAGTCGCGACGAGACGGTCGACACCCGACCCGACATGCTCGGCGCCGTGCTCGTGGCGCTGGCCGCCGGTTCGCTCGCGCTCGCGCTGGTGAAGGCGCCGTCGTGGGGATGGACGTCCAAGGACTTCTTCGGTCTGGTGGCCCTCGCGCTCGCGTCGGCGGTCGGTGTCGTCGTGCGCTCGGCCCGTCACGACGCGCCCGTGGTCGACCTCAAGCTGCTCGAGTCGAGGTCCTTCAACGGCGCGATCATCGCGTCGGTCGCGTACTACGCCGGCTTCGGCGCCTTCTTGTTGAACATGGTCGAGTTCTTGACCGGCGTGTGGCACTTCTCGGCCATCGACGCCGGTCTGGCCATCGCACCCGGACCGCTAATGGTCCTGCCGTTCGCGCGCGTCGTGGCCCCGCGGCTCGCGGCGAAGTTCGGGGGAGCGGGTCGCGTCGCGGTGCTCGGGTGCTTCGTCAACGTCGCGGCCCAGTCCTGGTGGCTGATCGAGATCCAGGCCCACGCGGCCTACGCGACACACCTCCTGCCCGTCCAGTTGCTGGGGGGCGCGGGCGTGGGCCTCACCATTCCGTCGCTGATCGGTGCCGGCACCGCGTCGATTCCCCCGGCGCGTTTCGGCACCGGCAGCGGCGTGCTCAACATGGCACGCCAGATCGGCACCGTCCTCGGGGTTGCTGGTCTCATCGCGATACTGGCCGGGCTCGACGTGGCCGATCCCGTCGTCGCGTTCCGACACGGCACCGAACTGGTGATCGGCTTCTTCGCGCTCGCCGGGGTCTCCTCGGCGGTGTTGCTCAGTCGACGAGTGACGACCAGTCCCTAGTCCACGGACGATCGCGGCGACGTCACTCGCGCGGGTGCGCCGTCGGGTGCTTGGGCTGGTAGAGACCGACCGTCGTGCCGCCCGGCAGCGTGAAGCGCGTGACCGTGCCCCAGCGCTCCTCCTCGACGGGGCTGAAGGCCACGCCGTGCGATTCGAGCCGCCGCATGTCAGACGGGAGGTCGTCGCTGAGGAGATAGAACTCGTTGGTCGCGGTCTCGTCCGTCGGGTGGAACGCGATCTCGGTGGGGGGCAGCGCGAAGATCAGCCACCCGCCGCCGGAGTCGACGCCCGACAGACCGAGGACGTCGCGGAAGAAGGCGCGGTCCGCGTCGGCGTCGTGGGTGAAGACGATGACGTGCGCTGCGAAGATCATGGGAACTCCTCTCGCCGAGTACGGACCCCACAGTACGGCGTCGCGAAGTGGTGGGCCGAGAGTAGGAGAGGGGACAGCGACACGTTCACGGGTCCACTCCTCTCGGCACCCATTCCACGCTGGGGCGTCCAACCCGGTACTACGTTCCAGGCGTCCATTCGGATGATTCTCGGCTGCACACACGCGTTCTCTGTGAGAACCATGAGTTTCGCGAATCACCGTAAATGTCGCTGCCGCCCAACAGGTACTCAGTAGAGGTGTGCTTCGATGCTCGAGACGGTCGTCGTCAGGCGATGTCGGGCGAGTCCGAGGGGATGGGAGGATGGTGCCATGAAGGGAACTACCGGAGCCGCGCTCCGGCGCCCGCTGATCATCGCGGTCCTGGCGTTGTCGATGATCGCCACGTCGGTCACCGGCGCGGGCGCGTCGAGCGTCACGACGACCACGGTGGCCGCTCGAACGCAGTGCGGCGTCATGATCAGTCCGACCGCATCGACGACGGGCTGCACCATCACTCTTCGACTCGGTCAGAGCGTCCGGGTGAAACTGCGCGGGGGATTCCGTTGGGGCGATCCGGTCAGCAGTTCGCGCGACGTGATTGTGAGCAAGGTGACGCGCAACTCGATCGGCGTCGACGCGATGACGCTGCACGCGGCGGCCGTTGGTCGCGCCACAATCCTCGTGACCGGCACCGTCTACTGCAAGCCCGGCGTCGCCTGTCCCGACCTGGCGCTGCTCGGACGCATCACCGTCATCGTGAAGAAGGCGTTGACGTAACCGCTACATCGAAAAGTCGAGCGGCTCGCCGAGTTCGAGGAACGTCTTGAGGCTCGAGAGAAGGGCCGGCCACCCTTCGCGAATCGCCTCGATCACCAGACTGTCGGCGTCGAAGCCGTCGTGGGTCAACGACAGCCGGACCACGCCGTTGGGTCTGTCGATGTCGAAGGTGACCTTCGAGCGCGTCTCGTTGGCGAACTTCAGTCGATCCTCTTCGCTGTAGCCGTTCGCGCTGGCCCAGGCAGGCGTGAACGTGTGCCAGGTGTAGGCGAGGCGCGACGGCGACGTCGACTCGAGGACGACCTGTTCCGGATCGCGGATCGTGAGGTGGCCCATCTTCACGTCCATGGTCGAGCCCACCTTCCAGTCGGTGACGAACGAGACGTGCCACCATTTCTTCGTCTTGGTCGGGTCGGTCAGCGCGCGCCACAGTCGTTTCGGCGTGGTGTCGATGTAGATCGTGTAGTGGAACGAATCGCTGCTCATGGTGCCCTCCATGACATCCATTCTGCCATGACGAACACCGGAATTCGGACTTCGGCGAACGCGGGCGATGGATTCGATCGTCACGTCGCCGGCCGTCCTCGACGCGTCCACACCAGTGATGGAAGGTCGAGTGATTAGCATGACGGGATGTTCTCCGGGGGCCCGACGAACGGCGCGACGGCGCTGATGGACTACGCGCGCTCCCTCGTCGAACGGTCGCTCCAGTGCCCGTAAGACGAACCCCGCGCCGTACGCCCGAGATGGAGATCGAAGAGGACGAGGAGGTCCCCGAGACTCGTCGGCGCCGGATCCTGCGTATCGCGACCGGGAACTCGGTCCCGGTGCTCACGATCCTCTTCGCCATCTTGGCCGTCGCCGCGGTGTACGTCGCCGCGCAGCTCATCTACCACCTGCGCGACCTGCTCCTCCTCGGTCTCGTCGGCGGCTTCGTCGCGCTGATCCTCAATCCCGTCGTCGTCTCGCTGCAGCACTGGCGGGTCAAGCGTCGCGGGGGCGCCGTGGCAATCGTGACCTTCGTCGCGCTGCTCGTGTTCTTGGGCCTGGCCGTCTTGTTCGGGTACCCGCTGATCAACGGCATCACGCACTTCGCGACGGCGCTGCCCGGCTACGTCAGCCGGGCCCAGCACGGCCAGGGTTGGATCGGCCACCTCTTTCGCAAGTACCACGTCGCGGCCTGGGTGCGCCGCAACTCGAGTCACCTGACGTCGCTCGCGACGGGGTTGGGCAAGCCCGCGCTGGCCCTCGGCAAGGGCGCGCTCTCCGCGGTGCTCTCGCTGATCGCCATCTTCACGTTCGTGATCCTCTTGTTGATCGAGGCGCCGAAGATCCGCCGGTCGCTCACCAAGTTGGTCTCCCCGGAACGCGCCAAGCGCTACCGCCACATCGGGAGGATCATCTCGCGCTCGGTCTCGGGCTACGTCCTGGGCGACATGATGACGTCACTGGCGGCGGGCGTCGTCGTCTTCGTGACCCTGTTGATCGTCGGCGTGCCCTACGCGTTCTTGTGGGCGCTGTGGGTCGCGTTGGTCGACTTCTTGCCGACGGTCGGCGGCGCCCTGGCCGGGATCCCGACGGTGCTGTTCGCCTTCGCGCACTCGCTCACGGCCGGCATCGTCACGCTCGTGGTGTTCCTCGTCTACACCCAGGTCGAGAACCACGTCCTGAACCCGATCGTCATGAGCCGCACGGTGAAGATCAATCCGCTCCTGGTGTTCGTCGCGGTCCTGGTCGGCGCCGACCTCGGCGCGTGGGTCGCGGGACTGGCGGGGGGCTTCGTCGCGGTGCTGCTCGCCGTGCCGATGGCCGCCACCATCCAGGTCATCGTGCGCGAGTGGTGGCGCGCGAGCGAACCGGACTAGTCGACGTCGTGCGTCGTTCTACAGCGGCGTGACGTACGCCCCGTGGATGCCGCCGTCGACCATGAACGTCGTGGCCGTCACGAAAGAGGCGTCGTCGCTCGCGAGGAAGAGCACCGCGTTGGCGATCTCCTCGGGCTCGCCGAAGCGACCCATCGGCACGTGGACCAGGCGGCGCGCGGCGCGTTCGGGGTCCTTCGCGAAGAGCTCGATCAAGAGCGGCGTGTTGACCGGTCCCGGGCAGAGCGCGTTCACGCGGATCTTCTCGCGCGCGAACTGCACGGCGAGTTCGCGGCTCATCGCCAGCACGCCGCCCTTGGAGGCGGTGTAGGAGATCTGGGAGGTCGCCGAACCGAGGACCGCGACGAAGGAGGCCGTGTTGATGATCGAGCCGCCGCCTCGCCGTTGCAGGTGCGGGATGCCGTACTTGCAGCAGAGGTAGACCGACGTCAGGTTGACGTCCTGGACCCGCTTCCAGGCGTCGAGACCCGTCGTGAGGATCGAGTCGTCGTCGGCCGGGGAGATGCCGGCGTTGTTGAAGAGCACGTCGATCCCGCCGAAGACCTCGACGGTCTTCTCGTACATCGCGACCACGCTGCGCTCGTCGGCCACGTTCACCTGCACGAAGAGCCCGCCGATCTCGGCGGCGACCTCAGGACCGTGTTGGTCGTCGAAGTCCGCCACGACGACGTTCGCGCCCTCGCTCGCGAAGCGCCGCGCGGTCGCTCGACCGATGCCGCTCGCGGCGCCGGTGATGACCGCAACCTTGTTGTCCAATCGACCCATCATTCCTCCGTTGAGATAAATACGTTCTTCTCTTCACTGAAACTGCGCAGCGCGTCCGGTCCCAGCTCGCGACCGATGCCCGACTGCTTGTAGCCGCCAAACGGCGTCGAGTAGCGAACGGACGAGTTCGAGTTCACCGAGAGGGCCCCGGTCTCCACGCCGCGCGCGACGCGCAACGCGCGACCGACGTCGCGCGTCCAGATCGATCCGGACAGACCGTAGGGACTGTCGTTCGCGAGGCGGATCGCCTCGGCCTCGTTCTCGAAGCGCAGTACCGACACGACCGGACCGAAGATCTCCTCGCGAAAGGCGCGGTCGGTCCCGTCGGTCGATTCGAGCACCGTCGGCGGGTACCAGAATCCCGGTCCGCTCGGCGCGTGGCCCCTGAAGGCGACCGCGGCCTCGTCGACGTAGGAGTCGACGCTCGTGCGCTGTCCGGCCGAGATCAGCGGACCCATCTCGGCGCGTTCGTCCGCCGGGTCGAGCACGCGGAAGTTCTTCACCGCGACCTCGAAGAGTTCCATGAAGCGCTCGTAGGCCGAGGCCTCGACGAGAATCCTCGAACGCGCGCAGCAGTCCTGGCCGGCGTTGTCGAAGACCGCCGAGGGTGCGCCGGCCGCGGCGCGCTCCAGGTCGGCGTCGGCGAAGATCACGTTGGCGCTCTTGCCGCCGAGTTCGAGTGTCACTCGCTTGACCTGCTCGGCGCACCCCGCCATCACCCGCTTGCCCATGTCGCTCGAGCCGGTGAAGCAGACCTTGCGCACGGCCTCGTGGGTGACGAAGCGCCAGCCCACCACACCGCCGTCACCCGGCAGTACCTGGAAGACGCCTTCGGGGAGTCCGGCCTCGAGTCCCAGCTCGGCCAGACGGATCGCCGTCAACGGGGTGAGCGTGGCCGGTTTCAGGACGACGGTGTTGCCGGCCGCGAGCGCCGGCGCGAAGCCCCAGCCGGCGATCGGCATGGGGAAGTTCCAGGGCACGATGATGCCGACCACGCCGAGGGGCTCGTAGAAGGTGAGGTCGACGCCACCCTCGACCGGGATCTGCTTGCCGCTGTGACGTTCCGGCGCGCCGGAGTAGTAGGCGAGGACGTTGCGGACGTTGCCGGCCTCCCAGCGGGCGTTGCCGATCGTGTGTCCCGAATTGGCGACTTCGAGCTGCGCCAGTTCCTCGACGTGCTCGTCGACGACCTGGGCGAAGCGGCGCAACAGGTGCGCGCGACGCGCCGGCGTGACGTCGCGCCACTCGGTGGCGACCTTCGCGGCGTGCGCGATGGCGCGGTCGGTCGCGTCGAGGTCGAAGAGCTCGATCTCGGTGACCGGTTGCTCGGTCGCGGGGTTGAGGACTGACAGTGTGCTCATAGGCGCTCGAAGCCCCGGTAGCGCTCCCAGTCGGTGACGGCCGCGTTGAAGGCGTCGACCTCGACGCGCGCCGCGTGCACGTAGTGATCGACGACCTCGTCGCCGAAGGCCGCGCGCGCGACGGCGCTCCGATCGAACAGTTCGGTCGCCTCGGCGAGCGTCGTCGGCACGCGCGCCGAGTCGGCTTCGTAGGCGTTACCGCCGAAGGCCGGCGGGAGCGCGAGCTCGTCGTCGACACCCTGCAGGCCGGCCGCGACCAAGGCCGCGATGGCGAGGTAGGGATTGACGTCGCCGCCGGGGATCCGGCATTCGAAGCGCAGCGACGGTCCGTGTCCCACGACTCGGAAGGCGCACGTGCGGTTGTCGTGGCCCCAGAGCAGGGCGGTCGGCGCGAAGGATCCGGCGACGAAGCGCTTGTAGCTGTTGATGTTCGGCGCGAGCAGCATCGAGAGGTCGCGCGAGTGAGCGAGGAGACCGGCGAGGAAGTGTTCGAAGACCTCGGAGAAGCCGTGCGCCCGCTCGCCGGCGAAGACGGGACGGTTGTCCTCGTCGCGCAGCGAGAGGTGGATGTGGCAGGAGTTGCCCTCGCGCTGGTC
Source organism: uncultured Acidimicrobiaceae bacterium (assembly GCA_963700135.1). Lineage (GTDB taxonomy): Bacteria > Actinomycetota > Acidimicrobiia > Acidimicrobiales > RAAP-2 > RAAP-2. Next base: position 29,972 of record CAVOWM010000013.1, on the reverse strand, counting down.
GTACTTGGCCATGAAGGTGAGGCTGACGCCCTCTTGGGCCGCGATCTCCTTCGCGCCGAGTTTGAAGAGGCTGTGCTCGTCGCACTTCTCGACGAGCGTGTCGTACTTGAAGGCGACCTCGTGTTGGCCGAAGTTGCACTCGCCCTTCACCGATTCCACGACCATGCCCGCCGAGCGCATCGAACGGCGGATCCGTCCGAGCAGCGGTTCGATGCGCGAGGTCCCCTGGATCGAGTAGTCGACGTTGTACTGGTTCACCGGCGTCATGTCGCGATAGCCGGCCTCCCAGGCCTGTTCGTAGGTGTCCTCGAAGACGATGAACTCCAACTCGGTGCCGGTGATGCCGGTCCAGCCGCGCTCGGCGAGGCGCGCGACCTGGGCCAGGAGGATCTGGCGCGGCGACGGCGCGACGGGTACGCCTTCCACGGTCTCGACGTCGGCGAAGATGATGACCGTCTTGTCGTGCCAGGGGACCACGCGGGTCGAGGTGAAGTCCGGCGTGAAGGCGAGGTCGCCGTAGCCGCGTTCCCACGAGGTGAGCGCGAACCCGTCGACCGTGCGCATGTCGACGTCAGAGGCGAGCAGGTAGCTGCAGCCCTCGACGACACCGTCGGCCAGTTCGTCGAAGAAGTAGGAGGCGTCGAGGCGCTTGCCTTGCAACCGTCCTTGCATATCGGTGATGGCGACGATGATGGTGTCGATCTCGCCCTCTTCGACCAGCGCGACCAGTTCGTCGCGAGTGGGTCGACCGGCGTTGTGTGTGCTCACGTCTACTCCTTGGAACTACGACGTCCGTTGCGCGGACGGGGACGATCTTCTATCTAGGTGTCGAGGCTACTCAACGCACGACGACGCGTTCCTCGTCGAGGACGACGTCTCGCGCGAGCCGACGACGGTCGAGTCGTCGTCGGACGGTGACGAGAACGGACCTCGTGAGGGTCTTCACGTGAACGACACGTGACGACGTTTTGCGTCGTCGTCCGGACACGTTGTCGCCGCTGGCGCCGTTCGTCAGGACGAAACGATCTCACGTTGCGGCGTGGAGCTCACCGACATCTTTTAACAGAGCGAACACACTTTCCCGTGCTCGGTGCCAACAAAAGTTCTAGTATCTCGCACAATGGTATAGGCCATTTGAATTGAGGGGGATTCCAGTGTCACTCGAACGTGTCACCACTGCGCCGACCGCGTCTCGCGGTAGTCGCTCATTGCAACTCGTCGCGTCGGATCGAATCACGGGGAGCCGACGATGAGCGATAACCAGCAATCGATGTCCGCGGACGAGAAGCGACTGGCCTCCCTCGGCTACAAGCAGGAGCTCAACCGCGGGTGGAGCGGGTTCTCCAACTTCGCGATCTCGCTCACGATCATCTGCATCCTCAGCGGCTGCTTCACCACGTTCGGCCAGGCGTGGAACGACGGCGGTCCGATCGCGATCTCGATCGGCTGGCCGGTGATCAGCCTCCTGGTCCTCTTGGTCGGGCTCTCGATGGCCGAACTGGCCTCGAAGTACCCGACCGCGGGTGGTATCTACTACTGGGCCTACAGCCTCGGCGGCGTTCGCTGGGCGTGGTTCACGGGCTGGTTCAACCTGCTCGGTCTCATCGCCATCACCGCCGCCGTCGACTACGGGTGCGCGTCGTTCTTGAACTCGGTGCTCGCGCTCTACGGGTTCCACTTCATCATCAATTGCACGACGACGAACCCGTCGACGGTCTTGCACAACGTGTTCATCCTGTTCTTCTTGATCCTCGCGCTCCACAGCATCATCAACGTGTTCTCCTCGCACCTGGTGTCGCTGTTGAACCGGATCTCGGCCTGGTGGATGCTGGGTGGGGTCCTCGTGATCGTTGGCGTGCTGATCTTTGGCCCCTCGACGCACCAGAGCGCGGCCTTCGTGTTCTCCCACCGGATCAACAACAGTGGATTCTCGGGACACTTCTACTGGTTCATGATCTTGCCGCTCGGCTTCTTGCTCACGATGTACACCTTCACCGGGTACGACGCCTCGGCGCACCTGTCGGAAGAGACGCACGACGCCGAGCGCGCCGCCCCGCGCGGACTATGGACGTCGATCGCCTACTCCGCTGTTGGCGGCTGGGCGGTGTTGCTGGCGCTCACCTTCGCGGCGACGCACATCGCGGCGATCAACGCGGGTGGCGGTGGTGCGATCCCGATCATCGAGTCGTCGCTCAGCACCGGCCTCTCCAAACTGGTCCTCGACATCTCGACCGTCGGTCAACTGTTCTGCGGGATGGGCTGCGTGGCGGCCGCTTCGCGCATGGTCTTCGCGTTCTCTCGTGACGGCGCGGTGCCGGGCCACTCCCTCTGGCGCAAACTCAATAAGAACAAGACGCCGACGTGGTCGGTGTTGTTCGTGGTCGTGCTGTCACTCATTATCACCATCCCGGCCCTGTTCGGCAACAAGGCCGGATTCCCGGTGGCGTTCTTCGCGGTCACCTCGATCACGACGATCGGGTTGTACATCGCGTACATCCTCCCGGTCTTCCTGCGCTGGCGCATGGGGGACCGGTTCGAGCCGGGCGTGTGGAACTTGGGCAAGCACTACAAGTGGATCAACGTCATCGCGATCGTGTGGGTCGTGATCTGCGTCGTCATCTTCTGTCTACCGACGTCACCCGCGGCGGTTCCGTGGGAGAGTGGCTTCAGCTGGAGTGACTTCAACTACGCGCCGGTCGTCACCATCGCCTTGGCGCTCGGGGTGTGGATCGCCTGGGTGGCCGGCGCCAAGAACACGTTCAAGGGCCCGGTGAGGACCCTCGACGACCCCGACGTCGGCACGCCCGACGACCCGGCACTGATGCCGGCGGACTGAACGTTGCGGTGATCGCGCGACACGGCCGGTCCCATCATATTGGGTCCGGCCGTGTCGGCACCAACGCCGTTGCTACGCGCCAGCTGAACGGCGAGCGAACTCGTCGGGACTTGGTGGTGTTTCGGCGACCGTTGTCTCACTCCCATTTGAGGAGTCAGCGTGACGCCGAACGACGCAATTGAAGATGCCAACTCATGTTGGCGAGACCTGTCCGACGTGCTGTCATCCGGGATTTCGCGGGTGCTGCTCTACGGCCCGTCGGGAACCGGCAAGACCTACGCCGCGCTGCACCACGGTGTCGGCACGACGCCATCCGAGCGACTGGTCTGCACGGAGGACCTGACCTCCGGCGAGATCACGGGCACGTGGATGCCGGTCGGCGAAAACCGCTGGGAGTGGCGTGAGGGCCCGGCGATCCGAGCGTGGCGTGGCGCCGGCGGCCTCGGGGGCCGCCTCGTCGTCGACGAGGTCGACCGCGCCTCCGGTGACGCACTCAGCACGCTCCTGGCGATGACGGACTCACCGGAGTCAGCCCGTTGGCGCAACCCCGAAACGAGCGAATGGGTGCGACCCGGTCCCCGGTTCTCGGTGGTGATGACCACCAACGTCGACGACCTCGACGACATCGCGCCGTCGTTGCGCGACCGCTTTCCGGTCGCTATCCGGGTCGACCGGCCGCACGCCTCGGCGCTGGCGAGTCTCAGCGATGACCTGCGAGCCCCGGCCCTGGCGGGGTCGCTCGGACCGGCGAGCCGGCGGGTGTCGTTGCGCAGTTTCTACGCCTTCGACGAGTTGCGCCGACACCTCGGACCGTCGCGCGCCGCGCAATTGGTCTTCGGCGAGGAAACGGCGATCAGCGTCCTCGACGCGTTGGCGATCGCGTCGATCGCGTGAACGCGGTCGTGCTTCCGGAGCTGGTGACCGGCCGCGACGACGGGTTCCTTGACGCGCCGTGGACGGTCAAGCCCGGCTCGACGCGACGCGGTGAGGCGAGCTGCAACCTCACCGAGCGCGTCCTCGAGGTGCCCCTCGGCGCCGACGCGACGTCACGCGTCGTTCGGGCGCACGAACTGATGCACGCGCGCGTCAGTCCGCACGTGCTCGAGCACTACGTCGGACTCGCCGGTGTGTCGCCGCGCGCCCTCGAGTGTGCTGAAGAGCTCCGGGTCAACACGTTGATCGCCCGACTGGGGTTCGACGTGACGCTGCTGCGCGACGGTTCGGAGAAGAATGGCGGACGTCGCGTCGCCGAGAGCGGCGACTGGTCCGAAGCGCTCTGTTTCCTGATGGCCGTCCTCGCGACCGGGGGAGAGAAGGAGTTCCTCGCCGGTATCCGTCAAGTCGCACCGACGTGGATGTCGGGACTGCGCGCGGTGCGCAAGCGGGCGCTCGCTCTCATGAACGCGCTCGTCAGTTCGTCGCTCGCCGCGACGCGGTTGAACGAAGAGGCGTTACCCAGCGGCTACGCGGACGCCACGGTCGTGCTCGCACGCCTCCTCACGCAGTCCATGGACGCTCGACCCCCGACGAACCCAGAGGAACTGCGTTCGTTTCGACGTTCGCTCGAACCCGGCGGTCGGCGAGCACCGACCGGGAGGTTCGCGCCGCTGCGATTCGACGACACGGTGACGATGACGCGTCGTCCGCGCGGCGCGGGACTGCGTCGCGCGCGCGCGAGCACGAGCGGACCGTCGATGCGCTATCCCAGCCGACTGCTCACCGACGAACGCCGACGGGCCTTCGCGCAACGCGTCACGTGTCACGGTGGGGTCGTCGTCATCGACCAGTCCGGTTCGATGGACCTCGATGACGCGTCGCTGGCGGCGCTCCTGCGCCGAGCGCCCGACGCCCTCGTCGTCGGGTACAGCCATCGTCCGGGTGACCACGGCCTGACGTCGAACGCCTGGATCCTGGCCGACCGCGGATCGGTCGCGACGGTGATTCCCTCGGGCAACATCGGCAACGGCGTCGACGGCGCGGTCCTCGAGTGGGTACTTCGCCGTCGGAGGAACGGCGAGCCGATCGTTTGGGTGACCGACGGTCAGGTCACTGACTCACACGACCATCCCGACGAAGTCCTCACGCGCCAGTGCGCCGAGTTGGTCAAGCGGCACCGGATACGTCTCGTCAAGGACCTCGCCGGGGCTGGAGCGGCCCTGGGTGGCGGGCGAACGACCACTCCGTCCCACTGGTCCCAATTCGGGCGTGTAGGCCGGAAACTCCAGGAAATGACTGCGTTCTAGACCCGCTGTCACAGTGGCAATTTACTATTGCATCGAACACTTGTTCGCCTTACACTATACGAACAGGTGTTCGTGAAAGGGGTCGGCCATGGCGGCAGTCGAAGTGGTGGAGTTCGAGGAGTTCGAGGAGTTCGACGAGTCTGCGGAACGACCGTACCTGCGCCTGGTGACGACACCCCAGGTCTTTCGCACCGGACCATCGCTCGCGCGACGGCGCGAGGCGCGAGCGCGGACGATGAGGCGGCGCCGTCGTTCGCTGGTGGCGTTTGCGCTGCTCCTCGGCCTCGTGATCCTGGCCTGGCCGGGTCACGCCTTCGGGGGAGAGACCGGCGCGGGACTCCCGGGCGACCTGGCCAACAGTTCCGTGCTGGCGTCGGGCATGAACTACGTCGTCCAGCCGGGCGACACCGTCACGTCGATCGCCCGCATGATGAATCCGGTCGACCCGAAGGTGGCCCGAGCGGACCTCGTTCGTGAGCTCGATTCGACGGTCGTCGTACCGGGCGAGCACGTCCTAATCCCCTAAATTTCAAGGGATTTGGGTGTATCCTCAAGGCATGCGCTGTCCCTTCTGTTCGGCGGACGACGACCGCGTCGTTGATTCGCGCCTCGCCGAGGACGGCGTCGCCATCCGGCGCCGACGCGAGTGCTCGAACTGCAATCAGCGCTATACGACCTTTGAGCGCATCGAAGAGATCGGCCTCTACGTCGTCAAGCGCTCCGGCGACCGCGAGCCCTTCGACCGGCTCAAGATCCTGCGCGGCATGCGCGCGGCCGCCAAGAACCGGCCCGTCGACGAAGAGACCCTGGAGGGTCTCGTGACGACCATCGACGAGTCGATGCGGCTCCTGAATCGCGACGTGACGAGTGAAGAGGTCGGCATGGCCGCACTCGAGGCCCTGCGCGACGTCGATGACGTCGCCTACGTGCGATTCGCCTCGGTCTACAAGGGGTTCGAAGGGACCGAGGACTTCGCGCGCGAGATCGGCATGCTCGTGAAGACCACGGCCCCCAAACTGCGCGGCTGATGCGCGCGCTCAACCTCCAGCCCCAGTGCGCGATGGCGATCTACGCGCACCCCGACGACGCCGACGTCGCGGCCGGCGGACTCCTGGCCCAATGGGCCCAAGACGGGTGCGCGGTGCACCTCGTGGTCGTGTGCGACGGCGACAAGGGCTCCCACGTGCTCACCGCCGACGCCGGCGCCGTGCGCGAGGTGCGCGGCGCGGAGGTCGACTTCGCCGCCGACCTGCTCGGCGCGGCCTCGGTCACCCGATTGGCGCGGCCCGACGGTGAGGTCGACAACGACGTCGAACTTCGCGCGACGCTGGTCGGACTCATCCGCCGGTACCGACCGGAAGTGGTCGTCGGACCGGACCCGACGGCGACGTTCTTCGCGGGCGTCTACGTGAACCACCGCGACCATCGCGAGACGGGATGGGCCCTGCTCGACGCGGTCGCCCCCGCCGCGGCCATGCCGCTCTACTTTCCCGACCGCGGTGAGCCTCACCAGGTGGCGAGCCTGCTGCTGAGCGGCACGCACGAACCCGACGTCGTGGCCGACATCACCGGCACCATCGACACCAAGGTGAAGGCGGTCTTGGCGCACAGTTCCCAGTTGGCCGGTGACGCCGACGCGATTCGCGAGCTCGTCTACGGACGGGCCGAACAGGCCGGCCGGCCCGTGGGCGCCCCGTTCGGTGAGGCCTTTCGCAGTGTCGAACTCGCCTTCTGAGCACCCCACGGTCGACGACGCGCCGATCCTGCACATCGACCTCGACGCCTTCTTCGCGTCGGTCGAGGTCCTGGACGATCCGAGCCTGCGCGGCAAGCCCGTCGCGGTCGGTGGCGGCGGCGCGCGCGGGGTCATCGCCAGCGCCAGCTACGAGGCGCGCCGCTACGGCGTACGCAGCGCGATGCCGAGCGTCGTGGCTCGTCGCCGTTGCCCCGACCTCATCATCCTGCCCGGGCGCTTCGACCGCTACGAGGCGTACTCGCGGCGGTTCCACGACATCGTGCGCGACCTCACGCCCGAGTTCGAGCCCCTCGGACTCGACGAGGTCTTCGCCGACCTCTCGAGCCTGCGCCGTTTGCACGTGCGCCCGCTGGAAGCGGCCGCCGGACTGCGTCAACGGATCACGTCCGAGCTCGGTCTGCTCTGCGGCGTGGGGCTGGGCCGCAACAAGCTGTTCGCGAAACTGGCGTCCAAGGCGTCTAAGCCGTCCGTGGTCGACGGACGACTGGTCGAGGGCGAGGGCGTCGTGTGGGTCAGCCCCGCGCTCGAGCAGCGGTGGCTCGACGAGCTGCCGGTTCGCGCGCTCTGGGGCGTCGGACCGGCGACCGCGACGAAATTGCAGAAACTCGGACTGCTGTGGGTGCGCGACCTCGCCAAGGTCGACGAAGCCACGCTGGCCGCGCACGTCGGCGTGTCGATGGCCTCGACCCTCGTCGCCTACGCCCACGGCGAGGACAAGCGAGAGGTCACCACGGACCGCGTCCTCAAATCGGTCGGCCACGACCAGACCTTCGCGACGTCATTGAGTGGCATCGACGCCGTCGTCGGGGCCGCCCGGACCCAGGCGGCGGTCGTGGCGCGCGCGTTACGGGGCCAGAACCGCGTGGCGCGCACCATCACCGTCATCGTGCGATTCGACGACCTGACCAGCGTGAGTCGGTCCCAGACGCTGTCCTTCGGCATCGACGACGAGTTCGCGATTCTGGCGATCGCCGAGGCGTTGCTGCAGTCGATCGACCTGGCCAATTCAGTGCGGCTCCTGGCGATCCACGCGTCGTCGTTCCTCGAGCGCGACGACAACGACTTGCAGCTGACCTTCGGGCTGGACCCCTCCTCGAGCGACCCGCGCGAGACCGCTGAGGCGATCTCGCGTGAACGACAGGTCTCGCACGAGGCCCTGCGCGACGCCGTTGACGACGTGCGCGAGAAATTCGGGCGCGCGGCGGTCGGCGCGGCGTCGGAGTTGGGCGATCACGGCATCGAGATCGCCGCCCAACGCGGCAGTAGTGCGTTCGGCCCCGAGGAGTTCCAACACGGTTCGTAGGAGTGGCGCCGGACACGAAAGGGTGGCGCCACGCTAGGGATGTAACGTGACGCCACCGAGGGGGAATACGGAAGTTCTTCGTCGCGGAGGCGCTCGCCGGATGACGCGGCGCGTCGTGGTTCCCGGAACCGCGAGGCGACGGGGCAGGATTCCAATGGATTGCTCGAAATTCGGCGCCGACATCCGCCGGGGCGCCCGGCGTCGAACTAGAAGTGGATACGTATGGAAGACATCCGAGAGGTCAGTGACGCCCAATTGGTCACCATGATCGCGCGCTACAACGAGGTGGCGCTCGCCGAGACGTACCGCCGCCACGGCGGCGCGGTGTTCGGTCTCGCCCGTCGGGTCCTCAACGGGGCGGCCGAAGCCGAGGACGTCACCCAGGAGGTCTTCCTGCGGCTGTGGAACCAGCCGGAACGATTCGACGCGACGCGCGGGAACCTGCGCAGCTGGCTGCTCACCCAGAGCCATGCCCGCGCGGTCGAGACCGTGCGCTCGCTCACCGCGCGGCGCCAGCGCGAGATCAACGACGCCTTCAAGGCCGCGCGCGGCGCCTACGACATGCAGCACGAGGCGTGGGACGTCGTGTTGGCCGAGGACGTGAAGAAGGCGCTCGATGAGTTGCCGCCGGAGGAGCGTCGGGCGATCGAGCTCGCGTACTTCGAGGGCCACACCTACGTGCGGGTGGCCGAGATCCTGAACGAACCGGAGGGCACCGTCAAGAGTCGAATCCGCAACGGCATGCGACGCATGCGGGTCACGCTCGCGGAGTCCGGGATTGAAGGGGCGGATCGATGATGAGTCACGACGAAGCGAACGAACTGTTGGCGGTCGCGGCGCTCCACGCCGTCGACGCCGAGACCCTGGCCGAGGTCGAGGCGCACGCCGCCACGTGCCCGCGCTGTCAGAGCGAACTCGACGGCTACCGCAGCGTCGCCGCGGCGCTGGGTAACACCGTCGAGGAGCTTCCCGAAGGCCTGTGGACCAACATCTCGAGCCAGCTCTGGGAACGAACCGGCGACGCCGCGGCGATGCCGCCGCTCGTGATCGGCGACACGCCGTCCAACGTCGTGGCGATCACGAGTTCGCCGTCGCGACGGGTGCGCGCCGTGCTGACGTCGCTCGCACTGGCCGCCGCCGCGTCGATCGTGGTGCTCGCCTTCAGTCTCTCGAGCGCGCAGAACCAGGTCACCAATCTGCGCGGCGCGCTGGCGACGGCGAACGAGTCAGTCGTCCAGCGCGCGCTGGCCGCGCCCGGTCATCAGCTCATCAACCTCACCAGCGCGAGTGATCAACGACTCGCGCAGTTCGTGATGTTGCCCGACGGCACCGGCTACCTGGTCACGTCCCACATGCCCGCACTGACCCGCAACGAGACCTACCAGTTGTGGGGCATCGTGAAGGGTTCACCGGTCTCGATCGGGGTCATGGGTTCATCACCGGGCCAGGTCACGTTCACGATGGCGACGTCGCCGGCCCCGTCGGAACTGGCGGTGACGGTGCAGTCGGCGGGCGGCGCGCTGGTCCCGTCGAAGCGGTTCGTCGCCTCGGGCCCCGTCGTCGCGTCCTAGCGACGCGCGACCGACGACGGACTACTCGTCCCTTGGTTCATCGCGGTCCTCGTGCTGGTGCTCGGGCGCGGGCGCCGGCTCGGTCGCGGGCGGCATCGGCGTGCGCCGGCGTCCGAGGAGCCACAAGAACGCGGAGCCGATGCGTCCGACGGGGTGGTGGTGCTCCGACGGACCGCGACTGGCGCCCGGTCCCGTCATCCCGTCGCCGCCACCGCCGGCCAGTCCCGCCAGGGGGTTGCCACTCGAATCGGGATACTTGGACACGCGCGCCAATCGACGGCGCGGCTTCCTCGGCTTGTCTCCGGCAGAACCCATGGTCAGACCTCTCTTTCTTGATCGATGATGCGTCGGTCTTACGGCAGCCGGTGCGGTGGCGTGTCCAGCTTGCCGATACCCGACGCCAGTACCACGGAGTTCGGCACCTTCAAGAGGCCGTCCTCGGTCTGCAGCGTCACGTAGGTCAGTCCGATGCCGAGCACCCACGCGTCGACGACGCCAATGGTGCCCGAGCGCACGCGGATGTGTTCGCCCACGCTGAAGGGTCGAGCGAACAACAGCACCATGGACGCGAAGATGTTGCCCAGGCTCTGCTGGGCCGCGATGCCGAGCACCACGCCCGCGAGGCCGAAGCCGATGATGAGGTGCGCGATTGAGACGCCGAGCAGTTCGAACACCGCGATCAGCACCAGCAGGTAACCCACACCGGTCGCGACCAGGCGCACGACCGCCCCCGCGGCCTCGATCGAGCGGCGCGCCAGGAATCGGCCCATCCCGTCGGCGAGACGACCGACGGCGTAGATACCGAAGATGAGCAGTACGGGCACGGTGATCCAGGCGACGATGGGGTGGTGCATCGAGCCGTGGCGTCGATCGAACTCGGTCTTCACGACGATCGCGGCCACCGCGACGAGGGCCGCGAGCGTGCCCGCCACCCACACGCTCTGCAGCGACGGTGGCATGCCCCGAGGTTTCTTGCGCGCCATATAGCCCCCAACCTTAATGAGGATGTCGCCGCGGCGACCTTGGAGGACAGCTCATTCCTCGCGGTCGTTGGCGACGAACCGCGCGACGACGAGGACACGACGTTCGAAAGGTGCGTGCGTCGCGCTTCATCGCTTGCTATTCCATCTCACATGGAATTCCCAGAGCCCTCCAAGATGCCTGTAAGGAACGCCTGCCTAGGGTGGAAAGAGCAGTGAAGAAGTTCCAAATTGGGCGTCACGAACGTTCACTGAACAAAGGAAAGAGACGATGGTTGTCTTCGGATTGATCCTCCTCATTATCGGCTTCGTACTGGCCTTCAAGCTCCTGTGGACGATCGGCATGATCGTCTTGTTGATCGGTCTCGTGCTCTGGGTCCTGGGTGCCCTCGGCCACGCTGTCGGCGGACGAAAGCACTACTACTAATCCGCGCTTTCTCCCTGATCCCCGGTCGGTGTCCCCCCAGACGCCGACCGGGGATATTTTCTTATGCACGATTTAGGAGTTTGCGCCTAAGGTCCGAAATGACGGACTCCTCCGGCGGCCTGGGCCGTCGGCACCAGTTCGCCGAGGATGGGCGTCGGACCTCGTGCAAGGGCAAGGTTCGGCGTTCGAGGTACATGGTTGTCGTTGGCGCGACGTTCGTCCGACATGCGTTCCCGTGACAGCGACCAGGTGGAGAGAGTGGTGCACCAAGCGTTTCGGTGATCGACGCGCAATTCGTATTCGCCAGTTCGGTTGGCTTAGTGATCTCGGACGTTCGCCTCGAGCGAGGCACGAGCACAGGGCGGCGGCGCTGACGCGAGTCGAAGTGACGGGTCGTTCGCGCGAATCGTTGGTGGGGGAGGACCATTCAAAAGCGACGCGGTCTCGACGAGACTCGATCGCGCAGGGGTGTCGGAGACCCGTTCCGAGAGGAACCGCGGAGCGTTGCGCGTCGCGGGTCCCGGTGTCGACGGGGCGGCGCGCTTGTTAGGGTGGCGCCAGCAGGACATTCCAACTCGACCACTGAGAGGACAGCGTTAATGGCCAAATTCCTGAGCGACGTCAAAACACTGCGGGAGAACGCCCGCAAGAACCTTCGCAAGGGCTCGATCACCGACGCCTACGGCGCCGATCTGCCGAGGGTCCTTGAGGTCTTGAACCAGTCCCTCGCGACCGAACTGATCTGCGTCCTTCGCTACCAACAGCACTCCTTCGCCGCCCACGGGCTCGACTCCGAGGCCGTCGCCGCGGAGTTCCTGGAGCACTCGCGTGAGGAGCAGGGGCACGCCGAACTGATCGCGGCGCGCATCGGGCAACTCGGCGGCGAGCCGGACTTCAATCCCGATACCTTCTCGAGCCGGGCCCACTCCGAATACAAGACCGCGACCAGCCTGACCGAGATGATCAAGGAGAACTTGATCGCCGAGCGCATCGCCATCAGCTCCTACAGCGAGATCATCGCCTGGCTCGGTGACGGCGACCCGACGACGCGACGGATGCTCGAAGAGATCCTCGCCGTCGAAGAGGAGCACGCGAACGACATGCTCAACCTGCTCGACGACAAGAAGTAACGACGCCGGTTCTCGTCACGACGCCGGTCGAGCGCCAGCGCCGAACTTGACCGGACCGTTGCGGCGCCGAAAGGCGACGTAGACGCCGCCGCCGGCGAAGATCGGGAGCCAGTACGTCACGAGTCGATAGGCCAGGGTCGCGATGATGGCGCTCGCGCTGGGGACGCCCGCGAGCACGAGCAGGCCACTGAGACTCGCCTCGACGATGCCGAGTCCGCCGGGCGTGAGCGGCACGAGGGCGATGACCGCGGTCGCGGCGTAGGCCAACAGCACGAGCGGGGCGTTCGGGCTGGCGCCGGTCGCGCGCAGCGCGCACAGCAAGGCGAAGTAGTCGAATCCGATGCGACCACCGATGAGCAGTACGGCCTCACGCCACCGCCGGCCCAGGTTGGTGCGCACCAGGTTGCGCTCGGCGATGAGTCGATCGGGCAGGTCGCGGGTCTTGGTCCTGCGCTTGGGCAGTGCGTTCAAGGCCCGCTGCGTCACGCGCGCGAGCCACGTGAGGAGTCCGTTCGTCGTGAGCAGGACCGTCCCGAAGGCGACGATGAGGACGAAGCCGGCGATGCCGAGGTACGCGGCGTGCTCGAGTCCCGGACTCACCGGCAGGCCACCGAGGATCGCGGGCATCACGCACACCGGGAGCAAGAACAGACCCGCGAGCCCGATGATCGACGCCGCGGCGAGTCCGCCGGCCGCCGCGTCGGCGTCGATGCCCCCGATCGCCAGCATCTGGTACTGGACACCGGCGCCGGCCACGTCGCCGGCCGGCAGCACGTTCGTGACGGCGTTGCCGACCAGCAGCGCGGCGACCACGGTGAACCAGTGCTTCGTGCGCAGCAGCAGGCGCAGCAGTGTCATCGCGCACACGAAACTCGCGACCTCGGCCGCCAACATCAACGCGAGCCACGCGAAGCTCAGGTGAAAGAGTTTCGGCCACGCGGACAGTACCTTGACGAACGCCGGTAGCGCGACGTAGAACGCGAGGCCGGTCACGACCACCGCGGCGATGCGCTTGACCGGACTCGCCGATTTCTTCTGGGGGGCATTGTCGGTGATTGGTCCAATCTACGGGTTGCGATGTGCGGAGCACGCTGTCACTTCGTTCTCCAACGTCGTCCAAGTAGCGTCGAACTCGTGTCCGTGATCGAAGAACCCAGTCGCGAGCGCGTCGAGACCGGTGCCGTGACCGGCGATCGGTCGGCGAGTCACACGTTCCGACCGGACGTCCAGGGCCTGCGCGCGATCGCCGTCATCCTGGTGATCCTGGCGCACGCCAGCGTGCCGGGGATGGAGGGTGGCTACATCGGCGTCGACGTCTTCTTCGTCATCAGCGGGTTCGTCATTACGAGCCTGCTGCGACGTCAGCCCCCGCGTCGGGTGCGACACAACCTCGCCTACTTCTACGCCCGCCGGATCCGGCGCATCGTGCCCGCCGCGACGCTGACGCTGGTCGCCACGACCATCGCGGCCTACTTCTTGCTCGGCACGAACTTCGTACCGCAGTTGCTCGGTGACGTGCGATGGGCCTCGCTCTTCTCGGCGAACTTTCGTCTCATCAACACTGGCAGCAACTACTTCATCCCGGGTATCGCGCCCTCGCTCGTCACGCACTACTGGTCGCTCGCGGTCGAAGAGCAGTTCTACCTCTTCTTCCCGTTGGTCGTCTTCTCGCTCACGTGGTTGACGCCGCTACGCAATCGCGCGACGTCGCTCGGCCTGTTCCTGGTCGCGGCGATCGGCGCGTCGGCGTGGTACTCGTGGCACCTGACGCCGATCAGTCCGACCGTCGCGTACTACTCACCCTTCACCCGCTTCTGGGAGATCGCCCTCGGCGGTCTCGTCGCGCTGTTGCCGGGCGTGTGGGCCCGGCGCACCCCGCGGCTGAACGCACTGCTCGGCGCGCTCGCCCTGCTCGGGCTCGCGGCCGCCGTCTGGAAGCTCAACACGATGAGCGTTTACCCTGGTGTGCTGGCCTGGTGGCCCTGTGGCACGACCGCGGTACTGCTGTGGACGGGCCAGGCGAGTGCTCGCGGCGGACCGGCGTCGTGGCTCTCGTGGCGACCGATGCGCTACGTCGGGGACATCTCGTACTCGCTCTACCTCTGGCACTACGTGTGGTTGATGCTCCCGCTGCAGATGGTCCATCCGCCGACCTCGCCGTGGGCGCGCGAGATCGAGATCGCTGGCGCGTTCGCGTGCGCCGTGATCTCGTATCACTTCCTGGAGAACCCGATCCGACACTCCAAGCGCCTCGACCGCGACGGCGTCGCGGTCGCGCTCATGTTGTTGATCTGTGTCGGACTGTCGTGGGACACGACGTTACTGATCGGACACCTGGCCCACGCCTCGTGACGTTCATCGATCGATGTACATCGCCGACTCGGGCGTGATCTGCACGTGATAGACGTCGCCGATCGCGCGCGTCACGTACGTCGAGAACACGTTCTCGCCCACGTAACTGAAGTGGATGCCGTCCGGCTCACGAAGCAGTGACGGGATGTCGTTGACGCGCGCGGACGCTTCGAACTGGCCCTGGGCGTTCGCGAAGAGGTCCCACGTCGGCAGGAACGTCATGCCCGGCACGGTCGTCGCGACCTTCGCGAAGACCGAGTTGATCAGCTCCATGCCCTGGCGATAGCCGTTGGGTTGCATGATCGGCATGCCGACCCACAGCACGTACGCGCCGGTCGCGGTCGCTGCGCTCGCCATCTTGGTGACGAGGGTGGTGTAGGCCGCGATCCACGGTGCCGACCCGAAGGCCACCACGTGTCCGTCGACGCGCAGGTTCTGCTCGTCGTTCGCGCCGAAGGTGATGAGCACGAGTTGCGGCTTGTACTGCGCGAGCAGCACCCTCTCCTTCTGCGGCCAGTCGTAGAACCAGGGGGTCACGAGTCCGCTCGAGGATTTGTCGGCCTGGACAAGTTGCAGCGCGTGATCGTGACCGAGCTGTCGCGCGAGACCCCACCCGAGGTCGTTGCCGAGCGAGTCACCGATCTCTAGCACGGTGCAGTGACCGATCACGCTCACCGGCTGGGTCGTCGTAGTCGACGGCGCGCTCGTCGTCGTCGCGGTTGACGTCGACGGACTCGGCGCACCCGTCGAGAATCGACAGCCCGCGCCCGGGGGTTTGAACGCCGCCATGTTGACGTAGGGCGGCGCCAGGTTGGTCGCCGGCGGCGACGGCTGCGTCGTCGGTGTCGTGGAGGTCGCGGCGCCCGTCGTCGTCGGACCCGAGGGCGCCGTGGTCGTCGTGCGCGGCGCCGTGGTCGTCGTCGCGGCGGGGGAGCGGTGATCGTTCTTCAGTTGGAAGCCGACGACGACGAGCGCCGAGACGCACAGTCCGAGGACGACCCGCAAAGGCCAGCTGGGACCGGCACCCTCTCGAGTCGACTCTTGTGGCATCTACGTCGAATGTAACAGCGGGTCCCGAAATTACAACAACAATCGTCGATGACGAATTGTGAAGTTCTTCGTTACGGGTTGATCGTGACGAGGGTGCCGATCGGCGTGTACGGGAAGACGGTCTCGGCGCTCGCGAAGGGCATCTCGACGCACCCGAGGCTCTGGGGGAAGCCGTAGGAGTAGCGCGGGAACTCGTGCAACGCGTCACCACCGTTGAAGTACGAGACCCACTGGATGTCGGGGTCGCTGTAGTGCGAGCCATCGGGGTTCGTGCCCGACATCGTCGTGGACAGGAATCGCTCGTAGACGGCGTAGGTGCCCGTCGCCGTGGGTGCCGCCGGGATACCCGTGTTCACCGGCGTCGTGAACTTCACCTTGTTGCCGACGTAGAGCGTCAGACCCTCGGGGGTTCCCTCAGAGACGCTGACGTAGTCGTACGTGGTCGGGTCGTCCGTGTGGTTCTGCACCGCCGTGATCAGGTCGCTCCACGTGGCCGAATCGGCGATGCCGGTCGTGGGCAGATTGTGCACGCTCTGGAAGTTCATCAGGGCTCCGCGCAGGATCACGTCGGCGACGCCCACCTGCCACTGGGACTGCAGGGTCGCGGGCAGGGCCGGGTACTTCCAGGTGAAGGTCCCGCCCGTGGGCTGCGTCGGGTCGCTCGGGGGCGACGTCGGGGTGAAGGTGACGGGCAGGTAGTCGAGTTCGGCGAGCAGCTGTTCTTCCCACAACGTGCTGGAGGCGACCAACGCGGTTCGTGGTCGCACCGCGGTGAAGTGACACGTCGCGCTGCACGTCATGCGCGTCGGCAGGTCGATCGTGTAGAGCGCGGCCGGCTTCAACGAGCCGGTCACGACGGCCTGGACGTCGTGGGCGCTGATCTGCTGCCACTTCGTGGCGAGGAACGGCCGCGTTCGCAGTTCCGGCAGCTTCTCCACCTTCGTCGCGGCGCTGAAGTGCAGTCGCAGGAGGGGCAGCTGGTTCGAGAGCGAGGTCGGGAGGTTGCTGGTGATCGAGATCGTCTTGATGACCGCCATCGCCGAGGAGTCGACCGCGGGGGCGAGCGTGGCGCCCAGGACCGCCACGACGAGGGCTATCGCGCAGGCGAGTCGTTTGGTCACCGATACAGGATACTCACCGCCAACGCGATTCCCTCGGCGCCTACGATGGAGAGGAACGAAGGAGGGGACATGGTCCTCGCAAAGACAGTCGGTGTCCTGTTACTGATCGGTCTGGCGCTCTGGGTCATCTTCGCGGTGATCGGTATCCTGGCCGCCACCATCGGGACCATCCTCGAGTTCCTCATCGTCGCCGCGATCGTCGGCGCGGTGTACCACTACTTCAAACACCAGAAGGCCCACTGAACCCTGGGCGGTAGGCTCTCTAGTTCTGGCGGCGTGGCCGAGTGGTTAGGCAGGGGCCTGCAAAGCCCCGTACTCCGGTTCGAATCCGGACGCCGCCTCCAAGTAGCCTTCACCCCGTTTGACATCACCCGCCGTCCGGTTCCGGGCCGAAGGTCGCAATACTGGTGGTGTGGGCAAGACGTTCGAGGAGATCGACGACCAGTTGGCGGCCTGGCTCGTCAGTCAGCCCGTGTTCTTCGTCGCCACCGCGCCGCTCGCCGGTGACGGTCTCCTCAACTGTTCGCCCAAGGGCAATCGTCAGGAGTTCCTCGTCACCGGACCACGCAGCGTCGCATTCTTGGACCAGACCGGCAGCGGAGTCGAGACGATCGCGCACCTCAAGGAAAACGGTCGCGTGGTGGTCATGTTCTGCGCCTTCGCGGGACCGCCGCGAATCGTGCGACTCCACGGCACCGGTCGAGCGGTCCTGACGGATTCGCCGGAGTTCGAATCGCTCGCGGGCCGCTTCGTCGGGGCGGCGGGCGTGGGCGTGCGATCGGTGATCACCGTAGAGGTCGAGCGGATCGCGGACTCGTGCGGGTACGGCGTGCCGTTGATGAGCTTCGAAGGGCACCGTCCGACGATGGACCAGTGGTCGCGGCGCAAGGGTCCCCAGGGCATACCGGCCTACTGGGCCGAGAACAACCGCTGGAGCATCGACGGCCTCGAGGGATTCGAGATCCCCTAGAGGCGCCGGCCCCGTGGCTCCACGTCGTTCGATACCGGGCGACGCCCCGTAAGGTCGACGCTTTAATCGGAAAGACGCGGGTGCAACATGAGTGAATCGAACCTTCCGGGCGGCACGTTCTCGCTGGCGCCCGACCTCGACGTCACCCGAATGGGGTACGGCGCGATGCAGCTCGCGGGCCCCGGGGTCTTCGGACCGCCCGCCGACCGCGCCGAGGCGCTCGCGGTCGTGCGCGAGGCGGTCGAGCGCGGTGTCACGCACATCGACACCAGCGACTACTACGGACCGTTCGTCACGAACGAGATCATCAAGGAGGCGCTGCATCCGTACCCGGCGTCACTGCACATCGTGACCAAGGTCGGCGCGCGCCGCGACGCCGACGGTGGTTGGCCGCACGCGCGTACCCCCGAGGACCTGCGCCGCGCGGTCCACGAGAACCTGGACCACCTGGGACTGGAGGCGCTCGACGTGGTCAACCTGCGACTCGGCGGCTTCAGCGGTCCCGAGCCCGCGTCGCTCGCCGAAGGGTTCGGCGCGCTGGTCGAACTCCAGCGCGAGGGCTTGATCCGTCACCTCGGTCTCAGCACCGTGAGCGCCGAGCAGATCGAAGAGGCGCGGTCGATCGCCCCGATCGTCTGCGTCCAGAACTTCTACAACGTCGCTCACCGGGTGGACGACGAGCTGATCGACGCCCTCGCGGCCCAGGGGATCGCCTACGTGCCGTACTTCCCGCTCGGGGGATTCTCGACGTTGCAGTCGGCCGAACTGGCCTCGGTCGCGACGCGCCTCGACACCACCTCACTCGCCGTGGCGTTGGCCTGGCTGCTGCAGCGCTCGCCGAACATCCTGCTCATCCCCGGCACGTCGTCGCGCGCCCACCTGCGCGAGAACATCGCGGGCGCCGCCGTGACGCTCTCGGCCGAGGACCTCGAGGAACTCGACCGCATCGCGGCGTAGGTTCAACCGGTGGTGCGCCGGCGGTAAAGGAAACTGGCGAGCGGCGCGAAGATCGCCAGCAGTACCAGGGACCACAGCAGCGACGCCTCGATCGGGTGCTGCATGGGCCAGGCCTGGACCAGCGACGAGGGGTTCGGGTTGCCGAACAGCTGACGGGCCGCGGCGGTGACCGCGCTCACGGGGTTCCAGTTCGCGAAGGAACGGAGCGCCGCGGGCATGTGGGCCGTCGGCACGAGGGCGTTGGACACGATGGCCAGCGGGAAGAGGATGACGAGGCCGACGCCCTGGGCCGACTCGGGGCCCTTGGAGATGATGCCGAGACAGCCGCAGCCCCACGAGAGCGCGTAGCTGAAGAGCCAGAAGATGGCGAAGCCCCCGAGGGTGTAGAGGACCCCGCGCTCCGGTCGCCATCCGACGAGCAGTCCGGTGCCCGCGACGAAGGCCGTGCAGATGATCGCGGTCAAGAGGTCGGTCATCGAGCGACCGACCAGGACGGCCGGGCGCCACATCGGCAGCGTCCGGAACCGGTCGATGATGCCGCCGTTGAGGTCGTTGCTCAACCCGACCGCCGTGCCCATGGCCGACGTCGTCAGGTTCAAGGCGAGCATGCCCGCGATCGCGTACTTGGCGTAGCTGCCGCCGTGGGGGACCACGACGCCCGCGCCGAACACGTAGACGAACAGCGCGGTGAAGAGGATCGGTTGGATCGTCACGTCCGAGAGCTGCAGCGGTTCGCGCGCGATGTGGACGAGGTTGCGATAGGTCAGTGAGCCGACGTCGGTCATCCGGCGCCACAGCCCGGGCGGCCGCGCCGTCGTGACGATGGTCGCGGTGGGGAGTTCGAGCGTGGTCATCGCACCACCTCCTTGGTCGTGTCCAGGGCTTCGTCGTCGTCGAGGTTGTCCGACTCGGACGTCGCGTGGCCGGTGAGGGCGAAGAAGACGTCGTCGAGCGAGGGCTGGTGGACCTCGACGTCGTCCACGGTGATGCCCGCTTCGTCGAGCGTGCGCACGACCGCGGTCGCGAGTCCGGTGCCGCTGCGCACCGGCGCGCGCAGTCGTCGCCCGTCGTGGCTCACGTGGACGTCACCGTCGGTGAGCGGCCGTAGGGCCGTCGCGGCCGCGTCGTTCGGTACGTTCAGCGTCACCTCGAGGCGTGCCCCGCCGACGGTGGTCTTGAGATCCGCGGGCGTGCCGTTGGCGATGACGCGGCCGTGGTCGACGACGACGATCTGATCGGCGAGCTCGTCGGCCTCGTCCAGGTACTGCGTCGTGAGGAGCAGCGTCACGCCGCTCGAGACGAGTTGGCGGATGATGTCCCACATCCGGACGCGGCTCGTGGGGTCCAGTCCGGTGGTCGGTTCATCGAGGAAGAGCACCGGTGGTCGCGTGACGAGACCGGCGGCGAGGTCGAGGCGCCGCCGCATGCCGCCGGAGTAGGCCTTCAAGACCCGGCTCGCGGCGTCGGCGAGGTCGAACTCTTCGAGCAACTGGTCGGCCCGGCGTTTGGCGTCGACGCGCCCGAGGCCGGAGAGTCGTCCGATCATGATCAGGTTCTGGCGACCGGTCAACAGTTCGTCGACGGTGGCGTCTTGGGCGGTGACGCCGATGTTGCGCCGCACGAGCGCGGCCTGGCTCACGACGTCGTAGCCGGCGACGCGCGCGTGGCCCTCGTTGGGCAGCGCGAGGGTCGTCAAGATCCGCACGGCGGTCGTCTTGCCCGCACCGTTGGGGCCGAGCATGCCCAGGATCGAGCCGGCTGGCACGTCGAGGTCGATGCCCCCCAGGGCGACGGTGTCGCCGTAGCGTTTCGTGAGGCCCTCGGCGTGAATCATCGAATCTGGTGCCATTGGTGGCCTCTCTTCCGTCTTACTTGCCACATGGTAAGTGAAAACTTACCGGTTGTCAAGTAGAATAGAGGTATGGCAAAACTCCAGGGTCACGCGCGCAACGACGGGACGGAGCCCGAGGCGACGTCCGACGGGGCCGGAACCCGGGACCGGATCCTCGACATCTCGCTCGAACTCTTCACCACCCAGGGGTACGAGAAGACGTCGCTGCGCGAGATCGCTGAGCGGCTGGGCTTCTCCAAGGCGGCGATCTACTACCACTTCGAGAGCAAGGAGGCGATCCTGATGGCGCTGCACATGCGACTGCACGCCCTGGGGATCGACGCGGTGCGCAACATCGATCGCGCCACGATGACGCTCGAGGTCTGGTCCGCGCTGCTCGATCAGCTGATCGACCAGATGCTCTCGCACCGGGCGCTGTTCATCCTGCACGAACGCAATCGCACGGCCTTCGAATCCCTGCACGACGAACATCACGCCGCCGAACACGAGGACTTCGAGTCGCTCTTCCGCGAGGCACTCACCGACGACGCGGTGCCGCTGAACGATCGGGTGCGCGTGGCGAGTGCCTTCGGCGCGGTGATCATCGGTCTCGTGATGACCGGCGAGGCCTTCGCCGGCGTCCCGAACGAAGAGCTCGGTGACATGTTGCGCGACATCACCCGCGGTATCTTGATGCCGCCGTCCAACGACTAGTCGACGTCGCTACGGCGCCGTCCAGATGTTCACCGGACCCAGCACCTCGATCGTGACGGGCTCACCACTGGCGAATCGCGTGTTGCCGAGGAGCCGGACGGTGAGCCGGCCGTCGCCGAGCGCGTCACAGGCCACCGAATAGACGGTGTCGTGACCGTGGAAGTTGGCGTCGAGGACGCGCGCGCCGACACCGTCGCTCGGGGGTGCCGGCGCCAACGTGATCTGTTCGGGTCGCACCAGGACCGTGACGTCGCCGCCGGCGACGGGCGCGTCGGGGTGCAGGTCGAGGGTCCCCAGCGCGGTTCGCACGCGGCGGCCCTCGACGGTCCCGGGCACGAGGTTGGCGTCGCCGACGAAGCGCGCGACCTCGACGTCCGAGGGCGATTCGTACAGGTCGCGCGGCGCCGCGTTCTGGACGATGCGTCCCTCGCGGATCACGGCGACGCTGTCGGCCATCGACAGGGCCTCGTCCTGGTCGTGCGTGACGAGGATCGCGGTCGCGCCCACGTTGCGCAAGATCCGCTGCACGTCCGAGCGCACCTCGGTGCGCGCGCTGGCGTCCAGTGACGCGAAGGGTTCGTCCAACAAGATGATCCGCGGCTCGACGGCGAGCGCGCGCGCCAACGCCACGCGCTGCTGTTGACCGCCCGAGAGCTGGTGCGGGTAGCGCGTCGCGAGCGGCTCCAGGTCGACGATGTCCAGGAGATGGCTGACCTCGTGGGAGTGCCGGCGCGCGCGCGAGAGTCCGAACTTGACGTTCTGCGCGACGGTGAGGTGCGGGAAGAGGCTCCCGTTCTGGGAGACGTAGCCGATGTGTCGGTGTTCGGGCGCGACGTAGACCTCGCGGTCGTCCAGGACGTCCGCGCCGACCTGGATCGACCCCTCGTCGGGACGCTCGAAGCCGGCGATCGTGCGAAGGAGCGTGGTCTTGCCGCTCCCGGAGGGACCCAGGATGGCGACGAACGCGCCCGCCGGCACCATGAGGTCGACCCCGCGAAGGACGGCGTTGGCGCCGAAGGACTTGTGGACACCGACGACGACGACGTCGGCCGGACTCATCTTCACGATTGCCTCGCTGCCCTGGTCGGAAGTCGGTCGAAGTACCGACTCACGATATAGGAAGGAACGCAGGCGATGACGATGATCGTCAGGGCGAAGGGCGCCGCCTGGCCGTAGGAGAGGTTCTGTTGGTAGGCCCAGAACTGCGTCGAGAGCGTTTGGACGTTGATCGGGACCAGCAGCAACGTCGCGGTCAACTCGGTGACCGCCGCGAGGAACACCAGGCAGAACGACGCCGCGAGGCCCGGGCCGATGAGTTTCAACGTGACGCGAAAGAGGGTGGCGAGTCGACTCTGGCCGAGGGAGCGCGCCACCTCCTCGAACTCGATCGGGGCGTAGGCGACCGAGGCGCGCACGCCCACCAGGGCGAGCGGGAAGAACAAGATGGCGTAGGCGAGGATCAACAGCGGCGCGCTCTGGTACCCGAAGCTGTCCAGGTAACGCTCCGTGAAGTAGCTCAGTGCGAGGGCGATGACCAGACCGGGCATCGCGAGCACCAGGTAGGTGGTGCGCTCGAGCAGTCGCGCGCGCATCCGGTCGTAGCGCACCGCGAGCATCGCCACCGGCAATGCCGCGATGGTCGAGAGAGCGGCGGCCGACGCGCTGAAGAGTGCCGTGTGCAGTCCGGCGCTCAGCAACGAGTTGCCGACGATCTCGCTCGAGGTGCCGCGCACCATCCAGTAGATCGACGAGCCGATCGGCACGCCGAGGGCGAGGGCGACCAACGACGCGAAGCCCGCCAACACGGGCCACCGAAGGTGACCGAGGCGGTGACGGCGGCCGGTCTGTTGGGCCATCGGACCGCTTCGCGCCACGCGACCCTTGGGACGGATGACCCAATCACCAGTGAGGATTACGGCACTCAGGACGATCAGCACGATCGACAGCGCACAGGCCGTCGAGACGTTGAACGTCTGGAACTCGGTGAAGATCTCGGTGGTGAACGTCTGGTAGCCGAGAATCTCGAAGGCGCCGTACTCGGCGAGAATCACGAGGCTCACCAACACGCACCCGCCGAAGATCGCCCCGCGCGCCTGGGCCAGCGTCACGCGGAAGAACGTTGCCGCCTTGGTCAGTCCGAGGCTTCGCGCGACCTCTTCGAGTCCCGGGTCGGCGCTGCGCAAACTCGCGGCGACCGGCAGGTAGACGAGGGGATAGACCGCGAGGGTCATGACGAGCACCGCGCCGTAGAAGCCGTGCACCCAGGTGAAGAGCGAGGCCCAGCCGAAGCTGACCACGAAGTCGGGGATCGCGAACGGTATGACGACCAGCACCGCCCACATCCGGCGGCCGGGCAGGTCCGTTCGTTCCACGAACCACGCGCAGATCGTGCCGATGACCGCGCTGAGCACGGTGACGACGACCGTGAGACGCAAGGTGTTCCAGAGCAGCGTCACCGTCAACGAGCGCCAGATCAGGTGGGCGACACGCCCGACGCCGGCGCCGTGCGCCTCGATCAGCAAGAAGACGAGGGGCGCCAGCAGCACCAGTGCGACGATCGTGCTCGACGTGATCAAGAACCAGGGCTCGGGCTGACGACGTCGTGGGTTATGTCGCGCGACCCGGTGGTCGTCGCGCGTGAGGAGTTCGGTCGAGGACGCGTCGCTCACAGCAACCCGGCGGCACGGAGCAGGGCGATCGCCGCCGAACCGTTCCCGAGTTCCGGAATGGTGATGGCGTTCGGTTGGAGTTGGTCGAACGGCGTCTCCGGTTGGATCGTCGACACGCCGGAGGCGATCGGGTACTCGAAGCTGATCGAGTGCGCGATGATCTCTTGGCCCTCGTGAGAGACCAGGAAGGCGACGAACCTACGCGCGAGTGCCTGGTGGGTGCTCGACTTGAGAACGGCCGCGCCCGAAACGTCCAGCACGTAGCCGGGGTCGCGGGGCGCGAAGTACGTGATCCTCGACACGACGTTCGCGGCGCCGAGCTCCGCGCGCATGCGGTACCAGTAGTACTGATTGACGACGCCGAAGGCGACCTCGCCGCGATTCACCTCATCGGCGATGGTCTCGTTGTCGGGGTAGAGGTGACCGGAGGAGTTGGCCTTGATCCCTTCGAGCCATCGAAGGGCCCTCGCGTGACCGTAGGTGCGGATGACCGAGGTGATGATCGGCTGGACGTCGGTCTCGCCGGGGGCGAAGGCCAGTTCACCGGCGTACTTGTGATCCGCCAATTGGAGGACCGACGTCGGCAACTTGTCCTTGGCGATCAGCTTCGGGTTGTAGATGAGCACGCTCACGCGCGCCGACACCCCGACCCAATCGCCCTGGGGCGAGTTGAAACGTAACGGGGTGTGCGCGAGTGTCGAGTGCGGCAGCGGCGCGAGGAGACGCTTGGACTGGAGATACTCGAGGACCGGAGAGTTCTCGGTGAAGAAGACGTCAGCGGGGGAGTGCGCGCCCTCGGTCACGATCTGATCGGCCAACGTGTCCTCGTCGTCGCTTCGCACCTGGACCGTGATGCCAGTGAGTTGCTCGAATCGGGCCACCAGTGAGTCCGTCGTCTGAACGTGCTGACCGCTGTAGAGCGTGATCGAACCCTTCGAGCTCGAGGCACCGCACGAGGCGAGCACGACGCCCGACACGAGCACGAGCGCACTCGCCCCGAGGATCCGACGGACCCTCATGACGCGACCCCCGGGCAGAGATGTTCGACGCGCGTGAGCGACCGCTTCACCAGCGTTGTCGAGCCGGCGCCGCCCTGGGTGGCGAAGAACGTCTTGTAGGCACTGTCCAGGCGCGAGATGTCGTGTTGCAGGGTCGTGTCGGCGACCTTGATCTTGGAGAGCGGGAGGATCTGGGCCTCGGCGTAGCCCACGGGGTCAGCGGAGGGGTCGGGTCCGTCGCTCAAGTCGGCGCCGACTTGTGCGCACGCCGCTTTGATGATGCTCGCCGTCGAGGTCGCCGACGGTCCCGAGCCACAGGCGCTCAGCACGGTGCCGGCTGCGAGGACGAGGACCGCGACGAGCCACCTCGAGCGTCCCGTCGCCGGGGGCGAGGCCATCAGACGTCGTCCCGGTAGTCTCTATCCGAGCAGTGGTGGGGGTGAGCATCAACCTTCGACCGTCGGATGATTCGCACCACCAAATATTAGGTGTGCCTTATAATCTTTGTCAATACGGGGGTGTTGCAAATGATGTCCCAGTCGAAGAAGGTGCGCCATGCGTGACGAATACCATCCGCCGCTTGAGGAGTACCTCCAAGTCATCGAGCAGCTGTCGGACGACGGGGTCACCGTCATCCAGGCCCGCGTCGCCGAGCGACTGAACAAGACGCCGCCGTCGGTCTCGGAGATGATCGAGCGATTGGTCGACGAGGGCTACGTGACGAGGAAGGGCCGCGAGCTCCAACTCACGACCAACGGTCACGACGTCGCGCGCAGCGTCATCCGAAAGCACCGCCTCGCCGAACGGCTTCTCGCCGACGTCATCGGCCTGCCCTGGCACCTCATCCACGAAGAGGCCGGCCGCTGGGAGCACGTCATGTCCGACGAGGTCGAGAAGCGGATCGTCGACCTGCTGGGCGATCCCGGGACGTGTCCCCACGGCAACCCGATCCCCGGCAGCGCCAATGAGGTCGCCGATCGCCACGAACAGCGGCCCATGGCCGAGAGCGACGAAGGCGACGTCTTTCGATTCGCGCGACTCACCGAAGAGGCCGAGACCGACTTCGAGTCACTGAGTGAGTTCAACGACGTCGGGTTCCTGCCGAGCACGACGGCGTCGGTCCTCGCGAAGAACGCCGACGGCACGATCGAGCTCGACGTGCACGGCTCGTCGCTACGGATCCGTACGAAGATGACACACCAACTGTTCGTCGTGCCGGTGGGCTGACGTCGACCTACGGCGCGGGCAGGACGCTGACCAGCGTGCCGATCGGGGTGTAGGGCCAGACGTGCTGGGCGTTGGCGAAGGGCATCTCGACGCAGCCGAGGCTCTGGGGGAATCCGTACTGCGATCGCAAGAAGCCGTGCAGGGCGTCGCCGCCGTGGAAGTACGAGACCCACGGGATGCCCGGGTCGCTGTACTTCTGCCCGTCGGGGTAGGTGCCCGACATCGTGGTGACGGTGAATCGCTCGTAGACCGGGTATGTACCGCTGGCGGTCGGCGCCGAGCTCACGCCGGTGTTGACGAACGAGTTGTAGACGTGGTGTCCGTTCACGTAGAGCATGAGCAGCTCGGGCTGGCTCTGGCTGACCACGACGTAGTTGTAACTGTTCGGGTCGTCCTGCTTCTTCGCCGCGGCCTCGAGTATGAGTTGCCAGGTCTGGGCGGTCATGCCGGTGTTCCAGGAGAGTCCGTGGACCGCCTGGAAGTTCATGAGCGCTCCCTGGAGGATCACGTTGTCCGTGCCCACGGACCAGAGTGAACGCAGCGGTCCGACGATCTTGGGGAATCGCCAGACGAACGTGCCCTTCTGCAGCGACGTCGGGCTGGGCTTCTTCGTCGTGATCCGCTCACGCAGGGCGGGGGACGCGACGGTCGTCGTCGTCGACGGCATCGTCGTGGTCGTCGCGGGCACGGTGGTCGTGGTCGTGGGTGGCGCGGTGGTCGCGGTGGCCACGAATTTCACGGGGAGGTAGCGAAGCGTGGCGAGGAGCTGGTCCTCGAGGCGGATCGAGAAGGCGCTGTGGGCGTAGCGGACGTTGTCGGTGGTCTGTCGCTTCGCGGTCGATCTGTTCAGCTGGGCGCCGTTCGCGTACAGAGAGAAAGGCGCTACGACCAGGGAGCCAGCAAGAATCGAGGCCGTGACCGTGCTGCGGAGGAGGGGGCGCTTGGCGAACTGCACTTTTGCGAGTTTACTGGGCCGGCGTGTTCACCAGTCGTCAGAAGGGCACGAGATCAGCGAAGTAATGAAAGTGCAACCAATCGATCGAATCGGGCTCAGCGGTGCCCGGCTTACTCCTGGCGACGTCGCCGCCGGCGCATGTTGGTCAAGACCGACGGCGCCCAACCGGCGTCGATCGGGTTCACGTTCGTGCCCGGGGGGTTGATCTCGTCGATGCGGTCGAGGACCTCCGTGCTCAGTCGGACCTCGGTGGCGCTCAGCTGGGACTCCAGGTGCTTCATGGTGCGGGGCCCGATGATGGGGGAGGTCACGGCGGGGTGCTCGAGCACGAAGGCGAGGGCCAGTTCGATGAGGGTGACGCCCGCCTCGTCGGCGAGCGCGGTGAGTTGGTTCACGGCCTCGAGCTTGCGCTGGTTGCCCGGTGAGTCGACGTCGTAGCGCTCGGGCAGTCGGGCCGATCGTCGGCTGGTGTTCTTCTTGCCCTCGCCGAACTTGCCCGCGAGCCAGCCGCCGGCCAGCGGACTCCAGGGGATGACGCCCATGCCGTAGGCCTGCGCGGTCGGCA
Source organism: uncultured Acidimicrobiaceae bacterium (assembly GCA_963700135.1). GTDB lineage: Bacteria > Actinomycetota > Acidimicrobiia > Acidimicrobiales > RAAP-2 > RAAP-2. The sequence goes on along the minus strand of CAVOWM010000013.1, from coordinate 2,317 downwards.
GGACGTCGCGCTCGATGCCGCGAACGAGGATCGAATAGGGAGGCTGTTCGGTTCGGAAGCGTTCGTAGCCGCGCCGCTCGGCGGCCCACTGTGCCTCGACGATCTGTTCGGCCGGGAAGGTCGAGGAGCCGAAGTAACGGATCTTGCCCTGGTGGACGAGGTCGCTCAGGGCGCCGAGGGTCTCTTCGATGTCAGTCGTCTCGTCCGGTCGGTGTATCTGGTACAGGTCGATGTAGTCGGTCTTGAGGCGTTTCAGGCTGTGTTCGACCTCGGCGGTGATCCAGCGACGCGAATTGCCCGCGGAGAGCGGGTCCTCGCCCATCTGACCGTGGACCTTGGTCGCGAGCACGACGCTTGATCGCTCGATCGAGGAGAGCGCCTTGCCCACGATCTCTTCGGACTCACCCTGGGAGTAGACGTCCGCGGTGTCGATGAAGTTGATGCCGGCGTCAAGGGCCGCGTGGATGATCTTGATCGAATCGTCGTGATCGGTGTTACCCCACCCGCCGAACATCATGGCGCCGAGACAGAGGGGGCTTACTTTGAGGCCGGTGCGGCCGAGGGTGCGTAGTTCCATTGCCTCACCATATGGCGTGCGGCGCCGCGCCGCGCCGGCCGAGGTCGTCCACCGACGAGATCAGATGCCGAGACTGCCTTTGGCCGCCTTCTCGAACAGTCGAAATGGGAGGAGTCGCTTCCCCATGATGCCCACTCGCTCGTCGAACTTGCCCACCGAGACGCGCCGCGGTGGGTTGTCGCTCTTGAGGATCTTCTCGACGACCTTGGCGACGTCGGCCGGATCGGCACCCTTTTGCTCGTCGCGTTCCATCACCCGGATGGCCTTCTCGCACGCTGCCGCGTACGGGTCTTCGGCGGCGCTGTCGATCTTCCGGCGGGCGGCCGTGAAGTCGGTCTTGAAGTTGCCCGGCTCGACGAGCGTCACGCTGATGTTGAACGGCGCGACCTCGTAGGCGAGTGATTCGGCGTAACCCTCGAGGGCGAACTTGCTCGCGCTGTAGAACGCCTGGAACGGGATGCCGAGGATGCCACCGATGGAGCTCATGAGCACGACGTGGCCGCCGCCGCGCGCCCGCAGGTCGGGCAGGACCGCGTTGACCACCCGGACGCAGCCCCAGAAGTTCGTGTTGAACTGCGCCTGGGCGTCTTGGATCGACGTACGTTCGGCGGCGCCGGCGAGCCCCCACCCGGCACAGGCCACCACGGCGCTCGGCGCACCGTGTACGCGTCGGATCTCATCGACGGCGCTCGTCACGGAGTCGTCGTCGTCGACGTCCATCGCGATACCGTGCCACGAACCGTCCGACGTGGCCCGGCGACTCGCGCCGAGGACGGTCCAACCCGAGGCGGCGAGTTGCGTGGCGCACTCACGTCCGATTCCCGCCGACGCGCCGGTGATGAGGATGACTGAGTTGTTCATGGGACACTCTTGCCCACCGACCATCGCGCGTCAAACGCACGAACTTCACGTCCATCGCGACCTCCGTGTGACAGAGAAATGCAAGGATGGGTTCGTGGCGAAGAGATACCAGCGAGTCCCGGAACTTATTTTGGGATTCGACACCGAGACCACGGGCCTCAGTGTCTCGAGCGAGCGAGCGATCTCCTACGGATTCTGCGCCTACCGCTTCGGCGTCCCGGTGTGGTCCGAGCAGTTCTTCGTTATTCCTGATCGGCCGATCTCACCCGGCGCGACGAGGGTGCACGGACTCACCCTGGAGGACCTGGAAGCCAAACGCGGGATCGAGCGCGTGTACAGCGTCGAGATGGGTCTGACCCGCGCGATTCAGATCCTTCACCACTTCCACGAACAAGGTGCGTACGTCGTCGGCTCGAACGTCGTCCGATTCGATTTGGAGATGCTGCGGAGAAGCTGCATCTCGGTGCTCGGCATCGAACTGAACAACGCCTATTTCGACATCTCGCTGCTGCGGATCATCGACGTCGTCGAGCACGACCTCGCGATTGATCCCAGCCGAGAGTTTCGTCCTCGTCGCGGCCAGGAGTACCTGTGTCGTCACTACGGCGTTCGGGCAGGAGGACACGACGCCCTGAGCGACGCCCGCGCGGCGGTGGAGGTCTTTCTCGCGCAAGTGGTCCACAACAACGCGGGACAGACCTCGTTCGATCTCATCTCCGAGCCGACGATCTACGTGGAGTCTCTCGGAGTGCAATAGGCGACATCCGTCGTCGGCGATTGCGAACATCGTCGAATGGTAGGGTTGACACTCTTAGGGGCCGTTGGCGCAGTCTGGTAGCGCACTTGCATGACACGCAAGGGGTCGCAGGTTCAAGTCCT
>CAVOWM010000012.1:0-154498 GCA_963700135.1 uncultured Acidimicrobiaceae bacterium | reverse complement strand
CGGTCTGAGGTTCCATAGTTTCTGGGACAGCATGTGTCACCAATTCTGGGACACTTCCAACCTCGGAGGTGCCCATGGATCTGGCCAAATACGCCGTCACTGCTGTGCTCGTGGAGAAGAGGTCGGTGCGCGCGGTGGCCGCCTCGACCGGGCGGTCGAAGTCCTGGGTCCATCGTCACGTCCAGCTCTACCGCGAGGGTGGCGAAGCGGCGCTGGAACCCAAGAAGCCCGGTCCCAAGGTCCAACCGGGCCAGACCCCACCCGAGGTGGAAGACGCGATCGTCGCGCTGCGCAAGCAACTGAGCGAGCGCGGTTGGGACGCTGGCGCCAAGACGATCCAGTGGCACCTCGTCCAGGACGGCATCGACGCACCGGCCCTCAGCACGATTCACCGCGTGCTGCGACGGCGCGGTTTCGTGACACCGCAGCCCCAGAAGCGACCACGCTCCAGTTGGATCCGCTTCGAGTCCTCGTTGCCCAACGAGACCTGGCAGACCGACATGACGCACTGGCAACTGGACAACGACGAGCACGTCGAGATCATCAACTTCATCGACGACTACTCGCGCGCGGTGCTGTGCTCGCGTGTCGTGAAGGTCGCCCTGGCGGCCGACGTGGTGCGACTCTTCTTCGAAATGACCGACGTCTACGGACTACCGGCCTCGGTGTTGAGTGACAATGGCGCCATCTACACCACGGCCTTTCGCGGTGGGCACTCGGGCTTAGAGATCGAACTGGCCCAGCTCGGCATCCGCTTCAAACACGGCAAGCCCTACCACCCCCAGACCCAAGGCAAGGTCGAGCGCTACCACCAGACGTTGAAGAAGTGGCTGCGCAAACAGCCGGCCGCGGACAGCATCGAAGGCCTGCAGTCACAGATCGATGGCTTCGTGAAGGACTACAACGAAAAGCGGCCACATCAAGCTCGGGGCTGTCCGCCGATGCACGCGTGGCGAACCCTCGACAAGGCGACGCCGGAGTTCGACGGTCAACCGCTGCTCGCCAAGACCCGAGTGCGACGCGACCACGTCGACCACTGGGGATCGGTGACACTTCGCTACCGACGCAAGCTCCACCACATCAGCGTCGGTCGTCCGCATCGACACAAGCGCGTGCTCATCTTGATGGCCGATCTCGACGTTCGCGTCATCGACGAAGACGGCGTCTTGCTGCGGCATTTTGAACTGGACCCGACGCGCGACTACCAAGCGAGGAGCCGAAGTAGTCTCTGAGGGTTCGTTTGTCCCAGAAATGGTGAGACATCACAGTGGTGTCGGAGGCGGGACTTGAACCCGCACGCCCCTGAGGGCACCAGCCCCTCAAGCTGGCGCGTCTGCCTATTCCGCCACTCCGACGCGAAGTTCTACTTTAGCCGCTCCAAATAAGCTGACTCATTCGTTCAACCGGCCGTTGACGGTGGCGCCACCGTCCAAATCGGCACCTCATCCAGTAGTCCCGGCACCGAGAAGCTCGTGGTAACGCCGGCGAGCGTGTTGGTCCATGACAACAGCGACGGCGACGTGAAGAGCGGCCGAACCCAATACGACGTCTGGATCTTCTGATCCATCTGCAGCCAGGTCGAGGCGGCCGTCACCGGATTGAAATTCGCGATTGCCTGATTGAAGAGGGCCGTCACTGCGACGGCGCGCCAGCCGCTCGGGTAGGCGTCGGCGTAGCCGGGACCACTCCACGACCGTGCCGCGTAGGAGACCGCCGTGATCGTCGGCCGGGTGAAGACCGCCAGATCGTCGGTGTTCGTGGCCGTCGCCACCGCGGCGGCCACGTCGCTACGCACGTCCTCGACATTCACCTTGATGCCGATCGACGCCCACTGGGCAACGATGCTCGCGGCCACGGTGTGGTCGAGGTCACTCGGACCCACGGCCATCCGCAGGACCAATGGCGTGCCCGTCGCCGTCGTCCAGCCGGTCGCGGTGCGCACGAACCCGCTCTGGCTGAGTACGTCGAGCGCGCACGCCAGGCAGTCGCCGAGTCCGTTGTGCGCCGTGCTCGGGGCCAGCGTGGTGGTGGTCGTCTGGGCCGACGGTGCCGCGCCGGCCGGTCCGGGGTAGTTCGACTGGCCCTGGGCGTAGAGCGCGGAGGCGGCGACCGACGGCGAGAAGGTCACCGCGCCCCAGAGTTGGTCGATCAGCGCCTGACGGTTGACCGCCCAGCTGAGCGCCTCGCGGACCGCGATCCGCTTGATCAACGGGCGATCGGACGCGAAGGAGATCTCCTCGATATTGCTCGAGGTGCCGATGTGGCTCATGACGTTGGGGCGGTCGCTGATCGCCTGGACCAGCGCCCGGTTCACGACCAGCGAGAAGTTGACGAAGTAGGCGCCGGCCGACGCGGGGATCGCCCCGGCGTCGGTGATGACGACGCGCCCGAATCGATCTGTGTCGACCGGCCAGTGCTTGTTCATCGTCAACACGACGCGACTCGTCGTCGCGCTCGCCACCGAGTACGGACCGAGCGTGGGACGCGACAGCAGCGACGCGATCGAGCAGCTCCCCTGGGTGCCCAACGCCTCGACGTCGCGGAACAGCAGGTTCCAGTCGGCGTAGGGGGTGGCGAAGACCGCCGTCACGACCAGGCCGTCCTTGGAGACCGTGAGCGTCTTGATGTCGCGGTACCCGTCGGAGAGGACCGAGCGCAATGATCGCGCGCGCAACCACCAGCCCAGCAGGTCCTCGCCATTGAACGAGGTGCCGTTGCTCCACTTCTCGCCCGCCGTGATGGTGTACTTCACGGTCTCGGGCGTGAGCGAGGTCAGTTCCGAGGACGCGATCGGGCCGTTCTCCCCGTAGAGGTTGCCGGCGCTGGTGGTGAGGAAGGCCGACGGGACGATGAGGTCGTTGATCGCCTCGGTCGTCGGCGTCGCCCCGGCGTCCAGGTAGGTGCAGCCGTTGAACGGTCCCGGCAGCGACACGTTGATGGTCTGGCCGTTCAGGGAGTTGGTCTTGACCGGCGCGGCGTCGGATCGAGCGATCGGGAGGAGGACCGCCGCCACGACCAGGGCGGCCAGGGCGACCAGGGTTGCGCCACGTGATCCTCGCCGGACCATTGCGTTACTGCAAACGCAGGTCGAGAGTCAGCGTGGCGAAGGTGAAGATCAACGCGACGGCGATCGTGATGCGGTCGAGGTTGCGCTCGACGACCGTCGAACCGGAGGCCGCCGAACCCATCGAACCACCCAAGAGGTCCGAGATGCCGCCACCGCGTCCCGAGTGGAGCAGGACCAGAAAGATCAGCCCGACCGACGCCAGGGCCTCAATTGCGATGAATGTCCAGGTGAACAACGTTTCCTCCGATTAGCGCTTTAAAGCGTAGCAGTCGTCGCAGGCCTGAATAATGGCAAGGAAGGACTCCGCTTTGAGACTGGCGCCCCCGACCAAGAAGCCGTCCGCGCGGCCCTCGGCGACCAGCGACGCGGCGTTCTCGGCGTTCACCGAGCCGCCGTAGAGGACGCGGCTCTGCGCGAAGGGCGGGGCCAGCACCGAGCGCACGTGCGTCATCATCGCGTGCACCTGGCCGACGTCGGCCGTGAGCCCGGTCCCGATCGCCCAGATCGGCTCGTAGGCGATCGTGACCAGTTCGGCGAATCGCTCGTCCAGCCCGTCGAGGGCGCTGCGCAGCTGCCGTCGCACCCACTCGTCCTGGTCGCCGTCCTCGCGCACGTCGAGCGCCTCGCCGACGCACAGCACCGCCTTCAGGCCGGCGCGCACGACCGCGCGCAGGGTGAGCGCGACGCTGGCGTCGTCCATGGCGTACATCGCGCGTCGCTCGGAGTGCCCGACGAGCACCCAGGTGACGCCGAGGCGCTTCAGCATCGAGGCGCTGACCTCGCCGGTGTGGGCGCCGTTCTCGTGGGGGTTCACGTGCTGGGCCGCGATCGCGATCGGGATCCGCTCGGAGTCGACGATCGACGCGACGCTGCGCAGGTCCACGAACGGCGGCGCGACGACGATCTCGGTATGCTCCGAGGGCCGGTTCTTCAACAGCACGCCGATCTGTTGACCGAGGTGCACGGCCTCGACGAAGTCGAGGTTCATCTTCCAGTTGCCGATGACCAGCGGTGTCGTGGCCATCAGTTGAACGGGCTCTCGCGAAGGGCGCGCAGGCCGGGCAGGTCGCCGAGTTCGACGAGTTCGAGCGAGGCCCCTCCCCCGGTCGAGACGAAGCTCACCTCGCCCTCGAGGCCGAAGGACCGCAGGGCCGCGACCGAGTCGCCGCCGCCCACGACCGACACGGCGTCCGACGCCGCGACCGCGCGCGCGACCAGTTCGGTCCCGCCGGCGAAGCGCGGGTCCTCGAAGACCCCCATCGGACCGTTCCACAGGATCGTCGCGGCGCCCGCGATCACCTCGGCGAAGTGCCGCGCCGAGTCCGGCCCGATGTCGAGTCCGACGGAGCCGTCGGGGATGTCGGCGCCGAAGCGCGTCGCGGGATCGGCGCCGCCCTGGGGGCCGAAGGGTGCGTCCGAGGCGAGACCGAGCGCGTCGCTCGGGAGCACGACGTTGCCCTTGGCCAACAGCGCCGCGCACTGTTCGACGTGGGTGGGGTCGAAGAGCGACGAGCCGATCGTGCGACCGAGCGCCGCCTCGAAGGTGTAGGCCATGCCGCCGCCGACGATGACCGTGTCGGCCTTCTCGCAGAGCACCCGGGTGATCGCGAGCTTGTCGGCCACCTTGGCGCCGCCGATGATCGCGACGAAGGGACGCGCCGGCTCCTCCAACAGTCCGAGGATCGTGGCGGCCTCGCGACGCAGGTTCGGCCCGGCCGCGCTCGGTACGAGCGTCGGGGGCACCATGATCGAGGCGTGGGCGCGGTGCGACGCGCTGAAGGCCTCGTTGACGTAGTAGTCGAAGCCCTCGACCAACGACGCGCCGAAGGCCGGGTCGTTGGTCTCCTCCCCGGGGTTGAAGCGCAGGTTCTCCAGCAGTTCGACGTCGCGGCAGAGTTCGTTGAGTCGTCGGCGCACCGGCTCGACGCTGTAGCGCTCGACGACCTGTCCCTTGGGCCGCCCGAAGTGCGTGCAGGCCACGACGATCGCCCCGCGCGACAGGAGCTCTTCGAAGAGCGGGAGCGTCGAGCGGATGCGAAAGTCGTCAGTGACCTCGAGTCGGCCGTCGACCTCGGCCACCGGCGTGTTGAAGTCGACCCGGACCAGGATCCGCTTGCCCTTCAGACTCCCCCAGCGATCGTAGGACGGCAGCGCGTCGCTCACCGCTACTTCCCGATGTGGACGCTGAGGTCCACCAGCCGGTTGGAGTAGCCCCACTCGTTGTCGTACCAGCCGAAGATCTTGACCAGGCTCTGGTCGTCGTCGATGCGCTGGACGATCGTCATCAGCGAGTCGAAGGTGCACGAGGCCGGCGTTCCGACGATGTCCGACGAGACGATGTACTCCTCGGTGTAGACCAGGACGCCCTTCAGCGGGCCCTCGGCGGCGGCGCGAAAGGCCGCGTTCACGGCCTCGACGCTCGTCGACGAGACGATCGCCGTGAAGTCGGTGATGCTGCCGACCGGCACCGGCACGCGCAGCGACGTGCCGTCGAGGCGGCCCTTCATGGAGGCCAGCACCAGGCTCGTGGCGCGCGCGGCGCCGGTCGAGGCCGGCACGATGTTGATCGCGGCGGCGCGCGCGCGGCGCAGGTCCCGGTGCTCGAGGTCGAGCAGGTTCTGGTCGTTGGTGTAGGCGTGGATCGTCGTCATGAGGCCGGTCGTGACGCCGAAGGCGTCGTCCAGCACCTTCACCATCGGCACGAAGCAGTTGGTCGTGCACGAGGCGTTCGAGACGACGTGGTGGTTCGCCGGGTCGTAGGTGTCCTCGTTCACGCCGATCACGAAGGTCGCGTCGACGTCGGTGGCCGGGGCCGAGATGATCACCTTGCGCGCGCCGGCCGTGAGGTGCTGGGCGGCGCTCTCGCGCGTGGTGAAGCGACCGGTCGACTCGATCACGACGTCGACGTTCAGTTCGGCCCACGGCAGTTCGGCGGGGTTGCGCTCGGCGAGCACCTTGATGGTCCTGTCGCCCACGGTCATCCCCTCGTTCGAGAGCGCGACCGGGACGTCCAGGCTCCCCTGGGTCGAGTCGTAGCGCAGGAGGTGCGCGTTGACCTCCGGCGAGGTCAGGTCGTTCACGGCGACGACGTCGATGTCGGGGTTCGACAGCGACGCGCGCAGGTAACCGCGTCCGATGCGTCCGAACCCATTGATTGCCACGCGTAGTGCCACTACTGCTCCTCTGGTCGTCGGTCCTATCGCGCCTCGGCGAATACCGCTTCGGTCAATTTTTGCACATCGTGGACCATGCCATTTCGCCCCGCGAGGTCCGCAATGTGAACGGGGAGTGAACATCGCTGCGTCGCGAACTCCGAGCGATGGTCGACCAGCACCACGTTGGGCACGATGCCGTGACGCAGCAGGGCGTCGACGTGGTCCTCCAGCGTGTAGTCCTCGGTCTCGGGGATCTGCTCGCGCAGGTTCGCGACGTAGATCTTCTTGGCGTTCGACCCGGTGAGCGCCTGGGTGACGCCGGGTACGACGCAGGCCGCCAACACGCTCGTGAAGAGCGACCCCGGACCGATGAGGATGAGGTCGGCGCGTTCGATCGCCTCGACGGCCGCGATCGGCGTGGCCGCGTTGGTCGGCTCGACCCGGATCCGCCGGATGCTCGAGGACTTCATGACCTCGGTCTGTCCGCGCGTGTCGCCCTCCTCGGTCGCCGCGACGAGCACGACGCCCTCGGCGCTCGCGGGCACGATCGTGCCGGTCACCCCCATCACCTGGGCGACCGCGCGCACCGACTCCTCGAGGTCGCCGGTGGCGTCGATCAGGCCGACGAGCAGCAGGTTGCCGACGGTGTGCCCGTCGAGCTCGCCCACGCTGAAGCGGTGCTCGAAGGACGCGGTGAGCGGGTTCAGTGGATCGGCCAGGGCGCCCAGGCACTTGCGCAGGTCGCCGACGGCCGCGACGTTCAACAGGGCGCGCAGCCGTCCGGTCGATCCCCCGTCGTCGGCGACCGAGACCACGCCGGTGACGTCGTGCGAGATCTGTCGCAGGGCGCGCAGCGACACGGCGGTGCCGTGGCCCCCACCGACCGCAACGACCCTCATCGAGCGATGTCGCGGTGGAAGACGGCGTGTTCGATGAGCAGTCGACGGCGCAGCTCCTCGGCGATCGCCACCGAGCGGTGGCGTCCCCCGGTGCAGCCGATCGCGACCGAGAGGTAGGACTTGCCCTCCTTCTGGAACTCCGGGATCTGCCACTCGAGCATCGACACCACGTCGGCGAGGAAGTGCTGGGCGGCCTCTTGACGCAGGACGTAGCTGGCGACCGGCTCGTCGAGGCCCGACAGGGGGCGCAGCTCCTCGATCCAGTAGGGATTGGGCAGGAAGCGGCAGTCGAAGACGAGGTCGACGTCGCGCGGCAGGCCGTTCGAGTAGCCGAAGGAGACGAGCGACACGCGCAACGAGCCCAGGCCGGCCATCTCGGTGAATGTCTCCACGATGCGCGAGCGCAGCTGGTTGGCGTTGATCGAGCCCGTGTCGATCACCAGGTCCGCGCCGTCGCGGATCGACTGCAGCAGCGCCCGTTCGCCCTTGATCGACTCGGCCAGCGTCGCCGCCTCGAAGGGGTGCCGGCGGCGATTGCCCTCGAAGCGGTGGATGAGGACGTCGTCGGGGGCGTCCAGGAACAGGATCTTGGCGTTCTCGTGGAGCTGGCGGAGTTCTCGCTCGACCCCCAGCCAGTCGTCGGGCTGCACGCCACCGGAGCGTCCGACGATGAAGGCCACGCCGGCGTACTCGCGCGAACCGCTGATGGCGAGTTCGCCGACGCGCGCGATCAGTTCGATCGGCATGTTGTCGATGACGAACCAGCCGATGTCCTCGAGCGCGGCCGAGACCGTCGAGCGGCCCGCGCCCGACATGCCCGTGACCAGCAAGACCTCACTCATCGTCGCTCCCCTTGGTCGGCTTGGGTTGGGCCGGCGCCTGCAGATGATCGTAGAGCCTTCGCGCCACGTCACCCGGCAGCCACGCGAGCGCCTCGAGCTCCTCGAGCGACGCCTGGCGCAACGCGTCGAGCGACCCGAAGACGCCGAGCAGTCGTTCGCGCCGCGCCGGACCGAGGCCGTCGATGCCGGACAAGGTCGACGCGACCATCGACTTGCCGCGCTTGGATCGGTGGAAGGTGATGGCGAAACGGTGGGCCTCGTCGCGCACGCGCTGGACGAGGTACAGCGACTCCGAGCCGCGCTCCAACGCGATGGGCAGGCTCGAGCCCGGCCGGTACAGCAGCTCCTCGCGCTTGGCCAATGCGGTGAACTCGACCTCGTCGGCGAGACCGAGCGTGGCGGCGGCCTTCTGGGCCGCGTGCAGTTGCGGCAGTCCGCCGTCGATGATGATCAGGTCGGCGCGTCGGAACTTCGTCGCGCTCTGCTCGTCGTGCCAGTAGGTGAGTCGGCGCCGCACGACCTCTTCCATGGCGCCGACGTCGTCGTTGCCGAGGACCTCTTTGACGTTGAAGTGCCGGTAGTCGCTCTTCTTGGCCAGACCGTCTTCGAAGACGACCATCGACCCGACGTAGTTCGTGCCCTGCAGGTGACTCATGTCGAAGCACTCGATGCGAAAGGGCGGCTGGGCCAGCGACAAAGCGCTGCCGAGCTCCTGGAGCGCGCGGGCGCGCACGTTGTGGTCGCTCTGGCGCCGCAGCGAGTCGCGGTTGATCACGCTCAGCGCGTCGTTGCCCGCGAGTTCGACCGCGCGACGGCGCTTGCCGCGCTGCGGCGCGCTCACCTCGACCGGTCGACCGCGTAGTTCGACCAGGTACTCGCGCATCAGGGGCGTCGTCGCGTCCTCGCTCGGCACCAGCACGACCGGCGGGACCGTGTCGGGTGCGTCGTAGATGTCGGTCAGGACGCTCTCGAGGATCTCGGCGTCGTCCTCGTCCATCGAGCGGTCGATCAGGTGCACCGTGCGTCCGATGACGCGTCCGAAGCGCACGCGAAAGCGCACGACCGCCGCGCGGCCGCCGTCGCTGGCGACCGCGAGCACGTCGAGGTTGGAGTGGTCGTCGAGCACCACGTTCTGGACGCTGGCGGCGCGCTCGAGGGCCTCGAGACCGTCGCGGGCCTTGGCGGCGGCCTCGTAGTGCTTCTGTTCGGAGGCCTCGTGCATCTGGTGCTGCAACAGGGTGCGCAGTTGCCGCACGTCGCCGTCGAAGAACCGGGCCCAGGCGGCCACCAGTTCGGCGTAGCCGTCGGGGTCGATCGCGCCCACGCACGGCCCCGAGCACTTGCCGATGTCGAAGAGCAGGCAGGGCCGCGCGATGCGCTGGTGGTAGTTGTACTTGTGCTTGGTGCACGAGCGCAGCGGGAAGGCCTGGATGAGTTCGTCCATCGTCGTGCGTAGCGCGCGCACGTCGACGAAGGGGCCGAAGTAGCGCACACCCTTCTGGTGCTTGGCGCGCGTGATGTAGGGCGCCGCGAAGTCGCTGCGCGTGTCGAGCGCCACGTAGGGGAAGCTCTTGTCGTCCTTGAGGCGCATGTTGTAGCGCGGCTGGTTGTCCTTGATCAGTTCGTTCTCCAGGACCAGCGCGTCGAGTTCGGTCGGCGTGACGATCCACTCGACCGAGGTCGCCTCGGTCATCAGGGCCTGGGTCTTGTGGTCGAGGCCCTCGGGGCGCTGGAAGTAGCTGCCCAGTCGCGAGGCCAGCGACAGGGCCTTGCCGACGTAGATGATCTGGCCGTGGGCGTTGCGAAAGAGGTAGCACCCGCTCGAACGCGGGATGCCCGAGGGACGCGCGAACACTAGCGCCGTCCGTGCGCCGCCAGCGACTCCTTCAAGACGACGCCGGTCGCGCTCGGCAGCATGGCGATGTCCTCGGGCGTGCCCTCGCCGACGATCCTCCCGCCCCGACGCCCACCCTCGGGTCCGAGGTCGATGACCCAGTCGGCGGTCTTCACGACGTCCAGGTTGTGCTCGATCACGAGCACCGTGTTGCCCTGGTCGACCAGTCGGTGCAGGACCTCCAAGAGACGCTTCACGTCCTCGAAATGTAGTCCGGTCGTCGGCTCGTCGAGCACGTAGAGCGTGTGGCCGGTCGGGCGCCGCGCCAACTCCGTCGCCAGCTTGACGCGCTGGGCCTCGCCGCCCGAGAGCGTCGGCGCGGGCTGACCCAGGCGCACGTAGCCGAGGCCGACGTCCGACAGGCTCTGGATGTGACGCAGGATCGCCGGCTGGCGTTCGAAGAAGGTGAGCGCCTCGGCGACCGGCATGTTCAACACGTCGGCGATCGACTTGCCGCGGTAGCTGATCTCGAGGGTCTCGCGGTTGTAGCGCGCGCCGTTACAGGCCTCGCAGTTCACGTACACGTCGGGCAAGAAGTGCATCTCGATCTTGATCGTGCCGTCACCGGCGCAGGTCTCACAGCGCCCGCCCTTCACGTTGAACGAGAAGCGGCCCTGCTGGTAGCCGCGGACCTTGGCCTCCTGGGTGTCGGCGAAGAGCTTGCGGATCTTGTCGAAGACCCCCGTGTAGGTCGCGGGGTTCGAGCGCGGCGTGCGCCCGATCGGCTGCTGGTCGACCGCGACGACCTTGTCGATGTTGGCCACCCCGGTGATGGTGTCGTGCTCCATCGTCGTGGTCTTGGCGCGATTGATCTGGTGCTCGAGCGAGGCCAGCAAGATCCCGTTGATCAACGTCGACTTGCCCGAGCCCGAGACGCCGGTGATGGCGACGAAGTCCCCGAGGGGCAGCTCGACCGTCAGGTTCTGCAGGTTGTTCGCCCGCGCGCCCTTGATGGTCAGCTTCTTGCCGTCGCCCGCGCGCCGCGTGGCGGGGATCGGGATCGACTTCTCGCCCGACAGGTACTGACCGGTCAGGGACTCGGCGTTGTCGAGGAGCTCCTTGTAGGTGCCGGCGTGCACGACGCGCCCGCCGAACTCCCCGGCGCCCGGACCGATGTCGACGATGTAGTCGGCCAGTCGGATGGTCTCCTCGTCGTGTTCGACCACGATGACCGAGTTGCCGAGGTCGCGCAGTCGCTCGAGCGTCGAGATCAGTCGCCGGTTGTCGCGTTGGTGCAGCCCGATCGACGGCTCGTCGAGCACGTACAGCACGCCCACCAGGTAGCTCCCGATCTGGCTGGCCAGGCGGATCCGCTGGGCCTCGCCGCCCGAGAGCGTCGCCGAGGCGCGCGAGAGCGTCAGGTAGTCGAGTCCCACGTCCATCAAGAACGTGAGTCGTTCGACGATCTCCTTGACGACCCGACGCGCGATCGTCTCCTCGCGCTTGGTGAGCTTGAGCTTCGTGAAGAGCTCGATCGCCTCGTCGATGGTCATCGAGTTGACCTGGGCGATGTTGTGGCCGTGCACCCGTACCGCGAGGATCTCGGGCTTGAGGCGCTGCCCGTGGCACGTGCGGCACTCGACCTCGCGCATGTACTGCTCGGCCTGCTCGCGCGACCAGTCGCCGTCGGCCTCGTTGCGCTTGCGCTCCAGCCAGTCGACGATGCCGGCGTAGGTCGTGTCGTAGGTGCGGACCTTGCCGTAGCGGTTGCGGTACTTGACCGGCACCGATCGCTTCTCCACGCCGTAGAGGATGAGCTTCTTGTCCTTGGGCCGCAGCTTCTTCCACGGCGTGTCCACGTCGAAGGCGCCCAGCGCGGCGATGCCGTCGATGAGCCGCGCGAAGTACTTGAAGCGAACGCCGGACCACGGCGCGAGCGCGCCCTCGGCGAGCGACAGCGTGTCGTCGGGGACGACCAGGTCGGGGTCGACCTCGAAGCGCGTCCCGAGCCCGGTGCAGACCGGGCACGCGCCGTAGGGCGAGTTGAAGGAGAAGTCGCGTGGCGCCAGCTCGGTGAAGCTCAGGCCGCAGTCGTTGCAGGCCATCTTCTCGGAGAACTGCACCAGTTCGTCGGCGTCGACGAAGAGGAACGAGACGAGCCCGCGCGTGAGCTTCAGCGCCGCCTCGACCGACTCGGTGAGGCGCTGGCGATTCGAGCTCTTCACGCTCAGCCGGTCGAGCACCACGTCGATCGTGTGCTTCTCGTAGCGCGCCAGCGTCAGTGACTCGCGCTCGGCCAGTTCGATGACGACGCCGTCGACGCGCGCGCGCGAGAAGCCCTGGGCCGCGAGCTCGGTGAGGAGCGTGTGGTACTCGCCCTTGCGACCTTCGACCACGGTCGCCAGCACCAAGAAGCGCTCGTCGTTCTCCCTCGCCAGCACCTGGTCGACGATCTGCTGGGGCGTCTGGCGCGTGACGACCTTGCCGCAGTTCGGACAGTGCTGGACGCCGACGCGCGCGAAGAGCAGTCGGAGGTAGTCGTGGATCTCGGTGATGGTGCCGACGGTCGAACGCGGGTTGCGCGACGCGGTCTTCTGGTCGATCGAGATCGCCGGGGACAGCCCCTCGATGAAGTCGACGTCGGGCTTGTCCATCTGACCGAGGAACTGTCGGGCGTAGGCCGAGAGGCTCTCGACGTAGCGGCGCTGACCCTCGGCGTAGATGGTGTCGAAGGCCAGCGAGGACTTGCCCGAGCCCGAGAGACCGGTGAAGACGACCAACTGGTCGCGCGGGATCTCGACCGAGAGATTCTTGAGGTTGTGGACGCGGGCGCCCTGCACCCGGATGGTCGAGGACATGGTGGGGACCTTACCGGTCAGGCATCGAGGGCCAGTTCGTCGAGTGACGAAATCATGCCTTGACGCTGAAGGGAGTGGAGGATGTCACGCAGGGCGGCGGCCTCTTCGAAGCGCAGTTCGCCGGCGGCGCTCAGCATGGCCTTCTCGACCCGCGCGATCTCCAGGGATAGGTCGTCGGGCAACATGTCCTCCAGGGACGACACGCCGTGGACCTTGTTGGCCGGTTCGGGCATCGACTCGGAGCGCAGACGCCCCAGGATGTCGGCCACGTTCTTCATGACCGTCGTCGGCTCGATACCGCGCTCCTTGTTGTACTCGATCTGGAGCATCCGGCGACGTTCGGTGAGCGAGATCGCCGCGCGCATCGAGTCGGTCATCCGGTCGGCGTAGAGGATGGCCTGACCGTTGGAGTTGCGCGCGGCGCGTCCGATGGTCTGGATGAGGGCGCTGCGCGAACGCAAGAAGCCCTCCTTGTCGGCGTCCAAGATGGCGACCAACGAGACCTCCGGGAGGTCGAGCCCCTCGCGCAGCAGGTTGATGCCGACCAGGATGTCGAACTCGCCGAGGCGCAGGGAGCGCAGGATCTCGATGCGCTGGATCGTGTCGATGTCGCTGTGCAGGTACTGCACGCGGTAGCCGGCCTTGGTGAGGAAGTTCGTCAGGTCCTCGGCCATGCGTTTGGTCAGGGTCGTGATCAGGACGCGCTCGTCGCGCGCGACGACGACGTCGAGGCGCGCGCGCAGGTCGTCGATCTGGTTCTTGGTCGGCACGACCGTCACCACGGGGTCGAGCAGTCCGGTCGGTCGGATCACCTGTTCGACGATCTGGTCGCTGTGCTCCATCTCGAACGGCCCCGGGGTCGCCGAGACGAAGACCATCTGGGGCACGAGCTCCATGAACTCGTCGAAGTTGAGCGGCCGGTTGTCGAGGGCGCACGGCAGTCGGAACCCGTGCTCGACGAGTGTCTCCTTGCGCGAACGGTCCCCCGCGTACTGACCGCGCACCTGGGGCACGGCGACGTGGGACTCGTCGATCACGACGAGGTAGTCCTCCGGGAAGTAGTCGAGCAGGGTGTACGGGCGCTCCCCCGGCTTTCGTCCGTCGAGGTGCGCGCTGTAGTTCTCGATGCCGGCGCAAAAGCCGGTCTGTTCGAGCATCTCGAGGTCGTGCTCGGTGCGCGAGCGCAGTCGCTGGGCCTCGAGGAGCTTCCCCTCGGACTGGAACATCGCGAGCTGCGCCTGCAGTTCGTCCTCGATGCCGCGACAGGCTCGCTGCAGGGTCGCGGCGCTGGTGGCGTAGTGCGAGGCCGCGAACAGCGTGAACTCCTTCACCTTGCCGCGGTTCTCCTGGGTCATCGGGTTGAAGAACGAGACCTCCTCGATGACGTTCTCGAAGAACGACACGCGGATCGCCTCATTGCTGTAGGCGGGCTGGATCTCGAGCGTGTCGCCCTTCATCCGGAACGTCCCGCGGTCGAGCACGAGCTCGTTGCGGCTGTACTGCATCTCGACCAGTCGGCGCAGCAGCGCGCGCTGGTCGAAGGTGTCACCGACCTCGAGCTGCAGCATCCGCTCGCGGTACTCGACCGGTGAGCCGAGTCCGTAGATGCACGAGACCGAGGCGACGACGATGGTGTCGCGGTGCGTCAGGAGCGACGAGGTCGCGGCGTGGCGCAGGCGGTCGATCTCCTCGTTCACCGAACTGTCCTTCTCGATGAACGTGTCGGTGCGCGGGACGTAGGCCTCGGGCTGGTAGTAGTCGTAGTACGAGACGAAGAATTCGACGCGGTTCTGCGGCAACATCTCTTTCAGCTCGGACGCCAGTTGCGCGGCCAACGACTTGTTCGGCTCCAGGATGAGCGTCGGTCGTTGCACGTGCTCGATGAGCCACGCGATCGTCGCGGTCTTGCCACTCCCGGTGATGCCCTCGAGCGTCTGGTAGCGCAGACCGTCCTCGACCCCCTGGGCCAGCTGCGCGATCGCCTTGGGTTGGTCGCCGGCCGGTTGGAACGGCGACTCGACGAGGAACTTATCCACGGGTGAGTCCCTCGTCATCGAGCGCCGCGTCCACTTCGGCGTAGAGCTCGTCCAACGTCCCCTCGTTCCAGATGACGCGGTCGGCCAGGCGGGCTCGCTCGTCGTTGCTCATCTGACTGGCCAGGCGCGCGCGCGCGTCGGCCTCACTGAATCCACGGCCGTCGACGAGTCGTCGAACGGCCGTCGCCGGTGACACCTGGACCGACCAGACCGCGTCGAGCGCGAAGGCGCTGCGGTGTTCGCTCCGATAGAGCGGGACGGCGCAAAAGACCGCGTCGCCGCTGGCCGCGTCGAGTCGGCGGATGATCTCGACGCCGATCGGACCGTGGGTGATGGCGTTCAGTCGGCGCAGGGCCGAGGTGTCGTGGAAGACGACGTCGGCGACGAACGCGCGGTCGAGTGACCCGTCGGCGTCCAGGACGGCACTGCCGAACGCGTCCACCAGTGCGGCGAGTGTGGGACTGCCGGGGGCGGTGACGTCGTGGGCCACGTCGTCAGCGTCCACCACGCTGAATCCCAGGTCCCGGAGGCGATCGGCGACCGCCGACTTCCCCGCGCCGATGCCGCCGGCGATGACAATTCTCTTCACCCGACCACGGTAGTCAGACGCTGTGACACGCCGTCGCGGGCCGCTCGGGGTGGTCCAAGGGCGCCGGTGGGGTTGAGTAATGTCATAGCAGTCTCACCAGGGGGAAACGTGCTCAGATATTTGGCGAAACGACTGATGCTGCTCGTCGGCATCGTCTTCGTCATATCGGTCGGAAGCTTCTACCTGATCCACCTACTGCCCGGTAATCCGGCCACCGTCATCCTCGGCTTCGGCGCGTCACCCGAGGCCAAGGCCATCCTCTACAAGCAGCTCGGCCTGAGCAAGCCGATCTACCTGCAGTACTTCGTGTGGCTGGGCAACATCCTCCACGGCAACCTCGGCATCTCGTTCATCTCCCAGACGACCGTCGCCTCGGTCATCCGCTCGGCGCTGCCGATCGACCTCGAGATCATCGGCATCAGTCAGGTCCTCGCCTTCGCCGCGGCGATCCCCACCGCGATGCGCTCCGCGCGCAAGCCCGACGGCATCCTCGACCGGGTCCTCGGCGCCGGCAGCTTCACGCTGCTGTCGATCCCGCCCTACATCTTGATCGTGGTCCTGGTCCTGTTCGTCTCGATCAAGTTGGGCGTCGCGGCGACCGGGCCGTCGGCCTACACCGCGGGCGGACCCTTCCTCACGAACCTGGAGAGTTTCTCGTTGCCCGCGTTCACGCTGGCGATCGGCAGTTTCGTGGTCTACTACCGCGTGTTGCGCAGCGACCTGATCGCGACGCTGCAAGAGGAGTTCATCACGATGGCGCGCTCCAAGGGTCTGAGCCAGCGTCGCATCATGTGGCGACACGCCTTTCGCCCCTCGTCGGTGGCGCTGCTCGGTGCGGCCAGTGTCAACATCGGCGGACTGATCGCGGCGGGATTCATCGTGCAGTACCTCTTGCAGATCCCCGGTCTCGGCTACACGCTGATCCTGGCGATCAACTCGAGCGACTTCTTGGTCGTCCAGGGCATCGTGCTCACCGTGTCGGTGTTGGTCGTGGCCATCAACTTCTTCTTCGACTTCATCATCAACATCGTCGACCCCCGGATCAGCCGTGAGTAACTTCAGCCTCGAAGAGGCGGCCCTGCTGGTCGAGAAGCCGGAGAAGAGGGAGCCGCTCGGGCTGTTCTTCTGGATCTGCGTCTCGTGGGTCGCGCTCAACCTCATCGGGGCCATCTTCGCCAACGTCCTGCCGCTGCAGGACCCGCTGTACGGGAACTTCAACCTGATCAACGCCGGACCGAGCCTGCACCACCTCTTCGGCACCGACGACCTCGGCCGTGACATCTTCGCGCGCGTGGTGTACGGTTCGCGCGTCTCGATCACCGTCGGACTCGGCGCGATCTTGATCGGCTACGGCATCGGGGCCCCGCTGGGGATGCTGGCGGCGTACCGGCGCGGCCGCTTCGACGCGATCCTCACCGGCTTCATGTACCTGCTCTTGGCCTTCCCGGCGATCATCGCGACCATCGCGGTGCTCTCGTTTTGGACGCCGCGTTCGCTCTTTAAGATCATCGTGGTGATCGGCGTCGCGTCGGTCCCGCTCGTCTACCGCGTGATCCGGACCGCGACGCTGAGCGTGGCCACCAAGGACTACGTCATCGCGGCCAAGGTGCAGGGCGCCACCGACCGGCGGATCCTGATGAAGGAGCTGTTGCCGAACATCGCGCCCATCGCCCTGTCGTTCTTCTTGATCGGCGTCGCGACGATCATCGTCCTCGAGGGCGCCCTGGCGTTCCTCGGACTCTCGGTCAATCCCCCGACGCCGAGCTGGGGCAACATGATCAACGAGGCGCGCACCAACCTCAGTCAGAACCCCTGGCTCGCGCTCTTCCCGTCCCTGGCGCTGTGCCTCTTCCTCATCGCGCTCAACTTCATCGGCGACCGCATCCGCTCGCACTTCGACGTCACCGAGGTCAAGCTGTGAGCGACGACACCCTCTTGGTGGTCAAGGACCTGTCGACGACCTTCGCGACGGCCGGGGGCGACCTCACCGCCGTCGCCGACGTCTCGTTCGACCTCGCGCGCAACGAGACCCTCGGCATCGTCGGTGAGTCGGGGTCGGGCAAGACCGTGCTGTCGCGCACGATCATGGGCCTGCAGCCGCGCGTCAACACGACCGTCACCGGCTCGTCGGTGATCGACGGCTTCGAGGTGGTGGGCGCGAGCGAGAACGACAAGCGCACGATCTGGGGCACCGAAGTGGCCATGGTCTTCCAGGACCCCATGACGTCGCTCAACCCGGTCATGAAGATCGGCAAGCAGATCGACGAGGCGCTGCGCGTGCGCCTCGGCATGAACCGCCAGGACGCCAAGGCGCGCGCCATCGAGCTGCTCGAACTGGTCGGGATCCCCTCGCCGGTCCAGCGCTACAACGCCTACCCGGGACAGCTCTCCGGCGGCATGCGCCAGCGCGTGGTGATCGCGATCGCCCTCGCCTGTTCGCCGAAGCTCCTGATGGCCGACGAACCGACGACGGGCCTCGACGTGACGATCCAGGCGCAGATCTTGAACCTGTTGGACGAGTTGAAGGAACGACTGAAGATGTCGGTCATCCTGGTCACCCACGACCTCGGCGTCGTGGCGACGCGGACCTCGCGGATCCTCGTCATGTACGCCGGACGGATCGTCGAGACCGGCACGACCCGCGACGTCTTCTACCATCACCGCATGCCCTACACCCAGGCGCTGCTCGAGAGTTCACCCAAGGTCTCCAACAAGAGTCACACCCGACTGGTGACGATCCCCGGACGCCCGCCCAACCTCTTGAACCTCCCGGCCGGCTGCAGCTTCGCGCCGCGCTGCAAGTACGCGACCGAGCAGTGTCACCGCGAACGTCCCGAGTTGCGGCCCTCGATCGAGCCGGGTCACGCGTTCGCCTGTTGGAACCCCCTGCCCGTCAACGCCGAAGCGACGCTGCCGTGAGCGACCCGCGCACGCCGCTGCTCAACGTCAGTGACCTCGAGGTCACGTTCTACGTGCACGGCCACGCGGTCAGCGCCGTCGCCGGGGTCAGCTTCTCGATCATGGAGGGCGAGACCCTCGGCCTGGTCGGTGAGTCGGGGTGCGGCAAGTCCACGACCGGCAAGGCGCTGATGCGGATCGTCGAGCCCTCCAAGGGGACCGTCGAGCTAGAGGGTGTCGACATCACGAAGGAGTCAGGCCGGGCCCTGCGCAGTGCGCGCACGCGCATGCAGATGATCTTCCAGGACCCGATCAGCTCGCTGAACCCCCGTCGACGCGTCAAGGACATCGTCGCCGAGCCGCTCGACTGCTGGAAGACGGTGAGCGGCGCCGAGCGCGACGCGTTGATCAGCGACCTCTTGAGCAAGGTCGGCATCGACCCCTCGGTCTACGGCAACCGCTACGCCCGTCAGTTCTCGGGCGGCCAGTGCCAGCGGATCTCGATAGCACGCTCACTCGCCATGCGACCGAAGCTGCTGATCTGTGACGAGATGGTCTCGGCGCTGGACGTCTCGGTCCAGGCGCAGATCTTGAACCTGCTCGAGGACCTGAAGGCCGAGTACGGCCTCACGCTGCTCTTCATCGCCCACGACCTCGCGGTGGTGAAGAACGTGAGCGACCGCGTCGCGGTCATGTACCTCGGCAAGATCTGTGAGATCGGCCCGGCCGACACGCTCTACGAGTCGCCGGCCCACCCCTACACCGAGTTCCTCCTCGGCGCGGCCCTCGAGGCCGACCCCGACTCGCCGATGCACGCCCAGGTCCTCCAGGGCGAGCCGCCGAGTCCGATGAGCCCGCCGAGCGGCTGTCGGTTCCGCACGCGCTGTCCCAACGCGACCCAGAAGTGCGCCGACGAGGAGCCCCAACCTCAGGAAGTGGCGCCGAACCACATGGTCTCGTGTCACTACCCCTTGACCATCCACCACACGACCGCGGCGCCCCACGTGGCGGAGGGCTAGCGCCGGCTACTCGGCGTCGGGGGTCTCAGCGTCCGCGTTCTCGGCGGCGTCGACGGTGTCGATGATCTCGAGCTCGGAGACCGGCTCGTCGCCGTCGGCCTTGGGCGCGACCTCCACGGCGTACTCGGCCCAGGCGGCCTGGGCCTCGGTCTCGGGCGTGAACTCGCCGTACTCGATGGCGCCGATGTAGTTGCCGGCGTCGTCGTAGGCGTGGGAGCCGAAGGCCTCGCGGTACTCCTCGGAGACCTCACCACCCTCGGCGGCCTGCTTGATCGAGAGGCTGATGCGACGGCGCGCGGTGTCGAGTTCGATGATCTTGACCCACAGCTCCTCGCCGGCCGTGACGACCTGGTCGGGCGATTCGACGTGGTGCGCGGCCATCTCCGAGATGTGCACGAGTCCCTCGATCCCCTCGCCCACCTGGACGAAGGCGCCGAAGGGCACGAGCTTGGTGACGCGGCCGTAGACCAGCTGGTCGACCGAGTGGCTGTCGGCGAAGACCTGCCAGGGGTCGGACTGCGTGGCCTTCAGCGAGAGCGAGATGCGCTCCTTGGAGAAGTCGACGTCGAGGACCTCCACGTCCACCTCGTCGCCGACGGCGACGACCTGGCTCGGGTGGTCGATGTGCTTCCAACTGAGCTCCGAGACGTGGATGAGGCCGTCCATCCCGCCGAGGTCCACGAAGGCGCCGAAGTTGACCACCGAGGAGATGACGCCGTGGCGACGCTCGCCGGGCTTGAGGTTCGACAGGAAGTCGCCGCGCTGCTCCTTCTGGGTCTCTTCGAGCCATGCGCGGCGCGAGAGCACGACGTTGTTGCGGTTGCGGTCGAGTTCGATGATCTTGGCCTCGACGGTCTTGCCGATGTAGGGCTGGAGCTCGCGCACGCGGCGCAGTTCCACGAGCGAGGCGGGTAGGAAGCCGCGCAGGCCGATGTCGACGATGAGACCGCCCTTGACGACCTCGATGACGACGCCCTTGACGACCTCGTCGCGGTTCTTCAGCTCTTCGATGTTGCTCCACGCCTTCTCGTACTGGGCGCGCTTCTTGGAGAGGACGAGTCGTCCCTCCTTGTCCTCCTTCTGGAGGACCAGGCATTCGATCTTGTCGCCGATCGAGACGATCTCGGAGGGGTCGACGTCGTTGCGGATGGAGAGCTCGCGCGCCGGGATGACGCCCTCGGACTTGAAGCCGATGTCGAGCAGGACCTCGTCGTGGTCGATCTTGACGACGGTGCCGGTGACCAGGTCACCGTCTTCGAACTCCAGGACGCTGTCACCGACCAGGGTGGCGAGGTCGGTGCCGACCATGTCGTCTTCGGTGATGACGCGCGGGACGTAATTCCCGTCTTCGTCGAAGGTGCCCATCTGCTGGGCGGAGAGGAGGCTGGTGCCGTCCGACATGCGTACTTCTTTCATACGACCACACCGGGGTCAACTAGGCAATAGGGAGTGGGTCTCCGGTGTAAACCCAACAGACAACTCTAGCCGGGTCTCAATCAGCCCTTGGCGGCGGCCCAGTTCTCGCCCCAGTGCAGCGTGACCTCCAGGGGGACGCTGAGCGACGCGGCGTTGGTCAGCGCGTCCAGGATCACGGCCTCGACGCGCGCTTTCTCGGCCGGCGGCGCCTCGACGAGCACCTCGTCGTGGACCTGGAGGATGAGGCGCGCCGCCAGTCCCTCGGCGCGCAGCTGGCGATCGAGGCGCACGAGGGCGGACTTGAAGATGTCGGCCGCGAGGCCCTGGATGCCGGAGTTCATCGCCTGACGCTCGGCGGCCTGGCGCTGGGGCCCGGTCGCGGTCGCGATGTCCGGGAAGGGCCGGATCCGCCCGAACTCGGTGCGCGAGTAACCCTGGGCGCGGATGTCCTTGATCGTCTGGTCCATGTAGGCGCGCAGCGACGGGAAGCCGGCGAAGTACTTGTCCATGATCTCCTTGGCGACGCTCACCGGCACGCCCAGGCGACGGCTCAGGCCGAAGGCCTCCATGCCGTAGGCCAGGCCGTAGGAGACGGCCTTGGCCTGTTCGCGCTGCTCGGCCACGACGTCCTCGGGCGCGCAGCCGAAGACCGAGGCCGCGATCGTGCGGTGCACGTCCTCGTGGGAGGCGAAGGCCGCGAGCAGTCCCGAGTCCTGGGAGAGGTGCGCGAGGATGCGCAGTTCGATCTGGTTGTAGTCCGAGACCGCGAGCTCCCAGCCCTCGCTCGGCAAGAAGGCGTAGCGCAGCCGCCGGCCCTCTTTGGAGCGCACGGGGATGTTGTGCAGGTTCGGACCGTCCGAGGAGAGCCGGCCGGTGCGCGCCACCATCTGGTGGAACGTCGCGTGGATCCGTCCGTCGGCCTGCACCGCGTCGATCAGCGGCGCGCCGTAGGTGCCGCGCAACTTGTCGACCTCGCGGTAGCGCAGGATCAACGGCACGATCTTGTGTTCGTCCGCGATCGCCTCGAGGCTCGTGGCGTCGGTCGAGTACCCGGACTTGATCTTCTTCACCGCCGTGAGTCCCAGTTCGTCGAAGAGGACCGTCTGGAGTTGCTGGGGCGAGTTCACCTTGAACTCGTGACCGGCGACGCTGTTGGATCTCGGCGTCGAGTGACGCGACCTCTTCGGTGAACTCCTTGAATATCGTGCGCAGCAGTTCGACGTCGACGCGGATGCCGCGGGCCTCCATCAGCCCGAGCACCATCACCAGCGGCAGCTCGATCTGCTCGTAGACGAAGGTCAGCTCCCACTGGGCGATCTCGGCGCGCAGGTGTTCGCGCAGCCGTCCGATCAGCGCCACCTCGTAGGTCAACGTCTCGTCGCTGGTCGTCGAGTCGAACAGCGAGGGCGACGAGTCGACGATCGGTTCGCCCAGGAATCGCTGGGCGACCTCGGCGAGGTCGTAGCGTCCGCTGTTGGCGTCGAGCAAGAAGGCCATGATCGCGGTGTCGTCGGCCGGCTCGAGCAGGACGCGCTCGGTGCTCGCCGCCTCGCGGTAGAGCGCCTTGAGGTCGTGGCCGCACGGGGCGACGCGGGCGAACGCGGCGATCGCGTCGTCGAGGTCACAGAGCGCGACCAGACCCTTGTCGGCGTCGAGCACCGCCGCGCGCGCGTGGCGGTAGGCCACGACCGGCGTCGTCGTCGAGCCCAACACCTCGTCGAGCGACGCCGCGACGGTGAGTGCCTTCGCGGTCGTCGTCTTCTTCACCTCGGTCGCCTCACGCAGCGGGGCCGCGCTCGCGCCGGCGTCGCCCAAGAGGCCCTCTTTCAGGAGTTGACCGAAGCGCGTGCGCATCTGGTTCATCTCGAAGCGATCGAAGAAGGCGTCGATCTCGGCGCGGTCCCAGCCCCCCAGCGTGATGTCGTGCAGGGTGAACTCGAGCGGCACGTCGCGGATCAGCATCATCACCTTCTCGTTGTTGCGGGCGCGCTCTTCGAAGGTGGCGAGGTTCTCGCGCAGTTTGGGCGTGAGGTCCGCGAGGTGCGCGTAGAGGTCGTCCATGTCGCGGTACTGCGCGAAGAGCTTGGCCGCGGTCTTCTCCCCCACGCCCGGCACGCCCGGCAGGTTGTCCGACGTGTCGCCGCGCAGCGCGGCCAACAGCGGGTAGCGCCGGGACTCGATGCCGCAACGCTCGAAGATGCCGGCCTCGTCGTAGAGCGAGTAGTCCGAGACGCCGCGGCGGTTGTAGAGCACCTTGACGAACGGGTCCTCGACCAACTGGAACGCGTCGCGGTCGCCGGTGACGACGACGACCGGGATCGACTCGTTGCGGCCCCAGGTCGCGAGCGTCGCCAGCACGTCGTCGGCTTCGAACCCCGGCACGCCCAGGACCGGGATGTGCAATACCTCACAGAGGTTGCGGATCAGGTCGAACTGGTGCTCGATCTCCGGCGGGGTCTCGGCGCGGCCGCCCTTGTAGTCCTCGACCATCTCGTCGCGGAAGGTGCCACCCGAGAGGTCGAAGGCGACCGCCAGCGCGCGCGGGTTCTGCGTGCGCACGAGCGACAACAGCATCGCGGCGAAGCCGTGCAGGGCGTTGGTGACGAGACCCTCGGAGGTCGCGATGTCGGTCGGCAGCGCGAAGAAGGCGCGAAAGGCGAGCGACATCCCGTCCAACAGCACCAGGGGGCGCTGATCGGTCGGCGGCCTCAGCCAACGAACTCACCCTTCAAGATCTGCTGGGCGATGTCGCGCATGCGCGTGCGACCGCGCATCGCCGACTGCTGGATGATCTCGAAGGCCGCCGGCTCGTCGAGGCCGCGCTCTTGCATCAGCATCTCCTTGGCCCGCTGGACGATCTCGCGCGTCTCGATCTTGTCCTCGACGTGTGACACGTCCGCGTCGCGCTCCTCGGTCGCCGGCGACAGGATCGCCGCCAACTTCGGCAGGATCTCACTGGAGCGAAAGGGCTTGACGAGATAGGCCACGACACCGGCGTCGCGCGCGCTCTCGATGAGCGAACGCTGACTGAAGGCGGTCAGCAGCACGACGACCGTGCCGGTGCCCTTCAACGCCGTGGCGACCTCGATGCCGTCGAGACCGGGCATCTTCACGTCGAGCAGGGCGAGGTCGGGCTTCAGCTCGCGGATCATCGCGAGCGCGTCGTCGCCGCGGGCCGCTTCGCCCACGACCAGGTAGCCGTCGCCCTCGAGGATCTCCTTGAGGTCGAGTCGGATGATCGACTCGTCGTCGGCGATGACGACGCGCTTATCCACGTTCGTCCTCCGGCGTCCAGTCGCGCAGCAGTTCGTCGCGCGCCTCGACCAACTCGCGCACCTCTTCGGCGCGGCGGTTCATCTCGGCGTTCGCCACGGCGACGTGGCGCGACAGTTCGTCGTACTCGTGGGCCTGGAGCGGGGTCTCAGAGACCAGCGCGCGGATCCGCGAGTCCTCGAGGGCGTCGTTCCAGACCATCACCTGCTCCTGGAGCACGTTCAGGCTCTCGCGCGCCTGGTTGAGCTGGCGCTGCACGTCTTCCAGTCGTCGTTTGTACAGGCGCGAACTCATGGCGTGAGTCTAAATGGTCACCTCGACGTCCACCAGAACGGCGCCGCGTGCGAGCATCTCGGCCGACGGGACGACCCCGAAGCCGCCCTCGGCGCACGTCGAGCTCGCGCGCGTAGCCCTCGTGGACGACGTCGACGGGGCTGAGGTCGCTCGGCTCCTCGACGCAGTGGCGCGCCAGGGCCCGATGGACGTGTCGCGCGTAGGGGGACTCGAAGAACCCGCCCACGTAGGGACGCAGCCCGGCTTCGCGGGCGCACAGCACGATGGTGCGCGCGTTGGCGAGGCCGCCCACGCGCGCCGGCTTCACGCAGAGCAGCTCGGCCGCCTGGTAGCGGACGATCTGGGCGACGTCGCGCACGCTGCGCACCCCCTCGTCGATGCTGAGCGCCACGTCCAGGCGTTCGGCCAGTCGGGCCGAATCGACGACGTTGCCGACCCCGTAGGGCTGTTCGACGGCGGCGACGGCGGCGACCTCACGCACCTGGGCGACCTGGGCGAGCACGTCGAGGTCCGAGGTGGCCGTGCAGTTGTAGTCGAGCAGTACCGGCACCGTGAGTTCGCTGAGCCGTCGTAGCGCCGTCGACCCGAGCGGCGCCGGCGAGATCTTCGCGCGCACGCGCGCCACGTCGGGGCCGAGGCGCCACTCGCCGTCGTCGATCAGCGAGACCGTCCCCTGCAGGGGCGTGTCGAAGTGCTCGGGCCAGAGGGACTCGACGTCGGTGCGCGCGGCGCGCAGTTCGCGGTCCAGGATCGCCATCTCCAGCAGCGCGACGGCCGGATTGCTCGCCGCGCGCGATCCACCGAAACGCGCCACCCGGGTCCACGACGGCAGGTCCCCTTCGCGCTCGAGGATCTGTTGCAGTTGGGGCAGGACGAAGATCCGCACCTCGTCGATGACGTCGGCGATCGCCGCGTCGCCGTTCAGTTCGTACGGCTGCGGCGCGACCTCGCCGTAACCGGTGACACCGGCGTGCTCGACGCCGAGGAACAGCCGCGAGCGCTGGTCGTGGTGCTGAGCGCCCGAGCGAACCGGGAAGCGGATCTCGGTGTCCTGTCGCCACAGCGTCGCCTTCACCTCCGACACCTTACGACTGCTGTTATCGTGGTTCGCTCAGCCCGGATGGCGGAATCGGCAGACGCGGAGGCCTCAAAAGTCTTTACTCGAAAGGGTGTGTGGGTTCAAGTCCCACTCCGGGCACGACGCGCGACGATCACGCGCGACGCCGACCAGTGTGCTCGTGGCCGTCGTTACGCGTTCGAGGTCGCCATCGTCGTCACCCGTCGTCGACGCTCGACGGTGGTGTAGCCGCGCCCGACGGCGTACCACGACGCGCTGAAGACGCTGACGTAGAAGCCGACCGGCCAATTCGTCTCGTAGGCACACGCGAGGGCCATCCACACCGTCGCGAGCGCGATCGCCACCGACAGCCCGAGGGCGACTCCCGGACGACTGGTCAGACATCGCGCCGCGGCCGCGGGACCGATCATCAAGGTGAAGATCAAGAGGGCGCCGACCACCGGGACCGTCATCGTCGTGGCCGCGGCGACCACGACGAGGAAGAGCATCTCGGTGCGTGCCGGCTGCAGTCCACGGGCGGCGGCGATGTCGGGCGCGATCGACGTCAGGAGGAGACGACGATAAAGGACACCGACCGCCACGAGACAGGCCAGGCCGAGGACGACCTCGGGCACGAGCAGGCTCGAACTCACCCCGAGGATCTCACCGAAGAGCAGTGAGAAGATCTCGGGCTCGTACTGCGAACTGAGGCTCACGAAGGCCGCGCCGAGCGCGAGCATCATGACCAGGGCGAGCGCGGTGACGGCGTCCGGTCGACCTCGACGGCTCAACGAACCGATGCCGAGCGCGGCGGCCAGGGAGAAGACACCCAGTCCCACGAGCGGATTCAGTCCGATGAGGTTGGCCCCGGCCGCACCCGCGAACGCCCCGTTGGGTATGGCGTGCGCGGGGAAGGCCGATCCGCGCAGCACCACGAAGAAGCCGACCACCCCGGCGACCACGGCGACGATCGTCCCCGCTTGCCACGCGTTCACCATGAAGCCGCTGAACATCAGTGCTCGACCTCGACCGGGACGCTGCGCGCTCGGAGCCCGGCGCTCACGCGCCCGACGCCGCGTCGCACCACCGAGAGCCCCGAGACCAGATAGGTCACGAATATCAGCCCGACGATGAAGAAGCTGACCGGGAGACCCTGACTCGAGGGCAGCCAATAGAAGCTGTCGTAGGCGAAGAGGATGCCCAGGCCGACCGAGAGGACGCCGATGAGACCGGCCAGGGACATCGCGCTGCGCACCGAGGTGGTGAGGCGCACCGCCGCCGCGGCGGGACCGATGAGCAACGCCGTGGAGAGGATCGAGCCGACCGCGATGGCCGAGAGCCCCACCGACACGGCCATGGTCAACATGAAGGCCAGGCCGACGCCTCGCAGGTTGATGCCGCGCGCGCGCGTCAGTTCGGCGCTGAACGAACTGAGCAGCAGGGGGCGATAGATCGTGGCGAGCACGGCCAGCGTGACGACGCTCACGATGACGACCCACGTGATGATCGAGGGGTCGACGCTGAAGATGGAACCGAAGAGGATCTGTTGGGTTGCCCCGGTCGTCGCGCTCTTGGTCGTGTCGAGATAGAGGAACAACGCGGCGAGTCCGGTCGCCGACCCCAACACGACACCGGTGGCCACGTCGCGGCTGCGGACGCGTTCGACGCCGATCACGTCCATGGCACCGGCACCGAGCACGCCCCCACCGATGAAGCCCACCAGGGGATTTATCCCGAAGAAGAACGATCCCGATCCCCCGGTCGTGGCGACGTCGGTCAGTGCGTGCCCGGCGAAGGACTGCCCCCGGATGACGGTGAAGACGCCGACGACCGAGGAGACGACGGCCGTGACGGCACCGATGATCAGCGCCACGCGCACCGGTCCGTTGGTGAAGAATCCCGGTTCGAAGATGAAGTGCACCGTGGTCAACCGACCGTGAGGTTCGGGTGTTGCGGTATCTCCTCGTTGTCCTGACCCGGTTCGGCGACGACGAAGACACGACCGTGGAGCTTGAGCACGTCGACGTGGTGGCCGTAGAGCCGGCTCAAGACGTCCGAGCGCACGACCTCGTCGGTCGTGCCGCTCGCGGCGCGACCCGCGGTCAGGTACACGATGCGATCCATGACCGGCAACAGGGCGTTCATCTCGTGCGCCGAGAGCAAGATCGCGACGTGGTGCTCGCGCGCCACCCGGTGCAGCAGGGCCACGATCTCCTGCACGCTCTTCGGATCGAGGTTGGCGAGCGGTTCGTCCAACAGCAAGAGCTCGGGCTGGCTCACCAACGCGTGCGCGATGAACACCCGCTGCTGCTCCCCGCCCGAGAGGCTGCCGACCCGGTGGTCGGCGAAGCGCTCGGCGTCGACGTCGTGGAGGATCTCCTCGACGAGCTCGAGCTGGCGCGGAGAACGGCGGGCGAAGCCGTAGCGGTGCGCGTCGAGGCCGAGCGCGACGAAGTCCCGGGCCCGCATCGGGATATCGGGATCGATGACGATGCGTTGGGGCACGTAACCCATCGAACGGTTTCGCGGTGACAGCGGTACGCCGGCGACCCGGATCGCGCCGGCGTCGGCGCGCTGCAACCCGAGGATGGTGCGCAAAAGTGTCGTCTTGCCGACGCCGTTCGAACCGATCAACCCCGTGAACTCTCCTTCGCGGACTTCGAAGGAGACCTCGTCGAGGATCTGTCGCCCGGCGAACGAGACGCTCACGCCCTGGACTTCGAGGACCGCGCGCTCACTCATAGTTGCTGGGTCGAGCGTGCGTGTACCACGGCGGCGCGGATCGCCACGACCTCGGCCAGCATCCACGACTGGTAGTCGTAACCCGGCGTCGGCATGGTCTCGTAGACGCCGACGACGGG
The DNA here is from genome assembly GCA_963700135.1 of uncultured Acidimicrobiaceae bacterium. Classification (GTDB taxonomy): domain Bacteria; phylum Actinomycetota; class Acidimicrobiia; order Acidimicrobiales; family RAAP-2; genus RAAP-2. The sequence continues at coordinate 126,400 of CAVOWM010000012.1, read as the reverse complement.
GACGTGCGCGGCGCGCGCCGTCTGCTTGATCGACGCCGTCAACGAGTCCACGACCTGTTCGTTGTAACAGAAGACCTTGACCTCGTGCTGGGTGAAGAAGCCGTCCTCGAGCGAGATGTCCTCGGGCGAGGGATCGACGCCGTTCATGATGTCGGCCTGGAAACGAAACGGCGTCAGGATCTTCATCCCCATCGCCTTGAGCAGGTAGTCAGCCACCGGTTCAGTGACCGCGACGGGCGTGTGGTCGTAGCGATCCTTGAACGCGGCGATCGCCTGTAGCCAGGGCTGCAGCGAGGCGTCGAACGCCCGCAGGTTCTTCGCGAAGTACGACCGGTGCGACGGTGACAACGACTCGAGGTCGCGCGCGATGACGCTCGCGACCGCGGGCATCGTCTTCGGGCTGTACCAGAGATGGGGGTTCGGGGTGTCATTCGGAAGCCCGAGCACGTGCTGGGCGACGATCACGCGCCGCTTCGGGTTCGGTGAGGCGGCCTCGATCTTGTTCATGAATCCGTCGTAACCCACCCCGTTCTGGACGATCAACTGCGCCCGACTGACCGCCTCGGCGACACTCGTACTCGCCTCGAACGTGTGCGGGTCGGTGTTCGGGTTATCGAGGATCGACGTCACGCTGACGTACTTGCCGCCGATCTGACTCAACACGTTGGCGTACTGATTCTCAGCGCCGACCGCGATGATCACGCGCGGTTTCGTGTCGGCCGCCGCCGGGGCGTTCGAGACGCTCGCGACACCGGCACCCGCCATCGCCAGCGCGAGCGCGCCGTGACGGGCGAGGCGCCCCGCACGGCTTTGGACGATTCGACGAATTGAAGTGATCATGCAGAGAGATTAGAATGAGACTGAGTCTCATTACAACCGAGACGGTCAGTCGTTGATCACCACCGAAGAGAGGATGCGACGTTGCCAACCTTCGAGTCCCTCGAGGACCTTCACGAGTTCGTCGAGGTCCTCCTCCACCGGATCGACCAGCGCTACACGGTCGGGCGTCGCGCCGTCGTGGAGCTCCTCGCCTCCTTCGACCATCCGCTGAGTATCTCGGAGATCGAATCGCACTTGCCCGGGGTCCCGCGAAGTTCGGCCTACCGCCACCTCTCGGACCTCCAGCACGCCGGGGTCGTGCGGCGCGTCGCCGCGAGCGACGACTTCGCGCGTTTCGAGCTGGCCGAGGACTTCTTGCACCACCATCATCACTTGCTGTGCACGTCGTGCGGCCGGGTCATCGACGTCACACCGTCCAACGCCTTCGAGCGCACGGTGGCGCGCATGGTGGACGAACTGGCCGAAGCCCAAGGATTCCAAGCCACCTCGCACGCCGTGGACGTGATCGGTCACTGCGCTGCCTGTTGTCGCGAGCGGCCGGCGCCGACGCGCGCGAGTGCGCTGTTACCGTAAGAAGATGTCAACGCAGGAATCGCTCGAGTTTCGTGACGACGTCGTCGCCCTCTTCCCCGGCCAGGGGTCGCTCAGCGGCGGCGCCGGCGTCGAGTGGCAGTCCCCACGGTTCTGGGAGGTCATGGCCCGCGTCAGCGACGCGGCCCGACTCGACGTCGCCGCCCTCCTGATCAGCGCGTCGGACGCGGACGTGGTGCGCACCGACCGCGCGCAGATCGCCACCTTCGCCCTCTCGATCGTCGGCTATTTCGACCTGGTCGAGCACGGCGTCCGACCCCGCTACCTGCTCGGTCACAGTCTCGGCGAGTTCAGCGCGCTCGTCGCGTCGGGGCTGCTCTCGATCGAGGACGGCGCGCGACTGATCGGCGTTCGCGGCGCGGCCATGGCGCGCGCCGCCGCGGCGACCGAAGGATCGATGGTGGCCCTGATGGGCGGGGACGACGGTGCGCGCGAGGCCCTCGACGGACTCGACGAGGTATGGGTCGCCAACATCAACGGCACGGGACAGATCGTGGTCAGCGGCACGCGCGCCGGGCTCGACGATCTCCTCGCGCGCCACAAGGAGCTCGGGTGGCGACGCGCGACGCCGCTGCCGGTCGGCGGCGCGTTCCACTCGCCGCTCATGGCCCCGGCCCAGGACGAACTCGACAAGGCGCTCACCAGCGTCCAGTGGGGCACGACCGACGCGGTGCTCATCTCGAACGTCGACGGCGGCGTCCACGTGACGGCCGAGGACTGGCGCGCGTTGTTGTCGCGACAGCTGACCTCCACGGTCGAATTCCTGGACGCCACGCTGGCGCTCCCGGCGACGGTGACGACGACGATCGAGTTGCCGCCCAGCGGCGTGCTCACGGGACTCACGAAGCGGATACGTCCGTTCGAGCATCAGTTCGCGCCCGCCACGCTCGCCGACCTCGACGGGATCGAACCGTGAGCCGCCACGTGGTCGTCACCGGCGCCAGCCGCGGCATCGGGGCCGCGATCGCGCAGTGGTTCATCGATCACGGCGACCGCGTCGTCGCCCTGTCGCGTTCCGGTGACGCACCGAGCGGGTGCGTCAAGACCGTCGCCGTGGACGTCGCCGATTCGGCGGCACTGAACGACGCCGTCAAGGCGGCCATCGCCGAGTTCGGACCGGTCGAGGTGGCGGTACTGAACGCCGGCGTCACGCGCGACGGCCTGGCGATGCGCATGTCGGATGACCAGTGGCGCGAGGTCCTCTCGACCGACCTCGACGGTGCCTTCTACGGCGCGCGAGCGACGATGGCCTCGATGGTGCGCCAACGCGCCGGCTCGATCATCTTCATCGGCTCGATCAGTCCCTTCGTCGGGGTGCCCGGGCAGGCCAACTACGCCGCCGCGAAGGGCGGCCTCGTGGGTCTGGCGCGCGCCCTAGCCAAAGAGGTCGCCTCGCGGGGCATCACCGTGAACGTCGTGGCGCCGGGGTTGATCGACACCGACATGACCAGCGACCTGGGCGCCGCCAAGGACGCGATGGCGGCCCTGATCCCGATGGAGCGCATCGGCCAGCCGAGCGATATCGCCGGGGTTGTCGGGTTCCTCGCCAGTAGCGAGGCCCGCTACATCACCGGCGCCGTCCTCGCGGTCGACGGCGGCATGGCGATGGGGCTGTAGATGAACGTCGCCGCGCGTCGTTTTAGTACGATGGAGCGACAGAAAAAAGGGGCAATTCCATGGACCGCAACGAAGCATTAAGCAAGTTCACCGACGCCGCCGTCGAAGTCCTGGCGGTCGACCCATCGAAGGTGACACTGGAGGCCTCGTTCAGCGATGACCTCGGCGCCGACAGTCTCGACCTCGTCGAGCTGGTCATGGCGCTCGAAGAGACCTTCGACATCGAAGTCGCCGAAGACGAACTGAAGGACATTCGCACGGTCGGCGAGGCCTTCGACCTGATCTACGCCAAGCTGTAGTGCGCGTCGCGGTCACCCCACGGGGGCCAGTGCCGGGCAACCGGGTCGCCGTCACCGGCATCGGCGCGATCAGTTGCGCCGGGGTCGGGGTCGAAGCGCTGTGGAACGCGCTCTTGAAGGACACTGCGCCCGAGAGCAAGCGCATCGCGCCCTTTGACGCGACGCACATTGGGGGGCCCAAGGAACTGCGCCGCTTCGACCCGTTCACGCTCTACGCCCTGATGGCGGCGGACGAGGCGTGGCGTCAAAGTGGACTCAGTGGTCCCCTGGTCGACGCCGGGAGCATCGTGACGACCGGCATCGGTGGACTCCAGACCGTGATCGAACAGTTGCGCGTCCTGTCCGACAAGGGGCCGGACCGCGTCTCGCCCTTCATGGTGCCGATGATGATGCCCAACGCCGCGACCGCCGCCGTCTCGATGCGCTTCGGACTCGGCGGACCGTGCGAGACGGTTACGACCGCCTGTGCGGCCGGCACGCACGCTATCGGCAACGCCGCGCGACTGGTGGCAACCGGCCGCAGCACCGTCGCCGTGGCCGGCGGCGCCGAGGCCGTCATGGTCGAGATCGCCGAAGCCGGCTTTCGCAACATGACCGCGCTCAGCAACACCGAGTTCTCACGGCCCTTCGACGTCGGGCGCGACGGCTTCGTCATGGGCGAAGGTGCCGGCATATTGATCCTCGAGGAGTGGGAGCACGCGACTGCGCGCGGCGCCACGATCTACGCCGAGGTCCTCGGCGCGGCCTCGACCGCCGACGCACACCACATCACCGCCCCCGACCCCTCGGGTCACGGCGCGATTCGCTGCATGGAGTTGGCGCTCGAGGACGCCGACGTCACGGCGAACGACGTCTCGCACATCAACGCGCACGGGACCTCGACGCCGCTCAATGACCTCGCCGAATCAGTCGCCGTGCGCAAGGTGTTCGGTGACGACGCTCCCCCGGTCACGTCGATCAAGGGCCACCTCGGTCATTCCCTTGCCGCGGCAGGCGCCCTCGAAGGCGTCGCGTCAGTGATGACGCTCGTCAACCAGGTCATACCTCCGACTGCTGGTACGACGGTGGTCGACCCGGAGGTCGGTCTCGACGTCGTAATCGGCGCGCCACGCGCCGTCGACGTTGAAGTGATCTTGTCGAACTCGTTCGGATTTGGCGGCCACAATGGCAGCGTTGTCTTCCGTCGCTTTCATAACTAAACGACTCCGCAGCAACCCGACCAACTGATTCTTGGCATGTATTACCCATAAGGCGTCGGGGGTCATATCGACAACCAAACTCAAGGTCGAACGATGAGCTCATTTGGTAGGTGCCAGACACAATTAGAAGGGCATCGTGACTCGATTTAGAGGGTATGGCGATGGCAAAATGAGGGTTCGGTCAGGCAAAACCGATGTTGACCCTTTAGACACCCTTCATTACGATTCTCTTCACCGTCTCACGAAAAGATGCGTTCTTGGCCACATTTATTTTGCAGGAGCGGCAGTGGCGACACCAGGCATTAATGACGATCTAGGAGGGTCAATGAGGTTTCAATCGAGGCTGTCAACTGCCGTAGCACTTGGAATCTGTGGCCTCCTGGCTACATCCGGAATTGCGGGAGCTGCCGGAGGCGGGTACGGACCGAGTGGTGCCGTGCCCAGTGCGGTGCCCGGTGGATTCACCTCAGTCGTTATAGCCGAGTCGTTCACATCGGGGGGCGGCAAGGTGCACGTCGGATTGGAAGGATTCTCGGTGACGGCCACCGTGCCACGTGGTGCGCTTCCACGAGGTGGTCAGGTCGCATTCACGAACGCTCACTATGGACCGATAAAGAAGAGCCTCAAGGGCGCTCTGCGCGGCGACGACGTCATTTTCGCCGTCGGATTCGTGATGGACCACAATGGGAAAGCCCTTAAAAGCAGGCTACCCATCATCATCAAGATTACCGACCCCAAACTCGTCGTTGGTGACATTATCGTCGCTTATCGTGGCGGCAAGTTCGTCAAGGTTGGTGTGGTGACAGTCAACGGTCAAGCCACCATTGACGTAACAGGCGTAACCGAATTGGCCATCGTCTAAAGCGATGCCAGAATTCGACCAGGGTCGCCCCGACAGTTTGCAGCCAACGCGCACTTCCGGCCGGAGCCGGCTGATCAAGAAGATCTAAACTGCAGCGACACAACGTTGGAGTAGCCACTAGGTGGCCGCCCGGATCGAGCTATCCAGGACTGAAGAAAGACTTGTGAACCCTGATTCTGGATTGCTCGCACCGAAAAGGTTGCCCTCCCCCAGCGATTGGTCCGTTCCGCCACGGGTGATTGCCCCTCGGGCCGTCCGTCGATGGATGCTTCGCCAGCCTCGAGACCGTACTGCGCGTACACGGTCTGCCCGAGATTGACGTCTATGCCGGATCGGTGTATGGGGTTGCCCCATTGGTCAACAACCTGAACTGTGAACATGATCGTCTTGTTCAACGGAATACGGTGCTCAATCCCTTGCGGATCAAGGAAGGTCGACTGCTGGTCTAAGCGAACTTCGGAGGTGGTGGCGAGCTGAGTCGGATGTGCAGTCAGCGCGTCCACAATGAAACCTCCAACGATCGGCGGCATCGACTGGAAGTCCGGAGCCACCAATGTGACGTCGACACTGGAGTGTGGCGCAATGTGCGAAGGTCCGGCAATCTTCTCCCAGAATGAAGAAATCTGACCAGTTGGGGTCACGGCGTAACGAGGCGAAGATATCTGTCCAGAGTTGTTGGTCACTCGAAGCGTCAGCTGGTCCACGGTCTGAAGCGCGCCGGTCGAGTGTTCACTGAGCACACGTAAGGAAAGCGCGGGCGGCAGCGTTAGGGCTAGAACTGCCATCCCTAGCATTGCGACGGCACCGACCGGCGCAGCGTACCGCGCTGGTCGCCAGCCCCCGGCACCTCGTTGCTTCACGGTGATTGCTCCCACCAGGGCGGCGGGGAGCAGCATGATCAAGTACTCACCGAGTGACCTCGTCGGCCAAAAGAAAGCGATGGTGAGCAGAAACAACCACGAGCGCTTGAATCGGCCATACCAGCCCACAAACACAAAGATGCACGCGAGAAACGCCGCCACACCCGCCGCGGTGTAGAAGATTAGTTGTCCCCCGGCGTGCTGGAAGATCGTGAACGCGACGAGTCCTTCTCCGGCCGGCTCGGTTTGGGCCGTCAGTGGCAGTAACACTGAGTGGAGCCAAGCGACTGGTGCGTGCACGATGTAGTCGGCATTGATAACCACGAAGGGTATGGCAACCAGGGCAACGTAGTTTGAAGCGACCCGTAAGGGCTCCACACCCCGTTCGCTCGCCTCGAAGTAAACGGCGATGGTCAAGAACGGCACGAGGAACCATGGTGTTTGTTTCACGGCGCAGGCAATGCCGAGTGCGACGGGGCCAATCCAACGGGACAGTCCCACTTCGGTTGGAAGCGCGAAGCGATCCCAACGCCACATTGCCAGAACAAGAAAGGGGACGTAGAGGGCGTCAGTAACGCCACCCGCTGCGTAGCCCATGTAGACGGTACCGAGCAGCAAGAGTGGTGCCAACCACCCAATGGACTGCGGCACGAGCCGCCAGACGAGAGCCATGCCGATTATCCACGCGAGTCCGTCCGCGAGGATTGCCGCCTGCATGTGCATTCCCAAAGCGAGAAAAGGTAAGTAGGCGAGGAACGAACCGGCGGGATACGAGAGTCGCGTGACCTGTCCGCCAGTCATCAGGTACGTTCGATAAATGTCCGGTACGTGAAAAAGTCCCAGCGAGGGTCCCATTGATCGGACGTACGGGTCTACGCCGTGAAAGGCCAGTTGTGCGGCGTATTGATCGAACGCAATCTCGTCCGTTCCATAGGTGGGGTCATGCAAGATCACCAGGGTCGTGACAATGGCGAAACCGACCGCGGCACCAATGAAGAGGACGAGCTGCACGGAGGCATCGACTCGTCCGCGCAACCAGATAACAACAAGTGAACCGAGGCCGCCCAGAATGAGACAAGCGGACGTGATGAGAGATAAACCGAACTGCAGTTGACCTGCCCACGCTTGGAGGCCCGAGAACACCAGTAGTACCGCAACGAGGCTCCAACCAACGCACGGCGCGAGACCTACCGCTTCGCGACGTGGACCGTGATGACGATCTTGAACCCAACGTCGTGCAGAAGGGGTCTCAGGTAGAGCGTCCGAAGACCCTACGATCGAAGTCATGCACTCAGCATCGACATCTCGATCACGCTCCTGACAACGGGGAACACGCCACTCTCCAGATCCTCTTAATTCTCATTATCGGAAAGCCTGCCATAATTCGAACGATTTGAGGCTTCTTGCGTGTGGGACCGGAATTGAATGGTTCGCGTGCGTCAGCGCGTTATTTTCGCGAGTAATAGTCGCAAAAGGTGGTCCCTTGGTGGCACACGTGCCACCAAGGGACCACAATCAATCGACTAGCCCCACAGCGCCAATCCGCCACTCGCGTTCACACTGAGAACCCCAGTATCCGAAAGTGACAGATAGGCGCCCGGGTATCCAGCGGTGTTGGTTGCCCACTTCGGAATTCCCGCGCTGTAGATGACGAGGTTTCCGTCGGTTTGCATTGTGACAGTAGATCCGGCAGTGTTCGTTCCAGAGGCCCATTTCACCGCCGCGCCGTCGTACTCAACCAGGTTGCCGTCGGACTGCATGGTGAGGCGATACGTGTGGTTCGGCGACGTTATCGATTGACCCGCGGCGAGTTGGGCGCCCGGAGTCAAGACGCCGACTCCTCCCCACAGTGCAACCCCGCTCGACGAATCGACACTCAATACACCGTTGTCGCCAAGGACAAGGTAGGCGCCAGTATTGCCGTTCGTGCCACTCGCCCACTTTGGAGTACCCGCGCTGTACATGACAAGGTTTCCGTCGCTCTGCATCAGCAAGGTTGAGCCAGTCGTATTGGTGCCGGTCGCCCACGCCGAAGCAGCGCCGTCGTACTCAACCAGGTTGCCGTCGGACTGCATGGTGAGGCGATACGTGTGGTTCGGCGACGTTATCGATTGACCCGCGGCGAGTTGGGCGCCCGGAGTCAAGACGCCGACTCCTCCCCACAGTGCAACCCCGCTCGACGAATCGACACTCAATACACCGTTGTCGCCAAGGACAAGGTAGGCGCCAGTATTGCCGTTCGTGCCACTCGCCCACTTTGGAGTACCCGCGCTGTACATGACAAGGTTTCCGTCGCTCTGCATCAGCAAGGTTGAGCCAGTCGTATTGGTGCCGGTCGCCCACGCCGAAGCAGCGCCGTCGTACTCAACCAGGTTGCCGTCGGACTGCATGGTGAGGCGATACGTGTGGTTCGGCGACGTGATCGATTGACCCGCAGCGAGCACTTGGCCCGGCACCAAGATGCCTGTGGCGCCCCAAATTGGCACGCCACTTGCAGAATCAATAGTGAGAATGCCGTTGTTGCCCAGTACCAAATAAGCGCCAGCGTTGCCCGAAGTGCCACTCGCCCATTTAGCTGTGGTTCCACTGTAGATGACCAGGTTCCCGTCGGTCTGCATGTCAATGACTGAGCCAGTCGTATTCGTACCGGTTGCCCACGCCGAAGCAGCACCGTCATATTCAACAAAGTTTCCGTCGGCTTGCATAACGATGCTGTATTGACCGCTAGGTGAGGTAATCCCTTCACCCGGGTTCAACTGTGATCCCGGGTTCAATACGCCAATGGAAGCGTCAAGCGAGACACCCGATGTCGTGACGCTCGTCCAAGTTGACTGGGCCCCGCCGTATGACTGGCCGAACGCCGCGCCGTTCACCGTCGTCCCCGCCGGGGCAGTGAGCGGCACACTGACCGTCGCGCCGGTGGTGTTGGTCACATTGATCACGCCGTTTTGCTCAGTGGCGGCGACCTTCCCCGACGCTTGCGCCGTTGCCCACGCACTTTGCAGGCCGAGGTATTGGGCGTCGGTAGCATCGTTTACCTGAACAAGTGGGGTCGTCGTCCATGACTGGTACTGGGCCAACATGTCATTGATGAGCGCCAAGATTGTGTAACCATTCTGTGTGGCAGACCCTGCTGCCCCGGTGCCGTCCGCGATCAGGTTTGTCTGGTGGGCGTAGCCGACACGTGGGTCGTTGTCGAGCACGTGGCTCAGCATGATTCTCGACTCCGAGGCGAGAATATCCGCTTCCGTCAGAGGAGTTTGTGAGCACGTCGTTGACCCTGAACTAACGCACCTTCCAGTTTCACCCGCCGGTCCTGCCGCTCCCATACTGACGCCGTTGGCCAGGTAGAGGGTGTTGTATTCGTTGATCTCATCGGGCCAGTTCGACGCGTTGTAATAAATGTTGCTCGGGTAACGCGGCGCCGATTCGGCGACGTTGGTTCCCGATGTCAACGAGTACTGCTGAGGTTGACGAGACGCGTCGGTAGCGAAGACGTTGACGCCGACGTTGGCCAACGCGGCTGGCATGTTGGGATTCTCAATACCCGAGTGCTCGCCGGTGATGACAACCGATGGACTGTAGTTCGTGAGTCCGTTGGCCTTCGCCCACGCTTGATCCCACGCAATCTCGGTGTCGATTGAATCATCGGTGGTCCCGGAAGGATCATTGGCGGGATCCCACGAGGCGTCACCGTTCGCACAGTCGATGCCCGGGTTGGTCGCGGTCGGTTCGCCGACCGCGGAGTCCGGTGCCGCTCCCGGGGCAGTCGCATTCGTGTCCGTAAAGGTGTACGTCGTCGTGGCGCCCGTGGGGTCTTCGGCGACGTGACCGACGTACCCGTAGGTCGTCGCACCCGGGTTCTCGCGATAGATGTTGTAGCCCCAGAAACCGGTACCACCGGAGTGGTCGGCCTCTTCTTGGAACAGCGTTGGACCGGCGTTGCCGGTGGTACCGCTCCCATTAGGTGCGTCCGGCCACGTCAGGGTGACCGATCCCCCTGTCGCGACCGTCGCGCTCTGGGCGACCGAGGGCTCGGACTCGCCATAGGCGGTGGCGGCAGTGATCTCGTAGTTGTAGGCGCCAGCGGTAAAGGTCCCGCCCGACGCATTCGCGACGACGGACGTCAGCGGCTGCTGCTGCCACACGTTGCAGCCGAGGAATTCGTGACTCCAGGTGTGGATCGTCCAGTTGAAGTCGGCTTGGTCCGCGAGCAACGCACTGATGAGCGCCGCGTCATCGGGCGCCGTCGTGTCGGTGACGAATCCCGGGTCGGTGTAGGTCTTGCCACCTTCGGTGATCGATCCGGTGCAGCTCGCCGTTGACTGCGTCGGTGCGTCACACGCGCCCACGGCGTTGAAGGCGAGGTTCAACTGAATGCCCGTCTGCTGTTCCCACGCGACCACGTACGCCACGTCGGCGGCGCTCATTTGCACGTCGGGTGGACCGTCGGCGGCGTTGCCACCCACGCCGGCCGGGCAGCCAAAGTCAATGGGGTCCGTCGCGGCCGGGGTGCACTGATACGTCGAACTCCACTCGTTGTCGGCGATGAAGTTGTCGTCGATGTCCTGACCGAAGTAGTTCCGATACAGACCCAGGTGCGTGTCCTGGGTGACCCAGTTGATGAGCGTGGGCGCCAATAGCAGCCACTGCAAGGAGCTGTAGTTGTAGTCGAAGTTGATCATGAGTTCCGAAACCCCGCCTTGCGCGTCGGTATTCGGGTGCTGGTAGAGACCGGCGAGGACACCCGTGGTGTTGGTGATCCACGGGGTGAAGTTGGTGCTCGTGGTGGTGGCTTCCACGCCGTAGGTCCCAACGTCAAACGGGATGGTTCCCTTGAGCGCGGGCAGGGCGGCCAAACCGGCGGCGGTAACGGTCCCCGTGGTGTTGTCGAGCGTGGTCACCGGTGAAGCGACCGCGGTCTCTCCTCGCGTCGTATCGGGATAGCCGTAGCCGCTGATCTGGCGAATTCCAAAGTCGGACTCGTAGGTAAACAGTGCCGTTAGCTGACCCGAGGCGAAAGCGGCGTCGGTGTCCGCGAGGACGACGCCGTTGAAGTTCCCCACCGTCGCGCTCGAGGTGAGCGCGGGAATTGTTACGGTCTCGGAGCCGTAAGCACCGGTGGCGTCAACTTCCGTGAAAGGAACGCCCTCGGACGTGAGCGCGTCCTCCCACGCCACCGTCGTCGGGTCCGTCGCACCGTCGCCGATCACGAGAACCTTGAGCGCCACCGTGGGCGCCGTCGACGTCGCCGCACCCGCGCTCTGCGCGGGAATCGCTACGGCACCCAAGAGCGTAAGAGCCAAAACCAGTTTGGGGACGAGCCTCTTTAGATTAGACATGAAAACTCCTTTGTTGCATAGACCCACGACGGGATACTTCGAAATGTGAACTGCGGGTCGCCCTCCCCGTTGTTCACGGAATTACTGGATGGGAACGGTCGACTCATGTGACCTTCAACGTGAAGCTCTGCGTGGCCGAGCCAGCGGAATTGGTCGCCACAATGTTAAAGGTGTAGGTGCCTGCGGTCTTGGGCGTACCCGAGAGCGTCGCGGTGTCACCGTTGCCGCCGAACGGGCCGAAGAAGAAGCCGAAACCACCACCAGAGTTGGTGAGGGTGACACCCGCAGGAAGCGTTCCGTTGATGCTGAAGGTGACGTCGGGTGTACCCGTGGCGCTCACTTGGAAACTGAAGCTCTTGCCGTGCGTGACGGTCGCCGAATTGGCGCTCGTGAAGGTCGGTGCTTGGTCCACGCTCAGGCTGAAAATCTGCAGGGCGATGCCCGCACTGTTGCTGGCTTCAAAAAGCAGGAGCGTGGTGCCCGCGACGGTCGGTGTTCCCGAGATCGTCGCGGTGCCATTCGCATTGGCGGTGAACGTGAGTCCCGACGGAAGGTTCAAGAATTTGGTGACTGTCGCCGCCGGATTGCCAGTTGTCGTCACGGTGAAGCTGAAAGCGGAGCCGACGATCGCAGTTGCGGACGCGGCACTGGTGAACTTCGGGGCCGATGGCGCCACCACCGTCAACGTGAACGGCGACGAAGCCGGAGAACCAACGCCGTTACTTGCGCTGAGCGTCACGGCGTAACTGCTCAGACTTCCGGGCGCCGCCATTCCCGAAATCGTCCCCGTACCGGCCGCTCCGGCCGTGAACTTTACGCCCGTTGGCAGAGTTCCCGATTCGCTTACCGTCGGCACCGGATAGCCAGTCGCCGTGACGGTGAACGTCCCGGACACTCCGGTGGTGAAACTCGCCGCGTTGGCGCTGGTAATCGTCGGCGCTTGATCGTTGGTCAGCACGAATGACTGCGTCACCGTGTTAGCGGCGCTCTTCGCGGTGATGGTGATCGGAAAGCTCCCGCCCGTACCGGCGGCGGGCGTTCCCGCCAGACTCGCGGTGCCGTTGGCGTTGTCGGTGAACTTGATCCCCGTCGGCAGTGCGCCGGATTCGCTGAGAGCCGGAACCGGTCCGGACGTCGTCACGCTGAAATTGAACGGGGTACCGACGGTCGACGTCGCCGACGTGGCGCTCGTGAATGACGTCGCCCCGGTCGAGCTCAGGGTGAGCGTTGCGCCGTTGGCGAGTGGTGTCCACTGCGAGAGGGCACCACCGTAGGACTGACCGTAGGCGCCGGCGCCCGCCGTCGTCCCGAGCGGAGCCGTCACGGGCACGCTCACGGGCGAGCCGGAGTTGTTGGTGACCGTGATGATGCCGTTGACCTCGCTCGCGGAGACCTTGCCCGTGGCCAGCGCTGAACTCCAGGCCGTTTGCAGGGCCAAGGTCTGGGCGTCAGTGATGTCAGTCATCTGAACGAGTGGCGTGTTGGTCCAGGTGTTGTACTGACTCAACATGTCACTGAGCAAGGAGAGCAAGGTGTAGCCCTGTTGGGTGCCGTTGATGACGTCGCCAATGAGATTGGTCTGGTGGGCGAAACCCACACGCGGATCATTCGCCAGGACGTGACTCAGCATGATGCGCGACTCCGAGGCGAGAATCGTGGCCTCGGTGGGTGGAGTTGCCGTGCAGGTCGTGGACGAGGTGTTGTTGCAGTGGCCCACCTCGCCCGGTCCGGCGGCGCCCAGTGAATCGCCCTGGGTCACGTAAAGCGTGTCGTACTCATTGATTTCATCGGGCCAGTTCGACGCGTTGTAGTAGATGTTGCTCGGGTAGCGCGGCGCCGAAAGTGCGCTGGAGGTGATCGATCCGGCGGTGCCCGAGAGCGAATACTGGGTCGGCTGACGCGAGGCATCCGTCGCGAACGTCGTGACGCCCACGTTGGCGAGTGCGTCGGGCATGTTGGGACTCTCGATGCCGGAGTGCTCGCCGGTGACCACGACCGACGGACTGTAGTTCGGCAAATTATTTGCCGCCGCCCAGGCTTGATCCCAGGCGATCTCGGTGTCGATCGAATTGTCCGGTGAACCGGCGGGGTCGCTCACGGGATCCCAGTTGCCAGTTCCGCTCGCGCCGAGACCGCTGGCGCAGTCGATGCCCGGGTTCGTCGCGGTCGGGTTGGCGTCCGACGAACCAGGTGCGGCGCCGGGTGCGGTGGCGCCGGTGTCGGTGAACGTGTAGGTCGCTTGCGTGCCATTCTCTGGAACTTGACCGATGAGCCCGTAGGAACTGCCGCCCGATGCGGTGCGATAGATGTTGTAACCCCAGAAGCCGGTTCCGCCAGTGTGGATCGCCTCTTCTTGCGCGAGGGTCGGTCCGGCGAGGCCATTGCTACCGACGCCGTTGGTTGCGTCGGGCCAGGTGAGCGTCACCGATCCGTCATTGGCGACGCTGACTTCGTCCGGCAACGACGGCTCCGACTCGCCGTAGGCGGTCGCCGCAGTTATCTCGTAGCTGTAATTCCCAGCACTGAACGTGCCACCGGTGGCGTTGGGCACCACGGACGTGACGGCCTGCGGCTGGAAGAGGTTGCAGCCGAGGTACTCGTGACTCCACGTGTGGATGACCCAGTTGAAGTCCGCCTTGTCGAGGAGCAACTCATTCACCAGCGCCGCGTCGTTCGGGTCACTCGAATCAATTTGATCGCCGGGCAACGTGTAAGTCGTGCCGTTGTCCGTGATTGTTCCGTTGCACACCGCACTCGAAAAGTCACCCGCCGCAGGCGCCGTACAGGCACCGACACCGTTGAACGCGAGGTTCAAGGTTATGCCGTTGGCCTTCTCCCACGCCACGACGTAGTCCACGTCAGCGGCACTCATCTGCACGTCCTTCGGCCACGAACTTGGGTCGGCGAGCACGGCAGCGGAGCAGTTTACGTCCGTCGGATCGGTAGCGGCCGGTGTGCACTGATCAGCGGAACTCCACTCGTTGTCAGCGAGGAAGTTGTCGTCGACGTCTTGACCGAAGTAGTTGCGATAGAGACCGAGGTGCGTGTCGTTCGTCACCCAGTTGATGAGCCCCGGCGCGAGCAACAGCCACTGCAGGGATGAATAGTTGTAGTCGAAGAAGAGCGCGAGTTCGCTGACGCCCGCCTGCGCGTCGGTACTGGGATGTTGGTAAACGCCCGCAACCACTCCTTCACTGTCGGTGATCCATGGAGTGAAGGGAGCTGAGGCGTTCACGGTCGCGCCGTAGCCGTAGGTCCCGGTGTCAAAAGGGAACGTGCCCTTGAGCTGCGGTAGCCCCACGAGCCCGGCCGCGGTCACGGTCGCGGTCTGCCCGTCGATTTCGGCACCCGGAACGCCGGTCAGCCCGATCGTGGAATCCGGGAACATGTAGCCGTCGAGCTGGCGAACGCCGAACGTCGACTCATAGGAGTCCAGCGTCGTGAACTGACCCGCGGCGAACGCGTTCGGAGCGTCAGCGAAGACGACGGCGTTGAAGTTTCCGGTCGTGCCGGAAGAAAGGGCGGGCAAGGTGACTGTCTCCGCACCGTAGGAACCGGTGGCGGTCACTTCAGTGAAGGCGACGCCTTCACTCGTGAGCGCGGTACTCCAGGCAAGCGTCGTGGGATCCGATGAGCCCGTGCCGATGAGCAACACGTTGAGTGAGAGTTGTGGCGGTGTAGCCGCTGACGCGGTCGCGATCTGCGATGGCAACGTCAGCGCGCAGAACAGCGCACCTGAAATCATGATCTTGGTCACGAACCACGTCGAATGACGCATTCTCTAATCTCCTTTTGAGCCCGCCGCGCGAGTTGCTGGTCGAATACTAAGGAAGCGAAAAGCGCTCATCCACCCCAATATTGCTGGCGTTCACCCTTCAACTACCCCGGAACACTTGGCCATTCCCCTTGACTTTCGCGGCGGCGCGCGCGTCAGTTGGGCCGTTCGGTTCACGAGCGCGCTCTCTGTGGGCCGCAGTTCAAATCGCGGTGCCCTCAACGTTCCAATGAATTGGGCCAAAACGCCAACCGCATTCGTCACACCTGCTGATTCAAGGGTCACCCGGTGCTGATGCAAGGGTCGAGTGAAACTTCTAGAGGGTTTTTCGGGGCTTTCTAGCATTGGGCCTCGTTCCCTTAATTCAAAGTTCTGGGTAGGCGCCAGGCCCAATTTCACATACGTTTCCTCTGATGACCTACGTCGAAACCGCCTCCGGGGATCAGGAGCAAGAGTGCCTTCGCGTCGCTCTGCTCACTGAAGGTACCTACCCGTACCATCCGGGCGGCGTCAGCGTGTGGTGCGACCAACTCGTTCGCGGAATGGCGCCGCACCGATTCACGATCTATTCGATCGTCGCGGCGTCGGACCTCCATCCCACGTGGGAACTCCCAGAGAACGTCGACGCACTCCGTTCGATCGCACTGTGGGGCGATCCGAAATCGAAGGAGTCCCGTTTCTTCAAGCGGGTCCGCAAGACGTTGGGACACATCGGCGACGCACTCGTCGAAGACGGCGAATCACCTGGACTCTTTGCCGCGCAACGACAATCGGCGAACGACACGACAGCACCACGTCGCCAGAGCGCTTCTGCGAAGTCTCGTCGCGACGCCGACGCTCACGATGCGTTCGAAGCTTTCGCGTGGTCCATCGCCAATCCGAACGGCGGCAACGACTTCCTCGAAGGACTGCACCGACTGTTTGACGTCTCGGGAGGTGCGCCGCTCATCGACTCGCTGCGCAGTGCGGAGTCGCTCGAGGTACTGCTGTTGGTGATGCGCAAGATGCAACTCGACGATCGTTCCGCAGCCGTGGCGCCGACCGAAGTGACGGTCGCCGACGCGTGCCTCGCGCTCGACTTGATCGAACGTCAACTACGTCCGCTCTTCGAACCGCCGCCCGTCGTCGATCTTTGTCATGCGACGTCGAATGGCTTGGCGATCTTGCCCGGACTCGGTGCGTATTGGACCTACGGCACGCCGCTCATCATTAGCGAACACGGCATCTATCTTCGCGAGCGCTATCTCTCGATCAACGCCTTCACCTACTCGCGTCCGGTACGCAGCATCTTGTTGAGCTTCTTCAAGCACCTGACGTGGGCGGGCTATCAAGTCGCCAAGGCGATGGCACCCGGCAGCGAGTACAACGTCTTGTGGCTGGAGGCCAACGGGTGTGACCCAAGTCGAATCCGTCCGATCTACAACGGCGTCGACGCGCAGAACTTCATTCGAAGCAGTTCCGAACCTGACGTGCCGACACTCGCGTGGCTCGGTCGCATCGACCCACTGAAGGACGTCGAGACGTTGTTGTACACGTTCGCGAAGGTTCGCGAGGTGAAGCCAGAGACTCGACTCCGGATCTTCGGCACCGCGTCAAAGGAGAATCGCGGCTACTTGAAGATCTGCGAGGACCTCGCCGAAGAACTCCAACTCGGCGACTCCGTGACCTTCGAAGGGCACGTGGAGTCGGTACTTGACGCGTATCACGCGGGCGACGTCGTCCTGCTCACGAGCATCTCCGAAGGATTCCCCTACACGTTGATCGAGGCGATGGCGGCGGGTAAGGCGACCGTCGCGACTGACGTGGGGGGCGTTCGTGAGGCCACGGGCGGCGCGGGGATCATAGTTCCGCCACGCGATCCGCAGCGCATGGCCGACGCGTGTCTGATCTTCCTCAACGACATCGGTCTTCGCAATCTCGTGGGACGAGCCGCGCGCGAACGGATCCTCTCGCGCTTCACGTTGGACCAGAGTCTGGCCGTCTTCGGCGACCTCTACCGCGAAGTCACCGGCAACATCTCCAGTGCGCCGGTGTTGGAACGAAATCAGGTGCGCACGGAAGAGGACATGCTCGAACAGTTCGTTATGCACCTGGTGGAGCGTTTCCTCGGTCCCACCGTCGAAGAGATCGAAGTTCGCGGGGCGAACGCGACGATTCAGAAGTTCCCTGAAGAGAGGTCCTTCGCGTGACGAATTCACGTTCCAGGAAGCCCGCGTCGAAGGTCACCTCCATCGACGGTGCTCGACGCAACGCCGCGGGCGCCACCGCGACGGCGCTGCCGGACGTCCAGGGACTGCTCGATTGGGTGCAACGCGATGCTCGGCTCACCGAATACTGCGCGTCCGCGGTCGATCAGTTCGAAGTCGCCGCGCGACTCGAGACCTTTGGCCTCAGCGCTCGCGTGGTGAAGTCCAGCTTCGGATTCTCTGACGTGTTCGCCGCTGCCGAAGTCGTCTTCGATTCAATCCCTTACATGGACGTGCGACCCGAGGAGAAGCCGGGACCGAAGATGGGCAACGCCCAGGACCTCCTACGAGGTGCGCTCTACGCCGTGCCGGCAATCTTCGTGTCGGTGGTCATCCTCAGTTTGCACCTCGGTACGTTCTGGTGGCTGCTCCCGGTGGGACTGACCGTCGCCTGGGGCACGACCCAGGCCTTCACCGTCCTGAGCTGGTCGCTTCGCGACCGCAAGGATCACCGCAGCGACGCGCTGCTCGCCGCGAGTTCCATTGTCGTCACCGCGTTCGCTTCGCTGGCCGTGTCGCTCGTCGTGCGCGCGGCGCTCGGCGGAAATGCGACCAGTGTCGAACTCGCCGTCTCCCTCAGTGTCTACATCGCCGCCAGTGGCATCCTGATCTTCCACGCCGCCGAGCGATTGCTCTTGCTCTGCTTGGCCCCCGGATTCATCGGCTCGGTCCTCTCCCTGGGCGTCATCTCCGATCAGGACGCCACCTGGTGGATCCTGGTCTCCACGATCCTCGTCGTCGCCTTCGCCCTTGGGCCGATCGTCTCGAAGTCCTGGCGCAGGCCCACGTTCTCCTCGAGCACCCGAGTCCAGGCCGGGAAGTTCCTGCTGTACGGTCTCGGCTGCGGACTGCTCACGTCAGCGGTCATCGGCTTCGCGACCCACAGCGTTCGATCTTCCGGTTCGGTCGCCATCGCCGCCGGTCCCCTGCTGGTCACGCTCGGCCTCATGGAGTGGCAACTTCGTTCCTTTCGCAGCCGCACGGCCCTCGCGCTGCGCGAAACCACCGATCTACTGCACTTCGGCCAAAGGGCTCGCGCGGCGATGGTGCGCTCGATGACGACATATATAGGTGTCCTGATGATCACCTCGACGATCGCCACGACCATCGCGCTGGTCCGTCACGAGACGATGGCGCCACTGCTGATCCTGACGGTCGACGCCATCGGGATCACCTTCTTCCTGGCGCTGATCATGGTGTCGGCCGGTCTCATCAACCGAGTCCTGCTCTCGTGGCTCGTGGCCCTCGCGGCGATTTCTGTCGCGCTCGTGAGCGATTGGGCCTCCACGGGGCACGTCGCGGCGGACTTCGGCATCGTCTCAGTACTCATCGCCTCGTTCGCCGCGATCGCGTCGCTCGCACTGCTCTCGCGCAGCGTCCTCCTCTCACCCCTCAATTTCGAAATTCAATCGTGAAAGTGGTTAAACAGCCATGACAAGACAAACAATCGCTGTAACAGGTGCGGACGGCTTCATTGGTTCCCACGTCGTCGAGACGTTGGTGACCTCGGGCTACCACGTTCGCGCCATGGTGCAGTACAACTCGACGGGTTCGTGGGGCTGGATGGAGGACGCCCCTCTCAGCATCCACGAATCCGTCGAGATCCTCTCCGGCGACGTGCGCGACCGCGACTCCGTCCGCGCCCTCCTGGAGGGCGCCGACATGGTCGCCCACCTCGCCGCGCTCATCGCGATCCCCTATTCGTACCAGGCGCCGTGGTCGTACCTGGAGACCAACGCAGCCGGCACCCTGAACGTCCTCGAGGTCGCGCGCTCGCTCGGCACCGCGCGCGTCGTCGCGACCTCGACCAGCGAGGTCTACGGCACGGCCCAACGGGTGCCGATGGACGAGTCCCACCCGCTGCACGCCCAGTCGCCGTACTCGGCGTCGAAGATCGCCGCCGACAAGTTCGTCGAGAGCTACAACCTGAGCTTCGGACTGCCGACGGTGACGCTGCGTCCCTTCAACACCTACGGACCGCGTCAGTCGGCGCGCGCCGTCATCCCGACGGTCATCAGCCAGCTGGCGAGTGGCAAGCGCGAGATCTCCCTCGGCGCGGTCACGCCGACGCGGGACTTCACCTTCGTCCTCGACACCGCGGCCGCCTTTCGCGCGGTCCTCGAGGCGCCGCTCGACCAGGTCGTCGGACGGACCTTCAACGCCGGTTCCGGCAACGAGATCGCCGTGGGCGACCTCGCGCGACTCATCGCCGAACTCATGGGCGTCGAGGTCGAGATCCGCACGGAGGAGCAGCGCCTGCGTCCGGAGAACTCCGAGGTCGACCGACTGTTCTCCGATTCGACGGCGATCAGCAGTGCCGCCTCGTGGAAGCCGAGCCACACCCTTCGCGAAGGACTACTCGCCACCATCGAGTGGTTCTCGGACCCCCGCAACCTGGCGCGCTACAAGCCCGACCAGTACAACGTCTGATTAGGAGGAAGTGACATGACACAACTCGACTCCCGCAATCTCAACCGCCGCGACAACCCGACCGATCTCCCCCACGTCGTGATCGTGGCCGGCGGCAAGGGCGTGCGACTACGTCCCTACACGACCGTCATCCCCAAGCCGCTCGTGCCGATCGGTGACCGCTACTCGATCCTCGAGATCGTCATGCTCCAGCTGGCCCAGTGCGGCTTCAAGCGCGCGACGCTCGCCATCGGTCACCTGGGTCACCTGATTCGCGCCTACGTCGGCGACGGATCGCAGTGGGGCCTCGAGGTCGACTACGCCGAGGAGCGCTCGCCCCTCGGGACGGTCGGTCCGGCGCTGATGGTCCTGGAGAACCTGCCCGAGCACTTCTTGCTCATGAACGGCGACATCTTGACCGACATGAACTACGCCGACCTGTTACGGTTCCACATCGACTCCGACGCGCCGCTCACGGTGGCGACCAACGAGCGCGTCCACCAGGTCGACTTCGGCGTCCTCGACATCCAAGACGGTCGCATCACGTCCTTCACCGAGAAGCCGCCGCTCACCTACACCGTGAGCATGGGCGTCTACGCCATGAGCAAGCGTCACCTCGCCAACTACACCAAGGGTCTCCCCTACGGCTTCGACGAGATCATGCACGACTTGATCGAAAAGGGCATGTACCCGGCCAGCTACCCCTTCGACGGCTACTGGCTCGACATCGGACGACCCGACGACTACGACCGCGCGAACGAGGAGTTCGAGGTCATGGAGTCGAGACTGCTTCGTGGAGTTCGATGACCACGTATCTCATCCTGGGCGCGAGCGGCTTCCTCGGAAGCCAGGTGCACGAGGCGATCAATCGCGCCACGACGCCGCCGGCGATCGTGGTGGTGAGTCGCAACCCGCCACGGATCCCGCTGCCGACCAACAGCAGTTGGGTGCCGTTGGACCTCACGCGCGCCTCGGTCGAGGAGTTGATCGTCCTCATCCAGGCCAGTCGCCCGGACGCGTTGATCAACTGCGCCGGACGCACGACCGGCACCTCGGAGCAGTTGTGGGAGATCAACACCACGTTCGTCGACAACCTGATCCAGGCGCTGCGCGTGGCCGGACCGACGCCGCTCGTGCACCTGGGCTCGGCCGCGGAGTACGGCGTCCAACCCGAGGGCGTCCCGATCACCGAGAGCGCCAAGCCCGAACCGGTGAGCAACTACGGCCGCTCCAAGTTGGCGGCCACGCGAAAGATCGTGGCCGCGACGAACGAAGGTGACATCGCCGCGACCGTGCTGCGCGTGTTCAACCCGATCGGACTGCGCGCACCCGCCGACTCCCTCGCCCGGCGCGCGATCGACCAGCTGATCCTGGCCCAGAAGCACCGGCGCCGTTCCATCTCGCTCGGCTCGCTCAAGTCCAGTCGCGACTTCGTCGCCGCCAGTGACGTCGCCGACGTGGTGCTGCAGACCACGCGGATGGTGGAACTCGACCCGGTCATCAACGTCGGCAGCGGTCACGCCCTGTCGTGTCGCACGCTGGTCGAGATGCTCGCCGACGCCGCCGGTTTCAGCGGCGAGATCATCGAGACGGGCGACGGCTCGGAACGTTCGAACGACGTGCACTGGCAACAGGCCGACGTCTCACTCCTCGCGCGCAACTACAACTGGGTCCCCAACACCCCGATCACCAAGGTGGTCGAGGAGCTCTGGAGTTCGGCGGTCGCCTGAGCGACCCAGCGATCACTGGCAGGGGCTGCGCGGACCGTTGAGGTCGACCGGGAAGTAGACGCCATTGATGCCGAGCGAGTCGTCATTCGCACAGAACTGACTGGTCGGGATGTTGTACTCGGCGTTGAAGATCGCCTTGTGGCCGAAGTACGAACTGAGCGCCGAGCACGTGCCGTACTGGTTGCACTGCTCGGTGAGCACGCCGTCGGCCAAGGGCTCCATCGTCGCGGCGTAGTTGTCGCCGGTGTCGTCCGGGTTCTTGATGATCCAGGCCAGGCCGTCGCGGTGCATGTAGTTCGCCAGCGTCGTCATGTAGGCGACCTCGTCGGCCTCGCTCAGCGAGAAGCCGGTCGAGCCGTCCACGCCCGAGTAGGTCTCGTCGAGGTCGGTCTCAACCGCGTCGAAGCCCTTGGCGGCGCACTGCTGGTTGATCATCGCCTCGGTGATCGACACGGTGGCCGGTGAGTTGATGTTGAGGAAGTACTCGGGGTACCCGGGCAGCTTGTTGCCGAAGACGCCGGCCGCCTGGTACTGCGCGTAGTACGTCGTCGCGATGCCCTCGTCGGCGGCGCTGTAGTAGTTGCCGGCGGTCCCGACCTCGATGTAGCAGATCACGTGGTCGCCCTTGGCGTGCAACGCCGCCACCGTGGCCGCGGAGTTCTCGATGCCGTCGATGTCGTAGACGACCGGAGCCGGGGCGGCCGAGCCGTCCGGGAGCGTGTCGTTCGTGCCCATGTCGGTCGCCGAACTCAGGTCCAGCGGGTGGTCGATCTCCCACTGCCACGGCACGACGCCGGTCGGCGGGTGCCACCAAGTGCCGTCGCCACTGGGCGCGGGCGCCTGGGTCGTCGTCGTCACCGGCGCGGTCGTCGACGTGGGCGACGTCGTGGTGGTCGTGGCGGGCGTCGGCTGGGTGGTCGTGGTCGGAGCTGGCGACGTCGTCGTGGTCGTGACGAGCGTCGTCGTCGTGGTCGTGACGATCGGTGAGAAGATCAACACCGTCGTCGTGGTGGTCGGATCAGGGGATCCGAGGACCGGGAGCGTCGTGGGCGACGACCGACGCGGCCGCGTCGTCGTCGTCGACGGCGCCGAGGTCGGACCGTGGCGTCGCCAGTTCGGGATGGCCACCAGACGCTCACCGGCGTGCGGACTCAGCATCGCGCCGGAGGGGTTCGACGTGGCGAGGATGAGGGGCACGCAGATCAACATGGCGGCCATCGCGATGCAGGTCTTTCGACGGGTCCGCCACTGGCGGGCCAGCGTCGCCAGCGAGATCAATGAGCTCGAACCGGAAGTCCGATCGATGCGGATGGAGACCGATCGGCCCCTTGCGTGATTTGTCATGAGGACAAGTATTCGAAGGTGGTGACACCGTGCTCTCACCTCGCGCTCAAAAGTCGGACAACTGGAGAAGATGTGACGAAAGTCCCAGCGAACTACAACGTCACAATGTCGACATGTTCGTCTCTACACAGTGCGAGTTCGAGTCAATGGTCGTCAACGAGCACCGGCGCTACTGACAGGGGAAGCGCGGACCGTTGAGGTCGACCGGGAACAACACGCCGTTGATGTCGGCGGCGTCATCGTTCGCGCAGAACTGCGCGGTCGTCAAGTTGTACTCGGCGTTGAAGATCGCCTTCTTGCCCTCGAAGGACTTGTAGAGCGAGCACGTGTCGTACTGGTTGCACTGTTCGGTGATGACGCCGTCGGCGAGGTTCATCATGTCGTCGACGAAGCTCTGACTGCCGGTGTCGTCCAGGTTCTTCGCGATCCAGCCCATGCCGAGACCGTGCATGTAGTTCGCCAGCGTCGTCAGGTAGGCCTCCTCGTCGGCCTGCGTGATCGTGAAACCCGTGGAGCCCTCGTTGTTGTCGAACGTCTCGTCCAGGTCGGTCTCGACGGCGTCGAACCCCTTCGCAGCGCACTGGTCGCGCAGGATGCTCTCGACGATCGTCACCGCCGAGGGCGCGTTGATGTTGATGAAGTACTCCGGGTAGCCACTGAGCTTGTTCCCCAGGTCACCGGCGGCCTGCAGCTCGTCGTAGTACGTCGTGTACGCGCCGCCGTAGTCGCCCGCGGTGCCGACCTCCATGTAACAGATCACGTGGGCGCCGCGCGCGTGCAGGGCCGACACCGTGGCGGCGGAGTTGTCGATGCCGTCGATGTCGTAGACCTGGGGCGCCGGGGCGGGCGAACCGTCCGGCAGCGTGTCGTTCGTGCCGAGGTCCGTCGCGGACGTCGCGTCGAAGGCTTGGCCGATCTCCCACTGCCAGGGCACCACGCCGGTCGGTGGACGCCACCACGTCCCGCTGTCCGGCGGCGTCGACGTCGTCGGTGTCGGCCGCGTCGTCGACGTGGACGGTTGCGTGGTGGACGACGGTTGCGTGGTCGACGTCGGCGTCGCGGTCGGCCGCGTGGTCGGTGTGGTCGGCGTGGTCGGGTGATGTTGTGGCCGCGTGGTCGGCGTCGTCGGGTGCCGGCGGTGTCGGATCGTCGTCGTCGAGTGCGAGTGACCGTGCGGACGCGTCGTCGTCGGGGCTGAGTGCGGACGCGTCGTCGAGGTCACGCGCTGTGGCGTCGACGTCGTGGACGTTGACGTGCCGGGTCCGACGCCGTTGATCCACACCACGAGGATCACGACACACGCCGCGACGAATACCACGAGTGGCCGAAACCAGCGTCGTGCGCCGGCAGCGATGGCGACTCGCTCTTACTAGGCGACGAGAGGACTCATCGGTCCTCGGACCACGCCCGGGCCGGTCCGTCCTCGCCGCTGTACTCAGCGCCCTCGATCGGCGGCTCTCCCAACACTTCGGCCAGCTCGAACCTGGACGTGACGCCGAGTTTGCGATACGCCCGCGACAGGTGGCCTTCGATCGTCTTCACGTTCACGAAGAGTTCGTCGGCGATGGCGCGGTTGGTGACGTTCGCGGCCGCCATGTGGACGGCGCGCAACTCCGCGGGGGTGAGTGAGTCGACACCGGTCGACCCCAATCGACGCGGTCGCGCGCCGGCCGAACGAAGGTGCGATCCCGCGATCTCGACGAGCCGTTCCGCCTTGCAGGCCGAGGCCAGGGTCGCGCCCTGTTGCAAGAGGGCGCGCGCGCCCTCCATGTCACGTCGCTCCACCAGCGCCGCACCCAAGTCGACCATCGCGGCGGCGGTCTCGAGCTTGGCCGAGGAGCCCTCCAGCACCTTGACCGATTCGATGAGCCATTGCACGCGGTCGCTCAGGTCCTGGGTCGACGCGGCCATCGCCCGCAGCGCCGTGCCGAGGTTGCGTCGCGCACCGAAGGCGCGGGCCGCGGCCAGGTGGTTGCTGGCCAAGTCCTTGGCTTCGTCCCAGCGTCCGAGCGACGCGAGGGCCCAGGCGGTCGGTGGTCGCCACGCCACCAGGATCTCGTTGTTGATCCCGGCGCGCTCCGCGGTCTCGCTGGCGCGGTGGTACTCGTCGAGCGCCTCGTCGGTTCGCGCGACCGCGGCGAAGAGACGTCCGCGTTCCACGTGGGCGGTCGCGCGGTCGAGCGGGTCGTCGAATCGTTCGAGTTCGGTCGAGCCGAAGCGCTGCAGCGCCTCGTCGGTTCGCCCCTGGGCGATCAACAGGTCCGAGGCACCCACCATGTGGCGCATCGAGATTGCGTCACCGAGCTCGTCGTGGCGGCGACAGGCCTCCTCGGCCTCGTCGAGCGAGCCCTGCCAGAGCTTGGAGAGCACGACGAGTCGCAACGCGTCGTCCTCGCCGGCCAGGTCGCCCAGGGACCTCGCCCGCCAGCGCGCCATCTCGAGGATGAGGTCGACGCGCACGAACTCATCGGCGCTGAGCAGCATGCGACAGGCGCGCGCCAGGATCGCCTCGCTCGCGAGGTCGCCCACCAACATCTGGTCCGAGTCGAGCACCGAACCGAGGATCTCGACGATGTTCGCGGCCGACACACTGGGGTCGTTCTCGAATCGGTGGAGGTCGAGGAAGATCCGCGCGGCGCGCGAGGCCTTGGAACGTTCGTCCGAGGACGCGACCAGCGTCTCGATTCGCGCCACGCCGTAGCTGCGCTGGGCCGGATGGCCCGAGAGGAGCGTGAGGCCCAATTCGAATTCGAGTTGCAGCGCGGTGTCGACGGCCGCGAGTCGCGACGAGACCTTCTGCAGCGTGGCAACGCCCTCGGAACGCAACTCCGGCCAGTCGCGCAACGCGGCCATCAGGCTGACCGCGACCGAGATGACGGCCTCGTCGTCGAGGACGCCGAGCGTCAACGCCTTCTGGAACGACGAGAGCGACGTGCGAAGACCGAGCTCGATCTCGCACTGGGCGAGGTCGAGCCACAGCGACGGCTCTTGCTGGGTGACCGGACTTTCGTTGAGCGAACGTCGCAGACACCGCGCCGCGAGTCGCACCTCGCCCTGCTCGAGCAGACTTCGTCCGGCGACGCTCAACTTCGTCGCGACGTCCTTGTTCCACGCCGGCTCCGTCGCGAGCAGGTGCGCCACGACGAGTGACTCGTCGGCACCGATCTGCACCAGGAAGTCGGCGCAGCGCGCGTGCAGTTGCGAACGACGCGACGTGGGTATGTCTTGCAGGATCGCCCACTGCACGACCGGCGCGACGAAGGCGAGCGGTCGACCGGGTCGCAATAGTTCGGCGTGCACCAGGCTGTCGACCGCGTGGTCCGACGCGTCCGGTTCGATGCCGGCGAGGTGGATGACCGAGGCGACGTCACTCAATTCGCCGTAGACCGCGCAGGTCTCGAGGAGGTCGCGCGCGGAGGGTGCCAGTCGGTTCAGTCGCACCAGGACCTTCTGGGAGATCCGCGGGATGGCCAGTCGATCGAGGTCGTTGACGGCCGACGCGGTCGGCGAGATGCGCTCCTCGCGACAGGCCTTGGCCATCTCGACGACGAACTCCGGGCGTCCGCTCGTCGCGTCCAGCACCGCGGCGACGAACTCCGGTTCCGGCTCGACGCTCAGTTGCGTGGCGAGGATGATGCGCACGCCCTCCAGGCTGAGCGGGGCGAGCGTGAAGTGGCGAACGTGCTGGTTGACGAGCAGGTGCTCGATCGCGAGGGGGCCGGCGCCCGGTCGGCGCGGGGGTGACGTCGTCAAGAGCCAGATCTGTTGGTCGTCGATGCGGTGGTACACGTACTCCAGGGTCGTCATCGTCGCGTCGTCGACGAGGTCGGCGTCGTCGATCGCCAGCAACACCGGACCGAGGTTGCGCGCCGCGAGCAGCAGTCCGTAGAAGGCGGCGCCGAGGGAGCCGAAGTTGCGTTCGCCTTCGCGGTTGATGAACTCGAGGACCTTCTCGATCTGTTCGACGATCTCCTCGTTGGCGTTGCGCAGCGACGCGATGCCCTCGATGATGCGCAGCAGCGCGCCGAAGGAGGCGCCGCGCTCGAGGTTGCCCCCGCGCGCGCGTAGGACCTGGCAACCGGCGCTCTCGGCGGTCAGACAGGCCGCGTTCAGGAGCGACGTGCGACCCATCCCCCAACCGCCCTCGATGGAGAGGCAGCCACTATGGGACGGGACCGAGCTTGAGAAGATCGCTTCGAACTCTTGGAGGAACTGGTTTCTATCGACAAGAGGAAATCTGCTGTGGGCAATTGGGCGTTCCGACAAGGCCGACTCTTCGGTCTCAATCATCGCGAAAAATCCTCCTGTCTTCGAAATCGACGATTGCCCTGTTGACCTCGGCTATTCCGTGATCACATCGACGAAGAGTTTTAAGCACTATGAAAAATACCACTGTGAATTCACAAGGGCCCGACGCGAAACGACTTCGTGGCTGCTGCCAAGTATCTCGTTCATTCGTTCACACCCTCCCCTCGTCATGCCCAGGTTCGAGTTACAGGACCAGTTTCTTTCAAGTTCAGTGATATCTGTATAGGAAATCGGTTGTGTATTGCGAAGTCCTTACGATAGCAGTCACCCCTTGCACGCGGGAGGAAAAAATCACGAGGGTTTTCTCAGTGAACACTTCTCCTTGCGAAATCCCCATTTTACCGCATGCCGAGGAATTATCCAGTTGGTGCGATTTTCCTACATCGGCCACTGGTCGTGGTGGCGTTCGACGTAGGCGTTGTCGAAGGCCCAGCGCGCGTTGGCGATGAACTGGCCGAGCAACACCGGGTCCTTCTCGCCCACCGACTTCTCGACCCCGGCGCGAACGTCGACGCCCCAGACCGGGTAGTTCTGCACGATGTCGACCACGTTGGAGGGTGTCAGTCCGCCCGACGCGATGATCGGCGTTCGAACTTCTTGGTCGCTGAAGAGCTCCAGGCAGTCCATCAAGGAGTAGTGGTCGTCGGACTCGGGGATCACGAAGTAGTCGACGCCGGTCATGGCGCTCACCAGGTCGTGGTTCGCGGTGCTCGGCAGACTCCGTAGGACGGTGTTGACGCGCTCGGACACGTAGGTCAGTTCCTCGGCGGCGACCGTGCCGTCGATCTGCACCGCGGACAGCCCGAGCGTGTTGGCGATCTCGACGACGCGCTGGGGCATCTCGTTGCGAAAGACGCCCACGGAGATGGCGCCGAGCGGGAGCCGGCGCACGATGTCGTGCGCGGCGTTGACCGAGATCTGGCGCGGCGTCGGTCCGAAGTCGAACCCGACGGCGCTCGCCCCCAGTCCGATCGAGAAGAGCGCGTCGTCCTCGGTGGTCACGCCGGAGACCTTGATGAATATGCCCTCAGTATTCAACCGCACGCGTCGACTCCTTGGTCCCCACGTTAACGGTCCGCACCCTTGGACGTCAGACAATCTCCTCGACCGTGACGTCGGTGGCGGCCGCGAGCTCGTCGCTCGCGAACAGGCTGCGGTGCGCGAAGCCGAGACCGATCACGCGCTGACCGCGTCGCGTTGACGTCGTCACGCCCGAGGTGTTGGCCGGACCCTTCGACCGCAGCACCACGTCGAGACGCTCGTCGTTCGGGCCGCTCACGCGCACCAGTCGCCACGGCACGCTCGAGCCGCGCGCGTCGAGTCGTCCGACCAACTCTTGGCCGGTGAAACAGCCCTTGGTGAACGAGACCGTCGAGGCGACGAACGACCCGCCGAAGCACTGCGGCGTAAGCGCGCGCGCGAACTCCGCCGGTCCCGGTCGTCCCGCGTCGATCCGCTCGTCGACGGTGTCGTAGGGACCGTGATCGAGTTCGTACAGCTCGAGCGTGCAGGCCGTGCGCAGCAGGAAACGTCGTAGCCTCGCGAGCGCGAGGTCACCGAGTTCGCGCGGCACGCTCATGTCGAAGCCGTCGGACGTCGCGGTGACGTAGAGCGACGTGATGACGGTGCCGTCGGGGGCGAGCAGGAGTGACCACGCACCGTCCGGCGTCACCGCGGCGAGGTCCTGACTCAACTGCCCTTGGAGGAACGCCGCCGCCTCGGGTCCGCGCGCGGCGACGCACGACCAACGCGGTGTCGTGTCGAACGTGGTGTCGGTCGCGTCGTCCATCGACCATTACAGTATGCGCCAGCGCGCGAGACGCTCCCAACCCGAAGGACCACGTCGATGAGCATGCAGAACGAACTCAACACGATCACCTCGACGATGAATGAGTTGTCCCATCGCGTCACGGCGCTGGTCGAAACGGAGGGCTCGGCGATGCCGCCCGACATCTACTCGGAACTCGTGGCGGCCGAACGAACACTCGGCGCACTGCTGCGACGCCTCAACCGCGTGGTCGGCCGAATCGACTGAAGCGACGGTTATCCTTCGCTCATGACCGATTCGTGGCAACGCAGTAATTCACTGACGCCGGAACGTCGCCTCGAAGTGCTGAACCTCTTGAACCGCACCGAGTCACTGTTGGGTCGCGAGGCCATCGACGAAGGTCGCCGGCGCATCGTCGTGCACGGGTGGCGAGCCGAACACTGGTTGCTCTACCACGAGGGCCTGCTCGTCAAGTACGCCATGGCGACCGGTACGACGACCGCGATGGTCGAGATGTGCGGGGGCGGTCTCGACGAGGACCTCCTGGCGAACCTCTTGATCCACCACGAGTCCCTCGACTGGTGGACGCGCGGATCGATGGTCCCGGTGCACTCCCAGTGCCAGGTCGTTCGCACCCTCCAACTGATGCAGGTGGCCCTGCCGGTGCCCACCGTTGAGGTCCCGGCGGGAGCGACGCTGCGCAACTACGTGCCGGGACGCGACGAGGACGCGTGGCTGGAGCAGAACAACGCCGCCTTCGCCGATCACCCCGAACAGGGCGCCTGGATCCGTTCGGATCTGGACGAGCGCACCAGCGAGCCGTGGTTCGACCCCTCGGGCTTCTTGCTCTTGGAGATCGACGGGCGTCTCGCGGCGTCGTGTTGGACGAAGGTGCACGAGTTGCACCCCGACCGATTCGGCGAGATCTACATCATCTCGGTCCACCCGGACTTCCAGGGTCGCAACCTGGGGCGCGTCATGGTGACTCAGGGCCTCGACGTCCTGCGCAAGAAGGGCGTGTCGACGGCGATGCTCTTCGTCGACCAGTCGAACGTCGGTGCGCTCAAGCTCTACGAATCACTCGGCTTTAAGGTCGTACGCGACGATCGCCTGCTGCACTTTCACCGTCGCTAGTGGTAGCCGACGAGTCGGCCGATGCCGAACGTCACGGCCGCGGCGAGGGCGCCGACCGCGACCTGACGCAGCGCCCACTTGAGGATGCCGTTGCGCGTGAACCAACCGATGACTCCGCCGACGGCCGCGGCGGCCAGCACCGCGAGCACGATCGACCACACCACGGGATCGCCCGTCGAAGTCACGATCCACGGGAGGAGCGGGATGAACGCGCCGACGGCAAAGGAGAAGAGCGACGAGACCGCCGCGCCCCAGGGCGATCCGGTCGTCGAGGGGTCGACGCCCAACTCCTCGCGCGCGTGCGTGCGCAGCGCCATCTCCGGGTCGCGCATGAGGTCGACCGAGAGACGACGAGCGAGTTCGGTTTCGATGCCGCGTTCGACGAAGAGCTGGCGCAACTCTTCTTGCTCCTGGTCGGGCGATTCCTCGATCGACTTGCGTTCGACGTCGATCTCGTATTCGAGGAGTTCCTTTTGGGCCCGCACGGAGATGTACTCACCGCTGGCCATCGAGAAGCCACCGGCGACCAGTCCGGCGAGACCGGCGAGGCGCACGATGTCGTGACCGGGATTCGCGCCGGCGAAACCCAGGATCAGCGACGCGTTCGTGACCAGACCGTCGCTCACGCCGAAGACCGAGGCGCGGTACCAACTCCCCGCCACGTTGCGGTGCTTTTGGGGGTGGAAGCTTTCGCTCATCGCCCAATCCTACGCAGCGGTGTCCTCAATTCACTCGAAGGGTCCATTGTCTAGAGTGTTTTTGGAGGTTTCTATGACGACGCACGTGCACAGCATCGAAGAGCTGACGGCCCTCGTGGGCACCCACCTGGGCTACGGCGACTACCGCACCGTGACCCAGGAGCAGGTGAACCTGTTCGCCGACGCGACCGGTGACCACCAGTGGATCCACGTGGACCCCGAACGCGCCAAGGCGGGCCCCTTCGGCGGGCCGATCGCCCACGGCTACCTCACGCTCTCGATGATCCCGGTGCTGCTCGGCGGCATCTTGAAGGTCGACGGCGTCGCCATGGGCGTGAACTACGGCACCAACAAGGTCCGCTTCACCAGTCCGGTGCCGGTGGGCGCCGAGGTCCGTGCGGGCGCGACGCTGGCGTCGGTCGAGGAGGTCGCCGGCGGCGTCCAAGTCGCGCTCGACGTGGTCGTCGAGGTCAAGGACGCGCCGAAACCATCGTGCGTCGCCCAAGTGGTCTTCCGCTACTACCGCTGAGTCCGTTGTCCACTCCCCTCCCCCAAGGCGAAGAGAAGACCCGCCAGGTCCGAGCGATGTTCGACGCCATCGCGTCGCGTTACGAGTTGGTCAACAAGTTGATGACCTTCGGTCTCGACTCGCGCTGGCGGCGGCGCGCGGTGAACGATCTGCGCCTCCCGCACGACAGCGTCGTGCTCGACGTCGCGGCGGGCACCGGTGACTTCACGCGCGAACTGGTCCGCCAGGGACATCGGGCCGTCGCCACCGACCTGAGCTTCGGGATGCTGTGCGCCGGCAAGGAGATGGACGACCGCGTGCAGGCCGACGCGTCGCGACTCCCCTTTCGCACCGCCGGCTTCGACGGCGTGACCTGCGGCTACGCGCTGCGCAACTTCAGCGACCTGTCCGCGACCTTCGACGAGATGGCGCGCGTGACGCGCGCCGGCGGCCGGCTGTCGTTGCTCGAGGTCGCCGAACCGCGCTCGGGGATCTGGCGCGCCGGCTTCCGGGTGTGGTTCCGACGCGTCGTGCCCTTCATCGGATCACTGGTCTCGGACCGCGCCGCCTACCACTACCTGCCCCAGTCCACGGCGTACCTGCCGGCGAGTGACGAGATCGTGCGCATGTTGAATCGATCCGGATTCGCCGCGGTGAACCACCGACGCGTCATGGGGGGACTCTCCCAGCAGTTCGTCGCGACGAGGACGTCATGAACTTCGAACGTCGCCGCGTCGCCAAGCGGTCCCTCGAGACGTTGCGCACCGTCGGCGCGCGACGGGGCTGGCTCTTGGAGAGCGCCGAGGCCATCCGCGTCGGCTTCGGTGGGGCCGTCGACCACGTGCGACTGGACGCCGGACTCGACGCTGCGATCGACGCCACGTCGTCGCTTCGCCGCCACGATCTGGTGGGCGACGACGGTCCGCCGGGCTCGGGCCTCATCGCCTTCGGCGCGCTACCCTTCGACCGTTCCGCTCCAAGCCGGCTCGACGTGCCCCGGTACTGCGTCACGCAGACCAGCGACGGCGACGCGTGGGTGACCAGCCTCGACGGCGATCGCTCGTGGGTGGAGGAGCTCGAACAGACGTCCCCACCCGAGCAAGAGACCCAGAGCCTTCGCTCGCTCACCCTGCAGCCGACGCCCGAGGAGTACGCGCACAACGTGGCGCTCGCCGTCGAGATACTGCGCTCCAAGGAGATCGACAAGGTGGTCCTGGCGCGATCGGTGCGCGGCACCGTGCCCGAGGACATCGACGCCGCCGCGGTCGCCCAACGTCTGCACCACCGAGAGCCGCGCTGCACCATCTTCAGCCTCCCGACCAGCGACGGACGCCGCTTCGTCGGGGCGACGCCGGAGTTGATCGCACGTCGCACCGGTCGAACGCTGCAGAGTCACCCGTTGGCCGGGACCATCGCGCTGCCGCCCAACGTCGAGCCCGAGGACTACCTGACCTGGCTGCTCGGCAGCACCAAGAACCTGCACGAACACAATGTCCCGGTGAACGAGATCGTCACCGCGCTCGAGACCGTCTACGACGACGTGCGCGCCGACGCCGGTCCCTCGATCGTGGCGCTGCGCACGCTCGCGCACCTCGGGACGTGGATCGAGGCCTCGTGCCGCGAGGACACCGACGCGCCCGACGCCCTCGAGGTCTTGCGCCTGCTGCACCCGACGTCGGCCGTCGGCGGTGTCCCGCGTCGCAGCGCCTACGACCTGATCCGTCGACTCGAACAGCTCGACCGCGGCTACTACGCCGGACCGATCGGCTGGATCGACGCCCAGGGCGACGGCGAATGGTGGATCGGCTTTCGCGGGGTACTGATCAGGGGCGCACAGTTCGAGGCGTGGGCCGGCGCCGGCATCGTCAGTGAGTCCGACCCGATCGCCGAGCGCGAGGAGACCAAGGCCAAACTGGCCAGTTTCCTCTCGTCGGTCCTGGTCGACGCCGTTCAGTGAGCGCCGCGGCCGAAGGGCCGCTCGAGGGCCCATTTCGTCACCAGCCACAGCGCCTCGACGACGATGGCCCGTGACATCTTGGAGTCGCCCAGCTCGCGGTCGGTGAAGGAGATCGGTACCTCCACGATCGACGCGCCGGCCCGTTTGGCGCGATACGTCATCTCGATCTGGAACCCGTAGCCGTCGGCGCTGACGGTCTGGAAGTCGATGAGCTCAAGGCCGCGCTTCGAGTAGACGCGGTACCCGGCCGTCGAATCGGCGACGCCCAGACCGAGCATGAGCGACGCGTACTGGTTGCCCCCACGTGAGAGCATCCGACGCGAGAGCCGCCACTGCGGGATATGACCGCCGGGGATGTAGCGCGAACCGATGACGACGTCGTGGTCCTCGGCCGCACTGAGCAACGT
This sequence comes from uncultured Acidimicrobiaceae bacterium, assembly GCA_963700135.1. Classification (GTDB taxonomy): domain Bacteria; phylum Actinomycetota; class Acidimicrobiia; order Acidimicrobiales; family RAAP-2; genus RAAP-2. The sequence goes on along the minus strand of CAVOWM010000012.1, from coordinate 92,506 downwards.
CGGCAGCGCGTTGGGGTCGTGGCTGAAGTCACAGTCGATCTCGACGAAGTGGTCGTAGCCGTGTTCCAGGCCCCACGCGAACCCGGCGCGGTACGCGCCACCGAGACCACTCTTCTTGGTGCGTCGCAGCACCGAGATCTGCCCGACGTCCTCGGCGACCTCTTGGGCCAGGTCGGCCGTGCCGTCGGGACTGCCGTCGTCCACGACCAGGACGTCGCACTGGGGCACGACCTTTCGCAGGGTGCGCAGCATCGGCTCGACGTTCAAGATCTCGTTGTACGTGGGCAGAACCACGAGCGTGCGCATCGGCCGATTCTACCGGGGGTCGCTGACGGGCGATTGGCGGGCGATTGTTTGGAGCATCCGCGGGCCTCCGTTTATGGTTGGGACTATGCCCGAGCCGGTCAAGAAGAAGCGATTCGCGCTGCCGCGCGAAGTGCGCATCATCTTGAGCGTCGGCGCCCTGGTCTTCGTCTTCGAGTATCTCGTCCTGCCGCAGTTCGCGTCGGCGCGCAAGTCACTGCACCTGCTCGCGACGGTGAACCCGGTCCTCGTAGTGATCGCCGTGCTCTTGGAGATGGCCGCGATCTACGCCTACGTCGAACTGACGAAGTCGGTGCTCTACCCCTACGCCCCGAGTCGCTACAACCTGTTGCGCGTGAACCTCGCCGGCCTCGCGATCAGCCACGTGGTGCCGGGTGGCACCGCGCCGGCCGGCGCGCTCTCCTATCGGATCTTCAACGAGCTGGGCGTCCCCAAGGAGACCAACGCCTTCGGCCTCGCGGTCCAGGGCACCGGTTCGGCGGTGGTCTTGAACATGATCTTCTGGTTCGCGCTCGTGATCTCGATCCCCCTGCGCGGCTTCAACCCGGCCTACGGCTTCGCCGCCCTGGCCGGTGTCTTCCTCATGGCCGCGTTCTTCGGCACGATCCTCCTGATCACCCGGGGTCAGCGCCACGCCGCCAACTGGCTGCAGTGGATCGCGCGGCGCGTGCCCGCCGTCAACCCCGACAAGATCAGCGCCCTCATCGCCAAGGTCGCCGACCGCATCACGATGCTGGTGAACAATCGCCGGACCCTGTGGGCCGCGTTCATGTGGGCGTCACTCAACTGGCTCCTCGACGCCGCGTGCCTCTGGGTCTTCATCTGGTCCTTCGGCCACGTGATCTCGCCGATCGACCTGCTCGTCGCCTACGGGCTCGCCAACATCCTGGCCGCCATCCCGATCACGCCGTCGGGACTCGGCATCATCGAGGGCGTCCTCATCCCGACGCTCGTCGGCTTCGGCGTGCCCCACAGTCAGGCGATCCTCGCGGTGCTGTCCTATCGCCTCATCAACTTCTGGATCCCCATCCCCGTCGGCGGTATCTCCTACGCCACGCTGATGTGGCGCAAGGAGAACGGGCTCGCGCCTAAGCGAGAGCCCGAGACCGGAGCAACGCCAGCCGTTTGAACTCGCTCTGGGCCGAGAAGTTGTTGACCGGCTGGAGGCGGCGCCACCGGCGATCGGTGCCGAGCACCCACGTGAACAGGTCGTCGCGCCAGGTGACCTCGAAGGCCTCGAGGAGCTCTTGTTGGAGCGTGCGGTTCTCGATCGGCACCTGCACCTCGACGCGTCGATCGAGGTTTCGCTCCATCAGGTCCGCCGAGCCGAGCCAGATCGAGAACTCCGGCTCGCCGGGCGTGCCGAAGATCAAGATCCGCGAGTGCTCGAGGAACTCCCCCACCAGGCTGTGCACGGTGATGTTCTCCGACAGACCGGCCACGCCGGGGCGCAGCGAGCACAGCGTGCGGACCTCGAGTCGGATCTCGACCCCGGCCGAACTCGCTTCGTAGAGGGCGTCGATGATTTTCGGGTCAGTGAGCCCGTTGACCTTCATGGCGATGCGGCCCGCGCGTCCGCGGTCGCGCTGCAGATTGATCAGCTCGATGACTCTGATGCGGGTGGAGAGCGGGCTGACCATGATCTTCTTGTACTTGCCGATGCGCGAGAACCCGGTGAGGAAGTTGAACAGTTCGCCCACGTCCTCGGTGATCGCCGGGTCACAGGTCAACAGACCGAAGTCCTCGTAGGTGCGCGCGGTCTTGCCGTTGTAGTTACCAGTCGCGATATGGACGTAGCGCGCCGTCGTGTCCCCTTCGCTGCGCAGTATCAGCGCAGTCTTGGAGTGCGTCTTCAGCCCCACGATGCCGTAGACCACGTGGACGCCCGCGTCTTCGAGAGCTTTCGCCCACTCGATGTTGGCCGCCTCATCGAATCGCGCCTTCAACTCCACGAGGACCGCGACCTGTTTGCCTTGCTCTTGCGCGTGGAGCAGCGAGGCCACGATCGGCGAGTCGCCGGACGTGCGATAGAGCGTCATCTTGATGCCGACGACCTTGGGATCGGCCGCGGCCTGGGCGATGAACATCTCGACCGAGTCGGTGAAGGACTCGTAGGGGTGGTGCAACAAGATGTCGTCCTCACGGATGGCGGCGAAGATGTCGCCGACGTGTTCGCCGTCGAGGAGTCGGCGCGGCGTGATCGGCGACCACCCCTCACCCTTCAGGTCCGGCCGATCGATGGCGTAGAGACTCCAGAGGTCGTGCAGGCCCAACGGCGCGTCGGTGACGTAGACGTTGGACCTGTCAAGTTCGAGCTGGTCCACCAAGAGCTCCAAGAACTCCGGCGACATCCCGCTCTGGATCTCCACGCGAAGCGCCTCGCCGAATCGACGGCGGCGCAGTTCGACCTCGAGAGCGACCAGCAGGTCATCGGCCTCGTCCTCTTCCAACGAGAGGTCCGCGTTGCGCGTGACGCGAAAGAGGTCGGCCCGTCCCACGGTCATGCCCGAGAACAGGCGACCGAGGTTCGAGGTGATGAGGTCCTCGAGGAGGCACCACTCGTTCTCGTTGGCCTGGAGGAAACGGGGCAAGGAGTTCGGCACCTTGACACGCGCGCTGCGCTCTTCGCCGGTCACGTCGTCGCGCACGTAGACCGCGATGTTCAGCGAGAGGTTCGAGATCATCGGGAACGGGTGACCTGGGTCGACGGCGAGCGGCGTCAGCACGGGATAGACGTTCTCGTCGAAATACTTCGTCATGCGATCGTGGTCTTCGGCGCCGAGCGAACTGAACGGCACGACCGCGATGCCCGACTGGGCCAGCTCGGGCACGAGGACGTCGAGCACGAGTCGGTCCTGGCGTTCGACGAGTGAGAGGACCCGTTCGCGTATCGACTCGAGCTGCTGACGGGGTCGAACGCCGTCAATCGACGCGGTCTGCACGCCGGCGGCCACCTTATCCTCGAGACTGACGACGCGCACCTGGAAGAACTCGTCGATCATGTCGGCGAAGATCGCGACGAACTTGCAGCGGTCCAGGATCGGCAACATGTGGTCGTCGGCGAGGTCGAGCAGTCGCGCGCCGAACTCCAGGCGCGAGAGTTCGCGGCTGGAGAACCTCTCCGGTCCGAAGGATCGGACGTCGATGTCGAGCGCGCCCGATTCCTCGGTGTCCATGAGATCCATTCATACATCGTAGAACTAAGGTTGTTTCGTGGCGAGACACGCGAATACCGCCGTAGCCCCGGCCAAGCGTTCATCCGTCACTCAAGTGTCACAGGGACGTCTCACGGAGTTAAGCCTCATGATCCTCGCGTGGGTGATCGTGGGCGCGTTCTACGTCTTGGCCTCACTCGGCGCGAAGGGTCACCTGCCCGATCGACTCGGCGTCTTCCTCACGTCGATCATCGCGATCTCCCTCGCCCTGCACGTGTGCGTCCGGTTCCTCGCCCCGAACTCCTCGCAGATCCTCTTGCCGATCGCCACGCTGCTCAACGGCGTGGGCTACGTCGAGATCGCTCGCTGGGATCCACAGGCCGCGGGGTATCAGGCGCTCTGGTTTCTGATCAGCGCCGGCGCGCTCGTCGCGACGCTCATCCTCGTGCGCCGCGTCCGCGACCTCGATCGCTACCGCTACTTGACGTTGTTGGCGGCGCTCGGACTACTGCTCTTGCCACTCGTGCCTCACATCGGCCAAGACATCAACGGGGCGCGACTCTGGGTCAGCCTCGGACCGGTCTCGTTCCAACCGGTCGAGATCGCCAAGATCCTGCTCGTCTTCTTCTTCGCCAGCTACTTCGCGGCGAACCGTGAACTGCTCTCGACGCCGACGCAACGCATCGGCCGGCATCAGATCGTCCCACCGAAGGTGCTGTTGCCGATCCTCGTCGCGTGGGGCGTCTCGATGGCCATCCTCGGTGCGGAGAACGACATCGGGTTCGCCCTGCTGCTCTTCGCGCTGTTCATCTCGATGTTGTGGGTGACGACCGGACTCAAGACCTACGTCGTGCTCGGCATGGGGCTCTTCGCCGGCGGCATGTACGTCGCCGCGCGATTCTTCACGCAGGTCCACTTGCGCATCACCGACTGGTTGAACCCGTGGGGCGCCTGCGCGTTGCAGAACATCCATCAGACGTGCCAGCTGGCCTGGGGCCAGTACTCACTCGCCGCCGGCGGTATGACGGGTACCGGACTGGGACTCGGTCAATCGGGCAACATCCCGTACCTCACGTCGGACATGATCTTCGCGGCGATCGGCGAGGAGCTCGGCTTCCTCGGGATCGTCCTCGTCGTGTGTCTCTTCGCCGCCTTCGTCGGCGAAGGCTTCTTCATCGCGCAACACGCGACGTCGGACTACGTCCGTCTCGCCGCCACCGGCCTCACGGCGCTGATGGGTTTCCAGGCGTTCTTCATCATGGCTGGTGTCCTGCGGGTCTTGCCGTTCACCGGCATCACGCTGCCCTTCGTCGCCTACGGTGGCAGTTCGCTCTTCGCGAACTACCTCGTCGTGGCGCTACTCCTGCGAATTTCGGACGAGAACAGCCTGGATCGCCGTGGTGGCGAGATCGTCGCCGTTAAATTCAAGAAACCGTAACCATTTTTTCGGTGGTTTTCAGCAATGTGGTTCCTACCATCTAGTGAACGCCGATCCCACTGGAGCAGCCTTGACGCACGTCCGCTCGCTCAGCCTCGCCACGGTCGCCACCGCACTGTTGGTCGGCGTCGCGATCCTCGCGGTGTTGCCGGCCGAACCCGCGTTCGCGAAGACCATCCCGCGTTGCCAGGAGACGCAGTTGGACGTGGCGATCGTCTCTCGCGGGGCTGCGGCCGGCCACGTCGGTGACGCGATCGTCCTCACCAACATCAGCTCGAGCACCTGCACCCTGTCCGGCTACCCGACCGTGCGGCTGTCCGAGAGTCCCAAGGCGGGACTCGTTTTGGTGGCCAAGGACACGCTGAACGGCTACCTGGGGGGACTCGGCGGCACCGGCGCCAAGCTCGCGCTCCCCGTGGTCAAGCTGCGCGCCCACGGCGGCAGCGCTTCGAGCCTGATCGAGGGCGGTGACAATCCGGTGGCGGGCGCCACCACGTGTCTGTACTTCACCAAGGTCTCGGTGGCCCTGCCACACCTGAGCCCCCCGTACCGCCTGTCGATGAGGTTCCCGAGCTGCGTGCGGCCCGAGGTCCACCCCATCGTCAAGGGCACCACGGGCTCGGCCGTGAAATGATCACGCGACGCGACGGTTCAGGCGTAGAAGGCCTGCAGCACTGATTCGGCGCAGAGGACCGGCGCGCGAACGTTCTGTCGCGTGGCGAGGATCAGGGCGTCGCTCGTTCGACAGTCGAAGACCTCGTGGCCGCGCGGCGTCATGAGATCGAGTTCGGCGTAGAAGACACCGCCCTCGTAGCGCATGATGCGCGCCGCGACGATGTCCGCGCTCAGTCGTCGCAGGACCTCGGCCATCACCTCGTGGGTCCCGGGACGTCGTCCGTCGATCTTGTCGAGGGCGTTGTGCAACGCCACCGCTTCGGCCAGCGCGATCGGGATCGCCAGGTACCGATACGGCGACTCCTCCTCGATCAGGTGCACGAGCGGTGAGGAGTCCGAGAGGTCGAAGAGCACCGATTCGATGCTCATCACGTTGAACTTCAACGTGTCGGGATCGACCGCGTCGACCGGCTCGGCGACCGCCGCCTCGGCGTCGCTCGCGAGCGCCGCGTCGTCGCTCGGCGGTGGTGCTTCGTCACTCATCAGGGGTCCAGCCTAATTGCCGGTGCGCCGCGAGATGGAGAGCACCAGTCCCCCGGCCGTGAAGAACACGAGCGCGGAGGAGCCGCCGTAACTCAAGAGGGGCAGCGGGATGCCGGTCACCGGCATGATGCCCATGGTCATCCCGATGTTCTCGAAGCAGCTGAAGGCGAAGAAGACGAAGACGCCGATGCAGATGATGCGACCCATCGTGTCCTTCGCCAGTCGCCCGATCCGAAAGAGACGGAAGGCCACGAACGCGAGCAGGAGGAGCACCAACAGCGAACCGATGAACCCCAACTGCTCGCCCACGGCGGTGAAGATGAAGTCCGTGTGCTGTTCGGGCACGTAGCCGAGGTTCGTCTGCAGGCCGTTGAAGAGCCCGACACCGTGCAGGCCGCCCGAGCCGATCGCGTTCTTGGCGTTGTCGACGTTGTAGATGTACTTCGCCCACTGCGGGCTCGTCGAGTTCTGGTGGAGGAACGCCGCGAAGCGGTCGATGGCGTAACGCTGCACCAGGTCCAGGTAGAACGCGACCACGATGCCGGCCGAGCCGAGGATGACGAGCAGCGTCAACAGCCGCGGCGGCACCCCCGCGATCACCAACATCGCGCCCACGGTCAAGACGATGATGATCGACGTGCCGAGGTCCGGCTGCAGCACGATCAGGATCAGGGGCACGGCCGACATCACCAGGAGACGCGCGACGTCGTACATCGTGAGGCCGTCCGGCCGTCGTTGGCAGTAGGTCGCGACCGCCAGGATGAGAATCAGCACCGTGAACTCGCTCGGTTGTATCTGCAGGATCCCGATGCTGTACCAGCGCTGGGCACCGAGCGTCGTCTGACCGACGAAGTAGACGCCCACCAGTCCCAGCAGCGCGCACACGTAGAACGGCGTGGTCACGATCTCGAGTCGCCGGTAGTCGATCAGCGAGACGACGTACATGGCCACGACGCCGAGTCCCACGAAGAAGGCCTGTCGCTCCAAGAAGTAGTGCGGATTGAATCCCTCTTCGATGAGGCTCTGGCGCGTCGCGCTGTAGACCATGACGACCCCGGTCACGCCCAGGGCGATGAGCCCGCAGGCCAGTCCGAGGTCCAGCCGGTCCTTCGAACGGATGCGCGAGGACATCGAGGTCAGGGTGTCGCTCACGAGATCACCTTCAACAGTTGCGCGCCGTCGATCTCGACGTCCCACCACCACTGCATCTGCAGCGCGGCCTGGTAGGCGAGCATGCCGAGTCCGTTCGCACTGGCGCAGCCCGAACGCTCGTGCAACGCGCGCCACGCCGTCATCCGCGGCTCGTAGGTGATGTCGACGGCGACGGTGTGCGCGCCGACGCCCTGCATGACCGCGGCCTCCTCCAGCCGCCCGGCGACCGGCGTGGTGTTGACGATCACGTCGACCGGCCGGTAGGTCAACGAGAAGTCGTAGACGTTGGCGTGCCGCGCGACCAGGGTCTCGACCTTGGCCTCATTTCGCCCGTGCACCGCGACCGAGGCGACGCCGTGGCGCACCAGTCCGTCGACGATCGCGCTGGCCGCTCCCCCGGCGCCGAGCACGACGACGTGCGCGCCTTCGACGCTGACGTCGAACTGGCCCCGCAGGGCGTTCACGAACCCGTCACCGTCGGTCGAGGCGCCGTAGAGCGTGCCGTCGCGCATCAGGAGCGAGTTCACCGACCGCGTGCGCGTCGCCACGTCGTCGAGTTCGTCGCAGATCTCGACGCCGAATCCCTTGAGCGGCATCGTGATCGACAGCGCGTCGAACTCCTTGCGCACCACCTTGTTCAACTTGGTCTTGTCCTTCACTCCCAGTTCGACGCGCCGCGAGGTGCCCTCGAGGCCGACCATCGCGAGCGCCGCCTCGTGGAGCTGGGGCGTGAGCGAGTGTTCGATCGGTGAACCGGCGACGCCGAGGCGCCACTTCATCCGATACCCCGGGATTCGGCCAACTTCTCCTCCTTCAACTGCTGCGCGAACGTGGTCGAGAACGCCATCTGCCCGTCCTCGTTGATCAGCATGAAGTACAGCCAGGTGCCCTGCGGTGGATGAAGCGTCGCGCGCAGTGCGATCGTCGACACCGCGCAGATGGGCGTCGGCGTGAGACCGGTGTTGAGATAGGTGTTGTAGGGCTCCTGGGTGGCGAGCATCGCCGGGGTGACGGTCCCACCGTCCTTGCCGAGGTAGTACAGGACGGTCGCGTCCATCTGGAGCGGGCCTCCTCGCGCGAGCCGGTTGTAGATCACCCGCGCGACCTTTGGCATATTCACAGGGTAGTAGCCCTCTTTCTCCACGATGGAGGCGGCGATCACCAATTGATAGGCGTTGAGTCCCTGCATCGTCGTCGTGGGCTTGAGACCGACCGAGGCGGCCTGCCGCACGAACCGTTGTTCCATCGTGGCGGCGAGCCGCGCCGGCGATTCCCCGAGCTTGATGACGTACTGACCGGTGCCGATGAGTCCCTCGAGCGACCCCGAGGCGAGGAAAGGCGTCGGCGTCTTGCTCGCGGTCGCCACGCTCACGAACCGGTCCGCGTAGGCGTTGCCCTTTGCGCTGGCGATGTCGAGGGCCACTTCGTGCAACGTCAATCCGGCCGTGACGTCGACGACCGCGACGTTGGGGCCGCTGCTGAAGACCGACCGGATGTGGGAGAACGAGGCGCCCTGGGCGATCTCGTAGGAACCCTGGTCGGGCAGGAACGATCCGAAGATGGTCGTGTCGATCTTGAAGGCCAGCGTGGAAGCGATCACGCCCTGGGCGTGCAAGGCGCTCGTGAGCGACGACAGCGATTCGCCGTCACTCACCGTCACGATGACCTCTTTCCCCTTGCCGTGGAAGATCGGATCGACCTGGAGGAGAAACCAGGCCACCACGATCACGACGACGATGACGAGACCAGCGACAATCCGGCCCAGCGGCTTACTCAGCATTGAGCCCATCTATGTAGTTTTGCAGCATGATGACGGCGGCCGCGCTGTCGACGCGCTCGCGGGACGCTCTGGTCGTCAATCCGGCCTCTGACAACGACTTTTGCGCGTCACGCGTCGTGAGTCGCTCGTCCCACTGGATGACCGGCACGGTGACGTGATCACGAACGTGCACGAAGAACGCGTCGGCGTCCGCCGTGCTCTGCGTCTCGTGACCGGCGAGGGCGATCGGTCGACCGATGACGACGCGGCCGACCGACTCCTCGTCGATCAGTGCCGCGAGTCGGCGCAGCGTCGAGTCGTCGCGTGCGAGGGCCGGTCGCGGGAAAGCCATCGTCTGAGACGCGTTGGTGATGGCGATGCCGCAGCGCTTGGAACCGGGGTCGATGCCGAGGACACGCGCCATCGAGGACTACAGCGCCGCCGCCGCGCTGACCACGGCCTCGATGCCGTCGGGATTGCGACCCCCGGCGAGCGCCAGTCGCGGCGAACCGCCGCCGCCGCCGCCGACCAGCGCCGCGAGTTGCTTGACGGCGCTCGTGGCGTCGAGCGTCTCGTCACTGGCGACCGCGATCGACACCTTGTCGTCCAGGGCGCCGACGAGCACGACGACGCGTCGACCCCGACGTTGCAGGTCCGAGGCGAGTGAGCGCAACTGCTCACCGGGATAGCCGTCGACTCGCGCGACGAGGACGTCGGAGGCGACCTGCGCGTGGAGCTCTTCGGCGAAACGCGAGAGCTGCGCCTGACGAAGCGACGAGAGCTCTCTCTCGAACTCGCGCTGACGCTCCATGACGCGTTCGAGCGCGGGCACGACGTCGTCGAGAGAACTCTTCAGGATCGACGCGACCGAGCCGAGCGCCGTTTCCATGTCGTGGCTGCGCCGATAGGCACCCATCGCGCTCACGCCCTCGATCCGCCGGGTGTTCGAGCCGATCGATGACTCGCTGACGATCTGGATCTGCCCGATGTCGCCGAGTCGATCGACGTGGGTCCCGCCGCAGAATTCGAGGCTGTGGGCGCCGGCGCGCACCACGCGCACGCGGTCACCGTACTTGTCGCCGAAGAAGGCGATGGCGCCCATCGTCTCGGCGTCCTTCTTCGTCGTCTGGATCGTACTGACCTCTTCGTTGGCGACGACGTCGGTGTTGACCAGCGTCAAGATCTCGGCCGTCTCTTCGGATGTCACGCCCGCGCCGTGGGAGAAGTCGAATCGCAGGCGGTCCGGTCCGACGAAGGAACCCTGTTGGCGCACGTGGTCGCCGAGCACCGTGCGAAGTCCCGCGTGCAAGAGGTGGGTCGCGGTGTGATTGCGACGGGTCGCCTCGCGCCGTTCGGGGTCGATCGTGGCGACGGCGACCTGGCCGGGCACTATCTCGCCGGTGAGCAGCCCGCGATGCGCGAAGAGCCCGCCGGCGACGTTCTGGACGTCGAGCACCTTGAAGCTCCCGGTCTCGGTGACGACCGTCCCGGTGTCGGCGACCTGGCCACCGGACTCGGCGTAGAACGGCGTCGAGTCGAGGAAGAGTTCTCCCACGCCGTCTTGGCCGACGAGTGAGGCCAGCACCTCGGTCTCGAGGCTGTAACGCGACACGTCGCGCCCGACGAACTCGGTGGTGCCGTGGCGTTCGATCAGGTCGCGGTACTGCGCGTCGTCGGCCAGGTTCAACGTCTTGGCGCGCGAGCGGGCCCGTTCGCGCTGCTCGGACATCGCCGCGTCGAAGGCACGTCGCTCCACGCTCAGCCCGGCCTCCGAGACGATCTCGTCCGTGAGTTCGATGGGGAAACCGTGGGTGTCGTGCAGCTTGAAGGCCACGTCGCCCGGGAACACCGTCGCGCCGCTCGCCACCACCTCGCGCTGGGCCTCTTCGAGGAGCGACAGCCCAGTCTTGAGCGTGCGCGCGAAGCCCGTCTCCTCGCGTTCGAGTACCTCGACAATGAGGTCGCGTTCCTTCACGAGGACCGGGTACGCGCCACCCATCTTCTCGATGGTCGCGTCGACGAGCGACGACGTCAACGGTCTCTCCGATCCGGCGCGGCGCGCGGCGAGGATGGCGCGTCGGATGATGCGACGCAACACGTAGCCGCGCCCCTCGTTCGAGGGCAAGACCCCGTCGGCGACGAGCATGGTCATCGCGCGTCCGTGTTCGGCGATGCGCCGTATCGCCACGTCGATCGTCTCGTCGTCGCCGTAGCGCTTGTCGATCGCGCGCGACGCGGTGTCGAGTAGCGGGGCGAACAGGTCGGTCGCGAAGACCGACTCCAGTCCGTTCAAGATCGCGAGCACCCGTTCGAAGCCGGCGCCGGTGTCGATGTTCTTCTTCGGCAGCTCGGTCAAGGCGCCGTCGGCCGATCGGTCGTACTGCGTGAAGACGAGGTTCCAGAACTCGACGAAGCGGTCCTCGCCGCCACTCTCGGGGCCGCCGTCGGCGCCGAAGGACGCACCCTTGTCGAAGAAGATCTCCGAACTCGGTCCGCACGGTCCCGTCGGCCCCATCTCCCAGAAGTTGTCCGCGCCGAGGCGCTGGATGCGGCTCGCCGGCACGCCGATGAGGTCGCGCCAGAGCGCCTCGGCCTGGTCGTCCGAGGTGTGCACCGTGACCCAGAGTCGCTCGGGGTCGAGCCCGAAACCCTCGGTGATCAGGCCCCACGCGAACTTGATGGCGCCCTCCTTGAAGTAGTCGCCGAAGGAGAAGTTGCCCATCATCTCGAAGAAGGTCAGGTGACGTTGGGTCGTGCCGATGATGTCGATGTCGAGGGCCCGAAAGCACTTCTGGACCGACACCGCGCGCGGGTAGGGCGCCGGTTCCTCCTCGGTGAAGTACGGCTTGAAGGGGACCATGCCCGCGACGGTGAAGAGCAGGCTCGGGTCGTGCGGGATGAGGCTCGCCGAGGGCACGACCGTGTGGCCGTTGTCAGCGAAGTAATCCAGGAAAATCGAGCGTAATTGGGCGGCCTCCACGGGCTTCAGCCTACCGGGGGCTCAGAATCGGTCTCGTCTTCTCGCTGCACCATGACGCGCCACTGTTCGACCAACGCCTTTTCGCGCCCGTAGTCACTGGGCTCGAAGTAGCGCTGACCGACGAGCGCGTCGGGCAGGTACTGCTGGGCGACCCAGCCGCCGTCGTGGTCGTGCGGGTACTGATAGTCGGTGCCGAAACCCTGTTCGGACGCGCCGCGGTAGTTCGAGCCGCGCAGGTGATCCGGGACCTCGGCCAGTCCGCCCTCCTGCACGGCGCGCGTCACCGCGCCGAGCGCGCGCGTGACCGAGTTGCTCTTGGGCATCAAGGCGAGCGTGATCGTGGCGTGGGCCAGCGTGAGTCGGCCCTCGGGCAGGCCGATGAACTCGACGGTGCGCGCCGCGGCGTCGGCGAGCACGAGGCCCATGGGGTCGGCCAGTCCGATGTCCTCGCTGGCGAGGATGACCAGTCGCCGCGCGAGGAACCGCGGGCTCTCGCCGCTCTCGAGCATCGTGACGAGCCAGTAGAGCGCGCCGTCGGGGTCCGATCCGCGCACCGACTTGATGAAGGCGCTGATCTGGTCGAAGTGCGTGTCGCGCGACTGGTGGTACAGGCGCCCGTCGCGCGCCTGGGCGACGTATTCGACCTCGACGACGTCGCGCGTCGTGGGGTCGGCGCGCGCCAGCACGATGGCGGTGTCGAGCGTCGTGAGCGCGACGCGCGCGTCGCCATCGCTGGCCGAGGTGATCGCCTCGAGCGCCTCGGTGGTGATGTCGCTCGCTCGCAGTTCGACGCCGCGGCGCACGAGCACCTCGAGGTCCTCGGCCGACAGCGGGTACAGCCGCCACAGGGTCGAGCGGCTCATCAGCGCGGCGTTGACCTCGAAGTACGGGTTCTCGGTCGTGGCGCCGATGAGGACCACCTGACCGGTCTCGGTCGCCGGCAACAAGAGGTCCTGCTGGGACTTGTTGAAGCGGTGGACCTCGTCGATGAAGAGCACCGTTCGCTGAGCGTGTTCGCCGATTCGCTCGTGCGCGCGCGTCAGCGCTTCGCGCACGTCCTTCACGCCGCTCGTCACGGCCGACAGGCTCTCGGTCGCGTAGCCCGCGGAGTTCGCGAGGATGCGCGCCAATGTCGTCTTGCCGGTGCCGGCCGGACCCCAGAGGATCATCGAGGTCAACTCGCCGGCCTCGACGAAACGTCGCAGCGGGCCGTTGGGGCCGACGAGGTGCGCCTGGCCGACGAGCTCGTCAAGCGTGCGCGGTCGCAGGAGATCAGCGAGTGGCGCAATCTGTTTCAGGCGCTGGGCCACGGCGTCGTCGAAGAGCGACGTAACTCACGATCCTTTCGGCGTGACGTTGATGCGTAGTTCACGCAGCACCTTGGGAGCGACACCCTTGGGCGCCCCGGTCATCAGGTCCGCGCCGGACTGGGTCTTGGGATAGGCGATGACCTCGCGGATGTTCTCCTCGCCGGCGAAGATCGCGACCAGCCGGTCGATCCCGAAGGCGAAACCGGCGTGCGGTGGCGCGCCGTACTTGAAGGCGCCGAGCAGGAACCCGAAACGGCTCTCGGCCTCGGCCTCGGTGATGCCCAGCGCGCGAAAGACCCGCGACTGGATGTCGGCGCGGTGGATTCGCACCGAACCGCTGCCGAGCTCCCAGCCATTCAAGACGAGGTCGTAGGCGCGCGAGCGGACCCTGAGCGGGTCGGTCTCGATGAGGTCGAGGTCGTCGGGGTGCGGCATGGTGAACGGGTGATGGGCCGCCTGGAGGTGACCCTCGTCGTCGACGCCCTCGAACAATGGGAACTCGGTGACCCAGACGTACTTGTGCGGCCCCTCGCCCACCGGGGGCGAACCGAGCGTCGTGCGGATCGCACCGAGCACGTGACAGGCCTCGGCGTACTCGTCGGCCACGCACAACACGATGTCGCCGACCTCGGCCGAGTCCACTGACGCGACCGCGACGCGCTCGGTCTCGTTGAGGAACTTCGCCAGCGGCGAATCGAGTCCGTCGTCGGTGATCCGGAACCACGCGAGCCCCTTCGCGCCGAGTGACTTCGCCTGATCGGTGAGTTCGTCCAGTCGCGCGCGCGAGAGGCTCGCGCCGCCGGGCACCCGTATCGCCTTCACGGTCGGGGCCGAGAACGCCTTCACCTCGGTACCGGCGAACACGTCGGACAGGTCGTGGAGCAACATGGCGAATCGCAGGTCCGGCTTGTCGGTGCCGTAGCGGTCCAGGGCCTCGGTCCAGGTCATCGACCCGATGTTCTCGGGTCGCACGCCGGTCGCGGCCTCGGCGGCGTCCAAGACGGCGACCGACACGAAGGCCAGCACGTCGTCTTGATCGACGAAGCTCGCCTCCATGTCGAGCTGCGAGAACTCGAACTGACGGTCCGCGCGCAGGTCCTCGTCACGCATGCAGCGCGCGATCTGGTAGTACCGGTCGAAGCCGCCGACCATCAACAGCTGCTTCGCGATCTGGGGGCTCTGGGGCAAGACGTAGAACTCACCGGGTTGGAGGCGCGAGGGCACGACGAACTCACGCGACCCCTCGGGCGTCGGCGCCCAGAGCAACGGCGTCTCGACCTCGCAGAAGCCCTGGGCGTCCATGGCGCGGCGCAGGGCGCCGTTCACGACGGCGCGCAGTCGCAGGTTGCGCTGCATGTGCTCGCGGCGCAGGTCGAGGTAGCGATAGCGCAGTCGCACCTGCTCGTCGATCTCCACGCGGTCGTCGAGTTGGAAGGGCGGCGGCTCGGCCGAGGCCAGCACCTCGACGACGCAGTCGGTCAGCTCCACCGACCCGGTGTCGAGCTTGTCGTTGAGCGTGCCGTCGGGGCGTCGCGTCACGGTGCCGCGCACCCGCACGACGTACTCGCTGCGCACGTCGACCGAACCGTCCACGACGGCCTGGATGATGCCCGAGTGGTCGCGCACGTCGAGGAACGCGAGGTGCTCACCGTGCTCGCGCCGCTTGGCGACCCACCCGCAGACCGTCACCGTCGTGCCGATGTCGCTCTCGCGCAGCGACGCGCACAGCAGGTCGCGCAGGCTCGTGGATTCCAGGTTCTTCGACATTCTCAGCTCTTCGTCAGTAGTTCGGCGACCACGAGGGCGACCTCGCCCCGAGCGACACGGCGTTGCGTCTGCTCGAAGTCGTCGCTTCGCAAGTCCCTAATCGTAACCTCGCCGGCGGCGCGCTCCTGGGGCCCGACCAAGAGCGCGAGTCGCGCGCCCGATTTGTCGGCCACCTTCATCTGGGACTTCATCGATCGGTGGTCGTAGGCCCGGGCCGTCGCGAATCCCGCGGCGCGCAACTCATCGACCAGCGCCGTCGCGACGTCGTCGCCCGTCGTGTCGATGACGAAGAGGTCGAGGGCGCGGTTCACGAGGTCGCGCGGTTCGACGCCTTCGGCCTCACGGGTGAGGAGCAGTCGCTCGATCCCGCTGCCGAAGCCGATGCCGCTGGTCGGCTTGCCACCCAGTTGCTCGGCGAGCTTGTCGTAGCGCCCGCCACCGCCGATGGCGTTCTGCGCGCCGCCGAGCGCGTCGGCGACGAACTCGAAGGTCGTGCGCGTGTAGTAGTCGAAGCCGCGCACGAGGCGCGGGTCGACCTGCGAGTCGATGCCGATCGACGCTCAGTCCGGCCACGACCTTGTCGAAGTGCGCCCGACAGTCGTCACAGACGTGATCGATCAGCATCGGACCCTCCGACGTCACCGCGACGCAGGCCGGGTCCTTGCAGTCGAGCACGCGCAGGGGGTTCTCGGAGAACGTCGTGCGGTGCTCGTCACAGAGCCGATCGACGTTGGCCGCGAGGTGCGCGCGCAACAGCTCGACGTAGGCCGCGCGACAGACGTCGTGGCCCATCGAGTTGATGAGCAGTCGGAAGCGCCGTCAGTCCCAGCGCACGGTAGAAGCGTTCGGCCAGGGCGATGACCTCGACGTCGACGGCCGGGTCGTCGGTGCCGAGGACCTCGACGCCCAGCTGGTGGTGCTGGCGATAGCGCCCGGCCTGGGGACGCTCGTAGCGGAAGGCCGGCGTGACGTACCACGCCTTCCACGGCGTGGTGGGGTTGTGCTGGACGAAGGCGCGCACGACGGACGCGGTGCCCTCGGGGCGCAGGGCGTAGACGCGATCGCCGCGATCGGCGAACACGTACATCTCCTTCTTGGCGACCTCGCTGTCCTCGCCGATGCCCCGGTTGAAGACGCCGACGTCTTCGAACATCGGCGAGATCACGAGCTCGAAGTCGTAGCGGTAGGCGAACTGCGCGAAGGTCGCGATGACGCCCTCCCACTCGGCCGACAACGGCGCGAGCACGTCGTGGGTCCCGATGGGGGCCTGGAAGGGTGTGACGGCGTCGCTCATGAATTCTTGTTCTGTCCCGGTAGTTGTCGGAAGGCGTCGAAGACACCGTCGACGCTCTTCAGCGCCGCCAACAGGCTACTGAGGTGCGTCGGGTCCGCGAGTTCTACGTCGAAGACCATCCGCACGATCCTCGAGCCCGACGTCGACGTCGAACTCGAGATGATGCTGAGGTGATACTCGGCCACGACCTTGGAGACGTCGAGCAGCAGCCGCGAACGATCGAAGGCCATGACCTCCAAGACCGCGCGGTACTGGCCGCTCACCGAGCCGTCCCACTCGACGTCGATGATGCGCTCGCCCAGGCGCTGGGCCAGCGCGACCGCGTTCGAGCAGTCGTCGCGGTGCACCGAGACGCCGCGGCCCTGCGTGATGAAGCCCATGATGGCGTCGCCCGGCACCGGCGAACAACAGCGCGCCAGGTGGATCATCACGTCGTCGAGCCCCTCGACGTAGACGCCCGGCGCTGCGCCGCGTCGTGCGACTGGTGCGCGGCATGCGCGTGACCGTGGTCGGCATCTGTTCGGTCTCGCCGCCGCCGCGCAGTTCGCGGTCCAGTCGCTGGACGACGGCGAGCGCCGAGATCTGACCGCTGTCGATGGCCATGAAGAGCGCGTCGAGGTCCTCGAGGTTCATGGCCGCGATGACCGCGTCGAGCGCGCTCGACGAGAGCGACGTGGCGATCGGCAGTCCCTCGCGACGCAGGGCCTTGGTCAGTTCCTCGCGACCGCCCTCGATGGCGTCCTCGCGGCGCTCGCGCTGGAACCACTGGCGGATCTTGGACTTGGCGCGCGAGGACTGGGCGATGGCGAGCCAGTCGCGCGAGGGACCGGCGCCGTCGCTCTTGCTGGTGACGATCTCGACGACGTCGGCCGAGCGCAGGACCGTGTCGAGGGGCACGAGGCGGCCGTTGACCTTGGCGCCGACGCAGTGGTGGCCGACCTCGGTGTGCACGGCGTAGGCGAAGTCGATCGGTCGTCGCCCCCTCGACCAGGGCGATGACCCGGCCCTTGGGCGTGAAGACGTAGACCTCGTCTTGGCCGAGGTCGAGCTTCAGGGCCTCCAAGAAGGCGATCGGGTCGTTCTCCTCCTCCTCGACGTCGGCGAGGCGCTGCATCCAGGCGACCTCCTTGTTGGAGGCACCCTCCTTGTAACCCCAGTGCGCGGCGACGCCGAACTCGGCGCGGCGGTGCATCTCGAAGGTGCGGATCTGCACCTCGACGGACTTGCCGCGCGGACCGATGACCGTCGTGTGCAGCGACTGGTACAGGTTGAACTTGGGCGAGTTGATGTAGTCCTTGAAACGTCCGGGGACCGGGGACCACAGCGCGTGGATCGCGCCGATCACGGCCCAGCAGTCGCGGTCCTCGTCGACGATCACGCGCAGGCCCACGAGGTCGAAGATGTCGTCGAACTCCTTGCCGCCGATGACCATCTTCTCGTAGATGCTCCAGAGGTGCTTCGGGCGACCCCGGACCTCGGCCTTGATGCCGAACTCGTCGAGCTTGCCCGACAGCGTCGCCATGACCTCGCTCGAGGTAGTCCTCGCGTTCGGGCTGGCGCGCCGCGACCATCTGCTCGATCTCGGCGTAGCGCTTGGGGTGCAGCGTGGCGAAGCTGAGGTCCTCGAGCTGCCACTTGACCTGTTGGACGCCGAGACGGTGCGCCAGCGGCGCGTAGACGTCGAGGGTCTCTTGGGCGATGGCGCGCTGGCGGGCCATCGGCATGACCGAGATCGTGCGCATGTTGTGCAGCCGGTCGGCCAGTTTGATCAGGAGCACGCGCCAGTCCTGGGCCATGGCGATGAACATCTTGCGGATGGTGGCGGCCTGTTGCTCCTCCTTGGAGTCGAACTCCAGGCGGTCGAGCTTGGTGACGCCGTCGACGACCGCGGCCACCTGGTCGCCGAACTCCTCGGCCAGCCACTCCTTGGTGATCCCGGTGTCCTCGACGGCGTCGTGGAGCAACGCCGCGGTGATCGTGGCCTCGTCGAGGCCCAGGTCGGCCGCGATGTCCGCCACCGCGATCGGGTGGGTGACGTAGGGCTCGCCGGTGCGGCGCAGCTGGCCCTCGTGGGCCTTGATGGCGGCCGCGCCGGCGCGGCGGATGACCTCGACGTCGCCGTCGGCGTGGTGCTCGAGGAATCGCCCGATCAGGCGCTCGATCGACCCGGTCAGGGCGGGGTCAGCGGCGGAGCGAGAAGTGAGACTGACCATGGAGTCAGCCTAATGGTCGGCTATCGCCGTTTTTGTTTACGCGCGCGCGCCTGGATCGTGCCCCGCGACAAGGTCGTCGTCGCCGTTCGCGTCGACGCCGCGGTCGAGGTCGACGAGCGATTGAGGCGCTGCGCGCCGTCGCCCGAGAGCAGGGCCGCGGCGGCCGGGGTGAGGACGCGCTGGTCGGTGCGCAGTCGCGAACGCTCGGCCAGCTCGCGGAAACGCGGCTCGCGTTCCTTCATCCACGCGAGCAGCGGGCTCGCGATGAAGATCGAGGAGTACGCCCCGCTCATGAGTCCGACGAAGAGCGCGAGTCCGTAGCTCTGCAGCGTCGTCGCGCCGAGGATGTCGGCGCCCACCACGAGCACCGAGAGCACCGGCAGGATCGCCACGAGTGACGTGTTGATGGAGCGCGCCAGCGTCTGGTTCATCGAGAGGTTCACCATCTCGCCGTAGCTGAGGTCGCCGCTCTTCAAGATGCCCCCGGCGTTGTCGCGGACCCGGTCGAAGACGACGACCGTGTCGTAGAGCGAGTACCCGAGGATCGTCAGGATCGCGATGACGGTGTCCGGCGTGATCTGCAGTCCGAACAGCGAGTAGACGCCGACCGTGACGAGCAGGTCGTGCACCATGGCGATGAACGCGGCCACCGCCATCTTCGGTTCGAACCGGATACTGATGTAGGCGACGACCGCGATGAAGAAGACGATGAGCGCCTCGAGGGCGCGGTGCGTGATCTGACCGCCCCAGGTCGGGCCGACGGTGCTCACCGAGACCTTGTTGTAGTTGACGCCGGCCGCCTTGGCCATGGCGTCGGCCACTTTGTTGGTGAGGTTCGTCTGGGCGGTGCTGTTGAGCGAGTTGATGTCGGCCGTGACCTCGTAGGTCTGCGAACCGAGCTTCTCGACGGTCGGATTCGTGAGCCCGGCGCCCGTGACGGCGTTGGTCATCGCCTGGATCGACGAGTGCGGCGCGAGGACCTCCCAGGAGCTGCCGCCCTTGAAGTCGATGCCGAGGTTGAAGCCCCGGATGCCGAGCGACGCGAGCCCGAGGACGATGATCACCATCGAGATCGTGAACCACGTCTTCTTTCGTCCGACGAAGTCGACCGTCGTGCGGCCCTGGTAGATCCGTCCGAGACGACCCGGGGTCTTCTCGTCGCTCTTCACGTCGTCACTCATGGGCGCTGACCCCCGGCGTGAGGCCCGCGGCCATGGAGAGCGCCGACGTGCTGCTGTTGCTGCGTCGACCGAGCAGGATCACCAACGGCCGCGTGAAGTACCAGGTCATGAAGACGTCCATCAGGGTCGAGAGCCCGAGGAAGAAGGCGAAGCCGCGCACGTCGCCGACGGCGATGAGGTACAGCAGGATCGCGGCGAGCAGGCTGACGGTGTCGGCGGCCAAGACCGTGCGCCAGGCCGAGCGGAATCCCCGGTCCACCGAGGTGCGCACCGAACGCCCTGCTCGGGCCTCGTCTTTCAATCGTTCGAAGTACACGATGTAACTATCGACAGTGATACCAATGGACACAATTATCCCGGTGATGCCCGCGAGGTCGAAACTCGGGGCGAGGGACGTATGGCCCAGGGCCGAGATGATCGCCCACAAGAGCGCGGCCGTCGCCGCCAGGCCGAGCACGATCACGAGACCGAGCGCGCGGTAGTAGAGGATCGTGTAGAGCAACACCAGCAACAGACCGACCAGACCGGCGCCGAGACCGGCGACCAGCGAACTGTGACCGAGGGTCGGCGAGACCGCCACGGTGTTGAGCGGGTTCAGTCGCACCGGGCAGCGCGCCGAACTCCATCGCGATGCGCGAGGTTCTTCGCACCCTGTTCGGTGAAGGATCCCGGAGATCTCACCGGTGCCGTCGAAACTCGTGAAGGTGGCCTGGGCCGGTTGGATGAGCGGGGCGGACTGGATGACGCCGTCGAGCTCGATCGCGAGCGCCTGGTGGAAGTTCTTCTGGGCCACGGCGTCCCACTTGGGGCTGCCCTTTTTGGTCAGGGTGTAGTTCACGACCCACGCGCCGAGGGTGTCCTGTTGGGCGACGGCCTTGCCGATCGCCTGACCGGTCAGCTCCGAGGGCCCGAGGAGGTAGCGCGTGCCCGGCGAACCCAGCAGCGGCAAGATCACGTTGTTCGTCTTGATGTCGGCGTTCGGGGCCGTGGTCTTGATCCCCGAGTAGGCCGGATCGACGGCGAGGGAGTTGCTGGAGAACCCGGCGACCGAATTGTTCGGGCGTGACCGCGAGGGCCGACTCGGTCCACAGGTACGAACTCGCGCACGCGGGCACCGAGCCGACGTAGGTCTTGGCCTTCTTGGTCGGTTCGGCCACTTGACAGAGCACCGGACGGAACAGCAGCTGCGCGGTCTCGCCGACGATCTTCAGGATCCGTCGCGCGTCGGTGACGCCCGGCACGCTCACGACGACGTTGGTCCCCTGGAGGTTGACCGTCGCGCCCGAGACGCCGAGTCCGTTGACGCGGTTGTTCAGGATCGTCACGACCTCTTGGAGGTCGGCCGTCGAGGCGTGCGTCGCCGGTTTGTAGACCACCGAGAGACCGCCCGCGAGGTCCAGGCCCAGTTTCGGTCCCCATCCCAGTGACAGGGTCGCCACCAACGAACCGAACGCGATCGCGATCGTGAGGATGAGGCTGACGATCAGCGATCGTCGAGAACCGACCTGCTGCGCCATTACTTCTGGTCGCCTTCTTCTTCGTGTTCGTCGTCGGTCGATTCAGGCACGGCCGCGGGCGGGCTGTACTTGCGCGCGATCGCGGTCGGGATGAAGTCCAGCTCCACGCCGCTCGAGCCGCGCAGCGTGATCAGGCCGTCGTCCATCTTGACGACGGTGCCGACGAAGCCGCCGATCGTCTGGGCCTGCTCGCCCAGTTCGACCTTGCGCGTGTTCAAGCGCGCGGCCTTCTGCTTTTGGGAACGGGGCCGGATGTAGAAGAAGTAGAGCCCGCCGAAGACCACGACGTAGAGCAGAAGAAACACGGGGCTGAAGGACGACTTTTTCGTCTTGTCGGCCGCCATCAGCAAGTTCACCGCGAACAACATAGGTAATTCCTCCGAGATATAGACAAAGAAACCCTAGTCGTTCTACGACATTCGTTTAGACCAGCCCTCCGCCGCGGGGTACCAGACCCAGATGGTGGTAGGCCCGTTCGGTCGCCACGCGACCGCGCGGCGTACGGATCAAGAGCCCGTCGCGCAAGAGGAACGGCTCGTAGGCGTCTTCGATCGTCGAGGGCTCCTCGCCGCAGGCGTGCGCCAACGTCGTGAGCCCGACCGGCTGATTGGCGAACTGCTGACAGAGCAGGCCCAGGATCCGACGGTCGATCTTGTCGAGGCCGAACTCGTCGACCCCGAAGAGCGCCAGGCCTTCGACGGCCACGTCCTCGTCGATGACGGCGTGCCCCTGGACCGCGGCGAAATCGCGCACCCGTCGCAGCAGTCGGTTCGCGATGCGCGGCGTGCCGCGGCTGCGTCCGGCGATGATCGCTCGCCGCCTCGCCCTTCAACGTCACGTCGAGCAGTCCGGCCGAGCGCGCGACGATGACGGTCAACTCCTGCGGGTCGTAGAGGTCGAGCTGGCCGACGAAGCCGAACCGGTCGCGCAGGGGCGCGGCCACCAGGCCGGTGCGCGTGGTCGCGCCCACCAGCGTGAAGTTCGGCAGGTCCAGGCGGATCGCGCGCGCCGAGGGTCCGCGACCGATCATGACGTCGAGGCGCCGGTCCTCCATCGCCGGGTACAAGATCTCCTCGACGCCGCGCGAGAGTCGGTGGATCTCGTCCACGAAGAGCACGTCGCCGTCTTGGAGGTCGGTCAGCAACGCCGCCAGGTCGCCGGGGCGCGACAGCACCGGACCGGACGTGATGCGAAGACCGGCCCCCATCTCGGCCGCGACGATGCTGGCGAGCGAGGTCTTGCCCAGTCCCGGCGGTCCGGCGAACAAGAGGTGGTCGGCGGTCTGGTTGCGCGCCCGGGCCGAGCCGAGCACGATCTCGAGGTGTCGCACCAGCTCGCGCTGCCCGACGAACTCGGCCAGGGTGCTCGGTCGGAGCGAGACCTCGGCGCGGCGGTCCTGTTCGTCGGCGACCGGCGCGACCACGTGGCGCGCCAACTGCTCGACGTCGATCTCGTGGCGGCTCACTGGCGCCTCAGCAGTTGCAGGGCCTGGCGCAGCGCGACGCCCTCGTCGTGCGACAGCGTCGTGCCGCTCAGGGCCTGGCGCACCTCTTGGGTGCTGTAGCCCAGCCCGCGCAGCGCGTCTTCGATGGCGTCGTGCTGCGGCGGCGTGGCCGTCGCCGCGAACGAGGCCGGCACGACGACCTTGCCCTTCAGCTCCAACACGATGCGACTCGCGGTCTTGGGTCCGATGCCCGGGATCGTCGCGATCTTCTTGGCGTCGTCGCACTCGATCGCCAGCGCCAGGTCGCCGATCGACATCGTGCGCAGCGCCGCGAGTGCGGTCGAGGGTCCGACGCCCGGGGTCACCAGCAACAGTTCGAAGAACTCGCGGTCGAGGTAGCTCGGGAAACCGTAGAGCACGATGGCGTCGTCGCGCACCGCCGTGAAGATGTAGAGGTCGACGACGTCACCGACGCGGTAGTCCTCCTGGGAGGCGACGCTGACCTCGTAACCGACGTCGTGCACGTCGAGCACGATCGCGCCGTCCTTGTGGTGGTGCAGGACCTGTCCGTGCAGCCATCCGATCACGCGTGACTCCCCAACGGGTACTTGACCTCGCTGCGTACCACCATGAAGTAGGTGATCGCGAGCGCGAGCGCGTCGGCGGCGTCGGCCGGCGTTGGGATCTCGGCCAGGCCGCACAGGCGCGCGACCATGCCCTGGACCTGGACCTTGCTCGCGGCGCCGTAGCCGGTGACCGCCAGCTTCACCTCCTGGGCGTTGAACTGTCGCACCGGCAGGTCGATCGCCGAGGCGAGGGCGACGGCCACGCCGCTGGCCTGGGCCACGGGGATGGCGGTCTTGGCGTTTCGCTGGTAGAAGACCCGCTCCACGACGACGGCGTCCGGTGTGGTCTCTTCGAGTAGCGTGCGCAGTTCCACCAGCAACTGGCCGAGTCGCAGTTCCACGTCCATCTCGTGATCGGTCTCGATGGTCCCGGCGCGAACCGCGCGAAAGGACTCGACGCCCTGGAACGACCCTTCGACCAGGCCGTAGCCGCAGCGCGTCAATCCGGGGTCGATTCCCAATACGAACATATGTTCGATACTAGACCGGACGCTCTCGCAAAACCGGGAACTATCCCTCGTAGGAGGCGAGGATCTCGTCGGAGATGTCGAAGTTCGAAAAGACGTTCTGGACGTCGTCGTGGTCGTCGATGGCGTCCATCAGGCGAAGGATCTTCTTCGCCTCGCTCTCAGAGTCCACGGGTATCGAGTTCTGGGGCACCAGGGTCAGCTCGGCGCTCAGGACCTTCGCGCCGTAGCCGTCGAGCGCGTCGCGCACGGCGCCGAGGTCCTGGGGTTCGGTCGTGACGGTGAAGTTCTCGCCGTTGGCCTCGAAGTTCTCTCCCCCGGCGTCCATGACCCACTCGAGGAGCTGGTCCTCGTCGAGCGGCCCCTTCACCTCGATGACGCCCTTGCGGTCGAACTGCCACGAGACGGCCCCCGGTTCGGCGATGGTGCCGCCGTTGCGCGCGAAGACGTGCTTGATCTCGGCGCTGGTGCGGTTGCGGTTGTCGGTCAGGGTCTCGACGATGACCGCGACGCCGTCGGGGCCGTAGCCCTCGTAGCTGATCGCCTCGTAGCGCACGCCCTCGAGTTCCCCGGTCCCGCGCTTGATCGCGCGCTCGATCGTGTCCAGGGGCACCGAGGCCTCACGGGCCTTCTGGTACATGGTGCGCAGCGACGCGTTGGTGTCGACGTCGCCGCCACCCTCGCGCGCCGCGACCTCGACCTGGCGGATCAACTTGGCGAAGACCTTGGCCCGCGCGCTGTCCTTGGCGCCCTTGCGGTGCTTGGTCGTTGCCCATTTCGAATGGCCGGACATGAATTCCTCCTGCCCGTTTGGGCTTCACTACTGTACCGGAAGAACTACAGGGCCTCGACGAAGAGACGGTGGATCCGCTCGTCGTTCGTCAGCTCCGGGTGGAACGAGCAGCCCCAGATCCGTTCGCGGCGAACGAGCACCGGGTGCTCGCCGTCCCCGTGGTCGTGGAACGCGAGGACGTCCAGGTCCGGTGACCAGGTCTCGATCTTCGGCGCGCGGATGAAGACGCCGGGCACCGCCCCCACGCCCTTCACGTCGACGACGGTCTCGAAGCTCGAGATCTGACGGCCGTAGCCGTTGCGCCGCACCGACAGTGGCAGGACGTCGAAGCTCCACTGGTCGCTGCGACCGTCGAGGATCTCGTGGGCCAGCAGGATCAATCCCGCGCAGGTGCCGAGCACACTGAGGCCGTCCTCGATCTTCTTCTCCAACGTCGGGCGGATGCCCGACGTCGTGAGCAGGTAGGCGATGGTGGTCGACTCGCCCCCGGGCATCACGAGACCGTCGAGGTCGTCGAGTTGGTCGGCGTCGCGCACCGCGACGACCTGCGCGCCGACGCGTTCGAGCATCGCAGTGTGTTCGCGCACGTCGCCCTGAAGCGCGAGGACGCCGACGCGCGCCACGACTACCAGCCGCGTTCGGCGAGACGCTGCTCCAGGGTGGCGGTTTCGAGGCCCTTCATCGCGGCGCCCAGTCCGGTCGAGACCTTGGCGACCACGTGCGCGTCACGGAAGTGCGTCGTCGCCTCGACGATGGCCTTGGCCATGCGATCGGGGTCGTCGCTCTTGAAGATGCCGGACCCGACGAAGATCGCCTCCGCGCCGAGCTGCAACACCAGCGCCGCGTCGGCCGGCGTCGAGATACCCCCGGCGCAGAAGAGCGGCACGGGGAGCTTGCCGGTGAGCGAGACCTCTTGGACGAGGGGCAGCGGCGCGCCGCAGCTCCTTGGCCAGCGCGAACAGTTCGTTGGCGTCGGCCGATTGCAGTCGGCGCATCTGGGCGTTGATCGTGCGCAGGTGTCGAACGGCCTCGACGACGTTGCCCGTGCCGGCCTCGCCCTTGGAGCGGATCAGGCACGCGCCCTCGCCGATCCGCCGCAGGGCCTCGCCCAGGTTGGTCGCGCCGCACACGAAGGGCACGGTGAAGGCCCACTTGTCGATGTGGTTCTCTTCGTCGGCCGGCGTCAGGACTTCGGACTCGTCGATGTAGTCGACGTCGAGGGCCTCGAGGATCTGGGCTTCGGCGAAGTGGCCGATGCGTGCCTTGGCCATGACCGGGATGGTCACCGCGGCCTGGATGCCCTGGATCATCTCGGGGTCGCTCATGCGCGCCACGCCGCCGTCGCGTCGGATGTCCGACGGGACGCGCTCGAGGGCCATGACCGCGACCGCGCCCGAGTCCTCGGCGATCTTGGCCTGTTCGGGGTTGACGACGTCCATGATGACGCCGCCGCGCAGCATGTCGGCCAACCCGCGCTTGACGAGGGCCGATCCGATGGTCGAAGAATCGTGCGAAGTACTCATGCGCTGATTCTACCTGCCCTCAATTACCACTCTTCCAAGGCGCGCGCGCGCAGTTCGACGTCGTCGAGGTCGCTCAGGTCGTGCGCGCGGTCGCTCCAGATGTTGAACCAGATCCAGCGCCACTGCGCGTAGGTCGTGCCGGCGAAGAACGAGGTGCTCGAGAGTTGCTCGCCGGCGCATTTGCGCAACGCCCCGGCGAGGCCCGGCGGGTAGCGGATGGCGGCGGCGGCGACCTCGTCGGCGCGGTAGGCCAGTCCCTGGCCCGCGAGCGCGCGGCGCGCGTCGTCGTTGGTGGCCGCGACCGACGCGAGGCTCTCGCGTAGGAGCAGGCCGAGTCGGTGTCGCGCCAGACAGTGCGCGACGACGCCCTCGAGTTCGATGAGCTCGAAGTCGCGCATCAACGCGTCGGTCACGAAGAACGAGAGACCGGGACCGGTGGGCACCAACGCGGCGTTGTAGCCGGGGTCGCTCACGATGTAGATCTTGACGGCGTCGACGCCGAAGGTCGCGGCCAGTCGGTCCATGACCGTCGCCAGGCGCAGTCGATCCTTCTCGCTCCCGCCGGCCTTGAACTGGTCGAGGACGAGGTTCCCGAGCGCGAGTCCCCGCGCCTCGTAGCGCACCAGGGAGTGGCGGAGGTCCCACGCGTAGAGCAGCGCCACCGCGATGCCGACGAGCGGCACCCACGGCGCTACGATCACGCCGACGATGAGGACGAGCACGACGAGCGCGACGCCGATGCTCTCGGGGAGCTTCTTGCGCATCGCGAAACTACGCACGACCTTCTGGTTCGCGTGCTTCTCGGCGTGCGTCGGGGCGTACGGACTCTGCCAGTTCGGATCCAGCACCGGCGCGACGTAGCGCGGACCCCGGTCGCGCGAGGGGCTGGACCGCCGAGACCTCGAGCGTTGCTTGGTTGCCATACCCCAAGGCTACTTGTTGGCCAAAAACCGCTCGCCGGCGCGCGCGTAGAGATCCTCGTAGCGGTCCATCAACGCCGACATCGACCACTCGGTCGCGTGCGCCCTCGCGCGCGCGATCGACTCGGGCGTCTCGTCCTCGAGCGCGCGCCCGATCGCTCGCTCGAGACTGGTCTCGTCGCCCGGCGTGAACAACGTGGCGAACCCGGCCGCCGCCTCGTGGTAGCCCTCGATGTCACTGGCCACGACCGCGGTCTCACTGGCCATACCCTCGAGCAGGACCATTCCGAAGCTCTCACCGCCGGTCGACGGCGCGATCAGCGCGTCCGCGCGGCGCAGCCACCGCCGCTTCTCCTCGTCACTCGGCGCGCCGGCGAAGTCGATCAGCGGATCGCCCGCGGCGAGGGCCTCGAGCGATCGGCGTTGTGGCCCGTCACCCAGCACGACCAAGTCGCCACAGCGTCCTCGTCGCTGCGCGTTGTGCGCGCGCACGGCGTTGATGGCGTGGGCCACGCCCTTTCGCTCCTCGTGGCGTCCGAGCACGACCAGCACGGTCTCTTCCGCGCGCTCGCGCGGGGTCGCCACGAAGCGCTCCATCTCGAAGCCGTTGAAGAGCACCGTCGCGTCGATCCCGCACGCGTGCTCGATCGTCGCGCGCGGCCGACTCACTCACGGCCGCCGCGACGTCGAGGTGGCGCGCCAGTCGTCGAAGGAGCGGACCGCGTGAGGCTGAGCGCCGGTCCGGCGCCACCGCGGTGGAACGTCGCCACGGCGGGCGTCGCGTGCGCGCGCAGTACGCCCCACCCGACGAGCGGCGCGAACGGCTCGTGAAAGTGCACGACGTCGGGCTTGAAGTGCTCGACCGTGCGTCGCGCGTGACGCGCGGCCAGGGGCGAGAGCGTGAGCGGCGCGCGGCTGCCGTTGGCCGGGACCTTGAGGACCGCGCCGAAGCGCGCGACGTGGGCCGGCGTGTCGTAGCGCGCGTCGTCGTGGCCGTCGGGTGCGACGAGCAGCACGTCGTGGCCGCGTCGAGCGAGCTCGCGGCTCATGGCGAGCGCCTGCTCCTGGACACCGCCGAACGCGCTCAGCGCGTAGGGCGAGACGATCGCGACGCGCATCAGGCACCCTCGAAACGCGGTTGCAAGACGTGCCACTGCTCGGGCGCGCGCCGGATCAGTCCCTCGAGCTCGAGCGCGAGCGCCTGGGTGACGCGGGTCACGTCCTCGCGCAGGCGACCCTGGCGTTCGGCGGGGATCGGCGGCGTGATCACCGCGAAGTGGTCGCGGCCCGGACCGGTGTAACAGGCCGCCGCCACGAGCGTGGCGCCGGTGCGCAGCGCCAGCGTCGCCGGACCGGCCGGCAGGCGCACGCGCTCGCCGAAGAACTCCACCTCGATGCCGTTGCCCTGGATGTCGCGGTCACAGAGCAGACCGATGACGCCGCCGTCGCTTCAGCGTCTCGAGGAGCACGGTCCCAGCGTGTTCGTCGAGCGGTTCGATGCGGATCCCGATCGACTCGCGCTTGGACTTGAACCAGGCGAAGAGTTCCGGCGGCTCGAGGTCCTCGGCGACCGCGGTCATGCCGAGGCCCAGGGAGTTCAGGTACGACCCGCCCCACTCCCAACTGCCGACGTGCGGCAGCGCGATGATGGTGCCGCGGCCGTGGGCCTTGGCGTCGTAGAGGTACTCGAGTCCCTCGCCGATGCGAAAGCGCGCGAAGACGCGCGCCGGCGCGATACCCGGCAGCTTCGCGCCTTCGGCCCAGTACTGGCCGTAACTCGCGAAGCCGCGCTCGACGAAGTGCGCGAGCAGCCCCTCGTCGATCTCGCTCTGGCCGTCACGCAGGGCGTGCGCCACGTTGGTGCGCAGGTTCGCGCGCGCGACCTTGGTGCGTCGGCCGACGAATCGAGCGAGCGCCTTGGCGATCCCCACGTCGAGGCGCTCGGGCAGTCGCTCCATGACGGCGCCGAGGGACTTGAAGAGCGTGACCTTCGACCTATCGCCCACGGTTAGCGACGCGACGTGCGACTGAGTCCTCGGCGAATCCGGCTGCTGTGGTGATGGATGCGCCCGGCCTGGGTCATCGGCGGATCGGCGCTGGCCGCGATCTGCCAGATGCGCCAGAACCGTCCGGCCGCGGTCATCGCGGTCAGGGCCAGCATGATCCAGAGCACCGGCACGAAGATCGGCTTGGCCAACAGTCCGACACCCAGGAGGATCATCCGCTCGGCGCGCTCCATCAGTCCGCCCTTGGCCGCCAGGCCGAGGCTCTCGGCCTTGGAGCGCTGGTAGGAGATCAGGTAGGTCGTGGTGAGGATCGCGAAGGGCAACAGGACCAACTGTCCGTGGCCGTGGGCGGTGAGGTAGTACGCGACGCCGCCGAGGATCAAGGAGTCGGCCACGCGGTCCATGACGGAGTCGAAGAAGGCGCCGCGCTGGCTCGCGCGCTTGGAGGCCTTGGCGACCGGCCCGTCGAAGAGGTCGTGGAAGCCGGTGAGGGTGAGGAGCACGATCGCGATCCAGAAGTGGCCGAGGGCGATCATGATGGCGGTCGCGAAGGAAAAGACCAGGCCGGAGAAGGTGAGCACGTCGGCCGAGAATCCGATGCGGACCAACCACCGACCGGTCGGCAGCGTTACCGTCTCCACCGACTTCCTAAAGTTTCCGTCCAGCATCGATCCTCCGGATCCCGTGCCCCAATCATAACGAACCGTCATATCCGCTCTCACTCAAAAGTGGTCGTGGACCTTCTGCCAGGTCGACTGGAGCGACTCGGGCAGCACGCGCGTCTCGCCGATCGTGGTCATGAAATTGGTGTCGCCGAGCCACCGGGGCAGGACGTGGCCGTGCAAATGCTTGGGAATCCCGGCCCCGGCCGCCTGACCGAGGTTCATGCCGACGTTCATCCCGTCGGGTCCGTAGGCCGCCTCGAGGGCCACCAGCGTGCGGCGCAGCATCAAGAAGAAGTCCTCGTACTCGGC
This sequence comes from uncultured Acidimicrobiaceae bacterium, assembly GCA_963700135.1. Classification (GTDB taxonomy): domain Bacteria; phylum Actinomycetota; class Acidimicrobiia; order Acidimicrobiales; family RAAP-2; genus RAAP-2. Next base: position 62,505 of record CAVOWM010000012.1, on the reverse strand, counting down.
GTCGGAGAGCTCTTGGACCGTGGCGACGTGTCGTCGCGGCAGGACCAGGAGGTGGCCCGATCCGTAGGGGAAGGCGTTGAGGACGACGAAGCTCAACTCGCTCTTGGCGATGACCCCGGAGTCCTCGTCGACCGGCGCGTCGGCCAGGGCGCAAAAGACGCACGCGCCGTCCCCGGCGTGACTCTGGGCGACGTTGGCGACGTAGTCCTCGCGCCACGCGGCCGAGAACCGCTCGAGGGGCACTACCGGTCCTCGGGTGAACCGTGCGTCGCGATCTCCTCGAGGACGCGCCCCCGGAACTCCGCGACGCTCACGCCGCGCTCGGGGTCGTTGGAGCCACGGGCGTTCACACCGAGCGTGCCCTTGTCGACGTCGTCGTCGCCGACCACCAGGATGTACGGGACCTTCTCGAGCTTGGCGCGCCGGATCCGCGCGCCGAGCGGCTCGCTCGCCTCGTCGACGCTGACGCGGATCCCCTCGAGGGCGAGCGTCTCGGCGACGTAGGCCGCGTAGACGTCGTGGTCGTTGCGCACGCCGAGCACGCGGACCTGCTCGGGACAGAGCCACGTCGGCATGTTGCCGGCGTAGTGCTCGAGCAGTATCGCCATGAAGCGCTCGACCGAACCGAAGAGCGCGCGGTGGATCATGATCGGCAGCGTGCGTGTGTTGTCGGCCGCGACGTAGGTCGCGTCGAAGCGCTGGGGCGTCTGGAAGTCCAGCTGCACCGTCGACATCTGGTGCGTGCGGCCGATGGCGTCGCGCGCCTGGACCGAGATCTTGGGTCCGTAGAACGCACCGCCGCCGGGGTCCATCACGAGTTCCAGACCGGCCGCCACCGCCACGCTCTCGAGAGTCGCCTCGGCCTCGTCCCACTCCTCGTCCGAGCCGACCGCCTTGCCCGGCGGGCGCGTCGAGAGCTCGAGGTAGAAGTCGTCGAGGCCGAAGTCGCGCAGTAGGTCCAGCACGAAGCTGCAACGTGCGCGTCAACTCCTCGGCCATCTGGTCCTTGGTGCAGAAGATGTGCGCGTCGTCCATCGTCATCCCGCGCACGCGGGTCAGTCCGTGCACGGCGCCGGACTTCTCGTAGCGGTAGACCGAGCCGAACTCGAAGTAGCGCAGCGGCAGCTCGCGGTAGCTGCGCTGGCTCGACTTGAAGATGAGCGTGTGGAAGGGACAGTTCATCGGCTTGAGGTAGTACTTGGTGCCGCCGTCGAGCTCCATGGGCGGGTACATCGACTCGGCGAACCACTCGAGGTGACCGGAGATCTCGAAGAGGTCGGCCTTGGTGATGTGCGGCGAGTAGACGAAGTCGTAGCCCGAAGCCTCGTGGCGCTTGCGCGAGTACTCCTCCATCACCCGGCGCATGGTGCCGCCCTTGGGGTGAAAGACCGCCAGCCCCGAGCCGATCTCACTCGGGAAGGAGAAGAGGTCCAACTCCTGGCCGAGCTTGCGGTGGTCGCGCAACTCGGCCTGGGCCAGCAGTTCGAGGTGCGCGGCCAACGCCGCCTCGCTCTCCCAGGCCGTGCCGTAGATGCGCTGGAGCTGCGCGTTCTTCTCGTCGCCGCGCCAGTACGCGCCGGCGACGCGGGTCAACTTGAAGTGGCCGAGACGCGCCGTCGAGGGCACGTGGGGACCGCGACAGAGGTCGGTGAAGGCGGGCGAGTTCGAGTACGTCGAGACCGACGACGCGCTGGACAACTCGCCGAGGTCCTCTTCGGTGGGCGCGGTCTCGACCGCCTGGATGATCTCGAGCTTGAAGGGCTGGTCCTGGAAGAGGGCCAGGCCGTCGGCGATCGAGTACTCGCGGCGGGTGAACGGCTGGTCCTCGGCGATGATGGCGCGCATCTCGGCGTCGATGCGCTCGAGGTCGTCGTCGCTGAAGTGCTCACCGCCGGGCAGTTCGAAGTCGTAGTAGAACCCGTCGGCGATCGCCGGACCGATGGCGTAGTGCGCCCCGGGCCACAGTCGCGTGACCGCCTGGGCCAACACGTGGGCGCTCGAGTGGCGGATCACCTCGCGGCCGAGGTCGCTCGCCGGCGTGACGATCGCCACGTTGGCCCCGTTGGGCAGCGGGGCCGCGAGGTCGTTCAACTGGCCGTTCACCTGGGCCGCGAGGGCGTCCTTGGCCAGTCGCTTGCCGATCGACGCCGCGAGGTCGAGCGCCGAGGAGCCGTCGGGGAGCGAGCGGGCGCTGCCGTCGGGGAGTCGTACTTCGATGTCAGACATTTCGGCCACTCATTGTCAAATGTTAATGCCTAACAATGAGGCGGCCGGGGCGACGTTGTAGCCGGCGTGCGCGGCGTCGTCGACCGCGCGCAGCGCCGCCGGGCCGTTCAAGTCGTCGTCGAGGGCGGCACGCACGTCCTCCACGACCGCGCTCGGTCGCCCGTAGGTGAGCGTCGAACGCCACGTCGCCAGACGCGACTGGGCCATCGTGAGCAGTTCGTCACGCCACTCCCAATCCTCGCGGTAGTGGTGGTCGAGCAGCGCGAGGCGCACGGCCGGCGCCTCGGCGCGCTGGGTCAGCTCGTCGACGAAGACGAGGTTGCCCAGGGACTTGGACATCTTCGTGCCGTCCAGTCCGACGAGGCCGACGTGCATCCAGTGCTTCACGAACTGCGCGCCCGACACCGATTCGCTCTGGGCCGCCTCGCACTCGTGGTGCGGGTAGGCCAGGTCGCGTCCGCCGCCGTGCACGTCGAGGGTGACGCCGAGGTCGCGCAGCGCGATCGCCGAACACTCGATGTGCCAGCCCGGGCGCCCGGGACCCCACCGCGACTCCCAGGCCGGCTCGTCCTCCAGCGACGGTTGCCACAACACGAAGTCCAGCGGGTCGCGCTTGTTGGGATCGTCGGGGCGACCGCCGTGGATCGCCGCGAGCTCGAGCATGGCGGCGCGGTCCTCGTGACTCACCTGACCGAAACGGGGGAACTTCGAGACCTCGAAGTAGACCGAGCCGTCCACCTCGTAGGCGATGCCGGCGTCGAAGGTGCGCCCGATCATCGTGAGGATCTCCGGGATGGCGCCCGTCGCGCGCGGCTCGCCGTAGACCGGCAGCAGGTTGATCAGCAACATGTCGCGTTCGAAGCGGGCCATCTCCTGGGCCGCGAGGTCGAGGTAGTTGACGCCGAGCTCGCGCGCCTTGCGCAACATGTCGTCGTCGACGTCGGTGACGTTGCGAACGCAGCGCGTCTCGTGTCCGGCGTCGCGCAGTCGTCGCTGCAAGAGGTCGAAGCAGAGGTACACGTAGGCGTGGCCGAGGTGCGCCGCGTCGTACGGCGTGATGCCGCAGCTGTAGATGGTGACGAGCGGGCCGGCCTCGAGGGCGTGCACCCCGCCGCGAGCGGTGTCGTAGAGCCGCATCGAGCTACAGACCAGCCATCTTCACGTAGCTGTGGGTCTTGTGTCGGATGTTGATCGAGATGCACACCGCCGTGAAGGCCTCGATCGGGCTGGCGAGCGACATCGAACCGGCGACGACCGCGCGCAGTCCGCTCACGCGGTCGATCATCTCGGCGACCTGACGACGCGCGTCGTCGTCGTCGGAGAAGATCAGCACGTCCGCGTCGAGCTCGGAGTCGAGGTCCTCCATCTGCGCGGCCGGCAGGTGGTGGAACGCCCCGACGACGACGCTGTCGGGGAGCGCGTGGGCGATCTGAGCGGCCATCGAGCCGCGCGACGGGTACAGCGCCACCATCTCGCGGCCCTCGCGCGAGAGCGCGTTCACCATGGAGATGACGATCTTGCCCTTGAGCGCTTGGCGCAGGGCGCTCACCGTCGCGATCGCGGAGTCCCACGGCGTCGCCACGACGACGAGGTTGCACGCGGCGGCCTCCTCGTTGGTGCCGCCCTCGACCGAGCCCTCCCCGCGCAGCGTGAGCCCCCGGGCGACGCCCTTCGCCCGTTCGGCGTCGCGCGAGCCGAGCACGACGGCGTAGTCCGCGCTCGCCAGTCGCGCCGCGACCCCTCGACCGGCGGGACCGGTACCACCCAGAATGCCAACTGTTGCCATCGTCGTCCTCGGAAAATAGATGTTCGGAGTTAACCTAACAAGATGGGACTGCTCAACGATCACCGTATTCTCGTCACGGGCGTCCTCACGGACGACTCGCTGGCCTTCGGCATCGCCAAACGCGCCCTGGAAGAGGGCGCGACGATCGCGCTGTCGGGCGCCGGGCGGGGCCTCTCACTGACCAAGCGCACGGCGCGCAAACTCGGCGAGGTCGGCGAAGTCGGCGAGGTCGTCGAACTCGACGTGACCGAACCCGCGCAGATCGAGGCGGCCGCGGCCGAGTTGACGGACCGCTTCGGTCGGCTCGACGGACTCGTGCACGCCATCGGCATGGCGCCGCCGAGTTGTCTCGGCAACGGGATGTTCGTCTCCCCCTTCGAGGACGTCGCGACGGCGTTGCACATCTCGACCTACTCCCTGGCCGCCCTCGTCGGCGCCTTTCGCCCGCTGCTGCAAAAGAGCGAGGCGCTCGGCGGGGCCTCGGTCATCGCGCTGGACTTCGACGGTTCGCGGGCCTACCCGAAGTACGACTGGATGGGCGTCATGAAGGCCGGACTGGAGTCGCTCGGCCGTTACCTCGCCAAGGAGGTCGGTCCGGACAAGATCCGCGTGAACATGCTGGCGGCCGGACCGATCCGCACGGTCGCGGCGAAGTCGATCCCCGGGTTCTCCCAGTTCGAGGACACCTGGAGCGAGAGGTCGCCGCTCGGCTGGGACGTCTACGACTCGAGCGCCGTCGCCGACACCGCGATCGCGATGCTCTCACCCCTGTTGCGTGGCACGACCGCGTCGGTCGTCTACGTCGACGGCGGCTACCACTCGATGGGCTAGCGGCCTACGTGTCCTCCTGGTCGGCGAACTGGGTCTCGTAGAGCACGCGGTAGACGCCGCCCTCGGCCAGCAGTTGGGCGTGGCTCCCGCGCTGGACGATGGTGCCGTTCTCGACGACCAAGATCTGATCGGCGTTGCGGATCGTCGAGAGCCGGTGCGCGATGACCAGCGAGGTCCGCGCCGACATCGTCTGATCGAGCGCGCGCTGCACGGCCGCCTCGCTCTCGTTGTCGAGGTGCGCGGTCGCCTCGTCGAGCACGACGAGGCGTGGCGCCTTGAGCAGGAGCCGCGCCAGCGCGACGCGCTGCTTCTCGCCGCCGCTCAGTCGATAGCCCCGCTCCCCCACCACCGTCTCGAGTCCGAGCGGCAGGGACTCGACGAGGTCCCAGATCTGCGCCGCGCGCAGGGCCGCCTCGATCTCGCTCGCCGTGGCCAGCGGTCGCGCGAAGATGAGGTTCGCGCGCAACGTGTCGTGAAAGAGGTGCGGGTCCTGGGTGACGACGCCGACCATGGCGTTGAGCGACGCCGTCGTCGCGTGGCGCACGTCGACCCCGTTGATCGTGACCGAACCCCGGTCGACGTCGTAGAGACGCGACACCAACATCGAGATCGTCGTCTTGCCGGCGCCGCTGTGGCCGACCAACGCCGTCATCGTGCCCGCCTCGACGCGGAACGAGACGTCGTGCAGCACGTCGGTGCGCGGGGTGTCATCCAGTCGCGCGACCGCCTCCAACGAGGCCAAGGACACCTCCTCGGCGCCGGGGTAGGAGAAGTCGACGTGATCGAAGACCAGCGCCGCCGGACCGTCGGGTATCGCGACGGCGTCCGGGCTCTCCTTGATCATCGGTTCCAGGTCGAGCACCTCGAAGAGACGCTCGAAACTCACCATGGCCGACATGTAGTCGATGTTGAGGTTCGACAGTTGCGTCAACGGGCCGTAGAGTCGCGTCAGATAGAGCGTGAGGGCCACGAGCGTCCCGATCTTGATGGCGTGGTCGATGACCTCGACGCCCCCGAAGCCGTAGGCGAACGCGGTCGCCAGCGCCGCGGTCAACGAGAGCGCGATGAAGAAGAAGCGCTGGTACATCGCCTGTTGGATGCCGATGTCGCGGACCTGGCCGGCGCGGCTCTCGAAGAACTCGCGCTCGTCCTTCGGACGTCCGAACAGCTTGACGAGCATGGCGCCCGAGACGTTGAAGCGTTCGGTCATCACCATGTTCATCTCGGCGTTGAGTTCCATGCCCCGTTGGAACAGCGTGCCGAGCTTGCGCCCGACGCGACGCGCCGGGATCAAGAAGACCGGCAGCAACAGCAGCGCCACCAGCGTGATCTGCCAACTCAGGACGAGCATGGTGCCGATCACGATCGTCACCAGGATCACGTTGCCGACGACGTTCGAGAACAGGTCGGTGAAGGCCTGCTGGGCGCCGATCACGTCGTTGTTCAAGCGACTGATCAGGGCGCCGGTCTGGGTGCGCGAGAAGAACGCGATCGGCATCTCCTGGATGTGCGTGAAGACCTTCGCGCGCAGGTCGTAGATCAACCCCTCGCCGATCACCGCCGACGTCCGACGCTCGAAGAGCGAGAGGACGGCGTCGAAGAGCGCGAGTCCGGCGCCCAGCAGCGCCAGCCCGATCACCAGTCCCTTGCTCTTCTCCGGCAGCGCGTTGTCGATGATCACCCGGAAGATGAGCGGCGTCACCGAGCTCACGACGGCGTCCAGGACGACGGCGATCAAGAAGATGACGAGGAGCGCGCGATACTGGCGCGCGTAGGTGAGCATCCGCGGGAGCGTGCCCTTCTTGATCTGGTGCTCGAGGATGTCGCGGTTCTGGCGCATCGAGCGAAGGCCCATGCGGCCGCCGCCACCCCCGCCGCCACCACCGTGCATGCTCATCGTCTCTCCATCGCCCAGTCGATTGTAGGAAGGGTGTCGCGGGTCGCGAGCACTACCGACCGTCGCACGCACCCGTCGTGGAGCGCCCCTCGAAGATCTTCACCGACACGGGGTTGGCGTCGCGCTCGCCCAACACGTCATAGACCGCGTCGCGCGTCATCGTCACGATCCGCATGAGCCCGCCGGCGTCCGTCGCCTCGACGCGCCAGTTCGGCGTGGGACCGGGCGTCGGCTCACACCAGCCGGCGCGGCGAAGGCGCTCCTCGTCCTCGTCACCGAGCGCGACGGCGTCACCGATGTTGAGGTTCGAGATCACCTCGGCGATCACCGTGCCGTCGGGGTCGGCCCAGAACTGCACGTAGCGCACGTCCGCGAACTCGACGATCGCGACCAGGCACCGCGGGTCGAGCGCCATGGCGCCGAGCATCTCGGGCAGGTTCGCGATGAAGGAGCCCACGCTCGAGGACAGCGGCTCGACTTGACGTCCGACACGCACGATTCCCACGTCGCGAACCTAGGCCCGACGTGTGACGTCGCCGCGTCAGGACGTCAGCGCACTCACGATGATGATCACGCCGAGGGTCATCATCACGCAGGCCCCGACCGTTCGCAGTACGACTAGTCGGTGCGGTGAATCCGACAGCCACTCGCGCGCGGTGCCGGCGATCATGCCCCACGTGGCGTCGCTCAGGAACGCCATGACGCTGAAGATGCCACCGAAGATCAACAGCTGCACGGTCACGTTCCCCTTCGTGCGATCGACGAAGTGCGGGAAGACCGCCGCGAAGAACACGAGCGACTTCGGGTTCAAGATGCCGACCGTGAAGCCCTGACGAACGACCTGCAGGTTCGACGGCCGGTACTCCTCGCGTTGGGCCATGGCCGCGGCGTGCGCGTGACGGTGTCGCATCGCGCCCACCCCGAGCCACAGTAGGTACAGGCCGCCGGCCAACTGCAGCGTGATCGAGAACGTCTTGGAGTGACTGAGGAGCGGTCCCAGGCCGACGGCCACGATGACCGAAAGGATCAACGTGCCGATGGAGTTGCCGAGGACGGTCAACACCGCCACCGCGCGACCCCAGGCGACGCCGCGCGCGAGCGTGAACAGCACGCTCGGCCCCGGCACCATGATGATGGTGATCGACGCGATGAAGAACTCGGCGAGCTGGCTCCCGGCGATCACGCGTGCCACCACGTCAAGGTTCGCTCCATCACGTTCAGACTGGCGCCGATGCTGAAGCCGATGGTCGCGGCGAAGAAGGCCGTGGCGACGCCGGGGTCGCCGCCGAGGAGCCACCCGATCGTTAACACCACCGCTTCAAGGGTGAGACGGATGTAGACGATGCTGAGGTTCAGTCGCTGGTGCAGTCCGGTCATGAGCCCATCGCGCGGACCGGGACCCAGGTTGCAGGTCAGGTAGAAGGCGCTCCCGACGCCGATGGAGAGCACCGCCGCGACAACGTAGAGGACCTTCAGCCAGTCGGCGTGCGGCGCGGCGACCGCGTACGTCGTGAGGTCCAGGACGTAGGCGATGATCACGACGTTCGCGATCGTCCCGAACCCGGGCCGCTGTCGCAGCGGGACCCAGAAGAGCAGTACCACCACGCTGATGAGCGCGGTCGCCCAGCCCAGGGAGATCTGCGCGTGCTTGGCGATGCCCTCAGCGAAGACCGTCCACGGCGAGGCCCCCCACTGGGACTGGACGAGCAGTCCCTCGCCGAATCCGAAGGCCGCGAGCCCGCCGAAGAGCGGGATCACCATGCCGGGTCGAACGGCCCACGTGCTGCGCGCGCGCCACGGCGTCTCGGGGATCCGGTGGCTGAGCTTCATGGTCAAATGAGGCTAGCCGTGGGCCTTCGGAATCGTCGCCGCCTCGAGCGTCGCGCGTCGGCGACGACGCTCAGCGCGTGAGTCCGACCAACTGTTCGACGGCGTTCGTGACCGCGGTCACGACCAACGGGTTGAACACCGTCGGCACGATGTAGTCGGCCGAGAGTTCGCCCGGCGTGACGACGTCGGCGATCGCACGACCCGCGGCGATCTCGATCTCCTCGGTGACCTGTTTCGCGCTCGCGTTGAGCATGCCGCGGAAGATCCCCGGGAACGCGAGGACGTTGTTGATCTGGTTCGGCTCGTCACTGCGGCCGGTCGCCACGACCGCGGCGTAGCGACGCGCGAGGACCGGGTCGACCTCGGGATTCGGGTTGGCCAGCGCGAAGACGATCGAGCCCGGCGCCATCACCTTCAGCTGCTCCTCGGTGACGAGGTCGGGACCGGAGACGCCGATGAAGACGTCGGCGCCCGCCATGGCGTCGCTCAGGGTCCCGGTGCGCTTCTCCTTGTTCGTGTGCGACGCCAGCCACCGCCGTTCGCTGTCGAGTCGTTCGTCGTCGGCCGAGATGATGCCGCCGCGATTGACGCCGATGACGTCACCGACGCCCTCTTTCAGCAACAGCTTCGAGATCGCGACGCCGGCCGCGCCGACGCCCAGCACCACGACGCGCACGTCCTTCATCTCCTTGCCCACGACGCGCAGCGCGTTGAGCAACGCGGCGAAGACGACGATCGCCGTGCCGTGCTGGTCGTCGTGGAAGACCGGGATGTCGAGGAGGTCGCGCAGACGACGTTCGATCTCGAAGCAGCGCGGCGCCGAGATGTCCTCCAGGTTGATGCCGCCGTAGACGGGCGCGATGCACTGGACGATTCGCACGATCTCCTCCACGTCCTGGGTCGCGAGGCAGACCGGCCACGCGTCGATGCCGGCGAAGCGCTTGAACAAGAGCGCCTTGCCTTCCATCACCGGCAACGCCGCTTCCGGTCCGATGTTGCCCAGGCCCAGGACCGCCGAGCCGTCGGTGACGACGGCGACCGTGTTGCGCTTGATGGTCAGCTTTCGCGCGGCCGACGGGTCCTTGGCGATGGCCATGGAGATCCGCGCCACGCCCGGGGTGTAGGCCATCGAGAGGTCGTCGCGGGTCTTGAGCGAGACCTTGGGCTCGACCGAGATCGTGCCGCCCAGGTGCAAGAGGAACGTGCGGTCGCTCATGGCGATCACCCGAGCGCCGTCCACGACCTCGACCGCGGCGCGCAACAGTTCGGAGTGGCCCTCGTCGACGGCGTTGCACGTGAGGTCGATGGTCATCCCGGCGCCGTTGGGATCGACGACGTCGAGCGCGGTGACGGCCCCGCCGGCGTCACCGACGGCCGTCGTGACCGCGCCGATGCGCGAGTGACTCTCGATGATCACGCGCATGGTTACCGAATACGAGGCACTGGGAACACTCATGGGCACGATCCTTAGGTTGTCGAAGGCCCGGGAGCTGAGGGCGCCCGATGAGGCGCGGCACGAACCCGTGGCGCAGATTAATTGTAAGACCGCGCGATTGCCGGACCAAATCCGTTGGTCGCGAGTGCATGCGCCGGTCACGACCAACGACACGGCCCGGCGGGGTGAGGGCGCCGAGCGGTAACGTGCACTTGAGTAGTCGAACTAAAGGAGATCCCATGGGATTCATGGACAAGGTGAAGGAACAGGCGGCCTCGGCGGCGTCCGCGGCCAAGGACGCGGCGGCCAAGGGTCAAGCCAAGGTCGGCGAAGTGCAGGCCAAGCGCGGTGCCGACGCCGTGCTGCGTCAATTGGGACTCTCGGCGTACCTCCAGACACAGAATCGCGCCCCGGCCTCCACCGAGAGCGACATCGAGAAGTACATCGAGACCCTCAAGACCTACGAATCCGAGCACGGCGAACTGAGCGCCGAGGACTCCGCCGCCTCATAGTCGGCTACTCCGTCAGCAGTACCACCCGGCCGAAGGCCTGACGGCTCTCGATGTACGCGTGCGCCTCTTCGGCGTCAGCGAGCGCGAAGCGTCGGTCGATCTCGACGCGCAGTGCCCCCGACGCGACGTCGTCGATGAGCTGGGCGATCATCGAGTGGGCCCGTGGTCCGACGAACAGTTCCGGACCGAGGAAATAGCCGATGAGGCTCTGATTGGACGTGCCCAGGCCGGACGTGTCGAGTTTGGTCACCTCGCCTCGTCCCGCGTTACCGAAGGTGACGCAGCGACCGCGATAGGCCAGCGCACCGAGGCTCTTCTGCAGGTTCTCGCCGCCGACGGAATCCAGGATCACGTCGGCGCCCCGGTTGTTCGTCAGCGCGCGCACCTCGGTGACGAAGTCCTTCTCCCGGTAGTTGATCCCGTCGTCGAGTCCGAAGGCCCGCAGGCGCTCCAGTCGTTCGTCGCTCGAGGCCGTCGCCAGGACGCGTGCGCCGGCCCGTTGGGCCATCTGAATCGCGGCCAGTCCCACCCCGCCGGCGCCGGCGTGGATCAGCGCCGTCTCACCCTCGACGAGGCGACCGAACTCGAAGAGTGCGTCGTGGGCCGTCCCGTAGGCGACGGGCACGCAGGCGGCCAGCTCGGTCGCCAGTGTGTCCGGTATCTTCCAGGTCGTGAGCGGATGCGCGACTCGCAGTTCGGCGTGCGAGCCGTGGAAGGCGAGGCCGACCACGCGGTCGCCGACGGCGTACCCCTTCACTTCGGGTCCCACGCTCACGACGGTGCCGGCGGCCTGGTAACCGACGACGTGCGGCACGCTCACCAGTGGACCGCCGAGCCGGTTCAGCGTGTCGCCGCCCTCGACGCTGACGACCTCGACGTGCATGAGCATCTCGCCGGGCCCGGCCACGGGGTCGGGAACCTCTTCGTAGCGAAAGACGCTCGGGGCGCCGTTTTCGTAATAGACCGCGGCTTTCATCGTGCTCCTCGTTCGAGATGACTCGCCCACGACCCTAATGTCGGCGAACTCGCGCACGACGTCATTGCAACGACGAGTGCTTGACGTTCACCGGTGGTCGATTCGCGAGACGTCTAATCTGCCGAGTGGGACGGACCGTTCGTGGACGACGTGACGGGGGCGGAGAGGAAGACGATGAGCACGACCCTGGAGCGAGCAGCGACGACGGGCCAGCGCGTCGAACACTTCGACGTGGTCATCGTGGGCGCGGGGATCTCGGGAATCGGGACGGCCTATCACCTCCAAGAACAGAGTCCCGATCGCACGTTCGTCATCCTCGAAGCCCAGGACGGTTTCGGCGGGACGTGGCGCACGCATCGCTACCCGGGGATCCGCTCCGACAGCGACCTCTACACGTTCGGCTACCGCTTCAAACCATGGACCAGTGCTCCGATCGCCACCGCCGCCGAGATCCAGAAGTACCTCGGCGAGGTGATCGCCGAGAATGACCTCGCGCGCCACATCCGTTACGGTCACCACATTTACGCCGCGTCGTGGAGCAGCGAAGAGAACCGTTGGACAGTGCGCGCGACGCGCAATGACACCGGCGAATCGGTCGCGCTCAGCGCGAACTTCCTCTGGATGTGCCAGGGCTACTACCGACACGCCGAGGGCTACACGCCGGAGTGGCCCGGGATGGCGAGGTTCCAGGGGCGGATCGTGCATCCCCAGACGTGGCCGCAGGACCTGGACTACCGAGACAAAGAAGTCGTCGTCATCGGTTCCGGCGCCACCGCGGCGACGTTGGTGCCGGCCATCGCCGACGAGGTCTCGCACGTGACGATCCTCCAGCGTTCGCCGACCTATTTCTTCACCGGCGAGAATCGCAACCTCTTGGCCGACCATCTGCGCGAACTCGAGGTGCCCGAGGAGTGGGTCCACGACATCGTTCGACGCGAGAACCTCTTCAACCTGCGCGCGTTGACGCAACTCGCGCTCGAAGAACCGGAGTTCGCCAAGGCGGCCCTCATCGATCTCGTCCGTGCCGCGCTTCCACCGGGCTTCGACGTCGAGACGCACTTCACCCCGCGCTATATGCCGTGGCGTCAGCGCATCGCGTTCCTGCCCGACGGCGACCTGTTCAAGGTCATCAGTGCCGGGCAGGCGTCGATCGTCACCGACGAGATCGAGACCTTCACCGAAACCGGCATCACACTGAAGAGCGGCGTCGAGCTCGAGGCCGACATCATCGTGACGGCGACGGGGTTCAACCTGAGCGTCCTGGGCGACATCGCCTTCACCTTGGACGGCGAGCCGTTGGACTTCGCCGACACGGTCACCTATCGCGGCATCATGTTCGCCGGCGTGCCGAATCTGGTGTGGGTCTTCGGCTATTTCCGGGCGAGCTGGACCCTTCGCGTCGACCTCGTGAGCGACTTCGTGATCCGGCTACTCCGGCACATGGACGAGCTGAGCGCGCGGCGGGTCACCCCGCGCCTGCGACCGCAAGATCAGGACGAGGAGTGGCTCGACTGGGTCGACGTCGAGTACTTCAACCCCAACTACTTGATGCGGTCGTTGCACCTCATGCCCAAGCGACTCGACAAGCCCGAGTGGCGCCACACCCAGGACTACTGGGCCGAACGCGACGAACTGCCCTTGGTCGATCTCGACGACGGCTGCCTGGTCTTCGAATGAGCGAGGGCCGTGCCCGTCGCCACTAACGGCTCGGTCGAGCTCTACGTCGAGACCTTCGGCCGGTGGGGCGACGACACGCTGCTGCTCGTCAACGGTCTAGGGAGTCAGTGCATCAACTTCGACGTGGAACTGTGTGAGCGATTCGTCGAGCGGGGTTTCTTCGTCATCCGCTTCGACAATCGTGACGTCGGTCTCTCGACCAAACTCGAGGACTTCACGCCGCACCTGAAAGACGTCGCCCGTGCCGTACGCGAAGGCCGAGTGCCCGAGGTCCCGTATCGGCTGAGCGACATGGCGAACGACGCGATCGCTGTCCTCGACACGCTCGGCGTGGAGCGCGCCCACGTGCTGGGCATGTCGATGGGCGGGATGATCGTCCAGCAGATGGCGATCGACCACGCGCGACGGCTCTCGTCGATGACGTCGATCATGTCCACGACCGGGGACCCTGACGTCGGCAGGGCCAGCCCCGAGGTGGCCGCGCTCTTCTACGCCCCGCCCGGACGCGACCGCGCGTCGGTCATCGCGCGCGCCCAAGAACTCGAGTCGCTGTACTACAGTCCGAGCGAGTACGACCCCGCGCGTACGGCCCAGCGCGTGGGCGCCGCCTTCGATCGCTGCTTTTGCCCGCGCGGCGTGGCGCGTCAACTGGCCGCGGTCGCGGCCTCGGGGAGTCGAAGCGAGGCGCTGCGGGCGCTGCGGGTGCCGACGTTGGTGCTCCACGGCGACGCCGACACCCTCATCGACCTCAGTGGCGGCGAGCGCACGGCGCAGTGCGTCCCCGGCGCACGATTCGTCGCGATTGCCGGCATGGGACACGACCTCGCGCCGAGGTACTGGCCGACGATAATCGACGAGGTCACCGACTTCGCCCGGTCGGTCACGTCGCCAAAGCCGCGCAATCCCAACGATTCGTCAAACTAAATTTCAGTTGCTTCTTACGTAAGCCATCGCTTACACTATCACCGTGGACGTCGCCCTCAAAGCCATCGCCGATCCCAAGCGCCGCGAGATACTGCGCCTCGTGTGGTCGAGTGAGCTGCCGGCCTCGGACATCGCGTCGCACTTTCACGACGTCACGCGCTCGGCGATCTCCCAGCACCTCGGTGTGCTGCGCGAGGCGAACCTCGTTCGCGAGCGCCGCGCCGGCACGAGTCGGCTGTACCGCGCGAACGTCGAGGAGATGACGCGGCTTCGCGACTTCCTCGACCAGTTCTGGACCGAGGGCCTCGATCGACTGAAGACCGCCGCGGAAGCGGCCCAACGAAAGAAGGACAACAACAATGGCTGAACTCACGCGCGAGGTCCTGATCAAGGCCGAACCGTCGACGATCTTCGCGTTCCTGACCGAACCAGGCATGCAATCGTGGCTGGGCACCGACGTCGAATTCGACGCCCGGCCCGGCGGCATCTACAAGGCCAACCTGGTCGGTGACCATCACGCCCTGGGCGCGTTCACCGAGGTCGTCGAGAACGAGAAGGTGGTGTTCACCTTCGGCTGGGACGAACCCGGTCACCCCATTCCGGCCGGCTCCACCACGGTCGCCATCACGCTCGTACCCGAGGGCGACGAGACACGAGTGCGACTGGTGCACAGTGGTCTCCCGGAGGACGCCATCACCGACCACGAGAACGGGTGGCAGTTCTTCCTGGATCGTCTCGCTACGGTTGCGACCGGTGGCGAACTGATCGACACCGGTGAGCGGCCGCCCGGATGACGGACCCCGCTCCCTCGCGAACGACACCGGAGGAACGACCTTGAGCGACGCCACGACATGGCAGATGATCCACGACGAGCGAACGCGCGCCGCTGACATGCTCGCGTCGCTGTCGCCCGAACAGTGGACGGCCGACACGCTGTGCCGGGGTTGGAACGTCCATCGGGTCGCGGCGCACATGATGATCGCTGGCGAGCAGTCGACCGGACGGTTCATCAGGGGCCTCGTCGCCACCGGCTTTCGATTCGACGTCATGACCGACCGCCAGGCTCGTGGCGCCGATCACTTGACGAGCGAGGAAATCGTCGCGCGAATCAGGGCGCGCACGACGACCACCAACAAGCCGCCGGCACCGGCCATGGCCATGCTGGGCGAAGTGGTCGTGCACGGCATCGACATACGCGAGCCATTGGGCATCGACGACGACATCTCGATCGACGCCAAACTGGCCTGTCTGGATATGTTCAAGCGTTCGAACTTCCCGGTCCCCGCGAAGAGGACGATCGCCGGGCTACGGCTTCGCGCCACCGACGCCGAGTGGACATCCGGGAGCGGTCCGGAGGTCGTCGGGACGACGAGTGCGTTACTGATGGCGATGACCGCGCGCGACCTGCCGGCGTCAGTGAGCGGCGAAGGCGTTGCGGTGCTTCGCCAGCGACGAACGTCGTGACCAGAGCGGATCAGGCGTTTCGAAAGGAGACGAAATGACCGAGGGAACCAAGAGTGACCCGTGGGAGTTGACCACGCCGCCGGGGTCGTCGTCGTACTCGATGTACCGCGACCCCGACGCTGACCCGCCGGCGCTGGTGTGCGTCGTCGGCTCGACGACGCTGAAGTACCACCTGTCCGCGATCGAGGACCTGCACGCGTGGCTGGTCGAACAGGGCGACTGGGTCGCGCTCGGCGCGGCCGACGAGAACAAGCCCGCGGCCGTCGGCACCGTCGAGGCGTGGGGCCGTTCGTCGACCAATCCGGTCGGTGGCTGGTACGGACTGCGCAAGGGGTATCGAGGCCGATTCGGGATGTACCTCCCGCCCCTGCTCGAAGCACTCGGCCTCGCCGAAGTCACCCATGACGCCCGCAACAACTCGATGCGCGCCCTTTAGGCGATCCGGCGCCGCACCCACCAGTAGCTGAAGAGGCCGAGCAACGTCGCCAACACGAGGTAGGTCGACATCTCGAGCCACTGAAACGTCCAGAATCGATACGGCGGCTGATACGACACAACCAGGTGAAACGACGCGGTGATCTTGTGCGCACAGTCACTGAACGCGGTTGGCCGCACGCCGGTCTGGGTCGGTCCGCTATTGCCGTTGACTGGCGGCGGGGAAAAGTTGAACAGTGCTCGGCAGTTGTCTTTGAGCCACTGACTCGTCACGGTTGCCCCGTGGTGGCCGACGACCGAACTGTCGACGAGCAACGAATTGGGTGGATTCCCGGTGCCGGCGACGAAACTCATTCCCGTCGGCGTCCGTTCAAATCCGAGGTTTTGGGCGTGCTTGAGCGAGGTGATTTTGGTGATCGGTGACAACAGTCGCGGTCGAATGAAATGAGCGAACGAAAGTCGAACGGCGATGAAAACGGCCAACGTCGTCGCCATCGCGGGCACCGTTCGGCGCCACAGCACCCCAGCGGTGACGCCCAGCGCGAAGGCGAACGCCGCGTAGCCGAGGGGGACGACGTACTGCGAGTCGAAGATCGACGAGCTGAATCGATCGGCGCTCAGGGTGTCGTAGGGACTGGACCACCACGTCAACATCAGACTCATGAGACCGACGACCACCACGCTCGCGCCGCCACCCACCGCCAACTTGGTGAAGTGCCATCGCTCGCGCGTCACGCCCTGGGTCCACGCCAAGCGATACGTCCCCGACTCGAGCTCACGGGCGATCAACGGCGCGCCCCAGAACATCCCGAGCAGTCCCGGCAGCGCGATACTGAGGGCCTGGACGAATGGGTAGACCGTGGCGTAGCCGTTGGAGACCGAATTCGTGAGTGACGCGCAGTCGCCGTGTGCGCTGCACGTCTTCAGACCGTCGTAGAGGCTCCACAGATGCGGGCCGGTGACGGCGAAGAACACCGCGACCGCGACCACGAGTCCCGACACGAAGAGCGCCTGGGACCTGAACTGTCGCCAGGCGAACCACGTCATCGCTCACCGACGTTCGTACGCACGAGTTCGCGACGTTCTTCCTCGGCCCGCGCCATATACGCGAGGACCAAGTCCTCGAGGGTCAACCGTTCGACGCCCCACGACGGATCGAGGATCGGATCGTCACTCGCGACCACCACCGTGGTCTGTCGCTCCGTGTGACTGACTTCGACGACGCGCGCTCCACTGGGCAATCCATCCAAATCCCGGCGCGATCCGACGAGACGATGGTGCGAACTCAACAAGTCGTCGATTTCGCCGTTGACTTGTACCTGCGCGGCCGCGAGGACGACCAGGTAGTCACACACGCGCTCGAGGTCCGCCACGAGATGCGAACTCAATATGACGCTGACCTCGTTGTCGGCCACGACCTCCATCAACGTGGCTAAGAACTCACGACGCGCCAGGGGGTCCAGAGCCGCCACCGGCTCATCCAACAAGAGAAGGGACGGTCGCTTCGAGATCGCCAAGGTCAGCGCCAACTGCGCGCGCTGACCTCCTGAGAGATCACCGGCGCGTTGACGCGGGTCCAGTCCGACGTCGTGCAGTCGTCGCTGGGCGAGCTGGTCATCCCAGTGGGGGTTGAGCGCGGCGCCCATGCTCAGGTGCGTGGCGATCGAGAGGTTCTCGTACACGGGCGTGTTCTGCGCGACGAAGCCGACGCGACCGAGCTGCTCGGCACTCGTCGCCGGGACCTCGTCGAGTACTCGGATACGACCGGTACTGGGCGTTAAGAGCCCTACCGCGAGGTGCAGGAGTGTCGTCTTGCCGGCACCGTTGGGTCCCACGAGGCCGACCACGTGACCGATCGGAATGTCGAGCGTGCAGTGGGACAGTGCCCACTTCCGTCCGTATCGCTTGCCGAGGTCTTCGGCGTGCAGGGCGGACGTCATCGCGCTATCTCTTTCGGCGCGAAGAGAAATGTGTCGACGAAGAGCGCTTCAATGCTTTCGTCATCCAATCCGGCGCGACGAGCCTTTTCGATCCAGACCTCCAATGACCGGCGCAAAGTCCTTTGCGCGACATACGTTGACTCGTCGAACGAGTTCACGACGAACGTCCCGACGCCCGGTCGTGCGGCGACGAGTCCTTCGTGCTCCAATTCCCGATAGGCCTTCAACACCGTGTTCGGATTGATGGCGATGTTGCCGACGACCTCTTTGACGGTTGGCAGTTGGTCACCGATGCGAAGGCGGCCGAGCCGCAGCGCGCTCTTCACCTGCTGGACGATCTGTTGGTAGGGCGACACGCCGGAATTGCCGTTCAGTCGGAACTCGATCACGGTTTCACACTTTCACTAGGAGACTAGATGAATACTGTATTACCACGCTCGACGACGGGGCGATATCGGGCAAGACCCTGACCCGCGATCGGGCCCCCGAAGGTCGCCGAGATCATCGAACGAAGCCGCTGGCGTTCGCCCGTGTATCGAGTCGTCGATCCGACACCTAAGGTGATGGGCGCCTTCCGATTTCCCTGTAAATCATTGGTGAATGACTTTGGGAAAATAATTGTACGATACAGTACAGTACTCAATTAAGAGAAGAGCAGCGTATGGACCAGACCGAAGTCGTCAACCGCCGGTTGGCCCTCCAAGGCGGCCACGGCGCGCGTCATCGAGGTCACCCGCTCGACACGAGTCGCGACGTCGCGATTCGTGACGCGGCGCTCGACCTGCTCTCCGAGATCGGCTACGACCGATTGACCATGGACGCGGTCGCGGCGCGTGCGCACGCGAGCAAGGCGACGATCTATCGACGTTGGCCGGGTAAGGCCGCACTGGTCGTCGACGCGCTCAACTGCTCCAAGGGTTCGATCACCGAACCGGACACCGGATCGCTCGAGGGCGACCTGGCGGCCCTCGGTCACGGGTCGTGCAGCCAGGAGAGCCGCTTCAACGCCCAGGTGATGTTGGGTCTGATCACCGCCCTCGCGCACGACGCCGAACTGCGTGACGTGGTGCGCGAACGCATGATCGAGCCGCGGACCAAGGTGATCCGACAGGTCTTCGAGCGCGCGGTCGCGCGCGGCGAAGTCTCACCCGAGCGCAACCTCGATCTCCTCGTCTCGCTGCTCCCCGCCCTCATGATCCAGCAAGTCCTCATCACCGGCGAGCTCCCGGACGCTGACTTCTCACTCCACGTGATCAATGACGTGATCCTCCCCCTCGCCTCCGCCTAGTTCATCCGTCAACTCCTAGCCCCCAAGGAAACCTCCATGTCAACCATCGAAGCGCCGGAACTGACCGGCAGTAACACCGAAGGCAAGCATCTCGGTCTCGCACTCGCGGTCATCGCGGGCGCGCAACTCATGATCGTCTTGGACGCCACCATCGTGAACGTGGCGTTGCCCACCATCCACCACGACCTGCACTTCTCGGTGAACAACCTGGAGTGGCTCATCACGGCCTACTCATTGACCTTCGGAGGACTGTTGCTCTTCGGGGGTCGCACGGGCGACCTCTTCGGCAAACGCCGGATGTTCATGATCGGCATCGCGATATTCGCGGTCTCGTCACTCCTCGGCGGTTTCGCGACGACCGATCTCTGGCTCATCATCACCAGGGCCTGTCAGGGCGTCGGCGGCGCGATCGCCGCGCCCACCGCGTTGTCATTGATCGCGACGAATTTCCCGGAGGGTCCGCAGCGCAACCGCGCCATGGGCGTCTACGCCGCGATGGCCGGCGCCGGTGGCGCGGTGGGCCTCTTGCTCGGCGGCATGCTCGTCGACCTCGTGTCGTGGCGCTGGATCTTCTTCGTCAACGTGCCGATCGCGGCGATGATCCTCATACTCGCGCCCCGAGCCCTGAATGAGTCAGCGACGACGTCGGGCAAGTTGGACGTCCCCGGCGCGCTCAGCGCAACCGGCGGCATGCTCGCCCTGGTCTACGGGTTGTCGAACGTCGCGGCCCACAGCTGGACCTCGACCAGCACGCTCATCTCGCTCTTCCTGGCGGCCTTCTTGCTCCTCGCCTTCGTCTTGATCGAAACGAGGACCGACGAAGCGCTCATGCCGCTGCACATATTCGCAAATCGCAACCGCTCCGGGGTCTACGCCATGATGCTCTGCATCGGCACGGCGATGTTCTCCATGTTCTTCTTCCTCACGCAGTACCTGCAGAACGTGTTGGGGTGGAGTGCGATCAGGACCGGCGTGGGCTTCTTGCCCATGACGCTCGGCATCATCGTCGCGGCGGTGCTCGCGTCGCGGATGATCGGCCGCATCGGCATCCGGATCCCGCTCCTCGTCGGCCCCGCGGCGGCGTTCGTTGGAATCGAGCTGCTCACGCGTCTCACCATCCACAGCGGCTACGGAACGATCGTGCTACCCCTGCTCATCGTGTCGATCGGCATGGGACTCTCGTTCGTCCCGTTGACGCTCACCGCCGTCTCGGGGGTCTCGCCCAACGAGGCCGGACTCGCGTCGGCGCTGCTCAACACCACCCAACAGGTGGGCGGCGCCCTGGGGCTTGCGATCCTCTCGACGATCTCGATCGACGCGTTCAAGTCGAAGCTCACGAGTCTGGCGAGCGCGTCGCACGGCACGATCACGCGCCAGGCGTCGAACATCGCCACGACCCACGGGTACACGACGGCGTTCCAGGTCGGCGCCTTCATCGCCTTGGCCGGTCTCTTGATCTCGGCGATCGTGATCCGAGCACCCAAGGAGTTGGGTTCCAACGCGAATCCGGTGCACGCCGCGCTCTAGCGCGGCTCAGCGAATCTGGAAGCTCTTCTCGAGCGTCCCGACGGTGCACGTGATCGTCGCGCGCGCCGTTCCCGGGTCGGTGCTGGGGCCGATCTCCCAGGTCCACGTCGCGTCCCCCGCGCCGTCCGTCCGGGTCGCGCCGAGTCCGCGCGACTCACTCGTGTAGCCACTGGGCAACGTGATCGTGAGGTCGCACGACTCGTCGGCCCGGGCCGTGTGGACACTCAGGGAGTCCTCGTCGCCGGGACCGATCGAACTCTCGAACGACGTCACCGTGATGGCCGGTCCACCGCCGTTCTTCGTGGGCGTGGGGGTCGCTCCCCCGGCGACGCTCGCGCCGTGGGCGTAGTCGCCGTCGACGGCCGTCTCGACGGCGAGGATGGCCTTTGGCGAGGTCGTGATGACGCCGAGCTCGCGGTTGTACGAGAGCGAGGACGTGGAGAAGTTCTCGCTGCCGATGAACACGGTCCCCGCTCCGCCCACGCAATCGACGCAGATGACCTTGGCGTGGACGTACACCTGCGACGAGCCGAGCAGCCGGACGTGCACGCCCGCCGCCGCCAAGGCATCCAGCGCGCTGGTCCACGACGACGACTCGGTCATCACGACCTTTACCGAGACGCCTCGTCGCGCGGCCGAGCGCAGTGCCGATTCGATCGCGGTCGAGTCCATCTCCTCGTTCTCCACGAGCAACGAATGCTTCGCCCCGCCAATGAGGTCCACCAACGTCGCTGTCGAACCGGGGCTCCACACCAGTCCGCCCGAGGGGACCGGCGTGCCGGCGCCCGCGAAGTCGGCGTCGAACGTGCGCACGATGGCATCGACGTCACTGGCGCGATCGTCCTCGACCCAGAAGTCCCTCGTCGAGGCGTAGTCGCTCGTCTCGAGGTTGCCCGTGCCGACGTAGGCGACGCGCGAATCCAGCACGAGGTACTTGGCGTGGAAGATCTGGTCGGCGGGCGCCCACGCCACGTGGACCTTGCTCGCGCGCAACAGCGCGTAGGCGGCGGCGTTGTGCGACGTGCCGCCGTAATCGGCGTTCAATAGGACGCGGACGTCGACGCCGGCGTTGGCGCGCGCGATCAGCGCTCGTTCGATCGTCAGGTCGGCGAGCTCGTACATCGAGAGGTCGACACCGTGGCGCGCCGAATCGATCGCCGCGTCGAGGAAGCCGTACCCGCTCGCCGGTTCGGTCCAGACGTTCACGACCGGCGAGGTGGCGAGCCCGACCGACGCCGACGACGAGGACGAAAGGACCGACATGGCCGTCACCGCCATGAGCGACGCCATCGCGACGTTGCGCCAACCACGCTGGAGAATCCGGTTCGCGCGCACGGACTCCTTCTTATCGCGCCCGTCTACCGCAGGGACGCGTCTCGTCGAAGCGTTCAGTTGTTGCCGTAGGCGGCGACGAAGTTGTTGAGCGACGCCAGGCAGTACGTGTCCTCGGTGTAGGGCAAGAGACACGAGTCCTCCCACGTGCCCTTGGGGTCGTGGGGACGATAGGTCATGACGGCGTAGACACCGTTCAGGCCGCCCGAGGGATAGCCGTCGCCCACGACGTTCGACGGATCGACGATCTCGTACACCGAGGGCGACAACTTGGTCAGCGCCTCGGTTGCCGGCGCCTCTCCGGGACAGCTCCAGCCCGCGGTGCGCGCCAGGTCACGGGCCGCCAGGGCGAAGACCGGACAGGCCTCGGTCTCGGCGCAACTGACACAGGCCGAGGTCTGACGGGCGTAGATCTCGCGGTCCGGCGAGCCGGCCGGCAGGTTGCCGAGCGGCGTCGAGAAGTCGTCCTTGGGATCGATTCGTTCGCTCGCCGGGAACACGTCGACGTAGCTGCTGCCGTCACTGGCGACGGCCGCCGAGCACGTCCATCCGAGAGGACCGAGGACCTTCATGTCGCCCAGGGCGTCGGTGTAGACCGCGACGTGACTCGCGAGTGACGTCGGCACGTCCTCATTCACCCTTGACGGCATGGAGAGCGCGACGTCGTCGGCATTGGGGAACGTGGTCGAGCACTCGATGAGGGGAACCTCGACGTACGAATACGGCACCACGGCACCGATGGTCTGCGCATTGCTCGGCGACGACTGGATCGGCGCGGTGCCGATCGTGACGGGAAGCCCGTCGGCCCCGGAGTTCGCGAAGGCGTAGGTCGTCGCGGCGATCATGCCGATGACCATCACCACACATAGTGAGATGAGCATCCTCTCGGAGAACACTTTCATGAACCACGGTTGTGTCTCGACGTCATCCGAGGCCGTCGCGGCGCGCGACTCGTCGCCACCGTTCAACGCCGTTCCACACCGACCACAGACGTCCGCGCCGGGTTCTGTTTCCTCACCACACGATGCGCATGCCAGCATCTCTAACTGTTCCTGCCCGGAGCTGAAATCGATTCGCTCCCCTCTCGAAAGGAGAGATTAGAGGGCGCTGGCCCACCCGTGCTCAGAGGGGACAAATGTGCACCGAAGTGACAATTGTGGAGATTCTTGACCGTTCAGCCCGCGGCCTTCGCGGCGGCCAAGAACGCGCTGTACGAGCCGATCACCGATGACGAGGGCACCGACACCGTGACCGGACCGCCGTAGTTGGAGAAGTCGACGTTCACGGCTCCCGAGACCGACTCACCGGCGAGGGCGATACTCAGCGACACCGATTCACGTACCAGCAAGTGATTGGATCCGATCCAGAGCTTGAGGACCGGGGGTTGGTTCGCCATGCTCTCGATCATCGACTTCATCAATTGCGTGGGTGCTCCGTCCTCGGCGGAGAGCCGCTTCTCGGCCGCCTGGATCGCCTTGGCGGTGAGGGTCACCTGGTACCCGGTCACCGCTTGACCATCGACGCTCGACGAACCGAGCGGCACGACTTTGTTACCCTCTTCGGTCAACAGTTGCAGCTGTCCGAGAACGCTGGTGGTTCCCGATTGCGTGCTCGTTGGGGCGCCCGCCAGGTCCAACTGGACCCACTGCTTGCCCGGGAGCAGTTGCTGGACGATGTTCTGGCCGTTCTCCGTCATCTCCATGTATTCGGACGTGCCGCTCATCAGGACCGTCTCTTGCACCGCTTCGTTGTCGGCGCTGAAGGACAACGTCGAGGATTCGATGTGCGAAGAGAGACTGGCCAGACCGGTCCCGGTCAACGGGATGCTGTCGCCGTTGACGGTGATGGAGCCGCTGTACGTGAGCGCCACCGAGTTCTGGTCGAGGGTGGTGCGGGCTCCCAACTCGACCTGCGCCGCGGCGTCCTTGGCGCCCGGCCCACCGGCGCCGATGACGACGAGAGAAACGACCACGACGAGCGCCACGGCCGAAGCCGTCATCCATCGTCGCCGGGTGTGAGATCGGCGACGCGGACCGCCCTCAGCGGTGTGGTCTTCGCTGACCATCGTGTCCTCGAACGTCGATGGGGGCGCGCCGCCCGTGTCCGGACTCGATGGAGTAATCGCCGACCCTGTGTTCAATTCCTCGTCGTCCACGTTGGCTCTTCCTTCCGCCACCGGAATCGCGTCCCGTTATCCGAAAGTTACCATCGCGACGAGGAAAAAGGCATCGGGATGAGAAAACTTCGCCGACGTGCGCCATCGGCGTTTTCTCCGGGCGCAGTCGAGGGATATGAGATATCGTCAGCCGGATTCAGTGGGTTCAATGAGGCGTCGACGGGAGGACCGATGTCGTCATCGCAGCCAATCGAAGTTCGCGACATGGCCATCATCCACGAGACGTTTCGGCGCGCGTACGAAGAGTCGGCACGGCTCGTGCGCGCGACCCCGACGCCGTCGCCGAGTCGGGTCACGTTCCTCGCCGATCACATCGACTTCGGACTCACCATGTTGCACCACCACCACGAAGGCGAGGACGTGATCCTCTATCCCCTCCTCGTCGAACGAGCCCCGGAGCACGCGGCGCGAACCGAACAGATCGATCACGAGCACCAGGAGGTCAAGAGCGCAATCGACGCCGCGAAGGCGGCGTGCGCGACGTGGCGCGGCTCCCCGTCGAACGAGTCGGCCGAGGAGCTCGCGGTGTCCCTCGACGCGCTGAACACGGCCCTGGTGCCACACCTCGACAACGAGGAACGTGAGATCGTTCCCCTAGCCGCGGTGACGGTCTCCCAAGCGGAATGGAACGGCCTCGCCAAGCACGGCATCGCGGCGATCCCCGGCAACAAGAAGTTGATCGCGTTCGGCATGATCCTCGAGCCGCTCACTCCCACCGATCGCCTCTACATGCTGTCCAACCTGCCGCCACCGGTGAAGGTGCTCTATCACCTGGTCGGTCAACGCGCGTGGAAGAAGTACTCGACGACGCTCCGATCGGGTACCTGAGGACGACGCCACGACCTCCGCGTCACTGCCTCTCGTCGAGGCGCCGTGACGCGGTGAGAACGACGCAGCAAGGAGGAGGGAACATGTCGAGTGGACCGGAATGGGGTGCTTCGTTCGCGTCGGCGTCGACCGACGCGATGGGTTTCTACGACGAGATCATGGTTCCGAGACTGTTCGAACCGTGGGCCGAGCTCTTGCTCGACGACGTCGATCCGCGCAGCGGCGAGGCGGTGCTCGACGTCGCCTGCGGTCCGGGCACGGTGACTCGAAAGGCCGCCCTTCGCGTCGGGCCTTCCGGCTCTGTCACGGGTTGCGACCTGAGTCCCGCGATGCTGGCCCTCGCTCGCTCGAAGGACGCGCTCGAAGGAAGTGCACCGATTCAGTACCTGGAGTGCTCGGCCGACTCGCTCGACGTCGACGACCACACCTTCGACGTGGTCACGTGCCAGCAGGGCGTGCAGTTCTTCCCCGATCGTCCGGCGGCGCTGGCCGAGATGCGACGGGCGCTGCGTCCGGGCGGTCGACTGGCCATCGCGGTGTGGTGCGACATCGAAGAGTGCCCACCGTTCGCGGCCCTCGGAGTGGCCCTCGGACAGATCCTGGGCGACGCGGCCGCGGACACGTATCGGTCAGGTCCCTGGGGATTCGGCGACGCGGACGCGTTGGCGCGACTCGTTGAGCTCGGAGGCTTCTCGGACGTGAACGTGAGCAAGCGCGAGTTGCCGGTCGTCTTCGATGGCGGTCCCGGCCAACTCCTCTTAACCTTGCAAGCCGCCTCCGTGGCGTCGGCACTCGCCCGACTGTCTGAATCGCAACAGTCGGCGCTGTTCGCCGCGGTCATCGACGCCACGCGCGCGATCACCGTCGACGGCGTCATTCGTTCTCGCGCGGCGTCGCACGTCGTGACGGCGAGCGTCAATGACGCACGAGCGTGATCCGACGATGGAGTGGGCGCTGGGGGACTCGAACCCTCGACCTCAGCCGTGTGAAGGCTGCGCTCTAACCAACTGAGCTAAGCGCCCGGAGCGTCAATCCTAGTTCGCTCAGTCGTCACTTGCATTTTGCAATCGAAGTAACCTTCGTCTGTGCCAGACAACGTTGAGCCGACCTCTAAGCGACCACGGTTCCAGCGTCAGGGCCGTCGACCGTCGTTGGCACCTCGTGAGGTCGTCTTCGGGATGGACCGTATCGAACGCAGCGTGAGCCTGTTCGGCGTCGGCATCGCGATGGTCATCTCGATCGTGTCATTGATCGCGTGGGTCAAGAAGTCCCCCGTCATCACGACCCAGAAGTACGTCAAGGGCAAGACCTGTCCCTCGGCGTTCCCCAAGCACGTCGGGGAGTTCTGCGAACACGTCTTGAAGGCGAGCGACAGCTACTGGGCGACTCGCTTCCTCTTCGTCTTCGTCATCGCACTGATCATCTTGTTCTTCGCGCTGCGCCGCAAGCGGGCCGGCGTCGCGTGCTTCAGCGTGTTCTTGGGCATCGGCCTCGGCATCGCGGGCGTGGTCTTCGTCTTCTTGGGCGCGTGGCTCATCGTGCGCGCCTTCCGACTCCAGCGCTACGGCGAGGCCACGTGGTCGGGGTCGAACAAGGTGGCCCGCGAGATGGCCCAGGCCCGAAAAGAGGGCCGCGACCCGACCCCGAAGCCTTCGGCGTCGTCGCCGGGAACCGCACCGGCACCAGGCCCGGTCGCGCCGCCGTCCGCCTCCAAGCGCTACACCCCGAAGCAGAAACCGCGCAAGCGTTGAGTCGTGTCAAAACTCGGGCTTGATTACCCAACCAAGTGGGGCCGCTCCCCGGGAACCCGGGCCGTTCGCAACGTAATCCACTCGGCGTTCCTCGTCCCCTACACGCGCTACCTCTCGACCCTCGAGGTCCGCGGACTGGAGAAGATCCAGGGCGACGGTCCGTTCATCTTCGTGGCGAACCACACCAGCAACATGGACACGCCCCTGGTCATCGCGGCGCTGCCGGGCAAGATCCGACGCCGTCTGGTGGTCGCGGCGGCGATGGACAACTTCTTCATGGAGTCGGGCCGCGCCTTTCGAACGGTGCTGGTCTTCAACGCGATCCCGATCGACCGGCACAAGGTGAATCGGCGCAGCGCGCAGATCGCCTTCGACCTCGTGCAGGAGAACTGGAACCTCTTGATCTACCCCGAGGGTGGACGCTCGCCCGACGGTGAACTGCACGAGTTCAAGGGTGGCGCGGCCTACCTCGCCGAGCGCTCCTTGAAGACGGTGATCCCGATGTACATCCACGAATCGGGTTGGCTGCAGGGCCCCAAGTACGCCAAGGCCCCCAAGTTCGTCTCGGCACCCGATCGACACCGCCACCACGTGATCATCGTCTTCGGTGACGCCATGCACGTCGAAGAGGGTGAGAACATCCGCCGCTTCAACAACCGCATCGTCGACGCCGTCGAACAGCTCGGCCGCGAAGTGAGCGGCGACGAGACCTACGGCATCAAGGCGGTCGAGGGCCTCTAGGCCAAGACGCGACAGCGCTCGTGGTAGAGCGTGTCGGCGACGCTGGCGAGCGGTGACAACTGTTCGCCGACGACGGCGCCGAGGATCTCGTCACAGAACCACGGGTTCATCGCCAGCACCGGACCGTGCGCGTAGGTGGCCCAGATGTTCTTCGTGCGATACCCGTCGGACACGCCGTCGTTGGCCCGACCCCTCACGACGGTGCCCAACGGCGCGACGCCGTGCAGCGTCGTCCGTCCGCCGTGGTTCTCGAAGCCGACGAGGAGTTGACCGTCGACGCGGGTCGAGAGCTCCCCGACCGAGCGACGTTCACCGCGGCTCGTCACGACGTCGACCAGTCCCAGTCCCTCGAACTCGTCGTCGCCCTCGACACAGAACGTGGAGCCGAGGATCTGGAGGCCGGCGCAGACGGCCAGGACGTGGGCGCCGTCACGCACGCGCGAGACGAACGAGGACCGCCGCAAGAGGTCGGCCGCCAGACGCTGCGGACCGTCCTCTCCCCCGCCGAGCAGGTAGAGCGCGGCCTCGGGGACCTCGTCGGAGAACTTCGCACTGACGAGCTCGACGTCGAGACCGCGGCGTCGAGCGCGTTGCGTGATCGCCAGGCCGTTGCCGCCGTCGCCGTAGGTGCCGAGGAGGTCGGGGTAGAGGACACAGATCGTCGTCACGGCTGCGACCTCGCCAACCAGTCGCTGAACGCGGTGTAGTTCGCGAGCAGTGAGACGGTCTCCTTCGACGTCGGCACGAGCTCGTCGTCGTCGACCACGACGTAGTCGACCTGGCCGTAGTCGAGGCGCGTCGCCAGGTCGAGGCGGCGATCGCCGAAGCAGTAGACCCGGTGACCGCGCAACATCTCGAAGGGCGCGTCGTAAAGCCATGACGGGTCGTGTCCGTCGGCCACGCGGGCGTTGATCGCCACCCAGACGTCCGAGCCGTCGTCGGGCAGCGTCGCCATCATCGCGGCGAAGCCGGAGGGGTTCTTCGCCAGCAAGAGTCGCAACACGTGGCCGTTCCAGCGTCGCACGCTGAATCGTCCGACCACACTGGGTATCGCGTTCACCCGTCGCACGGCCTCCGCGAGGTCGACGCCGACGCGCTGCAGTGCGCTGAGCGCCATCGCGGCGTTGGCGCGATTGAACTCACCGGGCATCAACAGGTCGAGCTGCACGTCGGTGCCGTCGACGACGAGGTCCTCGCCCAGAACGGTCGTCACGTTGGTCGGCTTCGCGAAACCGCAACTGCAGTGCCACGCCGCGCCGACGTGGCTGATGGCCAGGGTGCACTCGGGACACGAGAGCGCGTCGGCGAGCCACGACGTCGGCACGTCGCACCAGACGGTGTTGGCACGAACGTCGGCGGCGTAGACGACGAGCGGGTCGTTGGCGTTCGCGACGACGACCATCTCGTCGTCGTCGTGCGCCTCGAGCGCCGTGCGCCAGCGTGCGGCCTGGGAGCGCACTTCGTTCGCGCGGTCCATCTGATCGCGCGAGAGGTTCAAGAGGACGACGACCTTGGGGCGCGTCGAGGCCAGGGTGTCGGCCAGCCAGGCCTCGTCGACTTCGAGCACGACGTGCTCGTTCGAGGATTCCACGAGCGCCGCGACGTGGCCCGCCGGCATGTTGGCGCCGGTCCCGTTGGTGGTGACCGGTCCACCCCAACCGGCCACGATCATCGAGGTCGTCGTGGTCTTGCCGTTGGTGCCGCTCACCAGGATGACGGTTCGACCGCTGGCCAGGGTCGCGACCAGGTCGGGGGCGATCTTCATGCCGACGCGCCCGCCGACGACGGTCCCCGAACCGCGCCCGCTTAGACGTGAGAGCCGGTTGACGGCCCGAACGGCCACCGAGGCGACCTGGTCGCGTGTACTTGAGGGTTTACCCATTGGTTCAACGCTAGGTCCCGAGAAACACAAAAGGGCCAACCGGGGGGTGGTTGGCCCTTCTGCAAAACCAGTGCTTCAACAATTGGGGGGAATTGAGGAAAGCAGGCTGGAATAAGTATGCCGTGCCGACCAGTATCACACAACAGCATGCAGGAGATACCTTCCATCTGTATAGTCGATACATGGAGATTCGTCAGCTCGAGGCGCTCATCGGCATCGCCGACCACGGTTCGTTCTCCGGCGCCGCCGAGGTACTGGGCACGGTCCAGTCGAACATCTCGAACCGCATCGCCCATCTGGAGGCCGAACTCGGCACCGAGTTGGTGAATCGATCGAACGGACTGCTCACCGAGTCCGGCGAGATCGTCGTCGACCGCGCGCGCCGGATCCTGGGTGAGTTGCGCGGCATCGCCTCGGACGTGTCAGAACTCAACGCCGAGATCCACGGCCAGGTCGTCCTCGGCATGATCGGCTCGGCCGGTCGGTGGATCGTGCCCCTGCTCCTCGAAGCGCTGAAGGAGAACTATCCCCACGTCGCGTTGCACATCGTGGAGGGCACCAACTCGGTCATCGAGCCGCAGTTGGTCAAGGGCCAACTCGACCTCGCCGTCCTGGCGTGGCCGATCAACGCGCCCGAACTCAGCGGCGTCGACATCTTCAGCGAGGACCTGGTCGTGATCGTCGCGAAGGACCACCCGCTCGCGACGCTCCCCGAACCGCTGACGTTCGCGACCCTCGGCGAGTACGAGATCCTCCTCCCCTTTCGCGGGACGCCGATCCGCCGCGAGATCGACGAGGCGAGCCGCCTCGAGGGCGTCGAACTGAAGCCGCTGATCGAACTCGACGGCCTGCGCACGATCGCGTCGCTGACCTTCGACGGCTACGGGCCGTCGATCCTGCCCGCGACCATGTTGTCGCGGCACCTGCGCGACAAGTTCGTCGCGCGTCACATCGATCGCATCGCCAAACGACGGGTGCTGCTCGCGACGCGCCGCTTCGGCTTCCCCGCGGCGCCGGTGCGCGCGATCCACGCCCTGCTCATCGACGTCGTGCGCCACGCGACCATCGTGCCCGACGGCGTCTACTTGGGAAAGACACCCCCTCAGTAAGGTTCGGAGGTGCCCAACCGGAAACCCGCTGAGGTCGCCGCCTTCATCGCCCAGCGCGACCGCGCGTTCAAGCCGATCATCGCGCTGGCCGGTCCACCGCCGTTGCGCCGTCGCGCCGCGTCGGTCGAGAACCGCTTCCCCTCGCTCGTGCGCTCGATCACCCATCAACTCCTCGCCACCAGCGCCGCCACGACGATCCACGCCCGCGTCGTCGACGCCTGCGGCGGTGTCGTGAACGTGCACACGATCATCGCGACCGGTCCCGAGCGGCTCCACGACGCCGGTCTCAACCGCACGAAGGCTCAGGCCATGGTCGATTTGGCCCACGAGGTACGTGATCGTCGCGTCGACCTCGCGCGACACGGTCGAATGAGCGACGACGAAATCGTGCGCGACGTGGCCTCAGTGCGCGGCATCGGTCCGTGGACGGCGCAGATGTACCTCATCAGCACGATGTCGCGACCGGACGTCTGGCCGATCGGTGACTACGGCGTGCGCGTCGGGTGGTCGCTACTGCACGGACTGGACGAGACGATCAGTGAGAAGGACCTGCTCGTCGCCGGGGAACGCTTCGACGGGGCGCGCACGTCGGTCGCCTGGTACTGCTGGGAGGCGATCCGCTGGGCCAAGGCCGCCAAGTAATCTCGCGGGATGGCCCTTCTCTCACTCGCCGATTTCGAACGTGACGCGCTCGAGACGCTCACGACCTTCGCCACCATCCCCTGTCTCTCACCCGGATTCGACGCTGACTGGGTCCAGCACGGACACATCGACCGCGCCATCGAACTGCTGTCGGACTGGGCGCTCGCGCGAACCTTCGCCGATTTCGACGTGGAGATCCAGCGGCTCGACGGTCGCACGCCGATCCTCGTCGTGACCATCGCCGCCACCGCGCCGGGCGACGGTACGGCCGTGCTGTACGGTCACCTCGACAAGCAACCGCCGCTCGGCAACTGGTCCGACGGGCTCGGACCCTACGACCCGGTGCGCCGCGATGATCGCCTCTACGCCCGGGGCGTCGGCGACGACGGCTACTCGACGTTCGCGGCGCTGCTCGCCGTCGAGGCGATGGAGGCACACGGCATCCCCCACGGTCGCTGCGTCGTACTCATCGAGGCCAGTGAGGAGAGCGGCAGCCCGGACTTAGAGGCCTACCTCGACGACCTGAAGGAGCACCTGGGCCAGGTCGAACTCATGATCTGTCTGGACTCGGGCGCGCTGACCTACGACCGGCTGTGGGTGACCTCGTCGCTGCGCGGGGTCGTGAACGTCGACCTCGAGATCGAGGTCCTCGCCCAGGGCCAACACAGCGGTTCGGCGAGCGGCGTGGTGCCCTCGTCCTTCCGGATCCTTCGTCAGTTGCTCGATCGCGTCGAGGACGCGGCGACCGGCGAGGTACTGGTCCCCGAGATGACCACCGTGATCCCCGACGAGGTGGTGCGAGCAGCGAAGGACCTGGCCGCGGAGTTCGGCGACATCATCGCGCGCGAACTGCCGACGTTGGAGGGCGTGGAACTCATGGGCGCGAGCGCCGAAGAGCGCATCCTCCGGCGCACCTGGTACCCCACGCTCTCGATCATCGGTCTCGGCGGCGCCCCCGCACCGGAGATCGCCGGCAACGTCCTACGTCCCTCGACGACCGCGAAGCTCTCGTTCCGGCTGCCACCCAACGTCGAGGCCGAGGCCGCGCGCGACGCGCTGATCCCGATCCTCACGACCGACGTGCCGTCCGCGGCGCGCGTCACGCTGAAGAACTGGGAGTTCGGCAGCGGCTGGTACTCGCCGCCGTTGGCCCCGTGGCTCGCCGAGGCGCTCGACGTCGCCTCCCACGACGCCTACGGGCGCGCGCCGGGATTCACCGGCGAAGGCGGCTCGATCCCCTTCCTCGCCTCCCTGGGCAAGCGCTACCCCGACGTGCAGTTCGTCGCGACCGGCGTCATGGGACCGCAATCCAACGCGCACGCGATCGACGAGTTCCTCGACCTGCCCATGACGGTCGGCATCACGAATTCGGTCATTACCGTATTGAGTGCACACGCCAAGAGCTAGGAGCGTCATGAGTCAACTGGTCGATCTCTGGGTGGACCCCGCCTGTCCCTGGGCCTGGATCACGTCGCGATGGCTGCTCGAAGCAGCGGCCGTGCGCGACCTGGACGTGCGCTTCCACGTCATGAGCCTCGCGGTGCTGAACGAGAACCGCGAACTCTCGCCGGAGTACACCGAGTGGCTGAAGACGGCCTATCGACCGGTGCGGGTCTTGATCGCCGCCGAGGAGCGCCACGGCAACGACGTCGTCGAACCGCTCTACTCGGCCATGGGCACGCGCCGTCACGTGGGCCAGGAGAAGGACTGGGACGAGATCATCGCCAAGTCACTGGCCGACGCCGGACTCGAGGCCGACCTCGCCGCGGCAGCCGACGACGACACCGTCGACGCGCGCCTGCGCGTCAGTCACGCCGAGGGCATGGACCCGGTCGGCTACGACGTCGGCACGCCGGTCATCCACGTCGACGACATCGCCTTCTTCGGACCCGTCGTCACGCCGGCGCCCAAGGGCGAGGCCGCGGGACGACTCTTCGACGGCGTGATGATGGTCGCGGGCACACCCGGTTTCTACGAGATCAAGCGTTCGCGACTCGACGACCCCTCCTTCGAGTGAACGACGCCGCACCGGCCGGCTTCCCGGTCTACGCCTCCGGCCAGACCGCGTCGCCACGCGCCGTCATCGTGCTCCAAGAGGCCTTCGGCGTGAACGACCACATCCGGGGCGTCGCGGACCTATTCGCCGATGAGGGGTACCTCGCGGTCGCCCCGCAACTGTTCCACCGCGACGGCTCGCCCGAGATCCCCTACGACGACTTCTCGGCCGCCATGCCCTTCATGGCGAACCTGACCAAACAGGGTCTGACCAACGACCTGAACGCCACGACGGACTTTCTCGCCACGCTCGGTTTCCACGCGCCGAACATCGCGGCCGTCGGCTTCTGCATGGGCGGGACCGTGTCGTTCTTCGCCGCGACCCTCGGCACGATCGGCGCCGCCGCGAGTTTCTACGGTGGCGGTGTGGAGAAGGGCCGATTCGGTCTCCCACCGCTGGTGGAGCTCGCGGGCGAACTGAAGTGTCCGTGGCTCGGGCTCTACGGCGACCTCGACCAGAGCATCCCGCCCGAGCAGGTCGAGGCGCTGCGAACGGCGACCGGCGCCAGCGCCGTCACGACCGAGGTCGTGCGCTACCCCGCGGGCAAGCACGGCTTCCACTGCGACGCCCGTCCCGACGCCTACGACGAGGCCTCGGCGCTGGACGCGCGCCAGCGCGCGCTGGCCTTCTTCGACGAGCACCTGCGCGACAGGTAGCTAGCTGCGCGGGACGTCCTTCCACGAGACGTCCTTGTCGTTTCGTGGCTCACCGGGCAGACCGAGGACCCGCTCGCCGATGATGTTGCGCATCACCTCGCTGGTGCCGCCCTCGATCGAGTTCGCGCGCATCCGGATGAAGGCCTTGCGCATGTCCCCGCCGGTCATGGCCGACTCGGTCGGGCGGATCTGCGGGTACGTCGAGCCGTAGAGCATCCCCTCGGTCCCCATGAGGTCGACGCAGAGCTCGCTCGTCTTCTGGTTCTCCTCGGCGAAGGCGAGCTTCGCGACCGAGCCTTCGGGACCGGGCGTGCCGGCCTTGCGCAGGTCGCTCGCGCGCCAGTTCGTGAGCCGTCCCACCTCGTTGCGGACCCAGGACTGCATCAGTTCGCTGCGCACCGCCATGGCGTGCGCGTCGTCACGACCGCTCCAGTGCTGCTTCCAGATCTTGACGGCCTCGCCGATCAGGCCCGAGCCGCGCGGCGGCACCGTGCCACCGATCGACACGCGCTCGTTCATCAACGTCGTGATCGAGACGCCCCACCCCTCGCCGACGCCACCGAGGCGCTGGCTGTCGGGCACGCGCGCGTCGACGAAGAAGCACTCGTTGAACTCGGCCTCGCCGGTCGCCTGGAAGAGCGGGCGCACCTCGACGCCGGGGGCGCGCATGTCGACGAGGAACGCGGTGATCCCGCGGTGCTTGGGCACGTCCGGGTTGGTGCGCGCGAGGATGAGACCGAAGGCCGATTCGTGGGCCAGGGTCGTCCACACCTTCTGCCCGTTCAAGATCCACTCGTCGCCGTCCTTCTCGGCGCGACAGGCGAGACCGGCGACGTCCGAGCCGGCGCCCGGTTCGGAGAACAGTTGGCACCAGATCTCCTCGCCGGTGAAGAGCGGACGCAAGAAACGGCTCTTCTGTTCCTGGGTGCCGTGGGTGACGACGGTCGGCGCGACCATGCCGTAGCCGATGACGTTGCGACCGATGGCCGACGGCGCGCCCGACTTGGCGATCTTGCGTAGCGCGTACAGCTGGTCGGCCGGCGTGCCGCCGCGCCCGCCCTCGCCCACCGGGAAGTGCACCCAGGCCAGACCGCGGTCGAACTGCTCGCCCAGGAACTTGACCGGCTCGGTCGACTTGGGCGGGTGGGACGACACCAGGTCGTCGATCAGTTCATCTAGCTCGGCTTCACTCGTGGCCATGGCACTCCTCGGATACATCGACGGACGTTCGACTTCCCCAGAGTAACGCCGCGCGCCGCGTCGCACGTGGCCCGTGCGTTAGAACGGTGGGGTGAAAACTCCACGAATCCTCGCCACCTCGGGCGGCTTCGTCGAGGGGCCGGTGCAGATGTCCGCGCGACTCGGCACCATGCTGCTCGACGCCCTCGCCGTCACCGACAAGGTCCGGCCGCGCGTCTGCCTCGTGAACACCGCGACCGGCGACGACCTCATGTACTACGCCATCTTCTACGAGGCGTTCAACGCGGCCGGCTGCGACGTCACCGAGCTGAAGCTCTTCCCGCAGCCCTCGGCCGACCCCGACGAACGCCTCGGCGGCAGCGACCTCGTGTGGGTCGGCGGCGGATCGGTGGCGAACCTGCTCGCGCTCTGGCGACTGCACGGCGTCGACACGGCGATGCGAAGTGCGTGGGAGCACGGCGTGATCCTGAGCGGCGTCTCGGCCGGGAGCCTCTGTTGGCACCTGGGGGGCACGACCGACTCCTACGGTCCGATCCTGCGACCGGTCACCGACGCCCTGGGCCTCTTGCCCTACGCCAACGGGGTCCACTACGACGTCGAGGCCCAACGCCGTCCCCTGCTCCACCAACTCATGGTCGACGAGGTGCTCTCGCCGCTCGCCTACGCGACCGACAACACCGTCGGCATCTGGTACGAGGGCATCGAGGCGACGACCGTCGTCGCCGACAAGGCGGTCGACCCCGAGACCGGTCCGGCCGCGTACAAGGTCGAACTGATCGACGGGGCGATCGTCGAGACGCGTTACGGGGTCGGCAGTTCGTTCCAGTGAGATTCACCTCGGCCGATAGAATTGACGGCGCCACACTCGACATTTGAACAGTTCACTGCGAGTGCCAACCGGGAGTGACGCACCGCAATGATCATCGCCGCCTCCACGCTGACCCGGACCTTCGGGATCGTCGCGCCGACGCTGACCATCTTCCAGTGCCTGGCCCAGGCCAATCGCATCCGCACGACCGGCGCCAAGGGCGTGTCGTTGGCCACCTGGATCCTGTCGGCCTTCGTCTCGCAGATCTGGTTCTGCTACGGGTTCGTCTTCCACGTCACGGCCGAGGTCGTGGCCAACATCCCGGCCATCACCGTGTCACTCGTGGTCGCCTTCCTCGCCGCGAAGAGCCAGGACAAGGTGGCCCGCAGTGTCCTCGGCTACTGCGCGGTCACCGTGATCACGATCCTCGCCACCTTCGCCGGTTCGTTCCACGACCTGCGCTGGGTGCTGTCGAGCGTGGCCGTCGGGAGTTCGATCATCATCTACCTGCCCCAACTGTCGCTGGTCATCCGACCCAAGGACCTCAGTGGCGTCTCGATCATCTCGTGGTGCCTCGCGACGCTCACGTCCCTCGGCTGGTTCGTCTACGGGATCTTGATCCACCAGCCACCGTTGGCGATACCGAGCCTCGTGATGCTGCCGTCGGCGTTCATCATCTTCGTCCAGGCCTCCCGACACCGGATCCAGAACAACCCGCGCACCGGTCTGCAGGCGCCGATCGTCGAATAGTTCAGCGCGTCGGTTGCGGCAGCGCCGCGCGCACGACGTCCATGCGCCGCGAGAGCGCCTCGGCCTTCTCCTTGGCGTCGCTCGATCCGCACTGCGCGAGCCAGTTCGCCAACATCCGATAGCCGTCTTGGGTGAGCACGGACTCGGGGTGGAACTGCACGCCCTCGAGCGGCAACGTCCGGTGGCGCATGCCCATGATCAGTCCGTGCGAGCGCGCGGTGACCTCGAAGGCCTCGGGCAGTCCCTCGTCCTCGACGACGAGTGAGTGGTAGCGACCGACGACGAGCGGGTCGCTCACGCCCTCGAACACGCCCACGCCGATGTGATCCACGAGGCTCGAGCGTCCGTGCAGCAACTCCGGCGCGCGGTCGATGGTCGCGCCGAAGGCCTCGCCGAGCGCCTGGTGGCCGAGGCAGACCCCGAACATCGGGGTCCCCTCCTCGGCGCAGTGGCGGATGATCGCGACGCAGTTGCCCGCGTCGCGCGGATGCCCAGGGCCGGGCGAGACCAGCACGCCGTCGGGCGACAGTTCGGCCACCTGCTGCGGCGTCACCTGGTCGTTGCGCCGCACCGTCACCTCGGCGCCCAGTTCGGCCATGTACTGCACGAGGTTGTAGACGAACGAGTCGTAGTTGTCGACCACGAGGATGGACGGGGTGGGGCTCATCTCGAAATTCTAGGTCCGAGCGAGTTACTAGCATTTCTCAATGGAACCGAATGACGTCGCGTCCTTCCTGTCGCTCGTGGCCCAGGGCTTCAACGTCGTGCCGCTCGCCGAGACCCTCCAGTTGGACCGCGAGACGCCGGTCTCGTTGTACCAGCGCTTCGGTTCGCGCGCGATCTTCCTCCTCGAGAGCGCGGCCCTCGGCGAGGCGACGGGCCGCTACTCCTTCATCGGACTGGACCGTCGCTGGCGGGTGACGACGCGCGACGGCGCGACCGTCGTCGAGGGGACCGACGGCGGCGACCCGTCGCTCGCGCCGCTCGACGCGCTTCGCCACATCCTGCGCCGCTACCGCACGTACGCGCCGCGCCACCTCCCCGACTTCTTCGGTGGCGCCGTCGGCTTCGTCACCTACGACTACGTGCGCCGCCTCGAACGGCTCCCGCGCGAGGCCGTCGAGGACATGTGGCCCGACGTCGACTTCTCCTTCCCCGGCGCGGTCCTGATCTGCGACCACGTGCAACATTCGACGACCGCGGTCGTCAACGCGGTGATCGATCCGGGTGAGGACCCCACCGACGTCTTCGCCGCCGCCGAGGGACAACTGCGCACGATCGTCGACGTCTTGTTGGGCGCCGAGCCCCCGAGTGATCCCGCGACCGAGCGCCTCGTCGCGACGGCGCCGAGTCAGCGTTCGCTCATCGACATCCGCACGATCGCCATGGGGCTCTCGAACTTCACCGGACCGGCCTACGGCGACGTGGTCGTTCGCGCGCGCGAACACGTCTTCGCCGGCGACGTCTTCCAGGTCGTCCCGAGTCAGCAGTTCCAACGGCCGAGCGAGGTGAATCCGCTCACGCTCTATCGCGTCCTGCGCGCGCTCAATCCTTCGCCCTACATGTACCTGCTCGATTCCGGCGAGATCCAGATCGTCGGCGCCTCACCCGAGATGTTGATGCGGGTCCACGACGGACTTGTCAGTTACCGTCCCATCGCGGGCACCCGCGCGCGCGGCGTGAACGAGGACGAGGACCTCGCACTCGAACAAGAACTCCTCCACGACGAGAAGGAGATCGCCGAGCACGTGATGCTGGTCGACCTCGGACGAAACGACGTCGGTCGCGTCGCCACGCCCGGCACGGTGCGCGTCGACCGCCTCGCCCACATCGAGCGCTACTCGCATCTCATGCACCTCGTCTCGCACGTCGAGGGTCGACTCAAGGAGGGCCTCGACGCCTTCGACGCCTTCGACGCGCTCTTCCCGGCCGGCACGCTCACCGGCGCGCCCAAGGTCCGGGCGATGGAACTGATCGACGAGTTCGAGCCGGTCTACCGCGGCCCCTACGGTGGCGCGGTCGGCTACTTCTCGCTCTCGGGCAACGCGGACTTCGCGATCACGATCCGCACCGTGTCACTGCGCGGCGGCGTCGCGACCGTCCAGGCCGGTGGCGGCGTCGTCGCCGACAGTCGGCCCGAGTTCGAGTACGAGGAGTCGATCAACAAGGCGTCCGCGCCGTTGCTCGCTCTGGAGATCGCCGATCCCCTGTCGGGGTGAGGGTCAGTCCTCGTCGTCGAAGGACGGCGCGGGCTTCGGCTTGGCACCGCGACCCTTCTTCTTGCGCGACGTCACCTCCTGCTCGCGAGTGAGCTCCCGTTGGATCATCTCGTCGCGGATCGTGCGCCAGCTCTCGAGCCGTCGCGGCGACAGTTCGCCGCTCGCCACCGCCGCTTCGACCGCGCACCCGTCGTCACCGCTGTGCGCGCAGTCCTTGAACCGGCACCGCTCGGCGAGGGCGGTGATCTCGGCGAAGGCGTCGTCCAGTCCCTGTTGACCGATCGTGAGGTCGAGCAGTCGGATGCCGGGGATGTCGAGCAGCACGCCCCCGCTCGAGAGACGATACAGGCGCCGCGTCGTCGTCGCGTGGCGTCCTTCGCCGCCGCGACTGACCTCGGCGGTCAGCACGTTCGTCCCCTCCAACGCGTTGAGCAGTGAGGTCTTACCAGCGCCCGACGCCCCCAGCATGACCGCGGTCACGCCGTCGCGCAGGACCGTGCGCAGGTCCTCGATGCCGTGGCCGCTCGCCGAACTGGTCGTCATCACCTCGACCCCGGGGACGGACTCTTGAGCTTGCACCATGGTCGACTCGACGACGTCCGAACCGTCGGCCTTGGTGAGCACCACGATCGGCGTGGCGCCGCTATCGAAGGCCATGACCGCCAGACGCTCGAGCATGAGGACGTTCAACTCACGGTCGATCGCGAGCACGACGAGGACCACGTCGACGTTGGCCGCCAGCACCTGGACGTCACTCGGCGTCGCGCCCGGTCGTCGCAGCTCGGTCGTGCGAGCCGAGACCGCCACTATGTACCCGTCGCGCACGCTGACCCAGTCGCCCGCGACCGGACTGAGATTGAGTGTCGTGGCGAACTGACTGGTCGAGACGGTCTCGTGTCCCGCGTCGTCGCACCAGATGACCTCGGCCGTCGTGCCGTGCACGATGCTGACGCGGCCCGGGTTCGAGCCCGGCGAGAACTCGACGCCGCCGTCGACGTGGAGACCGAGGGTCCCCAGCACCCGGAGCGCCGCCTCGTTGAGCGGCGTACTCGACGTCGATGGTTCCAAAAGGTCCTTTTCGTTCGAGACCGACTGGCCCCGAGGTGCTCGCGATCTCCCCCAAGGCTATGTGACGGCCCCCGCGACGCGCACGCCCGCGGGGTGCCCGATGGCGCGCGGGGTCGGTGGAATGATTTGTGAATGAGCAAAGTCAGTTGGCCCAGATTGTGGCACCTCCACCCGGGGGTGCGATCGCGCGAAGAACTGTCACTGGGTGAGCGAGCCGCCGATCGCATGCGCAACATCATGGGGTCGTGGCCGTTCGTGTTCAGCTTCTTCGGGGTGATGATCCTGTGGGCGGCGGGCAACACCTATTTCCTCCAGCGCGTGATCCACCACAAGGCCTTCGACCCGTACCCGTACATCCTCTTGAACCTCTTCCTGTCGATGCTGGCCGGCGTGCAGGCGGCGGCGTTGTTGATCGCCGCCAAGCGCACCGACTCCATCGCCTCGGAGATCGCACTGCACACCGTGAAGAACACCGACGACATCCGCGCACTCCTGGATGAGAACACGAACCTGACCAAGGAGGTGAAGAAGGCGACGGACCTGCTCGACGAGATCCACCGCCACGTCGCGGTGCTAAGTCCCGGCGCCGGTCAGTTCCCGCCCGGAGGAACCGCGCCCTCGTCCAAGGCGGGAGACTGACCCTGCGCGTGGAGCGCGCACGCGTGACAGGCTGGGGCCATGAGCGCAAATTCCGTCAACACCGAAATGATCGGCGCCACGTACGTGGTCGCGATCAACCGTCCCGACGTTCGAAACGCCGTCAACGGCGCGGTCGCCTCGGCCCTGGCCGAGGCCTTTCGCGACTTCGAGGCGAACGACGACGCCAAGGTGGCGGTCCTCGCCGGCGAAGGGGGGACGTTCTGCGCCGGGGCCGACCTGCACGCCATCGGCACGCGCGAGTCCAATCGAGTGACGGCCGACGGTGACGGCCCCATGGGGCCGACCCGGATGACGCTCTCGAAACCCGTTATCGCGGCGATCGACGGCTACGCCGTCGCGGGCGGGATGGAGCTCGCGTTATGGTGCGACCTTCGCGTCATGGAAGAGGACGCGATCCTCGGCGTCTTCTGTCGGCGCTGGGGCGTGCCGCTAATCGACGGCGGCACGGTGCGGCTGCCGCGCATCATCGGCGCCGGACGAGCCCTCGACCTGATCCTCACCGGCCGAGCGGTCGGCGCGACCGAAGCGCTGGCCATGGGACTCGTCAATCGCGTCGTCGAACGAGGTCACGTCCGCGCCGCCGCCCTCGACCTGGCCGAGGAGATCGCCACGTTCCCCGAACTCTGCATGCGCCAGGACCGACTGTCGATGTACGAAGGGCTCGGTCGCGACGAGGCCGAGGCCATGGCGATCGAGTTCGCCCACGGGACGACGTCACTCGGCGCCGACGTGCGCGAGCAGGTCAAACGATTCGTGTCCGGCGAGGGCCGGCACGGCCGCTTCGGATGAGTGATGCCACTCGAGCCCGGTTGGAATGGTCCGGGACTCGAATGGCACCGTGATCGATCGTACCGAGTGCCGGTCGCCGACTCACTTTCTTCACGGCGCAATCCTCATAATTGGCTTAGAAGAATCGATGAGCGTAACGAACGAACGTCGGGCCGAAGCGTTCGCGTCGCAAAGACATTGAATCGTTGGTGATTGGCGTCCTCGTTGCGTGTGCGCGACGGTCGCGTCGACGTGCTCGCTTCGCTGGTGGTGCCGACAATCGCAAAGTTGGGCGACATTAGCCTTGAGATAACGAATTCGGTCGAACCAAGTGTTCGATCGAAGTGCCGGGAGGCGTGAAATGCAAAAGAAGAGCAAAGTGTGGACCGGAGTCACGGTTCTCATCGTCATCGCAGTGGTCGCCATTGGTTTGGCGGTGAGTTCCAATGGGGGGACCGCTCCCTCGAACACGGTGTCCAACAAGACACTGACGATCGCCGAGGGCGCCAACGCGGCGCCCGACTACATCTTCCCCTTCTATCCGCCGTCGGAGTGCACCGTGACCAACACATCGCAGTTCCAGCAGATGATGTACCGACCGCTGTACTGGTTCGGTCTGGCCGGTGACGCGAGCCTGCAGCCGCAACTCTCCGCGGCCAACCTGCCGGTCTACAGCAACGACAACAAGACCGTCACCCTGACGACCAAGGGCTGGAAGTTCACCGACGGTCAGACCGTGAACGGCGCGTCCGTCTTGTTCTTCTTGAACATGTACAAGTCCGAACCCTCCGAGTTCTGTACCTACAGCCAGGGACTCGGTATCCCCGATCAGGTCAAGAGCGTGAAGGTCACCGGCAACACCGTGACGCTCGATCTGACGGCGTCGGTCAACCCGCAGTGGTTCACCGACAACCAGCTGGCGGTCATCACGCCGATGGCCCAGGCCTGGGACCGTACCGCGACCACCACCAAGGTCGGCTGCGCCACCGGCGCTTACGGCGCCGCCTCGACGATCGCCGCGTGCAAGACGGTCTGGAAGTACCTGAACGCCCAGGCCCAGGACTCCTCGACCTTCGCCGACTCGATGTGGCAGAGCGGCGTCGACGGACCGTGGAAGCTCTCGGCCATGGACAACCTCGGGAACGCCACGTTCACCGCCAACTCGACGTACTCCGGGCCGCAAAAGGCCATGATCAAGACCGTCAAATTGGTCGCCTTCACCTCGGCCACCGCCGAACAGAACCAGCTGGCCGGCGGCAACATCGACTTCGGCTACATCGACCCGTCGATCCTCACCTCGAACGCGCCGTCACCCGGCAAGGCCGGTCCCAACTGGCCCGAGCTCAAGGGTCGCTACAACCTGGTGGTCGTGCCGACGTTCTCCAATAACTACATGAACTTGAACTTCGGCAAGAACCCCGGCGCCAAGTTCTTGAACCAGCTCTACATCCGCCAAGCGCTCGAGTACGGCATCAACCAGCCCGCGATCATCAAGAGCGCCCTGAAGAACTACGCCCAGGCGACCTGGTCGGAGCTGCCGCCGTCGACACCGTCCACGGAATCGGGCGCCATCACGCAGCCCTACCCGTTCAACCTCGCCAAGGCCGCCACGCTGTTGAAGAGTCACGGCTGGACCAAGACGAGTTCGTCCCTGGTCTGCTCGAAGCCCGGGACCGGTTCGAGCGAATGCGGTGCGGGCATCGCGGCGGGTGACGTGCTGAAGCTCAACATCAACTGGTACTCCGGCAGTCCGTCGCTCGACACCGAGATGAGCGCCATCATCGCTGACTGGGAGTCGTTGGGCATCCAAGCGACGCACTCCACGGGCACCTTCGCCTCGGCGGCCGGCTCGTGCCCCGTCGCCTACAACCCGACGACGGCCTACGACATCTGCAACTGGGGTGGCGGATGGCTGTACGCCCCCGACTACTTCCCGTCCGGTGAGCCGTTGCTCCTCACGGGGGCCGGGTCGAACAGCGGCCTGTACTCCAACGCGAAGATGGACGCGCTGATCCGCGCGACGTTGGCCCAGAACGTCACGCTCACCAAGTACGGTCAGTACACCGCCGACCAACTCCCGGTCCTGTACGACCCGCTGGCCACCTACGAGGACGAGGTCATCACGACGTTGAAGAGCAAGATCGGCTTCCAGAGCGTGCTGCAGAACTTCACGCCGGAGTACTACTACTTCTCGA
The DNA here is from genome assembly GCA_963700135.1 of uncultured Acidimicrobiaceae bacterium. Taxonomy (GTDB): domain Bacteria; phylum Actinomycetota; class Acidimicrobiia; order Acidimicrobiales; family RAAP-2; genus RAAP-2. Next base: position 18,916 of record CAVOWM010000012.1, on the reverse strand, counting down.
AGTAGTCGCCCCGCGCGGCGATCGCTTGTTGGAGAGAAGGGCTCACTGCGCCCTTCTCTCCACGTCAAAGCGGTGAGTTCCTCGACCCTTCGACCTGATCGTCATCCCAATCGAGCGATCTCGACCACCGCGCCGCGAGGTCGGTGACGAGGCGTTGTAAATTCTCTGGGTGGCGAAGCGCAGACATCACTGGATTCGACGCTGCGCGCTCACGCTCACGATGAGCACGCTCCTCGTCTCGACGGTGGCGACGACGACCTCGGCCCACGACGGTCCCCGGCAAGCGACGACCACGACGACACTCCCGGCGACGTGTGCGACGACCACGACCACCACCACGACGACGACACTTCCGGTCACGACCACGACCACGACTCCGACGTCGAGCACCACGACGACGACACTTCCGGTCACGACCACCACGATGCCGACGTCGACCACGACGACGACGACCACGACGACCACGACGACCACGACGACCACGATTCCCAAGAAGACCGCGTTCGCCTGGCCCGCGCAGGGCAGTGCCGCCATCGCCATCCCGCGACTCTGCGTGTCGGCGACGTCGTCCTGGCAACCGCGCGTGCCGATCGCCAGCCTCACCAAAATGATGACCGTCTGGGTCGTCCTGCATCAGTTGCCACTTACGTACCAGCAGCGCGGACCGTGCCTCACCGTGAGCGCGCACGACGTCGCCCTCTACGACTACGACGTCGCCACCGGTCAATCGCACGCGCGCATCGTGGTCGGCGAACGAATCTGTGAGGGGACGTTGTTGCGCGGCCTGCTCGTGCACTCGGCCGGCGACTACTCGCAGCTGTTGGAGAGCATCATCGGATGGAGTCCGGCGACTTTCGTGCGGGTGATGAACGCCGACGCGCGCGCCATGGGTCTGACGCACACGCGCTACGTCGACCTCTCGGGCATCTCACCGGAAGACGTCTCGACCGCCGGCGACCAAGCGACGTTGGCCGTGAAGCTCATGACGGCCGAACCGATCGTCGACCAGATCGTCGCGTTGACCCACGTCGCGCTCCCCTACAACGGCGTCGTCGAGTCCTACACGCCCCTGATCGGCGTCGCCGACGTGGTCGGCGTCAAGTCCGGCTACACCGATCCCGCGGGCGGCTGTGACGTCATGGCCGTCAAGGTCACGATCGGCGCCACCACTTTCTTGACCTACGCCGTCGTCCTCGGACAACACGGGTGGGACGCGCTCGACGTCGCGGGCGACGCCGCGCTCGCGCTCTCGCGTTCGCTGCGCCCCTCGATCAAGCAGGTGCGCACGAGCGCGGGCGTGAAACTCGAGTGGACCGGTCCGGCGACCGACGTGAAGGTCTGAGCGCTAGGACAACGCCTGGCGCAGGTCCTCGACGAGGTCATCGGCGTCCTCGATCCCGACGCTGAGGCGCACCAGGTTCTCCGGGATCTCGAGCAGCGACCCGCTGGTCGACACGTGCGTCATCTGGGCGGGGATCTCGATCAGGCTCTCGACGCCGCCGAGTGACTCGGCCAGTGTGAAGACCGCGGTCCTCTCCACGAACGCCGTGGCCGCCGCCGCACCGCCCGCGACCTCGACGCTCACCATGCCGCCGAAGCCGCGCATCTGGTCGAGCGCGACCTTGTGGTTCGGGTGGGTCGCCAGGCCCGGGTACCAGACGCGTTCGATCCGCGGATGGGTCGAGAGCATCGCGGCGACCTTGGCGGCGTTCTCCTGGTGACGGTCCATGCGCACCGCCAGCGTGCGGATCCCGCGCATGATCAAGTAGCAGTCCAGCGGGCCGGGGATGGCGCCGACGGCGTACTGGAAGAACTTCAGGCGCGTGGAGAGTTCGGCGTCGTTCGTGACGAGCATGCCGCCGATCGCGTCGGAGTGCCCGCCGAGGTACTTGGTCGTCGAGTGCATCACCACGTCGGCACCCAACGCGAGCGGGGTCTGCAGGTACGGCGTCGCGAACGTGTTGTCGACGACCAGCCGGGCGTCGTGCCGATGGGCCACCTCGGCCAGCGCCGCGATGTCGGCGATCCGCAGCCAGGGATTGCTCGGCGTCTCGGCCCAGACGAGCTTCGTGCCCTCGCGCCACGACGCGGTCACGGCGTCGATGTCCGAGAGGTCGACGACGTCGGTCTCGATCCCCCACGGACCGAAGATCCTCGTCAGCATCCGGTACGTGCCCCCGTAGGCGTCGGCCGAGAGCATCACGCGATCACCCGGCGTCAACGTGCGCAGCATCGAATCGGTCGCCGACAGGCCGGACGAGAACGCGACCCCGAATCGTCCCTCCTCCAGACTCGCCACGACCGTCTCGAGCGCCGCGCGCGTGGGATTGTCGCCGCGCCCGTAGTCGGCGAACTTCACGACGCCGACCGACTCTTGGGCGTAGGTCGACGTGAGGTAGACCGGCACGTTGACGGCGCCGGTCTCGGTGTCGGGCGCTTGGCCCGCGTGGATGGCCCGGGTGGAGAAGTGCACGTCGTTCCTTTCCGTCATGACGCGGGGGCGTTGTTCGAGAGGAAGCGCAGCACGTCCGACGCGGTGATGACGCCGCGGGGCCGCCCGTCAGCGAGGACCAAGAGCGCCGGTGTGCTCGCGAGGCGTCGTGTCACCGACTCGAGTGGCTCACCGACGCCGATGGTCTCGAGTATCGGTCCCATGACCTCTTCGATCGGACGCTCGAGCACCGCGGGATCCTTGAACCCCAACTCCATCAGGTCGAGTTCGATCGCGGTGCCCACGACCTCTTTGGCCGCGAGCGGCAGCTCGTCGGTCACCGCGATGACGACCTGGGAGACGCCACGCTCGCGCATCAGGCCGGTCACCTCACGCACACTCTGGTCGGTCGTGGCGAGGATCAGGTCGGTCGCGTTCGCGCCCTTGACGTCGAGGATGTCGCCGGCCGTGGGACCACTCGCCGTGGTCAAGAAGCCGTAGCCGCGCATCCAGTCGTCGTTGAAGATCTTGGAGATGTAGCCGCGCCCGGTGTCGGGCACCAGGACGACCACACACGAGCCCGCGGGGGCCACTTCGGCGACGCGCAGCGCCGCGACGACGGCGGTCCCGCCGGAGCCACCGATGAGCATGCCCTCTTCGTGGGTGACGCGTCGCGCCATGTCGAAGGCGTCGGCGTCGCTCACGGCGATCACCTCGTCGACGAGGCTCGGGTCGTAGTTGGCCGGCCAGAAGTCCTCGCCGACACCCTCCGTGAGGTACGGGCGACCCTCGCCGCCGGAGTAGACCGAGCCTTCGGGGTCCGCCGCGATGACGCGAATGGCCGGATTCTGCTCCTTCAGGTACTTCGAGACGCCGCAGATCGTGCCACCGGTACCGGCACCGGCGACGAAGTGCGTCACCGTACCGTCGGTGTCACGCCAGATCTCCGGTCCCGTCGTGGTGTAGTGCGCGTAGGGATTGGCCGGATTCGAGTACTGGTCGGGTCGAAACGCGCCGGGCGTCTCACGGGTCAGTCGCTCGGCGGTCGAGTAGTACGAATCGGGGTCCTCGGGCGCGACCGCCGTGGGACAGACGATCACCTCGGCGCCGTAGGCCTCGAGGAGCCGGACCTTCTCCGCGGCCATCTTGTCGCTCATCACGAAGATGCACCGGTAGCCGCGTTGGGCCGCCACGATGGCGAGGCCGACCCCGGTGTTCCCGCTGGTGGGCTCGACGATGACCCCGCCGGGCTTCAACAGTCCGTCGCGCTCGGCGGCGTCGATCATGGTGAGCGCCGGGCGGTCCTTCGAACTCCCGCCGGGATTCATGGACTCCAGCTTCACCAGGACGTCGACGCCGTGGGGCGTCGTCAGTCGATTGAATCGCACGAGGGGTGTCTCGCCAATGAGGTCCAGCAGTGAGTTCGCGACGCGCATGACTCCACCCTATTTGGGGAATCGCGAGCCACGTGGCGACGTCGGTCCCCGCCTCAGATTTCCGGCGCCGTCACCGCGGGCCGTTCGTCCGGGTTGACACCGAGCGTCCGTCGAACACGCCATTCGATGAGGCCGATGCTGATCCAGCCCACGATGATGACCAACCAGAAGGTCAGAAGCCGGTAGACCAGGACGACGGCCAGCGCCGGAACCTTGCGTGCGCCGTAGGCGACGAGGATCACGGCCAGGCTCCCCTCGACGACGCCGAGACCGCCCGGGATGATCGGCAATGACGCGACGATCTGTGACACCCCGAACGCCAGCAACACGCCGCTCCACGGGATCGGGGCGTGGACCGCGCCGAAACAGCAGACGAGGATGACGAAGTCCGTGAGCCAGAGCGCCGTGGCCATGGCGACGAGTCGCACCGCGGCGCCGGCCGACAACGGGATCTCGCGCATCCGCCGCAAGGTCCCCTCGACGCGTTCGAGCACGTCACCGCGAGGATGTCCGCTTAAGCGCTGCGCGAGGCGCACGGCGGCGCCCAGGAATCGCAACAGGAGATCACGACGCACGAGGAATGCCCCGGCGATCACCACGACGAAGAGTCCCACGATCACCGCCCCCCTCGCGTGCACGCCCGTCTGTCCCGACAGCGCGATGAGCACACCCACGAGGAGGAGGAGCGACATGCCGATGGCCTGGGCAATGAGTATGGTCAGGATCGTCCAGCCCGCGCTCGCCCCGCTCGCGCCGTGGCGTCGGAAGTAGCGGTAGCGATAGGCGCTCGACACCGTCGGCTCGCCCGGGACCGTGTAAGCGATCGCGTTGTTGGCCAACGAGACGAGCGTGAGTGACGCCAACGAGACCTCGGCCCCACTCCAGCCCAACACGACCCGCTGCAGGTAGCCGTAGCCGACGATCGACAGCACCTCGGCGACCACCGCGCTCGACTCCCAGGCGTAATTGAGATGGTCCAGGTGATCCAACGCGCCCGTCAGCTCACCGCGCTGACCGACCAGCAAGAGCAAGATGAAGACGCCGAGTCCGATGCCGAGGGCGTAGCGCACGGCCATCCACAGGTTCCGACGACTCCGCGACGGCGCTCGGGGGTCGGTCACGGATTCACACTACTGACGACCGATTCGCGCCCGAGGTTGACCGCGACGCGCGTTCTGGCTCGAAAAATCCGAACAACTACGATTTGCCATGGCCCCGAGCGAATCCGCCACGACATTCACGCCGAACGGACGCCCCGTGCGCAGCGCCCTCATCGGGCTCGGTCGGGTCTACGAGCTCAACGTTCGCGCGTACGTGGACAACCCCGACGCCGAGGTCGTCGCGATCGTCGACCCCAGTGACGAGCGCCGCGCCCAACGATCCGCCGACTGGCCCGGGGTGCGCGCCTTCGCCTCGGTCGATGAACTCATCACGAGCGGGATCGACGTCGACGCCGTGGAGTTGCTCGTGCCGACGACACGCAACGAAGAGGTCGTGATGGCCTGTCTGGCCCAGGGCTGGCACGTCAACCTCCAAAAGCCGTTCGCCAACGACCTCGCGAGCGCCACGAGGATGTCGCTCGAAGCAGGCGCGCGCGGTCTCCAACTGCGCGTGATGGAGAACTATCTGTTCTACGAGCCGCTGCGCAAGTTGAAACAGACGGTCGAATCCGGTGAGCTCGGCCCGATTAGCGGCTACCACATGAAGATGGTGGCCAGCGGACGAGGCGGCTGGGAGGTCCCCGGTGACTCCTACGAGTGGCGGTTCCAACAGGCCCGCGACGGACGTGGTCCGCTCATCTTCGACGACGGCTGGCACAAACTCTCCACGGCGCTGTGGCTGTTCGGACCGGTGAAGGAGGTCCGGGCGTGGATCGGCTCGACCGAGGTCGTACCGGGCATCGAGGTGGACGCGCCGACCTCCATGGTCTGGGAACACGTCAACGGGGTCCGCGGCGTGTGGGACGTTACGTTGGCTGTCGACCTGTACCTCCGTTCGGACTACTACACCAACGACGAACGCTGGGAGGTCACCGGTCGACGGGGCTTCGCTCGGGTGAATCGCTGCACCGGTCGTGGTATCCAAGAGCCGAGTTACGAGGTCTACCTCGACGGCGAGACGCGATCGTTCCACGCGCTGGACGACGACTGGGCGAGCAGCTTCCGCGACTCGGGACGCCACTGGCTGCGGACGCTCCGATCCGGTGAGGGTCCGCTGTGGTGGAACACCGACGAGGCGATCGACGTGCTGCGGTTCGCTCTCGCCGCCTACGAGAGCAGCGACTCGGGTGGCGTGGGGATCGATCCGCGCTCACTCGTGAGCGACGCCGATGTCGCGTCGACCAGCCGAGTCGATGGGTAGCGCGACGACGAGGACGCCGTGATCGACGCCGCGTCACTGAGCGCGCGGCTGCGCGCCGCAGGATTCCTGGCGGCCGACGAGGAGGCGGCCGAGCTGCTCGAACGCTCGAACGGGGACCCCGTCGATCTGGCGTCGCGACTCGAACGGCGTCTGCGCGGCGAGCCGCTCGCCTGGATCACCGGTTCCACCGACTTCTGCGGGATCGAGGTCCGCGTCGATCCCGGTATCTACGTGCCGCGCTGGCAGAGCGAACCGCTCGCCCGGCGAGCCGCGGCGAGGCTGTCACCAAGTGGCATCGCCATCGACGTGTGCACCGGTTCCGGCGCCATCGCGATGACCCTTCGGTCGCACGATCCGAACGCACGCGTCATCGGCACCGACGTCGACGCGCGGGCCGTGGCTTGCGCGCGATCCAACGGCGTCGAGGCCTACCTCGGCGATCTCTTCGCGGCGCTCCCCGACGGGCTCGACGGTCGAGTCGACCTGATCGTCGGCGTGGTGCCGTACGTCCCGACCCGCGACATGTCGTGGTTGGCGCGCGACACGCTGGACCACGAGTCGACCACGTCCTATGACGGAGGTGCCGACGGCGTCGACGTCCTTCGTCGCGTGCTCGATGAAGGTCGCCGGTACCTTCGACCCGGCGGCGCGGTGCTCCTCGAGATCGGTGGCGATCAAGACGAAGTGCTCCGTCACGACCTCACCGAACTCGGCTACGTCGACGTCACGTTCGTCTTCGATGACGACGGCGACCTTCGCGGACTCGACGCCACGTGGACGAAGTAGACGACCCCCGACGTTGGGGTTGCTACCCGGCGCCGCGGAGTTTGCGTTCGACGAGGCCATCGAGACTCACACGTCCGGGGCCGAGGAAGACGATGACGAGCGCCATGACCGCGAGCGCCAGGTTGAACTCATAGCCGGGCGTCAGCGACTCCGAGTTGATCCCGTGCACCCACGTCACCGTGATCATCGCCATCACCTGATCGCCGAACAGCGCGAGACCGGCCAATCGCGAAGCGAGTCCCAGGGCCATGGCGATCGCGCCACCGAATTCGATCACTCCCCCGAGGACGGCGAAGAACCCTCCCGGACGGAGATGCGCGGTGTTGGAGAAGAACAGGGCGGTGTTGTGCAGTCCCGGACCGTTGAACGACCCGAAGAGCTTTCCCGCGCCGTAGTAGACGAAGATCCAGGCCAGCGCGACGCGCACGGCGCCGAGGGCGGCGTCGTGGGCACGGGTGCCCGGCGTGGTCGAAAACAGCATCGTCACGAGGCCACGACGACGTCGCACGGTGACGTCGGCGGACTCGACCGACATCAGGTCCCGCGTCCGGCGAGGTTTCGTCCGCCGCCCGACGGCTTCGCCTCGGGCGTGGCGTCGGAGCGATCGTTGAGCGGACGGAACGGGCCCACGAGCTGGGCGACGAATACGTGGAAATGTCGAGCGCGCGGCGCGCTCTGCTCGACGGCGAGTGGCCGACCGGGCAGTCCGGTGTCGATTCGGATCGTCTCGTTCGTGGGGAACACGGCCCGCCCGGAAAGTTGGTCCCAGATCGTCAGGGCAAATCCGAGGTTGACGTCCTGACGACCCTCGACCCGATGGTGGATGCGGTGATAGTTCGGACTGCAGAAGACCCGGTTGAGGGGACCGAAGCTCAGGTTCGTGTTCGAATGTTCGAAGGCGACGACGGTGGCGTAGCCGACGAGCAGCGTCGTCGTCACGGCGCCGTTGGCGACGAGCACGATGCCGGGTATCAACGCGATGAGGTAGGAGACGTGGATGAGTGGGTGCGTGCGAAAGACCGTCAGCACGCTCATGTCCTCTTGCGAATGATGCAGCTCGTGGAATCGCCACATCACCCGGACCTTGTGGTTCGCCAGGTGCGCCGCCCAGTTGCACGCGTCCATCACGACGAAGATCACCACGATCGCCAGCGAACGCGGGAGGAACCCGTAGTGCGGCAGGACGATCCACGGCAGCGTTCGCCGGGCCACTTCGGCGAAGGACAGGGAGAGCGCGACCACGAGCGGCACAACGAGCGTCGCGTTCAACACCGTGTACAGCAGGTCCTGTCGGTACCCCCGGGCGAAGAATCGTCGGCGTTGTGCCGGTCGCAGGCGCTCAACCACCAGGAACAACAACAGGATCGCCACGGTCACCGGACCGACGACAATGACGCGCTGATCGGTCATCGCCGCGGCGAAGCTGCTGCCTCCCCAGTGGCTCGCCAGTCCGATCGAAATCAGGACCGCGGCGACGGCGACGATCGAGAGTGCCGGGAGGTAGACGCGCGACGACCACGAACGTCGTCGTGACTCGACGCGACGTCTCGGTCCCCGATCGACCGCGGTGTCGGCGGGGCTGTTCGGGGGATTGATGAGCGTCGTCACGTCGATTCCACGACCTCTCGGCTAGAACCCGACGCCGCCGCCACCACCACTGACGGTGGTGGTCGTGGTCGGCGCACCGACGGGCTTGACGAGGACCACGTCGAGCCACTTACCCCAGGTGTCGGTGACGTTGCCCGTCACCTGACCCAGTGACTTGTCCTTGAAGTACCAGAAGAGCGTTTTGCCGGCGTAGGTCACCTGACGACCACCGGCGACCTTCACCGAACCCAGCTTGGCCGCGTCCACCCCGGCGCCGGCCGTCGCGCGCGCGACGCCCTTCGGCAGGAGGACCTCGACCCAGTACTTGTGACACGTCGCTGTGCAGGCGTGCGCGTTGGGCTTCAAGGTGTAGAGCGTCGTGCCGTCCACCAGGATGGTGCCCCACTTGGCGCTCTTGTAGGTCGAGATCACCACGCCGTTCACGTGACTGTGCAGCGCCCCCGAGGCGCCCGTCACGCCCAACGTCATCGCGAGTCCGCCCGCGGCGAGGGCCGCCACGGCCACTCGCGTCGCGGAGTTCCCTCGGGGTCCAAAGCGCCTCGTTGACTTCTTCATGTCACACGTCTCCTCGTGATAGTTGGTGTCGATGATGCAGTGGTCCTGCGAACAACTGATAGCACCGCTCCACCCGGTGATGCCTTCGATGACGGGTACTACGTCCGGGTCGTCGAATCGGATCATCGGTCCGTGACCGAGCGCCGCGACGGCTACGTCGCGAAGGTCGCTTGGGCGAGGACGGCACCGTCCGCGTTCACGATGCGTGCCGAACGAACGTCCTTCCCGGACGCCTTGATCGCAGCGACCCACGAACCATAGCCGTGGGTGATGGTGAACTTCCCCACGGTCTCGCTCTGACCATTGGCGAAGGTCACCTCACACCACACGAGACCTGACACCCGGGCGCTGTCGACGTCCATCGTCATCCACGACGGATCGCCGGACGAGATCGTGACGTCCCCCAGGACCTGGCCGCTTGACATCAGGCGACCGGTGAGGGGTCGCTGCGTCGCCCCGGGGCGATTCGCTGGACCGTGCGACATCGCGGCGGCCCCGACGCCGACGCCCACCACCGCCACCAGCATCGCCGCGACGGCGTACAAACTGACACGTCGACGTCGGGCCATCCGGCGCTGCGCGTCGCTGCCGCGCAGCCGCTCGATGACGCGGGTCTCGAACCCCAGGTTCGGCTCGGCCTCGGGAGCGAGCCAGAGCAGTGCGTCAGCGACCTCGGCCAACGACTCGGACTCCGCGTTGCAGGCCGCACACGATTCGAGGTGTTCGAGCACCAACGACCGACTGCGGCCCGAAAGGGTGCCGAGGGCGAACTCGGTCAATTCGTCGCTCAGGGCCTCGCACTCCTTCGAAGGTTCCGAGACCCGGCTCATCGCGTCTCCATCGTGGCGCCCGCGGCGCGCAGTTTGGCCAGTCCCAAGCGGACCCGACTCTTGGCCGTGCCGAGCGGAATGGCTTCGAGCGTCGCGACCTCGGCGACCGTGCGACCGTACATGACGGCGAGCACGATGGCTCGACGTTGATCGATCGGCAACGTGGCGAGGGCGCGGTGTGCGCGCTGCACCGACTCCGACAGGGCCACCGCGTCATCCGGGGAACGTTCGTCACTCACGAGTGAGAGGAAGACCCGGTCTTCCGGCGCCGTGGGGATCGACCGTCGGACCCGCACCGCGTCGATGGCCAGGTTGCGGGTGATCGTGAGGGTCCAGGTCGCGACCGAGCCACGCCGAACGTCATAGACGGCGGCGTGTCGCAGTATCCGTATGAAGGCCTCTTGGGCGACGTCCTCAGCCGCGCCGCGATCGCCGACGATGCCCAGGGCCAACCCGAACAGTCGCCGTTGATAGCGCCGAACGAACGCGAGGATTGCGCGTTCGTCACCGACGGCCACACCCGAGAGCAGGGCCTCGTCGGAGGTCTCGTCGTCGTAGCTGGCGCGCGCTCTCATCGTCCGATAGTACGGCTGAGGTCCCGATTGGGATCAATCACCATGCCCGGCCCTTCGACCGCGGCGACGTTAGTTCGCGCCACGCGTCGGCATTATTCGAATAGTGGAAGCCAACGACCGCGTCTCCCACTTGTCCTACGCGAGGTGATCAGCGAGAAAAGCAAGTGACGGCGGCTCTTGTTCTAAAAAGAATGGATCAGTGTGACAGCCGGCGGAGATCGACACGGTGCTTCCCGCGGGCAGTACGTTCGCCAGTTGCACAACGCCCGGGTGAAAGGGATCATCGATTCCGGACGCGATCCTCAACGCGACGCCGTCCAGTGCACCGACGTGGAGAATCACGTCACCCTTGCGGAAATCGGCCTCCGACGCAAAAGCGCCGGCGTTCGCCGCGTGGGCCTGCGCGTACGACGACCATATGGCCGGGCCGATCGCCGCCACCGCCGCGGCGAGACCCGGGTTGCGCTCGGCGATGGCGAGCGCGCCGTAGCCGCCCATCGAAATACCCATCAGCCCTATCTTCTGCGGCGAGTTGCCGAGACCTCGTCGTTGACATAGCGGGATGAGTTCCTTGACGACCATGCCCATCGGGTCATCACCGGGATGAGGGTTCCAGTACCCGTCGCCGCCGTCGACCGTGACCAATGCCGTCGGCCCAAGCTCATTGCCGTCGACTCGAAGAGCCATCGCCTGAGCGGGCGTCATGCCGACGAGAGCCGTTTCGTGATTCTGCCCGTACCCATGCAACATCACGATCAGCGGAATCGAGTCGCCGCGTCGATAGGACGGAGGGTAGCCAATCGTGTAGCCGACCGATCGACGACGCGCTTCGGAGTAGAAGCTCCCCGACTCATCCCGTCCGATTGACGCAAAGGACAAGCGCGGCGCGCGCAGCGAACAGGCGCCGTCAAGCTCGTCGAGTGTCTGCTTTCCCGGAAGGATACCGTGGTCCACCAGTTCGAATCCCGTGGCACCGATGACGACCACAGCGCCGAGTCCTCCAACGAACCACTTCAAGAGTCGACGTCGCGACACCGGATCTGACGTGGTGTCGCTCACGACAGCATCGTCATCGTGGGAACCATCAGTCACTTCACGTCCAATCGCGTAATCGCGCGCATCGATGGCTCGCGGGTCTGTTCAGCGTCACGTTCACATGCTCCCATGTCAGCAACGATGTCGCTCCGCTGTTCGTCGCAATTGCCATAGGCACAGATTGCGCGCCGGTCGGGCGGCTAAGACTCAGCTGCTCGCTTCAGCGCGACCAACGTCAACGGGATCCCACGCTCCGCTGTACCCCTTCGATCCTCGATCTGATGCCACGCGTCGTCACCGAATCGCTCCTCGAATCGCGCGACTCCCCCAAGGAGGAACTCCCACGACTCGGTGACGACCGTTCCCCCTTCCGTGGGAGAAAAGATGTAGCCCCAACGTGTCCAGGTTCCGCCCACGATGAAGGCGAACTCTCGTCCCCGGTCAGCGACAACGACCTCGGACCTCGTCTCCCACGTGCGGTCCGGCGTTTCATTGCGACCGGTGAACCAGGCTCCCACTCGGAGCGATTCACCTTCGTCCCACCAACACTCTTTACACACGGGACTCCACTCGCCCATCCGGGACACGTCGGACACCATGTCGAAGAGATCGTCGGGAGAACGCGCGATTGCAATCGAATCCGAGACGTTGAGAGCTGCCATGGGAGAAAACTCTATTTGAGCGTCAGTCCGATGACATCAGCGATGGTGACCCGACGCGACGGCACAAAACGAGCGAGGAGGATAACAGCGTTTGGTATCGAATGCCTGACCGATCACTCCGTCCTGCACCGATCACGTCGCAACGCGACACCATGACGAGCACGTCGGATAAGTCGAAGGACTTCTCGATGAAGATGGGTTCCGTGCCGCCACTCTGCGCCTCGGCTGCCCGAAATCAGTCATTCCATCAGGCTGCTTTGATGAGCTTCCCTCGAATCGACGAGAAGTACACGACGGACAGCACCAAGGCGACGGGCGCAAAGAGCACGATGAAGACGGTGATGAGGACCACCCACATCATCTTCGACTGACCTGCACGGACAAATGCAGCATCGGGCTTCGACGCGATGTCCGCCAACGCCCACACCGACACGCCGATACACAACAAAACGAGTGACACAAGGATGAAGAACATGTTGAACGCTCATCTCTCAGATATCTGAAACCAGAACCTTGGTAGGTGAGCATCACGTTGCGCTTTGCCGCTCTCGATTCGACGCTACATGCCATTCGGGCCTCGGTCTCCATCACCTCAAGAATTCACGACGACATCAACCCGCGAGAGCTTCACTCGGCGCGCTCGAGAAGCCACGAATCCTGTCTCCGGACCGTTAACGTGGTTGGAGTTTCACCTTGGCTCGAAGGGACAGTTCTTCACATGGCGACATTCGCAGGCTCTTGGGACGTGACCATCGATACACCGATCGGCACCATCGCCGCCGTCTTCGATATCACGGAACGTGACGGCACGATTCTCGGCGTCGGACGGACTGACAAGGAGTCAGTCGATTTCTACGACGTGGTCGCCGACGGCGACCAATTGACCTGGCTCCAGGACGTGACGACACCGATGAAACTCACCTTGAAGTTCGTGGTCACCGTCGACGGCGACACGATGACGGGTACTTCGAAGGCCGGATTCCTCCCCGCCTCGAAACTCCAGGGAACGCGGACGTCGACGTCCTAGGTCCGAGTCCGTCAGGGACGGGCGTGACTGCGTTTCGCGGTATGGATCCAGCGCCGCGATTGAGCCGTCGGTGGTTCAAGGGAGCGGACGCACCACTAACTTGATGCTTTCGACTTTTGAGGCCGAGGGGCAACGCCGATGACGACTGCTGACACACCCATAGTCCCGCCGGCGATCGCCTCGCGCAACCGGTGGACGCTGATCGCGGTCTGCGCGGGCACCTTCATGCTGCTCGTCGACGTGACCATCGTGCAGGTCGCGCTGCCGACGATCCAGCGCCACCTCGGCGCCTCCTTCACCGACCTGCAGTGGGTGATCGACGCGTACGCGCTCAGCCTGGCGGCACTCATCCTGACGTGGGGATCGATCTCGGACCGATTCGGGCGCAAACGCGTCTTCATCGTCGGGCTCGGCGTCTTCACGGCGTCGTCACTGCTCTGCGGCATCGCCCAGTCGATCACGATGCTCATCTGGTCGCGCGCCCTGCAAGGCGTCGGCGGTGCGGCGATGTTCGCCACCGGCCTCGCCCTCATCGCCCAGGACTTCCAGGGTCCGGCGCGCGGCAAGGCGATCGCGGCGTGGGGCGCGACGGTCGGCGGCGCGGTCGCGATCGGACCGCTCGTCGGTGGACTACTCACCAGCGGCATCGGTTGGCGCTGGATCTTCATCGTCAACGTGCCCATCGGCGCCGTGGCGATCTGGCTCTCTTCGACAAAGATGCGCAACCAGAAGGACCCCGGCGCGACGCGACTCGACGGCCTCGGACTCGTCAGTTTCTCTGCGGCGATGTTCCTGCTCGAGCTAGGCCTCATCCGCGGGAATGCCCTGGGCTGGTCGAGCGGACCGATCGTCGCCATGTTCGCCGGCGCGGCGGCTGGCTTCGTCGCCTTCGTCTTCATCGAACTGCACCAAAGCAGGCCGATGTTCGACCTCTCGCTCTTTCGCAAGGCCAGTTTCAGCGGCGTCTCGCTGGGCACCTTCGCCGTCGGGGGCGGCATGTTCGCACTGATGCCGTACCTCACGTTGTACCTGCAGAATGACCTTGGCTATTCGCCACTCGGTGGCGGCCTTCGCCTCTTGCCGATGACGATCCTCACGTTCCTCGTGCCGTTCATCTTCCGCTCCCCCATCAACCGACTCGCTCCCGGTCTCGTCCTCGGGGGCGGCATCGCGATCGCGGCGTTGGGCATCGCGGCGTTGCTCGCGGTCGGTCCGACCTCGAGCTGGACCGTCCTCATCCCAGGGATGATCCTTTCTGGTTTGGGCATCGGCATCGCCAATCCGGCCATCGCGCGCGTCGGACTGGGAGTCGTGCCACCGGAGCGCAGCGGTATGGCATCGGGTCTCAGCAACACGTTCCGCATCGGCGGATTGGCGACGGGTGTCGCGGCGCTCGGCGCGGTATTCCAGCAGCGGATCACGTCGTCGATGTCCCACAGCGCCGTCGCGCACGCCGGCGCGATCGGACGGGTCATCTCCTCGGCCGGCATCAAGGCCGCCGCTCACGGCCAGCCGACGGTGGCCGCCGCCGCGCGGGTCGCCTTCGTCTCGGGGCTGCGCACGATCTTCGTCATCGGCGCCATACTCGTCGCGCTGGGCGGCGTCGCGTCGGCGTGGCTCGTGCGGGCCAAGGACTTTCACTCGCCGACCCGTGCGACGTCAGTACCCGAGCCGTCACCCGTCACGGCCGAGCACGCGTGATCGACTCGCACCACGAGACCCGGCGGGACGTGCAACTGGCACCGGATCGACCTTGGTCGAAGGCGGTGTGATACCCCGTCTCTAGAGTCGAACGCATGTTCGCCTCTCAACGAGAACTGAACGAGAGACAACGAGAGGCTGCCACGTTCGGCGACGGACCGCTCCGCGTCATCGCGGGACCGGGCACCGGCAAGACGACCACGCTCACCGCCAGAGTCGAGGTCCTCCTCGAACGTCGCGTCGCGCCGGAACGGATCCTGCTCCTGACCTTCACGCGTCGCTCCGCGCGCGAGATCGTCAGTCGCGTGCGCGCACTGCGCGGCGCCGACCAGAGCCGCCGGGTCGCGGGTGGCACCTTCCACTCGGTCGCTCACCACGTACTTCGTCGCCACCACGCCGCCGTTGGTCTGCCGGAGGGTTTCGGCGTACTGGACCGCGGTGACGCCGCCGACCTCATGGACCTGGTGCGCGGTGAACAGCGACTACTCAGCAGAGAGCGGCGAGTGCCGAAGAAGGGGACCCTGGGGTCGCTCTACTCACGCACCGTGAACACCGGCGTGCCGCTCGTCGAGGTCATGCGCGAGACGACGCCGTGGTGCGTCGAGAGCTTCGACGAGGTCGCGGCACTCTTCAGCGCCTTCGTGGCGCGCAAGCGCTCGCTCGGACTGCTGGACTTCGACGACCTCCTCCTGTACTGGCGCGCGGCCGCTCAGGATGACGCCGTGGGCCGAGAGCTGGGCGCGGCCTACGACCACATTCTGGTCGACGAGTTCCAGGACGTGAACCTCCTCCAATTGGACGTGCTGGTCGGGCTACGTCGCACCGACACGCGCGTGACCATCGTCGGCGATGACGCCCAGGCCATCTACGGCTTTCGGGGCGCGACGGCGAGGTTCTTGCTCGACGCCGAGCGCTACTTCAGCGGGCTCACGACCGTCACGCTGGACGTCAACTACCGCTCGTCGGCCGCGATCCTCGACGTGGCCAACGCCCTCGCCGCCGAGGCGCCCGAGGGATTCACCTCGGTGCTGCGCGAAGAGGTTCCGATCTCCGGTGCGAGCCCGCCGCAGCTCGTGCACTGCGCCGACGAACGCGACCAGTCCGAATCGGTCGCCGACCGCGTCCTCGAACTGTACGAACAAGGCGTGTCGCTGCAGCGCCAGGCGGTGTTGTTTCGCGCGGCGCACCACAGCGCCGACCTCGAGATCGAACTCGCCCGCCGACGGATCCCCTTCGTGAAATACGGCGGTCTGCGCTACCTGGAAGCGGCGCACGTGAAGGACCTCCTCGCGGCGTTCCGGCTCGCTGACAATCCACGCGACGAGATGGCGTGGTTCCGTCTTTTCCAGCTCATGCCCGGCGTCGGTCCGGCCAAGGCGCGTCAGGCCATCAATGCGCTCCGCGATGAGGACGGCACGATGCCGCTCTCGCACGGTGAGATCCAGCGACGGTGGACCGACGTCGACGACGTGCTGCCGATCGAAGTCCGAGTGATGTCGCGCGATCTCACGGACGCTCTGGGCACGAAGGAGCTGGAGCCGGTCGAGGTGCACGCCGAGCGCATTCGTCGAGCGATCGCGCCGCTCATCTCGTCGACGTACGAGGACGCGGCACCGCGGCTCGAGGACCTCGGTGCGCTCGTGCTGGCGTGCGCCGGGACGGCGAGATTGAGCGACGTCGCCGCCGAACAGGCACTCGAACCTCCGGTGTCCACCGGTGATCTCGCCGGCCCCCCAATGATCGACGAGGACTGGCTGGTCCTCTCGACGGTGCACTCTGCGAAGGGTCTCGAGTTCGACGCGGTTCACGTGATCCACGCCGCCGACGGCAACTTTCCCTCGGACATGTCGACTGGGACGCCCGAAGGTCTGGAGGAGGAGCGTCGACTCTTCTACGTCGCGATCACTCGGGCGCGGAGAAACCTTGCTGTCTACGTGCCGCTGCGTTACCACCATCATCGGATACGTGACGACCACTCGTGGGCTCAGCCATCACGTTTCCTGAGCGAGGGGGTGCGAAGCACCCTTGTGGAGACCGCCGCTGCGGCACCGAATCTGTCATCATCGCCGCTTTCAATTGCCATCGACGGCTCGGCGGTCGTGGAAGGCCAACTTTCGAAGTTGTGGTGACAAAGGTCTGACGAGATTTCACTCGTCGAAGTTGCCTAATGAAAGATGAAAGGCCTGACGGAAATGAGGACAAAATTGGTGGGCCGTGAAAGAAGTGAACCCGCGACCACTTACGTGTCATGCCAATTCGAGTCGTTCGTGGAAGTTCACAATCTTCCGTCGTCATGTCAACCACCGTCATATTCATTCACCAAAGTTCGTTGACGATTCTGTCAATTCATCGGCGTGGTCAATGGCGTGGCTGACAGTTTCATTTTGCCCAGTCCCAGCTTCATCTCGAGACAACTGCCGACCGAAACCAGGTTCGGCCGTTAGAAGTTGAATACGTCTTGCCGTAGGGAAAGATTGCAATCGCTCCGTGCGCGCCAACAGGGTCAAGACTTAAGTAACTGAGTGAACTCGGCATCCTTGAACCAGGCGTCGATATTGACTCCCAATGACGGCCGCCATCACTGCTGTATCCGAGGAGGCCGCTGTTGACTCGGTCCCAAATCCAGTAGGTCGAGCCATCATTGCTCACCCACATCTCGACGTCGGTGTCACCGATATTCCCCACAATGGGGATGTTGCCAGCGTTTGAACCTTCGCTTCCTTGAGAGAGAAGAGACCAAGTTCGGCCATGATTTGACGATTTTCCCAAGTAGATAGTTCCTTGGCTCATTCCTCCACCTTGATAACACGTGAGGTACCAGCCAGCTGGAGTTATTCGCATGTCTTGGATCGCTATCTGGATCCTTGTCCCTGCTGTTCCGCGAAGGTGGTAACAGGGATTCGACCACGTCGACCAAGTCGATCCTCCGTTCGACGTTGTCAGCACCGGAAAGGGGGCCTCCATATCGCCGACGGCGACGATGGCACTTGTTGAGCCCGTTGCAGCGATGAGCCTCACACTCTCGAGCCGAGCCGACGCACCGGGTAAGGCGTGCAGCGAAGGAATCGGCTTCACCTTGAACGGGCGTACCGCGCCAACTCGATACTCATCAAGATAAGACGGACACCAGTTGCCGCCTTCGGCATTGAGCTCGTGTTGAGTGCAGCGCAGCGTCACGAGCATCAGAATGTCACCCGAAATCTGGTAGCTCTCGTTGACTGGTGGATCACTGAGCGTTGGCGTTGCAAATGAGGGCGTATACCCCGCGAAGATCAGCCGTCGCCAGTTCACGCCACCATCCGTCGTGACATAGACACCCTGATCCGAAGCGGAACCGTCTGCCACGTTCGCGTCGGTATATCCGACATTCTTCGAGACGAAGTCCAAGTGCGGCACTGCCCACGCCGAGGTCGCGACTTCATACGAAAGGTTGCTTCGCAGTCTCCAAGTCGCACCACCGTTCGTCGTAACAAGAAGCAATGCCGTGCTCCCCTTTTGACCGCTACTGCCAATGGCGTAGCCGAAGTGGGGGGTCAACATATCGGTTGTGACCAACGACTTTACTGAATCACTCAAAGTAACCGTCGCGAGTGCCGGTTGCGCGGCGCTCGCCGATGTTAAAAGTCCGAAGGTCATCATCACAATTGTGACTGCAGCGCCAATAGCTGATACTCGGAATCCAGCTCTGCTCACGTACCGATTCTTTCACTACATCATCGGTGTGGGTTCCCAACGGGGGCCGACCCACACAATCCCTGAATTGTGACTGAACTGCATTTGCGCAAGCATGCGGTGGATAACTTGAGACTTCAATGTGCTGTGAGAATCGCAGATCGTTGGTGTCGGAGGATCGACACCAAAGAAAAACGAAAAGTCTTGCAAAACGAGGACAAAATTGGTGGGCCGTGC
>CAVOWM010000011.1:0-1091841 GCA_963700135.1 uncultured Acidimicrobiaceae bacterium | reverse complement strand
AACCGTCAAGGCCTGTCGTCATGGCTCTTGGAATAATGTCCGCAATCGTATTCGTTCTTGCTTTAGTTTTGCTGGTTACGTCCGCGCATACTCATTACTGGCAAGTCATTGTGCTCATTATTGTCGGATTTGTTTTACTCTTCTCTGGGCGAACTGCCAAGAAACGTCGGACGAACAACTGATGGATACTCTAAATGGCTCAATTCTTCGAATCGCCTCGCGTGACTTTCCGAAGCGAAAACGAATTCACCCCTTAGTTGAGCAACGCAGGCGTCCGGTGCGGCCCTTGACAACGTAAAGAAGAGTTCCTCAAAATCTCCCTTCGAGTTCCTTGTATGACGGGCTCAGATTCATCCCGCCTCGATTTTCCGTTTCCTCGTCTCGGCACCGTCAAGTGCCCGGGGACGACGTGCGCGAAGCGCTAAGTCGTCCTAACGGGCATCCTGAGTGATTCTCACAATCGATGAAAATGGCTTCCAAAGTTGTTGGAATTCTTCGCAAAGTATTTGTTCGAAATCGCCATTCTCGCCAACACCTAATAGAGAAGACATCGTTCCATTGTGAGGCGCACCATGAAATGGTCCATTGACGCCAGATCCCCGCAGCTTCCCGCGGCCTCTCCATCCGCACCGGTTCATGACAAGACGCCAGCGCCGATGTTGGTCAATTGCAGCACCGCATGGTTCTAGAAACGTTGGTGCTATTTCGACGGACGCTTACGCGCTCGTGGTCCTTCGCCCCGATGGCCGAGATGGTTCGCCAGGAACCCCTCGAGCATCATGCGAATAGCCGCTTGCTCTTCGGGCCCGAGAAGCGTCGTGGCTTCGAATGCAAGTTGGAGCGACTCGTCATTGGTCAAGCGGTCTTCACTGCCAAAAATCAGCACGTCGCTGTTCACCGCAAGAGCGAGCGCAAGCCTTCGCAGCACCCCGAGGGTCGGTTCCGAGATTCCCGATTCGTAGCGACTTATCTGATTCGGGCCCACCCCCACCAATTCGGCAAGGGCCGCCTGCGTAAGTCCCCGGGCGCGGCGCAATTCAGCAAGTTGTTCGGGAAACTCCACGGCACCACATTAGTTCGTGCTAAATTAAAGAAACTTAATAGGACTGATAATAAACAACTGAACAGGTTAGGTACAATGGAACCCTCTTCATCGTTCTTTCATCGCAACCCTGAGTCGCTCGCGGTTGACGCCTTCGACGCGGAACTACTCGATGCCGTCATTGATCACTGGCACGACGCGTTGATGACGTCGAAGGACAGCGACGCGACGTTTCGCTTCCTCGGGATCTCTCAAATGCTCGCTGAGCGACTTCGAATTGGGGTATCGGATCGCACGCTGGGTTTGGAAATCCCTGGTAAGCGTTGGAAGACGGGACTGCTCATCCGCACTCGCCTCGAAGAGTGGGGGATCCTTCGCTCAACTGGGCACGAAGCCTTTCGTGGGTGCGTGGTTGTTCCGGTGGTCCGTAACGGTGCGGTCACGGGCCTATTCGCTCGGCGCCTCGATCGAAGTCGTGATGAGTTCTGGGCCCGCGGTCTCGGCTCTTCGATGTTCGAAGTGCCTAGTGGTGACGACCCGAGCCCCAACGTCCTCGTCACGTCGTCGATTCTGGACGCCCTCAGCGCGCTCGGTGCCCTCGAGGACAGTGGCGAGTCGTATCTCGTCGTCGCACCCGGAGCTGCCAAGGGATTCAGTCCCAGCGACGTTAGGAGCCTCACCGAGCGCTACGAACACGTCACGGTGCTTGGTCGAGGGTCGTCCAAGATTACGGACAGGCTCGTGGGTAGCGGCATTGCACACTCGCTTGCGGGAGAGGACTGTGAGGTCGCGTCCGCCCTCACCGCTTCGGCTAACCCAGCCGTCGTACTCCACTCCTGGCTCGAGAAGGCGACGACCCTCGCCCCGGTGTCGAGTACGACTGTTGATGTCGCCGCACCGGTGGTCACTTCTACGTCCGAGCGTGACGAGGTGTTCGTCAATTTCGCTGCACGCGCCTGGCGAGTTCGCGGAGCGCGCTCGAGCTCGAACGGTGACGGCCAACACTTGCAGGTGGCGCTCTCGGTCAACGATCAGACGAGTGGACGATTTCACCTCGACACGCTCGACCTCTACATGGCGCGACTGCGCCACGGCTTCCTCGACGCTGCCGCCACCGAACTGCACGCCAGCCGAGAGAAGCTGGCCCTCGAGATGGCCGACGTACTGAGTGTCGCCGAACGCACCCGCGACGAAGGGGTGCGTGAGGACACCACGGTCGTGCTCAGCGACGAGGAGCGGCGAGTGGCGTTGTCCTTCCTCGAGGACGACGGGCTCTTCGGACGCCTCACAACAGATCTGAGCGACCTCGGGGTCGTGGGCGAGTCGACGAACCTGCTGATGTGTTATCTCGCGACCGTCTCGCGCAAGTGCCAGCGACCGCTCGGCGTACTCGTCCAATCGAGTTCGGCCGGGGGAAAGTCCACGCTCGTCGACGCGGTCTGCTCGTTGCTCCCGCCGGAGGATCTCGTGACGTTGTCGGCCATTACCTCCCAGGCGCTCTATTATTTGGGTGGCAGCGGCCTGTCGCACAAGGTGCTGTATGTGGCCGAAGAACACGGCGCCCAGCGTGCGAGCTACGCCCTTAAGTTGCTGCTCAGTGAGGGCCGTCTCGCAATCGCCACGACCGGTAAGGACCACGCCAGTGGGCGGCTGCAAACCACGAACTACGAGACGGCGGGACCCGTGGCGCTGCTCATGACCACGACCGCCACCACGATCGATCCCGAACTAGAGAACCGCTTGGTCGTGCTCGGCGTCAATGAGGATCCGAGTCAGACGGCAGCAATCATCGCCAGTCAGCGTCACGAGGCCACGCGTCTGGGCTTCGCGAATCGAGTGCGCCGCGAGGAGATTCGACGTACTCACGCCAATGTCCAGCGACTCTTGCAACCGATGCCGGTCGTCATCAGCGACCTCGAAATTGACTTTCCCAGTACGTCTACGCGCCATCGTCGCGACCATGCGAAACTGCTCGCGCTGATCGCCACCATCACCCTGTTACACCAGTTTCAGCGCGAACACCTCATTGCCGAGGTCAACGGGAAGACGATCACCTATCTCGAGGCCAGTCATGAGGACATTGCTCGCGGGTTAACCCTTGCGGGAGAAGTCTTCGCGCGACGCGACGATCATCTGGCACCCCAGGCGCAACGATTGTTGCACGTGTTTCAGGAGTACGCGACGACCAGAGTCCGGGAGAGCGATGCTGTGATTGACGACGTCGAACTCACTCGGCGAGAGTTGCGTGAACTACTCGGTTGGTCTCTCATGCAGGTGCGCGCCGCCACCGATGCTCTAGTTGCGCTCGAGTACCTGATCGTGGCGGGAGGCGGCCGAGGTCGCTGCCGCACCTATCACCTGGTTGGTGCACCGGGGTACGTTGGCGGGACGTCGACACCAACTACTTCACCCTCGCCATCAAGCGAAACGACGCCGTTGGTGGAGTTGGTGTCAGATACCGCTGGGGCGCGCACGAGCAGGCCCGCAGTAGCGCCGTACGAGGAGACGGGAGCGACGCGATGAACGCACTGCAGCGGGCCACCTCGGAGTACCTCACCGATCTCGCCGCCCACGGCTACGCGTCCACAACGACCCGCGGACGGCGTTACCACCTCGACGGGCTCATCCGTTTCCTCGAGGCGCGCGATCTCAACGACCCGCGCCAGGTGACCCCCTCGGTCCTCGAGTCCTACCAACGCCACCTCTTCCACCACCAAAAGCGAGACGGCACGGCTCTGTCCTTTCGCACGCAAGCCCAGCGTCTTGTGCCCGTGAAGGGCTTCTTCTCCTATCTCGCGAAGACCGGCGCGATTGTTTTCGATCCCGCACTGGCTCTCACCTTGCCCAAGACCGAGCGGCGATTGCCCGAAGCGGTCTTGAGCGTCGAAGAAGTCGAAGCGGTCCTCGCCGGACCCGACACGACGACGCCGCTCGGGCTACGTGACCGAGCGATCCTCGAGGTGTTTTACTCAACGGCTATTCGTCGCATGGAGCTGATCAATCTTCGCGTGAGTGATATTGACGTGGCGCGTGGCTCGCTCTTCGTGCGCCAGGGCAAGGGCGCGCGCGACCGCTTCGTGCCCATCGGCGAACGGGCTCGTTACTGGGTCGCGCGCTACCTTCACGAAGTTCGTCCGCAGCTCCAACGCGACACCCGTCAGGCCACGTTGTTCCTCTCGACGACGGGACGACCCCTCGTGAGCGACGTGTTGACGAGACTGGTCGGCGCCTACGTCCGCGCGGGCGCCGGCGCGAAAAAGGGCAGTTGTCACCTCTTTCGCCACACGACCGCCACGTTAATGTTGGATGCCGGTGCCGACGTGCGCCACGTCGCCGAGATGCTCGGACACCAGAAGCTCGACACGACGATGCAGTACACAAGAGTGTCAATGGCGAAGCTCCAGGAGGTGCACGCACGGTGTCACCCGGCGGAGCAGGTCGGCGGGGCCAGGTACGCCTGAGTTCGCGTCGATGATTCCCTCGGCGCGATCGTCAGTGGCTCATTCGATCTCGTGCGTCCAAAGCAACGAGACACGGTCACCCTATTATCAGGGTGTGCCCTGCTCGTGTCACTGCGTGACAGTGTTGCGCGGCACCCTAAGTGTCGAAGAGGAGATTGAGTGAGTGTGCGCGTTTCGGTGCAACCGGCGCTGCTCGCCTGGGCGCGAGAGCGTTCCGGTGTGCCTCTCGACGAGGTCGTCTCGAAGTTTCCGGCTTTCGGGGAATGGGAGTCCGGGCGAAAGCAGCCCACGCTGAAGCAACTCGAGAAGTTTGCGCATTCCATGCGCGCGCCGATTGGCTATCTCTTCCTTTCCGAACCGCCCGACGAGAGTCTTCCCGTACCTGACTTTCGAACCATGGGTGACGAACCCGTTCGTCGCGCGAGTCCCGATCTCCTAGAGACGGTGTACCTCTGCCAACAACGTCAAGACTGGTACCGCGACTACGCGCGAGTAAATCGAGAGCCCCCAGTCACCTTCGTCGGATCCTTCAACGTTGGCGGTGGCGTAGTCGAGGCGGCGGCGCGAATGAGCGGCGTGCTGGGATTCTCGCCCACGGATCGAGGCACGAATTGGAGCCAAGCACTAAGCCATCTCATCGACGCAGCCGACCGCTTCGGCATTCTCGTTATGGTAAGTGGCATCGTCGGAAGTAATACGCATCGCAAACTCAACCCTCGAGAGTTTCGAGGTTTCGCTCTGTCCGACCAGTTGGCGCCGGTGATTTTCATCAACGGTGCTGACACCAAGGCAGCGCGGATATTCACTCTCGCGCACGAACTCGTTCATATTGCCCTCGGCGATTCCGGTGTCGATGACGTTGACATGAGTGTCCAAGTGAACAGCACGACTGAGCGGTGGTGCAATGAAGTTGCTGCGGAATTCCTCATCCCGACGGAGTTCTTGCGCGACGTTCAGATCGACAGAAACAATCTTCCGGAACAACTGCTGGATCTCGCTCGAAGGTTCAAGGTGAGTACCCTCGTGGTCCTGCGACGACTGTTCGACGCGGGTCTGCTCACACTCGGCCAGTTTCGTACGGCGTACGCGCAGGAGCTTGAACGGGTTCTCGCGATTATGGAGACTCATCCAGGTGGCGGCGGAAACTTTTACAACACCCAGCCACTTCGTGTGAGCAAACGCTTCGCTCGAGCGATCATTGAAAGCACGCAGGAAGGTCAGACGCTCCATCGCGACGCCTTCAAGATGCTGGGCTTCAAACAGATCAGCACTTTCAACGAAATGGCAAGTCATCTAGGAGCAGGCGATGCCCTACCTACTTGACTCGAACATTTTCATTCAGGCGAAGAACCTGCACTACGGCTTCGACTTCTGTCCGGCGTTCTGGGACTGGCTCGACGCGGGCAATCGAAGCGGGTCGGTCTTCAGCATCGAGAAAGTGCGCGACGAGTTGATTGGCGGTGGCGACGAACTCGCTGAGTGGGCGAAGGCCCGCGGTACCGAGTTCTTCTTGTCACCGGACGGTACTGACCTAGCGAGCCTCGCGGCTGTGAGCAACTGGGCGGCCGGCGGAGGATTCGATCCCGGCGCCGCGAATCAGTTTCTTCAGATAGCGGACTACTACTTGGTCGCGCAGGCGCACGCGCGCAGTTTCGTCGTCGTCACCCACGAAGTGGCAGCCAACTCCGTTAAGAGGATAAAGATACCCAACGCATGTGTCGGACTCGGCGTGAAGGTCATGTCACCGTACGAGATGCTACGTACGGAGAGGGCTCGCTTCGTTATCGGATCGTGACATCATTCGAGCGCCTAACTGAAGACCTGCGCGAACGGACTGCATAATCAACACGATTTGGCTGCCATCAATGTAACGGGCACGCTTTTCGAAGTACACAACTTGGATCGATAAACGCGTGACGACGTTGGCGACAGTGTCTTACGCGTCCGGCGAATCTCCGGGATCATAAAACCTCGTCAGGATACCTAAGATAGCGGGCACTTACGAATCATTCGTAGTGGGCTCAATCAACCGCTACTACGACCCGACGACCGATCAGTTCTTGTCGGTTGACCCGGACGTCGCGATCACGGATCAGCCGTACGTATTCACAAACGACGATCCGTTGAATGCGGAGGACCCGATGGGGACAGTCTTAGTTTCACTCATGGGAGCCGGTTCAGATGAAGTCTCTAAGCCGGTGAGCGGACATCCCGGGCAAATATCCATCACGTACAATGCCCCAACAATCTATGCAGGAACCCCAGGGAACGGGGTTGTGATTAACGCAAGTGTCACAGCCGTTGGAAAATCCGGGCCACTGAACGATGTCTCGGTTAATGTGACCGGATCACAAGTATCCACTAATGTCAATGGTCAGTTCACGTCATTTCAAATTTCGTCTGCCGGCGAGGGAGGGACCCTTAGTGGTTCGATCAACATAACGGGCAGCGTGTCATTTTCGGGTGATGGAACGACAACTGACACATGGACGTACAAGATTGGAGGGGAAAACGTTACTGTGACTGTCTCAATTGGCCCTGCTCCATCCGATGACGACATTTACCTCGATGCGGAAGGCGCTGGGGTTGCTGCAGGCGTAACTCTCTTTGGTGGCTTAGTGGCTTACTTTGCGCCCAAGTTGGCTTGCGTCTTACTCCCACCTCCATTGAATGCAGCCTGCGCGTTGTCTCCGGGGCCATGAATAACGCGCAGTACTTGGTGGCTCAGATTGGAAAAAGGTCTAAGCGTCGCTACGCGGTCTCTCTTCCCCTTGAACCATCGGAAATTCCTAACGGAGACTGGCAAACTTACGATGAGAAGCGCTGGCGCTCGGGTAGATTTAGTGGCAAAAGCGATTTGAATCGCAGAGCCGTAAAGACGGGCTCGTACAACGTTCTCAGAACGTACAGTCAGCAGGGTGCCTCCAAGGCTGTGCTCGTTGAAATCCGTCAAATGGCAAACGGGTCAGATGCTGCAGACGAAGTTCAATTGGCGCGGCTTCATCTAAAGATTTCATCCGGAAGGAGTGCGTCCGCACTGAGCGAAGCGGAATTGGTGGAAACACCGTCGGCACCTGCGAATACTTCGGCGACTTGTTTCGAACAGTTCGCTCGTCGTGGGGATCTAAGTAACACTTATCGATACGCTGTCGACTCTGTTGACCACGTTGTATTCCTCACGGCGTATGTCACCGTGGATGAGGGGCCTGAATGGGAGGAAGTCATCCATCTATCATCCTTACAAGCAGACAGAATCAGAAGAAAGTTGGCTGGTGAAGGGAGTTGACAACTCGATTGCGGATTCATCGTTTGTGCCATAAAGGCTGATATCAACACGAGTCGTACAGAAGCGCCATTCACAAATCTGCGTCGACAAGTTTGCGAACGTTGCTGAGGTCAGACCAAATGGTCAACGCGCCAAATGCCTTCCTATTGTCGCTTCCAGAGGTGTTCGAACTCACAGGGAATGGCGTTGTGATCGATAGAACTTCTAAGAAAACCTGCCGCCGATGGGTTGAGATTATGGCGAAGAGACGTCACCATCCGGAAAGCGAAATCGCATTAGTCACCGCGCCTGAGGCGGACTTGTTGATACGTATAGGCCCTTTCATCACACTCGCCTTTCAAGCCCTTCGTCTTGTTAAGTCCTAAAGCCCGAGGACGGCGGGCGCGAAGCGCCAAGCCGTCCGATCGGGCTACCTGGGTGATCATCAAAATCAATTAATCCTCCGCAAATTCTGAAAATATTTGAATTCTTCTCAAAGTTTTTGTTCGAAAACGCGGAAATGGGTGTGGCTAGTTCTTATAGAGGGCGAAAATTTCGCTCCTCTGTAAGGAGCATTGTGAACTTCAAAACGGACCAGGAGACATCTGAATCGTGCGCGGTTAATTGCTGTCGGTCGCCGGTCAATTGTGGTCAGGCAAAAACTTCGGGATCGGTCGAGAAGGTTGGACCGTTGTTGAATGGAGAGCTCCAGCTGTTTTCGGTCGTCGAAGTTTCCCAGTTCCTCGGCCTAGGTCGATCAAAGGTTTATGAGCTGTTGTACTCGGGTGAGTTGAAGTCAGTGAAGATTGGCGGGTCACGTCGGATTCGTTACAGCGACCTGGGAGAGTACGTGCGGTATCTCGATGATGCGTCGTAGTTCCGCTCAAGCTGCGCTCGTCGAATTGGTCTATACACAAAAGGGGATCGCGTGAGTAGCCGAAGAGGAAAGGGCGAGGGTTCGATTTATCAACGTGATGATGGCATCTGGATTGGAGCCATCGATCTCGGATGGAACGGCGGCAAAAGGTCAAGGAAAGTTGTGAGTGCATCAACTCGTGGGGAAGTCGTCAAACGCCTACGGGAACTGCAGCAAACTATCGCCCAAGGATTGGTACCCGCTCCCGACCGGCTCACAGTGGCCCAGTATTTGAACGCCTGGGTGACTGACAGAATCCCGGGCACGATCACGACGAGGACGGAAGAGCTTTACGCACGTGCCGTGAGGGACTACATCAATCCGTCCGTTGGCAAGATTCGGCTGAACAAACTTGCGCCGTCTGACGTCAGTCGCATGCTCCAGGATCTCGAAATCCGGGGTTATTCGCCGGCAACCAAGAGAATGGCCAGGGCGACTCTCCGGCGAGCACTACGGATGGCGGAACAAGACGGAATCTTGACCCGCAACGTCGCTTCGATTGCCGAAGGCCCGAAGCTCGACCATAGTGAGGGGCGGAGCCTCACGCCTGAACAGGCAAAGATTCTCCTGCGCGCGGTGAGAGGACACCGTCACGAGGGTGCGTACGTGATCGCCCTCTCTCTCGGACTCCGACGCGGCGAGATCCTTGGGCTCAGTTGGAACGACATCGAGGCAACTGAGGGCACCGTCGTGCTTCATGTTCGTCGCCAGCTCATCCGCGACAAGTCGGGCGTGCAGCTGGTCGAGCTCAAGACGGTGGGGAGCAGGCGAGTGCTCCATCTCTCCCGTCCGGTCATTGAGATGCTCGAACGCCACCGTGCGCGCCAGGAGGCCGAGGAACTCGTCGTCGGCAAGCGGTGGACCAACGACCACGAGCTGATCTTTACGTCCAATATTGGAACGCCGCTCGATCCGGAGGCGTTCGGTCGTACAGTTCCAAAGATCTGTAGTGAAGCGGGTCTTGGACATTGGTCCATCCACGAACTGCGCCACTCGTGTGCCTCCCTTCTCATCGCCATGGAGGTGCCATTGGAGGTCGTCGCCGAACAACTCGGTCACGCGTCAATTCGTGTCACGAAGGACGTCTACGGGCACCTCATGCCTCGATCACGTGCCAGGGCCGCCGAGGCGATGCGCACGATCTTGTACGACGAACCAGCGCCCGATGCTCCAGAAACGTCCATCGCATTGGCTACATCATTGGCTACATTGGAGTCCGAGAAGTTAAATTACAACCCTCTGACCAGGAGTTTAGTGGGCCGCCCGGGTCTCGATCCCGGCACCTTGGGATTAAAAGTCCCCTGCTCTTCCCGATGAGCTAGCGGCCCGTATCTCGTCGTTTCGAACTCGCGGGAGAAACAACAAAGAGTCTCTCGTCCCACGTATTCGCCACGCGTTTGATTCTTGGCTCAAAGGAGCCTACTAAGTCTCATCCAGTTGAATCGAAGTCCGAAGCAGCGCGCCGTTCGTCGACGCCGTAGCCAAATTCTCACGAAAGTAACTCGTCAGGGTGAGCGAAGTAGTCCAGCGACGTGCTAGTACCAAGCGACGAAGTGTTGCCAACTACCTGTGCTTCGCACGTCGGTCTTGACATCATCATTCGGTACGTCACGGCGGGAGACTCATCGGAATGAACCACTTAGGTCGGGTTGCCGCGTATCGCTTCCGCGCGACGTTCGCTCGTCAATGGGGTGGGTACGTCAGCATCACACTGCTGATTGCGTTGGTGGGCGGCCTGTCGATGGCGGCGCTCGCCGGTGCTCGTCGAACCGACTCCTCGTATCCGATCTACGTCGCCAGCACCAACCCGGCCACGACGGAGGTTTTCACCGCCTTCGACGATCCGCAATTGGGTGCCGCCACGGGCTACGACGCGAAAACAATTCGGGCAATCGCGCACCTCCCACTCGTGGAGCAGAGCGCCGTCTCGGTCGGATTCGATGGCAACATCAATTTGAATGGCGTCAAGGGAGTCCATTCTCACGCCACGGCCGGTGAGACCCCGCCCACGGTCATCGGTGGCTCCGAATACCTCACCGTGGACAAGGCGACCCTCGTCGCGGGCCATTGGTTCAACCCACGTTCGCCCGATGAAGCAGTCGTTAACGCGCAAGCGGCGCGCGAGATGGGCGTGCACATCGGCTCGGTGATCCAAGTCCCCTTCTACACGGACGAGGAATCGACGAGCTCGACGTACAACGGTCCCCCGTACGCGTCGCCGAAGATCACCATCGTCGGTGAGATCGTGATCAACAGCACGGTGATCCAAGATGAAATCGACGCGCTCGGCTCCAGTGTGGTGATGATGTCACCTGAATTGACGAAACGGTTGGAGACGTGCTGCGCGTACTACACGGGAATGGCGGTCAAGCTACGAGGCGGGGAGTCCACCCTGCGTCGCTTTCGCGCCGAGGCCGCCAAGGTCGATCCGATCTCGAAGTTCGGTATTGGCGGCGGAGGCAACGTGAGCCAAGCGCTCGCGAAGGGTCAACAGGAGATCAAACCCGAAGCCATCGCGCTCGGGGTCTTCGGACTCATCGCCGGCGTCGCGACGATCTTGATCGGTGGACTGGTCATCGGTCGGATGTCGCGCACCGCGGCCGCGGAGATGCGCACCCTACAGGCGCTCGGCGCCAACACGTCGATGGCGATCGGCACCGAACTCTTGGGCGTGTCGCTCGCCGTGGCCACGGGTGCGCTCTTGGCCGTCGCACTGGCTATCGGGCTCTCGCCGCTCTCGCCGCTCGGACCGGTGCGCTTCGTCTACCCGTACCGGGGGGTCTCGTTCGACTGGACGGTGCTCGGCTTCGGTGTCGCGGCGCTCGTCGTCACGC
The DNA here is from genome assembly GCA_963700135.1 of uncultured Acidimicrobiaceae bacterium. Classification (GTDB taxonomy): domain Bacteria; phylum Actinomycetota; class Acidimicrobiia; order Acidimicrobiales; family RAAP-2; genus RAAP-2. The sequence goes on along the minus strand of CAVOWM010000011.1, from coordinate 1,080,323 downwards.
TTGAGACCATCGCCGTCGTACTGACGCGCCGGGAACTACGTCGCGTTCGTCTTGGTCACCGCCTGGATTCTCGGGAGGCGAACTCCTGGGTCTCTCGGGTGACGGCGACCGCGGGCGTGCCGCTCTCGCTCGCCACCGGACTGCGCTTCGCGTTGAAGTCCGGTCGCGGGGCCGACGCGGCGCCGGTCCGGTCGGCCATCCTCGGCGCGGTCCTGGCGGTCGTCGTCCTCGTGACGACGGTGACGTTCGGGGCCAGCCTCAACAACCTCGTCTCGCATCCCTCGCTCTACGGGTGGAATTGGAACTACGCACTGCTGTCGGGCTTCGCCGGCCAGGAGGACCTGCCCGCGCCCCAGGTCGCCGCGGCCTTCGATCACGATCACTACGTGGCGGCGTGGTCGGGAGCGAACTTCTTCGAGGGCGAGTTGGACGGTCAAACGGTGCAGATGATGATCGAGGCGCCGCGATCTCGCGTGGCCCCACCGGTGCTGTCGGGCCACGGTTTGGAGGCCGCGAATCAAGTGGTCCTCGGTCGCCAGACACTGGCCGCACTCCATAAGCGCGTCGGTGACACGGTGACCTTCTCGAACGGCAAGTCCAAACCCACGACACTGACGATCGTCGGCACGGCGACGATGACGCCGATCACCAAAGGTCTCGAGATGGGTTCGGGCGCGCTCGTCGCCACGAGTGACTTCCCGACGGCCATGCTCAACGCGCAGCAGAGCTCGATACCCGGTCCCCAAGCCGTGCTCATTCGCCTACGCCGCGACGCATCGCCGAGGGCCGCGCTGCGAAGCCTCCACGAGATCATCTACAAGCTGAATCACGTGCCCAACGATCCCTCGCCGGCGGGTGGACTCGTCGCGCACCTCCGGCCGGCCGAGATAGCGAACTACCGAACGATGGGCACCACTCCGGCCATCCTCGGCGGCGGCTTGGCGCTCGGGGCGGTGGCCGCGCTGGCCCTGACACTCGTGGCGTCGGTGCGTCGACGACGTCGCGAGCTCGCCCTATTGAAGACGCTCGGCTTCGTCCGTCGCCAACTCGCGGCGGCCGTCGCGTGGCAGTCGAGCATCGCCGTCGCGATCGGTGTCGTGGTCGGTGTGCCGGTCGGTATCCTGCTCGGCCGGACTCTCTGGGACCTGTTCGCGCACGAGATCGACGCGGTGCCGATGCCGGACGTACCCGGCGTGGTCATCGTCCTCATCGTGGCGGGCGCCCTCGTGCTCGCCAACGTCGTCGCCACGATTCCCGGGCGGATGGCGGCGGGCACGTCAACGGGCTTGGTGCTGCGAGAGGAGTAGTTCGGCGTCGCGATGGCGCCGGGTAGTTTGGGTCCATGTCCGACTTCGACAACGAGAGCGTGCGCGCCATTGAGGGCACGCTGAACGACGTCGATCGCGCCCTCGAGCGACTACGAAATGGGAATTACCGCACGTGTCAGGTGTGCGACGCACCCATCGAGGAGGCCGCGCTCGTGGCGAATCCTCTCCTCGCGAACTGTCGCGCACACCCCGAACTGGCCTGAGCGCGTCAACGCCCGGTGACCGACGTCGCCGGGGACATTCTTGTTTGGCTACTTCTTGGTGGCCCAGAAGATCTCGGCGATCGCGTCGATCTCGCTCAGGAGTCGGTCCGCCACGTTGACGTCGTTCGTCTTCTTCGCCTCGCCGGCGCTCTTGGTGGCCATCCAGAAGAGGTCGTGCAGGTTCGGGTACGCCTTGAGGTGATCGACCTTGAAGTAGTCGGTCCACAGCACCCAGAGGTGGTGCTTCACGAGGTCGGCGCGCTCCTCTTTGATGAAGGTGGCCCGGACCTTGAAGTCGTCATCGCTCGACGCGTTGTACTTCTCCATGCAGGCCTTCACCGACTGCGCTTCGATCTTGGCTTGCGCCGGGTCGTACACGCCACAGGGCAGGTCGCAGTGCGCGTGCACCACGCGTGGCGTCATCGTGGCGTCCAGGTAAGCGTTAATACGTGTCAGAAGCGTCATGGCTTCACCTTTCGGTTGTCGTTCGTTGTGGTGTCGGCACAATACCTTTTTCCTTCCGAAGGTTAGCGACGACCCTCGTCTATCGTTCACTGAAATGGACGACGACACGGAGTTTTCCGTCCGGCGCGAGATCGACGAGGTCTGGACCCGGCTCAAGGAGTTCTTCATCCTGCCGGTCGTCGTCGAGGGCACGTCGATGTCCCCCACGTACCTCCCGGACGAGCGGCTCACCGCGCTGCGCAAGTGGCGGCGCGTCCGAACCGGCGACGTCGTGGTGGTGCGCGATCCTCGCGACGCGCAGCGCTGGATGTTGAAACGCTGCGTAGGGCGCGTCGGGCGACGACTCGACGTGCGCGGCGACAATACGCTGGACTCGACCGATTCGCGGGTGTTCGGACCGGTGCGCGCCCGTGACGTGGCCTATATCGTCCTGCCCTCCTCCGCACGATAGGGAATTCCCCCGTTGAATCAGGAGTAACGCCGGTAGGATGCGCCCGTGGCTCGACTCGCGGTCCTCTCCTATCACACCTCACCCTTGGCCCAGCCCGGGACGGGCGACGGCGGGGGAATGAACGTCTACGTGCGCGAACTCTCGAGTGCCCTGGCGCGACTCGGCCACGACGTGGACGTCTACACCCGCCGCGACAACACCCCGGTGCGTGACACGGTCCACGTCGAGCCCGGCTTTCGTGTCCACTACGTGACGGCCGGACCGGCCGCACCACTCGATCGCGAAGGTCTCACTGATCACGTCGCGGAGTTCACCGACTCGGTCGCGACGCTCTTTCGCTGCCACGGAACACCCGACGCCATCCACGCGAACTACTGGTTGAGCGGACTGGCCGCTCACCGGTTGAAGCACGAGTTGAGCATCCCGCTCATCATGACGTTCCACACGCTCGAGCGCGTGAAGGCCGAACTGTACGAAGGCGAGTCGGAGGACCGCGCCTTCCAGGAGGCCGCCATCTTCGCGTGCGCCGACGCCGTCCTCGCCAGTTGCGAGGTCGAGGCCGAACAGTTCGTGCGCTTCTACAACGCCGATCCCGCGCGCGTGCACGTCGTGCCCCTCGGCGTCGAACACGCCTTCTTCGCGCCGGGCTATCGCCCCCAGGCCCGCCGCGCGCTCGGCATCACGGGCGAGGACGCCATGCTCTTGTTCGTCGGCCGACTCCAGGCCCTCAAGGGCGTGGACCTCGCTCTCGAAACGCTCATCGAACTGCGCGCGCGTGGTCGCAACGCCATGTTGGCGATCGTCGGCGGACCGTCGGGACCGGACGGTCGCTCGACGCTCGCCCAGCTCCACGCGCGCGTCGAGGAAGCCGGCGTGATCGAGCACGTGAGCTTCGTCGCCCCCCAGTCGCACCAACTCCTCTCGACGTGGATACGCGCGTCCGACGTGATGCTCGTGCCAAGTCGCACCGAGAGTTTCGGCCTCGTGGCCCTGGAGTCCTCGGCGTGCGGCACGCCCGTCGTGGCCAGTGACGTCGGCGGCCTCATGACGCTGATCGAACCGGGCGTCACCGGATTCTTGGTGGGCGAGCGTGATCCCAAGGTCTGGGCCGACGCCGTCGAGCTCACCCTGGACGCCGAGAACGCGACGACGATCTCCAACGCCGCCGTCCTGCTCGCGCGCCGCTACACGTGGCGTGCGGCGGCGACGTCCCTCGCGGACCTGATCGAGGCGCTGGCGCTCTCGGGGCTCGTTCGCTGTTGACGTGACCCGGGCTCCCGTTGGCGACGCGGACTCGGCACGACGACTCGACGAGACGGTGACGTCGTGGGCGCGCCAGTGGCGGGCCAGTGCGCTCTTGGGCGTCGAGCACCAACCGTTGCCCGACGACCGCGGCCACTTCCACTGGCTGATCCGACTGAAGGGCGACGAGAAGGACGTCATCACGCTCTGGCTCTCGTTGCGTCAACGCACGGTGCACGTCGAAACCGAGGTCACGCCGGCGCCCGAGGAGAACCGTGAGGCCCTGTACCGCTACCTGCTGGTGAAGAACGCGGAGTTGCGCGAACTGCATCTCGCCATCGGTCCGGAAGACGGCATCTACCTGACGGCGCAGATCCCGAGCCTGGAGGTCACCACGGAGCGACTGGACGAGGTCGTGGGCGCGACACTGACCTACGTCGAGGAGATCTTTCCGACGGCCATGACGATGGGGCTGCCGTCGCTCTATCGACGCCGAAAGACGTCGCCGTGACAACCTTGTAGCGTTCAATCGTGGCCTACAAGTTGATCATCATCGGCGGCGGACGGATGGGCTCGGCGCTGGCCGAGGGTCTGATGGACGCGTCGTGGTGCCCCGCCAGCGAACTGGCGGTCGTCGAGACGTCCGTCGAACAGCGCGCCGCGCTGGGACCGCGACTCCCGGGCGTCGCCATCCTCGCGTCGCTCGAGATCGAGCACGTGGACGAGACCTCCGGGGTCGTGATCTGCGTCAAGCCGGAACACGCCGAGGCCGCGGCGCGCCTGGCCGGCGCCCTCGGCGCGACGAGGTTGTTGTCCGTCGTCGCCGGGCTGTCGACGGCCCGCATCGAGGCGACGCTGCCCACCGACATCGCGGTGATCCGTTCCATGCCCAACACGCCGGTCCTCGTGCGAAAGGGCGTGAGCGCGATCGCCGGTGGCGCGCACGTCACCAAGGACGACCTCGACTGGGCCGAATCGATCCTCGGCGCCGTCGGCACCGTCGTTCGCGTGACCGAACGCAACATCGACGCCGTGACCGGACTCTCCGGTCCGATGCCGGCGTACCTGTACTTGGTCATCGAGGCGCTCATCGAGGCCGGGGTCCACCAGGGTCTTTCGCGCGACGTCGCCTACCAACTCGTCGTCGGGACCTTCGAGGGCTCGGCCGCCCTGTTGACGTCGACCGGCTCGTCGCCCGAGGAGCTTCGTCACCAAGTGACCTCGCCCGGTGGCACGACCGCGGCCGGACTTCGCACGCTCGAGAGTCGCGCCGTTCGTTCGGCGTTCATCGACGCCGTGGCCGCCGCCGCGGAACGCAGTCGACAAATGGGTCGCTGAGGGTCCAAGTAGCGTACGAGCATGGCGACCCCGCGGCTTCGACCGAGGAAACTCTCCGAACCGACCATCGCGCGGCTGCCGGTCTACCAGCGCATCGCCGAGGGCTGGTCCAAGCGCGGTCTCAATCGCATTGACTCCCAGCAGATCGGCGAACTGGCCGGCGTGACCGCGACGACGGTCCGCCGCGACCTCGCGGGCCTGGGATCCTTCGGTACCCGCGGCGCCGGCTACGACGTCCAGATACTCAACGAGCGCATCGCCGAGGCGCTCGGTCACGATCGCCAGTACGACGTGGTCGTGGTCGGCATCGGCAACCTCGGTCGCGCGTTGGTCAACTCGACGAACTTCCTCATCCGCGGCGCCCAGCTCGCCGCGCTCTACGACAACGACCCCGACGTCGTGGGTACGACCATCGCCGGTCACGTCGTGAAGTCGCTGGAGGATCCGATCGTCCCGGCCACGGTCGCGGTGATCTGTGTGCCGCCCGAGGCGGCCCAGGCGGTGGCCGACCGTCTCGTGAACGCGGGCATCCACGCGCTGCTCAACTTCGCGCCCCAGGTCCTCAACGTGCCGATCGGAACCGCGGTGCACTACGTGGACTTCTCGATCGAGCTGCAGATCCTCATGTACCACCTCAACAACGGCACCGGGCCGTTGGGCGGGGGACTCCTGCACTCCCTCGGTATCACGACGCCGTCGCCGATGCGCGGCGCACTGTGAGGGGAGGTCCAGCGTGGCGCTGATCTCGGTGGGCATCGACCACGAACACGCGTCACTCGACCTGCTCGAGCGGGCCAGCGTCCCGGAGCACGAGTGGAGCAAGGTCCTGCGGACCCTGTTGAGTCAGCGCAACATCCACGAGGCGGTCTTCGTCTCCACCTGTCTGCGCACCGAGGTCGTCGCGGTCATCGACCGTTTCCACGGCGCGATCGAGGAGATCACGCACACGATCGCCGGCGCGACCGGGTTGGCCCCGGGCGAGTTCACCGACCACCTGACGGTCAACTTCGACCGCGACGTCGCCACGCATCTCTTCAGTGTCGCGTCGGGACTCAAGTCGGTCGTGCCCGGTGAGTTCGAAGTGCTTGGTCAACTGCGTCGCGCGCTTGAATTAGCGATCGAGGAACAGACCGCCGGCCCCGAGATCACCGAACTGTTCCAGCGCGCGATCGCCTCTGGTCGACGAGTGCGCAACGAGACGCCGATCGCCCGCGGTAGCACCAGCTTCGCCCAGGCCTCGGTCATGATGGCGACCGAAGAGCTCGGCGTCGACCTCGACGGGGCCGACGTGATCATCATCGGCGCCGGCCAGTTGGCCAGCGGCATCGCTCGCGCGCTGCTCGAGCGACCCTCGCGACTTCGACGCATGACGATCTGCAATCGCACGACGGCGCGTGGTGAGCGTCTGCGCGTTGAGTTGGGCGACGCGCGCGTCACCGTCGCCACGCTCGAGGACGTCACGTCCCTCATCACGACGGCGCGTTTGGTCGTGGCCGCGGTCGAGGTCTCGTCGCCGGTCGTCACGCGCGGCGACCTCGAGCGTTGCCGAGAGGACGTCTTGTTCGTCGATCTCGGACTCCCGCGAGCCGTCGCGAGCGACGTCGGCGGCCTCGCCAACGTCCGACGCATCGATATCGACGACCTTCGTGAACGGGTCGGTCAGGCGCTGGGCGATCGCCGCGAGGCGATCCAAGACGCCGAACGGATCGTCGCCGAGGACGTCGAGAAGTTCCTGAACGATCAGCGCGCTCGCGGCGCCGCGGCGATCGTCAGCGAACTGCGCGAGTACTTCGACGACGTCGTGGCCGGTGAGATGGCGCGACGTGAGGGTGATCTCGATGGCCTCAGCGCGGAACAGCGAGAGAAAGTGGCGTCGATACTTCGATCGGTCGTCGCCAAGATCGCCCACCGTCCGACGGTGGTGTTGAAAGAGGCGGCCGGCACCGATCAGGGGACGCGATTGAGCGAGGCCACGCGCACGCTCTTCGATCTATGAGCGAGCTGCGCCTCGCGACACGTCGCTCTCCGCTGGCCCTCGTGCAGGCCACGTCGATCCAACGCCGCTTGGCGGCACTCGGCGTCACCTCGGTCCTCGTGCCGACCGAGACCCGTGGCGACCGCGACGTCGACACGTCGCTCGATGAGCTCGGCGCCCAGGGCGTCTTCGCCGTCGAGGTCCAACGGGCGGTCCTGCACGGCGACGCCGACGTCGCGGTGCACAGCGCCAAGGACCTGCCGAGCACGACGCCCGAAGGACTGTCACTGACGTGCGTGCCGGAGCGCGCCGACCCCGCGGACGTCCTCATCGGACGCGCCTTCGCCGGGCTCGGTCCGGGAGCGACCGTGGCGACCGGTTCACCTCGGCGACGCGCGCTCTTGCTCGAGCGTCGACCGGATCTTCGCGTGGTGGGACTTCGCGGCAACATGGCCACCCGCTTCGCCGCCGCCGGTCGCGACGGGGTCGACGCCGTCGTCGTGGCCGCGGCCGCGTTGGCACGACTGGGTGAGGACGACCTCGTCGCCGAGCGCCTCGACACCGAGTGGTTCGTCCCGCAGGTCGGCCAAGGCGCGCTGGCCCTCGAGATTCGCGTCGACGACGACGAGACGGCGACGTGCTTGGCGTCGCTGAACGACGGCGACGCCATGACGTCAGTGCTCGCGGAGCGCGCGTTCCTCCGAGAACTCGGCGCGGGGTGCTCGGTCCCGTGCGGCGCCTTCGCCACCGTGACGGGGTCGACGATCTCGATTCGTGGCGTGATGCTGGGCGTCGACGGATCACGCAGCGTGCGAGCGTCGCTGCACGGCGAGGATCCGAACGACGTGGGACGCACGTTGGCGCGACTTCTGCGCGACGAGCGCGGCGGCGGCGAACTCACGGGTTGGTCACCAACGACGTGAACGTCGTGCTGACCCGCGAACGGGGGAAGAACGATTCCCTACGGGAGTGGTTACCCGCGGGCGCGTCGGTCAGTGAGGTGCCGCTCACGACGACGAGGTACCTCGATCGCGATGACGTGCGGGCGGCACTCGACCAGGTCGCGTCGGTGCCGTGGCGCTCACTCGTGCTGACGAGCGAGCGCAGCGCCGACTACGTCGACCTCGCGCTACGCGTGTCACCCGACGCGGCGCTCTTCGTCGTGGGGCCGACGACCAAACGCGCGCTCATCGAGCGCGGGCTGCGCGTCGACGGCGAAGGGGAGGGCGGCGCCGAGTCGCTCGCTCCGCTGATCTCGCGCGGACCGGTGCTGATGCTCGGCGCGTCGTCGACGCGAGAAGAACTGGGCGCGGCGTTGCGCGCCAACGGCCTCGACGTGGAAGTGGTCGCGTGTTACGAGACGCTGGAGCGCACGTTGACGTTGAGCGACGTGGCGACGTTGCGCGGCGCCGACGTCGTCTTCATCGGCGCGCCCTCGGCCTGGCGCGTCGCCTGCGACGCGGTGGCGAGCGACGCGTGGGTCGTGGTGCCGGGCGCGACGAGCGCCGCGGCGGTACTCGCCGACCACCCCCGGGTGATCGAGGGCTGGGGTCCGCACCTGCGCACACGGCTGGCCGAGCTCGTCGGGTAGGAGCAGTTCACCCACCCTGTCGTAGGCTGGGGTCGTGTTTCCCACCGAACGTCCCCGCCGACTTCGGCGCACGCCCGCGCTTCGACGTCTCGTCGCCGAGACGGCGCTCGCGCCCGATGACGTCGTCGCGCCGCTCTTCGTCGCCGAGGGGCTGAGTGAGGCGCGCGAGATCTCGTCGCTGCCGGGTCAGTACCAGCACACCGTCGAGTCGCTGCGCAAAGAGGTCGAGGAATTGGTCCGCGTCGGGGTGGGCGGGGTGATCCTCTTCGGCGTTCCGTCGACGAAGGACGAACTCGGGAGCGGCGCGTGGGACCCCGACGGCGTCGCCCAGGTGGCGCTGCGAGCGCTCCGCGACGACTTCGGGGACGAGTTGGTCCTCATGGCCGACCTCTGTCTCGACGAGTACACGGACCACGGTCACTGTGGTGTCCTGCGCGCCGACGGGACGGTGGACAACGACGCGACGCTCGAGCTCTACGGCCGCGTCGCGTTGGCCCAGGCCGCGGCCGGCGCGTCGGTGGTCGCGCCGAGCGGCATGATGGACGGCCAGGTGGGCGCCATCCGTGCGGCGCTCGACGGGTCGGGCTTCGACGAGACGATCATCATGGCGTACGCCGCGAAGTTCGCGAGCGGTCTCTACGGACCGTTCCGCGACGCGGTCGAGGTCGAGATCGTCGGCGGCGGCGACCGCAAGGGCTACCAGCAGGACTACCGCAACCGCCGCGAGGCGCTGCGCGAGGCGCGCGCCGACGTCGAACAGGGCGCCGACATCGTCATGGTCAAGCCCGCGATGTCGTACCTCGACGTCGTGAGCGACCTGCGACGCGAACTCGACGTGCCGCTGTGCGCGTACCACGTGAGCGGCGAGTACTCGATGGTGAAGGCCGCCGCCGCGAAGGGCTGGATCGACGGTGACGCGGTCGCCCTCGAGCAGTTGACGGCCATCCGGCGCGCGGGCGCGGACTTCGTCTTGACGTACTTCGCCTGCGAGATCGCAACGGAGCTCTCGCGTTGACACAGAATGAATCGTGGTTCGCCCGGGCCCAACGCGTCCTGCCCGGCGGCGTCGACTCACCGGTGCGTTCCTTTCGCTCCGTCGGCGGCACGCCGTACACGGTCCTTCGGGGCAGCGGCGCGTACGTCGAGGACGTCGACGGCACGCGCTACCTCGACTTCGTCCAGTCCTACGGCGCGTCGCTCCTGGGCCACGCGCACCCCGCCGTCGTGGCGGCCCTGCGTGCGGCGGTGGGCGAGGGCACGACCTTCGGCGCGCCCACGCCGGGTGAGGTCCTGCTCGCCGAAGCGATGACCGGCCGCGTCGCGGGCCTGGAGCAGGTGCGCCTCGTCTCCTCAGGTACCGAGGCGTTGATGAGCGCGGTGCGACTCGCGCGCGGGCACACGGGTCGCGACACGATCGTGAAGTTCGACGGCTGCTACCACGGTCACTCCGACGCGCTGTTGGTCGCGGGCGGCAGTGGCGTCGCCCAGATGGGGCTACCCGATTCGGCCGGGGTCACGAGCGGTGCCGTGGCCGACACCGTCGTCGCCCCCTACAACGTCGTGCCGACCCTGGACGACGGCGTCGCCGCGGTGCTGGTGGAACCGGTCGCGGCCAACATGAACCTCGTCGCGCCGAGCGCCGGATTCCTCCGGGGCCTGCGCGAGGAGTGCAGTCGCGTCGGGGCGGTGCTGATCTTCGACGAGGTGATCACGGGGTTCCGTCTCGCCTTCGCCGGCGCCGAGGAGTTCTACGGCGTGACGCCGGACCTGTGGTGCTTCGGCAAGGTCATCGGCGGGGGCCTGCCGGTCGGCGCCTTCGGCGGGTCGCGCGAGGTGATGTCGGCGCTCGCGCCGCTCGGCCCGGTGTACCAGGCCGGCACGCTGTCCGGAAATCCACTCGCGACGGCCGCCGGCACGACCGTCTTGAACCACGTGACGCCTCGTGACTACGAGGAACTCACCCGACGCGTCGAGACCTTCGCGTCGAACCTCGAAGCGGCGATCGCGGCGAGCGGTCTCGTCGTCCGCTGTCCGACGCGCGGTCCGCTGATGGGGCTCTTCCTCGCCCGTGAACCGTTCGACGCCCCGGTGAACTTCGCCGAGGCCAAGGTGCGCTGTGAGAACGGGCTCTACCGGTCCTTCTTCCACGCGATGCTCGAGCGTGGCGTCGCGCTCGCCCCGGGCGCCTACGAGATCCTCTTCGTCTCGATGGCCCACAGCGCGGACGATCTCGACGGCGCGGTGGCGCGCGCCGGTGAAGCGGCGCTCGTCGCCGCCACGTCATGACGCCCCTGCGCAGCGCCGGGTGGTCGGTTCGACCGAGCTTCGTACCCCACGGCGCCACGGCCCCCGTGACGCTCCTCATGGACGACGACGCGCTGACCCAGTTGGCCGGCGATCCGGCGGTCGCGTGGCAGACGCCATGGTCCGAGCTGTCGAACGTCCAGCTCGTGGTGTTCGCGCGCGCCATGGCGCTGTTCGCGACCGCGGCCGGCGTCCGGTACTGCTGGCGCAACCCCAGTCGCGCGGACCTCGAGGCGCTGCGCGCGCACGTCGTGGCGCACGGGGGAACGGTCGCGCGCCATCGACGCCGGGCCGGGGCCTACAGCGTCGCGGTCGTCGTGCTGCTCGCGGCGCTCGCGGGCGGCATCGGCTCGTGGCTCTTCGGCCAGTCCTCGGGCGCGCGCGAACTCCAGGACGCGCGCCACGTCAACCTGACACTGAAGGACCTGCCGACCGGGTGGTACCTCGCGTCCGCGCTCGAGGCGTCGCCGTTGGCCGAGCTCTTCCCGCCGGCGGGCAAGGTCGAGACGATACCGACCAAGCCCGCGAAGAAGAAGAAGCAGAGCGCCGTGTTGACCGAGATCTTCGCAAACTTCGCGCACTGCCTCGGCGTGTCGCCCCGTCGTGACCGCGTCTACGGCGCCGCGGGTCAACTGCCCGACTACCAGATCTCGTCCCCGATCTTCACCTCGACGTCCTTCGGCGGCATCGAGGTCGTCTCGACGTCGCAGTACTACCACACGACCACGATGGTGCACCGCGACACCGCCGAGATGTCGCGCACGAACTTCGGTTCGTGCTTCGTGACGTCGAACGTCGCGCTCGTGCGCGCCGTCGCCAACGAGAAGCTTCCGACGACCGACGTGGGCGTGAACTACCGACCGACCACGTTCCTGCGCGGCTGGACGCGCGGTGGGGAGGCGACGCTGTCGCTCCCGGGCGAGGCGGGTAGTCCCCATCTGGTGATGGTCGAGCTCACCGGCGGCCACTACGAGGTGACCCTCGGCGTCCTGGTCAGCGATTGGCCCCAGTCCGAGGCGTTCGTGTCGGGACTGACGAGCACGCTGCTGTCACGAATGGTGTCGACGTCGGCCAAAGCGGTGTAGTCCGGCGACCTCGGCGACGACGTCTCACTCCTTGGCGGAACCGGACTTCAGCAGCATCTCGTACGCGCGCTCGGGGATGACGTCCGAGAGCCGTAACAGGGCGCGGTAGCCGATCTCGGCCGGTCCCCGTTGGTCGTTGCGCATCAGGTTCGCCATGATCGCGAGCAGCTCGTTCATCAGCGGCTCGACACGAAGTCCGACGCCCACGCAGGCGGCCAGGATCTTCGGCTCCGAGATGACGCGCACGAACGCGCGCGCGACCTTGAAGTAGTCGCCGTAGGCCGACTCGAGGCGTTCGTCGTAGAGACCGAGCAGTGACGAGTCGTGGGCGGCCAGCGCCTCGGCGACGACGGCCGCCGCGATCCGTCCGGTCTCGTAGCCGTAGGCGATCCCCTCGCCGTTGAACGGGTTCACCGTGCCGGCGGCGTCGCCGATCGTGAGCGTGTTGGGACCGCGGCGCGGACCGAGGGCGAGACCCATCGGGAGACGACCGCCGGTCGCGGGACCGCAGCACGACTCGTCGTTGAGGCCCCACGCGTCGGCCGTCTGGGCGACGAAGTACTCCTGGAGCTTGGTCGTGTTCACGCCCTTCCACGCGCCGCCGGTCGAGAGCAGGCCGACGCCGACGTTGACGCGGCCGTCACCGAGCGGGAATATCCATCCGTAGCCCGGCACGACGTCGCCCTTGGGGTCGCGGATGTCGAGGTGCGAGTCGATCCACGGTTCGTCGTGACGGTCGCTCGTGTAGTAGCCGCGCAGCGCCATGCCCATCGGCCAGGACTTGTTGCGCACGGTGCCCAGCTCGCGCCCGAGCCGTGAGTTCTGTCCGTCGCCGACGACGAGGTACCGGCCGCGGATCTCGGCCGTCTCGCCGTCCTTGTCCCGGACGAGTACCCCGGCGGCCCCCTTGAGGCCGCCGTCGGGGGCGTCGGTCGGCTCCAGGAGCGCCACGGCCTCGACCCCGTTGAGCAGCGTCGCGCCGAGGGCCTCGGCGCGCTGGGCGACCAGGCCGTCGAGGTTGAAACGGGTGATCGTGTAGCCGTAGCCCGGGAACACCGGGTGTTCGGGCCAGTTCATCTCGAGGGTGGCGCCGAAGCCGAAGGCCCGCAGGCCGTTGAACTTGTGGCCGTGGGCCGCGACGACGTCCTCGAGTCCCATCGCCCGCAGCTGGTAGACCGAGCGCGGGGTCAGGCCGTCCCCGCAGGTCTTCTCGCGCGGGAACTGTTTTTTCTCGACGAGACAGACCGACCAGCCCGCGTCGGCCAACCAGTACGCGCAGGCCGATCCGCTCGGGCCGGCGCCGACGATGACGACGTCGTAGACGGTCGGTTTCGATACGACTTCACGCAGGCTCGTCACCGGAACAGCCTACGGGGTTCGCGTCGACGGCCATCGGCCGAAGGGGTCGATGCGGTCTGGTAGAAATGATGTCCGTGGACCAGTACTTACCAATACTGGGGCTCCTGATTCTCGGAGTGCTCTTCGGTGCAGGTTCGCTTGTGATGTCAGCGTTGCTGGCGCCTCGGAAGCGACCCTCTGACGCGAAGTTGGCACCCTACGAGTGCGGGATTGTCCCCGAAGTCGAGCCGCCACAGCGATTCCCGGTGCGGTTCTATCTGGTCGCGATGATCTTCGTGATCTTCGACATCGAAGTCGTCTTCATGTACCCCTTCGCCGTGGTCTTTCGTCAACTCGGCCTGTTCGGACTGGTCGAGGTACTGGTCTTTTCCGCGACCGTGTTCGCGGCGCTGCTCTTCTTGGTCGCCGAGGGTGCGCTCTCGTGGGGCCCGGTCAAGCACCTCGTCGCGGGCATGCCGGCACGCACGAGTTCCTCGACCATCGTTCGCATCAACTCCGACTCCGATCAGGCGGCCTAGACGTGGCCCTGGAGGACCTGCAACACAACTTCCTCACCGGGCCGCTCGAGGACCTCGTGCGCTGGGCCCGACGCGCCTCGGTCTGGCCGGCCTCGTTCGGTCTGGCCTGTTGTGCGATCGAGATGATGGCGACGGGCGGGGCCGACTTCGACCTCGCGCGCTACGGCATGGAGGTCTTTCGCAACTCCCCGCGCCAGGCCGACCTCATGATCGTCGCCGGTCGCGTGAGCCAGAAGATGGCACCGGTCCTTCGCCAGGTCTACGACCAGATGATGGAGCCGAAGTGGGTCATCTCCATGGGCGTGTGCGCCTCGACCGGCGGACTGTTCAACAACTACGCCATCGTCCAGGGCGTCGACCAGATCGTGCCCGTCGACGTCTACGCGCCGGGCTGCCCACCCAGCCCCGAGACCCTGATGCACGCGATTCTGACGTTGCACGAGCAGATTCGCACCGGTGAGATCATGAAGCGCCGTCACGAGGGCCGTCCGGTCCACCTCGACGCCACCCCAGAACTCTGGACTCCCGAGGTCCCCGTCGCGGTGAGGGTAGGCACGCCGAAGTGACCGCCCTTTCTCCCACGGCCCCCCCGGGCGTCCTCACCAGCGAGGGACTCGCCACGGACCTGGTGTGTTTCCCGACGCGCGATCAATACGTCGAGCTCGTGGCGTCGTTGCGTGACGACGGATTCGAGATGTGCGTCGATCTCTGCGGGGTCGACTACCTCGAGCACTTCGATCGGTGGCTGCCCGAGGGCGTCGACGCGACGCGCTTCGAGGTCGTGGTCAATCTCTTGAGCCTGTCGAAGAAGGAGCGCGTGCGCCTGCGGGTCCAGGCCGGTGACGACGCGCCCGAGGTCGACTCGTTGTTCGCGCTCTATCCCGGGACCGAAGCCATGGAGCGTGAGGCCTTCGACCTCTTCGGCATCCTCTTCACCAACCACCCCGACCTCACGAGGATCTTGATGCCCGAGGAGTGGGAGGGCCACCCGCTGCGCAAGGACTACGGCGCCGGTCGCGTCCCGGTGCAGTTCAAAGAGTCGCCGGGGCCGCGATGAGCGAGTCCAACGTACGCGCGGCCGACCGCCTCGACCTCTTGACCGCGGAGACCTCCGAGGGCGCGCAGGAACTCCAGCGCCGCGCCACGACCAACGTCGACGAACTGGGCCGCGAGGTCGGTGCCGTCTTGCGCCTCGACGGACTCACGCTCGATCCGACCTCGATCGACATCGACCGACGCGACGACGAGACGATGATTATCAACATGGGTCCGTCGCACCCGTCGACCCACGGCGTCTTGCGCTTGATGCTCGAACTGGACGGCGAGTTCGTGCTGCGCACCAAGCCGGTGATCGGCTACCTGCACACCGGGATGGAGAAGACCGGCGAGGAGCTGAGCTACATCCAGGGCGCGACGAACGTCACGCGCATGGACTACCTGAGCCCGGTGATCAACGAACTCTGCTACTCGATGGCCGTCGAGAAGCTGCTGGACATCGAGGTGCCCGATCGCGCGGTGTGGATCCGCATGCTGATGAGCGAACTGAACCGCGTCTCGTCGCACCTCGTGTGGATGGCGACCAACGGGATGGACCTCGGCGCGTCGTCCATGATGATTTACGGCCTGCGCGAGCGGGAGCTGATCCTGGCGTTCTTCGAGAAGACGGCCGGCCTGCGACTGAACCTGAACTACGTGCGCCCCGGCGGCGTCGCGGCCGACCTGCCCGACGGCTGGCAGGACGACGTGCTGGTGATCTGCGACACGATCTACGCGCGCACCTTCGAGTACGACGAGCTGTTGACCGGCCAGCCGATCTTCCGCAACCGCATGATCGGCGTCGCGCCGCTCGCCGCCGAAGAGGCGCTGGCGCTCGGCGTCACCGGTCCGCTCCTCCGCTCGACCGGCGTCGCGTGGGACCTGCGACGCGCGATGCCCTACCTCGCCTACGACCAGGTCGAGTTCGACGTGATCGTCGGCACCTTCGGCGACAACTTCGACCGCTACGCCATCCGACTGAACGAGATCCGCGAGTCGATCCGCATCATCCGCCAGTGCATCGAGAAGATGCCGAGCGGCGACTACCGCAGCCAGGACCCCAAGGTCACGCCGCCCCCGAGGGCGCGGATCGGTGAGTCGATGGAGGCACTGATCCACCACTTCAAGCTCTTCACCGAAGGCTTCCAGGTGCCGCCGGGCGAGGTCTACTCGGCCGTCGAGTCGCCGCGTGGAGAGCTCGGCTGCTACCTCGTCTCGGACGGCACCGCGAAGCCCTACCGCTTGCACGTGCGCGGCCCGAGCTTCGTGAACCTCCAGGCCGTCTCGCTGCTGATGCGCGGCGGATCGATGTCGGACACCATCACCGTCATCTCCACCATCGACCCGGTGATGGGCGAGGTCGATCGGTGAGTCACTTCCGCATCGACATCCGTCAACGCGCCGAGGAGGTGCTGGCGCTCTACCCGCGCCCCCGCTCGGCCATGTTGCCGTTGCTGCACCTGGCCCAGGAGCAAGACGGGTACGTCAGCGACGAGGGCATCGCCGAGGTGGCCGAGCTGACGTCGACCACGCCGGCCGACGTGCGCGGCACCGCGCTCTTCTACGACATGTTCCACCTCGAACCGGTCGGTCGCTACGTGGTCGGCGTGTGCACCAACATCGCGTGCCTGCTCGCCGGCGGCGACGAGCTGCTCGAGCACGCCAGCGCCACGCTGGGTTGTCCCGTGGGCGCCACGTCGAGCGACGGGCTGTTCACGCTGGAAGAGACCGAGTGCCTCGCCGACTGTGACTACGCGCCGTGCGTGCAGGTGAATCACCGCTACGTGCGCACGACGACACCGGACGCCTTCGACGAGGTCGTCGCGCAACTGCGCGCCGGCGCGTTGGACCACGACGTCCCCGCGCACGGCACGCTGATCCGCGTCCGACGCGCCGGGGGACTGCACGCACCTCGTGCCGACGTGGCCAAGGAGCGCCTCGCCGCGACCGCGGCGCGCGACGAGCGCACGCCGAAGGAGACGAAGTAGTGGCGACCCTGACCGCGCCGCGCATCGTGCTCTCACGCCTCGAGCACTCCGACTCGCACACCATTTCGCGCTACCTCGCGACCGGCGGCTACGACGCGCTGCGCAAGGCCCTCACGATGTTCCCCGAAGCGGTCGCCAGTGAGGTCGACCAGGCGTCGCTCCTCGGGCGCGGCGGCGCCGGGTTCCCGGCTGGGCGCAAGTGGTCGAT
Organism: uncultured Acidimicrobiaceae bacterium; assembly: GCA_963700135.1. GTDB lineage: Bacteria > Actinomycetota > Acidimicrobiia > Acidimicrobiales > RAAP-2 > RAAP-2. The sequence goes on along the minus strand of CAVOWM010000011.1, from coordinate 1,063,233 downwards.
GCTGCGCAAGGCGCCGATCTCGTACCTCGTGGTGAACGGCGACGAGTCCGAGCCGGCCACCTTCAAGGACCACCTGCTCTTGGAGCGCGATCCGAACCAACTGGTCGAGGGGGTCATCATCGCGGCCTACGCCCTGCAGGTCTCGCAGGTCTTCATCTTCGTGCGCGGCGAGTTCGCGCTCGGTCTCGAACGCGTCCAACAGGCCGTCAACGACGCCTACGAGATCGGCGCCCTCGGGAGCAAGATCTTCGGCTCGGACTTCTCGGTCGACGTGGTCGTGCACCCCGGCGCGGGCGCCTACATCTGCGGCGAGGAGACCGCGCTGATCGAGGCGCTGGAGGGCAAGCGCGGCTTCCCCCGCATCAAGCCGCCGTTCTTCCCGGCCGTCGCCGGCCTCTACGGCGAGCCGACGGTCGTCAACAACGTCGAGACGATGTCGAACCTGCCCTGGATCGTCAACCACGGCGGCGCGGCCTTCGCGGCGCTGGGTGGCGGACGTTCGACGGGCACGCGACTGTTCGCGCTCGCCGGCCGGGTGAACAACCCCGGCGTCTTCGAGATCGAGATGGTGAAGAACACCTTCCGCGACCTCATCTACGACCCGCAACTCGGCGGCGGCGTCATCGACGACAAGAAGATCAAGGCGATCATCCCCGGCGGCGTCTCGGCGCCGTGGTTCGGCCCCGAACTCCTCGACCTGCCGCTCGGTCAGGACGAGGTCGCCGAGAAGGGCTCGATGCTCGGCTCCGGTTCGATCGTCGTCATGGACGAGACCACGTGCGTCGTGCGCGCGGCGTGGCGGATCACGAAGTTCTTCTCGCGCGAGTCCTGCGGGCAGTGCACGCCGTGTCGCGAGGGCTCCGGCTGGATCGAGCGCGCGATGTACCGACTGGAACACGGCGGCGGCCGCCTGGAGGACATCGATCTCTTGCTCGACCTCTGCGACAACATCGCCCCCGGCCTCACCTGGCCGCCCCAGCAGACGACCATCTGCGTGTTGGGACCGTCGATCCCGTCCTCGGTCCACTCGGCGATCCAGATGTTCCGCGACGACTTCGTCGCGCACGTCACGAACGGCGGGTGCCCCCTTGACTGACGTCATCCGCACCACCGTGACGATCACCGTCAACGGCCGTTCGATCGAGGCGACGCCGGGCGAACTCCTCATCGAGGCGGCCGAGCGCGCCGGCACGTACGTGCCGCGTTTCTGTTATCACCCGCGCATGGAGCCGGTGGGGATCTGTCGCATGTGCCTCGTCGAAGTCGACTCGCCGCGCGGCGCGACCCTGCAACCGGCGTGCTACCTCAAGGTGAACGACGGCATGAACGTCGTGACCGACTCCGAGAAGGTGAAGAAGGCCCAGGACGGCGTCCTCGAATTCCTCCTCGCCAATCACCCGCTCGACTGCCCGGTCTGCGACAAGGGGGGCGAGTGCCCGCTGCAGGACCAGACCCTCGCGCACGGTTCCGGCGAGACCCGCTTCATCGAGGAGAAGCGTCACTTCGTCAAGCCCGTCGAGATCGGCGCCCTGGTCCTCTTGGACCGCGAGCGCTGCATCCAGTGCGCGCGATGCACGCGCTTCGCCGCCGACGTGGCCGGCGACGCGCAGATCGCCTTCGCCGGACGCGGCGACCTCATCGAGGTGGCGACGTCGCCGACCCAGCCCTTCGACTCGGTCTTCTCGGGCAACACGGTGCAGATATGCCCCGTCGGCGCGCTGACCGCCAAGCCCTATCGCTTCAACGCGCGGCCCTGGGACCTCGAGCAGATCGAGAGCACGTGCACGACGTGCGCGGTCGGCTGTCGCGTCGCGGTCCAGTCCTCGGGCAACCGCCTGACGCGCGTGCTCGGCGTCGACAGCGAGCCGGTGAACCACGGCTGGCTCTGCGACAAGGGCCGTTTCACGCTGGACTCGATCGACGGCAACGAGACCTCCCTCGACCCGTTGGACGCGGCGACGCGGATCACCGAGCCGTTGGTGCGCCGCAACGGCACGCTGGTCGCGGTGAGTTGGGGCGAGGCGCTCGGCGAGGCGGCCGAACTCCTGCGTCGGGCCTCGACGACCGCCGACGGACTCGGCGCCATCGGGGGCGCGGCGCTCACCAACGAGGGGGCTTTCGCGTGGGAGCGACTCCTACGCGGCGTGCTGCGCACCGACCACGTCGACGCCCAGTACGGCGACGGCCTCGACGCCGCGCTGGTCCAGGCGCTCCCGCGCGCGACGATCGACGAGGCCGCCAACGCGCGCGTGGTCGTGACCCTGAGCGGCGACCTGCGCGAAGAACTCCCGATCCTCTTCCTGCGGCTGCGCGAGAGCGCCGTGCGCTATCAGCGTTCGATCGTGGAACTGGCCTTCGGCGCCAGCGCGTTGCGCTCGGTCGCGCGTGTGTCGCTGCCGGTTCGACCGGGGGAGGCTCATCTCGTCGCCCAGGCGCTCGGCGACGGCGTGCTGCCGCTCGACGTGGTCTTCGGCCAGGGCGAGCTCGACGAGGCGCGCGACCTGATCGGCGACGGCGACGGCGTCGTGTTCGTCATCGGGCGACCGAACGTGGCCGAGTCCTCGGTGGTCATCGAGCACGCGATTCGGTTGCTGGCGAGCCGGTTCCCGTCGGCGACCTTCCTCCCGGCCCTTCGCCGTGCCAACGTGAACGGCGCGCTCGACATGGGGCTCGGTCCAAAACTGCGACCCGGTCGCGGCTTCGACGCCGAGAGCGTCGGCCGCGACACGCTGGCCCAACTCGAGGCGATCCGCGCCGGTGAACAGACCGCCCTCTTGCTCTTGGGCGGGTGCCTCCTCGGGAACGTGCTGGACGTGGTCGCCGCGCGCGAGGCCCTCGACACCGCCGACGTCGTCGTGGTGACCGGACACGGCGGCGCCTCGCTCGCCTACGCCGACGTCGTGTTGCCGGCCGCGGTCCAGCACGAACGCCTCGGCACGGTCACCAACATCGAAGGCCGCGTGAGCGCGGTCGCGCCCAAGATCGTCGCCCCCGGCTCGGCCTGGCCCGACGTCGCGATCGCCTCGGAGCTGGCCGAGGAGCTCGGTCAGAGCATCGGACTGGCGTCGGTGGAACAGGCCGCCAAGACGATCGAAGAGACGACGGGCTACCCGGCGCTCTCGGTGCTCAACGACTCGACGAGCGACGGCGTCGTCGTGGGCGACGTGGCGGCGCGTTCGGCGCGTCGGCCCCTGGACCCGATGGCCTTTCCCGGCATCCGATCGACCGAGTCGGTCGGGCTCGGGGCCAACACCGGCACGACCGTCCTGCCCGACGTGGCCGCGATGTCCACGACCACCCCGGCGACGCTGGCCGACCTCGAGGGCAGCGCCAAACTCGACGTGCCGCTGGCCGACGCCTACTCGCTGCGGGTCAATCTCAGCCGGCGACTCTACGACAACGGCATCGCCGTGCAGGGCTCGCCGTCACTGGCCACACTGAAGGCAGTGAGTGTGCTCCACCTCAACCACTTCGACCTCGACCGGCTGGGCGTCACGACCGGCGACGTCGTCGGCGTGGTCGGTCCTCGCGGCTCGATCCGCCTGCCGGTCGCGCTGGATGACCGGGTGCCGCGTGGCGTGACCGAGATCGCCTTCGGGTCACTCGACGCTGCCGGCGAGGACGTCGTGCGGCCCCTCCTCGTCGGCGGCGACGTGATCGCCCAGGTCCGACTGGAGAGCGCGTGACCTGGCTCGCGACGGTCGATCCGCTCTTCCACAACGACGGGAAGGTGACCCTCGCCATCTTCGTGATCGTCCTGGTGAAGATGCTCGTGGGCCTCGGTCTGTTGATGACCTCGGTCATCGTGATGATCTGGTTCGAACGCAAGGCGATCTCGGACATGCAGAGTCGCATCGGGCCGCAGCGCTGGGGACCGTTCGGCCTGCTCCAGACCCTGGCCGACGGGTTGAAGCTCATCCTCAAAGAGGACCTGATCCCGTCCGAGGCCGATCGCACGGTCTTCAAGTTGGCGCCGTTCCTCGTGCTCGTGCCCGCCATCATCACCTTCGGACTGGTGCCGGTCGGCGGGGAGATGACGATCGCCGGTCACAAGGTCCTGCTCCAGGTCGCCAACCCGCCGATCGGCATCCTGGTGCTCCTCGCGATGTCGGGCATCTCGGTCTACGGGGTCATGCTCGCCGGTTGGTCGTCCGGTTCGAAGTACCCGCTGCTGTCCTCGGTGCGCGCGAGCGCCCAGATGATTAGTTACGAGGCGGCCCTCGGCATGACGATCGTCACCGTGGTGCTCGTCACCGGGTCGCTCTCGGTGCACAACATCGTGACCTCGCAGGCGGACGGCATCTGGCACTGGAACCTGATCCGTCTCGGCATCGTGCCCTTCGTGGTCTTCGTCATCGCCATCACCGCCGAGCTCAATCGACCGCCCTTCGACGTCGTCGAGGCCGAGAGCGAGTTGGTCGGCGGCTTCCACACCGAGTACTCCTCGTTCCGGTTCGCGATCTTCTTCCTGGCCGAGTACATGAACACGATCACGATGTCCGCGATCATCGTGACGCTGTTCCTCGGGGGTCCGGCCGGGTGGGCGCCCAACGTGGCGCACCTCAAGTGGCTCTTCCCGATCGCGTGGTTCCTCGTCAAGACGATCGGCTTCGCGTTCTGCTACATCTGGTTCCGCGCGTCGCTGCCGCGCTTCCGCTACGACCAGTTGATGGACCTCGGCTGGAAGCGGCTGATCCCGCTGAGCCTCGGGTGGATGTTGATCGTGGCCGGCTTCCTCGTCGCCAAGGGCTGGGGCTTCTTGATGGCGGCGATCGTCCTGCTCGCGTACTCGGTGCTGACGCGCGCCTTCGCCCTCGGACAGACCCGCGAGACCGGCGCCGACTCGGTGTTGCCGATCGTCGGGGGTCGGCCCCTGCCCGGTGAGGTCCTTCGCTCGATGACCGACGAGGAGGAGGACTGATGGCCCGCGCGCTCGACTTCTTCGGCGGCTTCAAGCTGACCTTCCAACACCTCGCCCGCCCGACGGTCACGACGAGTTACCCCAAGGCCAAGCGTCCGAAGCAGCCCCGCCAGCACGGGCGTCACGTCCTCAACCGTTACGAGGACGGGATGGAGAAGTGCATCGGCTGCGAGTTGTGCGCCGGTGTCTGTCCCGTGAACTGCATCTACGTGCGCGGCCTCGACAACCCACCGGACCACCCGGTGAGCCCGGGCGAGCGCTACGGCTACATCTACGAGATCAACTACCTGCGCTGCATCCACTGCGACCTCTGCGTCGAGGCCTGCCCGACCCAGGCGATCACCGAGTCCAAGATGTTCGAGTTCTCCTTCACCAATCGCGCCGACGCCATCTACACCAAGGCCGAACTGCTCGTCGACGACCAGGGCTACCCGCAGCGCCTGCCGTGGGAGGACTGGCGCGACGGGGAGTCCGCGATGACCGGCGGCTGGATGCGCGCGACGTCACCGAACGGCGACGCCGCCTACGAGGGCGTCGTCCAGTGGACGGCCGACCTCGGCGTGGGACTGCGCGCCGCCGAAGCCGGACAGTCCGGGGTGCGCGACGACGGGGCGACCGGCTCCAAGCAACTGCGCAACATCTTCCCCAAGCACTTCGAACCCGAGGACGTGCCGCTGCAGTTCCGCGGTCTCCAGGGCAAGTTGAACGAGGCCCGCCAGAAGATGCCCAAGCGAAAGCGGAGGGACAAGTCGTGATCGCCAGCGTCCTCGCGTACTCGAACGCGTACGTCCTGGTCTTCATCACCGCGGCGCTGCTCATCATCGTCGGCGCCGTCGGTGTGATCTCGGTGAAGAACCCCGTGCACGCGGCGCTCTGTCTGATCATGACCCTCATCGGGGTGGCGGTCGCCTTCATCGCGCAGTCGGCCGACTTCTTGGCCGCCGTCCAGATCATCGTCTACGCCGGCGCCATCGTGGTCCTGTTCTTGTTCGTCATCATGTTCCTCGGCGTCGACCGTCGTGAACACATCCACTTCGAACCGCTCGTCGGCCAGCGTGCCTTCGCGGTCGTCGGCGTCGCGATCACCGTCGGCGGACTCATCACCTTGATGGCGCGCTCGCACTGGGTGAGCGGCGCGTCGTCGGTCTCATCCAAGCTGACCAGGAACGGCGGCGGCAACGTGAAGGAGTTGGGGACGGCCGTCTTCACGACCTACCTCTTCGCCTTCGAGGTGACCGCGGCCCTGCTCATCATCGCCGTCGTCGGCGCCGTCTTGCTCGCGCGTCGTGAACGCGCCACCTCGAGTGAGGAGAGCGCGTGAACGTCCCCGCCGCCTGGTACCTCATCTTGGCCGCCGTCCTCTTCGGCATCGGCGCCTTCGGACTGTTGACCCGGCGCTCGGCGCTCATCATGTTCATGTGCATCGAGCTGATGTTGAACGCCGTCAACCTCACGTTCGTCACCTTCTCGCGCACGCTGGACGACATCAGCGGCCAGGCCATCGTCTTCTTCGTCATGGTGGTGGCCGCGGCCGAGGTCACCGTCGGGCTCGGCATCGTCGTGTCGGTCTTTCGACGGCGCTCGTCGACGTCGGTCGATGAGCTCTCTGAGATGAAGGGCTGAGATGGCGACCGTCGCGACCTTCGTCCTGCTCCTGCCGCTGCTGGGGTTCTTGACGATCCTCGTGCTCGGGCGCACGCTGAGCGAGAAGCAGGTGGGCGTGATCGGCACCGGCGTCGTCGCGGCGAGTTTCGTGCTCGCGGTCGTCAGCTTCTTCTTGTTGCTCAACCACTCGTCACGCGAGGTCACGGTCAACCTGTTCGCGTGGATCTCGGTCGGGACCCTGCACGTCCCGGCGGCGTTGCTGGTCGACCCGCTCTCGATCACCATGTGTCTGTTCGTCACCGGGATCTCGGCGCTCATCCACCTGTACTCGACCGGTTACATGCACGGGGAGAAGGACTTCCGGAAGTTCTTCTTGTACCTGAACCTCTTCGTCTTCTCGATGCTGCTGCTCGTTCTGGCGAACAACCTGGTCCTCACGTTCGTGGGCTGGGAGGGCGTCGGGCTGTGCTCCTACTGGCTCGTGAGCTACTACTTCGAGCGTGACGCGGCCGCCTCGGCCGGGAAGAAGGCCTTCATCTACAACCGCGTCGGCGACGTCGGCATGTTGGTGGCGATGTTCTTGCTCTTCTCACGTCTGCACACCCTGACCTACCTCACGATTTTCAACCGCGCCGGCACGCTGACCCCGACGATCGCGACGCTCGTCGTCTTGACGTTGCTGCTCGCCGCGACCGGCAAGAGCGCGCAGATCCCCCTCTTCAACTGGCTGCCCGACGCCATGGAGGGCCCGACGCCCGTGTCGGCGCTCATCCACGCCGCCACGATGGTGACCGCGGGCGTGTACCTGCTGGTGCGCATGTCACCGGTGCTCGCGCTGTCGCACTCCGGTCGAATGACCATCGCGGTCATCGGGGGCGTGACGGCGTTCGTCGCCGCGACCATCGCCACCTCGCAGAAGGACATCAAGAAGGTGCTGGCCTTCTCCACGATCTCCCAGATCGGCTACATGGTGCTCGCCGTGGGCGTCGGCGCCTACGGCGCCGCGATCTTCTTGATGATCAGCCACGCCTTCTTCAAGGCGCTGCTCTTCCTCGGTTCCGGCTCGGTCATCCACTCGCTCAACGGCGAACAGGACATGCGCAAGATGGGCGGCCTCCAGAAGTACCTGCCGCTGACCTTCCCGACGTTCCTGATCGGCTGGCTGGCCATCTCGGGGATCCCGCCCTTCGCCGGGTTCTGGTCCAAGGGCGACGTCCTCACCAACGTCTTCGAACACAACAAGGCGCTCTGGGTCCTGGGCGTGTTGACCGCGATCCTCACCGCGTACTACATGAGTCGACTGTTCATCCTCACGTTCCGCGGCACCGAGCGCTTCCGCGAGGACACCCGGGGACACGACCCGCACGAGTCGCCGTGGGTCATGACGACGCCGCTCATCGTGCTCGCCGCGCTCACCGTGATCGGCGGCGTACTCGACCTGCCGTGGATCCACCACGACTCCCTGGCCGGCTTCCTCGCGCCGACCTTCGGCTACGTCGCGGCCGGGGGCCACGCCGACACCGTGGCCCAGTACGGGCTCGCGCTGGTGGACGTCGCCGCGGCACTCTTCGGCCTGTTGGCGGCGTTCTCGATCTGGCGCAACATCTCGGAGTCCTCGCGCTACGAGTCGTCGTTCCTCGAACACGTCTGGCACTGGGACGACGTCTATGACGCGGCCATCGGTCGGCCGCTGACCGAGGCGGCCCAGTTCGGCGACGACGTCGTCGAACCCAAGGTGATCGACGGCGCGGTCACCGGTCTCGCCGTGAGCGTGCGGCGCAGCGCCGAGGGACTGCGCAAGGTGCAGTCGGGCTTCGTGCGGCACTACGCCCTCGCGACGCTGCTCGGCCTCGCGGTCGTCATCGTCTTCCTCGTGGCGAGGGTTGGCTAGGCATGCACTCTTCGGTGTGGCTCACCCTCTTGCTCGTCGTCCCGTTGGTCGGGGCGATCGGGGCCGCGTTGACCAGAAAGGTCGACGGCCGCGCCTACGCCGTGGCGATCGGCGCCTCGGTCGTCGAGCTGGCGCTCTCGCTCGTCGTCGCGTTCCTCTACAACGACCACGTCGCCGGGGCCCAGACGTTCGACTTCGCCACCCGACACGTGTTGGCGGCGCCCTTCGGCCTGGCCTACGACGTGGCCATCGACGGCATCTCGCTCTTGATGGTGGTCCTGACGGCGCTGACCGTGCTGTTGGCGCTGCTCGGCGCGCGCGACCGACGCCAGGAGCCGGCCTTCGTCGCGTGGATGCTGCTGCTGACGTGTTTCACGATGGGCAGCTTCCTCTCCCACGACCTCCTCGAGTTCTTCATCTTCTTCGAGCTCACCTTGATCCCGTGCTACTTCATCATCAGTCAGTGGGGCGCGAAGGAGCGCTCCAAGGCCGCGCTCAAGTTCTTCATCTACACCTTCACCGGCTCGGCGTTCTTGCTGATCGGCACCTTGTACCTCGCCTTCGCGCATGAGCACCAGGTCCCCGGTTCGGCGCTGACGTTCTCCTACAGCGCGCTCTCGTCCACGGCGATGTCCCACGGCACCGCGGTGTGGCTCTTCGTCGCCTTCGCCATCGCCTTCGCGGTGAAGGCGCCGATCTGGCCGCTGCACACGTGGTCGCCGATCACGTACGCCGAGGCGCCCACGGCCGGTTCGATCGAGATGTCGGCGCTGCTCGCCAAGCTCGGCACGTACGGGCTGTTGCGCTTCGCCGTCGGACTGTTCCCGCTCGCGCTGGTGAGCGTGCGTCCGGTCGTCATGACCCTGGCGGTCATCGGCATCATCTACGGTTCGATGCTGGCCTGCACGACGCCGGACCTGAAGCGCTTCGTCGCGTACTCCTCGCTCGCCCAGATGGGCTTCATCACGTTGGGTGTCCTGTCGGGCTCGACGATCGCCACCGTCGGCGCCGTGCTGTTGATGTTCAACCACGGCGTCATCACGATCGGCTTCTTCTTGCTCATCGGGTTCATCGAGAAGCGACGCGGTTCGATCCTCATCAAGGACTTCAAGGGACTCCAGGGTCCGGCGCCGATCATGGCCGCGCTCTTCACGGTCGTGATGCTCGCCTCGATCGGGCTGCCGGGACTGTCGGGCTTCGTCAGTGAGTACCTGATCCTGATCGGCACCTTCGCCACGCACGCGTGGTGGGCCGTCGTGGCCACCTTCGGCGTGGTCGCCGCGGCGCTCTACCTGCTCTGGGCCTACCAGCGGGTCTTCCACGGCAGGGCCGAGGGCGCCAACGCCGAGATCGCCGACGCGACGCACAAGGAACAGTGGGTCCTGGTGCCCGTCGTCCTCCTGATCGTGGTGCTCGGCGTCTTCCCGAAGCCGGTGCTCGATCGCATCACGCCGTCGGTCCAGCAGCTGATACACCACGTCGCGCCGAGCGGGGTGGACAAGTGAAGCTCGTGATCCCGTCGATCCACTACCTGGCGATCCTGCCGGTCCTCATCTTCTTCGGCGCGGCCCTCGCGCTCGTGCTCGCCTCGGCGCTCGCGCGCGGCAAGGTGCCCCTCGTCGTCGCCACGTACACCGTGGTCGCCGCGGCCGCGGCCAGCATCGTCGTCAACTACTTCCAGTGGCGCTGCGTCGCCAAGGCCGGCGCCTCGGTGACGATCGCCCACGCGGTCGTGCTGGACGACTTCTCGGTCGTCGCCTCCGGCGTCATCGCGCTCAGCGTGATCATGACCGCGCTGGTCGCCCACGACTGGGCGATCCGCGAACGGGTCTCGGGCGTCGAGTTCCACATCCTGGCGCTCGCCTCGGCCTCCGGGGCGCTGCTGATGACCCAGGCGAACGACCTGATCGTCATCTTCCTGGGACTCGAGATCCTCTCGATCGGCCTCTACGTCCTGGTCGCCTTCGACCGGCACCGCTCGACCTCGTCCGAGGCCGCGCTCAAGTACTTCTTGCTCGGCGGCTTCGCCTCGGCGATCTTCATCTACGGCGCGGCCCTGGTCTACGGCGCGACGGGCTCGACGAACCTGACGACGATCTCGTACTTCCTGGGCGCGAACGTGCTGCTCCACCCCGGTCTCCTCTACGCCGGTGGCGCGCTGCTGCTCGTGGGCTTCGCCTTCAAGATCGCCGCGGTGCCGTTCCACCTCTGGTCGCCCGACGTCTACGAGGGCGCGCCGACGCCGGTCACCGGTCTCATGGCCTCGATCGTCAAGGTCGGCGCCTTCGCCGCCTTGATCCGCGTGCTCATCTCGGCCCTCGGCACCCAGCTCGACACCTGGCGCCCGATCCTGTGGGTCCTCATCGTCCTGACGACGGTCGTCGGCGCGTCGCTGGCGGTCGTGCAGCGCAACGTGAAGCGCATGCTCGCGTACTCCTCGATCAACCACGCCGGGTTCATCCTGCTCGGCGTGTGGGCCGGCACGATCCGCGGCACGGCGGCGACGCTCTTCTACGTCATCACGTACGCCCCGATCGTCGTGGCGACCTTCGCGATCGTCACGCTCATCGGCGGCGTCGGCGACGAGCACCACTCGATCGAGCGCTACCAGGGACTGGCGCGGCGCCAGCCGTGGCTCGGCGCGGCCCTGGCGGTGCTGTTGCTCAGTCAACTCGGCGCGCCGCTCACGACCGGCTTCTACGCCAAGTTCGCCGTGCTCGCCTCGGTGGTCGACGCCGGCGGGGGCGCGCTCGCGTTGATCGCCTTGATCAGCGCCGCGATCGCGGCCTTCTTCTACCTGCGCTGGGCGATGGCGCTGTACTCCGACGACGGACCGGAGGGGACCCGCGTCGTCGTGCCGCGCTCGACGGCCGTCGTGATCGCCTTCGGCGTGTTGGTCACGTTGGTCTTCGGTGTCTGGCCCGGACCGATCGTCACGTTGGCCCAGCACGCGACGGTGCTCTTCACGCCGTGAGGCGCGTGGCCATCGCCACGAGTATCAGCGACGACGTCAACCTCGATCCCGACGCCGAGCTGCTGCTCGGGGCCCTCACGCGGGTCGGCGTCGACGGCTCGATGTGCGTCTGGGACGACCCGTCCATCCGGTGGAACGACTACGAACTGACGGTGATCCGCTCGACGTGGGACTACACGCGCGACCGCGACGGTTACCTCGAGTGGGCCCGCGGCGTCGAGCACCTCTTGAACCCGTATTCGATCATCGAGTACTCGACCGACAAGCACTACCTCGCGGACCTCGAACGCCGGACGCACCGGATCGTGCCCTCGACGTTCTGTGACGTCGGCGGCGAGCCGGTCTTCCCGGACGGCCGCTTCGTCGTCAAGCCGACGGTCGGCGCCGGTTCGATCGACGCCGAGCAGTACGCGCCGGGTGAGCACGACCGCGCCGGCGCGCACGTCCGAGCCCTCCACGCCAGTGGGCGCGACGCGATGATCCAGCCCTACGTCTCGTCGATCGACGAGGACGGCGAACGAGCCCTGGTGTTCATCGACGGGGAGTTCTCGCACGCGATGACCAAGGGCGCCATGTTGAACACCGCACGCCGACGACCGCGACGCGCTGTTTCGTCGTGAGCAGATGTCGCGGGCCGACGCCGAACCCGACGCCGTCGACTTCGCCGAGGCCGTGCTGCGTGAAGAGCCCTTCCGGGGCATCCTCTACGCCCGCGTCGACCTCGTGATGACGACGCCGGGGTGGGCCATCATGGAACTCGAGATGGTCGAGCCGTCGCTCTTCCTCGCCTACGACGAACGAGCACCGCGTCGGTTGGCCGAGGCGATCCGCGCCCGACTCGAGTGAACGCGGCGCGTCGGCGCGACGACGACCTCAGGCGAGCGACAACAGCGCCGGCAGGTGGTGCATGGCGTCGAAGAGCGTCACGCCGTCGCGTTCGAGCCGGTCCGCGCCCGTGACCCCGCCGCTGAAGGCGAAGACCGTCATGCCGGCCGCGACGCCGGCCTCGACGCCCGACACGCTGTCCTCGATCACCGCGCATCGATCGGGGCGCACGCCCAACGAGTGGGCCGCGAACAAGAAGACGGCCGGGTCGGGTTTGCCGTGCGCGACGTCGTCGGCACTGAAGACGCGGCCCGCGAAGCGCTCGGCCAGTCCGGTGAGGCCGAGTTTGAAGCTCAGCATCGGGTGGCTGCTGGAGGAGGCGACACAGCCCGGGATCGCGATCTCGTCGAGGGCGTCGAGCACGCCCTCGACCGGGACGAGTTCGCGTTCGCACACCTCGCTCACGCGGCGCTCGAATTCGTCGTGCCAGTCGATCGCGCGACCGAGGTGTTCCTCGATGACCGCCTGCATGTAGTGCGACGATCGCCCGACGAAGCGTTCGACGACGTCGGCCTCGGTGTGGGGCCACCCCAACTCGGTCAGGATCTGGGACTCGGTGCGGATGGCCAGTCGCTCGCTGTCGACGAGGACCCCGTCGCAGTCCCAGATCACGAGGTCGAAGCGCGACATCCGTCAATTCTACGAAAACGAATCCCGAGCGCTTCGCACGCGGTTCGTCGGCCGCGGTCGCGACCGGCACAACTCTTGGACAACCGCGCTCGAGCGTGCGCGAACGCGAAGTAGACCGTCTGGATGACTCGAAACGGACGGCGCCGGGCCCACGGGGCGCGGGTGCTCGTCGCGTCGCTCACGATCGCCGGACTCGCGTTGCTGACCGAGCCGGTCGTGTCCGGCGCGACCACGCGGTCCGCGCCGGTCGCGACGCCGTCGCCGCGGGTCGCCGGACCGGTCTTCCCGGGCACGAACTGTCCGGCCTTCCCGGCCGACAACGTCTGGAACACGCCGATCACGTCACTCCCGGTCGACGCCGACAGCGCGACCTGGCTCGCGTCGATGTCGTCGGCGACGACGTACCTGCACCCGGACTACGGCCCCTCGGGCGATCCCCACGCGCCCTACGGGATCCCGTGGACGGTCGTTCGCAAGGACACCGTGTTCACGCACGTGACGTTCCAGTACGCCTCGGAGAGCAACCGTCGTCCGTACCCGCTGACGGCGTCGACGCCCGTCGAAGGGGGATCGGACCGTCACGCGTTGATGCTCGACCCGTACCGTTCGGCCTCCTCGGCGCCGTGCACGCTCTTCGAGACCTACGACACCTACTACCACCCGAACGGCCGATCGACCGCCGGGTCGGGCGCGACGTGGAACCTGCGATCGAACTCGCTGCGACCGGCCGGCTTCACCTCCGCCGACGCCGCCGGCCTGCCGATCCTGCCCGGACTCGTCAACTACAACGAGGTCGCCGCGCACGCGATGGACCACGCGATCCGCTTCACGGCCGACTGCACCCAAGCGTCGTACGTGTGGCCGGCGCGACACGAGGCCGGCCAGGACGATCCGTCATGTCCGCCGATGGGCGCGCGATTCCGACTGAACGCGTCCTTCACGCTGCCCGCGTCCCAGTGCTCGAGCTTCTGCCAGACCGTGCTCACGACGATGAAGACCTACGGCCTGATCCTCGCCGACAACGGCAGCAACTGGTACTTCCAGGGCACGGCGGACACGCGCTGGACCTACACCGAGGTCGACCAACTGAAGGCCATCCCGGCGAGCCAGTTCGTCGCGGTCGACGAGTCGTGTCTGATGGTGAGCCCGAACTCCGCACTGGCGCTGCAGCCCGGCAGCGCCGCCTACGCGGCGAAGTGCGCGTCGCCGACGGGGACCTCAAGCAACTAGGTACGTGGCGTGCCCCTCGTTGACGAGGTCGCCGTCGAGGACGAGGACCTCGTTCACGAGTCCGCCCGAGTGATTGCGGTAGTTGATCACGATCGAGTTGACGCCGAGGTAGAGGTCCTCGATCTCGAAGTGGAGCTCGGGGTTGCGGCGCAGCCCCTCGCGCCAGTAGTCCCGGAGTTCGTCCTTCCCGCGCAGCACGCCGTCGGAACCGTCCACGATGCGAAGCGCGAGCGGTGACGTGAAGACGACGTCGTCACTGAAGTGGCCCAGGATGCGTTCGAGGTCGTGGCCGTTCCACGCGTCGAGCCACTCGGCGGCGAACTGTTGGGCGAAGGCAGGGTCCATCGAAGGAATCTAGACGACGTCACCGAGCGGTGAACGGCCGTCGCGAGCCCTTGTGGTGTCACAGGGGGTGGCCTACTCTGGGGTTCGCAAAATCCGTCCGACCATCACGCGAGGAGACCACCGTGACGACTTTGAAGGATCGCCCGAACACCGCCTTACTCGTGATTGACGTCCAGAACGGCGTGGTCGCCGGCGCCCACGACCGTGACGGCGTGATCGCCAACATCAACACCCTCGTCGACAAGGCGCGCCGCGAAGACGTGCCGGTGATCTGGGTGCAGCACTCGAGTGAGGAGCTGCCCATCGACAGCGAGCAGTGGAAGTACGTGCCGGAGCTGGTGCGCGAGGAGTCCGAGCCGCTGGTCCCCAAGCTGTACGGCGACTCCTTCGAGGACACGAACCTCGAGGCGTTGCTCGCCGAACGCGGCGTGGGGCGCATCGTCATCACGGGGGCCCAGACCGACGCGTGCATCCGTTCGACGATGCACGGCGGCTTCACGCGCGGCTACGACGTGACGCTGGTCGCCGACGCGCACACCACCGAGGACCTCAGTGAGTACGGCGCGCCGACGCCCGACAAGGTCATCGCGCACACCAACCTCTACTGGGAGTACCAGGAGGCACCGGGGCGAAAGGGTGGCGCGGTCCCCGCGGCCGACGTGAACTTCCACGGCGAGTCCGACGGCTGAGCGCTCGAGAACGTCAGGTACGCCCGTGTACGCCGGCCTCGAGACGTGGCCCGAGCCGCCGCTCAACGGCGACGACGCGGCGACGCTGATCGGATCGCTCGAGCGACAGCGAGCGACGTTCGCCTGGAAGACCGGGGGCCTGGACGCCGCGGCGCTGCAGGTGTCGGTCGGCGCCTCGGCGCTCACGCTGGGCGGCCTCCTCAAGCACCTCGCCCTCGTCGAGGACTACTACTTCTCCGTGCGACTCTTCGACCGAGCGCCGGCCGCGCCGTTTGACGCCGTCGACTGGGAGCGCGAACCGGCCTGGGACTGGACGTGGGCGCCCGGCGACTCGCCGGCGTCCCTCTACGAGCTCTGGCAGTCCAACGTCGACCGCTCGAGGCGCTCGGTCGCCCACGCGCTGGCCAACGGTGGCCTGGACCAACCGATGGCCCAGTCGTGGCCCGACGGTCGCTCGCCGAGCTTGCGACGCACGTTCGTCGACCTCATCGAGGAGTACGCCCGCCACGTCGGGCACGCCGACCTCATCCGTGAGTCGATCGACGGACTCGTCGGCGAGGACCCGCCGGGTGTCCACGACCGCTAGGTCGACGATCGCCCCGTCGCGCAGGTCTCAGCGTTCGTCGAGGACGTCGAAGTCGCGTTCGGCGTAGAGCCGGTGCTGCCACTCTTCGTTGAGGACCACCCGAAGGCAGGTTCGCACCGGATAGCGCTTCGGCGGCGGCCACCCCGGCGCGTCGACGGGCGTCGTGTCCGCCTCCAGCGTCTCGTCCGTGAGCGTCGCCAGATAGTCGCGAACGGTCGCCGTGCGCTCGCGTCGCAGCGCGAGCACCTCGTCGAGCGACGGACGCGCCTCGCGGTCGCGCGAGAACGCCGGCCCGTCCGCGAGTTCGTCGAACGGCAGGCCGAGCCGATCCCACGGCGCTCGTTCACCGAGAATGGCCCGGCGGATCCAGCTGTCGGTGGCGAAGGTCAGGTGACGCAGGGTCTCGATGAAGGACCATTCGCCGTTCACCGATTCGTGCAGCTGATCAGGTGTGAAACCTCGTGCCCGCTCTATCGTGCCGGCCCAGAGTCGCTCCAGGGTCGTCCACGCCTCGCGAAATCCGTCGGGGTCGGTGGGTCGCATCTTCACCCGATCGGGGTGCCGGCGATCGAGTTCGGCTTGGACCAACGGCGCCACGTCGACACCGTTGATCACGAGGTTCTCGATCTCGCCCGAGATGTCGACGTCGACGAGGTCGACGCCGCGCATCACCACTCGGGTCAGGTCGACGTTTCGGAACTGGGCGTCCGAGAGGTCCACTCGGGTGAGGCGCGCGCCGTTCATCTCGACCTCTTCGAATCGCGCGTCGCGCAGATTGACGTCGATGAACTCCGTCACGCGTCGACGCTACGTCGCGCGTGTGACGCCTCAGACGTCGGGCTCACGACGGCGGGGCGAAGAACTCCAGCGCGATGTTGTCCGGATCACGGAACGAGAGACCGGAGCCGTAGCCGGCGTCGACGATGCCGCCGTGGGCGACGCCCAGTTCGTCGAGCCGGTCCCGCCACCGCGACAGTTCGTCTCGATTCGCGCACTGGAACGCCAGGTGGTCGAGACCGACTCGCCGTTCGTTGAAGGCCGCGGCGTCGGCGAGGTCGGGGAACTGATGCAGCCCGACCAGCGTCTGACCGCCGACCAGCCACACGACGTGACGGAACGGCCCGGTGTCCTCATCGAGGACCGGTCCGGCGTCGAACAGGTGCCGGTACCACGGCACACTCCTGTCCAGGTCGCTCACCGTCAGGGCGACGTGCGTGATGGTTGGAAACTCGGGCATGGGCTTCCCTTCAGTTGGGTTCGCGCCTCACCTTAACCACCCAACGGCGCCGGTGCTCGGCCGCCGCGCTGTCATCCCCCTCGTGGCGCGTTCAGCGCAGGACGTGGTCGTCGACCTTCTTGGCCGCCGCCAAGACCTCGGCGGGGACGACCGTGCCCGGTCGATTCGACGGGTCGCTCACGAGGAAGCGGCCGAGGACCGGCAGTTCCGTGAGCGACTCGGCGCGCAGCACCGCCGCCGCGACCGGCACGAAGCTCTCGGCGGCGGGGTAGACGAGGTAGCGCGGCAGCCAGGTCGGGTGGTACTTCGCGTTGAACGTCCAGAGCGACTCGATGGGGAAGATGCCCGAGAGCCGCTTGAGGGCCCAGCGCTCCACCCGCGTGAACGTGCCCTCGCCGCGCTCGCCGTCGAGGACCGAGCGGAACGCCGCGAAGTTCAAGCTGAGTCCTCGCGCCCCGGTCTCGCGCAGGTGCTCGATCGTGGAGCACAGCGCGAAGTCGATCAGTCCGTTCGGGTGCTCGCCGGGGTCGCGACGCATCAGGTCGAGCGAGTAGCCGTTGATCGCGGGCGACGGCACGAACTGACAGACCGCGACCGGCCGACCGTCCGGGCCGTGCACGATCGTGAGCAGCAGTCCCTTGTCCTTGGGATTGAAGAGGCGACCGAGCATCATGGAGAAGCCGCGCTCGGCCTCGCCCCGGCGCAGCATTGAGATCAGCTCGAGGATGTCGGTGACGCGACTCGGCTCGATGTTGGCGGGGTCCAGGAACTCGACCGTGTAGCCGTGGCGCGCGAGGCGGGTGGTCGCCTGACGGAGCCCCTTCATCTTGCCGCCGGCCAACGTGAAGGTCGGACAGTCCACGATCGCCTCGTCGCCGATGTAGAGGTGGTGGAGCCCGGCCGCGCCGTAGATCGGGAGCCACGCCTCGCTGGCGCCGATGACCCCGATCGTCCAACCCCGGCCCTCGGCGTAGGCGCGAAAGGCGCTGAAGGCCTCGGCCCGCTCGGCCTCGGGCCCGATGGGGTCGGGCGAGACGAGCGCGACGCCGCCGTAGACGGCGTAGGCGACCAGGGAGTCGCGGAAGAAGTAGAACTGCTTGTCGTCGCGCAACGAGAAGTAGTCGAGCGTGCCGCGGCCGTGGCGACGCACGATCTCTCTCGCCCGGAGTTCGGCGAGGCGTCGCTCGGTCCCGCGGCCCGTCATCGAGAGACGCCGGTCCACGACGGGTCGTGTCAGCAGGTAGAGCGCCGAGACGAACAGCGAGACACCGACGGCGAGAAGCGCGGGATCCACGAAGTCGGCCGCGGCGTCGGGCAGGGCGATGTTGTTGAAGCCGACGAAACGCTCGACGCAGGCCATGAGGACCACGCCGAAGGCGGGCAGGTGATGACGACCCGAGGAGACCTCGATGCCGACCGTGGCCGCCACGACCGAGACGAGCGCGATGAAGCCGAGGCGCGGCATCGAGGCGCGCACGCTCGAGCGGTCCGTCGACGCCTGGAAGTAGCGTCGTTGCACCACCAACAGGGTCAGGATCGAGACCGCGACCAGCGAGGCGACGAAGGTGCCACCGCGCAACACGTGGGCGACGACGGTGATCGCGAGCACCACGCAGGCCACGAACCACGCGCGGCGTTGTCCGCGGCGGATGCCCCGGGCCATCATGATCATGGCGATACCGGCGACGGCGGTGAACGCGGCGGCGGACTGGGCCACGCCGAGGGGGAAGATCGTCTGGACCGCGTGGAGACGGCTGCGCAGGGGCGGCGTCGCCGTGACGATCACGTTGACCAGGCCGTCGAGGAAGAGCAGGCCGCTCGCCCAGCGACGCACGGTGCGTTGACGCCGTTGCTCCTTGAGTCGCTCGACGGTCACGGGGAAGGGATGGCCCGTGGGCCACGAACCGACCGTCGAGGTGGCCGCCGGTGGTGGGGGCTGCGCGTAGGTGTGGGCGACGATCTCTTCGAGGAGCCGCTCCTGGGGACGTCGGGTCTCGCCGGCGTAGAGCCGAACCTGGACCGTGCTCGCCGCTTCGATCTCGACCACGCCGAGACGGTCGACCGCGCTGAAGACCGGCGGGAGCCCGAAGCGACCCCGTCGTTCCACGATGACGGTTCGCGACGGCCCGGGCGCGGCACACACGCCCTGGTCGAGGAAGGCCAGGGCCGGACGCGGGGCGCCGCCGACGACCGCCCCGGCACCGAGCCGCTCGGCGTTGCGGCGCGCGAATTCGAGGGCGTCGACGTCGTCGACCAGCGTGAGGGCCAGCGGCTCGCTCAATTCGGTCGGCGCGGCCCGACGCGCGTCGCGGTCGAAGCGGCGCCGCACGATGAGGCCGGCGCACGTGACGACGACGGCCTCGACCACGGCCAGGATGAGGAGGTTGAGCACGAGGTTGCCCCAGAAACTGCCGGTGTGGGGCGTGTGCACGTGGATGCGGTGTCGCGTGAAGTGGTAGTAGATCGCGTTGAGCGACGTCAAGACGTCGAACACCAACAAGGTGATGGCCGGGAACCAGACCCAACCGCCGAGTCGCCGGTAGAGCACCCGCGAGGCGACGAAGCGCGGCAGCGCGTGCGGGTCCTCGAGTCGGTCGGCGTCGGCACGGTCGTTGAGGTCCGCGCGCTTGGTGTCGATGGTGCAGTGGCCCGCCGCGACCGCGAGGTCGCGCACCCCGTCGGCCGTGGCGACGTGGAGGATCAGGTCGCTGGCCAACGAGACGCCCAGGCGCTCGAGACGTTCGCCGGCCTCTCGATTGTGCTGCAGCTCGTGGTCGTCGCTCCCGGGCAGGACGATGAAGCGGTGTCGTTCGTCGGAGGTGAAGGCGACGATCTGGTCGCGCAGGGACGGCAGCGCCCCCAGCGTCGCGTCGACGAATCGGACGAGGTCCGAGGTGGGCTCGGGGTGGAAGAGGTTGCCGGCGACGACCACGACGGCGGCGTCGTCGATGTCGCCCAAGAGGCCGATGAGCTCGCGCACCGGGCGGCTGTTCTCGTCGGTGGTGGGCGAGAGTGAGAGGTCGCTCACCACGTAGACGTGATGGCCGAAAGGAATAGGCAGCGTTTGACGCTCGGTACAACCCACGGCGTCCAGTCTCGCAGAGAACGCCGGTCGCGACCCCGTTAGCGTGTTCCAGGTATGAGTTCGGACTACCGACGCGAGAACTGGCACTGGCGCGAGGGTTCGTCGGGCACCGGGCCGGCCGTGATCTTCGACATCGACGGGGTCCTGGCCGACGCGGCCGGGCGCCAGCACTACCTCGATTGGGGCGACTGGAAGCGGTTCTTCGACGCCTGCGGCGACGACCCGATCATCGAAGAGATCGAACGGCTGCTCGAACTACTGGACTCCTCGTTGAAGGTGGTGCTCTTGACCGGTCGCCCCCGGCGGGTGCAACCACACACCGTGGGCTGGCTCGAGCGCTACGGTCTGCGCTGGGACCTCCTCATCATGCGCGAGTACGGCGACTACTCGGGCGTGGACGAGTTCAAGCGCGGAGCGCTGCGCGACCTCGTGCGCGAGGGCTTCGACATCCGATTGGCGCTCGACGACGATCCGAAGAACCACGCGATGTACGTCAGCGAGGGCGTGCCCTGCATCTACATCCACTCGGGCTACTACCTCTGAACCTCAGTGGAGACTGAAGTGCAGCATCTCCAACGCCTCGCGAGCGGCCCGTCGACCGGAGCCGATGCTCGCCGGGATGCCGACACCGTCGTAGGCGTTGCCACACAGCGACACGCCGATCGCGGCCGCCGCGGTGCGCGCGTTCGTCACCATCGCGTCGTGGCCGAGGTAGTACTGCGGTAGGCCGCCGGGCCAACGTTGCACGAGCGCGTCATTCGGAGGACCGAACGTGCCGAGCAGCACGCGCAGTTCGTCGCCGACGCGCGAAATGAGTTCGTCGTCGCTCAACTCGCTCCATCGCAGGTCATCGACGCGACCGACGTGCGCGCGTAGCAGCACGTCGTCGTCGCGACGCAGGTGCGGCCACTTGCGATCGAGGAACGTGACGGCGGTGACCATCATCGAACCGTCGCCCGACCACGGCGTGTCGAGCGGCACGAGAATCCCGGTGCCCTTCGTGCCCGTCGCGATCGCGTTGCGAGCGACGCTGAAGGTGACCATCGCGGCGCCCGCGCTGCGCACGTCGGCCAGTTGCGCCAACGCCGCGTCGTGTGCGCCGAGGAGGCGGGCGGTGACCGGCGCCGGCGTGGCCATCACGACCGCGTCGGCCGGCGTGGTCGTCGCGTTCGTGTCGACCTCCCAGGGATAGTTGCCCGACGGTGTGCGCCGCAACGCCGTGACCGCGACGCCGGTGCGCAGCACCACGCCGCGCGCGCGCAGTTGTCGCGCGACTTCGAGGGGGAGCGATCCGACGCCGTCGAGCAGCGAATAGAACGTCGGACCCGCGTTCGCCGTCTCGACCGACGGCCCCGGTACGGTGGGGCCGCTGGCGCGCATCGCGCGCATGAGCGAGCCGCCGCGCCGCGCCGCGTCCAACAGCGCGGGGAAGACGGACTTCGCCGAGAGGTCGTCGATGCGTCCGGCCTGGATGCCGCCGATCATCGGCTCGACGAACTGATAACAGAGCTCGCGGCCGAGTTTGGTCCGCACGATCGCACCGATCGTCGCGTCGTCGCCGACCTTCATCCGCGCGGGCGCGCGCTCGTCGCGGCGCGCGTCGAGGCGCGCTCGCCACGACAGACCGCGCACTCCCTTCAACTGTCCTGATGACGTCGGTATTCCCAGGACGAGTCCCGGTGGCAGCTCATCGAGCGCGCCGTGCAGCCAGAGGGAGGCGCCGCTGGCGTCGATCGCTTCGAGCTGGTCGGCGCAGCCCAGCTCGCGCACGAGGTCGACGGCCTCGGGACGTCGTGCGAGGAAACCGTCGGCGCCGAGATCGATGGTCCGTTCGGCGAAGCTCGTCGTCGCGAGCGACCCGCCGACCACGGCACCATCCTCGATGAGTTCGACGCGCGGCGTCGCGTCGCCGGGCCCGTCGGCCCCACCGGAGAGCTCCCACGCCGCACTGAGTCCGCTGATGCCACCGCCGACGACGACGATGGACTCGCGACTCACGAGAGGCGGTCCACCACGACGTCGGCCAACACGCTCATGAACGCGGCGTCGTCATTGAGCGACGCCGTGCGAACCAGGTTGAGTCCGATCTCGTGCGCGACGCCTTGGGCTTCGACGTCGATGTCGAAGAGCACCTCCAAGTGATCGCTCACGAAGCCGATCGGACAGGACACGACGTCACTGACGCCGTGGGCGCGCTTGTCGCGCAGGACCTGCAAGATGTCCGGACCGATCCACGGATCGGGGGTGCGACCGGCCGACTGCCACGCGACGTCCCAACGCTCGACGCCGGCGAGCGCGGCCGCGCGCTCGGCGCTCTCGCGCAACTGTTCGGGGTACGTGTCGCCGGTCGCCAGGATCTTCTCGGGCAACGAATGGGCCGAGAAGATCACTTCGGTCGTCGCCCGGCGTTCGCTCGGTACGAGCGCGAGGGCGTCGTTGACGCGCCGAGCGATGATCTCGAGGAATCCCGGGAACTGCCACCACGCGCCGATCTCGAGGAAGTCGACCCGATCACCCAACGCCGCCTTCGCGCGCGACATGTACTGGTCCGTCGACATCGAGGACGAGTGCGGGGCCAGTACCAGACCGACGACGACGTCGAACCCATCGTTGCGGAACGAGTCAGCGGTCGTCTCGAGCAGCGGCGGTTCGTACTTGGAACCGAAGCGCACGTCGAAGCCGCCCGGGACCCGCGTGTCGAGCGCCGCGGCGATCCCGGCCACCTGCGCGGCGCTGCGTTGGGCGAGCGGCGACGTCCCGCCGATCGCGTTGTAGCGGCGCTGCAGGTCGGCGAGCTGTTCGGGCGTCGGTGGTCGTCCGTGGCGAATGCGGGTGTAGTACGCCTCGACGTCACTGGGCGTCGTCGGCGTGCCGTAGGCCATCACGAGGACGCCGGTCGTCATCGAACGCCCGCCTGGCCCTCGTCGTGCACGACGCGCACGACCGCTTCAAGCGTCGCCGGATCGGTCGACGGGAGCACGCCGTGACCCAGGTTGAAGACGTGGCCCGCCTCGGAGCCGGCGCGCTGCAGGACCTCGCGCGCGCCCGCGACCGCGACGTCGACGCCCGCGAGACAGCGCGCCGGATCGAGGTTGCCCTGCACCGGGCGAGCGCCGACCCGTCGGCGACCCTCGTCCAGGTCCACGTGCCAATCGATGCCCATGACCGAGCTGTTCGCCGACGCCATGAGATCGAGCAGTTCGCCCGTGCCGACCCCGAAGAGGATGGTCGGGACGCCGAGGTCCGCGACGCTCGCGAGGACGCGTTCGGTCGAGGGGAGTGCGAATCGGCGGTACTCGTCACGCGTCAACGCCCCGGCCCAGGAGTCGAAGAGCTGCACCGCGCGCGCGCCGTGCGCGACCTGGGCGCGCAGGAACGAGACGGTGATCGCGGCGATCCGCTCCATGAGCCGGTCGAAGAGTTGCGGCTCGCGGTGCATCAACGTCTTGACGAGCGCGAACTCCCGGGTGGGCCCACCCTCGACCAGGTAGCTCGCGACCGTGAAGGGCGCGCCCGCGAACCCAATGAGCGGCGTGTCGCTGGCCTCGAGTTCCTTCACCACGAGGTCGACCGTCTGGGTCACGTGGGCGACGTCGACGTCGCTCAGGTCGCGGAGCCGCGCCAAGTCCGCGGCGCTGGCGAAGGGTTCGGCGATGACGGGCCCCCGGCCCGGCACGATATCGACGCCGAAGCCGATCGCGTGGTAGGGAACGACGATGTCGCTGAACAAGATCGCGGCGTCCACGCCGTAGCGACGCACCGGCTGCAGGGTGATCTCACAGGCCAGCGCCGGGTCGGCGATGGCCTCGAGGATCGAGCCGTTGCCGCGCAACGCCCGGTACTCGGGGAGTGACCGACCGGCCTGGCGCATGAACCACACCGGCACGTGCGCGACACTCTCGCCGCGACAGGCTCGAAGGAAAACTGGCTCGCTCACTTCACTCCCTCTTATCCACTTCAATCTAGGTGAACGCGCTCGCGGGTCAGTTTGAAACGGTGTTCCCGAGTTGCCCTAGACTTGAAATTTCTCAATTTTGAGAAGTGAAACGAGGACACGATGGCCCACGAGCGCGAGATCAAAGAGGAACAGCTCTTCCTCGATCTCGCTCTCAGCGCCCTCGATCACATGCGTGACGAGGCCCGCTCGCTGCGCGACAGTGCGGCGGTGGCGAACATGCGCGGCGCCGGCGACCTCGTCGAACGCGACGTCGTCATGGGCACGGCCCTGCACCGCTTGGACCAGTTGGCCATCGGTGACCAGCCACTGTTCTTCGGTCGGATCGACTACGCACCCGACGCGTCGGGCCGCGCCGACGACTACCACGTCGGACGACTGGCGGTCTCGGACGAGGAGTTGAACCCGCTCGTGATCGACTGGCGCGCCCCGGTCGCCGAGGCGTTCTATCGCGCGACGGGCGTCGAACCACTCGGCCTGGCCCGGCGCCGTCACGTCGCCATCCACGGCCACGACGTGACCGGCGTCGAGGATGAGTACTTCGCGGACGCCAACGGTGATCTGGCGTTGCCCGAGGACGACGTGCGCGCGGCGACCGAAGAGGGACTGGTCGACGGCGGCCTCGCGCTCGGCGGACCGGGGGCCCTGCTCGCGGCGTTGGGTCGCGCGCGCACGGGTCGCATGGGTGACATCGTCGCCACGATCCAGGGCGAACAGGACCGCATCATCCGCAACCCGTTGGCCGGCGTGCTGCTCGTCCAGGGCGGGCCCGGCACCGGCAAGACCGCCGTGGCCTTGCACCGCGCGGCGTACCTCTTGTTCACGCACCGGGCGACGCTCGAGCGACAAGGGGTGCTGGTCGTCGGACCGAACCCCCTGTTCTTGAACTACATAGAGAACGTCCTGCCGTCACTCGGGGAGTCGGGCGTGACGCTCTCGACGATCTCGGGGCTCGTGACGAACGTCGAGATCCGCGGACGCGACGCCGAACCGGTCGACGAGTTGAAGGGTGATCTCCGAATGGCGCGACTCCTGGCGCGCGCCCTGCGCACGCGACAGCGGCCGCTGAAAGAGGACGTCGAGATCCCGGTCGGGCGAGCGATCCTGGTGCTGAAGGCGCGCTACACCCAAGAGACGGTCGAGCGCGCGCGTCGACGCCCCGGGAACCACAACCAACGGCGTTCCGCCGTCGGGCGCGAGCTCGCCAATCGGCTGGCCAACGAGTACTACGAGCGCTTCGTGCGCGAGGGCGTGGACGAAGTGAACGCCGTCGGTGAGTTGGCTGACCTCATCCGCGCGACCCCCCAGTTCAAGTGGGCGCTCGAGCGCATCTGGCCCCGACTCTCCGGCCAAGAGCTCCTCCACGACCTGTTCGGCGCGCCCGCGCTCTTGCGCGCGGCCGGACAGGGCTTCGTGAGCGACGACGAGCTGGCACTGCTCTATCGCGCCCGCTCGAGCACGATCGACGACGTTCGGTGGACGAAGGCGGACGCCGCACTGATCGACGAGGCCCGGGTCCTGCTCGGTCCGATCCGACGCCCTCGACCCCTCGCCAAGCCGGGCGACAACGGGATCCTCGAGGGCATCGACCTCGACGCCTACGCCGGTGACGTACGCGCGGCGGCCCTGCGCGAGGCGCAGCGCAACTCGCCACTCGTGAGCAACGAGCTCGACGAAGCGGAGTTCGTCACCTACGGCCACATCGTGATCGACGAGGCCCAGGACCTGTCGCCGATGGAACTGCGCGTCCTGAAGCGACGCGACCTCACCGGATCCATGACGATCGTGGGCGACATGGGGCAGGCGACGACGGCGTCGTCCTCGGCCTCGTGGAACGCGGTGCTCGAGGTGCTCGAACCTCGCCGGGCGCCGACGCGCGTGGACCTCACGGTCAGTTACCGCACGCCCGAAGAGGTCCTCGACTTCGCCGCGCCGACGCTGCGCGCGGCGGCCCCGGACCTCACGCCGCCGCGACCCGTTCGGCGCGCCGGCCACGCACCCACCGTCGACCAGGTGGGACCCGAGGAGTTCGTCGCGACCCTGGCCGAGGTCACGCGGCGCGAGGTCGAGGCCATCGCGCCCGGGCGCGTCGCCGTCATCGTCGCCGGCGAGCGGGTCGAAGAGATCGTGACCATCCTGCGCTCGAAGGGACTCGACGCCGTCGATCCTCGGGACCAGGACTCCAAGGGTTTGGGTGCCGATCTCATCGTGCTCTCGGCCGAAGGGGCCAACGGCCTGGAATTCGACGGCGTCGTGGTGGTCGAGCCGGGACAGATCGCCAGTCGCGGCGCTCGCGGTGACGCGGCGATCACGGCGCGAGGTCTTCGCACGCTCTACGTCGCGATGACCCGTCCGACTCGACGGCTCGCCATCGTGGCCGTCGAGGCGCTCCCCGAGACATTGCGGTGAGGCAATTCGCCCGACCTGTCGCACCGGTGTCTCAATTTCCGCTAGAAATGTACCCGTGAGTCAGGCGATTTCCCCCGATAGCCTGGCGAAGCAAGGGAAGATCGTCCACGATCGTCCGCCGATGCTGGCCATCGGCGTGATGATTTGGCTCGGCAGCGAGCTGATGTTCTTCTCGGGACTCTTCGCCGCATTATTTACCATTCGCGCCCACCTGGCGTCGTGGCCTCCCGTCGGCACGCACCTCGACGTACTGCAGTCCGGCATCTTCACCATCGTCTTGATCGCGTCGTCGTTCACGATGCAGCGCGCCGTGTGGCTGATCGAGAATCGCCGCCGCGCCGAGGCACGGACGTGGGTTATCACCACCATGATCATGGGCACGCTGTTCGTCTCCAACCAGGCCTACGAGTGGACCCACCTCGCGACGCGTTGGTACACCAACTCCTACGGCTCCATCTTCTTCATCACCACGGGTCTGCACGGTCTGCACGTGATCCTGGGCCTCGTCGCCATGGCGTTCTTGCTCTTTCGCATGCGCGGCACCGAGGGTGACCCGGGTGAACTGTCCACCTTCCAGGGCGTGAGTTACTACTGGCACTTCGTCGACGTCGTATGGATCGGGCTGTACTCGGCCCTGTTCCTGCTGAAGTAGGACGTCGCGTGACTTCACCCCTCGTCAAGCGCTGCGCCGCACTTTCGATCGTCGCGTTCGTCGCGCTCGGTCCGGTCGTGCTGTTCGCCGGCGGCGCGCAAGCGAGCTACAAGTCGACGCCGTATCAGACGACGCGCAAGAACGCGGGCACGCCGAACTCGACGATGGTGAAGAAGAACAGCGACGGCGTGATCATCGCCTACGGCAACTCCTCGATCACCTACCGCGCGCCGTCCTCGGCGCTGGTCACCCTCGGTGACGCGCTCTTCCAGCAGAACTGCGCGTCGTGCCACGGCACCGAGGCCAACGGCGTGCCGGCCAACGGCACGGCCGGCGCCTACCCCGACCTCGTCGGGCTCGGACCGGCGACCATCAACTTCTGGGTCGACTCGGGCCGCATGCCGGCGGCGAATCCCCGTTCCATCGAGGCCAACCGTCGGGTCCCGCGACTGACCCACCAGCAGGCGCTCGCGGTCTCGGCGTGGGTGAACTCGCTCGCGCCGGGCTATCCGCTCATCCCGTACCCGCACCTCAAGAACGCGAACGTCGCCGACGGCGCCGCGCTCTTCGCACTCAACTGCGCGTCGTGTCACACGATCGAAGGCGACGGCGACGCGCTCGCCATGAGCACCTTCTCGCCGTCGCTGCGCAAGATCCCGTCGATCGAGGTCGCCGAGGCCATTCGCACCGGACCGGGCAACATGCCGCGATTCACCGGCAACCTCAGCGACGCCCAGGTGAACGACATCGTGAAGTACGTCACCACCGAGATCCAGCACCCGGACAACCCCGGCGGTTTCGGTCTGGGCGGTCTCGGTCCGGTCGCCGAGGGTTTCGTCGGGCTGGCCTTCGGGGTCGGTGTGCTCGCCCTCTTCGGCTTCTGGGTGGGGGAGCGCGATGACTGACGAACACCGCACGCCGGTCTCCCTGTCGGGACTCCCCGCGAACGACCCGCACCTGCAGCCCGCGGCGCGCAACCCGGAGTTGGTCGAACGCGTCATCAGTGTCTGTTTCATCGTGGGCACGCTGTGCCTGGCCGGCTTCGGGGCCTGCTACTGGATCAACGCCCAGCCGTGGAAGCTCGGCGCCACGCTCGGCGGCGGACTGTTGTTCCTCGGCGTCGGCATCGTCGCGTGGGGCAAGTACCTCATGCCGCGCGGGCCGTTCGTGGAAGAGCGCCACACGCTCGCGAACTCCGAGGCCGATCGCCAGGCCTTCGCCGCGGCGATCGTCGAGCGCGGTGGCAGTGTCGTCCAACGTCGCAAGGTTCTCGGCGGACTGCTCGGCGGCGGCATGGGCATCTTCGGCGTCGTCGCGCTGTTCCCGTTGCTGCGCAGCCTCGGGCCGCTGCCCAAGGACACGCTCCAGCACACGGATTGGCGTTCGGGCTCTTACGTCGTGGACCAGTCCGGTCGGCGCGTGCAGGTGGGCGACCTCGCGGTCGGCTCGATCGAGACCGTCTTCCCCGAGGGCACGGAGAACTCTGACCGCGGCCAGGCCGTCGACCAGACGGTCCTGATCCGCGTCTCCAACGAGGCCTTCACCACGATGAAGGGCCGTGAGACCTGGGCGCCCCACGGGTACGTCGCGTACTCCAAGGTCTGCACGCACCTCGGTTGCCCGGTCGGACTCTACGAGCAGGAGTTGCAGCTCCTGGTCTGCCCGTGTCACCAATCGATGTTCAACGTGACCAACGGCGCCGTGCCCCAGTTCGGACCGGCGCCTCGACCGCTCCCGCAGTTGCCGCTCTACGTGGACTCCTCGGGCTACCTGCGCAGTCAGAGCGACTACCACGAGGCCGTCGGTCCGGGATTCTGGGAGCGAAGTTGAGCGACGCCGTTAACACCAAGCGCGCGAAGAAGCAGGCCCTCGGTCGTTACGGCCGCATCGGGCAGTCCCTCGACGAACTGGACGACCGATTGGGGGTCGCGCGCGGCGGCCGTACCTTCATGGACAAGATCTTCCCCGACCACTGGTCGTTCATGCTCGGCGAGATCGCGCTGTACTCGTTCCTGATCCTGCTCGTGACCGGTGTCTTCTTGACGCTGTACTTCATCCCGAGTTCGGCGATCGTGGTCTACCACGGCGCCTACAAGCCGCTCGACGGACAGAAGATGACCCAGGCCTTCGCCTCCACGGTGAACCTCTCGTTCGCGGTGCGCGGCGGTCTCCTGATGCGACAGATGCACCACTGGGCCTGTGACATCTTCGTCGGCGCGATCGTCATCCACATGGCGCGCGTCTTCTTCACCGGGGCCTTCCGAAAGCCTCGCGAACTGAACTGGATCGTCGGATCGACGCTGTTGATCCTGGCCATCGTGAACGGCTTCCTCGGTTACTCG
Organism: uncultured Acidimicrobiaceae bacterium; assembly: GCA_963700135.1. Taxonomy (GTDB): domain Bacteria; phylum Actinomycetota; class Acidimicrobiia; order Acidimicrobiales; family RAAP-2; genus RAAP-2. The sequence goes on along the minus strand of CAVOWM010000011.1, from coordinate 1,033,797 downwards.
TTGCCCGACGACCTGGTCTCGGGGACCGGTATCCGCATCGCCTACTCGATCATCCTGTCGATCCCGCTGGTCGGCACCTACCTGGCGTTCTGGGTCTTCGGCGGCAACTTCCCGGGGACCTCGATCATCCCGCGCTTCTTCATCCTGCACTGTCTGATCGTGCCGCTGATCATCATCGGACTGGTGAGCGCGCACCTCTTCTTGCTGGTGCGACAGAAGCACACGCAGTTCCCGGGCAAGGGTCGCACCGAGAAGAACGTGGTCGGCTCGCCGATGTTCCCGGTCTTCATGGCCAAGACGACCGGGTTCCTCTTCATCGTCGGCGGCATCACCGCGCTCCTCGGCGCCTTCGCCCAGGTCAACCCCATCTGGCAGTTCGGCCCGTACGACGCGGCGAGGATCTCCTACGCCGTCCAGCCCGACTGGTACATGGGTTTCCTCGACGGCGCGCTGCGCATCTGGCCGTCGTGGTCGTTCCATAGTTGGGGCCATACGATCCCCTTCGAGGTGCTGTTGCCGGCCGTCGTCCTGCCGGGCCTCATCTTCAACCTCGTCTTCGTCTGGCCGATCATCGAGCGCAAGTACACCAAGGACAACGCGATCCACCACCTGCTCGATCGCCCGAGCAACCGGCCGAAGCGCACGGCCGCCGGCGTCACGCTGCTCAGCTTCTTGGGCATGTTGTTCATCGCCAGTTCGACCGACGTGCTGGCGAAATTCTTCAACGTCTCGCTCAACACGGTGCTCGTCTCGATGCGTTATCTCACCGTCATCGTGCCGATCCTCGCGTACCCGATCACGTACCGCATCTGTCACGAGATCCAGGCCCTGCACGGTGGTGGTCGACGCAAGACGCCGAACGTCGTGGAACGCTCGGCCGAGGGTGAGTACACCGCGACACCGTCGCCGCGCTACGTGGACGACGTGCCGAGCCACCTCGAGGCGACGCCGGTGCCGACCTACATCCACGAGGAGCCCGAGGAGTCGGGCGACAGTGGAGTGCGCGTCGTCGAGCGCTGATCCTGCACTGACGGACCGGGGCTTCGCGCCTCCATCACACACGATGCCAACGTCGGACCCACGTCCATCACAAACGACTCGCTCGGGGAGCACTACGTAAGTCCTCGTCGCGAGGCGTCTGCGTAACATGGGCACCGTGGCGACGACGAGCGATCCCAACTGGCCCTCGGCCGCCACGCTGCTGAGCGAGCGCCCCGTCGAAGGACGGCGCAACGTCGGGCTGCTCGGTATCTCGACCTACGCCACCTCGGTCACCGCACGCTCCGCGACGAGCACGCCGGCGGCCATCCGAAGTGCCCTCGAGCGCTACTCCACCTGGTCGTACAGCGAGGCGATCGACCTCGCGGAACACGTGCGTCTCGTGGACTTCGGGGACGTCGACTCGCCCGACGCCGCGGGCGGCGCCGAGCGCGTCGCCGACGCGCTCGCGAGATGGGACCCCAGCATCGCGCTGCGCCTCATCTTGGGCGGTGACAACGCGGCGACGTGGCTCGCGCTGCGCGCCCTCAGCGGCGGCGACTTCTCGAACGTCGGACTGGTCACCCTCGACGCCCACCTCGACATGCGCGACGGGATCTCCAACGGGTCGCCGGTGCGACAGCTCCTCGAGGAGGGACTCGACCCGCACCACGTGGTCCAGGTCGGGCTCTCGGACTTCGCGAACTCACCGGCCTACGCGCGCCGCGCCCACGACGCCGGGGTCGCGGTCATCTCGCGCGACCACCTGCACCACGAGCCGATCGAAGAGGCGGCCCAGCGCGCCGTCGCGATCGCCGGGGCCGGGGGGCGACACGTCTACGTCGACGTCGACATGGACGCCGCCGACCGCTCGGTCGTGCCGGCCTGTCCGGCCGCGGCGCCGGGGGGCCTCAGCGCCGACGAGATGCGGCGATTCGTCCGAGCCGTGGCGCTGCAGCACGGCGTCTTCGCGATCGATATCACCGAGATCGACGTAGAACGAGATAGCGCCGACCAGCGAACGGTTCGCCTCGCCGCGCTCTTGGTACTCGAGGCGCTCGCGGGCGCGCGAAGGAGATTGCAATGGCCGTAGACATCGGCGTCGAACCACTCACGCGCGAACAGTTGGTGGCGGTCGCGCGCGGATTCGAGACCGTCACGCTCAGTGACGCCGTCGTGGCGCGCCTGGAGCGACAGCGCGCGGCGATCGACGCGCTGGTCGAGAGCGGGACGCCGGTCTACGGACTGTCGACCGGTTTTGGTTCGCTGGCGACGACGTTCATCTCGCCCGAGGAGCGACGCGACCTGCAGCGATCGTTGATCCGATCGCACGCCGCGGGCGTCGGGCCCGAGGTCGAGAACGAGGTCGTGCGCGCGATGATGGTCTCGCGCCTGACGAACCTCTGCAGCGGCGTCTCGGGCGTTCGACCCGCGACGGCCGCGGCGTACGCCGCGCTGCTCAACGCCGGCATCACGCCGGTCGTCCACGAGTTCGGCTCCCTCGGGTGCTCGGGCGACCTCGCCCCGCTGGCCCACGTGGCCCTCGCCCTGATGGGCGAGGGTGACGTGCGCGACCGCGGCGGCCAGCGCCTCGCCGCGGCTGACGCCCTCGCCCAGAGCGGCCTCGCGCCGATCGTCCTCGCCGAGAAAGAAGGCCTGGCGCTCATCAACGGCACCGACGGGATGCTCGGGCAGCTGGTCCTCGCCCTGGAGGACGGGATGGCCCTCATGCGCCTCGCCGACGTCGCGGCCGCCATGTCGATCCAGGCGCTGCGCGGGACCGACCAGGTCTTCCTCGCCGAGATCCACGCCCTTCGCCCGCACGCGGGCCAGATCGTCAGCGCGGCCAACCTGCTGGCCCTCTTGGCCGACTCCGTGATCGTCAGTTCGCACCTCGATGACCCGACACAGGTCCAAGACGCGTACTCGTTGCGCTGCGCGCCCCAGGTCCACGGCGCGGCGCGCGACACCTTCGGCTTCGCCACGCACGTCGCCGACGTCGAGCTCGCCTCGGCGATCGACAACCCGTCGGTCCTGGCCGACGGGACGCTCGCGTCCAACGGGAACTTCCACGGGGCACCCGTCGGGTACGCGCTCGACTTCCTCGCCATCGCGATCGCCGACGTCGCGTCGATGTCCGAACGTCGCACCGACCGGATGCTCGACGTCTCGCGCAGTTTCGGGCTGCCGCCGTTCCTCGCCGGTCAGCCCGGTGTCGACTCGGGCCTGATGATCGCGCAGTACGCACAGGCCGCGCTGGTCTCGGAGATGAAGCGGTTGGCGACACCGGCGAGCGTCGACTCGATCCCGTCCTCGGGCATGCAGGAGGACCACGTCTCGATGGGCTGGCACGCCGCGCGCAAGCTGCGCACGTCCCTCGATGCCTTCGCCGACGTGCTCGCCATCGAACTCCTGACCGCGGCACGCGCGCTGGCCCTTCGAGAGCCGCTCACCGCGTCGCCCGCGACCGCGGCGGTGAGTCATCGCGTCAACGCCGTGACGGGCGGCCCCGGTCACGACCGCTGGCTCTCGCCGGAGATCGCGGCGGTGGGCGAACTCGTGCGCAGCGGTGAACTGCTGGACATCGCCGGTCACCACGTGGCACTGTCGTGAGGGTGGGGGCCGACTGATGGAAGGCGCGCGACCGGTTCGCGCGGCGCGGGGTTCGGCGCTGTCGACCCTCGGCTGGGCCCAGGAGGGCGCATTGCGCATGCTCCAGAACAACCTCGACCCCGAGGTCGCCGAACGTCCCGACGACCTCGTCGTCTACGGGGGCACGGGACGCGCGGCGCGCGACTGGCGCAGCTTCGACGCGCTGGTGCGCACGCTGCGCACGCTCAAGGGCGACGAGACGATGCTGGTGCAGTCGGGCCGACCGGTCGGGGTCTTCGCCACCCACGAGTGGGCGCCGCGCGTCCTGATCGCGAACTCGAACCTGGTCGGCGACTGGGCGACGTGGCCGGAGTTCCGTCGACTCGAGGCGCTCGGTCTCACGATGTACGGACAGATGACCGCCGGCTCGTGGATCTACATCGGTACCCAGGGGATCCTCCAGGGCACCTACGAGACGTTCTCGGCGGTCGCCGATCGACACTTCGGCGGCACGCTCGCCGGCACGTTGACCCTGACCGGCGGGTGCGGGGGCATGGGCGGCGCGCAGCCGCTCGCGGTCACGATGAACGACGGGGTGTGTCTCTGCGTCGACGTCGACCCGTCACGGCTGCAGCGGCGCGTCGACCAGCGCTACCTCGATGAGTGGACGGCCGACCTCGACGAGGCGCTCGCGCGCGTCGAAGGGGCGAAGAGGGCCACGGCCGCGCTGAGCGTCGGGCTGGTCGGCAACGCCGCGACGGTCTTCGCCGAGCTGTTGCGCCGCGGCGTCGAGGTCGACATCGTGACCGACCAGACCTCGGCGCACGACCCGCTGAGCTACCTGCCCGAGGGGATCGATCTCGCGGACTGGCACGACTACGCCGAGAAGAAGCCCGAGGAGTTCACCGACCGCGCCCGCCAGTCGATGGCCAAGCAGGTCGAAGCGATGGTCGGGTTCCAGGACCGCGGCGCCGAGGTCTTCGACTACGGCAATTCGATCCGCGGCGAGGCGCAGCTGGGCGGCTACGAACGGGCCTTCTCGTTCCCCGGCTTCGTTCCCGAGTACCTGCGGCCGCTCTTTTGCGAGGGCAAGGGGCCGTTTCGCTGGGCCGCCCTGTCCGGGGACCCCGCGGACATCGCGCGCACCGACCAGGCCGTCCTCGACCTCTTCCCGGAGAACGACGCCCTGCGTCGCTGGATCACCAAGGCCCAGGACCGCGTCGCCTTCCAGGGTCTGCCCGCGCGCATCTGCTGGCTCGGGTACGGCGAACGCGACAAGGCCGGACTCGCCTTCAACGAGCTCGTCGCCTCGGGCGAACTGAAGGCGCCGATCGTCATCGGTCGCGACCACCTCGACAGCGGTTCGGTCGCCTCGCCCTATCGCGAGACCGAGTCGATGCTCGACGGCTCGGACGCCATCGCCGACTGGCCGTTGCTCAACGCCCTGGTCAACACGGCGTCGGGCGCGACGTGGGTCTCGATCCACCACGGCGGCGGTGTCGGCATCGGCCGTTCGATCCACGCGGGGCAGGTCTGCGTCGCCGACGGGACGGCACTCTCGGCGCAGAAGTTGGCTCGGGTACTCACGAACGATCCCGGCATGGGCGTCATCCGTCACGTCGACGCCGGCTACGAGATCGCCGACCAGACGGCCGACGAGCGCGGCGTCCGCGTCCCAATGCGCGAGGGGTGATGGCGACCCGCGTCATTACGAACATCGCCGAACTGACGACCAACGATCCGAGCGTCGGCGCCGGCGCGACCGGGCGCCTCGTGGACGCCGCGATCGTGCTCGACGACGAGCGGGTCCTGTGGGTGGGCGCGAATCGCGACGCGCCCGACGCCGACGAGATGATCGACGCGCGCGACGGCGCGGTGATCCCCGGCTTCGTCGACTCCCACACCCATCTGGTCTTCGCCGGCGAGCGCTCCGACGAGTTCGAGGCGCGCATGAACGGCACCCCCTACGACGGGGGTGGCATCGCGAGGACGGTCGCCGCGACGCGCGCGGCCTCGAGCGACGAACTGCGGGCCGCGACCGCGCAGCGACTTCGGGCGCTGCGGGCGGGCGGGGTCACGACGCTCGAGATCAAGTCGGGCTACGAGCTGACCCTCGAGGGCGAAGTACGGCTGCTCGAGCTCGCCCACGAGTTCTGCGACGAGGTGACCTTCCTCGGCGCGCACGTCGTGCCCGAGGAGTTCGCCAGTGACCGCGACGGCTACGTGGACCTCGTGCGCGGCGCCATGCTGGCGGCCTGCGCCCCGAAGTCGAAGTGGGCCGACGTCTTTTGCGAGCGCGGCGCCTTCGACGTCGACGAGTCGCGCGCGATCCTCACGGCGGCGGCGTCGGCCGGTCTGCAACTGCGCGTGCACGGTAATCAACTCGGCGAGGGCGGCGGCGTCGCGCTCGCGGTCGAGCTGGACGCCGCGAGCGTCGATCACTGCACGTTCCTCAGCGACGAGGACATCGAACGACTGTGCTCGTCCAACACCGTGGCGACGCTCTTGCCGGGCGCCGACTTCTCGACGCGCGCGGACTACTCGTCGGCGCGACGACTGCGCGACCGCGGCGCCGTGGTCGCGCTCGCGACGGATTGCAATCCGGGGACCTCGTACGTGACGAGCATGTCGTTCGTGCTGGCGATCGCGGTACGCGACATGCGCATGGACTTCGACGACGCGCTGTGGTCGGCGACGCGCGGGGGAGCGAGGGCGCTGCGTCGTGACGACGTCGGTCACCTCGGCGTCGGCGCGCGCGCCGACGTGGTGATCCTTGACGCGCCGCGCGCGGTGCACCTCGCGTACCGTCCGGGGGCCTCGCTCGTGCGCCAGGTCCTGCGCGCTCGCGGCGATGTTGACGCGGCCGACGCCGTCCTCGATGGCTGAGTCCACGGTGGTCGTGCGACCGATCGAAGGTCGTGATTGGGACGACGTCTTCGAGCTCTTTCGCGCGGTCGTCGCCGAGGGCGAGACCTACGCCTACCCCGAGGACCTCTCCTCGGACGAGGCGCGGGCGTTGTGGATCGAGGTGCCACCGGGCGCCACCGTCGTGGCGTTGCGCGACGGCAGCGTGCTCGGCACCGCCAAGTTCGGACCGAATCGACCGGCGCGGGGATCACACGTCGCGACGGCGAGCTTCATGGTCGACGCCGCGGCGCGCGGCACCGGGGTCGGGCGCGCGATGTGCGAGTACGCGATCGCCTGGGCCCGGGCGCAGGGGTACGCCGGCATGCAATTCAACGCGGTCGTGTCGAGCAACGTGGCCGCGATCGAGTTGTACCGGACGCTGGGTTTCGTCACCATCGGCACCGTGCCCGAAGCCTTCGAGCACGCGACCCTCGGGCGCGTCGGACTCGACATCATGTACCTGCAACTGTGACGCGACGCGCGGTGTGGCGCGTATTCGTCAGCCCGTAAAGTGGCTCCATGAGCACCCCCCTTGCCCCCACCGACCTCCCGAGCACGCTCGGCGCCCTGCGCGCGTCGAACTACCAACCCAAGTCCGTGCGCCAGGAGATCCGCGCCAACTTGGAGCAGCGCCTGGCCGACGGCCTGCCGCTCACCTCGGACGTCCTCGGCTACGAAGACACCGTGTTGCCCCAGCTCGAGACGGCGCTGCTCGCCGGTCACGACATCATCTTGCTGGGCGAGCGCGGTCAGGCCAAGACCCGGATGATCCGTTCGCTCGTCGAACTCCTCGACGAGTGGCTGCCGATCGTCGAGGGCTCTGAGATCCGCGACGACCCCTTCGCGCCGGTGTCGGCCTACGCCGTCGAACTGGTCGCTCAGCGCGGTGAGGACACGCCGGTCGCGTGGGTCCACCGCTCCCAGCGCTTCGCCGAGAAGTTGGCGTCGCCCGACACCTCGATGGCCGACCTCATCGGCGAGGTCGACCCGATCAAGGTCGCCGGCGGGCTCTTCCTGGACGACCCCAAGGCCCTCTCCTACGGGCTCGTGCCCAAGTCGAATCGCGGCATCTTCGCGATGAACGAGTTGCCCGACCTCGCCGAGCGGATCCAGGTCGGACTGCTCAACGTGCTCGAGGAGCGCGACGTGCAGATCCGGGGCCACCTGGTGCGCCTCGAACTGGACGTCATGGTGGTCGCGACCGCGAACCCCGAGGACTACACCAACCGCGGCCGACTCATCACGCCGTTGAAGGACCGGTTCGGTTCGCAGATCCGCACGCACTACCCGTACGAGTTGACGACCGAGATCGCCATCATGCACCAAGAGGCGAAGCTCCCCGCGGCGCCCGTGCCGATCACGGTTCCCTGGTTCATCGACGACATCGTCGCGCGCGTCAGCCACGTCGCGCGCAAGAGCCACGTGATCAGCCAGAGCTCGGGCGTCTCGGTGCGACTCTCGATCGCGAACTACGAGATCGTCATCGCGAACGCCCTTCGTCGGACGTTGCGCACGCGCGACGGCGCCGTGGTCCCGCGCGTGAGCGACCTGAGCGCCCTGGTGCAGTCGACCCAGGGCAAGATCGAGTTCGACACGATGGACGACAGCGACTCGGACCAGGTGATCGCCGCCCTGGTCTCGCTCGCGGTGCGCCAGTGCTTCGCCGAACACGTGCTGCTGGAGGAGGGCCCCGCCATCGTCGAGGCGTTCAACACCGAGGCGTTGGTGCACACCGGCGACGACCTGCCGGACCGCGACTACCTCGCGGTGCTGGCGGCGATGCCGTCGCTCGACGCGCCGACCCGACGCGTCGCCGGTCCGAACGCGAGCGACGGCGAACTCGCCTCGGCGGTCGAGTTCATCCTCGAGGGCCTCTATCTCACCAAGCGACTGGCGAAGGACGCCTCGGGTGCGCGCGCCCTCTATCGCTCGAGGAACCGTTAGTGCCCGTTCGCTACGGCTACCGGCGCTTCGGTGAGGGCGACGACTTCGACGACCTGGACGTCGAAGAGATGCTGGCGATGCTGGCCGACGACTTCATGGAGAACGGCGACCTCGAAGAGGCCATGGACCGACTGCTGCGCGAGGGTTACACGACCGCCGACGGTGAGCGCGTCGAGGGACTGCGCGACCTGCTCGAACAGGCCCGGGCCAAGCGCCGCGAGCTCGAGCAACAGGCCGATCCCGACGGTGAGATGCAGCGCTACCGCGACTGGCTCGACGAGATCGAGTCGACCGAGACGACCGAGATCGACGACCTGCTCGCCGAGGCCGAGGCCTCCGACGACGAACGGCGCAAGGAGGTCACGCGCGACCTCGTCGACCAGAAGAAGATGCAGCGCGACCTGATGAGCGATCGCCTCGGCGAGCGCCTCGGTGCGTATCAGAACTACGAGTTCGTCTCGAGCGAGGCGCGCGAGCAGTTCGAACAGCTCATGGCCGAACTGGAGCGCGACGTCCTCAACACCTACTTCGAGAAGAGCAAGGAGATGATGGGTCGGCCCGACTCCGAAGAGCTCGCGCGCATGCGCGACATGATGGACGCGCTCTCCACGATGATCGAGCAGGACCGTCGCGGCGAGGACCTCGATCCCACCTTCGATGACTTCATGGAGAGGTTCGGCGATTTCTTCCCGGGCGCGCAGAACCTCGAGGACGTCGTGCGCATGATGGCCGAACGCGCCGCCGCGGCCGAAGCGATGTTCAACTCGTTGTCGCCCGACCAGCAGAGTGAACTGCGTTCGATGTTCGCCGGGATGATGGAGAACATGGAGCTGAACTTCTCGCTCAATCGCCTGGTGTCGAACCTGCGGATGGCCACGCCCGACATCGACTGGAACCGGGCGCACCGCATGCGCGGCGACGACGGCTCGCCATTCGCCGACGCCACCTCGGTCGCCGAGCAGCTCGGTCAGCTGAAGGGTCTCGAGGAGTTCCTCGGACGGGCCAACGCCGCCCAGGGACTGCCCGAGGTCGACGTCGACGCCGTGCGCCGCAACCTCGGCGACGACGCCGCGCGCCACGTCGTCCGCCTCCAGAAGGCCCTGCAGGGACTCAAGGACCAGGGCTTCGTCGACCGCGAGGGTCGCCAGCTCCACCTCACGCCCAAGGGCGTTCGACAGATCGGCCAGCAGGCCCTGCGCGACCTCTTCGCCCAGCTGCGCGACTCGCCGACGCTCGGGGCGCACCGGGTGGCGAGCGTGTCGCGCGGGGGAGACCGCGAGGAGACGTCCAAGCCCTGGCAACCGGGCGAACCGTTCGCGTTGAACCTCCCGAAGACGCTGCGCAACGCCGTCCTGCGACAGGGCCCGGGGACGCCCGTGAAGTTGCACGCCGACGACTTCGAGGTCGAGGAGTTCGAATCGACGAGGCGCTCGGCCACGGTCTTCGCCATCGACCTCTCCCTGTCGATGGCGATGCGGAGCAATCTCGTGCCGGCCAAGAAGATGGTGCTCGCCCTCACGTCGCTCATCCGTTCGAAGTTCCCGCGCGACTTCGTCGCGGTCGTCGGCTTCGGCGAGACGGCCCAGGAACTCAAGATCGAGGACGTGCCCGCCCTCACCATCGACTACGCCTACGGCACGAACCTCCAGCACGCCCTGGCGCTCAGCCGCCACCTGATGCGCAACGAACGCGGCGAGCGCCAGATCGTGGTCGTCACCGACGGGGAGCCGACGGCCCACCTGCTCGACAACGGCGAGCCGTTCTTCGCCTGGCCCCCGGTGCGCGAGACCCTGGAAAAGACGATGGCCGAGGTCCTGCGCTGCACCAAGGCCGACATCACCATCAACACCTTCGCCCTGGACATCGAGCGAAGCCAGTTCCCCTTCGTGGAGCAGATCGCCAAGGTGAACGGGGGGCGACTGTTCTACACCGACGTCGACGACCTCGGTACCTACGCCCTCGATGACTTCGTGAAGCACCGCCGCGCCGGCTAGGAGCGGTATTCCGGGGAACGCTGCGCGCTCCTTCGCAGACCAAAGGACTTCTCATCAGGTAATTCCATAATTCCATTTGCTTTTTGTCACGTTTGCCGTCACAATGACATGGTTGTAATTACATGGGTGGCGATCGCCGCTGGGGGAAGGAATCAAACGTGGAAATCGTGGAATTGATGAGCGGCATGGAAGATCGTGGTTGGCAGGCACGGGCGAACTGCATGGGCGTCGACCCCGATCTCTTCTTCCCCGAGCGCGGCGCGTCGACCCGAGAAGCCAAAGAGGTCTGCCGCGGCTGCGTGGCCCGCGAGGACTGCCTGGAGTACGCCCTCGACAACGGCGAGAAGTTCGGGATCTGGGGCGGCATGAGCGAACGTGAGCGCCGTCGCCTGCGTCGCGCGCGCGCCATCGAACGCCGCGCCCAGGCCAGCTGACCTACAGCCGGCTCTCGATCGTCGTCGACTCGCTTAGACCGAGTTCGTCCCAGCGGCCACGGTCCTCGTTCTCGAGGACCGCACGCGGCGCGAGACCCACGAGCTCCGCGCGCACGATCTGCGCGCCGTCGGGCAGGCGCGCCGCCACCTCGTCGTAGACGACCGACGGTCCCACGACGAGCGGGTCGATGAGGTTGCAGCTGACCTGGGTGAACTCCCCGGCCCGAAAGGCGAGCGAGCGCACCTCGTGACGCCGGACCGCTTTGGCGAGCGCGCGCACCTCGTCGCGCGAGGCCCCGGTGAGCCAGAGGTTCCACGCGACCAGGATCGGGCGCGCCCCCACGGCGCTGGCGCCGAGTCGCTCGGTCGTGGTTGACGGACCGTAGTCGGGTCCGAGGTCACGAAAGGCGCGTCGACGGACCTCGGGCAGTGAGCGAACGGCGCCGTCGAGGGGACCGTAGAGGAACGTCGGCACGTCGAAGGTCTCGGCGATCCACCGGGCGGTGTCGTCGCGTAAGTCCACGTCGCGGGGGTGTTCTGCGGGATCGAGCGCCACGAAGGGCACGACGTCGACGACGCCGAATCTCGGGTGCACGCCCTCGTGTTCGCGCAGGTCCAGCGTGGCGAAGGCCGCGGTGATGAGTGAGCGCACGTCGTGGCGCAGCGACTCGGCGTCATTGATGAGCGTGAAGACGGAACGATTGTGGAACGCATCCTCGTGACGGTCGCGCAGCGACGTCGAGGCGCTCACTGTGAGATCACTTAGGAGGTCGAGGTTGCGGCCCTCGGAGATGTTGAGAACACACTCGAGCACGCGAGTGCGGTACTACGAGGCGTCAGAGTTGAAGACGCGCCGGCGTCGGCGTTCGCGAAGGATGCGACGGCGCTCGCGTTCGGAGCAACCGCCCCAGATGCCGTGGTCGACGTGATTCTCAAGGGCGTACTCGAGGCACTGGCTCGCGACCGGACAGGTGGCACAGATCCGTTGCGCGATGATCACCCCGACGCCATCTCGCGGGAAGAACGTTCCCGCCGGGTACTCGCGGCACTTGCCATCGGCCATCCATTCGGTACTCATGCTCACCCCCTTCGCCTGTCTCTTAACGTCACAGTAGCGACACTTTGTGTGACGAACCGATAACGAAAGGCTCATTTGTTCACAAGCCGATGGTTACCATACTCCTCACAGACTCCTGTAAGCCCTTTCAAAGACACGACCTCAAGGAACGCACCAGAATCACTCGGTAGACTGGACTTTCGCAATACCCGAAGGAGCATCGTGAGCCAGGTTCCAACCCCGGAGACCACTGAAGTCGTCGACCCGGTCGGTCACGTCCAGGTCATCTACCTCGGTCCCGTGGCACCCCACTGGGAGTGCCGGATGGTCTTCGGCGACGAGGAGCAGATCCAGGCGTTCGTGGACCGCGTGGACGCCCGGTTGCGATTCTTGCCGCCGCACGACCCGCAGTTCCGGCGCAACCGCGAACGCGTGAACCGCGACGCCGAACGCGAGAACCTTCTCGTCGAGTGGAACCTCGGGTACGAAGAAGAGTCCTAGGCCAGCGGCGAGTTCGTCACTCGCTCGTACCACGCGTTCGGATCGAGCAGTTCGGCCGCGCTCGGGAGACCGTCGACGCGCAGCAGCGCGTCAAAGACCCGCAGTGAGTGCTGGGTCGCGAGCGCCTCGACGAAGGTCGCCGCCTGCTCGTGGTGTTCACCCTGGGTCGAGATGCCGAAGAGGGCCGCGGCGGCGTCCTCGCCGCGCGCGTCACTGCGACGGTGGCGCCGGTACGCCTCGACCAGGGCCGGTCGCGGTCCGAGGATCGCCTCGGTGATCTGGTGGGCGGCCGCCTCGAAGAACGCGAGCAGCACGCTCGCGGCCGCGTTGATCGCGCGAGTGGCGTCGGTCTCCTCGGGCATCTCGATGCCGTCGAGCAGGGCCTCGGGGTTCTCCATGAAGCCGGCCAGGTCGTCGGGATTGATCATCGACTGCAACCGTGAGAGCAGGTCGCCCTGGGCCTTCGTCGATTCGCGCACCGAGTCGATCAACAGCGCTCGCAGCGCGTCGCCGGTCCCGGGCTGGGTCAACACCAACGACGCGAGGAACTCCGAGGCGAGCGCGAAGACGTAGACCTCGTCGCGCTCGAGCGACCAGGCTTCGGCGAAGCTCGCGAGGTTGTTCACGACGAGCTGGCGTTCGCCGTCGACGCGCGGCAGCGGCAGGGCGGCCAGCGACCACGCGCGCTCGGAGAAGTGGCCGGCCACCGAACCCATTTGGAAGCCGGAGAAGAGCGGTCCGAGCGTGGCGGCCATCTGCGCCATCATCTGGTTGTCGCCGAGGTCGAGGCTCTCGCCGATCGTGGCCGAACTCGAGACCATGGGCTCCATGAGCGGACGCCACTGCGTCAACGCCGCCATCGTCAGCGCGGAGCGGTTGACCGCGACCACCGAGGCGTCGATCGAGACGCCGAGCAGGGAGTCGACGTGGCGCGCCACGAGCGGGGCGAGCTCTTCGAGCCGCTGTCGTTCGATCGGCAACGGATTGGGGTCGCCGTCCTCGCCGCGCGCGATGTTGAGCGCGAGTTGCGTGGCGGTCGTGAACCAGGCGTCGGGACCCTGTTGACCGAGCAGGGAGAAGATGTCGCCGAACATGCCGCCGAAGGGATTGTCGCTCATGGTGACAATTTAGAGTGCGCAGGCGAGGGTCATGTCGGCGTGATGGACGGTGGCGTCGCGCACGAACGTGACGTGGGCCACGCTGAAGGCCGGGGTGAGGTACAGCGCGGTGTCGAGCGCGTCGAAGGTGTCGGTCGACTTGCCGTTCAACGCCGTGATCACGTCGCCCTTCTTCAACTTCCACTGAGCGGGGCTCTTGGGGATGACCCGCGAGACGGTCACGCCACCGCCCTGCGCGGTCAGTCCGACGATGCCGAGGCTCGCGTGGCAACCGCGCCCGGTCGCCACGATGTACGCGATGCGCGCGACGAACTGCGCCGAGTACCAGAGGTGACCGGTCGAGAGGACGGCGACCACCTGGCCGCTCTGGTTGACGGCAATCGCGTCGACGAAGCCGTTGAGGTTCGCGTCGGACCTGGTCGAGAGGTAGCTGATGACGCCCGTCGCGTCGCTCTTGGGGTCACCGAGGATCGTGTTGGCCCACGCGTACTGCGGCGGTTTGGTCGCACTCTTCAGGATGGGCGACACCGCGACGACCCATTTGCTCGCGGGCAGCGGCGCGAAGGTGAGCGCCGGCACGTGGCGCCCGAGTCGCACGATCGAGAATCCCATCACCTGGTCGCGACCGACCCAGTGGACCGGGAAGTCGACGTCGCCGGGCGTGGAACCGGTGATGCGGGCGTCGGCGGGGATCTGCGTCGTGGTGACCGCGAGGTTGTGGGGCAACACCATGGCGGCCACGACGTCCACGTGTCCCGGTGTCGAGATCGAGAGGTCGACCGTGTCGGCCGCCGCGGTCTGCGAGTTCGACGGTAACTGGTTCAAGGTGAGCGCGAGGTGCGGCGTCGCCGGGGGGTTACTCGACTCGGTGAGGTACAGGCCGGCCGAACCCACGACCAGCGCGACGGCCATGAGGGCCACCACGACGCGGGCCGCGCGCGACTTGATCGGCCAGATCTGGTGCGTCCGGAGCCTCTCGAAACTCGGCAATTCACTCGGGTGGACCCACGCGCGCTCGTCCCTCGGTGGAGGCGTGGCCCGCGCACGGCGACGACGCCACCACTCCGCTAGTCCCCGATTCTCCACTTGTTGAAGGCTAGTTACCGCCAGTACACGTATTGGGGTCGCCCTAGCATTGACCACCATGGCATTGGACGTCGCGCTCGACATCGGCACCTCGAACACGCGACTCGCGACGACGGATCGGGGCGTCGTCTTCAACGAGCCCACGATGGTCGCGATCGACACCAACTCCGGTCGCGTGGTCGAGGTCGGGCACGGCGCGCTCGAGATGGTCGCGCGCACGCCGCGTCACGTCGTCGTCTTTCGACCCCTGGCCCAGGGCGCGACGGTCGACTTCGACGTGACGTCGCGGCTCATCGCCGGCCTCTTCGATCGCGCCGGAGTCTCCAAGATGAGTCGGGCCCGGGTCGTCATGAGCGTGCCGTCGCTCGCGACCTCGATCGAGCGACGGGCCCTGCGCCAGGCGGCGATCCAGGCGGGCGCCCGCGAGGCGACCCTGATCGAGGCGCCGATCGCCGCGGCGATCGGCATGGGGCTGCCGGTGCAGGACCCGGTCGGTTCCGCCGTCACGGTGCTCGGGGCGGGCGCGAGTGAGGCGGCGATCATCTCGCTCGGCGGGATCGTCACCGGCAGTGCTCGACGCCTGGGGGGCAACGACCTCGACGCGGCGATCGCGACGTCCCTGCGCGTCCAACTCGGCGTCGTGGTCGCGCCCGCGGTGATCGAGGGCCTGAAGTTCGCCCTCGCCTCCGCACTCGGTCGAACGCAGGGCCGGTCCGAGGTCGTGCTCGCGCGAACCGTCGATCGCGGTGACCTCGTCGAGGTCGACGTCGACGCCGACCTCGTCAACGCCGCGGTCGGCGAGGTCGTGACGACGACGGTGCGCATGATCCAAGAGTGCCTCGGTGACGCGCCGCCGGACCTGTCACAAGACGTCAGCGCGCGCGGTCTCACGTTGGCCGGTGGTCACGCGATGTTGCGCGACTTCGCCGAATTGATCGCGACCAACACCGGAGTAGAGGTCGCCATCGCCGAGGAGCCCGACACCGTCGTGATCCGCGGACTGCGGCTCTGCCTGGAAGAGATGGCGTCGCTGCACGCGCTCTACCGCGACGCCGATCGTTAGAGGTCGTCTCGTCCCAACTGGTTGACGGCCGCACGAACCTGCCAGTCGCGGTCCTCGCTGGCGCGCGCGAGCGCTTCGTCGACGTCCGGTCCCTCGAAGTTCGACAACGCGACGATGGCCCGCCGCCGCACGGGCGGCTTGTCGTCCAGGGCGCCGAGGATCGCCGAACGACCGCGGTCGTCGCCGATCGCGCCGAGGGCGGCGACGGCCGACTCGCGGCACCGCGCGTCCTCATGACTCGTCGCGACGTGGCACAGCTTCTCGACGGCGGCCACGTACAGATGTTCCCCGAGGGCGAAGACCGCGCCGTCCACGACGAGCGCGTCAGCGTCGTCGAGACAGCGCAGCATCTCGACGAAGACCTCGTCGTCATCGATCTCGGCGTGCGCGATCTGATTCAAGGCCTCGCGTCGCACGTCGACGTCCGCGTCGCGCAAGGCGGCGCGCCAATCGTCAGCGGTGACGAGTTCTTGTCGCACGATGCCGCGCAGGGCCAAAATCCGGTGACGGGGCACGAGGCTGAGGAGATTGGCCCGCAAGATCTCTCGGTAGTCGTCGCCGATCGCGAAGCCGGCCCTCAGCAAGGATTCGTCGATGCTCTCCGCTAGCGTTGATTCATCACCGTGCATGAACCCATCTCACCACCTCCCAGGCGGAGTCGCGGCGCCACGGCGATTTTCGTTGTCCTGGTGCTGGTTCTGGCGAGCGTGGTGGTGCTCGACCGATTGAACACGAACGAGTACGCCATCACCCCGGGCAACGCCACGCCGGTCGCGCCGCTCGTGAAGATCTCGGGCGTGGCTACCGAGCAGCACCGCGGCAAGATCATGTTCACCGACGTCGACCTTGGATCGTTGAACGCGCTGCAGTGGCTCCTCATGCACTTCGAAAGTCACGTGCAGTTCATCAGCTCCGACGAACTGGTCGATCCCGGTGTGCCGACCGACGAACTCGGCGCCCAGGGCTACCTGGAGATGAGTGGCTCGAAGCAGGCGGCCGAGGTGGTCGCCTTCGAGGCCCTGGGCTGGAAGGTGCCGGCGACGCCGACGGGCGCGATCGTGACTGAGGTGGTGGCGCCGTCACCGGCAAGACGGGCCGGCCTCCACGTGGCCGACGAGATCATCGGGGTGAACGGGACGACGGTCACCTCGGAGTGCGCGCTCATCGCCGCGACGCACTCGATACCGTCGGGCACGACGGTCACGCTCTCGATCAAACGCGCGCGCATCTCGAAGAAGGGCGTGATCACGTACCGGGCGCCGTCGACGTTGGCGGTGACGACCGAGAGACCGCCCAAGGACCTCGGACCGTCGGGCTGTCCGGGCGTGAGCGGCACCGGCACGTCCTTCATCGGCGTCGGCCTCCAAGACGGCTTCTCGTACACACTGCCGGCGACGGTCAGCATCGACACGGCCAACATCGGCGGACCGTCGGCCGGGCTCGCCATGACGCTCTCGTTGATCGACCTTCTCAGTCGCCACTCCATCTCCGGGAACCGGCCGATCGCCGCGACCGGCACGATCGACGTCCACGGCGACGTGGGCGACGTCGGCGGCGTCGCCGAGAAAACCGTCGCGGTGCAACGCGCCGGCGCGAAGTACTTCTTCGTCCCGCAGGTCGAGGTCGCCACCGCCAAGGCGGCCGCGCAGCCCGGTCTCAAGATCATCGGCGTGACGTCACTGGCCCAGGCGCTGCGCGACCTTCGAGCCCTCGGTGGCGCGGTCCCGCAACCCCTTACGCCGCCCCGTTAAGCCATTTTCGACAAGTCCGACGCCGTAGTCTGGAGGGAATGGACGATCGCCGAATTCTCTCAACCACGCGCCAATCGTCAGCCGAGATCGCCCGGATGAACTTCACGATCGTGCGAAAAGGTGGCTACGACCCCAACGAGGTCCGTATCCAGCTGGAGTCGGTGGCGCGCGAGATGGGACACCTCGAGGCCCGCATCCGCGAACTGCAGGATCAGCTGAGCGAGGCCCAACGCCGGGCCGCGAATCCGACCTTCGACGAGGCGACACTGGCGGGCGCACTCGGCGCGCAGAGCGCCGCGATCCTGCGTTCGGCCCACGAAGAGGCCGGTCGGGTGACGGCCGAGGCCCAGGAACGAAGCGCCCAGGCCTTCGCCGAGAGCCAGCAGCGCAGTTCGGCGCACCTCATCGAGGCCCAGGAGCGCGCCGCGGCCCTCATCGCCGAAGCCGAGAGCACGGCCGGTCAGATCGACCATGACGCGCGCTTGGCCGCCGAGCGACTCGTCGAGTCGGCGAAGGTGAACGGCGAAGCCCTCGTCGAGGGGGCGCGCGAGCAGGGTCGCGCGATCGTCGAGCAGTCCTACGACGCCCGCAAGGCCGTCTTGAACGACCTCGCGGTCAAGCGCAAGGCACTGCAGATCCAGATCGAACAGTTGCGCGCCGCGCGCGACGTGCTCGCCACGTTCGTCACGTCGGTCCACGAACAGGTCGAGGGCGTGCTCTCGGGCATCAACAACTCCGACGAGGTGGCGCGCAACGCCGCGCTGGAGGCGCTGCGACTGCGTCCGAACACGCCGGAACCGACCGAAGAAGAGGTGCTCGCCGGCACGCCGCTGCGCCAGGTCGCCGAGCCGAAACTGCAGGTCGTCGATTCGACACCGAGTGAATCACGGCCGCGCGCCCGCCGCGCGCCCAAGGAGGAAGTCGCGATCGCCGCCGACGTGACGGAGGTCTCGATGATCGACGACGACGGGTCGGGCACCGACGTCGTCAACGAGATCTTCGCGCGACTGCGCAAGGCGACGCTCGAAGAGCGCGGCGCCGCGCCGGTCCCGAAGCGCGCCGCGCCGGCACCCGCCAAACCCGTGACCGCGAACGGGGAACTGTTCGAGCGCCGCGACGCGGCGCTCGCCGAGTCCCTCGCGTCCCTGACGCGCAAGGTGAAGCGCGCCCTCCAGGACGATCAGAACATCATGCTCGAACGACTCCGCGACGTGAAGGCGATGATCACGACCGAACTCGAGGACGAACACGAGCAGCGCGCTCGATACGCCGACGCCGCGATCGACGCCTTGTCGGACGCCGCCGCCGCGGGGGTGCAGTTCGCGATGGACGAGGCCGGTGTCAGCGGGGGCGTCGCCGAGAGCGCGGCGTTGCAGGACTGCGCGGCCGACCTGGCGGTGACGATCGTGCTGGCCCTACGCAAGCGAATCCTCACCGACGGCAGCGGCGACGGTCCCGACCGCGCGAACGCCGCCTACAAGGAGTGGCGCGGCGCGCGCGTCGAACGACTCTGCACCGACGCCGCGCGCCGGGCCTTCGAGATCGGCGTGGTTGCCGCGTCGCGCGGGCGCCACGTGCGATTCTTCGTGGCGCCGAACGACGCGCCGTGCGACGCGTGCGCCATGGACGCCGCCTCGGGCGAGCGACCCGCGGGCGAGAACTTCCCGAGTGGCTCGCCATTCCCACCGCTGCACGCCGGTTGTGCCTGCGCCGTCATTCCTGTTTGAAATACGACCTAGGCTCGTTGCGTGCGTAGTCCGACTGATATACCGCCTCGGGCGCGTCGACTAGGGCGATTCTCTCGACGTTTCTGGTTCGGACTCGCCTTCGTCGTCCTGTTGATCGGCTTCCTGTCGCTGCGCAACCTCGCCGTGCTCTGGACCGACCAGATGTGGTTCTCCTCGGTCGGCCTCGGCAAGGTCTTCTCGACGCTCTTGATGGTGAAGCTGGGTCTCGGCCTGACCTTCGGCGCGATCTTCTTCTTCATCATGTGGGGCAACCTGCTCCTCACCGACCGCTTCGGCGCGCGCGACCTCTCCTTCGACCCGGAGGACGAGGTCGTGCGGCGCTTCCAGAACGTGGTCCGTCCCTACGCCAAGCGCATCTACGCGGCCATCGCGCTGGTCATGGGTCTCATCGCCGG
Source organism: uncultured Acidimicrobiaceae bacterium (assembly GCA_963700135.1). Classification (GTDB taxonomy): domain Bacteria; phylum Actinomycetota; class Acidimicrobiia; order Acidimicrobiales; family RAAP-2; genus RAAP-2. The sequence goes on along the minus strand of CAVOWM010000011.1, from coordinate 1,014,229 downwards.
ACTCAACGCCACCGGTCAGTGGAACAAGTACCTGCTCTTCGCCAACAGCCAGCCCTTCCACATCAAGGACGCCCTCTTCCACAAGGACCTGAGCTTCTACGTCTTCACCCTGCCGTTCGTCTCGTTCGTGGTGACCTGGCTGCTGGTCTCGCTGATCGTCGCGCTGATCATCACCACCGGCTTTCACTACCTGAACGGCGGTATCCGCGCCACCAGGGTGACGCCGCGGGTCTCACCGCGCGTGAAGGCCCACCTCTCGGTCATCGGCGCCGGCATCGCGCTGATGAAGGCCGCGGGCTACGTCATCGCCAAGTGGGAGTTGGTCAATTCGACCAACGGGTTCGTGCAGGGCGCGGGCTACACCGACGTGCACGCGCGCATGCCCGCGCTCACGATCTTGTTCTTCCTCTCCATGGCCGCGGCGCTCATCTTGCTCGCGAACGTGCGACTGCGCGGCTGGTCGCTGCCGGCGGTGGCGGTCGGTCTGTGGCTCTTCGTGGCCATCGTGATCGGGGTGCTCTACCCGACGATCCTCCAGGCGCTCAAGGTCAGCCCCAACCAGGACTCGCTCGAGGCGCCGTACATCCAGCGCAACATCGAGGCGACCCGCGCGGCCTTCGGGCTCGACAAGGTGAAGTACTCCAACTTCGCCGCCTCACCAACGATCACCGATTCGACCATCAAGGCCGACAACGCCACTCTGAACAACATCCGGTTGTGGGACCCGGCGGCCAACATCGCGCTGGCGAACGTGACCCGTCGCCAGTCGATCCACGCGTACTACACGTTCACCACGCTCGCCGTGGACCGCTACTTCATCAACGGCAAGCTCACGCCCGTGCTGATCGGCGCGCGCCAGCTGAACACGGCGAACCTGCCCTCGCAGTCGTGGGTGAACCAGCACCTGCAGTACACCCACGGGATCGGCGCCGCCGTGCTCCCGGCGAACGCGGTCGACTACACGACCGGCAATCCGAACTTCGTCGTCTCGAACGTGCCACCGCAGTCCACCAACGGCATGCCGGTCCTGACCCAGCCCGACATCTACTTCGGGATCAAGGACCCCGGTTGGGTCGTCGCCAACACCAAGCAGCTCGAGCTCGACTACCAGGTGAACTCCGGCACCAACGCCGGCGCACCGGTCGAGACGCACTACGACAGCACCGGCGGTGTCGCGGTCGGCAACATCTTCAGCCGAATGGCCCTGGCGTTGCGTCTCGGTGACTTCAACTTCCTCATCTCGAACCAGATCACCTCCAAGAGTCGCGTGCTCTTCGTGCGCGACGTGCAGCAGATGGCCCAGAAGGCCGCGCCCTTCCTCACCTTCGACTCGAACCCGTACGCGGTCATCGCCAACGGTGAGGTGCAGTACGTGATCGACGGCTACACGACGACCGATCAGTACCCCTACAGCGAGAACGCGTCGAACCTCAACGTGAACCAGGGCGGACTCCCGTCCAGCTTCAACTACGTCCGCAACTCCGTCAAGGTCGTCGTCAACGCCTACACCGGCGCGATGACCTTCTACGCGAACGACCCGAACGACCCCATCTTGAAGGCCTACCGGGCGGCCTTCCCGACGATGTTCCACCCGATGAGCCAGATGCCCGAGGCGATCCGCACCCACCTGCGCTACCCCTCGAACATCTTCTCGGTCCAGGCCGCGACGTTGGCGAAGTACCACATCTCCACGGCGAGCGCCTTCTTCGCCGCGTCGGACCGCTGGGAAGTCTCACCGACCACCGGTTCGGGCACGCCGCAGCAGTCCTTGGCCCTCACCACGGTGACGAACGCCGCCGGCAACGTGGTCTCCTCGTCGCTCGCACCGATGAGTCCGATCTACCAAGTCGGTTCCCTGCCCGAGAAGAATCATCAACAGCTCCTGGAGAACATCGCGTTCGTACCGGCCGGGAACTCCTCCACCGTCCAGGGCCTCACGGCGTTCATGATCGCCACGAGCGATCCCTCGGACTACGGGCAGTTGCACGTGTACGTGACGCCGCGCGGGCAGTCCGTGACCGGTCCGGTGCAGGCCGACTCCGAGATGCAGCAGAACGCCGCGGCCTCCAAGATCATCAGTCTGCTCAACACCAATGGCTCCCAGGTCCTGCTCGGCAACAACGTCATGGTGCCGCTCGATCAGAGCATCCTCTACATTCGTCCGCTCTACGTGGTGAGCACGTCGAACCCGATACCGCAGTTGCGCTACATCTTCGCGGTGTTCAACCAGGACGTCGCGTTCGAATCGACGCTCTCCGGTGCGGTATCGAAGGTCTTCGACGCGAACGTCTCGATCGGCGGCACGTCGCCGGGCAAGGGCGGGGGCGGGGGCTCCACCAAGCCCGGCCAAACGGTGACGGCGTACTTGAAGCAAGCGGCGACTGACTACCAAGCGGCACAAAAGGACCTGACGAACGGCGATCTCGGCGCTTACCAGACCGAGGTGAACGCCATGGACGCGCAGTTGACCCTGGCTCAGAACGCGCTGGCGAAGAAGTAAGTGCCGCCGGCGCGCTGACCACATCTTCATCATCGAACTGCCTCATTCATGGCTCGCCATCGACGTCGGTTCGATGGAATGCCACAGCGATACCGAACGTGGGTCACAGTACGCGCTCGCGATTGCATCAGTGTGTGTCGTTGCGAGGGCGTCAGTTTTCACTTCGTAGAATGGTCGATATACTGGTCTCTGCATCGCGGGGTGGAGCAGTCTGGTAGCTCGTCGGGCTCATAACCCGAAGGTCGCAAGTTCAAATCTTGCCCCCGCCACCACGTAGTACTGAAACGAAGTCGAAGGCCCAGGGATTCCTGGGCCTTCGTGCTGTTCGTGGCACATTGGGCGGAGATTTCGAGGCCGAAGGTCCAAAAACCCCTGTGCACATGCATGTGCATGTGCTACACACCACTGCACACCACGATCGTTCCGCCCATTCGGCCTAACTGACCTGTGCACGACCGGGTCAATTCGACCAATTCAGGACCGCCGCAGATTCATAAATGCCACGATCGACAATCTTGTGAGCTTTCCGCACGGTTCGTCGGGATGGAGTCACCACAACATTTGCGGCACGTGGCCAGGCCGACGTCGAGGACCTCGAATACTCGCTCAAAGGACACGAGTGCGGTCATATCGGGTCAGGATTGATCACCGGCAAAGGAACTCGCATCTCGATTCAAGGAACTTAAGTGCGTACGATAAGCGCCGTGATTAAATCGATCAACCACGTCCGAAAACTGCCGTCATCTGGATCAAGCAGCAGTTGCGGTGTAACCCCATCATGCAGGGCCATTACCGCGGCCGCCAATCGTTGCGGACTTTTCAAAGAGAGGGGAAGGCCCTTGCGGTCAACTTCGTCATCCAGTAGACGCGCGAGCACGTTGAGAAGATTTTCTCTTTGGGAGCGCAGGGACACGGCCGCGGCGGGATTGCGAGCCGCATAGAGATAAAACTCGGACTTGATGAGAATCCATTCGCGATCAATCATGAGCGCGGTTACTATCCGCTCGATCAGTGACTCGACTGGTTCACCGACGTGGGGAATGGCGAGCGCTGCTGCCACTTGACCAGCCAGGGAGTGTGAGCGCTCTTCATAGAGGACGAAGAAGAGTTCATCCAGGCTCTCGAAGTTGGAGTAAAAGGCCCCGCGTGTATATCCGGCGAGTTCGCAGACTCCTTCGATGCTCGTTTGACCAAAGCCCCGAGCAGCGAACTCCGCGAAGGCCGCGTCGAGCAAACGGGCGCGCGTAACCGCTCGTCGGCGAGTTACACGCGGCGGCCTCGACGGGCTGGTCGTCTCTTCGTCTGTTGTGTCTCGTGCAATGGATTGGTTCATAGCGCCGGTACTCCTGTCCTTGATGTCACCCTATCAGATTCATTTCTGTATCTGATACATATATGTATTGGATATGCTAGTGTATTGAACATACCCATAAGAGGAGACAATTCGGATGAATATGCACGACGAATTCAATGAGATCAGTCTGATTTCACATCCAAAACCAGAGCGACTGGGTAAGACGTTCCGACAGGACGTGAGCGATGCGGTTTCAATACGAACGGCAGCTTTAATCTTCGGTGTCCTCCTATTAGGACTCGGTTTTATTCTTTCGTTCGTAGGTGCATTTCACGACCCGACTCCCCGCCGAATCCCAATCGTTGCAGTAGCCGCCGGCACTGCGTCAGAGCAAATGGTTGGAGCGCTCAACGGCTTGCCCGGACAGCCACTGCACGTGACCAGCGTCGCGAGTGACGCCCGTGCCCTTTCCCTCATTCATAAGGGCTCAATCGACGGCGTACTGATTCTGTCAACGACGGGACGGACCGACACGCTACTGGTCGCTTCGGGCGGGGGCGCGGCGTTGACCACCGCCGTCGAAACCGTGGTCGGTGACGTCGAGAATGCGGCGCACCGGGGTCTCGATGTCAAAGACGTCGTACCCTCCCAGTCGGGAGATTTTCGTGGTCTTTCGAGCTTCTACCTGGTCGTGGGTTTGTTGGTAGGCGGCTACCTCGCCGCCGCTCTACTGGGCATCTCTTCGGGAGCACGACCGACCACTGGCCGAAGGTCCTTCATTCGTCTTCTCATCGTCGCTTTCTACTCGATCTTGGCTGGCCTGGGTGGAGCGCTCGTGGTCGACCAAGTACTCGGAGCTTTGACGGGTCACTTCTTCGCATTGTGGGCGATCGGCGTTCTATTGGTCTTCTGCGCTGCCGCGGTCACCATGGCCTTCCAGGCTCTCTTCGGCGTGTTCGGCATTGGTCTCACACTTTTGATCTTCGTGATTCTCGGCAATCCGAGTTCTGGAGGAGCGTACTCCGCCTCCTTGTTGCCGCCGTTCTGGCGAGCGATTAGTAGTGCGCTTCCCAATGGCGCAGCTGTCCTAGCTATACGACGCGTTGTCTACTTTCACGCTTATGACCTACAAGGGGATCTTCTCGTTATCGCACTCTGGGCAGCCATTGGAGCAGCAGTCGCTCTCATTGTTTCATCATTACGCGCTCGCCCGGATTCGGTTGATGTGATCAGCGTTTTGTCGACCACCCAGTGATCCTCGGCGACGCAAACTCACTGAGCCCCGTATCTCCGCCTGCAGGAGTACGCCTTCAAATCGAAGCGGAGTCACGCCTTGCTCCAGGCTGGACTTGGTTGTCCACAAAGTCTCCGATGGCTCCGAAAACTGCACCAGGCTGCTCGATGTGTGGGAAGTGTCCCGCCTCTGGAATCACGCGGAAGACGGCGCGCGGCAACGAGTCGGCCAGGGCGCGACCGTAGGCGGGTGGGACAATCCCATCGTGTTCGCCGGCGATCACCAGTACGGGTACAACAATTCGATGGAGGCGGCCGCGCAGCTTCGGGTCATAGTTGGAACCTGCGTAGATGGCTTGAACGCGTTGGTTTGCCGCCATCGCGGCCTTTTGTGTCTCGCTCAACGTTGCCGGATCAAGACGTAGCTCCGGTCGGTAGAACGCGAGTTCTCCAGTCTTTATTGGTCCGAGCTTCGCTGGATCGGCAATCTCCAGCGGCGGTTCTGGCTTGATGCCCGTGGATCCGAGCAAGACCAGCGCCTTGATCCGGCCACGATTGTCGAGCAGGCTCATCTCCAGGCCGATCCAGCCGCCGATCGAACTCCCAATGATCATCACATCATGCAGATCGAGTTCGTCGATGAGGTCCAAGTAGGCCACCGCCAGATCCTCGATGGTGTCGGTTGCGTCGGGTCGGTTCGTGCCGTCAAAGCCGGGATGCGTCGGAACGATAACGTTGGCGTGCTCAGAAAGTGCCTCGGCGAAGCCGGCGACGGAGCGAGGTCCTGCGCCGCCGTGGAGCACGATCGCTGCGGTGCCGTCTTCGGCAACGCCATATTCGTCGAAGTTGATCTTCAGGTCGTTTACGAGTTCGATTGTGCGCGTCGTTGAGGTCATGGTGTTGTCTCCTTCGGAAGTGCTTGTTGCAGGGTTGAAGTGGTGATGAGTTCCATTGTATCACAACATGTTGATATAAACAAGTTGACTTATTGTTTGCTAGCCTCAGATCGTGACGAGAACGCTGAGCGAGATAGGGCTCTCTGTAAAGAGGTTGCAGATTAGACATCACAGGGCGATAGACGCCCAGCTGGCGCCTTTAGGAATCAGCCTTGTGCAGTGGGACGCTCTCCGGCATCTCGACCAGAACCCGGGAGCTTCCTTGCACCTCCTGGCCCAGCTGACGTTTCAGAGTGACCAGGCCTTCGGCACGCTCGCCGGTCGCATGATTGAGAATGGACTCATCGAACGTGTTGCGAGTCCGGGCCGAGCCGCCCATCATCGTCTGACCGAAAAGGGCCATCAACTTCGAAGGGCCGGGGAACACGTCGTGGATCGGGTACTCGCGCACTCGTTTTCGGGACTCACGCCGACGCAGTTGGCAACATTTGACAAGCTTCTGATTCGACTGCTCGGCGCACCGGATCTGACTTGAGTGATGGAGTTTCGGACTCTGAGCAACTGGCCAGAACATGGTGAGCCGAGTCAACGCGCGGGAACGGCACTTTCCGGCGCCTTGTTCGATGGCTGTTCGGGAGAGTCCGGCCACCTGCGTCGTCATGGCAACCTTTACGTTATTGACTTCGGGCTACCTGTGAAATGACCCGTGTCGCTCTCAAGATTGACGCTCATCCAACGCTCGACGCAAAAGGTCGTGGACATGCCTAAGTCAAACTTACTCCGAACAGACTCCGACAACGGGCCGTCTTGGGCGCACTCCGCGCGACAATGGATCATCAAGACGCTTGCGAAGGCCCATGTTCGTCTCAACCTACTCAGCCGCGGTCGGTTGGCTAATAAGATACAGGGACACGATGTTTGTTTTGTGACTATGACCGGTGCTGTAACTGGCCGGACACTCATTAAGCCGTTGATTCACATTCCGTATCAGGATGGTGTGTTACTCGTGGCATCCATCGGAGGAGCACCGAAGAACCCGGTGTGGTACGGAAACCTCGCAAAACATCCCGACATTCAAGTGCGGCACAGGGGCGACCGCATGGAATTGACGGCCCGATTGGCTACCTCGACTGAGAAGCCAGAGCTCTGGAACATCTGCGATGCCACCTTTCCTCCCTACGCCGAGTACCGGAAGAAGACAAGTCGCGACATTCCGATCTTTATCTGCGCACCTCGAGCTGATTCATCACAACCGCGATGAATCTCATAGGCTCCTACGGTCGGGTTCCCGAACTGTCTGCCTTCTCTGACTCACACGTTGTATCAATGACGATGCGAGAATTGCAATCGTGACAGACCAGCGAGTTTGATTGTGGATGTCATTTATCAAAACTGGGGTACTTTCGGACAGGTTGTTGGCGGCGCTAGCGGCGCACTGGTTGGTCTTCTCTTCGTAGCCGTATCGCTCAATCGAACGAGAATCGTGAAGCACGTGGTGCTTAGAGCTAGCGCGTTGCAGACCTTGCTAGTGCTCATGCTTCCATTGTTCGTTGCAATCCTCCTAACGACGCCGCGTGAGAGTCAGTTCGTCCTCGGGTGGGAGTTCATCGCCTTGGGATGTCTCGAAGCTCTGAGTGATTTCATCACCGGACACTGGAGGCGAAAGCACGTGGAGGCCCTTCCGACGAGACTTGCTCGACTGGTCAGTAACCTCAGTCCCAACTTGCTTACCGCATTGCTAACAATTACATCAGGAGCGCTTTTGGCAGCGGGAAATACTGATGGCGTGTATTTGGTTGTACCCATCGTTTTCATGGCACTTGTCGGTGGAATCACAAACGCGTGGCTTTTCCTTATGACCGATCTTGACTAGGTGCGCCGGAGGCTCTCACCAACGAGACAGCGAGCAACATGATCGCTGCGTGTCATCCGTCGGCTGATCCTGTGACTAAGTGGTTTGCGAGGTCACAATGACTCGCTACGTTGTACTCACGATTTCATCAAGTTCGTTCCATAAACTCAGTGGTTATGAGAAAGTCACCGGGGTGGGCACTTGGGTGTGCAAGGCGGGAGTGCAGCACTTACTACCAGGGAAGTCGTGGTTGAACTCATCCGAAGTTGACGAATTGACACAGTTCCCCTGCCACCAAGTAGAACACAAACGAAGCCAAAGGCCCTGACGTGGGGGAGCCTCACAACAGGTTGGAAGAAACCCCGGTTTGGAGTTTGATAGCGTATCTGCTATCATATGAGTGTGCGTACCACTGGAACTTCGTCGACGGTCGCGGGGAGCCTGCTCGCGTTAGCACGCGTGCGCTTGAACCTCACTCAGCGCCAACTAGCTGCGCGAGCTGGAGTCGCCCAATCGACGATCGCTCGAATCGAGTTGGGGCGAATTGATCCTGGATTTGAATCGGTGCGACGAATTCTTGCTTCGGTGGGGTTAGAACCAAGAATTCATCTCGAAAGTCTTGATGACCACGACCAGTTGTTAATCGAGAGACACTCGAGGCGAAGTGACGTCGAGCGGCAGCGAGTCGAAGATCGCCACAGGGCGAATGTTGCCGGATTCAGTAATGCGCGAGTAATCGAGGAAGCCAGTGAACCACGAACTAGAAGCCGAAGCGATAATTGAAGCCTTCAATAGATTCGCGGTGGACTACGTGGTGATCGGGGCATTTGCGGCCATTGCGCAGTCCGTACCAATTCCTCCCACCATGGACATCGATTTCTATGCGTCTCCCAATCGCACCAATTTGAACCATCTCGCCAACGCTCTTGACTATCTCGACGCGAAGATTCGCGTCACTGATCTCGAGGCGGGCCTGGCTTTTGATAGGTCACCCGAGTTTCTGGGTGGGATGCAAATGTTGAATTTGACTTGCGAATTCGGAGAATTTGACGTCCTCTTCAAAGCCGATGGCATTCGAGATTTTCGAGCTCTTGAGGAAAGGTCGCTCACCGTGGTTGTCGGTCGAACCGAGACGCACGTTGCATCAGTTGAGGACATCGCGAAGTCGAAACGGGCCGCCGGTCGTGTCAAGGATTTGAAGGTCCTGCAGGTCTTCGAGAAATTTTTGAGAGCTAGGGACAATGACCATGGTCTTGGTCGTTAGTCCAGTGCGAGTGGATGGGCCGCTTTGCTTCCCAGCACCGTTGCCTATCTCTGTGGCACATCGCCGATTGGACTCGTTCAGTCATTGCAGGGCCGTCAAAGCCGTTTGCACATGATTTGCACTCTTCAGTCAATGAGGCGGCCTGATAGGCCAATCGACCATCCTCTTACTCGGACACGTCGACAATCATCTTTCCCAATGATTCCTTGGAACATTCTGCCGGACGGACGGATGAATTCTTCTGCGCTTGGGTACTGCGTCGTTTCCAAGTCGGGCTCATAACCCGAAGGTCGCAAGTTCAAATCTTGCCCCCGCCACCAAGGGTGAGCGCCGAAATTTGGCGTTCGTCTGCACGTAAGTCCCGGTGTCTCGAATGAGACCCGGGATTTCGTGATTTCGGGCCGGATCTCGTGCGCCCGCGATCTCCAAAGACCGATGCCACCCCGCAGGGAGGGTCCGTAGTCACCTCTCGGCTCAGCGTGGACATAGCCGTGCTCGTTCGACTCTTTCCAAGTTGTGAGCGACGAGCTACGCCGAGGGCACCGTCGTCGTGGTTGTCGAAGATGTCGTAGTCGTGGTCGTGGCCGATTGCGCAGTCACAATCACTTTGCCGACATTTGCTTGGCCCCACGCGTTGTTCGTGCCTACGGCGACGTCGTAGGAAGTTCCCGGTGTCAGTCCGGCAACAGTAACCGAGTGGACGGACAACGGTTCCTGCAGCGAGGTGGTCGGAGCGGTGTTCGCGTTCACCGCATCTTCCGTAGAGACCCACACCTGATACGACGATGGCAACGCCGACGTCGCTGACTCATTCATCGACCACGAAACACTGATCGTCGTATCAGTGGATGTCAGTGAAGTGATTAACGGAGCGCGCATGGGGGTGGTTCTTCTCCCGGATGACAACTTCGTGTAGGCGAGGCACGTTGGAATGGTTTGACCGCCGGACTTTACGAAGGGATAGAGCTGGACGCGATAGGCCGTACGCGGGGTGAGTCCGTGCACCGTGCCGGTGCGCGCCTTGCGCCCGTATCCGCGCGTTGGGATTTGCGAATTCTGGGTGACAATGCCGTAGCCGGTGATCTTCCGGTTCGCTGCCGTATTCGCCGTGACCCACCGAACGGTTACAGACGTTGGCGTTGTCGTGCACGAAACGATTCTCGGCGTCGGTGTCAGAGACGCCGCGAACGCGGGTACGACCGCCAACACAAGCGGCAGCAGCACGACACTCGTCGCGAAACGTCGGGAAGTCTTCATTGTCCGAACAATACCGATGTGTCGCGAGCGAGCACTCGCACGCCACCGCCAAGATAATGGTCAGTGCGGTATTGGAAGAGGACTCGCGATGGAGTCACACTGACTCCAGAAGGAGTGGTCACCACGCGCCGCTGGCAGTCACAACCAGTGGCACCCGACTTGGCCCACTAGCGGGTCCAGCCGCCGTCGCGATTCCGACACACGCACTCTTGAAACACGACAGCGCAAGCAGAGTTGGGGAGGTATATCGATCAAGGTCATTGATGCGAACCGCGGACCATTGACCAGAGCTTCGCAACGTGGCCACGCCTATGGTGATGCCATCCGTAAAGCGCGACGCAACCATGCCCGTGCAGTCCATGTCACCCACGCACGACACGAGGGGCACTTGCGTTGGATCGAGAAGCGATGACGTGATGCCGGGAATCGCCAACGTTCTGGCGGGCGCCCACTGCCCGTCGGATTCCGACATGATCAAAGGAACGCTGGCCACGTCGCCCCTGCCGAATTGGCTGGCGCCCGTGGCAACACAAGTGCCGGCCGCCACGCACGAGACGGAGGTCAGTGAGTTGTCGTTCGTCGAGTCGCGATACGCCGTGAGTGAAGTCATTGGCCCCCACTGTCCCTTGCTCAGGGTCGCATCAAAAGGCGTAATCCGCCCCGACGCGGTCTCGTATCGTCCTACCTCAATGCACCACGAGGTTGTAGGACATGAGAGCGCGCGCGGCCCGAGAGTGGTGACCTCGTCTCCGAGTTCAGAGGGAGAGAAAAAATGGGGCGAACCCCATTTCCCTCCCTGCCACGTCTGGGCGAACTGCAGTTGTGAAGTCGCCGAGACATCGTCGAGCCCGATGATCACGCAGAAGTTCTTCGAGGGGCATTGCAGGGCGGTGACGCCGAAATCAGAGTGTGGCTCTGATCCCGAAAGGGGAATCGGCTGCGGGGACGACCATTCGGGACCTTTTTGGGTAATCATGAAGCTCGAGGAGCGCGCGGTGAGCGCGCCCGTCGTTGTCGAGGAGTGGTTGCCGACGGCCACGCACGAACCCGGGGCCGGGCACGCTACAGCACTGATCTCCGAACTGGAGCCATTGGTAACGGCTGGCCCAACATTCTGAAGAGGGCCCCAAACACCATCCGCCTCGCTTGACATCGTGGCCCGCACGAGTCGAGACTTCGTTGACGATCCTCCTGCAGCGCAGTACCTGACCGACGCACATCCGAGGAAGGTCAACTGGGAATACGTGACCCCCGGAGCAACACGCAGTGGTTCAACTTTGAGTGAAGCCGGAGCAGTGGCGTGGGCGACGCTCGCCTCCGCCACGGGAGATCCAGCGAAGGCACTGAGGACCAAGAGAGCGCTGATCAGCAGGGTGGGAGAGCGTAAATTGTGGATAGATAATACAGTACGGCGTAGGACCATCGGTGCACGGTCACGTTCCAGTGACGTGGTCGTATCCTTCAAGTCACCGCGTGTCGCTACGTTGACGTGACCGGACTGGCGCACGATTCCAAGGCTCAGGCAGAACAGGTCCGTTCCATTCCCGTGGAGCGACTTGGATCCACGATCGGAGAAGTCCCTCAAGACTTAATGACCGAACTCGACGAGGCGCTTCGCCTCCACCTTGCACTCTGACGATTGAAGTTCATAACCGAGGGCAATTCTCGAGGAGGCGTTCCTCGAGCTGACGACTCAAGCGGGCGGCTCAGCGGCGTTGCCGAGGTGGATACGCAACCACGCACCCTGGTTTACTTCGAGAATGCGCTCGTCCGTCAGTGGAGAACTGGAGACCAACACCTCTGCGTCGTCATCAATGCGGAAGGGACTGCCTGAGAAATTCACGACACAACGTACATCCGGATCGCGTCGCAAGATGAGGACACCTTCTGGGCTCGGTTCCCAAGTGATGGTCCGATCATCATCGTCAACGAAGATGGTTGATCGCAATCGAAGAACCTTCCGAAAGAAGTGCAGCGTCGAGGAAGCGTCGTTGAGTTGGGTCGCGACACTGAGGCCCGACCAGTCGCGTGGCTGCGGCAACCAAGGTTCATGATGGATGCTGAAGCCCATGGACGGACCTTCCTCCTCCCACGGGAGTGGCACGCGACAACCATCGCGTCCAAGTTCCCGAGTGCTCGTGCGCAAGTAAATGGGATCCTTCAGCTTCTCGTCGGGGATGTCAGTGACCTCCCCAAGGCCCAACTCTTCGCCTTGGTAGATGCACGCCGATCCGGGCAACGCCAACGCCAGTAGGTACGCTGCCCGGGCGCGCTCATGACCGATTGGAGTCACTTCAGCCAAAGCGCCCTCAACGGGAGAATCTTGTGAATATCGGGACGCCGAGCGTTTCTCATCGTGGCTCGACAACGTCCACGTCATCCATGAATGATCCTTCAGGCACGCACTGTGCAGCGTATCGATCATTTGACGAAATGCTTTGGCGTCCCAGTCGACCTTGCAAAGGTCGAAGGAGAGTGCCGACTGCAATTCATCGCGCCGCAAATAGCGCGCCAATCGATCGACGTCGCGCACTACGACTTCGCCGACCAGAAATTTCTCGGTAGCGTACTCTCGAGCCACGCGACGCCACCGTCGGAGGACTTCGTGCACGCCTTCGGCGTCAAAGAACGGGACCGGGCCCCAGATGTCTGGTCGATAGAGGTCGTGCGGCGCGAAGCCCATGTCGCGGTAGTCGTCGTCTTTGCCAATCGCCGACACGGCGTCGAGTCTGAATCCATCGATACCTCGATCAAACCAAAATCGCAAAATCTCGTCGAAGCGCGTGAGCACTTCCTCGTTTCTCCAGTTGAGGTCGGGTTGACTGGAGTCGAAGAGGTTGAAATACCATTGACCGGGCGTGCCGTCGCGATTTTGGGTCCTGGTCCATGCGGGCCCACCGAAGATACTTTTCCAGTCGTTGGGCGGTTCGTTTCCATCGTCGCCTCGACCGTCTTTGAAGTAAAACCAATCACGTTCCTTGGAACCTTCGGGTGATGCGAGCGCCAATTGAAACCAGGGGTGCTGACTCGAACAGTGATTCGCGACCATGTCGAGAACCACGCGCAGCCCCAGCTCGTGACTCGCCGCAATGAGGTGTTTGACGTCGTCGAGTGACCCGAAGAGGGGATCGACATCGAGATAGTTGCTGACGTCGTAGCCGCCGTCGAGCATCGGCGTGACGTACCAAGGGGATATCCACACGGCATCGACGCCGAGTTCCTTTATGTAGGGTAAGCGACTGATCATTCCAGCTATGTCGCCCACGCCGTCTCCATTAGCGTCGGCGAAACTCCTTAGATACACCTGATAGAGAACCGCGCTGTCCCACCATCGTTGAGGTGCGTGTGTCTCGATATCGAAGAACTCCACACGTGTCGGTAGGTGAACTGACTCGAGGATTCGCTCGCGCGCCTTCTCGTCGACAATCATCGAACTCCCCTTTATTGATTTGAACTCTTGTAAGACAATGACTGCAACGAAAACGACAGGTGCAAGTAGAGAAACGTCGAGTCGTTGTGAACTCAGGGCCCCAACTCGTTGCCCTAAAACTGCGCGAGTCTTCGCCCCAGCCACATCGCCTCCTGATCCTCACGACCAGCAAAACTTCCGTCGCCCTGACTTGACACTTTAGATAGTGAACTGTAGTCTGCCATGGAACCGGTTCCGAAATGGGATTTCCGGTGTGTGGGGGGGAAGTTTCAGTGGGGAAGCGTGCGATAAGCATCGCCACCGTAGCCGCGGAGGCCGGAGTTGGAGTCGGCACCGTTTCGCGCGTGCTTAACGGCAGTGATCAGGTCAGTCAGGACACTCGCAATCGCGTCCTGAGCACCATAGAACGACTGGACTATCGCCCCCTCCGCAGCGCTTCCTCGCTCTCGAAGGGACGTACCGACGCGGTCGGAATTCTGGTGTCCGTGATCACCCGGCCTTCGGTCATGGCGCGTTTAGTGGGCGTCATTGACGTATTGAGCGACGCGGGTCTCGACGCGGTGGTCTTCAATGTCGAGGATCGGGCGCAGCTCAATCGACACCTCTCTTCCATCATCGACCAGCGTCGCGTGGACGGCATTATCTCGATATCCCTGCGCATTCCTCAAGAGCGCCTTGTGAGGATACGGAAACTTTCTATTCCCCTCGTGCTCGTTGACAACAGTCTTCCGAATCTCCCGTGCGTGTTTATCGACGACATCGCGGGCGGCAAAATGGCAACGGAACACCTACTCTCGCTGGGCCATCGTCGAATCGGCTTCATCGGTGACAACGCGAAGACCGACCTAGGAATGTCCGCCTCGGAGAATCGTTACGCCGGCTACCTGATGGCTCTCGAAGAGGCGGGAATAGGACCGGACTTCGACCTCGTCGCGCGGGGTCCACACTCCTCCGAAGCGGCTGCAGCCCTCGCCGGTGCGCTGTTCGAACCAGGGAGGCGTCGGCCCACGGCGATCTTTGCGAGTTCCGACACCCTGGCAGTGGGCGTGATCAAATCGGCGCAGCAACACCGACTGAAGATTCCCGATGACTTAGCGGTCATTGGATTCGACAATCTTGAAGTCTCTTCGATCCTTGACATCTCGACCGTGAACCAGCCGTTGCTGGAGTCGGGGATCAAGGGAGCGACAACGATGGTCTCGCTGCTCAACGGCGAGTTCGCAAAGCCTCATCGAGAGGAACTCGCGCTCGATGTTGTCCCCCGAGGAAGTTCCTTGGGGATCCAAAGGAACAGTCCCACCAAGCTCTACGGAGTCGTGGAGGGCCCCAACGGCCTCCAGATTCTTCAGGGGGGAGAGGAGCTGGTGTCTTGAAACAGTTAATTACAACAAAAGGGGGAGTTATGAGTAAGAACGTATTTGGGAGAGTGAAGGCGTCAGGCAGAGTCATGGCCGCGGCCGCAGCGCTGACCACCATCGCGGCAACATCCATCATCGTGTCGAGTGGACCTGCGGTGGCGTCTTCTTCGAAAATCGGCGGCAGTGTCTCGGTCTGGAACGAATTCTCGGGCGGCGAGGCGACGGGTTTTGCCACGGCGTTGAAGCCCTTCGAAAAGTCGACCGGGGTGAAGGTGACCGTTCGTAACGGAGGATCCTCCCTGCCCACGCTGCTTGAAGCGGCAGTTGCGGGAGGAAAGCCACCGGACATCGCGGCAGTCCCGACGCCCGGGTCGTTTGACTTACTCGCGGCAGGCCATCGATTGACGCCGCTGAAGTCAATTTTAGGTAGTGAAGTGAAGAACTTTTCCGCCGGGTGGAACGCGGCGGCAACGTATGGCGGCAAGCTGTACGGAGTCTGGCTCGATTCTTCATCGAAGAACACGATCTTCTACAACCCAGCCGTGTTCGCGGCCGCGGGTATTACTTCAACACCAACGACCTTCGAGCAGTTCATCGCCGATGCCGCAACGATCAAAGCGGCCGGTTACACGCCGATTTCCTACTGCAGTGGAACTCCCGGCGCCGGCTGGTCGGCAACGGACCTCTTTCAAAACCTGTTCGTGAAGGCGAATGGTGCTGCTGCGTACAACAACCTCGTGAGCGGGAAGTTGAGTTGGACGAGTTCTGACGTCACCCAAGCATTTGCCGATTACTCATCGCTTCTCGGTACCAACGGAGCAAATGTGGGCGGCATCAGCAATGCTCTGGGCACGGATCAACTGTGGCCCACGTGCATCAATCCCGTGTTCCCCGCGACAGCTGCACCGACGGCCGCCATGGTGATTGAGGCTTCCTTTGTGGAGCAAAGCCTTCCAGCGAACTACACGCCGTCCGATGCATCAACGTGCACCCTGACGCAGACGAAACCGTGCTACGACTACTTCCCGTTCCCGGCGCCCGCTGGCAGTAAGTACGCGACGAACGACCAGTCGTCGGGAGACGTGGCCATGCTGCTGAAGTCGACGAAAGCATCTCGAGCGTTGATGAAGTACATGGGTTCCAAGCAGTTCGCGACGTTGTGGGAAGAGGCTCCCGGAGGAACGATCACTCCTAACTTGGCAGTGCCGGCGAGCGCCCTTAAGAATCCCGTGACCGCGAGCATCGTGAAGAACCTGAATAGCGCGTCCGCGACCGTGTTCAGTATGGACGACGAATACGGTGGCACGCTTGAGCCGCAGATGTGGTCGAACATGCTCGCCTGGGTCGGCGGCACGGACACGACGGCTCAGTTCGAGTCAACTATGCAGAGCGAAACGAAGGCTTACCTGGCCGCAAACGGCTAGTCGTACTTCGCGACGTCGGCGTGCGTGTGGTTCTTCAGGGCCACGCGCACGCCGACGAACACCCGGTGGCTGTCCTTATTCAGCGCAGTCGTCCTTCTTTTGAGTGGGGTCCGTGAGCGGTAGCACCATAAACGTAAAGACGCGAACAAGCAGGCGGCGCCCGTGGATTCGCGAGCACGCAGTCTCGCTCGCCTTTTTAGTGCCCGCCGCGATTTGGTTGTTGTTCATCGTGATCTACCCCACGATCGACACGATCCGCTTGAGCCTCTTCAATGAATCGGCCACGAAGTTTCTCGGGCTGACCAACTACAAGACAGTGTTTTCAACGGACACGATCCTTACTGCGTTTCGCAACAACGTCATCTGGGTACTGATATTCCCGTTTTTCGTCACCTTTCTTGGTCTCATCTTTGCTGTGCTCGCTGAACGAATTCGTTGGGCCACGGCGTTCAAAGCGTTGGTTGTTATGCCGATTGTGTTTAGTACCACGGCGTCAGCGCTGGTGTGGGCGACGATTTTCGACAACAGCCCGCAGATTGGAGCGGTGAACGCGGCGGTATTGACGGTGAGCGATTGGTTCAACCCACCTGGCGCCTACCCAGTGAGCGCGGCGGCCGGGCAGACGGTCGCCGCGCTCGTGGGGAGCAATGCGCACGCCAAGAAGAACAACACTATTGTCAGCATCTCCTCGGCTCGGGCGGGGGGATCGATCAATATCGGCCTGGAAGATATCACTCCTGCGACGCTGACACTCCTCAAGGCCCAAGACGCGGTGAAGCCGCAGCCGATGTCGGGCGCCATCACCGGTGTGGTCTGGCGAGCATTCTCGCCGAGTGATCCGACGAATAAGACCGATGTCCTACCCGGGGAGTTGGGCCTTCCGCTACTTCATCTCTCACTGGTGAACTCTCAGGGCGCGAGCGTCGCGACGACAACGACCACGACGAGTGGCCAGTACAAATTCTCAAATGTCGGTGCGGGGTCATACTTCGTCGAACTCGAGTCCTCCAATTTTGGTTCGGGCTTTACCGGTATCTCGTGGCTCGGCGGTGGTTCAATCACGCCCGTTTCAGGGTTGGGTCAAACCGCACAAGCACTGCTCTCGGTTCCACTCGCCGATATGGCGATGATCATCACCTACTTGTGGATTTGGGCAGGTTTTGCGATGGTGCTTATCGGGGCCGGGCTCGCGTCGCTGAACCGCGAGGTCCTCGAAGCCGCTCGAATAGATGGCGCGAAGGAGTGGCAAGTTTTTCGCAGAGTCACCGTCCCAATGTTGGCTCCCGTCCTCGCCGTGGTTCTCGTCACCATGATCATCAACGTGCTCAAGGTCTTCGACATTGTCTTGAATATGGCGTCCGGTGCTTCGGTCAACGCAACGCCCACACTGGCGGTGGAGATTTATAACGATGGATTCACCGGAGGAATTCACTCCGGCGTCTCGAGCGCCATCGCGGTCATACTCTTCTTGCTCGTACTTCCGGCGATGATCATGAACCTAAAGCGGATCAAGGGAGTGTGATGACAACGACTGCTCAGACGAATGATCTTACGAAGCGCCGTCACATACTCCGGCGAATGTTGCCGGCACGGGGACCATCAAACATAGTCCTCGGAATTATCGCCATCGTGTGGCTGGTACCAACGGTGTCACTCCTCGTCATCTCACTGCGTCCAGAGGCCGCCTTCGGTGTGAGCGGTTGGTGGAAGGCACTGCTGGATCCGTCCAGCCTCACCTTCTCGAATTATCGAACCCTCTTCGGCCAAGGGTTTGTCGCTGGTGGACTCTTGGACTCATTGATGACGTCGATAGAGATCACGGTACCGGCCACGTTGGGGGTGGTCCTTTTCTCGTGTTTCGCCGGACATAGCTTGGTCTTTGGAAGATGGCGCGGGCGCGACGTCGTGTTCTTAACGGTCGTGGCACTCATGGTGGTACCGCTACAAGTTGCCCTCATCCCGGTCGTGCAGTTCTACCGCGAGTTAGGGACACTCTTTGGCCTAAACCCATTCGGGACTATTCCGGGGGTGATCATCTTTCACATAGCGTTCGGCCTCCCGTTTGGGATCTTCTTGATGCGCAATTTCATGAGTGGCATTCCGAAGGACTTGTTGGAAGCAGCCCGCATGGAGGGCGCGGGTGAGTGGAAGGTCTTCTATCGGATTGTGCTGCCACTCGCCCTACCGGCCTTGGCGTCGCTCGCAATATTCCAGTTCATCTGGGTGTGGAACGATCTGCTCGTGGCTCTGGTCTTCTTGGGTGGAAACGTCCACACCCCCCTCACGGTATTCCTCTACGACCAAAATCACGAGCTCCAGGCGAACTACTGGATTATTTCCACGGGCGCCATCGTGTCAGTCGTTGTGCCTCTCATCGTGTTCTTCTCCTTTCAGCGTTACTTCGTCCGAGGCGTCCTGGCGGGCGCCGTTAAATAGAGGGTCCCCATGGCAAGCGTCGTTTTGAGAAATCTCACCAAGCAGTATTCCGGCAACAGCGCACCTTCGCTTGAAATGCTCAACTTGGAGATTGACGACGGCGAGTTTGTGTGCCTCGTTGGCCCCTCGGGCTGCGGCAAGACCACGGCGCTGCGAATGATCGCCGGCCTCGAAGACGTCACGAGCGGCGAAATCGAAATTGGGGGTCGCGTCGTGAACGATCTTCCGTCGAGGGATCGCGACATCGCGTTGGTCTTTCAAAGCTACGCGTTGTACCCGCATCTGACAGTGGCAGACAACATGAGTTTTGGTCTGAAGCTGCGCAAGGTGCCTAAGGCCCAGATTGAAGAAGCCGTACAGAACGCCGCCAAAATCCTGGACCTAGTGGATCTCCTGAAGCGCAAGCCCGCCCAACTCTCGGGTGGCCAGCGTCAACGCGTCGCCCTCGGGCGCGCGTTGACGCGCGATCCGGCCGTGTTCTTGATGGACGAGCCACTCTCGAACCTCGACGCCAAGCTTCGTGTGCAAACACGAGCAGAAATCGCTCAACTGCACCATCGACTCAAGGCGACCATGTTGTACGTCACGCACGACCAGGTGGAGGCTATGACCATGGCCGACCGTATCGCGGTCATGAACGTCGGCGTTTTGGAGCAGTACGGGACACCTCGAGAACTTTATAACTTCCCGAACAATCAGTTCGTCGCTGGTTTCATTGGATCGCCGTCAATGAATTTCGTGTCAATGCGAATCAATCGAGACGTCGAGCGCGTCTATCTCACGGGCGTGCGTGCAGATTCAGATATCAAGGTCACACTGACCGACGAACAGGCAGTCATTCTAGGAAAGAGTGACTGTGACGACATCGTGGTCGGCGTACGACCGGAACACCTAATCGAAGGATCAATCAACGACGCTGGTTTAAGCGCGGTGGCCAAAGTGGAAGTCATCGAATTCCTTGGCAACGACGAACATATTCACGCGACGAGCGATGACACTGACCTTGTCGCGATCTTGAACGCGCACTCCAGCGTCGCCCGGGGAGATTCGATCACCCTCAGCGCCCCGCATGACACAGTCCATTTCTTTCATCCAACTTCGGGCCTCCGAATGAACTAGCCAACTGAGTGTCAAGCCGTCACCTTCGTTTCGAGTGGCCGTTGCGAAGCCATAATCGCGTAGCAACTGTCTTTCCTCCAGCGCCGGTAACCCAACCTCCGGCGCTGGAGGAGTCCCAAAACATCGTGTTGACTGTGTCCCTGTTCGAAGTGTCGCGGCGTACTTGTCCCACGCTCGACGTCCCAACATCGGAGCGCCGACCATTCCAGTATTTCTCGTACTGGGTGGATACGTTCACGCCTCAGTCGAGTCATAGCGCCTCATCGACGGCTTGGACGCGACGAGTCCATCGGCGACCTGGGCGTAGGCGACGTCGAAGATCCTGGTGAGCTCGCGTCGCGGTGAGGGCCTCGAGGCTCCTGGTAACGCACCTCTACGTGAAGGGGACGCTCACCGGACCAGGTATGCGCTCGTAGACCGCAAAGAAGTCACGGTCGTCGGGATAGAGGTAGCGATCGACCGACTGCTCGGGTTGGGGTTCCACCATGGTCGGATCGAGGCCGTGTTCGTGGCTGTAGGTGATCAACGTGTGCCAGTCGGCGTTGATATCGAACTCCATGGCGTCGACTGCTCCCGCGTGTTGAAGGATCTGGGCGAGCGAGATCACCGTCTGGTCGTTCGCTACGACGAAGATCAAGTTGCCTTCTTTGTCAATGCCGACGCCCGTGCGCCACACCCTGACCGCGTTGCCGACCGTGTAGCCCCACTGCGGGCTGTCCGGATTGGTGTTGAGTCCGGGGTTCAGTCTGCCGTTCCACACGATGGGCGTGAGACTCTGTCGGGCCCACGCGACGTTGGCGCCGGGGTTGGGACCGCCGTGCCATTCGACGATGGCGATCCGTCCGCTCCTGTATCCGACCAACGTGGCGTTCCCGTCCGTCAGTGGCTCGTTGGTGTGTCCGTTCACCGCGGAGCCGTTGTCGCCATCGGAGTAGATGAAGCCCGCGTTGAAGGTAGCGAGGAGGCGATGCTGCTGGTCACTCGGCACCATCGAAGGACCGCGGTCGACCGCCTTCGGGGGCTCGTAGCGACCGGGGTAGTACGCCATATCGACGAGGGAGTGGTTGAACCAGGCGACGTACGCGACCATTTGGGGATAGGCCGGGTCAGGTCGGTACGTGGTCACGAGTACCGGCGGCTTTCCCTGGACGGAAGGCCCTGTACGCCGCCACACGCCTTCGCCGGGCAGTGGCGTCGTGAAGACCGGTGCGATGGGCGCCGGCCAGGCGCTCTCGGTGTGGTGCGTTGACGACGGACCGGCGGATTTGGCGAGGCCGACACTCGGCAACTTCGTGAGTTGCGGTCCGCCCTTCTTCGGCGCGTGATCGCTGTAGTAGATGTGCTCGGCCTCATCGACAGCCCAGTTGCCGAATGGGAGCGTGCGAACCCACTCGGCGCTCTTCTCCGAGAAGTTCATGCTGGAGGGCCGCAGCATGTAGACCGAGAAGGAGGCCGTCAGCCACACGAAGATCCCGAGGACGACAATGCCGAGACACAAGAACACGCGACGCAGCGGACCTCGCGGCCTCCGGGTTCGCCGAGAGGTCACGTTGGATTGCGCCGCCTGCTCCGTAGCCACGTCACTAGGGTAAGCGCACGCGCGGTCACGTATCGAGTCCGCCGACTCGGCCTCGAACGGTGGCCGAAGGACGTTGCTTCGTCGGCCCGACGAATCGAGGCGCCTTGGTTGCACTAGTGAATCCGTGGCCGATGAGGAATGCGCACTGTCACCGCCATCGCGCGGGACGCTCGCGCGGAAGTCGCCGGATGGATCATTGGACGAGTGCTATCGATGCAACGCCCGTGCCTGACTGCGATCTCCGCGCGATGGTGCCACCCGGCCGCTTTGTGATCGGGCCCGCTAACGTCGATATAGCTGATGAGAAAATGTGAATAGCGGGCTGCGCGCAGTTCGGTGGGTGGTGTTCGGGGAGGTCGCGTTCCTCTTCTTCATGGGGGTGAGCGTCGCGCTCCATCCGGGCTACGTACTGGCGCGCCACGAGGGCGGCATCAGCGAATACGGCGTGCACGCGAAAACCGCGGTGCTCTACACGCTCGCCTGGGTGGTGCTCGCGTGCGGCAACATGCGCGCGGCTCGCGCGTGCAGCGGTCGGGGTGTTCGTTCGGAGAAGGTCCGTAAGCTCTTGTTGTCCTATTGCGTCGCCACCTTCTTCGTGCTCGTCAGTACCTACTTCTACTCACTCGACGCGGTGTTGAAGTACATCCACTACGGATTCGGGGCCGTGCTCGTCGTGTTCATGAGCGCGTCAACGTATTGGCTGTGCCGTCAGCTGACGGCGGTCCCCTGGGCCAGGGCGACGCTCTGGGTCCAGGTGCTGGGAAGCGTCGCCGCCCTCTTGAGCATCGTGGGTGTCTTCCACGTGCTCTTTTGCGCCGAGACGATCTCCAACGTGGGGTGCGCGATTCTGTTGGCGAAGACGTGCAGTGCGGCACTCGACGACAGCGTTGGCGAGATATCGATGGCCGTCGCGCACTAGCGTCGCCGCGAGTCACGCGATCGGCGCGCAGAAGCATCTACTACCGAGCCTCGTGGTGTCACGCGACCCAATTACAGTCGGAACATGGTGCGAGAGTCCGTCACTGGCTACTGCTGGCCGCAGTCCGTTCAACACGGCGAGCACATCGGTCTTCATATGTCGTCGTCGGGTGCACGACCGGTGCGTGTCGAGGTCGCTCGTGTCGGTGGCGAACGAGAGGTGGTGTTCACCGCATCGAAGGTCGCGACCGGCGAGAATGTGACGCCGCCGACCGCGTCGTCGACCGGGTGCCGGTGGCCGAGTGCGCTCACGCTTGACGTCGATCCATCGTGGCGCTCGGGGTACTACGAGGTCGTGATGGAGATTGACGTGGGCGACAAGGTACGTCGCGACTACGCCTTCTTCGTGGTGCGACCGAGTTCCAGCGCGCGGATCGTCGTCGCGTTGGCCACCAACACGTGGAACGCCTACAACGATTTCGGAGGGACGAACCTCTACAACGGCGGGACCCACGTCTCGGCGCAGCGCCCGATGTCCGCGGGCTATCTGCACAAGCCGCTGGGCAAGGGTCGTCGCGTCACCGGCACCGGCGCCCCCGATCCCGACAACGCCGCTCACGTGGGATATATCCAACTGAACCATCTGTCCGGTTGGGCGGGGTCGGCCGGATGGCCCGATTGGGAACACCCGTTCATCGCGTGGGCCGAGCGCGAAGGATTCGAGCTGGGCGTCTGCACGAACGCCGACCTCGAATTCCACCCCGAACTACTGGATGACGCGCGTCTGTACGTATCGGTCGGCCACGACGAGTATTGGTCGAAGGGGATGCGTGACACCGTCGAAGGCTTCGTGGCCCGCGGCGGCAACGCGGCGTTCTTCTCGGGCAATACGGCGATGTGGCAGGTTCGTTTCGAGGGTGACGAACACGACGTCATGGTCGGCTACAAGGGCTTCTTCAAGGACGACCCGCTGATGGGGACACCACGCGAGCCCGAAGTGACGACGATGTGGTCCGACGTCATCGTGGGACGGCCCGAGAACACCATGACGGGCGTCACGTTCACGCGCGGCGGCTATCACCGCATCGGTCGCAACGTGAGCGCCGGACTCGGTGGCTACACGATTCATCGCGCACGACATTGGATCTTCGACGGCACCGGCCTCGGCTACGGCGACGTCCTGGGCTCGAACGCGACCGTCGTGGGTTACGAGTGCGACGGCTGCGCGTTCACGTACCGCGACGGCCTTCCGTACCCCACGGGCGAAGACGGCACTCCGGTCACCTTCGAGATCTTGGGCACGTGTCCGACCCAGCACTTCACCCACGAGACGGCTCCTCGTCCACCGCAACCGGGGGAGCCCAGCGAGCTGCAGTACATCGCGTCACGTGTCTTTGGGACGCGCGATCCCGCGGCGATGGAACGGATCCGCCACGGCCACGCGGTACTCGGCGCCTACACGAACGACGCGGGAGCGACGGTCGTGACGTCGGGTTCGACCGATTGGGCGCACGGTCTGCGAGAGCGCGATCCCCAGATAGAACAGATCACCCGCAACGTGCTGACCACGCTCGGCTGAGAGAACGGGCGCCGCGCTGCGTATGAACTCCGACAAGGGCCCGTTCGTTACAATTCGGTGATGATCGCGGCCCTCATCTTCCGGCCCGGGCAATGGACGGATTTCTTCCTCCTCGTGGGTACGGGCGCCGTCACGCTCACCGGGCTCGTCTTCGTGGCGATGTCACTGAACCTCAAGGTGATCGCGATCGACGCGACCCATCGGAACCGGGCCATCAACACCCTGACCGGATTGGCGCTCGTATTCATGCGTTGCGCGCTGGTGCTGATGGGAGCCCAAGACCACCGGGCGATTGGTGCGGAACTCCTGGTCGTCGCCGGCATCTCAGCTGGCGTATTCGTCCGTGGCTACGCCAAAGCCTTGAAGTTGGGTAACGGCCTACGCCTGTCACGCATCGTCGGCGGAAGTTGCGTCCACCTGGCGGAAATGATTGGAGCGACGCTATTCATCTTCGGGCACGTGGTCGGCCTCTATATCGCGGCCGTCGCCATCGTGACTAACACTTGCTACATGATCACCGCCGCGTGGCTCTTGGTCATCGGTGCGTTCGATCAGAAGGCCGCGTAGTCGCCAGTCACCGCACTAGAACGGGTGACGTCCGACAGGTCTCATCTTTGTCGCGCAATGGCTCCCATCAGGCGACACTGGCGATGATGGCGTTCAGGCCGGCGGTGACGATGGCAATCGGACCTTCAATATCGACCTCGTCGTCTATCTGTGTCTCCACTAGCAAGCCGTCCGAGACGGCGATCATCGTGATGGCGATCTCCCTCGCGAGCGTACGCCGTCGGTCGCCCAAGACCTCGGGAAGGGCCAACTCCCACCAGTTCGTCAGGAGATCACGGGTTTCAATACGGATCTGGCGAAATCGCTTCCGAGCCGAGAGTTCGACCACCCGCTGCTCGAGGGACAAGATCAGACCCAGTCGCTGGAAGTCAGGCTGGCTGAGCAAGCCGTCCGTCAGTCGCTGCATGGCGAGACTCACGTTCGCGTGGACCGAGCTCGGCGGCGCCTCGAGCGCCCAACCGGCTTGATTTTGACGCCATTCTCGGTAGTACACCTCGACTACCTCCGCGAGGAGCTCGTCCTTGTTCTCGAACTGCCAGTACACCGAACTGGGCGGAATCCCCGCCCGCTTGGTCACCTCGGCCAAGGTGGTGCCGTCGTATCCGCGTTCCGAGGCGATCTCGAACGCGACCTCCAAAATCCTTCGTCGCGACTCAATTCCTTGTTTGTGTCGGCGCTCGCCAATGCGATCGCTCTTCTTAGCCATGGGTCCCATTTAAGTAGTCGTGGAGATGGCGCACGTTGTATTCCCTCGATTCCTTTGACTGAGTATTGGCTCATCGCAATCGCACGCTGAAGGATCTCGGCGACTATTCGGTCCTTCGCTTCGGTCCTCGAAACCGCAATTCCAGTGCCGTCGAAAATTTTGGTTGACGATCGCGATACTCGTGTTACTGTTCGAACCTATAGTGATTACTAGAGGGAAGCATATCTCAGAGTCGCGGCGTGCGCCGGTTGGAGGGGAACTTTCGTGATAAATGAACTCAGCTACATCGGTTTCAGGTCGCCCAACTATCGGGAGTGGGAGGAATTCGGCACGGAGATTCTGGGCGCCGAGTTGGTGCCTGCCGGAGCCGACGGAGCCGTGCGCCTCAGGTTCGACGAGGTCAACTACCGCCTCGCCATTCATCCGGGTGAACGAGACGAGTTGGCCTACGCCGGTTGGGGAGCCCAGAGTGAGCAGGGTTTCTTCGAATACGTGACGCGCCTGGGCGACGCAGGCGTGGACCTCGAAGTGGGCGACAGCGAGTTGGCAGCCGAACGTCAGGTCGCTGCTCTTGCGTGGTTCGTGGACCCCTTCGGGATCCGCCAGGAAGTGTCGTGGGGGAAGCGCTCCTCGCCGACCACGTTTCACTCGCCACGAGGCGTTGGGGCGTTCGTCACCGGGGAGCAGGGGCTGGGTCACGTCGTCTTCGTGGTGCCCGACCTGGCGCAAGGTCACGAGTTCTACACCAAGGTCATGGGATTCAAGTACTCCGACGAGATCGTCTCGCCAACCGCGACCTTTCGCTTTTACCACGTCAACGGCCGCCATCACTCGCTCGCCCTCGTCGGGGTCGCGGGCAAGGTTGGGTGCAATCACATCATGCTCGAAGTGGCCAATTTCGATGACGTCGGCAAGGCCATCGACGCCTGTCGCACACGAGGGGTCGACATCCTGCTCTCGCTGGGCAAGCACTCGAACGACAAGATGGTGTCGTTCTACATCGCAACCCCCTCGAGTATCCAGATCGAGTATGGCTTTGGGGGTTTCGTCATCGATGACGACACCTGGGTTGCGCGCACCTACTCCTCGCCGACCATCTGGGGCCACGCGAGGTCCGAGCGATTCCTCACGAACCCACCGGGCATCGTGCAGCCGATCGAAGTGGCGGCGGGGGTCGCCTCGTGATGAAGAGCGTCGAGCCCGGAGCCGCGACTGGTGTCACGCCCGACGACATGCGCGCCGTCCTTTCGTACTATCCGACCGGTGTCGCGATCATCACGTCGGTGCACGAGGCGGGGCCGGTTGGTTTCGTAGTCGGAAGTTTCACCTCGATCTCTCTCGATCCTCCGCTCGTTGGGTTCTTTGTCACGACCACTTCGTCGACCTTGGAGGTCATCAGCGACACCGGGGTATTTTGTTGCAACGTACTCGGTTCGGACCACGGCACGCTGAGCGCGACGTTCTGGTCAAAGTCAGCGGAGCGCTTCGCCGACGTTGAATGGCGCCCGGGCGTCACTGGGTCGCCCATCCTGCGAGAAGCCGTCGCGTGGCTCGAATGCACGCTCTATGACACCCACCCGGTAGGCGACCACTTCTTGGTCGTCGGCGCGGTCGTCGATCTTCGCGCCGCGCGAAACGTGACCCCGCTGGTGTTCCACCGGGGTGGCTACGGCACCACCGGCGAGGAGTGCGATCTCTCACCAATAAGGGAGACGATGTACCGCACCAAGGAAGAACGAAAGCAACAATCGGCCGCTGATTGAGTGAGGCGCGACGAACGGGTGTCACGTGTGAACCGGTTCGCGACCTGCTCGAGGGCATCGAGGTCAAGACGCCTACGAGGTGCACTGATGAACATCGCGCTCGACGAGAGCGATGGCGCGAAGGTGGTCGGCTGGAAAGCCGGTCTCACCGCGGCGTCGGTCCAGATGCAACTCGGTGTCGGCACGCCCGACTTCGGCGCGCTGCTCGACACGGCGGCTACGGTGACGGAGAACCAGTGCCGCTGAATCGGCTTCTGCAACCCAAGATCGAGGCCGAAGTCGCATTCGTGCTCGAACGTGACCTGCCCGATCGGAGGATGACCGCGGTGGACATGATTCGAGCGACGGCATTCGTGGTGCCGGCGTTCGAGATCGTGGCCTCACGAATCACGGATTGGGACATCACGATTCTCGACACCGTCGCCGACAACGCGTCCTCGGGTTTGTTTACGCTCGGGCTGAAGCCGGTGATGTTGAAGGACGTGGACGTCGGCGAGGCGACGATGTCCATGACCCGTGACGGCGTCGAGGTGTCACGGGTGCGGGCAGGGCCTGCATGGGCAATCCGGTGAACGCCGTTGTGTGGCTCGCCAACACCCTGTGCGCGCTCGGCAAGCCGCTGCGCGCCGGCGACCTGATTCTGTCGGGCGCACTCGGGCCGATGGTCGCGTTGACGGGCCCAGCCGTTCGAGGCATCGATTGACGGACTGGGAACGGTGAGCGCGGAGTTCGTTGATGGGTAAGCGCGGTCGGGACGACGCGGGTCGCGATCATCGGATCGGGCAACATCGGCACCGACCTGATGATCAAGGTCATACGCACGTCCGATCCTCTTGAGATGGGTGCGATGGTCGGCATCGACCAGACGAGCGAAGGACTCGCTCGCGCGCAACGGATGGGCGTTCCCGTCACGGCGCGACGGTGTCGACGGCCTGATGGCCATGGAGGATTTCGACGATATCGAGATCATCTTCGACGCCACCTCCGCCAAGGCACACGTCGCCAACGCGAAACTCTTGCAGCCCCTCGGCAAGCGAATGATCGATCTGACGCCGGCGGCCATCGGGCCGTTCGTCGTTCCGTCGGTCAACCTCGATGAGCATCTCGGTGCCCAGAACGTCAACATGGTGACCTGCGGCGGCCAGGCGACGATCCCGATCGTCGCCGCAGTGAATGCGGTCGCCCCAGTCGCCTACGGCGAGATCGTCGCGTCGATCGCATCGAGGTCCGCCGGCCCGGGCACCCGGGCGAACATTGACGAATTCACCGAGACGACGTCGCACGCCATCGAGGAGGTGGGCGGCGCGCAGGGGCAAGGCGATCATCATCCTCAACCCCGCTGAGCCACCGTGCTCATGCGCGACACCGTCTACTGCCTCGTCGAAGACGGCGACACCACCGAGATCACCGCCTCGATCGAGGCGAAGGTCGACGAGGTGCGAAAGTACGTGCCGGGCTACCGGCTGAAGCAAGCGGTGCAATTCGAGCGCTACGACGAGGCGACCCGCTGGTCGCCAAGGCATCGACTGGAACGGGCCGGGTCTCAAGGTCACGGTGTTCCTCGAAGTGGAGGGTGCCGCCCACTACCTGCCCGCCGTACGCGGGCAACCTCGACATCATGACCTCGGCGGCGCTGATCACCGGCGAACGAATCGCGCGCACTTGCACACGAGGGCGCCATGAGCTTCCGATCCGATTTCCAGCCCGTCGAGGGTCTTACTCCAGGACGTGACGCTGCGAGACGGCATGCACGCGATCCGGCACCAGTACACCGTCGACGATCTCGCCAGAATCTGCCTCGCGCTCGACGCCGCCGGCGTCGACGCGATCGAGGTCGCCCATGGCGACGGGCTTGGCGGTTCGAGCTTCAACTACGGCTTCGGGTTGCACACCGACGACGAATGGATCGCCGCCGCGGCCGAGGCGCTGACGCACGCCCGGCTCACGACGCTGCTTCTGCCCGGGCATCGGGACGACCGAGCATCTGAAACGCGCCCACGAGCTGGGCGTACGGTCTGTCCGCGTCGCGACGCACTGCACCGAGGGCGACATCGCCGCGCAGCACATCGACCGGGCCGGGAGCTCGGCATGGACGTCGCCGGTTTCCTCATGATGTCGCACATGGCCCCGCCCGAAGAACTGGCCCGCAGGCGAAGCTCTGGAGTCCTACGGCGCGCACTGCGTCTACGTGACCGATCCGGGGGCCGGCTCACGATGCGCGACGTCGCGGCCCGCGTCGACGCTACCGCGACGTCCTCGACGAGACGACCGAGATCGGCATCCACGCGCACCAGAACCTCTGTCTCGCCGTCGCGAACTCCATCGCGGCCGTCGAGCACGGCGCGGTCCGAGTCGACGCGTCGCTAGCCGGGATGGGGCGGGTGCCGGGAACACGCCCGCTCGAGGTCTTCGTCGCTGCGTCGACGTCCTCGGGCTGGGAGCACGGTACGACCTCTTCGCCCTGATGGATGCCGCGGACGATCTGGTGCGCCCGCTGCAGGACCGGCCGGTGCAAGTCGACCGCGAGACGCTGACTCTGGGCTACGCCGGCGTCTACTCGAGCTTCCTGCGCCACGCCGAGAAGGCCGCCGCCACCTACGGCCTCGACACCCGGCGATCCTCGTCGAGTCGGACGCCGGCGCATGGTCGGCGGTCAGGAGGACATGATCGTCGACGTCGCCCTCGACCTGGTGGCCCAGCGCGACGCACTGACGATCTAGGGCCGTGACGACCTACGACTTCGAGGTGGACCTCGCGATCATCGGGGGCGGGTCCTGCGGCCTCGTGACCGCCCTACGAGCGGCGGAGCCGGTCTTGGTCGATCGCGATCTTCGAGAAGAGTGTTCGACAGGGCTGTAACTCCCAGTTCTCGAGCGGATCGCTCGCCGCGGGGGGACGCGCTTCCAACGTGACGCGGGTGTGGACGACTCTCCCGAGCGTCACGCCGAGGACCTGATGGCGGCGAGTGGGACCGGACTGACGAACAGCTCGTCCTCTCCTTGTGCCGTGCGGCACCGCGCTACGTTGAATGGCTCGCCGACACTTCATATCCGATGGAACTCGGACTCGACATGCCGCGCGCCGGTCAGTCGGTTCCTCGACTGCACACCGACACCGGTCGTCACGGCGGCGCACGACTCGTTAACGCCCTTCGGGCCGCGGTTGAGCGTTCGACGGGATTGCTTTCGTGGATGAAACCCCGGGTACGGGCTCGTCGTGAGAGTGGGGACGTCGTCGGCGTGAGGATCGTGAGGCCGACGTCGAGCGCGGTCCGGGCAGGGGCGGTCGTACTCGCATCCGATGGCTACGGCGCGAATCAGGCCATGCTCGCCGAGTTCACGCCCGACGCCGCGCTCGGGTCTACGGCGGGGTGAGTACGAGCACGGGCGAGGCCATCACGTGGGGCATCGAATAGGCGCCGCAACTGCCAACATGGCAGCTTCCTGGGTCATGGCCTGATGGTCCGCGAGACCGGCACTCGGCTCAACCCCTCCTGCCCTTCCTTGGTGCGGTGCTGCTCAACCGCGAGGGCGAACGCTTCGTCCCGGAGTCGGCGCAGGGTTATTCGAAGTTGGGCATCATCATGGCCCACCCGGGCAGTGCGCGCTGGTGATCTGGGATGACGAGGCGATGGACGCGGCGTCGAACTCCGAGTTGATGCGCGACTCGAAAGAGGCGAACGCTTGGCGACGTTACGACTGACGTCCATGTCGTTGGCGGTCGGCATCGGTATTCGACCGCTTGACGGCAGCGATCATGCTGAAGGACACCCGCACGTGGGCCGGCCACTTCGGACACTGGTGGCGCCTTACTACGCAACGTGGGTCACCGGCGGAATCCTGACCACCCAAGGCGGTCTGCGCGTCGACGCGTCGGTCGTGTGCTGCGCGGGGAGGGATCGGTCATTCACGGTCTGTATGCGGGAGGCGGTAGTGCGGCCGGTGTCTCTGGACCCAGCGCCGATGGCTACAGCTCGGGGAACGGGCTGCTGTGCGCCTTCGGCTTCGGATGGATTATTGGCGAGCACGTGGCGAACGTGCTCTGACAACGAAAGAGCAAGTGTGCGATTGATGAGAGTTGGAGAGAGAGGTCACGAGTCGGCCGATTGTGTTGGACGACACGGGAGCAACCTTCGCCGTACCCGAGTCGCTCGGTGACTTCACACCCGAGTTCTGGAGCGACGGCGTGGCCCTCGCGGCGATGCTCGCGATGGGCGCGTTGTCACCGATCGACGTCGGGCCAACGCATCGGCGCGCCGCTTGTCGACCGGAGAAGATTGTCTGCATTGGGCTCAACTACCGAGATCACGCCGCCGAGACGGGGATGGCGCTGCCCAGCGAACCGGTGGTCTTCTTGAAGACACCGAACTGTATCGTTGGGCCGTACGACGACGTGCTGCGTCCGCGCACCGCCACACAGATGGACTGGGAGGTCGAGCTCGGCGTCGTGATCGCGGAGCGGTGTCGGTACCTTGAATCGCCCGCGACGCCTCATCGAGCATCGCGGGATACGTGCTGTCCAACGACCTCTCGGAGCGTGACTATCAGTTCAATCACTCTGGCCAGTGGGATAAGGGGAAGTGTTTCGAAACGTTCAACCCTCTCGGTCCGTGGGTCAGCACCGTCGCGAGATCATCGACGCGCAGAGCCTCGAGTGACGCTGAAGGTGAACGGTGTGACACGCCAGCAAGGCACGACCAGTGACATGGTCTTCGATGTGAACTACATCGTGTGGTACCTGAGCCAGATCATGGTGCTCGAACCGGGCGACGTCGTCAACACGGTACGCCTGCCGGGGTCTCGCTCGGCCACGATGACGTGGCGTACCTCGAAGCCGGCGACGTGATCGACCTTCTGGCTGAAGGTCTCGGGACCCAACGAACCGTGTGGTGCAGGCCTGAGTTCGCGACGCTGGATGCCTCGTCACTCCATTTTCTGAGAATGGGTACAAATTTTCCGCGTTGACGTTGCAAGGAGTACGACTGCTACTTTGCTCTCTATAACGATTACTAGAGAGAAGGGGATATTTCTCTAGTGATCGCTCTAGAAAGTCGGAAGCGGGCATCGATGCGCCCGTCCGTACTTAAGGGCATGGGGGGAGCACGGATGATCCATTCGTTGAGTTACGTGGGTTTCGGTTCGCCGAGATTCGACGAATGGGTGGATTTCGGTACCCGCTCCTTGGTGCGAGTACGTGGGTCGAGGAACCGATGAGGCCGTTCGACTTCGCATCGACGACTGAACTACCGGCTCTCGATCCATCCGGCCGAACACGATGAGATTCGGTACATCGGCTGGGCCACGGCCAATGAGGACCGTTTCAAGGACTTCGTCACCCACCTCGACGCGATTGGTGTCGAGTACGAAGTGGGCAAGCCCGACGAACTCGAAGAACGACAGGTTCCGGCGCTGGTATGGTGGACCGACCCATGGGGTCACCGCCATGAAGTCGTCTGGGGCAAGAAGGCGATCCCACGTCGTTCAATTCGCCACGCGGCGTCTCCGGGTTCGTGACCGGCGCGCAGGGTCTCGGCCACGTGGTGATCTTCGTCCCCGACATCGAGGCCGGTCACGAGTACTACACAAAGGTCTTGGGCATGCGTCTCAGCGACCGGATTCGTCTTCGACCGTTTCAACATTCGCTTCTACCACGGCAATGGTCGACACCACTCCCTGGCCATCGGCGAAATGCCGGGCATGACGGGCATGAACCACCTGATGCTCGAGGTCGAGGACTTCAACGACGTTGGCAAGGCCCTCGACATCATCGAGGATGGCGACGGCAAATACCCGGTGGTGTTGACCCTCGGACGTCACTCGAACGACCTGATGACCTCGTTCTACGTTGACTCACCGTCGAGCCTGAAGATCGAATATGGCTACGGCGGCTACTCGATCGAGAATGACACGGAGTGGGTTGTGCAGACCTATTGCGCAACTCCATCTGGGGACATCGCCCGACTGAGGCGTTGCACAACTCTCCACCGGGGATTGTCTTCCCCGTGAGTCAGAGCGATCAGGACATCACCGCTATGGCGTGACCGCGAAGTCCCGGGTCTGTGAATCGCAGTTCCGCAGAACGGGAGGTTCGGCCATCGGAGAGAAGCAATGGTGCTTCGACGACGTCCTTCCTGCCACGAAGCACAAGCAGTAAGCGGCTTGCGAACGCAATCCGTCCTATCAAAAGGGGGTTTAGGCAATGGCGACATCGCGTCGTTTGAACAAGGGAAGGCTGGCACTCGTCACGTCGACGGCGGCACTGATGATTCTCAGTGTCTCGACGATCGGGGTGACCGCGTCCGGAGCGTCGAAGAACACGACGAAGACGGGACTCGCTTACGCGCAGGCCCAGGTGACCAAGTATTCCAATCGGCCGGAGATCTCATCGGTTCCATCGGTGAAGCACCCCGCGAATCTCAAAGGCAAGGTCATCTGGTACATCCCGATCACCAACGCCGTGGACTCGCTGGCGGGCATGGGGACGACCATGACCGCGGCGCTGGCCAAGCTGGGCGCGACCGTGCAGGTCTGCGACGGGGGTGGGCTGCCCACCACCGTGGCCACGTGCCTCACGAACGCCTCGCAGCAGGGTGCCGCCGCGGTGGTGACGTCGTACATCGACTACGAGATGGCCCCCACTGGTTTTCAGGCGCTCGCCACCGCGGGCATTCCGGTGATCGTTGGCAATGAGCCGCCGGACCCGGGTGTCACGCCCACGAAGGATCTCCAGTTCACGTACGGCACCGCCGAGACCGACCTCTTCTCATCGCTCATGGCCTACGAGACCATCGTGCGGAGCAAGGGCAAGGCCAACGTGCTGGTCATCCGCTTGACGGACTCGCCGTCCACGACCGCCGCCAGCAATCTCGAGATCAGTGACCTGAAGAAGTACTGTCCGGCGTGCAAAGTGACGACCGTCGACGCGCAGACCGCGGCGCTGGCCCAATTGCCGTCGGCCGTGTCGGCCGCGCTCACGTCGAATCCGAACATCGACTACGTGACTGTTCCGACCGACGCCTACCTGCCGCCAGTGACCGGAGCCATCGCGTCTTCGGGCTTCACCGCCAAGGTCAAGGTCATCTCCGCTGACGGCGGCGTCGCCGGGCTCCAGGACGTCGTCTCGGGCTCGCTGCTCGCCGACCCGGGTAACCCGATCGAATGGGTCGGCTACCAGTACGCGGACGCGGTCCTTCGGATCCTGTCCGGTGACCCCGTACCGAAAGAGCCGATCGGACCGACTTTCATCTTCACGAAGAAGGGCCTTGCGGGCCTGTCACTCACTGAGGCGAATTACCTCACGATGGGTTGGTACCACATCGGAGAGTCAGCGTTCGAGGCGCCGTACCTCAAGGCATGGGGAGTGAAGTAACCAATGAACCTCGAGACCACGGCTCGCCTGGAGGTCACGAATGTCTCCAAGACATTCGGGACCAGCTGCGTGCTCCGTGGTTTCGACATGGTCGTCCAGCCCGGGGAGATCCACGGACTGGTCGGCGAAAATGGATCGGGAAAGTCGACCTTCGTAAAGATCCTCACGGGATACCACGCGTCGGATCATGGCGCGGCCATCAAAGTCGATGGTCGCGCCATGTCGGTGCCCGTCCATTGGGACGAGATTCACAAGGCGGGCGTCTCGGTCGTCCACCAAGACTTTGGCCTGATCGACAATCTCACCGCCGCCGAGAACATCGGCGTCGGGGGCTTTCGTTGCTCGAGGATCGCGCGACGGATTAGTTGGAAGCATCAGAACGAAGTCGCGGAGCACGCCTTGTCGCGCATCAACTCGACGGTGTCTCCAACGTCACTCGTCGGATCACTTTCGGTCTCCCAACGTGCCGCGGTGGCGATGGCCCGAGCGCTGCGCGACACGCCGCCGGGATCCGGACTCATCGTGCTCGACGAGTCAACGCGTTCGCTCAATCGTGAAGAGTTGATCGAATTCTACGAAGCAATCGGACGCGAAGTCGCCCTGGGTACGTCGGTACTGCTCGTCAGTCACAGCCTGCTCGAAGTAATCCTCGTGACCGAGCGCGTGACGGTGCTTCGCGACGGCGTCGTCGTCGGGGACTCGCTGGCCACCGCCGATCTGACCGAAGCGGAGATCGCGCGCATGATGCTCGGACGGTCCCTTCACAAGATCGAGCAGCGTCCGATCGAAGACGTCCGCGAACCTTCGATCCAGATTCGTGACTTGAGTGGCGACACCATCTCCGCGCTCGACTTTTCGATTGACAAAGGCGAGGTCGTCGGAATCACCGGACTGAGTGGCAGCGGATTCGAATCCATCCCCTATCTCATCTCGGGCGCGCGACCGGCGACCGGCGGTTCGATCACCATTGACGGTGAGCGGATCTACCTCGCGACGACCACGGTCCGTCAGTGCACGAAGGCAGGCATCGCGCTCGTACCGGAACGCCGCGATCGGGACGGTTTGGCGCTCGAGCTCTCCGTGCGCGACAACATCGCGCTGCCGACGGTGATCCGCAAGGGTCGATGGTGGTACCTGCCTCGCTCGTGGCAGGACGAATTGGCACAGGATTCAAGCGAGACGCTCGGCATTCGTCCTCGTGACTCCTCACTCCTGGTGCGCCAGTTGAGCGGTGGGAACCAGCAGAAGGTTCTCATTGCGAAATGGCTCTCGGTGGGTCCCCGTCTCTTGATCCTTCACGAGCCGACCCAGGCCGTGGACGTCGGTGCGCATCAAGAGATCCTCCGTCAGATCCAAAAGGTCGCGAACGACGGTGTGTCGGTGCTGCTCGTGAGCGTCGAGACCATGGACATAGCCGAGGTGTGCGATCGCATCCTCGTCTTTTCGGTCGACGGCACGCTCGCGGAAGCCCCGAGTCGAGTGCCGGACGACATCGTCGACATGGTGTACGGACACAGTAAGGCGTGAGTAGAGAGATGATGGACAGCGACTACCGCAAACAGTTCGAAGACGTCACCGTCAAGCCGGGCGACGTCGTCGACGCGGGTGACACGGCGATCGACCTAGGGGCCGTGTCGCACCACGCGAAGAATACGACCGCGCCGACGGCACTGGGGCTCAAGTGTCGGTGGCTGGCGAGTCGTTACGCACTCGTACTCGTGTGGGCGATGATGGCGGGCTACTTCTTGATCGTGCGGACAGACACCTTCGGACGCCTCGCGGCGTTCGAGTCGATCTTCGGATCGCAATCGACGTTGGTCTTCCTCGGGGTCGCTGCCCTCATCACGCTGTCGGTCGGCGAGTTCGACCTCTCGATCGCTTCCATTGCCGGACTTTCCGCGACGACGGTGCCGGTACTTGTGTCGCTCCACCACTGGAACGTGGCGTGGGCGTGCGTGGTCGCCCTGCTGTTGTGCCTCGCGTGCGGCGCTATCAACGCGTTCTTCGTGGTCAAAGTCGGCGTCGCTTCGATGGTCGTGACCCTGGGAACCGGCACCTTCCTCGTCGGCATCGCCGAGTGGATCTCGTCATCGAGCCAGGTGTCGATCAACGATCCCTCCTTCGCTCGCGTTTCGTTGTACCCCATTCTCGATCTGCCAATCTCCTTCTATTACGGACTCGCCCTCGTGCTGGCGCTCGCGTACGTGCGATCGTGGACACCGCTCGGGCGCCACATGCTCTTCGTCGGTGCGAACCGCGACGTGGCGCGACTCGCGGGCATCCGGGTCAACCGCGTGCGCGCGGGTTCGTACCTGGTGGCGTCGCTCATCGCAGGAATGGGCGGGATCTTGTTGGTGTCTTCGACCGGCGGTTTCGCCGCCAGCGGTTCGGCCGGCTACTTGCTACCCGCGCTCGCGGCCGTGTTCCTCGGGACCGCCGTCGTTCAGCCGGGCCAGTTCAACCCCATCGGGATGCTCATCGGCGTCTACTTCCTGGAGACCGGCATCTTCGGGCTCGAACTACTCGGCTACAGCGGCTGGGTACAGGACGCGTTCTACGGCGCGGGTCTCGTCGCGGCTGTCGCCATCGCCACGATGGTGCGAATTCGAACGTCCAGGAGTTGACGAGAACGATGGAAACGGAGTCGTCGATCGAAATCGATCGCGAGCATTTCACCGGTAGAAAGATCGTCCAGCAGGCACCAAAATATCCACTCAGAAAGGTGCGAGAAATGAGCCTCACCGAAGAATCGACCAGCCGCTACGTGCAAACCAAGGACTGGCGCATGCACTACAGCGAGGCGGGTGAAGGTCCGCACTGATCCTTCTCCACGGCAGTGGACCGGCCGCGTCGGGCTGGAGCAATACCACCAGCAGAACATTCCGACGCTCGCGAAGCACTTCCGAGTCCTCGCCTTGGACATGATCGGCTGGGGCGGTTCGGATCCGGTGAAGTACAACGAGCGCGACAACGCAGAAGGCATCATTCAGTTCATCGAGGCTCTCGGCATCGAAAAGGCGGCGCTCGTCGGTAATCCGCCCCGGCGCGATGATGGCGATGCGCGTGGCGGTACGCCGACCGGAAGCTCGCGACGCACGTCATCACCATGGGTTCCGGTTCGGGCGGCGTGAAGATCTTTCAGCCGAGTGACGGTCCCTCCGAGGGAATGAAGGTCCTCTTCGAGACGTACCGCAATCCGACGACCTAGGAGATGAAGAAATTGGTCTCAATCATGACCTACGACCAGAAGTTCACCGAGGGCGACCTCGCCGAGAAGCGCGCCGCCGCCGCGCGCGCCACGCAGATCCATCTCGACAACTACAACGAAGGCCAGCCCTTCGGACCGGGTGACATATTCACGAGCGACGAGGCACCCGCCTCGATCACGGCGCCGCTGTTGCTGATCCACGGACGCGATGACCGAGTCTGCGGCCTGGAGCACTCGCTGAAGTTGCTGAGTGCGACGGCGAATTCGCGACTGGTGATCTTCAACCGGTGCGGACACTGGGCCCAACTCGAACACCCTGAAGAATTCAACCGTCTCGTGACGGATTTCGTGCAGCACGCGAATTAACCACCGACTCCAGAAAGCGAAGGAACACCATGAATGAAGTAGTGCAGAAGATCGATGTCATTGGCCAGGATCTTGCGAACTGTGACCGCGCGGCCAGTGAGCAGCGCTTCCTGCCGACCACACAGATGAAGCAACTCGTCGACACGGGCGTATTCCGCGTGCTCCAACCCAAGGAGTTTGGCGGCGACGAAGGTAACCTCCGCGACTTCCTCGAAGGGGCGATGCAGGTTGGTCACTACTCTCCTTCGGCGGGGTGGATCACCGGCGTGCGCGTGTCCACCCGTGGGGCTGGCCCTCACGGACGTGCGACTCCAGGAGGAGATCTGGGGCCAGGACGTCGACACGCTCGTGGCGTCGCCCTACGCGCCCTTCGGACGAGCACGGCCCGTCGAGGGTGGTGTCGTGTTCAGCGGGCGTTGGCCGTACTCGACCGGGACGGACCACTGCGACTGGATCATCCTTGGTGGTCTCATGACCGACGACAACGGAGACCTCGGCGCGCAACCCAAGATGTGTCACTTCATCCTGCCTCGCGCCGATTACACGATCGTGGAGGATTCGTGGTACGTCATGGGTCTGCAAGGGACCGGGAGTCGCGACGTCGAGGGCGAAGGACGCCTTCATACCCGACTATCGGATCGTGCACCCCGCGGGACTCGACGACGGTTCCTCCACTGCGCGCTCGCTCGGACGGGACAACCACACGTACTGGCTCCCGTTCGGTGTCGTCTTCTCCGCGGCGATCACGGCCGGCACCATCGGCATCGCGGAAGGTGCGTTGAAGAGCTTCACCGACTTCACCCGAGACCGGGTTCGCATCGGTGGGGTGAAGGTGGCGAAGGACCCGTTCCAACTCGCCGCGCTCGGCGAGGCGACGGCCGACATCGCGGCGAGTCGTATGGCGCTGCTCAACGACGTCGACTGGGCTTACGAGATCCTCGACAAGCGAGACCACTTGAGCCTCGACGAGCGACTCGTCATCCGGTCGAACCAGGTTGGGCGTCGCGCCGGGCTGTCGACGCCATCTACAAAGCCCTTCGCGCACGCCGGCGCCTCCTCGTCGCGACTCGACAATCCGCTGCAGTCATTCTGGCGCGACCTGCACGCCGGGATGAATCACGTCTGCAATGTGGCCGAACCCGTGTATCAGGCGTACGGGTTGAATCTCTTCGGCGAGCCAGTCCCTCCAGGCGTGTACGTCTAGAGAGAACCGGTCCGACGAACGACCACGTTCACCGGCGACGCGACGACGCCTCCCTGGCGGCGTTGGCGAAGTCGTGCCGTGGGTACCAGTCCTGTTCCGCTGACGCATTGGACGCGGGCGGGATCATCGACACTCGAGAAGAAGGGATAGCACATGGCGACTCCCGCCACGACGGCATGGCTGCGCGAACGAGTACGGACAGGCCCCCTCCTCGTGCTGCCGGGTATCGCCAACGCGTTGGGCGCGCGCATCGTCGAGGACCTCGGATTCGAAGCGCTGTACGTCAGTGGCGCCGGGATTGCCAACACCTTCCTAGGTGCGCCCGACATCGGAAAAACTCGTCACCCTCAGCGATTTGGCGGCGCACGTCGCGGCGATCCGGGACGCGGTAGAGATTCCTCTGGTCGTCGACGCCGACACCGGCTTCGGCAACGCCCTGAGCGTGGTGCACACGGTGCGCGTCCTCGAGCGCGCCGGCGCCGACGCGCTGCAGCTTGAGGACCAAGTCTCGCCCAAGAAGTGCGGGCACTTCGAGCACAAGTCAGTGATCGCGAAGGACGAGATGATCCAGAAGATCAAGGCCGCCGTCGACACCCGTTCGTCGGACATCGTCATAATCGCGCGCACCGACGCCAGGTCGGTCGAGGGACTTGACGCCGCACTGGACCGGGCCCGGGTGTACCAGGACGCCGGCGCCGACGCGGTCTTCGTCGAAGCACCGCAGTCGGCTGAGGAGTTGCTGTCGTTGCCGGTTCGGCTGCGGGCGTCTCACGTCGTGAACCTCGTGGAAGGCGGGAAGACGCCCCTCCTTCCACTGAGCGAACTCGGCGACTTCCGGATTGCGCTGTTCGCCAATCTCTCACTGCAGGCGTCGATGTTCGCGATGAACCAGGTGCTTGGGGAACTCAAACGCGAAGGATCGATCACCGATTCGATCAGGGAGCACATCGTCGGTTGGGACGAACGCCAGCGATTGGTCCGCAAGCCGTCGTTCGATGAACTCGAGCGTCGTTACTCCTCGACGTCCCGGGTCGACTGATCGTGTTGACCTACGAAGCCGCGAACGACGTGGACGTGGTGATCGTGGGCGGCGGCCTCGCCGGCCTGTGCGCGCTAACGCGGCGCTTGATTCTGGGGCACGCGCCACGCTGATCGAAAAGACGTCCACGCTCGGCGGGAGCACGGTCTTGAGCAGCGGTTTGATGGCCTTCGCGGGTACCGATGAGCAGCGCGAGGTGCACGTCGAGGACTCGGCGGAGTGCCTTCGTCACGATTTGCTGGTCACGGGTCTCGAGCAGAGTGATCCGGCCTTGCTCGACGTGTACGCGAGTGAGCAGTACTCGACCTACCAGTGGTTGAAGGAGGTGGGCGTCTCCTTCGGCGAGCCCCACGCCGGGTCGGGCCAGACGGTGCCGAGGTCTCACCCGGTCGATACCTGGCACCTCGTCGACACGCTCGCGCGCCGGGCGCGGCCCGCGGAGGACGAGTCGACGTCGGCACCGCGGCGCAGCGGTTGCTCACCGCCGACGGGGGCGTGGTCGGTGTCGTGGCATTGAGTGCGACAGGCGACGAGTCCATTCACGCCGGGGCGGTGGTGCTCGCCTCGGGTGGCTTCTCTCGGAATGAGGTGCTCCTAACCAAGGTGGCTCCGACCATGGCCTCGGCGCTACGCGCCGGGGGCGAAGGAAATACCGGTGACGGCCTCCAGATGGCCAGCGACGTCGGTGCGGGTCTGGCGGACATGGAGTTCGTGAAGGGAACCTTCGGCATCTTTCCGTTTCGCTCCGCCGCCGAGGAAGGCACGGGGATTCTCGCCGTCTACAAGGGCGCCATCGCGGTGAACGGCTACGGGCGACGCTTCATCGACGAGTCATTGCCCTACAAGGTGTTGGGGGACGCCTGTCTCGCGCAGCCCGCGGCGTTGGCCTACCAGATCTTCGACGAACACGTGATGGAGGAGTCTGAGTCGTCAGTGCCGATCTACAACTTCCGCCGCCGACTCCAAGCCGGACAGGTCCGTCAGTCGGACACGCTCGAGGGACTCGCCGACGAGCTCGGCATCGACGAGGTGAGTCTGACCGAGACGGTGCACACGTACAACGAGGCGCTTGCCTCCCGTCGACCCGATGCCTTTCTTCGCACCACCCTTTGTGGCGGGGTGGGTTCGCCGGTGCCGATCGTGAAGCCGCCCTTCTACGGGTTCCCCTCGACCACGGTGGTTCTCGCGACGTACTGCGGCGTCACGGTTGACCGCGCGACTCGGGTGACCGACGTCCACGGCGTGGCGATCCCTGGTCTGTACGCGGCCGGTGAGGTGACCGGCGGCTTTCACGGCAACGGCTACGTCACCGGATCCTCACTCGGCAAATCGGCCGTCTTCGGGCGCATCGCGGGCGCACGTGCCGCGCGCTTCGCGAAGGAGCGAGCGTGAGTCGCAACGATCTCTTCTCGCTCGACGGCGCATCCGTCTTGGTCGTGGGAGCGGGCGGGGTACTAGGTCGGCGCGCGGCCCTGGTCGTCGGTCGCCTGGGTGCGTCGGTGACCGTCGCCGATCACGGTGGCGCGCGTCAGGCCCTGGAGGAGACCGTTTCATGCCTGCGCGACGACGACGTCGAGGTCGTGCCGCTCATCTGCGACGTCACGAACGAGTCGTCGGTGGACGAGTGCTTCGAGGCGACCTCCTCGAACCACGGACTTGACGTGCTGATCAACGCCGCGGGCGTGATGCTTCGAAAGTCCGTAGTCGACACGTCACTTGTCGAATGGCGAGGGGTCCTCGACGTCAATCTCACCGGGACGTGGTTGCTCAATCGGGCGGCGGGTCGAGTCATGATGCCTCGGGGACACGGCAAGATCATCAACTTCGCGAGCGTCTACGCCGAGCGTGTCGGCCCGGTGCCCGAGTCCGCGTACTACGCCTCGAAATCAGGGATCGCGAATCTGACGAGATCGATGGCGAGCGAGTTCGGCACCTTCGACGTCCAGGTCAACTGTCTCGCCCTGGGCGTCTTCTATCCCACCAACATGACCGCGCCACTGAAGGACGCGCCCGAGACCTTGCGATGGATGGAGGAGCGAACGCTCTTGAAGCGCTTGGGAGATCCTGAACGGGACCTTGACGGCGTCGTCGCGCTGCTCGCGTCGAAGTCGTCGGATTACATCACCGGACAAGTGCTCTACGTCGACGGTGGATGGTCGGCGTGGTGATGACAAAGGACGGAAAATGAATGATTTGGCGGTGGTGCTGCTGGACTACCAGGTCGCGCTCTGCGAGGAAGGCCCGCATTGCCGTCAACCCGCGCTCGCGGCACTGGTGAAGGAACGTGAGGTGCTCGCACACGCTCGCGACGTGCTCCGTGCGGCGAGGGCGACGTCGACGCCGGTCGTGCACGTGCGCCTCGCTTTCGATCCGAGCTACGAGTTGCGCACCAATCGTTCGACCCGCTTTGACGTGTACGTCAAGGAGCGCGCCATGCTGGTCGGATCGCCCGAGGCGGGCTTCGTGACGTCGTTGACCCCGCTCGAGAGTGAGCCGATTGTCACGAAGGGCGGCGTTGACGCGTTCGTGGGCACGCCGCTGTTCGAGATCCTCGCGGGTCGGGGAATCCGAGACGTGGTCTTGCTCGGGGTGGCCACCAACTTGGTCGTCGAATCGACCGCGCGTCATGCGACCGACCTCGGCTTCCGCGTCACGGTGGTGGAGGACTGCTGCGCGTCGTTCATGGACGATCTGCACGACTTCTCGACACAGCGGATCTTGCCCTTGTTCTCAACGGTGTCCGGCAGCGAGGCCGTCATCGCGCAATTGGAGGGAGTTGCTTCATGACCGAGCTACGGGCCGATCTGATCGTCGTGGGAATGGGCATCGCCGGGCTCAGTGCGGCGCTGGCGGCGAGCGAAGCGGGCGCCAAGGTCGTGGTCGTCGATCGCGCCCCGTGCGGCGAGAGCGGTGGGAACACTCGCTTCACCGAAGCCTTCATGCGAATGAAATCGATTGACGAACCGTCCGACGACTTGGCCGACGTGCTCCTCGGCGATTTCATGGGCTACCCCGATCCCGGCCTGGTTCGAGAGACGCTGGGGGAGCGCGCGACGTGGTCAACCCCGGCGCGCACGCTCAACATCGTCGAGTACCACTACGTGGAGACCTTGCTCCAGAACTGTGGTCCGACACTTCGTTGGCTGACCGGTCACGGCCTGCGCTTTGAGGCGTTACCCACACCGTTTCTGACGACGTCGACCACGAGGCTCTCCCCGGTCGGCGGGGGACTCGAACTCGTGGAACGACTGTCGGCCAACGTCACGGCCTCGTGTGAGGTCCTCTACGAAACGACGGCGCGCTCGCTACTGACCGGTGACGGCACCGTGATTGGACTCGAGGCATTCGGCGCGGACGGCGCCGTGACACTCCACGGACCGGTGATGCTGGCCTGCGGTGGGTACGAGGGTAACGCGGAGATGCTCAGCCGGTATCAGGGGTCCCAGGGGATGTTGTGCCGGCCCGTTGCCGTGGGTGGTCACTACAACAAGGGCGAGGGCATTGAGATGGGACTCGCCATCGGGGCGGCGAGTGCGGGCAACTTCGCGCTCTTTCACGCCGAACCGATCGATCCGCGATCGGGTGTTGCGGAAGCGGCCATCTTCGCCTTTCCCTATGGTGTGCTCGTCAACGCTGAAGGGAAACGGTTCGTCGATGAGGCCCCCGGTCCGGTCGACGCGTTCTACGAACGGATCACGCGACGCATCCAGGCCCAGACCAACGGCGTCGCCCACCTCATCCTCGACGCGACGGGGCAGGGGGTGCCGAACATTCGTACCGCGCTTCGAACCGATCAGCCCGCCATCGTCGCGCCGTCCATAGCCGAACTCGCGGTACGACTCGGCATCGAAGTCACCGAGTTGGAGTCGACGATCGCCAGCTACAACGCCGCGTGCGGACCACAGGTCTTCGACTTCGCAAAACCCGACGGCAAGGCCACCAGAGACCTGACGCCTCCCAAATCCAATTGGGCGACGCCGATCGAACGAGCTCCCTACCACGCGTATCCGATCATGGCGGCTAACGTCTTCACTTT
The DNA here is from genome assembly GCA_963700135.1 of uncultured Acidimicrobiaceae bacterium. Taxonomy (GTDB): domain Bacteria; phylum Actinomycetota; class Acidimicrobiia; order Acidimicrobiales; family RAAP-2; genus RAAP-2. Next base: position 969,833 of record CAVOWM010000011.1, on the reverse strand, counting down.
CGGCGGGCTCAGGACTGACGAACGCGCGCAGGTGCTCAACCGCGACGGGCGACCGATCCCCGGCCTCTACGCGGCGGGGGAGATAACGGGGCTGTACTACTCGAACTACAGCGGCTCGACTTCAGTCTTGCGTGGTGCCGTATTCGGTCGAATCGGCGGGCGTCACGCGGTGGGAGCAGGTTCATGAGGATCTGGTACCAGAGCTTCACGGTGCTTGACGACGTGGGACCGTACGCCGCCACGTTGCGTCGCCACCTCGAGCGACAAGCGGCCCCCGACACGGTCATCGACTTCCACGGTATGGCACCCGGCACGTACCCGTCGGCCTATCCCGGCACGCACATCAGCTACGCCTACTTGGCGGAACTGCACAAGCGTCAGTTCATCGAGAACGCGCTTCGCGCGAGCGATGAGGGCTACGACGCATTCATGATCGCGACGATTCCCGACACCGGCTTCGAAGAGATCCGGACGCTCCTGGATATTCCGGTCGTCGCGTACGGCAACGCGTCGGTCGCGTACGCCGCGACGCTCGGCCCCAAGGTGGGCATCGTGAACTTCATCGACGCGCTCCAGGATCAGCTCCGCCGAAACATGGACTTGTACGGGTTCGCGGATCTGGTGGGACCGATCGTCTCGATCGAACGTGAGTTCGGCGACATCCTCGGTGGCTACGACGATCCCGTGAGCGTGATCGACGCATTCCTGGTGGCGGCCCGGCGCGCGATCGAGCTGGGTGCCAAGGTGATCGTTCCGGGAGAGGGGCCGCTCAACGTCCTGCTCGCGGACCAAGGGATCGCGCGGGTCGAGGAAGTCCCGGTGATCGATTCACTTGGCGTCACGCTCGCCATGTGCGAGGACCGCGTTCGACGATTCTATACGACGGCGCTCCATCCTTCACGGCGCGGCTTCTACTTCGCGAAGCCGTCCGAGGAGGCACTGCGGTACGTTCGTCAGCGCTACTTCCGCACTGATTGAGATGGCATGTCACTTGACGGCGTCATTCGTCGAGTTGGACACGGAGTCATTGATCATGTTCGCCACGTGAGAGCGATCGGCGTTGGCTCGCTGATGCTGCGCGATTGACGGACCATTCGAACCACTCAACTCGCAAACGAACCAATGAGCTTGGAAGGTTCGTGGCGTCGATCCCGGTCATTAGTATATGCAATAATTAGTGTATGAATAGAAGTGCTCCCGAATCGCCGGACTCGGTGATCGACGCGGTCCTGTCCGCCAGTCGAGTGCTCGTCGCTGTCGCCGCCCGGTCGCTGTCGGACATCGCTGAGGAGGTCACGCTGACTCAGTACCGGAGCCTCGTCGTACTCGCGTCGAGGGGACCGCAGAACTTGGTGGGTCTGGCCGAGGCGGTCGGGGTGACGCCAGCCACCGCGACACGGATGTGTGATCGTCTCGTCAAGAAGAGATTGATCGTCCGTCGAGCGGAACGAGACGACCGCCGACAGGTACGTCTTGCGCTGACGAAGATTGGCGTCAAGCTCGTCACTGACGTCACCCAGCGTCGTCGCCGAGAGATCGAAGCGATCCTGAGCACGATTGCGACGACGGATCAGACGGTCCTCGTGGCCGCCCTCAACCGGTTCGCGGCGGCGGCGGGAGAGGTTCCGGAACTGGAGTGGTCGACGGGTTGGGACCTCTAGATGTCGAGTATCGATCTCGGCGCGTCTACGTCGTGGCCACGACGCATGCGCGCACTTCAACAACGCGTCGGTCGGTGGTTCGCCGCGGCGACGTACACCCAGAAGTGGCTCGTACTGGGCACCATCGTGGGCATCATCGCCGGACTCGGTGCCGTCGTCTTCTACGAGGCGCTGCGCCTCGCGACGTACGTCTTCCTCCAAGTGCTCGCTGGTTACCGCGTCCCATTACCCGCGAGCGAAGGCGGGAGGCTGGCGTCATCGCACTTTGCCCGACCGTGGGCCCTACCGCTCATCGCGAGCGTGGGCGCCCTGGCCGGGGCGATCCTGGTCTTCGCGGTGGCGCCCGAGGCCGAGGGCCACGGCACCGACGCGGCGATCGCGGCGGTGCACCACAATCCTCGCGGCGTACGGATGCGCACCGTCTTCGTAAAGATCGTGGCCTCCGCGCTCACCATCGGCTCGGGTGGCTCGGGTGGACGTGAGGGTCCGACCGGTCAGATCAGCGCGGGGTTCGGCTCGTTCCTCGCCCGGTTCCTCGATCTCAGTCCCTCGGACGCGCGCATCACCGTCGCGAGCGGGATCGGCTCGGGCATCGGGGCGATCTTCGGTGCCCCCCTCGGCGGCGCCGTACTCGCGACCGAGATCTTGTACCGCGATGACTTCGAGGTCGAAGCCCTGTTGCCCTCGTTCATCGCGTCCATCGTGGCCTACGCGGTGTGGGGCTCCTTCGAAGGGTTCGGGTCGCTCTTCGGCTACGTCGGGAACTACCAGCTCACGAGCGCCGTGCAGCTGGGGTGGTTCGGCGTCATCGGCATCCTCGGCGGGTTGGTGGGCCTGCTCTACGCCAAGGGCTTCTACGGCATGGCGGCGCTCTTTAATCGACTCACGCTTCCGCGTTGGTTGCGTCCGGCGATCGGCGGTCTGCTCGTCGGGTGTATCGCCCTCGCCATCCCCGAGGTGCTCGGCACCGGTTACGGCTGGATTCAAGCGGGTCTCGGCGCCCAACTCGTGCACATCCCGCTGTGGATCGTGCTCGTCTTGCCGCTCGCGAGGATCGCGACGACCGGGCTCTCCATCGGATCGGGAGGTTCGGGTGGCATCTTCGGCCCGGGCATGGTCATCGGGGCCTTCGTCGGGGCCGCGGTCTGGCGCTTGCTCGAACCGGTGGTGCCGAGTCTCGGTCACGATCCCGCGCCGTACGTCATCGTCGGGATGATGGCGTGCTTCGGCAGCATCTCTCGGGCGCCGCTCGCGGTGATGTTGATGGTCGCCGAGATGACGGGAACGCTCTCGTTGATCGTGCCGGCGATGTTGGCGGTCGGACTAGCGACGCTCATCGTGCGGCGCAACGACGACACCATCTATCGCAGTCAGCTGCGTAGCCGCGCCGAGTCCCCCGCGCACCGAATTCTCACCGGTCTACCCCTTCTCGCGTTGGGAACCGCCGCGCAGGCCATGGTGCCGCCACTGTGCGTCTTGGTCGAGCCCGGCCCGCGCTCGACGTTCCTCACCCAGTTGGAGGTAGCACAGGTCAGCGCAGCACCCTTGGTCGATCCGCACGGTCACTACGTCGGGGTCGTCACGATGGAGGCCTTGCAGAACAAGATCGACGACGGGGCCGTTGAGGTTGAGAGCCTGGTCGACGTCTCCTTCGCGCCGATCCATGAGTCCACTCATCTGGACGTCGTCCTCGACATTCTGACGTCGACACCCCAAACCTGGGCCGCCGTCATCGACGACGAGCGACGGGTGGTGGGCACCATCGCCATCTCGGACGTCGTGCGCAACTATCGACGAACGGTGCAGGCGAACCTACGGCGAGTGTCCGAGTTAGGTGGATCCACCGGAATACTGGAGTTGGTGGTGGCGGACGATTCACGCCTCGTGGACTTGCCGCTCCGCTCAACCTTGATACCGCGCGGCGTGCTGATCACCGCCATCGAGCGTGGTCGCGAAGTACTTCGACCAACCGGCCAGACGACGTTCAAATCCGGTGATCGCCTGATGGTGCTCGGCGGCGCGGAGGATCTGGACGAGTTCGGCCAACTGGCATCGTCGCACCAGCGCTGAAGTTGACATGGTGAAGTGACGTCACCGCACATCACTGGTCGAGCGACGCCGACCTTGCTTCTGGCGTCGTGCCGCGAGTCAGAAGGTGACACGCCGCGTCGCGCGACGCCTCCCACCAGGAGAGTGAAGATGGTGCACGACGGGTTCGCGGACCCGTCGTCGATCCCCGAGCGGCACCTAACGCCTAACGCGGTCACCCACTCGTGACAAGGGTCTTTCGACCCTATTGAACAGGCGGAACCGTCGCGATACTCAGCATGAGTGGCAGTCGCCACGCCAGAGATAGGAGTCTGTGATGACAGACCTTTTGGAAAGCAAAGTAACCGTCGGAATCGAAGAGGACAACGTCAAGGTATTCGTTGCCCCAGGCCGTGAAGGAAGCATTGTTTCGCTGAAGCCGCGGTATGAGAACTTCATCGGGGGACAGTGGGTGGCACCCGTGAAGGGTGAGTACATGGACGACGTGTCGCCGGTGAACGGTAAGGCGTTCTGCCAGGTGGCGCGATCGACCAAGGAGGACGTGGAGTTGGCGCTCGACGCGGCACACGCCGCTCGCCAAGCGTGGGGCGAGACGTCCCTCACCGACCGTGCGAAGGTGTTGAACAAGATCGCCGACGTGCTCGAAGCCAACCTGACGATGCTGGCCGTGGCCGAGAGCTACGAGAACGGGAAGCCGGTTCGTGAGACGTTGGCGGCCGACCTGCCGCTCGCGATCGATCACTTCCGGTACTTCGCGGGCGCCACGCGTTCGCTCGAAGGACGCACGACCGAGATTGACCACGATACGGTGGCGTTCCACTTCCACGAGCCGCTCGGCGTGGTCGGGCAGATCATCCCCTTCAACTTCCCGCTCTTGATGGCGGCGTGGAAGATCGCGCCGGCATTGGCGGCGGGGAACTGCACCGTCCTCAAGCCGGCTTCGCCGACGCCCTGGTCGATCCTGAAGTTCGCCGAGTTGCTCGACGGCGTCGTACCCAAGGGCGTCATCAACATCGTCACCGGCCCCGGGGCCGAAATCGGCAAGGCGCTGGCCTCGAGTCCTCGCATCGCCAAGATCGGCTTCACCGGCGAGACGACCACCGGTCGCCTCATCATGCAGTACGCCGCGGAGAACCTCATACCGTCGACCGTCGAGCTGGGTGGGAAGTCGCCCAACATCTTTTTCGCCGACGTGATGGACGCCGACGACGAATTCCTCGACAAGGCGGTTGAGGGACTGGTGCTGTACGCGTTCAATAAGGGCGAGGTCTGCACCTGTCCGTCGCGGGCGCTGATCCAGGAGTCGATCTATGACAAGTTCATGGAGCGTTGCCTGTCGCGGATCGCGAAGATCGTCCAGGGGAACCCCCTCGACACCGCGACGATGATCGGCGCACAGGTGTCGACGCAGCAACTCGAGAAGATCGAGTCCTACGTCGAGATCGGCAAGCAGGAAGGTGCGAAGGTCCTGATCGGTGGGGAGACCGCCGAGGTCGACGAGGCCCTGAAGGGTGGGTACTACTTCGAGCCAACCGTGCTCAAGGGCCACAACAAGATGCGGGTGTTCCAGGAAGAGATCTTCGGACCGGTCTTGGCGGTGACGACGTTCACGGACGAAGCGCAAGCGCTGGAGATCGCCAACGACTCGCTCTACGGATTGGGCGCTGGCGTGTGGACGCGTGACGGGAACCTCGCGTACCGCATGGGCCGGGGCATCCAGGCCGGACGGGTGTGGACGAACTGCTACCACCTCTACCCGGCGGGCGCCGCCTTCGGTGGCTACAAGATCTCCGGCATCGGTCGAGAGAATCACCAGATGATGCTGGAGCACTACTCGCAGACCAAGAACCTGCTCGTGAGTTACAGCACCAAGCCCCTGGGCTTCTTCTAAGAGATCGCATGACGGGCCCACTGAACGCACCGGGTGTCTCAGCCACTGCGGAGGCGCGGAGCGCCATCCGACAGCTGGTGGGTGATGGTGGGCCCGTCATGTTCTTCTTGTCCGGCGGATGCTGCGACGGCAGTTTGCCGATGTGCTTTCGCCGGGGTGAGTTCGTCACCGGCGACCACGACGTGCTCCTGGGGACGATCAGCACGTGTCCGATCTATATCGACCATCGACAGTACGAGGTGTGGAAGGAGAGCCGACTGACCCTCGACGTCGGCGAGGGCGAGCCCGAAGGGTTCTCTCTCTCGGCCGGTCCCGGCCGGCACTTCATCATCCGAAGCTCCGTCGGTGACCGACGCTGCGCCGTGACCTAGGTCGAGAGGCAGAAGTTACAATTCGGGGATGGCGGCGGCCCTTACCTTTCGGCCTGGGCAGTGGTCCGACTTCTTTCTTCTCGTCGGAACGGGCGCGGTCACGCTCACCGGCTTGGTGTTCGTGGCGATGTCACTCAACCTGAGGGTCATCGCCGTCGACGCCACGCACCGGAATCGTGCGATCAACACGCTCACCGGACTGGCCTTGGTCTTCCTGCGCTGTGCGCTGGTACTCATGGGGGCGCAGAATCATCGTTGGATTGGCGCCGAGCTCTTCGTCGTCGCTGGGATCTCGGGGGCGGTGTTCGTGAGGGGTTACGCCAAAGCGATCAGCTTGGGCAGTGGTCTTCGGCTCTCTCGCATCGTCGGCGGGAGCGCCGTCCACCTGGCCGAAATGATGGGCGCCGCGCTGTTCTTCTCGGGCCATCTGGTCGGTCTCTACGTCGCCGCGGTCGCGATCGTCGCCAACACCTGCTACATGATCACGGCCGCTTGGCTGCTGGTGATGGGCGCCTTCGATCAAAAGACCGTCTAAACCGTCGCGCGTCGCGCCGCGCACGCCCCTCGCGTTCGTTCAGCCAGTTCGTACATCGAGACGGTCTCGGATCCATTGGGCCACGACTCGCGGATCCGGCATCACGCCGATCTCGTCAGCGACGCGACGCGACGCCTCCCGAAACCTCGTGTCGTTGATGACGTGACGAACGGCGTCACGAATCGCACTCGCGCCGTCGTAGCCGGGTCGCAGTGCGAGTCCGGCGCCGACGCGTTCGATCATCTCGGCGTTGATGAAGTTGTCGGCTCCCTGGGGGATGACGACCTGCGGCACGCCGTGCGCGAGGCAGCCGAACGTGGTGCCCGCGCCCCCGTGGTGCACCACGACCGCGCACTCCGGTAACAGGTCGGCCTGCGGGATGAAGCGCTCCACCCGGGCATTCGAGGGGATCGGCGCCACGTCGGAGGGATCCTGGTCACTGCCGACCGTGACGACCACGTCGACATCCTCGTCGGACAGCCCTCGCACTATGTCTCGAAAGAGGTCGGTCGATCGGTTGAAGAAGGTGCCCAGCGTGGCGTAGACGAGTGGACGCGCACGCACCATCGGTGCACGCAGGGGCGGCGGCGCGGGGCGCATCGACAGTTGATCGCCCGAAGGAATCCGATTCGGCTCCAGCGAGGCGGGACAGACCTCGACGGTGAGGTCACGGTAGAGACCGGCGTGCCCGGGTGAATGTCGTCCGAACGATCGCCACAGCGGCGAGACCGCGTCATCGACGAGGGCCACGACGTCGGGATCGATCAGGGGACCGAGATTGAGGTGGACCGACGGTACGGCGAGGAGATCGGCCACGAGCGGAGCCGCGAAGGCGTAGGACTCGAATACGATCAGGTCGGGATCCAGATCCCGCGCACATTCGATCAGGTCATCGATCATGTCGTCACCGGCGATCTCGCCGAAGAGCCGGGGCAGGAAGTAGTGATTGATGCGCTCGGGAGCGAGCCCATCGCCGGGCGATCCCCGCGTTCGACCCGTCAGCGTGGAGAACCACGCGTCCTCGCCATGACCCACGGCCACGAACGCGGCTCCCGTCCCTTCGACCAGCGCGGCGACCTCACCGGCGGCGGCCACGACGACGTCGTCGCCCTGGGCGACGAAGGCCGTCACGAGCGGCAGTAGCGGCTTCACGTGCCCCGGACCGGGAGTGGAGACGACCAGTACTTTCACGTTGGTTCGGCGAGCCTCGGCGCGACGACGGGAGTACTCCCGAGGACGCTAGCGCTTCTGTTCAGCTGGACTTCGCGTAGTCGGCCATGCCGGCGAAGTCGATCACGACGCACGGCTCGTCGCCCACCGTCCAACCATCGTGGCCGGCCGGGATCGAGACGACGTCGCCCGCCTTGATCTCGAATTCGGCACCGTCGTCCATGCGGAGCACCTGCCGGCCGGAGAGCACGTAGCCCACGTGGGCCGCCTGGCAGCTCTCGGTCCCGGCCAGCGGACGCACGTGTTCCGACCACTTCCAGCCGGGTTCAAACGTCGCGTGTCCTACGACGCCGTTGCCGATGGTGACGATTCTGACCTCGCCCTTGTCGGCGAACGCACGGGTCTCGTCGGGGTTCTCAAATCGCTTGCTTTCGAATGACGCCACTCTGACCTCCTCCAGGCTCAATCGAGAGTGATGCTATCGGCGACGGACCAGAAATTCCACTGAACTGAGCGTCCGCAGCGACCCGGATCAGCACAAGTTTTGCGGTGTCTGTATGACTTTCGGCCCTAGCGAGACCGCGCGAAGGTGACGAAGATGGCGGGTGGAGGTACCTCGCAGACCGAGGCCGACAGGTGTTCAGAATCACAGCAGGTCTGTCAACCTCCCCAGAGAAGGAGAGTTGATCATGAAGCAACCGACGTACGTACGGTTCTTTGACGAATTCGGTATCGACGACGTGGCCCTGGTGGGTGGCAAGAACGCTTCCCTGGGCGAGATGTTCCAAAAACTCTCCGACCAGGGTGTTCGAGTCCCCAATGGCTTCGCCATCACCGCGGAGGCCTACCGCTACATGCTCGAGAAGAGCGGTGCCGTGGTCGCACTCCACGAAGCGCTCGACGGCCTCGTGCCGAGCGACGTCAACGACCTCGCGCGCCGGGCCAAGAAGGCCCGTGAGATCGTCTACGGTGCGACGATCCCCGACGACCTGGCCGAGGAGATCCGCGTCGCGTACCGACGCCTCCAGGAGGAGTACGGCGAGGGCGTGAGTCTGGCCGTGCGCTCGTCGGCCACCGCCGAGGACCTACCGACGGCGAGCTTCGCCGGCCAGCAAGAGACCTTTTTGAACGTCCACGGTGAGGAGAGCCTTCTCGACGCGTGTCGCCGCTGCTTCGCCAGTCTGTTCACCGACCGCTCGATCCACTACCGCGTCGACCAGGGATTCGACCACTTCGACGTCGCGTTGTCGATCGGCGTCATGAAGATGGTGCGATCGGACCTCGCATCCTCGGGCGTCATGTTCTCACTCGACACCGAGTCCGGGTTCCGCGACGTCGTGTTCATCACCGGTGCCTACGGGCTGGGTGAGAACGTCGTCCAGGGCGCCGTCGACCCCGACGAGTTCTACGTCCACAAGCCCACGTTGGCCATCGGCCACCGCGCCGTCCTACGCCGACTCCTGGGCGACAAGGGCGTGAAGATGATCTTCGTCGAGGGTGGCACCAAGACGACGGTGCGCAACGTCCCGACCCCGAAGGCCGATCGGGCGCAGTTCTGTCTGAGCGACGCCGAAGTCCTCGAACTCGCCGACAGCGCCGTCGCAATCGAAGCCCACTACGGACGTCCGATGGACATGGAATGGGCGAAGGACGGACTCGACGGGAAGCTCTACATCGTCCAGGCGCGACCGGAAACCGTGGCCTCGCAGCGACAGGCCTCGATCTTCGAGACCTACGTGCTCGACAGTGTCGGCGAACTCGTCATCGAGGGTCGTTCGGTCGGTGAGAAGATCGCCACCGGCAAGGCCCACGTCATCGAGAGCGTCGCCCACCTGGCGGAGTTCGAGCCGGGTGAGGTCCTCGTCGCCGATATGACGACGCCGGACTGGGAGCCCGTGATGAAGACGGCGGCGGCGATCGTGACGAACCGCGGTGGTCGGACCTGTCACGCGGCGATCATCGCGCGCGAACTGGGCGTCCCGGCGGTCGTGGGCACGGGCGACGCGACCACGACGATCCCGAGCGGCGACGTCATCACCGTCTCGTGCGCCGAGGGTGACAGCGGTCGCGTGTACCGCGGCGAGGTGGGATTCCACGTCGACCGCAGTGACGTGGGCGACCTCGCGCGACCGAAGACGAAGATCATGATCAACCTCGGCAACCCCGACCTCGCGTTCAAGACGTCGTTCCTCCCGAACGACGGCGTGGGACTGGCCCGCATGGAGTTCATCATCAGCGAATCGATTCGCGCCCACCCGTTGGCCCTGCTGCACCCGGAGAAGGTGACCGATCCCAAGGTCCGTGCCGAGTTGGCCGAACTCACGAAGAACTACCCCGACGGCGAGCACTTCTTCGTCGAGCGACTCTCCGAAGGCATCGGTACGATCGCCGCGGCCTTCTGGCCAAAGCCCGTCGTCGTGCGCATGTCGGACTTCAAGACGAACGAGTACGCGAGCCTGCTGGGCGGGACGGACTTCGAGCCGTCGGAGAACAACCCGATGATCGGCTTCCGCGGGGCGTCGCGGTACGCACACCCGGCCTACGAAGAGGGCTTCGCCCTCGAGTGCCAGGCCATGCTGCGGGTGCGCAACGACATGGGGCTCACCAACGTGATCCTCATGCTCCCGTTCGTCCGTCGTGTCCAAGAGGCCGAATTGGTCCTTGAACGCATGGCGAAGTGCGGTTTGCGCCGTGGGGAGAATGGACTCTTGGTCTACGCCATGTGCGAGATCCCGAACAACGTCATCCTCATCGACAAGTTCGCAGAACTCTTCGACGGCTTCTCGATCGGCTCGAACGACCTCACCCAGCTCACCCTGGGCGTCGACCGCGACAGCGAGATCGTGGCCTTCGACTACGAAGAGCGTGACGAGGGCGTCATGGAGATGATCCGCCTCGCGGTCGAGGGTTGTCGGCGCAACGGCATCCACTCGGGTCTGTGTGGTCAGGCGCCGTCGGACTACCCGGAGGTGGCCGAATACCTCGTCGGACTGGGCATCGACTCCATGAGTCTCAATCCCGACACGATCTTGAAGACGACGCGCCGAGTGCTCGAGGTCGAAGCCGGACGCAAGTAGTCACCGATTGAGCTGAAGTACCCGCGGTGAACATGGCCGCCTGGTCGAGGTGGTCGCGGGGATTCGTCCCTCGCGACGCCACTACCAGGCGGTCATCGTTCGCGCGACGCGCAGGAGCGGCTCGGGAACGGGCCGTGCACCGTTGGACACCACGCTGATCGGCACCAGGTCGGCGGTGTCATCGCAGATCGACACGAGCGTCGCGAATCGACGCGCGTGCACCGCTTCGACCGCGCTCACGCCAAATCGAGTCGCCAGCAGTCGGTCCGACGCCGTGGGCGGGCCACCGCGTTGGACGTGACCCAGTACCGTCAGTCGCGTCTCGAAGCCGGTGCGCTGGGCCAGCTCTCGTGAGACCATCGACCCGGCCGATCCGTCGGGCGATCCGAGGAAGGCCCCGCCGAGGGCGCCTTCGGCCACCACGACCACCGAGGACGTCGACCCGGCGTCGTGGTGGCGCGTGACGGCCTTAGCAAGTTCATCGAAGTCCGTCGGCAACTCGGGGAGACAGAGCGCGTCCGCGCCGCCGGCGATCGCCGAGCACACCGCGAGCCATCCGACCGTGCGGCCCATGACCTCGACGACCATGAGTCGGTCGTGGCTCTCGCCGGTGGTTTGGAGTCGGTCGATGGCCTCGACCGCGGTCGCGACCGCGGTGTCGAATCCGATGCAGTGCGAGGTCCCCTGCACGTCGTTGTCAATCGTCTTGGCGATGCCGACGATTGGCACGCCGAGCTCGGCGAGGTGGTTGGCGGAGTTGAGCGTCCCGTCACCACCGATCACGATGAGCGCGTCAAGGTGATGGCGCGCGACCGTGTCGAGCACCGCGGCGACGCCCCCCTCGTGTTCGTGAGGGTGAAAGCCGGCCGATCGCAGTATGGTCCCGCCGTTGCGCAAGATGCCCCTCGTGTCGGCGGTCGTGAGGTCGGAGGAATCGTCGTCGACCACGCCGCGCCAGCCGTGATGAAACCCGACGAACTCATCGCCGTACGACGATCCGGCGCGCACCGCGGCGCGAATCGCGGCGTTCAGTCCCGCGCAGTCACCACCACCAGTCAACAGGCCAATCCGCATGACACCTCGTTTCGATTCGCTTCAATTAAGAGTGTCGTGAACCGCCCGTCCAGCGTCCAGAGGAAAAGGTCCTTTGGCGGTCCAAACCCGTCGAATGAAGGGGAAGTGAGACCTTGGACCCTAGTGAGAACTGCTCAGAAGAGATGAAAATATCGATAGGAAAGAGGTCACGATGAACGACGCGAGCCCACGACCCAACGACAACACTGACGGCCCGGGGTACCCCGCGTCGTGGGAATTCGACGGACTCTTGGCCGACGGCCAGGCAGCGCTGGTCCGACCGGTGCGACCGAGTGACGCGAACGCCCTCGTCGGCCTCCACGTCCACCCGCAGCCGGGCGCGCCACCGAGGATCTACGCCACCCATCCGGCGCTGTTGGCGAGCGAGATGTCACACTTCTCGACGGTCGACTACCGCGAACGCATGGCGTTCGTGGTGCTCGTCGAGGACCATGTGATCGCCTTCGCGAGCTTCGACCGACTGGACGACCAACCCGTGGCGCAGATCGCCTTCGTCGTCGACGATTCGTTCCAGCACCGCGGGATCGCCACGTTGCTGTTCGAGAGCCTGGCGGCCTACGCCCACTCGATGGGTATCGAGCGTTTCGTGGCCGACGTGTTAGAGGACAACACGAACATGTTGAACATCTTGACCTCCACCGGACTGCGTTCGACGAACGTCAACCACGACGGGACCGTCCGCATCGAGATCGACCTGCGTCCAACGACCGAGTACCGCGCCCGCTGCGACGAGCGCGAGGCGAGTGCCGAAGTCGCCAGTACCTCGGCGATCCTGCGTCCGCGAACGGTCGCGGTCGTCGGCGCCGGTCGCACGCCGGGCAGCGCGGGCCACGAAGTGGTGCGCTCGATCCTGGCCGGTGACTTCTCCGGGACCGTCTACCCGGTCAACCCGCGGGCCCGCTCCATCTGCGGCGTCCAGGCCTTCGCCACGATGTCGTTGATCCCCGAACCGATCGACCTCGCGATCATCGCCGTGCCGGCGGCGCGCGTCGCCGAGGTCCTCGAAGAGGCCGCTGCGCTCGGCGTGCGCGCGGTCACCGTCATCACCGCGGGCTTCGCCGAGACCGGTCGCTCCGGCGCCGACGCGGAGACCGAACTGCTCAAGGTGGCTCGGCGACACGGCATGCGCATCGTCGGACCAAACTGCCTCGGTCTCGTGAACACGGACCCGCAAGTCCGGATGAACGCGACGTTCACCGGTTTGGACCCACTGCCCGGCCGTCTCGCGCTCGTGTCCCAGTCGGGCGCGGTGGGCATCGTCCTGGCCGAGCAGGCCAGCGCCGCCGGCCTCGGACTGTCGAGCTTCGTGTCAGTCGGCAACAAACTCGACGTCAGTTCGAACGACCTTCTTTGCTACTTCGAGCGCGACGACCGGACCTCGGTCATCGCCCTCTATCTGGAATCGCTCGGCAATCCCCGGAAGTTCGCGCGCATCGCGCGACGCGTCGGGGTGACAAAGCCCATCGTTGCCCTGAAAGCCGGTCGCACGACCGCCGGGAGTCGGGGCGCGCGTTCGCACACCGCGGCCGCGGCGTCGCCCGACATCACGGTCACCGCGCTGCTGCAGAGCGCCGGCGTCATCAAGGTCGATCGTTTCGAGGAACTGCTGGACGTGTCCCAGATCTTGTTGACCGGACGTCTGCCCAAGGGCCGACGGGTCGCCCTCGTCGGGAACTCCGGCGGTCCACTGATCCTCGCGGCCGACGCCTGTGAGTCCGGTGGTATCGTCGTCCCGGAGTTGGACGAGGCGACGAAGGCGGCCTTGCAAGCGGTCCTCGTTCCCGCGGCGGCCGTCGCCAATCCCGTCGATCTCACCGCCGATGGCGGCGCCGCGAGCCTGGAACAAGTCCTCGCGATCGTCCTCGCCGATCCGAGCATCGACGCCGTGATAGTCGTGGTCACCGAGGTCGTCGCCCTGACGACGCGTGACGCGCGCGCCGCCGTCGCACGCGCGGCCCAGGAGTACGACAAGCCCGTCGTCGCCTGCTTGTTGGGCGCGACCACCGAGCGAGTGTCCGACGGCGCGTCGCTGGTGGGTGAGCTCCCGTCGCCGGAACGCGCCGCCACCGCCCTCAATCACGTCTGTCGCTACGCCGAGTGGCGGCGCAACGACTCGGCGTCGAGTGACGACGTCGGCGTGCTCGCGAATGAACCCCGAGTCCGCGCGATCGTGGCGAAGTGTCTGGACAACGACCCCGACGGTGGTTGGCTCGAACTCGAGGACGCGGCCGAACTACTCGATTCATGCGGCGTACCAGTACTCGCCACCCGGGCCGCGAACAACGCCGAAGAGGCCGTCGAGGTCGCCGAATCGATCGGGTTCCCGGTCGTGCTGAAGGCGCGCTCCGGATCGCTCGTTCACAAGTCGGACGTCGGCGGGGTAGCGCTCGGTCTCGAAAACGGCGACGCCGTTCGTGACGCGTACCTCAGCATGGCCAGTCGGCTCGGCGAGCACATGGGAGGCGCGGTACTCCAACCGATGACGCCCGCGGGCGTCGAGGCGATCATCGGCATCGCCGTCGATCCCAACTTCGGACCGGTCGTCATGGCCGGTCTGGGCGGAGTCATGACCGACCTACTCGGCGATCACGCTTTCGCGGTGCCACCATTCAATCCCGGAACCGCCGAATCGATGATCCGGTCGCTTCGCGCCGCCGCACTCCTCGACGGTTATCGCGGCTCGCCCAAGGTCGACCGAGAGGCGCTCATCGCCGTGCTGGAGTCGATCGCGAAGGTCGCCGAACTGGTACCCGAGTTGGTCGAACTCGACTTGAACCCCGTCGTGGTCACTGCGAATGGTGCGCTCGTCGTCGACTGTAAGGCACGACTGGCTCCCGGTCACAACGGTCCGGGCCCTCTGTTTCGCGCGATGCGTTCAACGGTGCGTGGTTGACCGGTCCAGTGATCGATTCACATTAAGGGGTGTTCGTCGAGGCGCGAGAGGTCTCCGTGAAGTGTCTTGACACGTAGCAGAGAGGGCAGATCGAGCATCGTCGTTGATCCACGTGACGTGCCAGACAGCCATTGAACACTATCGGGCGGCGCGCACTTTTGGGCGACCGAACTTCGTTAGATCTGTTCCGGCACCATTTCTATGGCGCCGCACGGACACTCGCTCACGCAGATGCCACAGCCCTTGCAGAAGTCGTAGTTGAACTCGTAACCGCGAGGCCCGCCCAGCTTGATGACCGCGTTGTCGGGGCAGACGCCGTAGCAGTTGTCGCACTCGAAGCAGTTGCCGCACGAGAGACAGCGCCGGGCTTCGAAGAGGGCGTTGTCCTCGGTGAGCCCGCCGACGATCTCCTGGAAGTTGTTCTGGCGTCGAGCGATCTCGAGTTCGGGACGTCGCGTGCGCTCTGCGTCGGCGTAGTACCAGGTGTTGAGACGATCGAACTCGGCCAACTCGTGTCGCGCTCCGTCGACGACGTCGTGACCGGCGAGGTAGGCGTCGATGCCGCGCGCGGCCCGCTTGCCGTGGCCGATGGCGATGGTCGCCGTACGCTCCGAGGGCACCGCGTCGCCGCCGGCGAAGACGCCGTCATTGGTCACGCGCATGGAGGTGGACACCCCGACGACGCCGTCGTCGATGGTGATGTCCGGGACGTGGTCCAAGAGCGAGAGGTCAGTGTCCTGGCCGAGTGCGAGCACGACGGCGTCCGCGCCGAGCTCCTCGAACTCACCAGTGCCGACCGGGTAGCCCTCGTCGTTCAGTTGCATCTTCTCGATGGTGAGTCGGCCGCCGTCGAAGTTGCTGATGGTCGAGAGCCAACGGACCGTGATGCCCTCTTTCAGCGCCTCTTCGAGTTCTTCCTCGTGCGCCGGCATCTGCTCGCGGTTGCGACGGTAGACGATGACGGCGTCACTGGCGTCGAGACGGCGCGCGGTGCGCGCGGCGTCGAGCGCGGTGTCGCCACCGCCGTAGATCACGACGCGGCGTCCGAGCTGGGGCGGCGCGTCGTCGGCGACCTGGTGCAGGTAGGAGACCGCGTCGAGGATCCGCGCGGAATCCCCTGACGGTATGGCCACGCGCTTGGCCAACTGTGCGCCGACGCCGAGGTAGACGGCGTCGAAGCCGCCCTCTCGGCGTTCCTGGTCGACGTCGTGCACGGTGTGGTTGCACTCCACGTCGATGCCGAGGTCGATGACGCGGTTGATCTCGGCGTCGAGCACGTCGCGCGGAAGTCGGTACGCCGGAATGCCGTAGCGCATCATGCCGCCGAGTTGCTCGCTCGCGTCGACCAGTCGGACGTGGTGACCGCGCTGACGCAGGTGGTAGGCGACGCTCAGGCCCGACGGGCCCGCGCCGACCACCAAGACGCGCTTGCCGGTGTCGACGCCGGGCGAGGGCAGCGACCAGCCGCGTTCGATCGCGAGGTCCCCGAGGAACCGTTCGATGGCGTTGATGCCGACCGCCTCGTCGACCTGGGCGCGATTGCACGCGGTCTCACACGGGTGGTAGCAGATGCGTCCCATGATCGCCGGGAAGGGATTGTCGATGACGAGTTGACGCCACGCGGTCTCGTAGGCGCCGGACTCGGCGTGGTAGAGCCACTCCTGGACGTTCTCCCCGGCCGGGCAGGCGTTGTTGCACGGCGGAAGACGATCGACGTAGACCGGACGCTCGACGCGCCACGAACCGGTACGGTTCGCGTGGCTGGAGCCCACTTCGAGGGTTATCGCGAACGGCAGTGTGGTCATGAGCGTTCTCCCGGGGCCGCGTCGACGAGTTCGTCGTCGAGGAGGCCGTAGCGCGCGATGTTCTCATCGGCGAGTGCTTGGATCCGTGCCACGATGTCCGGTCGACCGGCCCCCGCGAAGAGGTGCCGGAAGCGCGACTGGATCGAGAGGTAGTCCTCGACGTTCGCGCGGTGCCGGATCGGCGAGACACTCGTCACGACGCCGTTCTCGGCTTCGTAGACGGGGAAGAGACCGCTCTCCTTGGCCAGACGCGCGACCTTGATCGTGTCGCACGAGGCCGAGCCCCAGCCGAGCGGGCAGGGCACGAGGATGTGCAGGTAGCGCGCGCCGTGGAGTTGCATGGCGCGTTCGACCTTGTTCTCGAGGTCGTGGAGGTCGGCGACTGTCGCGGTCGCGACGTAGGAGATGCCGTGCGCCATGGCCAGGCGCGGCATGTCCTTGCCCTGGCCGAAGACGTTGCCCGGCTCCGGCCCGAGCGCCTCCGTGGTGGCGGTGCGCGCGGCCGGGGGCGTGGCCCCCGAACGCTGCACGCCGGTGTTCATGTAGGCCTCGTTGTCGTAACAGATGAAGAGCACGTCGTCGTTGCGCTCGAACATGCCCGAGAGGCAACCGAAGCCGATGTCGACGGTGCCACCGTCGCCGGCCTGGGCGACGACGCGCACGTCGGTCAAGCCCTTCACCTTCATGGCCGCGGCGACGCCGGTCGCGACGGCCGGGGCGTTGCCGAACAGGGAGTGGAGCCACGCGATGCGCCACGAGGTCTCGGGGTAAGGGGTCGAGAAGACCTCGAGGCACCCCGTGGCGTTCACCGCGATCATTTGGCCGCCGGTCGCGCGCATGGCCGCGTCCAGGGCGTAGCGGGCGCCGAGCGCCTCGCCGCACCCCTGGCAGGCCCGGTGACCGGAGTCGAGGGAGTCCGAACGACGCGGATCGGACTGGACGGTGCGCTCGGCGTCGTCGAGCAGGCGATTGCCCACGGCGAAACTTCCCACTTGGTAGAAGCGAACGGGTCGTCGAGTCATGATGGTCATCCAATCCTGGAAGCGACGGTGCCGAGCTGGGCGAGGACGTTCTCGGCGGAGGGTCCCGAACGACGCTCCGTGCCGATGCGGGCCCGTTCGTTCTCGACGATGTCGAGGTCGAGGTCCAAGAACGTGACGGGGTTCAGACGGCCGAGCGCCGCGTCCTCGAGGAGCGCTTCGATCGAACGCTGGGTGATCGCGCGACCGCCGAGGCCCGCGACGACCGAATGGAGGGTGAGCGAACTCTCGTGCGTCGCCGAGGCCACGTCGGCCGACAGTACGCCGCCGTAACCGACGCTGAAGGCCTTCTCCATGACGATCACACGTTCGGCGCCAGCGAGGGATCGCCGCACCTCGTCGAAGGGGAACGGTCGGAAGGTGGTGATACCGACGACACCGACGCGGTCGCCGAGTTCGCGGCGCTGGTCGACGGCGTCCTTGATCGTGCCCAGGACCGAACCAAGCGCGACGACGATGGTCGTCGCGTCCTCGGTCCGATAGGAGTGGAGGAGACCGCCACTCGCTCGACCGAAGGCCGACTCGAACTCGGAGGCGAGGGCGGGGATCAGTTCCAGGGCGTCGAGCTGACGCAGGTGCGAGAGGTAGCGGACCTCGGTGAAGGCCTCCGGTCCGACCATGGCGCCGATCGAGATCGGGTTCTGCGGGTCGAGCACCTGGCGCGGTTCGTAGCGCGGCAGGTACGCGTCGACGTCGCTCTGCTCCGGCACGTCGATGCCCTCGACGGCGTGGGTGAGGATGAAGCCGTCCATGCACACCATGACGGGGAGCGAGAGTTCCTCGGCGAGGCGGAAGGCGAGGACGTGCAGGTCGGCGGCCTCCTGGTTCGTCTCGGCGAAGAGTTGGATCCAACCGGCGTCGCGCGCGGCCATAGCGTCACTGTGGTCGTTCCAGATGTTGATCGGCGCGCCGATGGCCCGGTTGGCGAGCGTCATCACGATCGGCAGGCCCAGGCCGGCGGCGTTGTAGACCGCCTCCATCATGAAGAGCAGTCCCTGGCTCGCCGTGGCGGTGTAGGCCCTCGCGCCGGCCGCGGACGCGCCGATCGACACGGACATCGCGGCGAACTCGGATTCGACGTTGATGTACTCACACGGGGCGAGCTCGCCCGACTTCACCATGGCGCCGACCGCTTCGATGATGTGCGTCTGGGGCGAGATGGGATAGGCGCAGACCACTTCGGGCCGACACCGTGCGACCGTCTCGGCGACCGCCCTCGAGCCTTCAATTTGTCGCAGCACGTTCGAGCTCCTCTTCTGCCGTCACGACGAGTCGGTAGGCGACGGTGGCGGCGTCCACGTTGTGTTTGGCGGTGGCGCCGGTGAATCGCTGCTCGATCGCGACGGCGATGGAGTCCAGGGCGACCCGCGACGTCAGGGCGGCGAATCCGCCCAGCAACACGGCGTTGGGGAGGGGGCGACCGAGGTACTCAAGCGCCAGTTCCGTGGCCGGACAGGTGAGCAAGCGCTCGCGGTGGAACGTGCTCAGGTACTCGCCCAGACCCAGTTCGTCGAAGCTCTTCGACGTGTTGATCAGCACGTAGCCCTCCGTCGAGAGACCGGCGAAGACGTCGACCTGATGGAGCAGGGTCACGTCCTGGATGATCAGGGCGTCGGGCTGGAGCACGGGCTCGCGGCTGCGAATCGGCCGCTCGTCGATGCGACAGAACGAGACGACGGGGGCGCCGGTGCGCTCCGATCCGAAGCTCGGGAACGCCTGGGAGAACTTGCCCTCAGCGAAGGCGGCGACCGACAGCATCTCGGCGGCCGTGACCACCCCCTGCCCGCCGCGACCGTGGAACCGGATCTGGAACACGCGCGCCTCGATTACCTACGCTCGGTGGCGCCGACCAGCGATGCCAGGTCGGCCAGCCGGCTCGAATAACCCGTCTCGTTGTCGTACCATCCGAGGACCTTCACCAGGTTGCCCTGGGCCATGGTGAGGCCGGAGTCGAAGACGCACGAGGCGGGGGAGTTGACGATGTCACTCGAGACGAGGGGCTCATCGGAGAATTCGAGTAGGCCGGCCAGTCGGCCCGCGCTCGCCGCACTGCGATAGGCGTCGTTGATCTCCGCGACGCTCGGCGTCGCGCGCAGCGTGGCGACGAAGTCGGTGATCGAGACGTCGGGGATGGGCACGCGCAGCGCGAGGCCGTCAAGGTGACCGGCCACGCTCGGTAGCACGAGCCCCGTGGCCCTCGCCGCGCCGGTCGTCGTGGGCACGATGTTGATGGCCGCGCCGCGGGCCCGTCGCGGATCCTTGTGGAGCGCGTCGACCAGGCTCTGGTCGTCGGTGTAGGCGTGCACCGTGGTCATGAAACCGTTCTCGATGCCAAAGGCGTCGTCGAGCACCTTGGCGAGGGGGGCGAGGCAGTTGGTCGTGCACGAGGCGTTGGAGATGATGAAGTGCTTTTGCGGATCGAACTGGTCCTCGTTGATCCCCAGGACGAACGTGGCGTCGGGGTCTTGCGCGGGAGCCGAGATGACCACGCGGGTGGCACCGGCCTCGAGGTGGTCGGTCGCCTTCTCGCGCTTGGTGTACCTGCCGGTCGACTCGACGACGACGTCGATGCCCAACTCGCTCCACGGCAGTGCCTTGGCCATGGGTTCGGCGAGCATCTGGATGCGTCGGCTCCCGACGACCATGAACTCCCCGTCGATGCTCACGGGCTCGGGGAAGCGACCGTGCACGGAGTCGCGGGCGAAGAGTCGCGCGAGTGCCTCGGGCGCTCCGAGGTCGTTGATCGCCACGATTTCGAGTTCGGGGTGCGACGTGAGCGCCGCGCGAAGCATTGAGCGTCCCGTGCGCCCGAAGCCGTTGATTGCCAGTCGAATCGTCATTGGAAACTCCTTCTCCGGCCCGATTCACCTTCTCGTGTCGTCTTCATCTTGGTTCCCTCGAGTGCCGGCGTTGTAGGGCCAAATGTCACGATTTACGGCAAAAGAGCGGGTCGGTGACGATGACGCTCCGGGACGGTCTCCAGGTCGTCGCGCACGAGGGCACGACCAGCCGATCCGTCCAACTCAGCCGGGCGGACCGCTCGGCGTTAGAGGTCGCGGGCCGCGAACTGCGGCGCCGCGTTGGCCAAACGATGTCCCAGGTCGTCACTTCGCAGGAGTCCACCATGGGTGCCGTACTGGCTCGCCGTGGTGGCGCAGTTGACGGGCGCCCAGCGCAGGGCGTCGCGCAGTGAGAGGCCGTTTACGAACGCCGCGACCATGGTCGAGGCGAACGCGTCACCGGCGCCGGTGAGGTCGATCGGCGGATCGGCGCCCTCGTAGGGGTCGATCCGCAGCTGCTCGACGTCACTGGCGGCGACGGCACCGCCGTGTTCATCGAAGACCACGACGGTGCGCGACCCCAGCTTCAGGAGTGCCTCGAGGACGCGCGCCGGGTCGCCCGAGGTGTCGCCCGTGATGACCTTCGCCGCGATCCGGCTGCACAGGAGCAACTCGGCTCGGGCGTAGAGCCGGGCCAGCCGTTCGGTCCCCGCCTCCAATTGGAAGGTGCCCGGCTGGAACGCCAGACGAATGTCGGGGTAGTCGTCGAGCCAGTCGGCGAGGTCGTCTTGGTAGGCCAAGGCGTCGGGGCCGAGCGAGTTGAGGTAGAGCCACTTGGGCAGGTCGTGTTCGCGGAACTTCTTCCACTGATAGTTGAAGTCGGCGTGGCGCACCAGGATGGTTCGTTCGGCACCGAGGGTGAGGACGAAGTTGCGAACGGTGTGGCTCGGCGAATCGACGTGGACGAGACTCGTGTCGACATCCTCACTGCGCATGGCACTCAAGATGTCCAGGCCGATCTGGTCGTGCGCCAGGAAACTCGACAGACCGACGCGCAGTCCGAGGCGCGACATCGCCACGGCCGCGTTGGCGGCGCTGCCACCCGTGACGGGAAGGGAGTCGTCGTCGAGGATCAACTTCGTGCCGAGCGGGATCTCGAGCCAGCGTTTGTCGTCTTCGACCCGTACGTGGACCGATCCTTCGGGCAGATGGATGAAATCGTCCGTGACCACGTCGCCGAGACTCACGACGTCGAATCGTTGGGCGCTGGTTGCGAATCCCATAGTGCTCTCCAGTGCAGAATGGCGATTCCATCAAACCAAACGCGCCATCAATGCCGAGTCTAGGGTGAGCGCGTGGAGTTGGAATTCAGTGGTGAAGTCTGGGAGTGGCGCGGACCGGCCCCGTTCTACTTCGTGACGGTCCCGGACGAAGAGAGCGCCGAACTCGAAGCCCTGTCGTCGCTCGTCACCTACGGCTGGGGCATGATCCCGGTCGACGCGACGATCGGGATCACGCGCTGGACCACCTCACTCTTCCCCAAGGACGGTCGATACGTGGTGCCGCTCAAGACCGCCATCCGTACGGCGGAAGGGATCGCGGTGGGCCAAAACGTCCGGGTGCGACTCGAAGTCGCGCTCTAAGACGCGAGCGGAGTGGCGCTCAACATCGCGTCCGGGGAGAGTCGTGAACGATCCCGGGTACTACGACGCCACGCTGTCGCTGCGGTGCGGCAACACCCAATTGGGCCGCGGGAAGTGACAGGTGTAGCCATTCGGGTAGTGCTCGAGGTAGTCCTGGTGCTCCGGTTCCGCTTCCCAGAACGGTCCAGCGGCTGTCACCTCCGTCACGACCTTCCCCGGCCAGAGTCCCGAGGCGTCGACGTCGGCGATCACGTCCTCGGCGATCTGGCGCTGTTCGTCGTTGACGTAGAAGATCGCTGAGCGGTAACTCGAACCGACGTCGTTGCCCTGTCGATCCTTCGTGGTCGGGTCGTGGATCTGGAAGAAGAACGCGAGGACGTCGCGATACGAGATGACCGCCGGATCGAAGACGATCTCGATCGCCTCGGCGTGTCCCTCGTGATGGCGGTAGGTCGCGTTCACGACGTCGCCACCGGTGTAGCCGACGCGCGTCGTGATGACGCCGGGGCGCTTGCGGATGAGGTCCTGCATTCCCCAGAAGCACCCACCGGCGAGTACCGCGGTCTCCATCTCGTTGGTCATTGTGACGCTCCCTCGTTCGGTGTCGTGTTCTCGAAGAGATGCTTGTAGTCGCCGTAGCCCGATGCCTCGAGCTCGTCGTACGGGATGAATCGTAACGCCGCGGAGTTGATGCAGTACCGAAGACCGCCCTCGTCCTTGGGACCGTCATCGAAGACGTGCCCCAAGTGACTGTCACCATTCGCCGAACGAACCTCGGTCCTCGTCATGCCGAAACTGCGGTCCTTCAGTTCGACGACGTTGTCCTTTTCGATCGGGGCCGTGAAACTCGGCCAGCCGCAGCCACTGTCGAACTTCTTGGTGGAGGTGAACAGTGGCTCGCCGGAGACGATGTCGACGTAGAGGCCCGCCTCGTGGTGGTCCCAGAATTCGTTGCGGAACGCCGGTTCGGTGGCGCTCTCCTGGGTCACCGCGTACTGATGGGGCGTCAATCGGGCGATTGCTGCCTGGTCCTTGACGTACTTCTCGCTCACGCTGACTCCTTCACTCGGGACGGGCTCGCCGTTTGCCTTCCTTACGGTATCGGGGAGCGTCGTTTTCGTTACAGATCCCCTCTCGAGCGAGAGGGGATCTGTGTGGACGTGCCGTGCGACGGTGGGTTCGCTCATTCGACCATCGCGAGCGCCGCCATCTCCTCGGCCGTCTCTTCCGGGCTCGAGGCGACGTTCCGCGTCGGCCGAATCGCGACGAAGGCGATCAAGAGCGCCACCGTGATGACGCCCGCACCCGTCAAGAGCGCGTCGGACCGGCCGTGGGCCGCCGCGATGCTGGTGAGGGCGGCGACGCCGAGCGCGGCGCCCGTCTGCTGCATGGTCTGGAGCATGCCGGAGGCCGCGCCGGCGTCCGCCCGAGGGACACCCGCGAGGATCGTGACGCTGAGCGGCAAGAAGCACGAACCGGCTCCGATACCGAAGAGCACCAACGGTCCGAACAGGCTCGCAAAGTAGCCCTCGGACGGCGTCGCCCTCGAGATCCACAGCGTCGCCACGCCGAGCGTGATCAGCCCGAACAAGAGGATGGGTCGAGCGCCGATCCGGCTCACGAGCCGTGGGGTGATCCGCGAGCTCGTGAAGATCAGTCCGGTCATCGGCAAAAAGGCGAATCCCGCCTCGATCGCGCTGAAGTGCAGATCGCTCTCCAGGTACTGGCTGATGAAGAAGAAGACGCCGTACATGACCGCCGGCACCAGCATCATCGTGAGGTACGCCGGACCACGGAGTCGGTCGCTCAACAGTCGCATAGGCAGGAGCGGCTGGGCCCGACGTCGTTCGACGTTCACGAACGACACCAACAACACCGCACTGAGTACGAAGGAACTGAGTGTGACCGACCGGCTGGCGTGTTCGGCCAGTCGGATGAACCCGTAGATCAAACTCCCGAGGCCACCGGTCACCAACGCCGCGCCCGCGACGTCGAGGCGCCCGCCGTTGCGCGGTGGCTCCGGCACGAAGCGTGGCGCCAAGAGGATGATGGCGATTCCGATCGGCACGTTGATGAACATCACCCAGCGCCACGACACCCATGACGTCAGGGCACCGCCGAGGATCAGGCCGAGCGAACCGCCACCGGCGGAGACGGCGGTGAAGATCCCCAGCGCCTTGTTGCGCGCGGGACCCTCTTCGAAGGTCGCGCTGATCAGACTCAGCGTGCTGGGCGCCGCGAGTGCGGCGCCGACACCTTGGACGGCGCGGGTCAGGAGCAACATCGTGGACGTCGTCGCCATACCGGCGAGGAGGGACGCCGTCGTGAAGATCGTGAGCCCGACGATGAGCATCCGACGGCGACCGAAGACGTCGCCCGCTCGTCCGCCGAGGAGCAAGAGCCCACCGAAGGCGAGGCTGTAGGCGTCGATGACCCACGAGAGGCCGGCCGAACTGAAGTGCAGCGAGTGTTTGATCGGCACGAGCGCGATGTTGACGACGGTGGCGTCCAGGACGACCATGAGTTGACACGTGACGATGATGGCGAGGGCGATCGTGGAAGATCGCTTTTGGGCGTGAGAGGTCAGAGGCACAGGGGCTCCTTTTTTTTGCAAATAGCGGCTTACGACGCCGGGAACTGGATGATTTGACACCCTCGCCGCCTAAGGACGTTGCTTTCGGTCTCCGGAGGACCTAACATGAGGGTGCCTCCACATACTATACGGAGGTGACCTCCGGTTGCAAGTCTTTCTTGGAGAAACTTCGAGGCGGTCGTCACAGAGGAGCGTCGATGAGCGAAACGGTGGTGAAGAAGGGTCCTCGCCGGGCAGACGCGCAGCACAACTACGACGCGATTCTGGTCGCTGCGCGAAGTGCCGTCGCTGAACGCGGGGGCGACATCGTCCTCGAGGACATCGCGCGTAACGCCGGTGTCGGCATCGGAACCCTCTACCGTCATTTCCCAACCCGCCAAGCCCTGCTCGAAGCCGCGTTCCTGGACGAGGCCCTGGAGCTTCGTCAGCGCGCCGATGACCTCCAGTCGGCCCCGGCACCCCTCGACGCGCTGATCCAATGGCTCCGCTTGCAGATGGACTTTGGCGCGCACGGACGGAGCATGGGCGCCGCCGTCATGAACGCGAAGCACACGGAAGGCACCGAGATCCAGATCGCCTGTGTCGACATGCGGATGGCGGGCGCCGTGCTCCTGCGCCGCGCGCAAGAAGCGGGCGAGGTCCGTTCCGACGTGGAGATCGTCGACCTGTTGCGATTGATGCACGGCATCGTCATCGCCAACGAACAGGCACCCGATCAGTCACGCGTCAATCCGATGTTCGACGTCGTGATCGCGGGAATACGAACCTGACCTAACAGGTGGTCGCCGTCGGCACGAGTTCGACGAACGAGATCGTCCGATCGGTGAGCTGCTGATAGTCACCCCAGCCGCCGTAGTGGCGTACGAGTTCGTCCCACATCATCGGCTCGTCGGTCGAGGCGACGACACGAGCTCGTGCACTGAACGTTCGCGCGCCCACCTGCACGCGAACCTCGGGTTGCGCTCGAACGTTGAGCAGCCACTCGGGATGTTGGGGTCGGCCGCCGTTGGAGGCCACGACGTAGTAGATCCCCGCCTTCTCGTAATAGAGCAGGGTGACTGAACGCGCGAGTCCACTCTTTCGTCCGCGGATCTCCAGGATCAACATCGGCCCGACCGGACTCCGGTGACCGATGGCGCCCCGTGTGAGTCGATACAGACGTACGTGCCACGGATAGATCGTTCGTCCGATCGTGCGGTCGATCAGCACGGTGAGCTTCAATGACGCCACCTTCTCTGAGAATCTCTTGTGAATACTCTCACGGATGACGCGGGGCGAAGTGTCCGCTGTCAATGCAGTGAATGCCCACTGAACGTCGACGGTGACGGGCCCTTTAGGTTGGGCGTGAGGGACCCATCGCGGAGTCCAGTAGGAGGGCACCCATGGAGATCATCCGAAACGCCGACGGGAGTCTGTTGGTACCGATCCCCGAAGGGCGACATCACGACAGCGATGACGCGACGGGCGACTCGACCACCGAGGTCGCTGAGGGCGTCGAGATACCGACGACGCGCCTACTGCACCCTGGTGAGGGAGGGTACAACGAGGCGCTCGCCGAGTGGGACCTCCAACAGAACCCTGACCGTGCACCGGCGGTCTCGACCGCCAGCGGTCGAGAGGAAGCCATGAATGTCGTCCACGCCGTGGCGGAGTCGCCGGATCACGACGTCGCGAGTGCGCTCAAGGACGTGAACGATTCTGAGGCGAGCGGCGAGGCACTGCGCCACGTCCTCATCGGTGGGACCCACTCCGTCGAGGCGTTCTCCGAGGAGGTCGCCGAGGCCGAAGGCGGTGAGCCGCTGCCGGCGCACAAGATGACCAAGATCATCGGCGAGGTCCTGGCCGAACTGGACAAGTAGGGATCGGCCGCGCGCCCTTCAACATGTGCGAGGCGGCCTACATTCGAAGGGTTGACCGGATCGAGACAAGGGATGGTATGAGGTGGACGTTCAAGAACTGTTAAGCAAGGTGGCCCAGCACTTATCGGTGAGCCGCGCCTTCGGTACGGCGTACGAGAAGGACGGTTCTCTGGTGATTCCCGTGGCCCTCGTCGCCGGCGGTGGCGGTGGCGGTGAGGGCACCTCCGGATCGCCGTCGACGGACGGCTCGCTCGAGGACGAGTCGAATAGTGACGAGAGCACGGGTGAGGGCGAATCGTCGGGGTCCGGTGGCGGTTTTGGCGGTGTCGTCATGCCCGTCGGGGTCTACGTGGTGAAGGACGAACGTGTCCGGTGGGTCCCCGCGGTCAACGCGAATCTCGTCATCATCGTGTCCTTCTTGACGTTGCGAATGATCTCGCGCGCTCGACGGAGGGCCCGTCGTCACGCCGGTTGAAACTCCGCACGAGGACGGGTATCGCTCGATCGGGGATCGTCGACGCTCTTATGATTGGGTGATGGCGCCGACCGTCGTCAACTTCGCGTCACGACGCCATCGTGCCTGAGCGCCAATGGTTCGCGCGCCGCCGCTACGGCTTCGGCGTTCGGCCCGTGACCTGGCAGGGTTGGCTCATCACGGCGATCGCGGTGGGCGGGGCCATCGGTGCCCTCGCCGGCGTGAAGAAGTCCACGGGGGACATCGTGTTCGCGGGCGTGGTCGCCCTCTACCTCGCCGTCGCGTACAGCTGCGGCGGCACCAAGAAACTGGTCGATCAAACGGACCTCGACCGGGACGCCGACGAGCACCT
Organism: uncultured Acidimicrobiaceae bacterium; assembly: GCA_963700135.1. Classification (GTDB taxonomy): domain Bacteria; phylum Actinomycetota; class Acidimicrobiia; order Acidimicrobiales; family RAAP-2; genus RAAP-2. The sequence goes on along the minus strand of CAVOWM010000011.1, from coordinate 942,544 downwards.
GTCCGACGGCGCCGTCGCGCCCACGCCCGTGCCGGCCGAGATCTACGGATCGCAGACGCCGCGCGAGATCGCCGAAGCGATCGTTTCGCATTCCGGCAAGTTCGCCGAGACGTCGCAGGAGACGGCGGGCGAGGCGGTGATCGTGGTGCGCCACCTCACCAAGCAGTTCGGTCAGCGCATCGCTTTCGAGGACGTCTCCTTCAGCGTCCAACGAGGAGAGGTCTTCGGATTCCTTGGCCCGAACGGCGCGGGCAAAACCTCGACCGTCCGGACACTCAGCACGTTGGTCTCGCCGACGTCGGGAACCGCTGAGGTCGCGGGACTTCCGCTCGACGGCCATCACGACATCGAGATCCGTCATCGCATCTCGGTGATGACGGAGGTGCCGGGCCTGTACCTGCGCTTGAGCGTCACGGAGAATCTCGCCTTCTTCGCCGGCCTCTACGGGTTCCGCGATGCCCAGCCCCGGATCGACCGAGCGCTGGAAGCGGTCAATCTCTCGTCGAGGGCCGACGACCTGTGCGGCAGTCTCTCCAAGGGACTTCGTCAGCGCGTGGGACTGGCCCGGGCGCTCCTCAACGATCCCGAGATCATCTTCTTGGATGAGCCGACCGCGGGACTCGATCCCCGCGCGTCGCTCGAGGTCCACGACCTGATCGTCGCCCTCCGCGACAAGGGCGTCACGGTGTTCCTCACGACGCATCGGCTCGACGAAGCCGAGAAGCTCTGTGATCGCGTGGCGATCTTGAACACCACACTTCGTACGGTGGGTCGCATCGACGACCTTCGTCAGCGGATGTTTCAAAAGTCGATTCTCGTCTCGACCGTTGCTCCCTTGGCCGATCCCGGCGGACTGTTCTCCACCATCGGGGGCGTCACGGGTTGGACGAACAGCGACGCGGGCGGCTACGAGGTCACGGTGAGTGACGTTCGCGCCACGGCGCCCGCCATCGCCAGGGCGCTCGTCGGGGCCGGGGCCGACGTCCTCGAGCTCGCCGAAGGCCACCACTCGCTCGAAGAGGTCTATCTGGAACTGGTGGGAACCGCGGGCAAGGGTGGTGCGACGTGAGCGTGAGTGCGATCAAGGTTCGAGCCGTGATGCGAAAGGAGTTCCGTGAGTACCGACGCAATCGTTTCATCATCTACACGATGGGGACGTTGCCGTTGATCTTCACGGCACTGCCGGTCGTCTCGCTCTTCAGTATCTCCAACAGCGAGAGCCCCGCCACCGTGAAGACCCAGGTCGCGATCACGCTCCTTCTCCTGCTCGTCATTCCGGTTGTCCTGCCGGCCACCATTGCCGCGTACTCCGTGATTGGCGAACGCGATCAGGGGACACTGGAACCCGTCCTCACGACGCCCATCAGTCGCGAAGAGTTCCTCCTCGGCAAATCGTTGGCGGCGACGGCACCGACGGTAGGCGTCGCGTACCTGTTCTTCATCGTGTTGGTGGTGGCGATACGTTTCGGCGCGTCCAGCGTCGTGTCGCACGCGGTATGGCAACCGTCGTGGTTCCTGGCCGAACTTCTCTTCGCACCACTCCTGGCGGCGTGGTCGGTGTGGGTCGGAACGGCGATCTCGGCGAGGTCCTCGGACGTTCGCGTCGCGCAGCAGCTCGGCACCCTCGCCAGTCTCCCGGCACTGGTCCTGCCGTTGCTGATGTCACTCCAGGTCTTCAAGCCGACGGCCATCGTCGCGGTCGTTATCGCCGTCGCGCTGGCGATAATTGACGTCGGTGCCTGGCGCATCGTGTCCAAGATGTTCGACCGGGAGCGATTGATCACCGGCGCGTCCGCGGTGACGATGCGCGCCGAAGCGGGGACCTAGCGTCAATTCACCGCCGCCGGGACGGCCTCATCGGCCCTCGGCACGACCGGCGCAGTCTTGTTAGATTTGTCGAACTTCGCTGGTGCGGAGCCGTGCGGGTCCGGACTATGCGCCCGTCGGGGATGGACAGATGCAAGGGCGATCGACAAGGGGTTCGGGTTCCACCGTAGGGACGCGGCGGCGTCTCGTCACGGGCGTGAGGACCGCGTTGTGTGCCTTGACGGTGAGCACGGTGATCGTCGTCGCGATGCCGGCGCTGTCGTCGAATGCCACGGTGCGCTCCAGCGTCAGCACGGCCGGATCGTCCACGTCGCAGGGCTGTGGCGACGTCGTCGGTGGCGTCAGCGATCATCACGACGGCGGTACGACGACCACGGGCGTCGGATGCGTGTGTCCGACGACCACGACGACCACAACCACCACAACGACCACGACCACGACCACGACCACGACCACGACGACGCTGCCACCGCCCACGACGACGATGCCTCCTCCAGCACCGTCGACGACCACCACGACCACCACGACCACCACCACGACGACGCTGCCACCACCGACCACGACCACGACGCTCGCGCCGGTTCACATACCTTCGAACCCGCCCCCGACGTACGCGCCATCGCGGTCGATCACGATCGCACCGTTCGGTGAAGGCTCCTACGCACTGACGGCGAAACTGCGGACCGAGATTCAACGATTGGCCGCGACGATCGAGAAGGATCACTACAAGACGGTCGCGCTGACCGCCTACACCGACAACGTCTTCACGGCGGCGTTCAACGTGACGCTCAACCAGAATCGCGCGCAGGCCGTGGCCACGCAGTTGTCGTTGGACCTCGCGACGTTGAAGGTCGCTGACGTCGCGATCACCATCGTCCCGGGCTACAGCGTTGTCCTCGTCGCGACGAATACCACCGCCAGCGGACGCGCGAAGAATCGTCGCGTCGTGGCGGCACTCAAGGCGACCTGAACGAGCGCGAGATGGTCATTCCCGTCGCCTCGGTCGGTCGACGACGAATGAGGCGCGTGCTGTGGGTTCCCGCGCTGACGCTGCTCCTCGGGCCGCTGCCCGCGATCGTCTCGAGCTCGTCGGCGGGTGCGTCCACGGTCGCTACGAACGCGGTGTACGTGACGAACCTGAATCTCAATTCCGTCACGGCGATCGACTCGGCGAACGCCAAGAAGGAAGTGGTTCACGGTGCGCCACCGGCACTCAACGGACCATTGGGCATCGCGATCGCGCCCGACGGTTCGACCGCCTACGTCACGAACTCCAACGGCCACACGGTGACGCCCATCGATCTCAAGAGTTCACCGTTCTCACTGGAGACACCCATCCCCGTGGGCGGCGGACCGGCCGCGATCGCGATCACCCCGAATGGGTCCACCGCGTACGTGAGCAACTTCAACTCAAATTCGGTGACGCCGATCGACCTGACGACGAATCCGGCGACGCCGGGTCGCCCCATCGCCGTCGGTGACGGGCCGTGGAGTATCGCCGTGAGTCCGAATGGAAAGTGGGTCTGCGTCTCGAACTCCGAAGGACAGTCGGTCAGTGTCATCAACACGGTGACGCGAGCGGTGACGCTGCTGCAGCTCGCGAGCGCCCCGGAGGCGATCGCCATCGCCCCCGACGGCGCCGTCGCCTACGTCGCCGACGGTGACGCGGTGACGCCGATCGACCTGGCCTCGGCCACGCCCACCGTCGAATCCGCCATCGCCGTGCCCAACGGTCCGCTCGGCATCGCGGTGACACCGAGCGGCACCATGGCCTACACCGCCAACAACGATGACACGGTGACGCCGATCAACCTCGCGACGTCGCCGGCCACTCCCGGGGCCGCCTTTTCCGTGGGCAGCATCACGCAGCCCGACGGTATCGCGGTGTCGCCCGACGGCGCGACGGCGTACGTGGCCAACGCGACGAACACGGTGACCCCGATCGACATCGCCGCTGCGACCCCGCGGGCCGAGGCGCCCATCCAGGTAGGGACGGCAAGTTTCGGCATCGCCATCGCCCCGGGCCAGGCGCCGTCCGCTCATCTCTCGATCACCTCGGCCCCGGCCGGCCTGCCGACGCGCTTCGACGCGTCGGCCTCGTCGCCGTCCGGTTCGCCCATCGCGCGCTACGAATGGACCTTCGGCGATGGTTCGTCGACCACCACCTCGACCGCGACGACGTCGCACGTGTACGCCAAACCGGGGACCTACGCGGCCTCGGTCACGGTGGTGGGGGCCGACGGCACGTCGACCACGAAGACGTTCACCGGTCAGACCGTGAGCAACAACGGCAGCGCCTCGGCGCGGGCGCGGTCCTCGTTGACCGTCCTGTCGGCGCTGCAGTCGGCGCCCTCGTCGGGTCCGCCCGGGATCGCCATCACGCTGCGCGCCCCGAGCTTCCACGCGACGTGCGCCACGGTCAACGTGTTCTTCGACGATCAACTGATCGACGCCGTCGCCGAGGCGTCGAGCGGATTCTCCGTCCGACGCCTCGTGATCCCGGGTGACGCGACGTTGGGCACGCACCACCTCGAACTCTCGTGTACGACCTCGAGACCGTGGTTGCTGTCGACACCCTTCGACGTCACCTCGACGAGGAATCACCTGTCGGAGTTCAGCGTGGCGATGCCGACGCCGGCCCAGCTGGGGAATCACATCGCCGCGTCGGGCGGGATCAGCATCGGGTTTCTGCTCGTGAGCCGGCTCATCGCCGCCGGATTCCCGAGCGAGTGGTTGGACTCGACGTACGCCGAGAACCGGGAACGGATCCAGGCTCGTGCGCGCCGGCGCTTCCCGCGACTGTTCATCGATCGCGAGAAGGAGAGGTCGACGAGGCGTCGACTGGCGGTGGGTACGTTGCTCTTCCTCGGCTTCATCGGCTTCGCCGGACTCATCAACTCCTTCCTCGACAAGGGCTTCGGCTTCAATCGCACGACGCTGTGGCTCTACCTCGGCGAGTGCATCGGTGTCGGGATCGTCACGCTGACGTCGCAGTTGCCGATCCTCTTCGGCGGCTTACGCGAACACCGCAGGATCCACATGCACGTGCTCGTCGGCGGCATGATCATCGCGATCATCTGCGTGTGCGCGTCGAGGGCGATCGGACTCTCGCCGGGGTACTGCTACGGCTTGATCGCCGTTTTCGTGCTGCGTCCGCACACCGACGAGAAGGACTGGGGCCGACTCCACGCGATCGCGTCGATCTGCGTCCTCGTCGTGAGCACCGCGGCGTTCTTCCTCACGGTGCCGGTGTACCACGCCGCGACGCAGAGCTCGCCCTCACCGTTCTGGTTGATTCTGGACCCGGCGCTCAACGTCACGTTCCTCGGTGGTTTCGCGAGCCTGGCCTTCGGGATGCTGCCGCTCCCGTTCCTGCCCGGACGTCACGTCCGACACTGGAACCGGCTGGCGTGGATGGTGATCACGACGGTCGGACTGGTCGGCTTCGTCGCGGTACTGCTCACGCCGGGGAGTGGGACGCCGAGCGAGCTGCGGCACGTCGCACTGGTGCCCCTGTTCGTCGCCTTCGCCGTGTTCGCCCTCGGATCGCTGGCCTTCATGGCCTATTTCCATCTGCGGCCCGCGCCACCGCCACCGCCGAGTCCGACGGTGACCGGTGCGTCAGCCGATTGAGTTGGTCGACGAGGGGACCGTTAGAGGTTTGGCAGCACGTCGTTGGCCCAGGTGAAGGACATGGGTGGGAGTGAGCCCTTGGGGATCTCGATGAGGTCGACGTAGGAGGCCTTGCCGTTCACCATCGCGAAGCCGGTGCCCATCTCGCAGTCGCTGCAGCCCAAGCCGACGCCCGGGTTGTAACCGGGGTCCGATCCGAGCAGTTCGTCGCGGTGGGCCCAGCAGCCGGCGGCGCCGGCTGAGGTGCACGCGATGTTCGACGTCTTGGCGGCGCTCCCGCCCCAGGTGTCGTCGTACATCCAGACGTAGTCCGCCGCGAGCACGGCGAAGCCGCCCGACCACGCGCCGCCGAAGCCGGCGGAGCCTTGGGCGTCGTTGGCCATTGGAAATCCCGGGGCGATCGAGGGGTCACTGTTGCTCGCTGCGGCGTGCTGGGCGTCCGCGCTGAGCGTGGCGTTGATACCGACGTACGGCGGGAAACCGCGAGCGGTGCGTTCGAGGTCCGCGACGACGAAGAGCTGTTCGGCCACCGAGAGGCTGAACCAGTTGCTCGGCAGGACCATCGGCCGCACGCCCTCAATCGCGCGGGCGTTGTTAATCGCTTGCAGGATGTAGTCGGTGCACGCGACGCCGTTCGTGTAGCCGGGCCACGAAAGGGCGCTCGCCGTTCCGACGACGCACGGGTTCACGCAGCTCCAGACGCCGGATGCGAACGAGCAGGTGCCCGGCGCCAGGAAGTCGGGACTGGGCGCGATGTTGGACGACGGATTCGAGAGCGTGGGCGCGGGCGTCTTGGTCACTGGGGGACTCGGGACCGTCGTGGTGGTCGTGGGGGCGACCGTCGTGGGGGTTACGACGGTCGTCGGAGGTGGCGTGGTCGTCGTCGGGCTCGATGAGCTCGACGAGGTCGAACGCTCAACGTTCGACACCACGTGCGATTGTCGGGTGTTGACGGTCTTCACGACGTGCGTGACGCGTCGCGGCACCGTGGTCGTCGTGGTCGCGACACTCGTCGTCGTCGTGGCCGCGATGGTCGTCGTCGTGCCCGCACCAAACTTCGCGGTGGGCGAGACGATGTTCGCCATGGCCGGCAGCGCCGTGGTGCTGAGGACGATTCCCAGCACGAGCGAGCCGATCGAACCGATGAGTACTGAACGTCGCGGACCCCGACGAGATGTCGAGGAACGCCCCTTGGGGTCCCTAGAGAGATTTTGCCCCTGCGTGATATTGGTCATGGATCAATTGTCGAAAACCAATTCCAAAGTGCTCCCTATTGCCGCTCAACATCTCGTCAACTTGAAGCGAAGCAATGCAAACAAAGGAGATCGAAGATCTTCGGACGTGACTGCGTGCCAAGATCACTGGTGCTGCGGGCGACGTCTCGCCATTTCGACGTCAACGGTCGCTCACTCGACGCAGCGGCGCAACGCCCGGTGCCCGTCCATGACGTCTGATGATGATGACGCGGCGTACGGGACAAACAGTGTCGTTGTAGTCACTGGCTTGTGTCATGGCGGCATGCGCGCGGATCCGCGTTCGTCCGCGAATCCGACCGACGAAGGTTGAATAACAAGTCTTTATCAGGGAGTTTGCGCGTCTACTGTGGTCGCGCGATCGTCTGCGGAAATCGCCTTTGGACGTGGACCATCACGCAAGGGCATGCTGGTGGTCCACCTCAGAGAGTTCTGAGAAGTGCCCTCGCGTGATGCGAGGCAAGACGAGTGTGCCATCGAAAAACGCGATTTCCTCTGACTTGATTTCGATTTGCGCAGAGTTTGTCGACGCGTTGATGACGCACGTCCAATTGCGCTGAATTCGTAGCCGAGGCGGCGCGATCGCACGACGGCGAGCGTGTGTCATGGCGCCTGAGGACGGTGGAAAGCGCGAAGCGTTCGCCGCTAGGACTTGATGAGTGCGGTGAAGACGACGATGTTCGACAGATAGTGTCCGGTCTTCGGGTCGAAAATGCCCCCGCACGTCACGAGCTGTAGCGCCGGATAATTACGAGCACCGTAGACGAGAGCATCAGGGAAGTTCGTCTTCTTGTACATGCGTTCACCGATCACCGCGAAGACCAACTTGCGGCCATCGGCCAGCGTGACGTCGACCCGGTTGCCGAGCTGCAGCTTGTCGAGGTTGAAGAAGACCGCCGGTCCGTGGTAGTTGTCGACGTGACCGAGGATGACCGCCGATCCCTTCTGGCCGGGCGATCGGTCCCCGTTGTACCAACCGGGTTCGGCGAAGTTCGTTGGCACGTTGACGGTGCCGTTCTTGTTCAGGGTCAGCACGGACAGCGGGACGGATACGCCGATGATCGGAATCGACAGATGCACCGGGCGCGAGCGCCGAATCGGCTTGGCGACGTAGGTCGGCGGGGGAGACTTCGCGAACGAACGTCGGGGTGAGAACGACGCGGTGCGGATCATTGGCGGTGAAGCCAAGCTCGACGCCTTTTTGACAGTCGTGGTGGTCGTGGGCGCCGTCGCGGCTGGCGGTACTCCAAGGGTGGTCGACGTTGTCGTGGGCGACGGGATGACCACGCCGGACGGTGGCAACGAGACGACACCCAAAGAAGAGGTGAGCGTGGGCCCCTGTGGCTGGCTACGGGGAACGAAGATGATGCCCAGGATCCCAGCCAGGACTAGAGCAAAAGAAACGGCCCACCAGAGAAACTGTGTGGGCCGTTTCTTTCTTTGCGACTTCACGCCGCCAATTCTAGTTTGACTTAACTACGAAACCCCTTCAGGCTACGCGCGACGTCGGCGACGAGCGAGTAGTGCAAGACCAGCTAGGCCGGCAAAGAGCACCAAACCGCTGCCTGTCAACAGCACACCATTGTCAGAAGACGTGGCCGCACCACCAACACCAGTACCGGGCGCTCCCGAAGGTACGGTCGCCGGTGGAATGCTCGGCGCCGTCGTCGCGGGCGACGTCGGCGGCGTCACTGCGATGGTCGTCGTCGAAAGTGGCGGCGTCGTCGTGGTCGGTGCCGCGGTCGTCGACGTCTCAGGTGGTGCCGTCGTCGTCGTGCCACCCGGTGGCGGTGGCGGTGGCGGTGGCGGGAACGTGGTGCACGTCGTCGCAACTACCGCCTCTGGCGTCTCAATCGTTGACGATGTCGTCGTTGGCGTGCACAGGGTCGTCGTCGTTGTCGGCGCCGTGGTTGTCGATGACGTCGTCGATGACGTGGTCGATGGCACCGTCGTCGTGGTCGTTGACGTCGTTGATGTTGATGACGTTGTGGAGGTCGATGACGTCGTCGATGAGGTCGACGTGGTCGACGTCGTGTCGACGTGGTCGATGTCGTGGTGGTCGTCGTCGGGACCGAGAAGCTGGCCGCGCTCAACTTGCTCTCCAAGCTGAAGTACGTCGTCGACTGATCGGTGAGTCCGCCACCACCGGGCATCAAGAAGTTCACGTTGCCGGTCTTGTAGCCGTTCGAACTCGAGTAATTGCTGTACGTGACGTACGGACCCGCGTAGCCGGTCGTGTCGTAGGGGCACCCCGAGTAGCCCAGGCCGTTCAGGCCGGTGCCCGTCCACTTGTAAGGACTGCCGTGGTCCAGGCCGCAGATGCCGTCGCCGTCGAATCCGAAGATGTCGGTCGTGGCGGTGAGTCCAATCGTCGACACCGTGGCACCACTGTTGTTGTAGACGCCAACCAACGTGTCATCAGACCCGTCGAACGGGCCTACGGACGAATTTGCGACGATGCTCGCCGCGCCACCACCGGGATTCAAGATGATGAGGAATTCACAGCCAGGGTCGTGACCAATGGCAGGACACTCGTTGAACGGTGCCCCGGTCGACGGGCTGCCAGCGGCGGCCGACGATCCGGCGTAAATACTGAAGATCGAGCCCGCAAGTGCAATCGAACCAAGAACGACTCCAACACGACGAAGTGCGCCACCGAATAGCGAAGTTTTGCGCGCTCGAACAGGTTGGGGACGCCCAAAGCCGGCGTTCACAGACCCTGATGGGATCCGATTCATTAGTTTTCTCCTCTGCCCTTGCGGTGCAAAGTATGGCAAAACCCAACAGTTTTGTCAACCGGTTGTCCCGTCGTTGCTGTTTCATTGACTATCCAACGGATTTTCCCTACGAATCTGGAAGAAATTGGCACGATCGACCGGAACCGATTGCGGAAGCTGGCCCGCCGCGGACCGAGTTCTCCTGGAATCGACGCGCCACCCCAGGTCGCCAGATCCATGGGTTCGGGGGCCTGCAACAACCCACGATTCTGTCGTGGCACCGATCAGAAGTAAAAGGAACATGGCCCTCACTTCAAGAGTGAGGGCCATGTTCCCTTAGGCGACGCGGCGTCGCCCAATTAGGTTGGTGGGACTGCTGTGCTCTTAGGCCTCGCGACGTCGGCGAAGAGCGAGCGCCAATCCGGCGAGTCCGGCAAATAACACCAGTCCACTCGCAGTCAGCACGATGCCACTTTCCGTCGAAGCGGCCGATCCACCCGCGCCCGTCTCAGGTGCACCGGATGGGACGGTCGCCGTCGAGAGCGGCGGTGTCGTCGTCGGAACCGTGGGCGGCCCAGAGGCCGCCGACGTGGAGGTAATGGGCGGCACCGAGGACGTCGTCGTCGTGCTCGACGTGGCTGGTGCCGTCGTGGTCGTCGCAGAATTCGACGGCGGCGGTGGCGGCGGTGCCGGGTACGTCGTTGACGGCTCCGTCGACGTGGTCGTCGATGACGTCGAGGACGTGCTGGAAGGCTGCGTCGTCGTGGTCGTCGATGACGTCGAGGACGTGCTTGACGGCTGGGTCGTCGTGGTCGTTGACGTGGTCGATGTGGTCGAGGTGGTCGACGTGGTCGAGGACGTAGAGGACGTGCTGGACGGCTGCGTCGTCGTGGTCGTCGAAGTCGTTGACGTCGTGGTCGTCGGCGAACAGCAAAGTACCGTCGTCGTCGTCTTCTTCCAGGTGGTCGTTGTCTTCCACGTGGTTGAAGTCACCGGCTTAGTCGTCGTTGTCCACCAATTCCACGTCGTCGGCGTCGATCCGCCGTGGTGGGCATTTAGGACAACGTCTGGCTTTACCTGCGTTGTGGTGGTGGTCGAACAGTTCCCTAAACCGCCATTGTTGCCATTGTGGTTTATCGAAGCGTTCGAGGTAAGAGCCGGAAGCGCCACGAGACTCAAGGTCACCACGGCCACCACGGCCAATGCTGATCGAGAGCTCTTGAGCAACCGGGTAGTAGTTGCACGCCACGTTCCGACAAACTGTCGCAAGGTGAACGTCTGGCCGTCGCCGCGAATGATGCGGACGTTCTTCTTCATTTTGGTCAACCCAATCCGCCCCTGCGGGTTCAAAACTAGTTGATTTGCACCTTTTTTGTCAAGGGGTAGATATTCCATTGCTTCGGCGTTGCGTCTGGGCGAACTCCGTGGGCGCCTTTGGTCGGCGAAACTCCATAGTTTCAAAGGGTTTTACCGGGTTATTGACGCGCAGAGCGACGCTCGAGAGTGGTTTTGACAGATTTGTGATTTCACCTATCTGGCCGGAATGTCATCGGACGTGCACAAACTCATTGGTCAATCGACGTCGCCGGTTCCGGCCCGACAGGCCCCAATTGGTCGCGAGGACGAGGTAGCTCAGCCAGAGTCGAGGACAGGATCGTGGCGCCTCGCATCGCCCACACCTCGGCATGAAGGTATTCGCTTGCGACACATTTCTCTGTAATTTCGACCCGCCTAGTATCCTCAGCACCGAAGAACTAGTGAACGCGCCTACTTTTCCGAGGCCCAAAAAGAAGCGACGTGCAATGGTCGACAATTCTCAATCCTCCCGAGAGCCACTCGACGGGGTCGATAGTGCGAACGAGCTCGCCGGGGCCTTGTCTGACGAGCAATTCTTCCTGGTGTACCAGCCCGAGATCGACCTGCATTCGAACGCCTTCGTGGGTGTGGAGGCGCTCCTGCGCTGGCGGCATCCGCAGCGGGGTGTCCTCAGCCCCGACTCGTTCGTACCGGCACTCGAATCGAGCGGACTCATCCTCGAGGTCGGGCACTGGGCGCTGGCGACGGCGTGCGCGCAAGGCGCCGAATGGCACGACAAGGGTTTTCGTTTCACGGTGTCGGTCAACGTCTCGGCCCGTCAATTCGAATGGAGTGGCTTCGTCGACGAAGTGGAAGAGGTCATCACGACGAGCCGTTTCCCCGCGGGGCTCTTGGTACTGGAGTTCGCGCAGGACACGCTTTCGGGCGACGTAGACGCGCGTCTTTCGCGCCTCGCGGGTCTCGGCGTGCGACTGGCCATCGACGACTTCGAGCCGGGCCAGTCCCTCCTCAGCGACTTGGAGAAGTTGCCCATCACGGTGCTGAAGTTGGACCGTCGTTTCGTGGCCACCCTCTCGGACTCGCCGGAGGGAACCGAGCTGGTCCACACCCTGGTGGACCTGGCGAAGAAGAGCCAGTTGCAGATCGTGGCCTCGGGCATCGAAGACGCCGACCAACGTCGACGCCTCCAGTTGGAGGACGTGGGCGTCGGTCAGGGGTTCCTCTTCTCCAAGCCGCACGAGGCAGCGGAGATCGATCGATTCCTCCAAGACTTCTCGATCTTCTCGGGGAAGCCTCTTTGAGTCGAGGGTCCTCTCGCCACGTCACCCCACTTCGATGCGGCGACAGCCGTGATCGTGCCGGCGAGCGGCGCGTTCCTCGACGACCGCGGTCGATGACTGAAGCCCCTCGATGAGTCCGCGCAAGCCGCCGTCCAAGGGTTCGTCGGAGACCACGGCGAAGCGAGAGGCGCCGACGGCGCGCGACGCGATACGTCATTCGCAGCGAATCGCGATACAGCTCCACCAGCTCATCGCCGCGTCGATCACCGTGACGACGCTGCGGAGCGAGCCGGAGATTTTGAAGAGTCTCGCCGGGAGTTCGCGCGCGGTGTTCGACGCCGAGGAGTCGGTGGTCTCGCTCACCGACGGCGCCGCGGCGCCGCTGCGGGGCGTGTCACGTCGAGGCAAGGTGACGATCAGTGAGGTGCCGTCCGACGAGCAGTTCTCGGAGTACCCGACGAACTGGGAAGTGGGGAGTGACACTCGATTCGAGGATGGTTGGCTCGTGGCCCCGATCCTGGAGCGTCGCGAGCGCGCGCGTGGCGTCATCGCCGTTCGAAGGAACGCACCGTTCGAAGATGAGGACAAGGAGGTCCTCGTCCTGCTCGCCCAGATGGCGTCGAGCGCGCTCGGCGCGATCGAGCTCGGCCGCAACGTCCAATCCAGTGAAGCGCGTTTGCGCGTCTTGATCGAGACCGCGCCGGTCGGCATCGTCGAGTCCGACGCCGACGGCCGCGTGCGCTGGTGGAACCGTGCGGCCAGCCAGGTGTTCGCGTGGCCGCTCTTCAACGAAGGACTGGGAGACGCCAGATTTCCCGACTCGACGTTGCCCGAGCTTCAAGAACTCTGGTCCGAGGTGCTGCGCGACGGATCGGCGGATGGCCGTGACTTCGTCGACGTCGAGATCGCCGGGAAGCTCCGCGTGTTGAGCGCGTCGGCCGCGCTCATGCCGCCGACGGGCACCGAGACGACCGGGATACTCACCCTGATCGACGACGTCACGAACCATCGCGAACTGAAGGCGGAGTTACGACACGCGTACACGATGGAGATCCGCGGTCAAGTGGCGAGCCGGATCGCGCACGACTTCAACAACCTCCTCACCCTGATCTCGGGTTACGCCGAGATCCTCACGAACGACTTGGACGGCAACGATCGCGCGGTGCAGATGGTGAAGGAGATTCAGTCCACGGCGTCGCGGGCCTCCATGTTGACGACGCAGCTCCAGGCGATTGGACGAACGCGCGAACCCGAACTCGTCGTCTTCAATCCCGTGACGGTGGTGCAATCGAACGCCGAAGTACTCGAACGAATCCTCGGCGGGAACATCGAGGTGCGATTCGACCTCGACGGGCACGCCGGCAACATGCGCGTGGACGCCGATCAGTTCGAGCAGATGCTGCTCAACCTCGCGATCAACGCGCGCGACGCCATGGCGCACGGCGGCACCCTGACCATCGACGTCGGGCCGACGAACCTCGACGCCGGGCGCGCCGCAACACTCGGTCTCGCGCAGGGCGAGTACGTCGAGGTGTCGTTCACGGACACCGGCGTCGGTATGGACGAGGCGACGCGCGCGCACTGCTTCGATCCGCTCTTCACGACGAAGGGTCCTTTCAAGGGCACCGGGATGGGCCTCGCGGCGGCGAGGCGGCTCGCCGAGGAGAGCCGCGGTGCGATCACGTGCGCGTCGGAGCTGGGGCGAGGGACCACCTTCGAGGTTCTCTTTCCCACGGTGGCCGACGCCGTCGATGAGCGTTCACGATTCGCCGCGCCGCAACGTCCGCGCGGATCGGCCACGATCTTGATCGTCGACGACGACGAGGAGTTGCGTCGGTTCATGAGTCGCATCCTCGAGAGGAACGGTTACCACGTCACCGAGGCCGAGTCCGGCGAACACGCGCTGCGGGTGGTCGACGAGTTCGACGGCACGTTCGACCTCCTCGTGAGTGACGTCGTGATGGGCGAGATGTCGGGGCGAGAACTGGCCGCCACCCTGCAGTCGAAAAGTCCCGGACTGCTCGTCCTATTGGTCTCGGGCACCGCGAACCGCAGCATCATCGGCGAACTGGACGCCGGGGCGAGCGATTTCCTGGCGAAGCCCTTCAAGCCGAGTGACCTCGTCGACCGAGTCCACGACCTCTTGGCCCATCGACCCTGACGGCGTTAGGTCGCGATCGCTTCCGGTTCGAAGCGGTACCCCACGCCGCGCACCGTCGTGATCCAGCGGGGGTGATCGGGGTCGACTTCGAGCTTCGCGCGGAGTCGACGGATGTGTTCGGTGACGGTGGCCTCGTTCTGCCACTCGCTGGAGGATTCCCACACGTGCTCCAGCAGTTGTTCGCGCGAGAAGACCTGTCGGGGGGAGCGGGCGAGGAAGGCCAGGAGCGCGAACTCCTTGGAAGTGAGTTCGAGCAGGGTGCCTCGCAGATGGACCTCGTGCGTGTTCTCGTTGATGAGGAGGTCGCCGAAGTGCAGGGTCGGCGCGTCGATATGCAATTGGGCCAGATTGGCGCCCGAGCGGCGCAGGACCGATTCGATGCGCGCCGACACCTCGCCGAGTGAGAACGGCTTCACGATGTAGTCGTCCGCGCCGAGCTTCAAGCCGGCGATGCGCTCCGATTCGAGCCCGCGGCCCGTCAAGAAGATCACCGGGACGTCACTGATGAGGCGAAGTTCGCGCAGGACGTCGCGACCGTCCTCGTTGCCGAGCACGATGTCGAGCAGGACGAGGTCGGGTTCCATCGAGGATGTGGCCCGCACCGCGGCGCCGCCGTCCGCGGCGATCAGCACCTCGTGACCCTCACCCGTCAGAAACGTGTCGAGAAGCTTGGTCATCTCAGAATCGTCATCTACGACCAGAATCTTGGTCAACTCACTCCATCCGTGTTCGGGGCCAACAATGTGACAAAACCATGACAATGAGTACTTCGTACTTCGTTACTGCGCACGGCGAATGCAAACTTCCAGACGACGGGTGGTCGGCTTGTTGACCATTCTATGGACGCGGCGTGTGAATTCCAGTTGTACCGAAGGGAAATCTGCGACGCGATGACGTGGCGTCGGATGACGGCGTCGACGTGACGAACCGCGTTTTTCGACTCGCGAATGAGGAAAGCACCCTTCCCCCGGTCCACCAATTTCGAGAGTCGATTCACTATAGTTTCAAGGGAAATGGCGGCAAATTGACGGCTGTCGGCCTTCGCACGCGGATTGGAAAAGGTGGTCAGTGGGTAACTCAATCGGTCGTCGATATCGGTACGGCTCGAGTTTCGTGGACCAAGAATCAGGCGTTCGCTTCGAAGGTCACCATCCTCTGGAACGACCCGATCTGTGGAAGGTCTATCTCAACGAGGCCGAGGGGATCTTCCGGAGTCGCGGATTTGAGGGTACGTTGCGACGCCTCGAACTCGAAGAGGGCAACGGCGTGCCGCTGTTCATCCTCGGCTTCGACCCCGACGGCAACGCCGTCGCCGGCGTGCGGTTCCACGGCCCACTCGAGGGCAGTCACCAGGCCGCGATCATCGAAGAGATGGCGTCCTCGCCCGAGATCGGCATCATCCACGATCTGATCGAGCGAGAGATCCGCCTCGGCGCGGTCGAGATCAAGGGCGCGTGGTCCAAGGGCGCCGCGGTCGTGGGCGCGCGACTCCTGACCGCGATCTCGCGCTCGGTCACGCACGGGATGAACTGGCTCGGCGCGGAGTTCGCCATCGCCGCGGTGTCGGACACGCTGATGCCGGTCGGTGACGTGACGGGCGCCTTGCAGGTCGGCACGCAGTGGGTACCCTTCCCCGACGAGCGCTACCGCACGGTCGCGGTCTCGTGGAATCGCGGCCGCACCTATGAACTGGCGACGCCGGTGAATCAGAAGGCCTACCGCCGAGAGGCCGAGCAACTCCTTCGCGGTCCGTCCCGGTCGGGCGAGGGGCCGATTGAGCCGGCATCGACGCGAAATCGGGCGAGCCGCCCCTTGATCTTGGACGTCGGCGAGCGAGCGCAACGAGAGGTGTTGCGCATCTTGCGCGAGGACTCCGCGTTGCAGATCATCGACCGGCTCGCCGAACAGCGCGAACAACTCGGCGAGATCATCCCACCCGTGCCCAAGCCGCTCCTCAACGAGGGATCGCGTTGGATCTACTACCCGTGGCGCCGGGCGGTCGTGCGACTGTTGGCACCGAAGTCGTTCTCGACACTTCGCCTGGACCGCAACCGCAACAAACTGACCCGCGCCGAACAGGCCCGCCAGCGCACACTGCGCATCGGCGTGGTGGGACTGAGCGCGGGACACACGATCGCCCACGTCATCGCGATGGAGGGATTGGCCGGTGAGATCCGCCTGGCCGACTTCGACACGCTGGAGCTCTCGAATCTGAATCGGATCCCCGCGAGCGTGCTCGACCTCGGGGTCAACAAGGCGGTCGTCGCCGCACGGCGCATCGCCGAGATCGATCCCTACTTGCGCGTGGTCGTCGAACCGACCGGCGTGCGTCCGGAGAACCTAGGCGAGTTCCTCGACGGACTCGACCTCGTCATCGAAGAGTGTGACTCACTCGACATGAAGTTCCTCGTTCGCGAGGCGGCGCGAGATCGTCAGATTCCCGTGATCATGGAGACGAGCGACCGCGGGGTGCTCGACGTCGAGCGCTTCGACCTCGAGCCCGATCGTCCGATCTTCCACGGGCTGCTGGGGGACATGGATTCGTCGAAGTTGGCCAACCTCACCACGGCCCAAAAAGGTCCCTACGTGATTCGACTGATCGGGGCGCGTGAAGCGTCTTCGCGCGGCGCGGCCTCGCTCCTCGAGGTCGGTCAGACGATCACCGGGTGGCCGCAACTGGGCAGTGAGATCACCCTGGGCGCGGCGACGGTCGCGGCCGCGGTGCGTCGTATCGGACTCGCTGGCGATCTGCCGTCGGGTCGAGTGCGCTTCGACGTCGAGGAGATCCTCGAGGGGCTCGGTCCGGTCGAGGTGAACCTCGAGGCCGAAGCCGACCTCTTCACGCCACCGCCGGAGGACCCGCCGCTCGACAGCGACGATCCGATCGCACTGATCGTGGACGCCGCGCGCCGGGCGCCGTCGGGCGGCAACGTGCAGCCGTGGCGCTTCGAGGCCGACGGCGAAGAGATCCGATTCTTCATGATCCCCGAACGAACCTCCACGATGGACGTGGCGCACCGAGGGACGTACGTCGGGATCGGTGCGGCGCTCTTCAACGCTCGCGTCCAGGCGTCGTCGCTCAAACGGCTCGGGCCGGTGAAGCTCTTCCCGGAGGGTCGACCGTCGCACCACGTCGCGTCGATGCAACTCGGGAACTCGGACGACGTGGCGATCACGCCGCTGCGCGAGTACCTCCTCAGCCGGTCCTCGAACCGCCGGATCGGCCAGCCGTCACCAGTGGCCCCGGAGACCGTCTCGACCCTGACGCGCGGCGTGGAGCGCGAAGGGGCCCAGCTCCACTTCACCACGGAACGCGAGCGCATCAAGGCCGGCGCGGAACTGCTGGCCGCGTCGGATCGGCTGCGCTTCTTGTTGCCCACCGTGCACCACGAGATGCTCTCGGAGATCCGTTGGCCCGGGCGCGACTCGTTGGACGAGGGGCTGGACGTGCGAACGCTCGAACTCGACCCGGGTGGCTACGCCGCGCTCGACATACTGGGTCGCCCCGACGTCATGGAGCACCTCTCGGACTGGCGGGCGGGGTCGGCCCTGGGGATGCGGATGCAGGCCTCGGTGATGACCAGTTCGGCGCTGGCCATGATCACCGTTCCTCGTGCCGACCCGATGTGGTACCTGCGCGGTGGTTCGGCGATGGAGCGCTTCTGGCTGACGGCCGAGATGCACGGTCTGGCCGTGCAGCCGGCGTCACCGGTTTTTCTGTACGCGGTTGACGAATCCGACATGCGCACGATGGCCGGCGAGCGCTACTTGGACGAGATGTTCAACCTGTCCGAGCGCTTCCACGACTTCTGGGGTCTGAGCGACGGCGAGACCGCGGTCATGGTGTTCCGGGTTTTCCAGGCGCCGCCCCCGTCCGTCCACAGCGTCCGACTGCCACTCAGTCACGTTTTGAGTCGTGACACGGAAACGATCTCACCGATTGAGCCCTATTCCGTCGAAAAAAGATGAAATATGGTTAAAATATTGGGGTTTACTTCCTAGATGGCCTGTGTAATAATTACCGACTGGTAGCAAATCATCAAAACCGGGGGCCGAACCGCAAGGTGCAGCCCCTGATCCAAGCCTTTATCTGTCGGCGAAGGTAGATCCCCCATGAGAAGCATCAACCACTCGTATCTGGACCGTGCGGGCGAAGAGACGCGTCTCGTCG
The DNA here is from genome assembly GCA_963700135.1 of uncultured Acidimicrobiaceae bacterium. GTDB lineage: Bacteria > Actinomycetota > Acidimicrobiia > Acidimicrobiales > RAAP-2 > RAAP-2. The sequence continues at coordinate 924,185 of CAVOWM010000011.1, read as the reverse complement.
TCGAGACCCTCCTCCAGGTCGTACCCGGCACACAAATCGTCGCCGTCGTGACGAATCTCACCAAACCGATCCCTGGCTTCGAACTCGAACCGCTCGTGGGCACCGACGCGGAGCGCGCCTTTGACAGCATCAGTGAGCGCGTGCGACTTCAGTTGACCGGTGAGATCCCCTTCGGACCGTTCTCGTGCACGGTCCTCGGTGTCGAGTGGGGCGTCCTCGTCGACTCCATCGCCGTCCAAGACGGTGACGTGGTGGGTGCCCTGATCGTCGCGCGACACGGTCGCACGTGGTCCGGTCGCGAGCGTTCCCTCACCAAGGCCTTCGGTGGCCTCTTGAGCCATGTCGCGACACTCGCGACCCGCGAAGGTCTGTTGTTGCACCAGCGCCGACTTGACGAATTGGTCGCGCAGGTGGCTGAAAAACTCATGCCGGCCTCGGCGACGAATCGACAGGAGGTCCTGGACTGGGTCTGTCAGGTCCTCGCCGAATTCCTCAACGCGGACGTGGCGTTCATCCGACGAAACGACCTCGTGCGCGGCGTCACCATCCTCGAGGCGGAGTGGCCGCCACGCGACGAGATCCCCGATCCGGACCCCCTGGGCGAGGTCTCCTTCGACGCGGACCCGATCTTTCGGGCGCTGCGCGACCTACGGGCGCCGTATCTGTCGGGTACCGAGGACATCACCGACGACTATCGCGATCGCACGATGGACGCCGCGGGCGTCACGGCGGCCGCGGGCGTGTGCGTGCCGCTGCTGCTCGGTGACACGACGTGGGGGGTCTTGGGCTTCCTCCACTTCAACCTCCACAACTGGAACACGCCCGAGATCAACGCCCTTCAGGCGGTCGCTTCCATGCTCGTGCAGCTCCAGGGACGCATCGACGCCGAGGAGCGCACGCGCTTCAACGCGAACCACGACGAACTCACGGGACTGCCCAACCGACGGGCGTTGATCCACGAACTGAAGTCCCGTCTCATCGCCAAGCGCCAGAGCGCGGTCATGGTGATCGACCTCGACCGGTTCAAGATCATGAACGACTACCTGGGCCACGGGAGCGGTGACCGTCTCCTCGTGACCATCGCCGACCGCATCCGCACCAGCATCCGCACGAATGACTTCGCCGCGCGCCTCGGGGGCGACGAGTTCGTCTTCATCGTCGACAAGGCCAAGAGCGAGATGGAGGTCCTCGCCACGGCCTACCGGATGCTCGACGTGATCGCCCAACCGGTCGCGATCGCCGGTCAAGAGGTCACCCACACCGCGAGCATCGGCATCGCCATGGCCGAGCCGGGCGAGCAGAGCGAACTCGACCTGCTCGGGTGGGCCGACGTCGCGATGTACGCCGCCAAGGCCCGTGGTCGCAACCAGGCCGTCGTCTTCGACCGCGAACTGCGCGAAGAGGTCAACGACCGTTCCCGCACCGAGTTGATGCTGCGCGAGGCCATCGATATGGGTGGCCTGCGACTCCACTTCCAACCCGAGGTGGACCTGCGCACGGGCGCCGTGCTCGCCGCCGAGGCGCTCGTTCGCTGGGAGCACCCCACGCGCGGTCTGCTGGCCGCCTCGGAGTTCATCACGGTCGCCGAGGAGACCGGGCTGGTCACCGAACTGGGCCGCTGGGTCTTCGCCGAAGCCTGCCGCCAGCTGTCGATCTGGCAGACCGAGTACCCGGACCTGCCCTTCATCGTGCGCGTCAACATGTCCCCGGCCGACTTCAAGATGGGCGACCTGGTGGAGTTCGTCGAGCGCTGCCTGCGCGACAACAACGTCCCCGGCAACCGACTTTGCGTCGAGATCACCGAGCACGCCGTGTTGGACGAGCCGGACCGCATCGCGAAGATCCTGAAGAGCTTCCGGGCCCTCGGCGTCGAGATCGCCCTGGATGACTTCGGCACGGGCTTTGCGTCCATGACCGGCCTGAAGAACCTGCCGGTCGACCTCTTGAAGCTCGACATGAGCTTCGTGCGCGGTATCACGACCGACGCCTACGACCGCGCGATCGTCGAATCGATCATCCGGCTGGGCTCGGCGCTCAACCTCGGCGTCATCGCCGAAGGCATCGAGTCCGACACCATCATCCAGAAGCTCCTCGAGCTCGGCTGCTACCGCGGTCAGGGTTACCTCATCTCGCGACCCGTCCCCGCCGCGGAGCTCTCCGAGATGCTCCGCGAGGGTGCCGTCGCCGCTTCGATCCTGCGGTCCGTCGATCAGACCCCGATCGAACTGGCAGACTTGCAGCTGTGAGCTCCAAGAACGGTTCGATGGCCGAGTCCATGCACGACGAGAGCGACGACGACGCCGAGGCGACGGCGACACTGACCTCAATCCACGCCGCCGACGCGCGCACCGGATTCGGGGGCGAAGACTACGAACCGTGGCTGTTCCAGACGATGCTCAACGAGCTGTCCGAACGTGAACTCGGCGTCGGCTTCATCTACTCGATCCTCGAACTGTTCGCGACCCGACACTCGCTCAGCGACGTGGCCGTGGTGCTCGTCAACGAGTCGTTCGGCACGCAGATGTTCCGACTGGGCGGCGAGGCCGTCACTCCGGAGATGGCCGCGCACCTGAAGGCCTCACCGGGCGTCTACTGCGAGCCGGACGCGGTGCCCGCGGCCGAGTGCGACGCCGTGCGCACGGCCTGTCAACTCGCGATGTCGCTGCACCTCGCGCGCTTCAGCGCCGCGCACGACCCGCTCACCAACATCTCGAACCGCCGCAGTTTCGACGAGGCCCTCGAAGTGGCGGCCGCGCGCAGCGCCCGCTACGGCTGGGCCTTCACGCTGGTCCTGGTGGACCTCAACAACTTCAAGGCCGTCAACGACAAGTCCGGACACGAGTTCGGCAACCACCTCTTGCGGCAGTTCGGGTTCGCGCTGCGCCAGGCCGTTCGCCAGGGCGACACCGCGGCGCGCATCGGCGGCGACGAGTTCGCGGTCATCTTGAGCAACGCCGAGGGCCACGAGTCCTCGGGCTTCACCGAGCGACTGAAGGGTCACCTTGTCGCGCTCGGCAATCCCGTAGAGTTCACCATCGGGACCGCGACTTCTCCGCGTGACTCGACCGACCCGGGCGAGCTCCTGCGGATAGCCGACGGACGTCTCTACGAGAAGAAGGGCATTCGCATCTCATGATGTCAAGAACGGAAGAAGACTTCGAACTCGAGCTGCGTTCACTGCCCGGGGTTCTCAACGTCGGCATCACCAAGCACGCCAACGGCGACGTCAACGTCGTCACGTTGGTGGCGAACTCGAAGGACCCGCTCGCGACCCGTAGCGCGGCTAATCAGATCGCCAGTCTCTACTACCCCGAAGCGGCCGTCGTCGTCGAGGACGCCAACCGCGCCCTCGTCGACAGCCACCGCGGCGAGGGTCCTCGCGTCGCACTGATCCGCGCCGACTACGACACCACGGACGGGTTCTGTGAGGTGCAGCTGTCGGTCGACGGTCGCACCGGGATCGGCCGCGCCGGCAGCGGACCGCTCATCGGTGGCGCTGAGGCCACGCTCTCGGCCCTGCGCGACCTCGGCTACGACGTCCCGTACTCGTTGATGACCGTGACCAACGTGACCAACGGTCGCGATTGGCCGGTGATCGTGACGCTGCGTTCGCTGGCCAACGACGCCGATCGCTTCGGCATCGCGCGATCCGAAGACGACCTCGTGTCGGCGGTGAAGGCGACGCTCGACTCGCTGAACCGTTTCCTCTCGACGCTCGAGAGTCGCTCGTAAGCCGTTCGTCGTAACGACCGCTACTGCGCCCGGGTAACGGCGTCGTAGGTGCGACCCCGCAGTTCACCCAACCCCGCGGTGCGAAGCGATCCACCCAGCGTCGCGGCGATGCCGACGCCGGCGACGGCGCCGTCGCGCGGCAGCACGACCAACGCGTTGCGCGGACCCCGCGCGATGACGATGCCCTGTACGCGCGCGGCGCGCGCGGCGTCATCGACCGCGTGCACGTCCACGTCGACGCCGAGTTCGACGACGGGGTTCTCGTACTTGCGCTGCTTGAGGGAGCGCAGGTCGCGGATCATCTGGATCGAGTCACGGCCCACGTGGACGGTCGAACCCGCGATGTCGTCCCACGTGACGGGGATCGGTTGGATGGCGATCCCCAACTGGTCGGCCAGGAAGAGCATCTCCGCGTCGTACACGAAGCGGTCGTAGAACCCGAGCAGCCCGAGGATCCTCGCCGGTCCCAACTGGAACCCCTTGCACCCGCACTGGGTGTCGCGCAGGGTCGTGCCGGTGTAGTGGCGCACCAGGAGGTTGAAGACACGACCGGCCAACGTGCGCATGAAGGTGTCGTACCCCTCGTTCGCGTCGTGTTCGCGAGAACCGGGAACGAGCGGCGTGTCGTGCAGGGCGACCACGAAGTCGGGTAGGTGGATCGGTCGAATGGAGAGGTCCGCGTCTGTCGCGATGACGAAGGGCGCGCGCGCCACCGAGATGCCGAGGCGCACGGCCGCCCCCTTGCCCCGGTTCTCCGGTTGCTGGACGAACAGCACGTGGGGGAGATGGCCGTAGACGGTGCGCGCGACCTGCATGGTGTCGTCCTTCGAACCGTCGTCCACGACGATCACTTCGGTCAACTCGGGGTCCATCTCGTCGAGCACCGGTCGAAGTCGTTCGAAGCCGGCGGCGAGACGCAGCGACTCGTTGTAGGCCGGTATGACCAGTGAGGTGGTGAGTGTCACGGTGCTCAATCTCGACGTGCGACGCTCGAAATCGTTTCGCTCGCGCGCCACAAACCGTAGTACGACCTCGTTCGCCTGCGTGACTCATCGAGCCGTGGCGTTGACGGCAACCCGACGCGCGTAAACGTTTGCCTAGGGTGCGCGCGACGTACGTACCGTGTCGCGACGTCGCCATTCCTCAGACGTGGCGCGAAATACGAGCGCCCGTGGTCGCAGGGCGCGGACTCTCATTGGAACTGACGAGGGAGCGAGAGGTAGATTTCGTGTATGGGAGTCTTGGTCTTGGGGATGCATCGCTCGGGCACGTCCGCGTTGGCGGGTGCCCTCGAGGCGATGGGCTTCGCGGTCGGACCCGACGACGACGTCATGCCCGCCGACGTGGGCAACCCGGAGGGCTACTTCGAACTGTTGAGCATCGTGCGGGCGAATGACGACCTCCTCGCTCGTTTCGGCGGACGCTGGGACAGCCCGCCGGACTTCGAGGGCGACTGGACGCGAAGCGACGTGGCGAACGACTTCGTCGACGCCTCGCGCGGCGCCCTCGACGAACTCTTCGAGGACGGGCACTACGTCCTCAAAGACCCGCGAATCTCGATCCTGCTACCGCTCTGGCGGCGGATCACGAATGACGACGGGTGCGCCGTCGTGATCGTTCGCGACCCGTTGGAGGTCGCCGCGTCGCTCACGCGGCGCAACGCGCTTCCGACGCTCACCGGACTCGCGCTCTGGGCGGCGTACAACCGCGCGATGCTACGTGACCTGCAGGGAGCTCGCGTGCACGTGTGCGACTACGCCGATCTCGTCGACAACCCCGCCGAGGTCCTCACCGACATCGCCGCCAGTCTTCGAGCGTGGGGCGAGTTGAGCGACGACGCGGACCTCGCCGGTGCGGTCGCGACGGTACACCCCGAACTGCGTCGCAACTCGGTGCGCCACGCGGATCTCGAGACGACGCCCGTGGAGATCAACGAGTTGATGAAACTCACGCTGGACCAGCGCGGACGACACGACGTATTCGACATGGACACCACCGCGCTCGAGCCGGGGTGGTGGGAAGGACCGTTGCTCGAAGAGCGTCGGGTGCTCCTTCAGTGGGCGCTCGGGGCGATCGACGAGCTGACGACCCTCAACACGAACCTCCTCACCGAGAACGCGATCCTCTGGCAGCAGAGTGACGAGGCGACGCATCAGGCCGAGCTCCTTCGTGGCCGCCTCGATCGGATGCGGCGGCTGGTCCCCACCCCGTTGCGATCGCTCGCGGCCAAAGTCACACGCTGATCGGGGCCGGCCGTGAACCGTGAGGACCGTCGGGCGACGGTGACGCCACCGTGTCGGCACGCTCGATGACCGACGCGTCCGACGGTACGTTCGTCATCTGGTTCACCGGCATCTCCGGGGCCGGGAAGTCCACCATCGCCTCCCTCGTGGAGGAGCGTCTCCTCGCGCACGACCTGCCGGTCCACAACCTCGACGGTGACGCGCTTCGTCACGGCTTGAATCGCGACCTCGGCTTCGGCGCCGCCGATCGTGTCGAGAACATCCGCCGAGTGGGCGAGTTGGCGCGCCTGTTCAACAACGTCGGCATGATCGTCATCGTGGCCGCGATCTCGCCGTTTCGCGCCGGGCGTGACGCGGCGCGCGAACTCGCGGGTCCCGGTCGATTCGTCGAAGTCCACGTGGACACCCCCCTTGACGTCGCCGAACGACGTGACGTCAAGGGCCTCTACAAGAGAGCCCGCGCCGGTGAGTTGCACGACTTCACCGGCATCGATTCCCCGTACGAGCCGCCGCTCCATCCTGAGGTTCGAATCGACTCGTCGTTCGCGTCGCCCGGTGACGCCGCTGACGAGGTGTTGCGCGTCCTGCGAACGATGGGTCTCGTCGCGTTCTAGGGTTCGGTCGGCGCCGCCCCTGAGGAGGGCGTCTCGTCCGCGTCCGGGGTGAAGAACGGCTGCGCGGGCGCCTGGTTCGTCGTGATCACCGGCACCCCGGGGACACCGGACGCCATGCAGCGGATCAGATCCATCTGGCGTTGGTCGCGCTGCTGGACGGCCGACCGCAATCCCTCGCTCGACTTGGCGAGCGCCGCGGCATGGGACGCCGCCGCGTCGGCGTCGCCGCTCGAGTTGCCCGGACGTGTGACGGCCGCCAGGTGCGCGTGCGCCGCTTCCCAATAGCGAACCGCCTTCTCGGCCAACTCGAGCGCCTCGCGCTGCTCGGCACATTGATCCGGTCGCCGCTTGCGACGGGTCCACGTGAAGACCACGAATCCGACGATGCCGAACAGGAGGACCGCGCCGCCGAGGGCGACGAGCACGGCCCCGTTGCCGTTCGTGGTCGCCACGACGTGTGTCGCGGTCGCGCCCGCGGTGGACGGCACCAACGCCGCGAGTGCCACCCCCGCGAGTACGAGACCCGTCGTCGCGCGACCGTGACGGATGGTGCCACGACTGGTACTCCGGAACGCGCCCATCGTTGCCCTTTCGCGAACGAATCCGCTAGCCAATGGCAAGAACGTTACAACGAGAATCGTGGCCGCGAACTGATGCGACGCCCGAGCGCACGCACCGCGACGGGCTCAGTTTCGTGCGATGCCGTCCACGCGACGTGGGATCGAGAGGGGATTGCCCTCGCGCAGCGCCGGGGGGAGCAGGTCGTCCGGCACTGACTGGTACGTCACGGGGCGAAGCCACCGCTCGATCGCCGCCGCTCCCACCGACGTCGCCGCGCTCGAGGTCGTGGACGGCCACGGTCCGCCGTGCTGCATCGACCAGCTCACGCCCACGCCCGTGGGATAGCCGTTGACGACGACCCGGCCCCCGCGTCGCGCGCCGAGGTCGAGGAGCCACTTCGCGTCACGATCGTCCTCGACGCAGAAAAGGCTGAACGTGAGGGCCGGTTCGCTCGCGAGCAACGCGTCGCGCAACTGGTCCGGCGAGGCGTAGCGAACGACCAGCGCGACCGGTCCGAAGCACTCCTCTCGAAGGGCGTAGGCGTCGCGACCGACGAAGCGTTCGGCGTCGACCTCGAAGAGCTGCGCGGCGGCGTGGGCGTGCGCGCCGGCGTCGTGTCGGACGAGGGCGCGCACGCCGCTGATGGCAGCGATCGCCTCGGTGCCACGGCGAAAGTGGTCGGCGATCGACGAACTGAGCATCGTGAAGGGACCGAGCGGGGCGAGCGACGCGACCGTCGCGGCCACGAGCGCGTCGCCCTCTTCGCCGGTGGGCACGAAGGCGAGACCGGGCTTCGTGCAGAACTGACCGACGCCCAAGGTCATCGAACCGGCGAAACCGGTGCCGATCTCGGTGGCGCGCTCTCGGGCCGCGCCCGCGGTCACGACCAACGGATTCGCGGAACCGAGTTCGCCGAAGAAGGGGATCGGCACCGACCGGGCGTTCGCCCGCTCCCACAGCGCCAGACCGGCGCCGACGGAGCCGGTGAAGCCAACGGCGCTCACCTCGGGCGCGTCGACGAGGGCCGCGCCGGCGCTGAAGCCGAACACCAGGTTCAACGTTCCCTCGGGCGCCACGCTGCGACGCGCCGCGCGCTCGAGCGCCGCGAAGGTCGCCGCACTCGTGGCCGGGTGGGCCGGGTGGGCCTTGATGACGACGGGACAACCGGCCGCCAGCGCTGAGGCGGTGTCGCCGCCGGGCACCGAGAAGGCGAACGGGAAGTTCGAACTGCCGAAGACCCCGACGACGCCGATCGGCGTGCGTAGTCGTCGCAGGTCCGGCAGCGGTCCCATCGGCGACTCGGTGGCGTGGTCGATGGTCGCGTCGAGGAACGACCCGTCGTCGACGACGTCGGCGAAGAAGCGGAATTGGAACGCGGTTCGGCGCAGTTCGCCCTCGAGGCGTGCGGTAGGCAGTGCGGTCTCGGTGTTCGCCAGCTCGACGAGGTTCGCCGCGTCACCTTCGAGCTCGTCGGCCATGGCGCGGAGCAGTCCGGCGCGCCACGTCAGCGCTCGCGCGGCGTAGTCCTCGAAGGCGTCGGCCGCACGTCGCGCGGCGGTAGTGACGTCCTCGTCGGTCGATTCGGTGATGCCGAGGGCGCGCTGCTCACCCGTCGACGGATTCGTACTGATGACCTCAGCCATGTGGTCCCACTTTCGGAAGGCGAATCGGTGCACCCGGACGTGCGGGCGCGATCGTCACGATGTTGTGGCCGCAGAGCGACGCGAGGGCCAGGCGTTCGAGGCCGTTGCCGTAGAAGGCGACGTTGGTGGGCGAGAGGATCAGTTCGCCGGTCCACTCGTCGAAGATCAACTCCAGTCCGCCCTCGCTCGTCCAGCGCCACAACTGGTTCGGTTGGTAGCACGAGATCAGCAAGGCCCCGTCGGCGTCGAAGGCCAATCCGTCCGGCACGCAGCGTTCCAACTCGATCACGCGCACCAGTTCCGTGCCGTCCAGGGCCATGGCGCTCACCGCCGGGGCGGCCGATTCGATGATCCAGAGCGTCGTGTCGTCGATGGCCACGCCGTTCGCGAAGGCCAGTGGACGGGTCGGCACCCGCGTGGTGGTGCCGTCGGGGTCGATCACGACGATCGCGCCGCTCACTTCGGCGAACCTTCCCGAGTCGGACACGAAGAGTCGCCCGTCCGGCGCGAACGCCGGGTAGTTGGGGTAGTCGATCGCGTCGCCGAAGGCGGTGACGGCGCAGTTCGAGTCCATGCGCCAGACCTGGTGGTTGCCCGGGTCGCACAGGTACAGGGTGCCCGCGTCGTCGAGGGCGAGCCCGAGGAGCGCGCCGCCCTCGATCGTCGTGACGACGTTCACCGAGCCGTCGAGCTCGACGCGGTAGACCTGTCCGGCCTCACCGCCGGCCCAGAGGCAGCGGCGCGCCGGGTCCCAGCAGATCCCTTCGACGTGGTCGAAGCCGGTGGCGAGGACCTGGTAGTCGAGGGCGTCGGGCAACGTGTTCGTCACGACGGCCGCCGAAGGCTGCGACCGGAGTCCACGTCGAAGAAGTGGAAGTGATCACGATTGAGTCGCACCTGGAGATGATCGCCGACCGCGACGCCCGAGCGCGGACCCATCTTGGCGACCAGCCTCGTGGGCCGCGAGACGACCGCGCCGCTGTCGTTGATCACGACCGTGTCGTCCCCGTCGGCGTCGACCATCGAGAGATGCACGAGGATCTCGGCCCCCAACGCCTCTCGGCGTTCGACCCTCGTCGTGATCGATTCGGCGCTCGAGGCGTCCAGGACGTCGACGTCCTCCGGGCGCACGCCGAAGACCACGCCCGGGCCGTCGACCCGGGGCAGGTCGTGCGACGAGCCGTAGTGCGACGGGACGGCGATGCGCTGGGAGCCGATCGCCAGGGCGACGCCGTCGCCGTGGGATTCGAGCGCGACGCGCAGCAGGTTCATCGGCGGCGAGCCCATGAAGCCGGCCACGAATTCGTTGTGGGGATGGTCGTAGAGGTCCTGGGGCGTGTCGCACTGTTGGAGCTTGCCCCCGCGCATGACCGCCACGCGATCGCCCATGGTCATCGCTTCGATCTGGTCGTGCGTCACGTAGACGGTCGCGACGCCGAGGAGTCGCTGGATACGCGCGATCTCGAGGCGCATCTCGACTCGCAACTGCGCGTCGAGGTTCGAGAGCGGTTCGTCCATGAGGAACGCCTGCGGGCTGCGCACGATCGCGCGTCCCATCGCCACGCGTTGGCGCTGTCCCCCAGAGAGCGCCTTCGGCCGTCGATCCAGGTACTCGGTGAGACGCAGGATCGTCGCGGCCTCACCGACCTTCTTGGAGATCTCGGCCCTGGACTGCCCACGGATCTTGAGGGCGAACCCCATGTTCTGGGCGACCGTCATGTGCGGGTAGAGCGCGTAGTTCTGGAAGACCATCGCCACGTCGCGATCCTTCGGCAGGACGTTGTTCACGACCGTGCCGCCGATCGAGAGCGACCCGAACGTGATGTCCTCCAGGCCGGCCAACATCCGCAGCGCGGTCGTTTTGCCGCAGCCCGAGGGGCCGACGAGGACCATGAACTCGCCGTCGGCGACGTGCAGTGACAGCTCGTCGACCGCCCGGATATCGTCACCGAAGATCTTGGTGACGCCGTCGAACGTGATCTCTGCCATCAGTGACAACTCCTTGCTTGGTCCGTCGGGTGGTCGTTCATCGGTCGATGCCCATGGTGAGGCCCTTGACGAGGTAGCGCTGGAATCCGAGGTAGACGAGCATCGCGGGAAGCGCGCTGATGATCGAGCCGGCCATCAACTCGGGGATCGAGGTCGTGCGACCCGCGGCCAGCACGGCGAGCCCGACGGTGATCGGTCGCTCCGACGTGTTCTGGATGAAGAGCAGTCCGACGAGCAGGTCGTCCCAGATCTGGATGAACTGCAAGACGGTGACCGTGGCGATCGCCGGGACGGCGATGGGCACGACGAGTCGCCAGAGGGCGCCGAAGTAACCGAGGCCGTCGACGATGCCCGCTTCGATGAGCTCATCGGGTACGCCGCGGAAGTACGTCGTGAAGAGGAAGACCGAGAACGGTGTGCCGAGCGCGGCGTAGACGAGCACGGCACCGGCGTAGCCGCCGGTCAGGTGGAGACGCGTCACGTTCACGAACTCCGGCATGAGTATCGCCTGCAGCGGCACCATCATCGCGCTGACGATCACGAGGAAGACGACCGTCGACATGCGGAACTTCAACTTGGAGAAGGCGAAGCCGGCCGGCAGCCCGACGCACAAGATGATGAGGATCGACGACGAGCACACGATGGTCGAACTCAGGACCTCCTGTCCCACGGGGATGACGCTCGTCAGCCGCGACCAACTCAGCCAGGAGAACCCTCCGCCGGAGAGGAACTGCGCCTCGGACTTCAAGCTGGTGACGATCATCACCCAGAACGGGTAGAGCATGATGATCGCCACGACGATCATGGCCGCGAAGAGGACCCATCGACCGACGCGCCGCGGCCTCTTCACCGGCGTCGGCGCAAGTGGCCGCTCGGCGTTCGCGGGTTCGGTGAGCGTGGTCATTCGTTCGACCCGATGAGTCGAAGCTGTACGACGCCGACGATGCCGGTGATCACGAAGAGGATGAGCCCGTAGAGGGCCGCGGTGCCGAAGTCGCCCTGATTGAACCCGGTCTCGTAGATGAGGAACTCCATCGTCGTGGTGGCGTAGCCCGGGCCGCCGCCGGTCATGACGAAGATGAGACTGAAGAGGGCCGAGAAGAGCGCGATGACGGTCATCACGAAGGCGAGCTGGATGAACCGGCTCAGGTGGGGCAGCGTGATGCTGCGAAAGATCCGCCAGCGACCGGCGCCGTCGATGCGCGCCGCCTCTTCGAGGCTGGGGTCCAACGTGGCGAGACCGGTCAAGAACAGCATCGTGTTCGTGCCGATCATCGTGAAGACGAACGTGATGCCGAGCGCGATGAGGGCCTCGGATTCGTAGCCCAGCATGTTCGTGCTGACGTGCGAGAAGCCCAGGGCGTGGATGATCGAGTTCAGCGTGCCCTGGTAGGCGAAGAACCGCTCGGCGACCAGTCCCAGCACGACCCAGGAGATGGCGGTCGGGAGGAAGTAGATCGATCGGAAGATACGCCACCCGGCCACGCGCTGGTGGAGCAGTACCGCGATGGCGAGCGGGATGCCGAGGGCGAAGGGGACCGAGAGCAACAGGAGTCCGTTGTTGCGCAGCGCGGTCCAGAGGTTGGTGTTGTGGAAGGCCTGGGACCACGTCGACGGACCGATCCACGTCGAGGTCAAGCCGTTCCACTGCGTGAAGGAGTAGTAGACGGCCTGGCCGATGGGGATGCCGATGAAGCACACGACCAACGCGATCGCCGGCAGCGCGAAGACGACGCCGGCCAGCTGACGTCGACGTTTGAGCGTCAAGCGGCGCGCCTTGGGGGCGAATGTCGGTGGCGCTGTGGCGGGGGCGATCGTGCTCATCGTGAAACGGGATTCATTCCTTACCCTTCTAAGCCAAGTGCGCGTCCCCGTCCAATCCGTGTCGGGATCGGACGGGGACGCGTGCCGGGGTGTTGATCAGCCCGCGAAGTCCTTGGAGCTTCGCTGTGCGGCGGGAAGGAGCTTCCACGCCTGGGCCATGTTCTGGAGCGCCTTGAGCGGTGCCGTCTGGTTCGCGAGGACCGACGGGAGTTCGCTGTCGGCCGCGTTGCCCACGTTGACCTGGACGTAGTTGTCCATCATCGGGTAGGGCGTCATGTGGTCTACCGTCACGAAGTTCAACATCTCCTGGTTCACCGGGTTGGTGGTCTTCAGTCCCGAGATGTCGGGAATGAGACCGGCCTGGTTGATGATGTTGCCGGCTTCGGTGGTCGTCAAGAAGTCGAGGAACTTGAAGGCGTCCTTCTTGTTCTTCGAGTACTTGGTCACCGAGAATCCGTCACCCGGGTACTCCACGACGCCCTTGATCGGCGTGTTGGAGTACGGCGGGACGAAGGCCGCCACGTTGGTGCCCATCGTCTTGGTGTACTGCGCCGTGTCCCACGTGCCGTCGACCATCATGGCCGCCTTGCCGTGCTCGAACTGCGTGATGTTGGCGGTGTTGGTCAAGACGTCAGAGTTGGTGTAGCCGTCCTTTTCCAACGTGGCCCACATCTTCAGCTGGGCGACGTTCGCCGCGGACGTCCACGGGATCGACCCGTCGTACAGGCCCTTCCAGCTGGCGAGCGAGTGCGCGCCGATCATCAGGTAGCTCATGTCGTACCAGGGGTAGAACTCCGTGCTGATCGCCTGGCCGCCGTTGCCGTACACCATGGGCTGGATGCCCTTGGCCTTCAGCTTCGCGCAGTCCGCGAGCAACTGGGTCCAGTCGGTCGGCACCGTCGTGATGCCCGCCTCCTGGAACAGCTTCTTGTTGTAGAACCCGATGTAGAACTGGGTCTCCAACGGCATGACGTAGGCGCCCTGGGAGACGTCGAAGTTCGGGGCCTCCCACTGCATGCCCTCCATCTTCGCCAGGTCCGCGGCGGGGACGTTGCCCTTCAGGTTCACGAGGTAGCTCGAGTACTGGAGGTCGTAGATGCCCGTCCACATGACCGCCAGGTCGGGACCATTGCCCGAGATCGCGGCCGACTGCAGCAACTGGAAGTAGTTCGTTCCCGGTTGGGCCACGTCCACGATCTTGATGTTGGGGTTCTTCGCCTCGAAGGCTTTGATCAAGGCCTTCGTCGCCACGGCGTTCTGCTCGGTGCCGTAGTTTTGCCACAGGGTCAACGTCGTCTTGGCACTCGCCGACGCTGGTCCCGACGCGTAGAACGTACCGGCGAGAACAAGCGTTGCGGCGACCGCGCCGAAACTCCTCATTCGTATCTTTTTCAAAGTCGCACTTCCCCCTTCTTCAACGAAGCCCTCTCTGAACTCCGGTTCTTTCGGATATTCCTCCTCAAGATCTGCCCACTACCGGCTCATCGAGGTGGGGCCGTTGCCCCGGCTCGAGCGCCAAGAAATCGAAGTCACAACCGGCCGGGGCCTGGGTGACGTGTCGTCGATAAAGTTCAACATAACCCCGTGTCGTGACCGGAATCTGGTCACGCTGGGCGCGCCGCGCGTCCAACTCGTCCTTCGTAAGTGCCACGTCAATTCGTCCGGCGTCGGCGTCGACGGTGATGACGTCGCCGTCACGCACGAGTCCGATCGGACCGTCGACCGCGCCCTCGGGCGCGACGTGCAAGAACACCGTTCCGAAACTGGTCCCGCTCATACGCGCGTCGGTCACACGCACCATGTCGGCCACGCCCTGGTCCAAGAGGGGAGTGGGAATGGGGATCATTCCCCATTCGGGCATGCCCGGACCGCCGACGGGTCCGGCGCCGCTCAGCACCAGCACGGCGTCGGGCGCGGCCGTCGAGTCCGCGCCGGTGCGTCGGGTCACTTCGTCGGGGTCGTGCATGACGAAGGCCGGTCCGGTGTGACGCAGCAGCGACGTCGTCGCGGCCGAACGCTTGATGAGGGCCCCGTCGGGCGCGAGGTTGCCACGCACGACCCGAAAGGCCCCGGCGGCGTCGACCGGGTCGCGACGCTCACGCACGGCGCCGGTGGGCGCCGACGCGAGTGACTGTTCGTCGCGCATGGAGCGACCGTTCGCGAGGATCGCCTCGCCGTCGAGGAGTTCGCCGAGCGCGCCGAAGACGGTCGGGATGCCGCCCACGGCATCGAGATCTTCCATCAGGGCCTCGCCGGACGGCTCGACGTCGACGATGACTGGCACGCGGCGACCGACGCGGTCGACGGCGTCGAGGTCCAGCACGAGTCCCAAGCGCCCGGCCATGGCGGTGAGGTGGATGACGGCGTTCGTCGAACCGCCGAGCGCGCCCAGCACCGTCAAGGCGTTGTCGATCGAACGCTGCGTCACCTGATCCGCGAGCGCGACGCCGTTCTTCACGAGCTCGACGATGCGTTCGCCGACGTGGCGTGCCACGTCCAGGTGACGTGGATCGCCGGCCGGCATCGAGGTCGATCCCGGCCAGGCCAGTCCGAGCGTTTCGCAGATCGCGCCCATCGAGGAGGCCGTGCCCATGGTGTTGCACGTTCCCTTGCCGAGGGTCAGCGCCCGTTCCAGTTCGTGCCACTGTTCATCGTTCAACTCGCCGCGACGGCGCTCGTCCCAGAGTCGCCACAGGTCCGTGCCCGTGCCGATGCGTCGGCCCTGGAAGGTCGCCACCGGTCGTGGTCCCGAGACCATGATCAAACTCGGTACGTTCGTGCTGAAGGCCCCCATCAGCGCGCCGGGTATCGATTTGTCGCAGGCGGCCAGGATGACGAGGCCGTCGAGCGGTTGACTGCGAACGGACTCCTCGATTTCCATGGCCAGCAAGTTGCGATAGAGCATCGATGACGGCTTCATCAAGTCCTCGCCCAGCGAGATCACGGGGAATTCGACGGCGATGCCGCCGGCCCGTTCGATGCTCTCGCGCAGCGGCCCGACGTACTCGGCCAGCGGTTGGTTGCACGGATTGAGATCGCTCGAGGAGTTGGCGAGCCCGATGATGGGTCGACCACCGGCGGCGTCCACGGACGCGCCACCCATCTTCAACGCGACACGACTGTCGAGGGCGACTTCGTCGTCGCCTCGAACCCATCGGTCGCTGCGCAGGGTCATGGTTCGGGGACCCCGATTCCTTCGGCGCCGGGCTTGGAGACCGACAGGTCGACGGAGGAGGCTTCGAGGATCTCGAGCGCCAGGGCCGCGCGCCGGACCTTCTCGCGGACGTTCGCGACGACGTCTTCCAAGTTCTGTTCGCCGGCCGGGTAGACCATCCGGGCGTTTCGCAGACCGAACTTGGCGTAGAGCGGCGCGGCGACCGTGGCGATCTCGGCCAGTTCGTTGCCACGCACCATGCCGCCGAGTGCGTCGGGGGCCTCGAGGTAGAGGTCGATGGGCGCGGCACTCGCAGCGCGGAACTCGGCCAACTCGCTCAAGTTGATGTCGCTCGGTACGTTGACGGTGCTGCCACCCATGTCGATGAGCTGCTTGAACGTGACGGGGTTGGACGGCGCGAGGACGGCCGAGATCTTCCACACGATGGACGACGGCAGTTCGCCGTCGGCGACCATGGCCTTCACGAGTTGGAGCAGACCGATGTCGGCGATCAAGAAGCCTCGGATGCCGACGTCGACGGCGCGCATGATGTCCTCGATCGCGTAGCGCAGTTGGTCGAGGCCGCGCAGTCGGCCCGCGAGGACCATCCCCTCGGGACTCCGCACCGATCCACCGATGCCGTACTCCTCGCGCGGTCCGACGAAGAGACTGACCTCGAGGCCCTCGTCCGCGCCGATGGCCGCCATTTCGCTCAGCTCCGCGCGGGTGAGCAACATCGCGCCGCTGCCCTGGGAGGTGCGGTGGATCGTCGTCTTGTGGACGCGGGCCTCGTCGATCACGGCCCGCAGCGCCGAGGGATTCTCGACGCTCGGTATCTCGACGCGAAAGTGCGCCCCGTCGGGAAAGCGGTCGTCGCTCGCTCGTACGCCGTCGGCCAGACCCGCGAAATGTCGCTCGAGCGCGGCGGTCCCGCGAGGACTTCCAGTACCCCTAATCATTGTGCTCCCCCATTCATCGGACAACTTTCACCTGACTGTGCTGCGTTCCACCCTCGGTCGACGTCGCCCACGCGTCGGAGCTGGTGATCAATTCGAATCCATCGGACCCTACAAGGTAGGTCTCTTCGATCTTGGCCCCGCCGCGCACGCTCGGGTTCCACGCGACCGCGGTATCGGCTCGACACTCAAGGTCCCAATACGGAGAGTCGGTCTGCGGCGGAGCGAGTTCGAACTCGCGCTGTTCGAACGCGATCGGTCCGCCCTGGAAGTGTTCGCGCCACGCGCCCGGCTGGCCGATGTTCTCGTAGCCCTTAGCGAGTGCCTCGACCGCGTCGCCCCAGCTGTGACCCGGGAGTGACGAGCGCAGCACGGCCTGATGGACCGGCTCGAGTCGCGCGGTCAGTTCGACGATCGGGTCGCTCTCACTCGTGACCGCCGTTCGCGTCGCGGCCACGTGCAGCCCGCCGCGTCGCGCGACGACGACGGCCATGAGGGCGTCGTGGACGACCGCACCGATCGAGAGGGGGTGGCGAACGCGACGTAGTCGATCGTCGCCGCCCACGATGAGGCAGACGGCCCTCGCCCCGTAGCGCTCCAGTTCGCGACTCACGACGGCGGCCACCTCGAAGTCCGTGGTCACACCCGGTTGCCACGAGTCAACCCCGGCGTCGAGGGCGTGCGCGACGACCGAGCCCAACGAGCGCAGCTCTGCCTTCTCGGCCGCACTGAGCACCATGCGCGTGCGAACGATCGACGCAGTCACGTTCGTGCCGATCCCGTCGCGGTCACTCAACAGCGCGTCAGGGCCTACGCCGCAGAACGCCACGGCCGCTCTTAGGGGAGCGTCCGCGTCGAACCACGGCACGGTGAGGACACTCCACCCGAGCGCGTCGAGGTCGAAGTCGTCGCGCAGGCGCGGCGCTTCGATCTCACTCGTGATCAGCGCTCGACCGCGTGAGGAGTCGACGGCCCACGCGGGATCGCTGGTCGCCGTGAGGTCGACGGGATCCGACAGGCCGCCGGTAATCCAGTTGACCGAACCGGGCGTCGTGAGCACCAATGGTCGCTCGTCGAACTGCGCGCGGGTGGCGGCCACGCCCGCACGTGCCGCGTCGGTGCGCTCGCCGATACGAATCTGTCTGTTCGGCTCTACAAAACGCTTGTCGGTATTGATTTCGCCATACAAACACGTATTTGAGGACTGGTCAAGTGGTACTTGCGAAAGATGTCGGCTAGACCGTATTGTGTATTCCTGTGCCGAACATAGCCGACCCCGACAAGCGTTACGAAGTGCAATCCGTGGCCCGCGCCGCGTCACTACTGGATCTCGTAGGAAATGCCGGGGCCGGGGGCCTGGGCGTGACCGAGATCGCTGGACATCTCAAGGTGGCCAAGAGCACGGCCCTCTCGTTGGCGCGGACGCTCAGCGCCGCCGGCCTCCTGCGCGCGGTCGATCCCGGACCTCGTTACGTCCTCGGTCTCAACCTGCTTCGCCTGGGCGACCTCGTCGGCCAACAGACCTCGATCGCCGAGCTCGGCCTGCCCACGCTGCGCGAACTCTCGAGCGTGACCGGTCTCACCGCCCGCCTCGCCATGAACGAGAACGGCTACCCGGTCTTCTTGGAGCGCATTGACGGCGAGGGGTCCATCCGATTCCACGCCCCGCTCGGTCAGCGCGAGGAGCCCCACGCCACCGCCGCCGGCAAGGCGATCCTCGCCGAGATGAACGAGCAACAGGTCCGGGACCTCATCGCCGAAGCGGGCATGGCCGTGCACACGTCCAAGACCCTGACCGACGTGACGGCGTTGCTCGAGGACCTCGAACGAGTTCGTGTCGAGGGCTACGCCACCGACGACGAGGAAGAGGCCGAAGGGGTATTTTGCGTCGGTGCGGCTTTCTTCGACCACCAGGGCAAGTGCGCGGGCGCGCTCAGCGTCACGGGTCTCAAAGTCGACGTACCGCTTCGCGAAGTACAACGACTCGGCGCCATCGTGAAGGAGCGCGCCGAGCGCATGACGTTCCTGCTAGGTGGCATTCGTCCCGGACGAAGTTGATGCGCGCGCTCGTCGTACGCGCACCCCACGACGTCGCGCTCGCAACGATCGACGAACCGGTCGCCGGTGAGGACGAGGTCCTCGTCGCGCCGCTCCTTGCCGGCATGTGCGGCACCGACCTGGAACTCATCGACGGGAGCATCGACCCGGCGTACGTCCGCTACCCGCTGGTCCTCGGCCACGAATGGGTGGGGGAGGTCGGTGCCGACGTCCCCGGCGTCGTCGCGCGCGGCGAGCGCGTCGCGGTGGAGGGCATCATTCCCTGTGGTGTCTGTGCCGAGTGCCGGATCGGCGCCACGAATCGCTGCACGACCTACGACGAGATCGGCTTCACACGCCCTGGTGCGATCGCCGAGCGCATCGCCGTGCCGAGGCGACTCGTGCACCGGATCGACGGGTCGGTCGACGTCAACGACGCCGCGCTGATCGAGCCCATGGCCGTGGTCTGGCGCGCGTTGACCCGCTTCGCGCTACGCGACGACCTCGACGTCGCGATCGTCGGTGACGGGACGATCGCGCTCCTGGCCGCGCACCTGGTGCGTCGGTTCAACCCCGCACGCGTCGTGGTCGTGGGCCGCCGTGCCGCGCAACGGTCCCTGGCGACCGCGGCCGGCGCCGATGAGTTCGTGACCGACGTCCCCTCGGGCCGGTTCGATCTCGTGATCGAAGCGGCCGGCACCGGTCCCTCCGCCTCGACCGCGATCGCCCTCGCGGCCCGCGGCGCGACGGTCACCCTGCTCGGACTCCCGGCGCACGGGACGCGCATCGAACTGGCGCCCGATGACCTCGTCAACGACGACCTCGTGGTCCAGGGGAGTTTCGGGTACACGAGTCGTTCGTTCGCCGACGTCGTGGCGCAAGTGAACGCCGGGCACCTCAAGCCCTCCTTCTTGATCACGCATCGCTACCCGATCGAGCAGAGCGAGGTCGCGCTCGGCGTCCTGCGCGGTGAGGTCGAGGACGACGAGCCCCGTGGCAAGGTCGTCATCACCCTGTCGTAGTCCGGCCGATCAGGCCTCGAAGCTCAGTCCGAGTCGGGTCAAATAGCCCAGACCCATCACGGCCGCTTCGCAGCCGATGGCCGCGAGCGCGGCGACGTCGGCCTCGTCACGGATCCCCCCGGCCGCGACGACGGCGATGCCACTCGCGCACGCCCTCTCGTAGAGCGCGACGTCGGGACCGCGCATGGTGCCGTCTCGATCGATGGCGGTCACGTGGAGTCGCGCGACCCCCGCGTCGCGGCAACGCGCGAGCGCGTCTTCGACCTCGAGGCCGCTGGAGGCGGTCCAACCACGAACCGCGATCCGACCGTCGCGCACGTCCAGGGCGGCCAGGAGTCGCTCGCCCAACGCGCGTGAGAAGCGCTCGAGTGCGCCGTCGTCCTCCCACAGTGCGGTGCCGACGATCACTCGAGTCGCCCCGGCGTCCAGCGCCGCGTGGGCGGCGTCGAGGGAGCGGATGCCCCCCGAGACCTGCAGGGGGATACCGCTCGCCACGCTCGCGCAACGTGCGACGACGTCACTGCGGAGCGCCCCGTCGCGTGCGCCTTCGAGATCGACGATATGTATCAGTGGAGGCGCCGTGGCCACGATGCGGGCCATGAACTCCTCGATCGGTTGGCGAAAGATCACCCGATCGAAGTCGCCCTGCTCGAGGCGGACGGCGTCATCGCCGAGGAGGTCGAGGGCGGGGATCACTTGCATAGCAGCGTGTTAGCATGTTAGCATAGTAAAATGACCAGTGGCAAAGTGACCTCCGCCGAAGCCAACCCCGAGACCGCGGCGCGCTTCGATGAACTCGTCGAGGCGTTCGTGGCCGTGCGCGACAAGTCCGTCGCCGCCGCGTTCTTGCGCGACCTGTGCACCACGACCGAGATCGACGCCATGGGACAACGCCTCCAGGTCGCTCGTCTCGTCAACGATGGTCTCTCGTACCAGGAGATCTCGCGTCGCACCGGTGCGTCGACCGCCACGATCACCCGCGTCGCGCAGTGGCTGCACCACGGCGAAGGCGGGTACGCCGCCGTACTGAAGAGGAGCCGACGATGAACCGACGTCTTTCACTGGCGCTCCCGTCCAAGGGCCGGCTGCGCGAACCGTCGTGGTCGCTGCTGGAGGCGAGCGGCGTCTCGCCGCAGGAGCCGGGCGAGCGAGTCCTGCAATCACACTGTCGCAACGCCGACATCGACCTTTTGTTCGTGCGCGCCGAGGACGTGCCCGAGTACGTCCAAGACGGTGTCGTCGATTGCGGCATCACGGGTCTTGACTTGATCTCCGAGCGCGAGTGCGACGTCGAGGTGCTGTTGCGACTCGGCTACGGCGCGTGTTCGCTGCAGGCGGCCGTGTCGATGGAGGACGAGGCTCGCCAGATCGAGGACCTGGCCGGTCGAAGGATCGCCACGTCGCACCCCCGAATCGCTGCTCGCGCGCTCAACGCGCTGGGCATCGACGCCGAACTCGTGCAGGTCACCGGGTCGGTCGAGATTTCGCCTCGTCTCGGACTCGCCGACGCGATCATCGACCTCGTGTCGACCGGGAGCACGCTTCGCACGAACGGGCTGCGATCGATTGGCACGTTGTTCGAATCGGAGGCGGTGCTGGTCGGCCGCGTCGGATCGAGGGACCACGAGGCTCGACGCACGCTCACGATGGTGCTCGGCTCCGTGATCAACGCCCGGGCCAACCGGTATCTCTTGTGCAACGTCGCCAAGATCCGCCTGGATGAGGTGACGGCGCTCCTGCCGACCTCGGGTTCACCCACGATCATGGACCTGGCGACGCCCGGCGTCGTCGCGGTGCACGCGTTGGTTCCGGCCGCGGAGATCTGGTCGCTGTTGCCGCGCCTGGAGGCCGCGGGGGCGAGCTCGATCCTCACGCTGCCGGTCGAACGGATGGTGCCGTGAGCAAGCCCGTCGCCACCGACCGGCCGGTCACGATCGAAGAGATCGTCGAGGACGTGCGCGCACGCGGCGACGCCGCGCTCGTCGAATGGTCCCAGAAATTCGACGGCACGACCGCGTCCAGCCCGCAGCGCGCCGTCGCCTACGGCGACATCCCCACGTCCGCGGTGCTCGCGGCGGCCGAGAACGTTCGCGCGTGGCACGCCGCGCAGCGACCGGTCGACCTGACGTTGGAGGTCTCGCCCGGCGTGACCCTGGAACGTCGCTGGACACCGATCCGATCCATTGGCATCTACGTCCCCACCGGACTGGTCTCGTCGCTCATCATGTCCGGCGTGCCGGCCCAGGTCGCCGGCGTCGAGCGAATCGTCGTCTGCACGCCGCCGTACGGCTCGGCCGCGGTCGCGGCCGCCGCCGCGCTCCTCGGCATCGACGAGGTCTGGGCGATCGGCGGCGCGCAGGCGATCGCCGCGATGGCCTACGGCACCGAATCGATCGCCCCGGTCGACAAGATCTTCGGGCCGGGTGGTGGCGCGGTCAACGCCGCCAAACTGCTCGTCAGTCGCGACGTGGCGATCGACCTCCCGGCCGGGCCGAGCGAGGTCGTCGTCGTCGCGGACCTCGGCTTCGACCCCGTCATCGTGCAACAGGAACTGGACGCCCAGATGGAGCACGGTCCCGACTCGCGAGCCAACGTCGTGTGGGTCGGGGACGACCTCGACGCCGCGCTCGACGAAGTCGAAGGCTACGCCGCCGAACACGTCGCCCTCTTGGGGGAGCGCGCCGAGTCGTTGGCCGATCGCATTCGAAACGCCGGCGCCGTCTTCGTCGGCCCGTACTCGCCGGTGCCGGCGGGCGACTACGCCACCGGCGGCAATCACGTGCTCCCGACCGGCGGGTGGGCCAAATCGACCGGTGGCCTCGGACTGGAGGCCTTCATGAAGACCGTCACGGTCCAGCGCGTCACGAAAGAGGGGTTGGAGCGACTCGCGCCGACCATCGAGGCCCTCGCCGAGCTTGAGGACATGCCCGCCCACAAACGCACGGCGCGACGATGAAGCGGCCGGTCGCGCTCGCGAGTTACCAGTGGCCGCCCTCCAATGAGGTCATCGCCGAACGGATGGGCCTGGACCCTCGCGACATCCTCCGTTTCGACGGCAACGTCGCCGCCACGCCCCCGCCCAGCGCGCGGCCAGGCGCCCTGGCCCGGGCACTCGCCGACGTCAACGAGTACGACCGTGGTCGCTACCACGCGTTGCGCGCCGCGATCGCCGAGCGCCACGGCGTCGGCATCGACCAGGTCGCGCTGGGTGCCGGCAGTGACGAGTTCATCGTGTTGCTGGCGCGCCTGTTCGCCGAAGGCGGGACCGTCGCGACGGTGCCGTCGTTCTCGTATTCGATGTATCCCTTCGCCGCCGCGATGGCTGGCGCCACGATCGTGGACGACCCGGCGACAGCCGACCTCGTGTTCGTCTGTCGGCCCAACAATCCAACCGGTGAGTTGCCCGACATCCCCGACGTCGAGGGTCAGCTCGTCATCGACGAGGCGTACGCCGACTACGCGGGCGTCGACGCGTTGGACCGCGTCGACGAGGGCGCGATCGTACTGCGGACCTTCTCCAAGGCGTACGGACTGGCCGGGGCCCGCGTCGGCTACGCGATCGCGAGTGCCGAGACCATCGAAGTCATCGCCTCTCGTCAGGCGCCGCTGTCGGTCTCGTCGCTCTCGGCGGCGTTGGCACTGGCGGCGATCGCCACGCCGGTCGACGTCACGTCGCAGGTCGCCGAGCGCGAGCGCCTCACGGGTGAATTGACCGCGCTCGGACTGACGCCGGTCACGTCGTACACGAACTTCTTGTTCATCCCCATGGAGGAGCCACAGCAGCTCGTCGAGCAACTGATGGCCTTCGGCGTCGTCGTGCGCGCCTACGAGGGAGGTCTGCGCGTCAGCGTGAAGGACGAGTTGGACGACAACGTCCTGCTCGACGCGTTGCGCTCGGTGCGCACGGGCGAGGCGGCGCCGAAACGCGCGCTCCGGCGTCGTCGCGCCACGGCCGAGACGTTGTTGAACATCCGTCTGCGGGTCCCCGGCGAGGGTCGGGTCTACGTGAACACCGGACTCGGTTTCTACGACCACATGCTCCAGCAACTCGCCTTCCACGGCGGCATGGACCTGCGTCTCGAAGGCGTCGGGGACCTCGAGACCGGGGAACACCACATGGTCGAGGACATGATGATCACCTTCGGCGAGGCGCTCGACGAAGCGCTCGGCGATCGACGGGGTCTCACGCGCTACGGCGAGGCCCGCGTGCCGATGGACGAGGCGCTGGCGCACGCCGTGGTCGATCTCTCCGGACGGGCGACGGCCACCATCTCCATCACGCCCGATCCCGGCATGGCCGCCCACGCGTTCCAGTCGCTCGCCCAGAACGCCCGGATCACGCTGCACGTCACCGCGACCGGGGAGAACGATCACCACGTCGCCGAGGCGGCCTTCAAGGCGGTCGGTCGCGCACTGGCCCAGGCCCTCACGCGCGACGGTTCGCTCGTGCGCTCGACCAAGGGTTCGCTGTGAGCGACGTCGTCGTCGTCGACTACGGCGCCGGCAACACGCGCTCGGTGCGAGCGGCGCTCGCGCACGTGGGTGTCTCGAGCGTCGTCACCAGCGACCCGGACGCGATCGCGAAGAGCGACATGGTGATCCTTCCCGGCGTGGGCTCGGCGCGCAGTGCCATGGACCACCTCGAATCGACGGGCGCGTCGCGGGCGTTGCGGGAACGATTCGAACGAGCGAACGCGATACTCGGGATCTGTCTGGGCATGCAATTGGCGCTGGACCACAGTGACGAGGACGGCGGCGTCGACGGCCTGGGACTCCTGCGCGGTTCGGTGCACCGGATGACCGAGGGGCGGGTCCCACGGCTCGGTTGGGCAACGGTCGAACCGTGGGGCGAGGCGTACTACTTCGCGCACTCGTACGCCGCGACGTGCCCCGACACGGTGGCGACGTCCGAGGGTGTCGCGGTCGCGGTCGAGCACGGCTCGTTCCTGGGCGTGCAATTCCACCCCGAGAAGAGCGGGAGCGCCGGCCTGGCCTTCCTCGAACGATGCCTCTCGCTCGTCTGATCCCCTGTCTCGACGTGGCCCACGGTCGCGTCGTGAAGGGCGTCAACTTCGTGGGGCTGCGCGACGTGGGCGACCCCGTCGAGCTGGCCAAGTACTACAGCGACGGTGGCGCCGACGAACTCGTCTTCCTCGACATCGCCGCGACGCCGGAAGACGGCGCGACCATGACCTCGGTCGTTGCCGACGTTGCCGACGTGCTGGAGATCCCCTTCACGGTCGGCGGGGGCGTGCGTTCGGTCGAGGACGCGATCCGCATCATCGAGTCCGGGGCCGACCGCGTCTCGCTCAACTCAGCGGCGCTCGGCGACCCCAGTCTGATCAGCGCCATCGCGCGGCGCTACGGCAGTCAAGCGGTGGTCGTCGCCATCGACGCGGGCGACGGCGTCGTCCACACCCACGGCGGCCGGGTCGCGACCACCACCGAGACGATCCCGTGGGCCGTCGAGGCGGCATCGCGCGGCGCCGGCGAGATCCTCTTGACCTCCATCGCCCACGACGGGAAGCGCGAAGGATTCGACCTGACCTTGACGGCCGCGGTGCGCGCCGCGGTGTCGATCCCGGTCATCGCTTCGGGTGGTGCCGGTTCGGCCGCGCACGTGGCCGCGGCGCTGCGCGTCGCCGACGCGGCGTTGATCGCGTCGATCGTCCACGAGAATCCGGCCGGGCTGCCGGGACTTCGCCGCGAGATCCAAGAGCTGGGTATCGAACTTCGACCGATGAAGGAACTGCTATGAGTGATGAGCTTCG
This sequence comes from uncultured Acidimicrobiaceae bacterium, assembly GCA_963700135.1. Taxonomy (GTDB): domain Bacteria; phylum Actinomycetota; class Acidimicrobiia; order Acidimicrobiales; family RAAP-2; genus RAAP-2. The sequence goes on along the minus strand of CAVOWM010000011.1, from coordinate 898,639 downwards.
CGCCGCGATCGTGCAAGACGACGCCACCGGCCGCGTCTTGATGTTGGGCTGGATGGACGAGGAGGCGCTGGCGTTGACCCGCTCGAGTGGTCTCGTCCATTTCTTCTCTCGATCGCGCCAGAGGCTGTGGCAGAAGGGTGAGACGTCGGGCAACACCATGCACGTCATCGAGATATCGCACGACTGTGACGACGACGCCGTCCTCGTCCGGGTGTCGGCCGACGGACCGGCCTGTCACGACGGGGCGACGTCGTGTTTCACCCCGTGGTTGTGGCGCAAGATCCTGCGACGCGAGCTCGAGGCGCCCGACGGCTCCTACGTCGTCGAACTCCTCAATGACGGGACGTCACGAGTCGCGCGGAAGGTCGGTGAGGAGGCCGTGGAGTTGGTGGTCGCCGCGTTGAGCGAAGAGGACCGACGCGTGGTCGAAGAGGCGGCCGACCTCTGGTTCCACACGCTCGTGCTGCTGCGCAGCCGGGGACTGGATCCGGCCCTCGTGGAGGACGAACTGCGACGACGCGAATGACCACGCGCCCGGCGTCGGGTCTGGAGCTGCTCGGACGCTAGCGTTCGACGTGGGGTCTCGTTCCGACAGGCTCCTTCGTTTCGACGTACCGAGTGGTCAGTTGCCGACGGCGCGTCGTTCGGCAGTGCCGGGATTCGTCCGTCCAGGGGGCTATGTCGTGTTGCTAGCTTCGTCAGTGCCGTCGGGAACGCTGGTCCTCGTGGGCGCGGTGTTCATGGCGTCGTGCGTCGAGACCGTCGAAGCGCTGACCATCGTCTTCGCCGTGGGCCACACGCGCGGTTGGCGATCGGCCTTCGAGGGCACCGCGGCGGCGCTCCTCGTGTTGTCAGCCCTCGTGGCCGCGTTCGGACCGGCCCTCGTGCACGTCCCGCTCAACGTCTTGCGCCTCGTGGTCGGCGGGGTGCTCCTCATCTTCGGCATGCAGTGGCTGCGAAAGTCAATCCTGCGCGCGACGGGTCTCAAGGCGAAGCACGACGAGGACGCCATCTACGAGGCGACGGTCGCGGCGTTGCGGGCCGCCGGAGCGCCGGCCGGTCGCGACCGCGTCGCCTTCGTGCTGGCCTTCAAGGGTGTCTTCCTCGAGGGCCTCGAGGTGATCATCCTCGTCATCACGCTCGGCACGTCGGCGCATCGGCTCGGCCTGGCGGTCGTGGTCGCGGCCGTCGCCGTGGTGTTCGTCGCCGTGAGCGGCGTCGTCGTCGCGAAACAGCTCTCGAACGTGCCGGAGAACGCCCTGAAGATGTCGGTCGGCGTCTTGCTCGTGACCTACGGGACCTTCTGGACCGGTGAGGGACTGCGCGTGCGCTGGCCCGGGGGCGACACCATGCTCCTGGGGCTCGCCGTGATCTACGCCGTGGTGACCGGGCTGTTCGTGCTGGCCCTGCGTCGTGAGGTGGGCACGGCACTGGCGGCGACGAACGTATGAGGGACCAGCCGTCCGTCGTGACGCGCCTCGTCAAGGGTTTCGGTCGGTTCTGGTGGGACTTCTTGGTGGGTGACACGCCGGAACTGTTCATCGCCGCACTCGTGATCATCGCGGTCACCGCGCTCTTGAGTGAGAGCGGTCACTTCAACGTGGCGGCCATCGTCGTCTTGCCCGTGCTCGCCGTCGTGGCGCTCGGGGCGTCACTGGCGCGCGCGGTTCGCTACTCGCGACGAAAGTGAACTACGCGGCCGGCAGTTCGTAGGCGGTCATCGAGAGCGAACCCATCTCGTAGCCGTCGACGAGCGTGCGCGTGGGCGTGTTCGCCGCGGCCGAGAGACCGGCCAGGTACGCCAACGGCAAGAAGTGGTCCGGCGTCGGCACCGCCAGGCGGTAGTCGCCGTGGGCGCTCGCGCGACCGAGCTCGGTCGCGTCGCTGGTCATGATCGATCGCACGTCGTCGTCGAAGCGGTGCGCCCAGTCGGTGCCAACGCCGGGGGCGTTGAAGTCCACGAGTCGCAGGTTGTGCACGACGTTGCCGCTGCCGACGATGAGCACGCCCTCGCTGCGCAGCGCGTGCAATTGGGCCCCGAGGTTGAAGTGGTAGTCGAACGGCAGTTCGGCGTTGATCGAGAGCTGCAGGACCGGGACGTCGGCCGCGGGGAACATGTGGACCAGGACCGACCAGGTGCCGTGGTCGATGCCCCAGCTGTCCTCGTCGAGGCCGACGTAGGTCGGCTTCACGACGTCGACGACGCGCTCGGCGATCGTGGGGTCACCGGGGGCCGGATACTCGACGGCGAACAGTTCCGGCGGGAACCCGTAGAAGTCGTGGATCGTACGCGGCATCCGCATCGCCGTGATCGCGGTGATGTTCACGTACCAGTGGGCCGAGATGACGAGGATCGCACGGGGCTTGTCGATCGACGCGCCGAACCTCGCCCAACTCTCGGTGTAGCGATTGTGATCGATCGCGTTCATGGGGTTTCCGTGACCGATGAAGGTCGCGGGCATCAGTGCTGACATCGGACTCATTTCGACCTTGGACAGCGTAGCGGTCGGTAATTCACCAAACGTCGTCGTAGCCTTCACCTGTGCGAACGATGCGACTCCTCCTCGGCGTCGTGGTGCTCTCCGGCGTGGTGGTCGCGAGTGCCGGCGCGAGTCAGACCCGTACGGCGACGACGAACCTCGCGTGCGCGACGCAGATCGTCTCGACGTGGTCGACCTCGCAGTTGGCGAACGAGACGATCGCGATACCGGTCGAGGCGACGAGCGTCGGCGCGTTGGCGCCGGCCGCGCGCGCCGGCTACGGCGGGATCCTCCTCTTCGGCACGACCGCGCCGGCGTCGATGCCCCAGATCCTCGCGACCCTCCAGCGCGAGCGTCCCGGACGCTACGCCTGGATGGTGATGACCGACGAGGAGGGGGGCGGCGTCGAACGGCTCACGAACCTCGTCGGTTCGTTCCCGTGGGCCCAGACCATGGGGAAGAACCTCACGGTCGCGCGCATCACGGCCATCGCGCAGCGCGTCGGTACCGCGTTGTCAGCGGCGGGCGTGAACACCGATCTCGCGCCGGTGCTCGACGTCGACGCGCGCGCGCAGTATCCCGGGGCGGCCAACCCCGACGGCTACCGGTCGTTCAGCGGTGTGCCGTCGATCGCCGCCACTGACGGGACTGCGTTCATGAAGGGTCTCCAGCAGGCCGGCGTCCTGTCGGTCGTGAAGCACTTCCCGGGGCTGGGCTACTCGACGCGCAACACCGACTACGGTCCCGCCGCGACGTTGTCGTGGGCGAAGCTGCAGACGACGGGGCTCGTCCCCTTCCGTCAGGCGATCGCCGATGGCGCCAGCGCGGTCATGATGTCCAACGCGCGCGTCCCGGGACTCACGCCGCTGCCGGCCGGGCTCTCGAGCGTCGCCGTCGAGTACCTACGCGCGACGCTCGGTTTCAAGGGTCTCATCGTCACCGACTCGCTCTCCGCGGGCGCCATCAGCGCGCTGCACCTCGCCGAACCGGCGGCGTCGGTGCAGGCCCTCGTGGCCGGCGACGACCTGATCCTCTTCGGTTCGCCGACCTCGGTCGCCGCGTCGTTGGTGTTGGCCGGCCAGATCTCGACGGCCATCGTCACCGCGGTCACGAAGGGCACCCTGGCCCGGTCGACCTTGGTCGCCGCCGCGGCGCAGGACCTGGCGGCGCGCAATGTGCTGACGTGCGTGTCGACCACGACGACGACCACGTGAACTACAGGTAGTGGGGCGGCACCTCATTGGACTCTCGACGGATCAGGCGAATCTCCTCTTTCAGCCGGGCGATCTCCTCTCGGAGCGACGAGATGATCGCTTCGAGTTCTTCGCGTGAGGGTTCCGTCCTCGTCATCTCGTAACCCTCGCACACGTCGGCGTCGAGGACAAACCCGCACACATTGTCGATCGACGGCGCGGTGCGCGTCTATCGATCAGGGGAACAGCCCGCGCAACTCCGTGGCCTCGGCGATGCGCTCCACGCCGACGGCGATCGCGGTCTGGCGCAACGTGACCTCGAGTTGGAGGTGTCGGGTCCAGATGTAGTTGAAGGCCTCGCGCATCGTCTTCTCCAACCGGTCGTGGAAGAGCTCGGTCTCCCAGAGGTAGCCCTGGAGGTCCTGCGCCCACTCGAAGTACGACGCCACGACGCCGCCCGCGTTGGCGAGGACGTCGGGGACCACGGCGATCCCTCGACTCGCGAGGACGTCAGCGCCCTCGCCGGTCGTGGGACCGTTGGCCGCCTCGACGACGATCGACGCCGACATCGTCTTGGCGACGTCCTGGTCGATGACGCCACCGAGCGCGGCGGGGATCGCGATGTCGCTCGGCAGGGTGAAGAGGAGGTCGGACGCGACCGCCTCGCTGTTGGGGTAACCGACGATGGTGCCGGCCTCCTTGAAGTGGTTCGCCATGACGGTCGGATCGATGCCCTCGGGCACGTGGATGGCCCCGCGGATGTCGGCGACGCCGACCACCTTCATGCCGCGGTCGCTCAGCAGCTTCACCAAGGGCGCGCCCACCTTGCCGTAGCCCTGGATGACGACGCGCTGTTCACTCGCCAGGCGCCCCATGCGCTGGAGGATCGCGCTGGTGCAGATCGTCACGCCGAGCGACGTCGCGCCGGCGTGACCGAGCGTGCCACCGATGGCGAGCGGCTTGCCCGTCACGGCGCCGGGGACGTTGTGTCCGGCCAGCATCGAGACGGTGTCCATGATCCAACTCATGACCTGGGTGTCGGTGTTGATGTCCGGCGCGGGGATGTCGCGGTCGGGGCCGATCATCGGGGCGATGGAGAAGGCGTAGCGACGGGTCAGTCGTTCGAGTTCGGCGCGACTGAGGGCCGCGGGGTCGACGCGGATGCCACCCTTGGCCCCGCCGTAGGGGATGTTGACCACGGCGCACTTGATCGACATGTCGGCGCTCAGGGCCGCGATCTCGTCCACGTTCACGCTCGGGTGGAAGCGGATGCCGCCCTTACCGGGGCCGCGCGCGGTGCTGTGCTGGATGCGCCAGCCGTGGAACATCTCGATCTCGCCGGAGTCCATGCGAACGGGGACCGCGACCTCGAGGATCCGCTCGGGGGTGACGATGCGCTTGATCAATCCCTCGTTCAGACCGAGCAGGTGCCCGGCCGTCTCGATCAAGGAAGTGACATGGAGCCACGGATTGAATTCGTGAGGGGTCGCCTCAGTCGGACGCGTGACCACGTTGTCACCAGCCTTTGGAATTTGAGAAAGCGAGGTTGCTTACAGGTACAGCGTAGGACACATTGCGCCGAGAGTCGGACCAGTCAACACTGCTTGGTACTGTGACGTCCATGACCACGACCCCACGTCCAACCCTGCAGATATCCACGATTCTGGCCTACAACGGGGGATTCCGAGAGGCCGCGCGCGGCGTGGCGGAGATGGAAAAGGCCGGCCTCGACCTCGTCTGGGTCGCCGAGGTCTACGGATTCGACAGCCCCTCCCTGATGGGGTACCTCGCGGCCCTGACCGAGCGCGTCCAGATCGGTTCGGGGATCATGAACGTCTTCTCGCGCACGCCGTCGCTGATCGCCATGACCGCGGCCGGCCTCGACGCGCTCTCCGACGGCCGCTTCCACCTCGGTCTCGGCGCCTCGGGTCCCCAGGTCATCGAGGGTTTCTACGGCGTGCCCTACACGAATCCGCTCGGTCGCACCCGAGAGATCGTGGACATCTGTCGCACCCTGTGGAAGCGAGAGGCGCCCCTCGTGCACCAGGGGAAGAACTTCACCTTGCCGTTGCCGGCCGACCAGGGCACCGGTCTCGGCAAACCGCTCAAGATGCTGACGCATCCGGTGCGCAGCCAGATCCCCGTCTGGATCGCGTCGTTGGGTGAGAAGAACGTCGAGATGACCGCGTCGATCGCCGACGGATGGCTCCCCGTCTTCTTCATCCCCGAACGAGCCCACGAGGTCTGGGGCGCACCTCTGGCGGCCGGTCGCGCGACGCGCGACCCCGCCCTCGGCGACCTGATGATCTCGGCCGGCGGCCTGCTCGCCATCGGTGAGGGGAGCGAGGTCACGGCGCTGCGCGAGTTCGCTCGTCCGTTCACCGCGCTCTACGTCGGTGGTATGGGGGCCAAGGGCAAGAACTTCTACAACGAGTTGATGGTGCGCTACGGCTTCGAGAGGGAGGCGACGCTGATCCAGGACCTCTACCTCGACGGCAAGAAGAAGGAGGCCGAGGCCGCGATCCCCGACGAGTTCTTGGAACTGACCACGTTGTGCGGGCCGGCGAGCTACGTCGCCGAACGTGTCGCGGCCTACCGCGAGGCCGGCGTCACGCACCTCCAGGTCCACCCGATCCCGTTGGGCGACCAGAGCGCCGCGTCGCTCATCGAGACCGTGAAGGGGATGTCCTAGGTCTGCGGGTCGCCCGTGACGTCGGCGCGGGTCGCGTCGCGACCGCCTGAAGCCAGCCACGCGTCGTACATCGTGGCGTAGGCGCCACCGCGCGCCAGCAGTTCGGCCGGCGTGCCCATCTCCACGATGCCGCCGTGGTCGATGACGACGATCCGGTTCGCGCGCTGGGCCGTCGTGAGGCGATGCGCGATGAGGATCGCCGAACGACCCTCGAGCAGTCGGTCGAGGGCGCGCTCGATGACCGTCTCGCTCTGCAGGTCGAGTGAGGACGTCGCTTCGTCCAAGATCAACACGCGCGGTCGCGCGAGGAAGGCCCGCGCGAGCGCGAGTTGCTGACGTTCGCCGGCCGAGAGCGTCTGGCCCCGCTCGTGCACCGGCGTGTCGAGCCCCTGGGGCAGCCGGTCGACGAGGTCGCGCAGCCCCACGACGTCGACGGCGGTGTTGATCTCCTCCTCCGTCGATTCGGGGTGGCCGAAGCTCAGGTTGGTGCGGATGGAACCCGCGAAGAGGAACGGCTCCTGGGGCACCACGCCGAGTTGTGATCGCAGGGAGCGCAGCGTCACGGTCTTGACGTCGATCCCGTCGAGGAGCACCCGGCCCGACGTGGGGTCATAGAAGCGGTTCGCGAGCTTCGCCATGGTCGACTTGCCGGCGCCGGTCGGACCGACGAAGGCGACGGACTCGCCCGGGGAGATCTCGAGGTTGACGTCGTGCAACACGGGCTCGTCGCTCAGGTACGCGAAGTCGACGTGTTCGAAGGTGATCCGTCCCTCGATGACCGGGAGGTCCTCGGCGCCCGGCATCTCGTCGACCGTGGGAACGGTGTCGAGCAGTTCGCGCAGTCGGATGATCGACGAGCGACCCTGCTGCAGGGTCGTGTACTGCTGGACGAGCAGTTGGATCGGCGCGAAGAATCGATTGAGGTAGAGGAAGAACACGATGAGCTGGGCGACGTTGAGTTGATGGTGCAAGACCATGTGGCCACCGATGCCGAGCAGCATGGCCTGGCCCAAGATGCCGATCATGAGCGTGGAGGGGCCGTAGATGGCGTTGACCCGACCGGTGTAGGCGTTGGCGTCGCGATAGGCGCCCACCACGTGGCGGTGGTTGCGGATGTTGCGGCGCTGGCGATTGTGCGCGGTCACGACGCGGATCCCGTAGAGCGACTCGGAGAGGTCGGCCAAGACGGTCGCGATCCGGTCGCGCGCGAGCAGGTACCCCTTCTCCGACGCGTGGTGGTACCAGATCGAGAAGACGATGAGCAGCGGCACCACCAGCAAGACGGTCCACAGCGCGAGTTCGACGTTCGTGAGGAACAAGATGACCGTGATGACGACCATCGTGAGGCCCTGGAGCGCGAACTGGCTGATGCCGTCTTGTATCAACTGCTGCAGGTTCTCGATGTCACTCGTCATGCGGCTCATGAGGACGCCGGCCTTCTCTTCGGTGAAGAAGTCGAGGCTGAGGCGCTGGAACTGCGTGAAGACCCGGATGCGAAGGTCGTGCATGACGCGCGAGGAGAGCTTGCCCGTGACGTTGACCTGTTGTCGCTGGAAGTAGACGCTGACGAACGCGAGCGCGAGGTACAACGCCGCGCAGACCACGATGACGCTCAGGCTCTTGTGGCGCTCCATCCCGTGACTGATGGCGAACTCGGTGAGCAACGGACCGGCCTGCAGGGTGAGGCTGATGACGATGACGAGGGCGGAACCGGCGAAGACCCACTTGGGATAGACGCGTAACAGTTGCGGCAGCGTCAAGCGCTCGCGCTCTTTGGCACTGGGGCGCTGCGTGAAGTGCACGTGGGACTTCGGGCGAACCGGCTCGGTGGCGAGGAGCTTGGTCGCCTCCTCCATCAGTTCCTCGGGAATGCCGCCGAACGGGAGTCCCGCTCGTCCGCTCGACGAGGACGCGCTGGGACCGAACATCGCGCCGCCGCCGCCACCCCATGCCATCAGGACCCCTCCGACGTGGTCTGGGCGAGGATCTCTGAGTAGAGCGGCTCGGTCGCGAGCAACTCCTCGTGGGTGCCGTTCGCGATGACGTGACCCTCGTCGAGCACCAGGACCCGGCTGGCGAGTGCGATAGTCGAGATACGGTGCGCGATGACGATCGTGGTGCGCTGGTGCAACAGTCCGCGCAGGGCCTCGTAGATGCCGGACTCCACGTGGACGTCGATCGCGCTGGTGGCGTCGTCGAGGATCAGGATCGGCGGGTTGAGCAGCAGGGTCCGGGCGATCGCGATGCGTTGGCGCTGGCCCCCGGAGAGGGTGTAGCCGCGTTCGCCGACGACGGTGTCGTAGCCGTTGGGTAGGCGCACGATGAACTCGTCGGCGTTCGCCGCGAGCGCCGCGGCCTGGATCTCTTCGAAGGTCGCGTCGGGCCGACCGTAGGCGATGTTGTCGCGGATCGAGATCGAGAAGAGGAACGGCTCGTCGAGCACCACGCCGACGTTCTCGCGCAGCGAGGTCAGCGTCACGTCGCGTAGGTCGTGTCCGTCGATGGTGATGGCGCCGTCGGTCACGTCGTAGAAGCGATTGAGCAGTCGCGCCACGGTGGACTTGCCCGATCCCGTGCGTCCGACGATCGCCACCGTCTCGCCCGGCGAGAGGTGGGCGTCGAAGTCCCGCAGGATCTCCGCGCCGTTGTCGTAGGTGAAGCTCACGTGGTTGAAGTCGATCGCGCCACGTACGTCGAGGAGGTCGTAGGCGCCCGGGCGATCCACGATCTCGGGATTCTCGTCGAGGATCTCGAAGATCCGACCGGCGCTGGCCTTCGCGCGCTGACCCATCATGACGAGCTGGCCCAGCATCATGAACGGTGCTTGCAGCATCAAGAGGTACAGACTGAAGGCGAGGATCTGGGGATAGACCAGGTCGCCGTGCAGGACCATCCAACCGCCGCAGAGCAGCACGAGCGCGAGTCCCAGCTGGGGCAGGTTCTGGACCCACGGTGACCAGATCGCGCGAATGTTGGCGTCCTTGATGTAGGCCCAGGCGACGCCCTCGGCGGCGTCGGCGAGGCGGTCGATCTCCGCCTCTTCTTGCGCGAAGGACTTCACGACGCGAACACCGTTCACGTTCTCATCGACGATGGTCGCGACCTCGGCCAGGCGGGCCTGGGTGATCCAGGAGATCGGGAACATGACCCGGCGCATCCGAATGCCGACCATGTACAGGATCGGCATCACGATCATCGAGATCAGCGCCAACGCCCAGTTGATGCTGAGCATGAATCCGAACGCGACGACACCGATGAAGCACTGCACGATGATGAGCGGGGCGAATATCGAGTACATCTGCACGCTGCGGATGTCGCTGTTGGCGCGGCTGATGAGCTGGCCCGACTGAACCCGGTCGTAGAAACTGAACGACAGCCAGGTCAGGTGCTGGTAGATGAGCGAACGGAGATCCGCCTCCACGTTGTAGGCCGTGTTGTAGAGGAACTGCCGAGAGATGATGCCGGCCGCCCCGGCGAGGAGTCCCACGATCACGAGCGAGACGACGTCGCCGTGAAGCGACGAGACGTGGCGCACGAACGTGTGGTCGATGTCGTTGCTCAGCATGTTCGGCACGAGCACCTGGAAGATCAGACTCACGAACGAAAGGACGATCGCCGTCACGAACGTCACGCGGTGCGACTGGATCACGGGGAGTACTCGACGCCACCAGGTCAGGTTCTGATCGCGTGAGATCTCGTGACGCGGTCCGGGATACTTCGACCGGACCCCACCCAGGGGATTGGCCGAATGCTGCTCCCGCTCTCGGACGCGTTCGGAACGCGATGAGAGGAAAGAAGCCATTGATCAATATTACTGGTCGTCTTTGCCGTTGACTCCCGGTCGGTGGGCGTGCTCGGGCCTGTCTCGGGGCCGACGCACGTCGCCTCGTTCGAGGCGATGACGCGCCGTGGTGGGCCAGTCGGGCCGCGGCGGCGCGTGCATCGCTCGGCGTAGTGTGACCTCGTGCCATCACTTCAGGTCATCAACCATCCGGTCGTCGCCGACAAGGTTCGCCGCCTGCGCGACGTGGCGACGTCCAACGCCGACTTCTTGCGCCTCGCCGGTGAGATCTCGCGGTTCGTCGCGTACGAGGCGTTTCGCGAGACCCCGGTTACCCAGACCACGGTGGACACGCCAGTGACCACGGGCGCGCCGGCCGTTCGGATCGACACCGAGTACCTCATCGTTCCGATCCTGCGCGCGGGACTGGGCATGAGCCCGGCGGTCCAGGAGGTGCTGCCGCACCATCGCGTCTGCCTCGTGGGGCTTCGGCGTAACGAAGAGACGCTCAAGCCCGACGTGTACCTCGACGGACTGCCCGAGACGCTCACTGGCGTCCACGTCGTCTTGTGCGATCCGATGTTGGCGACCGGGGGATCGCTGGTGTGCGTGCTGGACATGTTGCGCGAGCGCGGCGCCGGCGACGTGACCGTCCTCTGTCTCATCGCGGCGCAGCCGGGCGTCGACTACGTCTTCTCGAAGCACCCGGACGTCGCGATCGTGGCGGCGGCCCTGGACGCCGAATTGAACAGCGTCGGCTACATCACGCCCGGCCTCGGCGACGCGGGCGACCGACTCTTTGGACCTCCCGCTCGTTGACTACAGCCCGATGTCCTCGTTCCAGAGGTCGGGGTGTTCGAGGATGAAGGTGCCGAGCAATTCCGTGCACGCTGGGTCGTCCAGGACGATGACCTCGACGCCGAGTTCGGCGAGCCAGTCGTGACCGCCGTGAAAGGTCGTGGCCTCGCCGATCACGACCGCACCGATGTTGAACTGTCGCACCAGCCCTGAGCAGTACCAGCAGGGCGAGAGGGTCGTGACCATGACCGTGTCCGGGTAGTCGCGTCGTCGACCGCCCTTGCGAAAGGCGTCGGTCTCGGCGTGCACCGACGCGTCACGCTCTTGGACACGGCGGTTGTGGCCTGAACTGATCAACGTGCCGTCGCGCAGGTACAGCGCCGCGCCAATCGGGATGCCGCCCTCACTCAGTCCCAGCACGGCCTCGTCGTACGCCGTGACGAGCATTCGTTGCGCGAGTTCGCGCTCGAGCGGTGAAGTGGATGTACTCATCGACTCAGTATGCTCGCTCAGCGTGGGTGAGCGCACGTACTCGGTTGATATCGGCACGCAGCGCGTCGACCTCCCGCTCGTCTCGCTCAACGAGCAACTGGCGCTCGCACTGCTCATCACAGTGGACATGGGCGTGGAGTTCATGTCGCGGGCCGGGAGCGAATTGGCCGACATCATTCGCCCCTACGACGTGGACATCGTGGCGACGGTCGCGACCATGGGCATCCCGGTCGCCGTGGAGGTCACTCGTCATCTGGGCCTCGACCAGTACGTCATCTTGCACAAGACGCCCAAGATCCATTTGGCCGACGCGGTGAGCGAAAGCGTCCGATCGATCACGACGGACGTGGAACAGCGCCTGCTCTTCGACCGCGCTCGCGTCAAGGACGTCGACGGCAAGCGCGTGGCCATTGTCGACGACGTCATCTCGACTGGCGCCTCGACCGGCACTGCGTTGCGTCTGCTGCGCGGCGTCGGCGCCGAGATCGTCGTCATCGGCACGTTGGTCACTGAAGCATCGGTGTGGCGCACGTCGCTCGGCGATGACGCCAAGATGGTCCGGGCCCTCGGTTCGATTCCCGTCTTTCGCCCCGACGGATCGGGCGGCCTCGTCGAGGACTGGGCGGGATGAAGCTCATCGGACACCGCGAGACTCGACTATCCGACACGACTTCATCTTGATGAGATGAACGGATCTGCTTCATCTGCGGCGATTCGTTTGCACGTGGGTGGATTGACTCGTCAAGAGTTACTGACCGCGTTAGACGCTGCCCGGGTACAACGAAACGATGCCGCCGACGTTCTGTTGAATAGTGAACTGTTTGACCGACAGAGCGTCGATGCCATTCGTATCGTTCGTCGAACGGTCGGCCAACTCGGATTCAGTGACGGTGCGACACTGTCGCAGATTTTTCGCAAGGCCCAAGAGTTGGGAATCTCACCCTGCCCCGCTATCACCGGCCCCTATCTGCGACTCGTCATGACCGATCAGGAGTCGGCCCCCGACGCGGTGATGTCCAACGGCTCGGCTCCCTCTGGCTCGATCACGGTCGCCGCGGTCCCGTTCGACGACGACCGCTTTCCCAAGGGCTTCTATCTTCGAGTGGTGAACGGCGTCCCGTGGCTCCGCGGATATCACGCCACTGAACAGCACGTCTGGTCGCGCGACGACTGCTTCGCGTTCCGGGACGATTCCTCGTCACCGGGTGAATTCACGTGACCGCGAGCGCTCGCGTGAAGGTAGTGCTCGCGGACGTTTGACGTCTGAGTTGGGACGACGCCGTCGAGGCAACCCTCTCGTGACGCGGTCGTGCTGGGCGCGAAGGGCGACCTTCGCGCCCCGATTCTCATCGTCATGCCCTTTCGCGGCACGACTCGCGGACCTCGTTGGTGGCTCAGAGCGTTGGCTCGAGCTCCTTTTGCTTCGCGACCTGTCGCGCCACGTTGCCCGTGAGCTTCTCAAGGACGAAATAGACGAGCGCGGCCACGATGATGCCGGTCGGCACGGAGAAGTCCGCGCCACCGTACCAGCCCGCGGTGCAGACGTTGTGCACCAGACTGCCGGCGCAAGAGCCTCCGTAGTGGTTCGAGATCGGCGTCATCCAGTGGAACGGGAAGTTGACCGGCGGCGGCGCCTTGGAAAAGGCGATCGTCGAACAGACCATGCCGACGACGAAGGCGACGATGGAGTTCCAATTGACGCCGGTCCGGCCGACGAAGTAGAGCCCGCCCTTGTCGTCACGCTGCAACTCTGACGCGCTGTAGCGATACCGGCGCAAGATCCAATCCATCAAGTAGATACCAAACCAGGGCGCGATCCATACGATGATGACGCCGACGAACTCCTTCATGTAGAGCGAGAAGGTCGACTGGAACATGGCCCAAATGGTGAGGCCGCAGGCGAGGATGCTGTCCAACACGACGGCCTGATAGCGCTTCAGCTTGAGCCCCATGGCCTGGAGCGAGACGCCCGAGGAGTACAGGTCGAGGGAGTTGATGCCGAAGAGTTGCACGATGGCGAAGACCAAGAACACCGCGACGACCCAACTGGGGATCGCGTGCTGGATGTGCAGGGCCTCGAACGGGTTCGCGCCGTTCCAGGCGCTGAACTCGGCACCCGAAGAGACGAAGGTGAAGGTCGCCGCTCCGAGCACCATCATGAAGATCTCGGGGATCGCGGTGCCGAGGAACATCCAGCCGACGATCGCGCCCTTGCTGGCGTCGCGCGCCACGTAGCGCGTGTAGTCATTGCCGCACTCGGTCCAGCCGAGTCCGGAGAGCGCGAAGGTGAACGCCAGTCCCGCGGTGATCAGCTGCCAGTTCTGGAAGGTGCCCTTGAAGCTGGCCGAGCCGTGCTTGAAGTCATAGATCGCCAACAACACGAAGATCGCGCCGAAGGGGATGATCAGCGCCCGCAGCACTTTGACCATCGTCGCGTGACCCAGGTAGGGCATGACGGCCTGGATCGCCGCGGCCAGGATGATGTACGCGACCTTCAGGCCGCTGGACGTGTGGATCCCGGCCATCTGGGACAGCACCAACCCGGCGCCGACGATAAGGATCAGGCCCTCGGTCTCGAAACCCAACTGGGTGATCCAGTTGAAGAAACTGAGTAGCCGGGATCCGCGTGTGCCGAAGGGCGCTCGCGAGATCATGAACGCCGTCGTTCCGGTCTCGGGACCTTGTAACGACGCAAGACCCAAGAGGAAATAGGAGACATTCCCGCCAATGATGATGGCGAGCGCTGTGTAAAAGCTGAACCCGAAGCCCATCAAGAGGGCGCCGTAGATGAAGTATTCGACGTTGATCGACGTGCCGGCCCAGAGCGCGGCGATGTTGCGCGGCGTCGCCCATCGTTCGTTGTCGGGGACGAAGTCGATGCCCCGTCGTTCAACCTTGAAGGCCTCGTCGCCCACGGATCCATCGTGAATATCAATGCCTGTCGCCACTCGTGTGGTCCTCCCTAATAGATGGTGTGCACCTGATACGACCCCGTGAGGTGCTAGTCGTACGCGCCCAGTATGCCCGAATTCAATTGGCGAATGAGGCCTTGGTGACGACTTCGTGACGAAGATCGAGTTTTAGTTCCTTCTTACGCCGTCCCAATGGCGTCCACACACTCGTTGACGAAGATGTTCACGTCTCGAAATCCCCCCATTCGAGACAGAAAGTGAAGCCCATGAAACAACCATCCCGCAAGAGAGTCCTACGAAGAGTGGGAGTCTCTTCCGCGATCGCCGTCACGGTGCTCGCCGGAGGCGTCGGCGTCGCGAGTGCGTCGACGTACCCGTTGAAGTCCGCCCCACCCGCGGCCACGTCCGGCTCGAATGACGCTGGCACGACCTCGCCGCCGCCGATGCCGCCCCGTGGACCGGGCGGTGTCGGTGGCGACGTCACCGCCCTCACCGACGCGTCAATCACGGTCGTCAATCCCGACGGGACCGCGAACACCTACACCATCAACTCCTCGACCGTCATCACCGACCGGCGCCAGGTCGCGACCGCGGCGAGCTTGGCCCTAGGCGAGAACGTGCTCGTCACGGCGAGCACCGCGGACGCGAGCGTCGCCGCGTCGATCGATATCGAGCCCGCGGTGATCGCGGGTCGCGTGAGTGCCGTCAGTGGTGACACGATCACGGTGACGGGTCCAAATGACGCGACGGGCTCCATTGACGTCAGCTCGACGACCACGTATTCCAAGTCCGGTGCCAGTGCCTCGCTCAGTGACGTGAGCGTCGGGTCATTCGTCTTCGCTCAGGGCACCTTTGGATCCTCACCGACCACCATCGACGCCGCGACCGTTGGGATCGGTTCGCCCGGCCCGGGCAGCGGTCCTGGTGACGGCCCCGGACCTGGCTCCGGACCTGGCTCCGGACCTGGCAACGGCCCGGGACCGGGACAGATCGGAACCGGCTACTCGGGTGTCGTGCCGGGACCGTTGCCCGAACTTCGTACGAGTCCGACCGCGAAAGGAGCGGTGACGAAGTAAGGGGCTCGTCGCACGAGTCCCACGAGATCTCAGGGCCCGGGTGGTCCCTCCCTGCCACCCGGGTCCTGATGCAATTTTGAAGCCTTCACCGGGCCCAGACGGCATCCCCCTCCGTCTGGGCCCGTCACCCTTCCGCGGTGTCTCGCAGTTCCAATTCGCCGACATTCTGTCGACGATCGTTCCGTTTGGACGCACTTCGAAGTGACAAATCGCGTGCAACGAGCAGGCAAGTTGGCCGTTGCCGCCACGAAGACCAAATGTTGTCGCCCTTTAATGTGCGTCCCAGAAGTTTCACAGGGCTCTCACAAATCGACCTCGCAAGATGAGGTTGTCTCGG
Organism: uncultured Acidimicrobiaceae bacterium; assembly: GCA_963700135.1. Lineage (GTDB taxonomy): Bacteria > Actinomycetota > Acidimicrobiia > Acidimicrobiales > RAAP-2 > RAAP-2. The sequence continues at coordinate 882,878 of CAVOWM010000011.1, read as the reverse complement.
ATCACCGCGACTCGAGACAGAGGGCAGGTTCCACCAATGATCCGCACCTTGGCGATGAAAATTGTCAACCGGAACGGTCTCGGGTCCACGGACGGCGGGGAGACGGCTCGCAACGACAGCTCTCGTGCGCGCCACGAAGCACAGCCGTCTGAGCGCCGTCGAAATCGAGCGAGCGCCGATGCGCGTGGTGCACAGCGGGTAACGGCTGATTCGCGCGACGGCCTCTTCCACGGTGATCGAACTGCGCGGCCGCGTGGTGTTGCGCGTGACGCAACACGCGCCGTCGACGCGTCGCGACTTCGTCGCATCCGGGCGCGTGACGATGAACGCTCATTTCACCTCGACGAGCGCGTCGTAAACGATTTCGCCGGCCACTGGACGGTGGCCGCGCACTAGTTTCCCAGGGTCCGAACGGCGTCGCCCTGCCCATCGGGCCCTGGGAATTCAGTCTGAGGAGATTTCCACTCTGCACTTCTTTTCATACCGGTTCTTGATAAGTTGCGACCAGAGGAGCGCCAGCACAAGGCCAGCACTCCAGGGGGAAAGCAGGACAATGATGTCATCCACGTTCGATCGTCGATCGTTCCTAACTCACTCAGCTGCCACGATCGGTGGTGTCGCGTTGGCTGGATCGGTCGTAGACGATCTCCTCGCGACCTCGGCCAGTGCGGCAGCAATTGGTGTGAACAATGGGAAACCGAAGCGTGGTGGGACGCTGACCGTCGGAACGCTGTCCGACGTTCCGAACTACCACATCTTCAACGGTTCACAGGGCAAGATGGACGCTTCAGGCTTCTGCGTCGCCAACGCGCTCTACGACCCGTTGTTCGTCATGTCGGCGAACGGCAAGGTCGCGCTGCCCATGTTGGCGCTCTCGGCGACCCCGAACGCCAACTACACGGTGTGGACCATCGCCCTCCGCCAGGGCGTCAACTTCACCAACGGCGACGCCTTCGACGCCGACATCTGCGTGGCCAACTGGGTGGCCGCCAACGCCGACCCCACGGTCGGACTGGCGATTAAGCCAATCATCGAGTCAGTGACGAAAGTGGACAGTTACACCGTCGCGTACAACATGGTGATTCCGTTTTCGGCGTTCCCGGTCTCCCTCGCCGAGCAGCAGATCGCCTACATGGCGCACCCGAGCTCGTTCGTGTCGACCTACACCGGCAACCCGATCGGCACCGGACCGTTCAAGGTGCAGTCCTGGCAGGTGAACGTCGAGTCCCAATTGACGCGCAACCCGAACTACTGGCGTTCGGACTCGCACTCTCGCCAATTGCCGTACCTGAGCGCCATTCACTTCAAGACGATCGTCGACCCCGAAGCCCGCAACCAGGCACTACAGGCCGGCAACGTGGACATGATCCTGCAGCAGAGTGGGCCGCAGATCAACGCCTTCAAGCACATGAAGGGCGTGAGCTACGTCACCGACATCACCGCGCCGCGGGACCCGTCGCTGAACTTCCTGATCATGAACACGACGGGCACGATGAACCAGTACTTCGCGTGGGCCGGCGAGTTCGCGCCGGCGGTACCGGGATCACTGCAGTACATCTTGAAGGGTCAGGCGCCGCCGCTGCAGGTTCAAGAGGCCGACTGGGTCGGCACGATGGGTGCGGTCAACCCGTCGTCACTGCAGTGGGACACCACGTTGAAGCCGGTCGTGAACGACCAGAGCGTGCGACAGGCACTCGCCATGGCGGTCAATCGCAGCACGTACTTCCGGGTCATCGACGACGGCGTGGGCGAATTGGCGGACGGCATTTTCCGCAAGTCATCGCCGTTCTACAAGAACCCCGGCTACCCGGCGTACAACCCGACGAAGGCCAAGGCCCTCATCGAGGCCTACAAGTCGAAGAACAACGTGTCGTCGGTGTCCTTCGTCATGGACATCGTGGCTGGCAGCGCGACCGCGACCAAGGCCTTCGACTTCTTCCAGCAGGAGTTCGCGAAGATCGGCGTCACGATCACGCCGCGTTCACTCGTGCAGAGCACGTTGATCAACAACGTGATCTACGGCGAGTACGACTGCGCGGGCTGGAACCAGTTCGGTGGCGTCGACCAGTCGCTCAACTACGTGTGGTTCGACTCACAGCCGGCGACCACCTCGCCGACCGCGGGCGGTCTCGGCATGTCGGGGCTCCCCAGCGGGACCCAGATCGCTGGCGCGGTGAACTTCGCCCACCAGGCCGACCCGATCGTCGAGTCGGCGATGTTGACCGCGCTCGCGTCGCGAGTCGGTTCGGCGGCGCAGAAGACGGCGTGGCAGACGGTCAACCGCCGCTTCGCCATCGAGATGCCCTACGTCATGCTCGACACCCTGGTGAACGCCTGGGCGGCGCGCTCGAACGTGCAGAACTGGGTCTCGGGCACGGCCGGTGACGGCACGACCCGGTGCCTCAGCCCCGACGGCGGCTCGGCGCGTTGGGATCAGATCTGGAAGAGTTAGTCCTTCTGGATTCGAACTAGGCACGAAGGGGGCGGCGGGAGCCGCCCCCTTCGTTACGCCGTCTCGGTGATGTTGCCGGTGACGTTTCGCCACCACCAGAGCGTGGTCAGCCCCAAGAGCACCGAGAGCACCGCCAACACGGTGAACGGCAGTGCCGGGTTGATCGTGAACAAGAAGCCTGACGTGCCCGCAGCCACGGCGAGGGCCGCCGTGTTGGACGTCGCGTAGAGGCCCTGGCGTCGGCTGAGTTCGCGATGGACGGCGCCCTGGCTCATCAACGACGAGATCGACGGCGCCGACAGGGCCGCGCCGATCGACTCGAGTGAACCCATGAACAAGATGAGGTCGTTGTTGTGGATGTGCGGGTAGATGGAGAGGAACACGGCGCCGTTGATGAGACCGCCGAGGGCCACGAAACGGCGATTCGCGTGATCGGCCAGCCAACCGCCGACACCGCTGAGCGCGACGAAGGGGAGACAGAAGATGGTCCAACTGAGTCGGATCTGCAGTGTCGAGGCGTGATGCGCGTGCATCAACAAGCTCCAGCAGGCTTCGTAGACACCAATGACCAGGCCGCTGGCGCTGGCGGCGACCAGCGCCCCGGTGAGCTGCGGACTCCACTGCAGGCGCGGGAGCGGCGTCGGGTCGAAGGCGCGGTCACCGAGGTTGGTCCGATAGGCCACGATGGCCGCGACGAAGCTGATCATCCCGGCCGCGAAGAAGGCCCAGCCCAGGCTGTTCACCGAGACGACGACGCCGGCGATCGGACCGAGAGCTAGTCCGAGGAGTTGCGCGGCGATGATGCGTGAGATCGCGCGACCGCGCTCACTCTCCGAGAAGAGCGCGGCGACCGCGGACATCGACGCGACCTCGATCGCGCCGGCCGACGCGCCCTGGACGGCGCGCGCGAGCGCGAACCACGGCGCCGACACGGGCAGCAGGTAGGCGGTGCTCGCGACGCCGTAGGCGACGAGGCTGTAGATGAGTATCGGGCGCCGACCGAATCGATCGGCCAGTCGACCGAGGAAGAACTGGGTGACGACGCCGGCCACGAAGAACGACGCCATGATGAATCCGATGATCGTCGGCACGCCGCCGCGGTGCTCGAGGAAGAGCGGGAGCAGGGGAAGCCCCAGCGTGGCGCCCATCCACTGGATCGCCACGATGATCGTGAGACGCCGCAGCGTCTGTTGGGGAGTGCTCGTGGCCACCGCACAACGCTAGTCACGTTGACGTCGTTGGCGAAGGCGTGTCGAAGCGTCCGGTGTGCCCATCGCAGCGTCGCGCTCGCGAGCCGTGTGGAAGCATTGGACTCGTGCGCCCCATTGAGCTCGTCTTCGTCGTCGGGTGGGCCCTGTTTTGGATCTACTGGTTCGCGGCCGCCTTTTCCATGAAGCGAGGACGCGTGGCGTGGTCGCGCGAGCTACGGATCAGGACGCTGATCGCCGTGCTGGTGCTCCTCTTGATTCGCGTGGGCGCCTTTCACCGCGGCCACGTCAATGCCAACGCGACGCGCGCGGCGATTGGGCTGGTGCTCTTCGCGCTCGGACTCAGTTTCGCCATCTGGGCTCGCGTGCACATCGGGCGCAACTGGGGTACGCCGATGTCGCAAAAGGACGACCCGGAGTTGGTGACCAGCGGACCGTATCGCTTGGTGCGTCACCCTATCTACACCGGCATTCTGCTCGCGAGCCTCGGAACCGCGGTGGCGTTGGGTTGGGCGTGGCTGATCGCCGTGGCCCTCGCGGGGGTCTACTTCATCTACAGCGCGCTCGTCGAGGAGCGCTATCTCACGGAGCAGTTCCCGGACACCTACCCGGCGTACAAGCGCTCGACCAAGATGCTCCTCCCGTTTCTCTTCTGACGCGCAGCCTTCGATTCACGTCGAGCTAGAGCGAGCCGCACTCGATCAAGATCAAGACGCCGAGGCCGAAGTAGAGCCACGGCAGAAAGGCCGGGGCGTGCTTCGTGCCCCACGCGACTACGCGGGGATGGCCGGTGATCGCGCGCGCGGTGACGAGGAATACCACCTCCATCCCCGCGAAGACCGCGACCGTCACGAACGCGTGGAAGAAACCGTTGGCGCGCAGCAAGGGGATCCACACGGCGAGGTTGTCTCCGCCGAGGGCCAGCGTCATGGCGAACGTGGTCAAGCGCGCCGCGTCGATAGACCTCGCTCGGCTCCTTCTTGCGGTGGCGCCACGCGTGCCACGCCAGCGCCCACGGCGCGAGACACAACAGTCCGACCCAAGGGAGCGGGATCGGTGTGAGGAGCGACCCGACGCCGCCGGCCAGCGCGAGCAGCGTGAGGACACCGAGTGCTTGCGCGTAGCTCACGCGACGCACACGTTTCTCGTCGGTGACGATCAACTGCGCCGCGAAGGCGAAAAAGTTGTCGAACATGGTTCCGACGAACGCGAGGATGGCCACGACAACGACACTGAGCAGCGTGTGCACGCGTTGACCTTACCTGACGGTAGTAAGCCGGAATTCGGGCACTGTAGGCTGTCTTCGATGATTCGCCAGGTCTTGCCTCCGAGTGTCGAACAAATCGAAGCGGCGCGACGCGTCATCGCCGATCACCTCGTCCCCACGCCGACTATCACGCTCTCGCTGCGCGGACGACCGGTCCTCGTAAAGATGGAGAGTCTGCAGCCGACCGGTTCGTTCAAGGTGCGCGGTGCCCTCGCGGCGGTCGACGCGTCACGACGCGACGACCCGAACGGCGCGGTCATCACCGCGTCGGCCGGTAATCACGGATTGGGCATCGCCTACGCCTCCTCCGTGTTGGGCGTGCCCGCGACCGTCGTCGTGCCGGAGAACGCGTCAGCGGCCAAGGTGAAGAAGCTTGGCAACTACATGATCGAGTTGATCCAATTCGGATCCTCCTTCGACGAGGCGCAGGCCCACGGCCTGGCGCTGGCCGAAGAACGGTCAATCCGCTTCATCTCGCCGTTCAACAACTCCGACGTGATCGCCGGTCAATCCACCGCGTTCGACGAGATCCTCCTCCAGGCGCCGGAGCTCGAGCACCTCGTCGTCTCGGTCGGCGGCGGCGGACTGCTGTCCGGCGCGCTCATCTCGCGCGACGCGCACGGACGATCGGACATACGGGTGACCGGCGTCCAGCCGGAGGAGAGCGCCGCGCTCTATCACGTGCTGCGCGGCGCGACCATGGCCGACGTGGTCCATCATCCGACGATCGCGGACGGGCTCGCGGGCGGGGGTGACGACGGTTCGGTGACGAACGACCTGATCGCGTCGCACGACGTCCCGCTCGTCTTGGTCCCCGAGATCGACATTCGACGAGCGGTGCGCGAAGCGGTCGAGAACAACGGGATCGTGATCGAGGGCTCGGCCTCGGCGTCCTACGCCGCGATCACGAATGACCTCGTGGATGACACGACCTCGCGGATCGGGTTCATCGCCAGTGGTCGCAACATCTCACTCGAACTCCTCTTGGAGATATTGCACGAGCCACTCGACTGAGCGGGTGAGAGCAAAAATTCTCCAACGGTAGGCTGGCCCGATGGCCGCGTTCAAGAAGTCCTACGCCCTTTCGCTCGCGGCCCTGGCCTTCTCCCTCACCTTCATGGGCATCGTATTCGCGGCGACCGATCCCAATCCGTCGGGGATCCCGAAGGATTCACTCGCCCTCCACGGGATCCCGCCGCGTTCGGCCAGCCTGTTGGTGACCGTGTCCAACGGTCAGTCCTACAACGTCTCGGCGACCATCAACGCGAACTTCGACACGTCGAGCGCCCAAGCCATCGTGCAGTTCCCACTGCTGTTCTCCCAGACGTCGGTCGAACTTCGACTCGTCGGCGACCATCTCTACGCCGAGGCGGCCGACGTCTCGTCGGGGAAGTGGCTCGAGATCCACGAGACTCCGCCGTCGTTCTTCGGCGTCTCGCTCGAGTTGACGCAACCGGCGCCGGACCTACAGCTCATCAAGGGCTTCCAGCACGAGTCCGAGACCCAGAGCGGGTACGCCACGACCTACGACTTCTCGAGCGACGAGGTCGCGCTCACGAACGTGCTCGCCTCGCCGAGGAAGACGGTCCTCGGTTCACTCGACATCACGGTGACGACGGGCAGTAGCGGTGAGGTCACGGGCGCGACCATGACGTCGCGTTCGAAGCACGACATGAGCAAGGTCGTCGTGCAAGTCCTCTCGTACAACAAACGCACGGTGATCGACGCGCCGTCGTCGAGCGACATCAACCCGCTCAAGGTCTCGTCGCTCGGTCAACTGTTCTCGGGGACGTCGATCGCGACACTGTTGTTGCCGGAGAACCTGTCGTCATTACTCCAAGGGACCTCGCAGGTAAGTTGAACGTCGTGAGCGTCAGCCCCGAACCCCGCTGGCCCGCGTCGGTCGCCCTCGTGGTGTGTGTGGCGCTCTACGTGCTGCTGCCCGATCGCCTGGTCGTCGGGCCCCATTGGCTGTTGCCGGTTCTCGTGGCGTTGCCTCTTGGTCCCTTGTCCGCGCGCCGACACCGACACCCCGACGAGAGCGTTTGGATCCGTCACGTCACGATCGCCCTCATCGCGTTGGTGACACTGGCCAACGTCACCTCGATGGTGCTGCTCGTCCACCACCTGCTGGTGAGCCAGGTCTCGCAGGGCCGCAAGCTGATCTATTCGGCCGTCGCGGTCTGGTTGACCAACGTCATCTTGTACGGGCTCTGGTTCTGGGAGGTCGATCGCGGTGGTCCGCACCGTCGCGCGTCGGGCGAGAAGCTGCTGCCCGACCTGCAGTTCCCCCAGATGGAGAATCCCGGTTTGGCGCCCGAGCACTGGCGCCCCCGCTTCACGGACTACCTCTACACGTCCTTCGCGAATGGCACGAGCTTCGCGCCGGCCGACGCCATGCCGCTCACGTTCCGAATGAAGGCGCTGTTCACGACCGAATCGATCGTGTCATTGGTCACGATCGCCGTCGTCGCGGCGCGCGCGGTCAACATCCTGCGATAGTCGCGTCAGTCGACGAGACGCTCGAGCCACCCACTCGCGCGACTCTCGCGGGCGTGGGTGGCTTCGACGTGGTCGGCCCAGTTGGCGAGTCCGAGCCCGGCGTTGATGCCGATCCAGCGCAGCGGTTCGAACTCCCAGCGCCGCGCCTCGTGCTGGACGAAGGGCAGGCGCGTGACGTCGGTCTCGACGTCGGGCCGTGTGATTAGGTCGGCGAGCGCGGTCGCGGCCACGTGGCTCAACACGACGCCGTCGCCCGTGTAGCCGCCGGCCGACGCCAGCCCGGAGTCGTAATCGACGCGCACGAACGGCGAGTGGTCTCGCGGCATCGCGAGCGGTCCGCCCCAGGCGTGGGTGATCGATCCCGACATCGCGGGGAAGAGCTCGCGCAGCGTCGCCTCGAGTTTGCCGAAGACCTTGGGATTCGTGTCGAACCTGGATTCGACCGACGATCCGAAATGATACGGCGCACCCCGTCCGCCGAAGGCGATCCGATCGTCACTCGTGCGCTGTCCGTAGATGATGAGGTGGCGGTCGTCGGCGAACGTCTCGTACTTCGCGAATCCCACCTCGTCCCAGAACTCGCTCGACTGCGGTTCGGTCGCGATCATCAAGGAGTAGAGCGGCGCGACGCTACGACGTTCATGCGGCAGGTTCGGCGTGAAGCCCTCGGTCGCGCGCACGACGAAATCGGCGTGCACGTTCGCACCGACGGTGATGACCTCGGCACGTCGGCCGCGTCGGCGTGGGACGATGCGCGTGACCGCGGTCCCCTCGAAGACCGCGGCGCCGAGTTTCGCCACGACGTCACTCAGTCCTCGAACGAGGCGCGCGGGGTCGATGCGCGCGCAGTGCGGCGAGAACGTCGCGCCGAGCGCGCCGGCGACGCGACCGTGGTCGTCGAGATCTGATTCGTCGATCCAGCGCAGGTCCTCGTCGCCGACCCCGACCTGGCGCGCCGCGGCGATCTCGTCGTGGAGGCGCGCCACCTGAAGTTCACTGCGCGCGAAGGTCATGGTGCCGCCACGCACGAAGCGCGCGTCGATGCCGTCGGCGCGCGCCGACGACCCCAACTCGACCACGGCGTCGCGGAGGACGTGGCGCAGGTGGTCGAGGGACTCGCGGCCGTAGCGACGGATGACGACGGCGTCGCTCAGGGGGAAGAGGCCCGAGGCCCAGCCCCCGTTGCGACCCGACGCGCCGAAGCCGCAGACCTCTTTCTCGAGTACCGCCACGCGCAGGGTCGGGTCGCGGCGCAACAGCTCCCTCGCGGTCCACAGTCCGGTGAAGCCGCCACCCACGATGGCGACGTCGACGTCGAGGTGGTGATCGAGCGTCGCGCGAGGTGTGACGGCGTGTTCCAGCGAGGACCACCACAGCGACTGCGGTGGTGTCACGATCAGATGAACTTGGTGGCTCCGGTGAAGACCTCGCGCATCGTGCCGACCATGAAGTCGATGTCGGCGCGAGTGGAGATCAAGGGCGGCGCGAGTTGGACCACGGGGTCACCGCGGTCATCCGAGCGACAGATGAGTCCACGTCGGAACATCTCGGGTGAGACGTAGCCGCGCAGCAGGCGTTCGGCGTCCTCGCCGGCCCACGTCTCCTTGGTCTCTTGGTTCTTGACCAGTTCCACGCCCCAGAAGTAGCCGGTGCCGCGCACGTCGCCCACGATCGGGATGTCCTTCAGGTTCAAGAGGCTCTCGCGGAAGTAGTCCTGGTTGGCCAGCACGTTCTCGAGCACCTGCTCGTTCTCCATGATCTCGATGCTCTTGAGCGCGACGGCGCACGAGACCGGGTGACCGGACCAGGTGAAGCCGTGGACGAACGAGGCGTCGCCGTGCTGGAAGGGCTCGGCCAACCGGTCCGAGACGATCATCGCGCCCAGCGGGGCGTACCCGGCGGTGATGCCCTTGGCGCACGTGATGATGTCGGGCACGTAGTCGAACTTCTGACCGCCGAACCAGACGCCGAGGCGACCGAAGGCGCAGATCACGTCGTCGGAGACGAGGATGACGCCGTAGCGGTCGCAGATCTCGCGTACGGCCTTCCAGTAGTTCGGCGGGGGAGTGAAGCATCCGCCGGCGTTCTGCACCGGCTCCAAGAAGACGGCCGCGACGGTCTCGGGACCCTCGCGCAAGATGGCCTCCTCGATCTGGTGGGCCTGCCACAGACCGAAGGCCTCGAAGTCGTCGCCGTACTGTTCGGCGCGGTAGAAGTTGACCGCGGGCACCTTGACGGCGCCCGGCACGAGGGGCTCGAACGGTTGGCGATAGCCCTCGAGGGAGGTGATCGTGAGCGCCCCCAACGTCGTGCCGTGGTAGGCGACGTCGCGACTGATGACCTTGTAGCGGTCGGTGTCGCCGCGCATCTTGTGGTACTGACGCGCGAGCTTCCACGCGCTCTCGTTCGCCTCGGCGCCGCCGGAGGTGAAGAAGACTCGGTTGAGGTCGCCGGGGGCGAGGCTCGCGATCTTCTCGGCGAGCTCGATCGCCTTGGGATGCGCGTAGGTCCACAACGGGAAGAAGGCCATCGTCGTCATCTGCTCGGCCGCCGCCGCCGCGATGTCCGCGCGGCCGTGTCCGAGCATGTTGGTGAACAGACCCGACAGTCCGTCGAAGTACTCGGTGCCGTTGGCGTCGTAGACGCGCGTCCCTTCGCCGCGAACCATGATCGGCACCTCGGACTGCTCGTCGTAGGCGCCCATACGCGACATCTGGAGCCAGAGGTGGCGCCGGGCTCGCTCGGAGTAGTCGTGACTCGCGTGTTGCTCGTCCGTGAAATTGATTCCGTCGCTAATGGTGTTCAGCGTCACTTGGTCCCCCATACGTATGTCTGCTTTGAAAGCTTCAAATACAGAAATGTTTCAACCTCGGTCACACCGGGAATGCTCCGAATCGAGTCATTCAAGAGGTGGACGAGGGCGTCATCGTCGACGGCGATGACTTCGGCGATGATGTCGAAACTGCCGGCGGTCATGACGACGTAGTTCGCCTCGTCGATGGAGGCGATCTTGTCGGCCACGAGTCGCACGTCGCCGTGGACTCGAATCCCGATCAACGCCTCTCGGCCGTAACCGAGTTGCAGCGGATCGGTGATCGCGACGATCTGCATGACGCCGGAATCCTTGAGGCGCTGGACCCGACGTCGCACGCCGGCTTCGGAGAGTCCGACCTCAGCGGCGATGGCGCCGTAGGCGCGACGACCGTCGCGCTGCAAGTGGCTGATGATCTGTCGATCGATCGAGTCCAGACCATTCGGCGCGGGCGAGACCAGTTCCGAAGTCGAGCGCTCTGCGCTCTTCTTGGTCTGACGAAGTGGTTTGGTCGCTGGCATTGGTCACCCCCGAGCGCAGTAACCCGTGGGCCCCCGTGCTGCGGATAGAGACAGTATAGGGGGTTCTGGCGACGGAAAGAGTCGTTATTTTCACTCCGGAGGACTTATATCTTCGGTTTAGGTTGCAGGCCCTCGGCAATCTCTGGCAGAGTGGCACTGGGCTGCGCCGTGGGCCGCCGAGGACTGGGAGGGAATTATGCGTCGTTTGGACAACTTTGTGGGGGGCGAATCGGTCGCGCCGAAGAGCAAGAAGTACGTCGAACTGATCAACCCCGCGACGGGCGAACCCTTCGCGGAAATGCCCGTCTCCAACGCCGCCGACGTCGACGCCGCGCTGCAGGTCGCGAACGCCGCCTTCCAGAGTTGGAAGCGCACGACGCCCTCCCAGCGCAGTCGCGCCCTCCAGCAGATCGCCGACATCCTCGAAGCCCACGCCGAAGAACTCGTCGCGGTCGAGGCCGAGAACTGCGGGAAGATCATCGCGCTGACGATGAGCGAAGAGATCCCGCCGATGATCGACCAGATCCGATTCTTCGCTGGGGCGGCCCGACTCCTCGAGGGCCGCGGGGCCGCCGAGTACATGGAGGGCATGACCAGTTACGTCCGACGTGAACCGATCGGCGTGTGCGGTGCGGTGACGCCGTGGAACTACCCGATGATGATGGCGGTGTGGAAGTGGGCCCCGGCGATCGCCGCGGGCAACACCATGGTCCTCAAGCCGGGCGATTCGACGCCGGCGTCGACGGTGCTGATGGCCCAACTGATGGCCGAGGTGCTGCCCCCGGGCGTCTTCAACGTCGTGTGCGGCGACCGCGACACCGGTCGCGCCCTGGTCGAACACGCGATCCCGGCCATGGTGTCGGTCACCGGATCGGTGCGCGCCGGTATGGAAGTGGCCTCGAGCGCGTCCCAGACCCTGAAGCGTGTCCACCTCGAACTGGGCGGGAAGGCGCCGGTCATCGTCTTCGACGACGTCGACATCGCGTCGGCCGCCGAGAACATCGCGGTGGCGGGGTACTTCAACGCGGGCCAGGACTGCACCGCGGCGACGCGGGTCCTCGCCGGCCCCAAGGTCTACGGCGACTTCGTCGACGCCCTGGCCGAACAGGCGAGGAACACGGTCATCGGACAGCCCGACAACGAGGACGCGCTGTTCGGTCCGGTCAACAACGTCAATCAATTCCAGCGCGTCACCGGATTCCTCGGCCGCGCACCGGGTCACGCCGCCGTGGCGGCCGGCGGCCACCAAGTCGGCGACGCCGGCTACTTCATCGAGCCGACCGTCGTCGCCGATCTGCACCAGGACGACGAGATGATCCAGAGCGAGATCTTCGGACCGGTCATCACGGTGCAGAAGTTCAGCGACGAGGCCGAGGCCCTCGCGTGGGCCAATGGCGTCGACTACGGATTGGCCTCGTCGGTGTGGACGAGCGACCACGGTCGCGCGATGCGCTTCACGAGGGACCTCGACTTCGGGTGCGTGTGGGTGAACACGCATATCCCGCTCGTCGCCGAGATGCCCCACGGCGGGTTCAAACGATCGGGCTACGGCAAGGACCTCTCGATGTACGGCTTCGAGGACTACACGCGCGTGAAGCACGTGATGCACAACATCGAGTCGTGAGGTTGCGCGCCGCCGTGACCGACGTGTTCGTGGGGTGCCGATAGGGTTCGAGTCAGTACCGGGGGAAGGATCGAACGTTGACGACGACGGATGACGCAGTGGTATCGGCCGAGGGCACCAAGAAGGCGCCGCCCGCGGTCCGTCTCGAGAACGTCACCAAGGAGTTCAAGGGCATGGTGGCGGTCGACGACCTCACGCTCGAACTCGCCGCCGGCGAGTTCTTCGCCCTGCTCGGACCGTCGGGCTGTGGCAAGACGACGACGCTGCGCATGGTCGGGGGATTCGAGCAGCCCTCGAGCGGCAGGATCTTCCTCGGCGGCGAGGACATCACCTACACGCCGCCGTACCGTCGCGACGTCAACACGGTCTTCCAGTCCTACGCCCTCTTCCCGCACCTGAGCGTCTTCGACAACGTCGCCTTCGGACTTCGTCGAAAGGGCAAGGACAAGGACGAGATCAAGCGGCTCGTGGAGGAGCACCTCGAGATCCTCGGCCTCGGCGGCTTCGGACCGCGACCGGCGACGCAGCTCTCGGGCGGACAGCAGCAGCGCGTCGCCCTGGCGCGCGCGCTGGTCAACCAACCGCGCGTGCTCTTGCTCGACGAACCGATGGGCGCCCTCGACGCCAAGATCCGCAAGACCATGCAGGTCGAACTGAAGCGCATCCAGCGCGAAGTGGGCATCACCTTCCTCTACGTGACCCACGACCAGGACGAAGCGATGGCCCTCGGCGACCGCATCGCCGTCATGCACGGGGGCAAGTACGAGGACCTCGGCGCGCCGCAGCGCGTGTACGACGAACCGGCGACGCAGTTCGTGGCCGAGTTCCTCGGGGCCTGCAACCTGCTGGCCGTCACGTCGGACCGCGGCGAGTTGCGACTGCCCGACGGCGCGGCGGTCAGCGCCCGACCCGGTTCGATGGCCGACCGGTTGGACCAGATCGCCCAGGTCGGCGTGCGACCCGAGAAGATGCTGTTACGTCGAACGGGCGTCGCTCCGGCCACGTCCGGACCGACGAGTAACACTGTCACCGCGACGGTAACGACGACCATCTATCTCGGCGCGACCTCGGAGTACGAACTCGTGACGTCCTGGGGTGGACCGCTGCACATCCTGGCCCAGAACATCAGCGAGGAGGACCGCTTCGTGCCCGGCGACCAGGTGACCGTCTCGTGGGACCGTGACCACGGATTCGCGCTTCCGGCCTCTCCACACGCGACGCCGGCGGTGGCGACCGACGAAAGCGACGAGTGAGCGACGACGCCGTCGCTGAGCACGGCGGACCGGTGTTCGACCCGGCCCTGTGGCGCGGGCTCACCCAACGTCGTCTGTCGCGACGCGACGCGCTCGGCGTCGCCGGCAAGGGCGTGGGACTGCTCAGCATGGCCGCGCTCCTGGCCAGTTGCGGCATCGCCGGCTCGGCCGAACGGCGCGGTGCGGCGAACATCGACTGGGCGACGTTCTGGAAGGAACAGAAGCCGACCACGCAACTGAACTTCGCCAACTGGCCGCTCTACATCGACTCCGAGCACGGCAAGACGATCTCGTTGGAACTCTTCACCAAGGCTACGGGCATCAAGGTCAACTACCAACCGGTCATCCAGGGTGACGACTCCTTTTACGCCACCGTCGAACCGGAGTTGGCCGCGCAGGAGGTGACGGGCTACGACATCATGGTCATCACCAACGGGTGGTACTTCTCCCAGCTCGTCCAGAACGGGTTCCTCAACGAACTCGACCTCTCGAAACTGCCGAACTTCTTCAAGTACGCCAGTCCACTCGTGAAGAACCCGAGCTACGACCCGGGCAACAAGCATTCGGTGACCTGGCAGACCGGCTTCACGGGGATCGCCTACAACACGAAGATGATCAAGCGCGAGATCACGAGCTTCAACGACCTCGCCGACCCGGCCTTTCGCGGTCACGTCGGGATGATGAACGACAACGTCGAACTCGGCAGCGCCGCACTGTTGCGCCTGGGCATCGACCCGGTCAGCTCGACCATGGCCGATTGGAAGGAGTCGACCAAGTGGCTCGAGAAGCAGCGGCCGTTGGTCGCGGGCTACTACGACCAGAGCTACATCTCGCACCTGGAGAACGGTGACACCTGGATCTCGCAGGCCTACTCCGGGGACATCTTCCAGGCGAACCTGTCGGGTTACCCGCACCTCAAGTACGTGACGCCGAAGGAGGGCCAGATCGTCTGGCACGACAACATGGTCATTCCCCGTCAGTCGCAGAACGCATTGAGCGCCCTGGCGTGGATGAACTTCTACTACACGCCCAAGATCGCCGGGATCGTCGAGGACTGGGTGAGTTACGTCTGCCCGGTGCCGGCGGCGCGCGACTACATCCTCGACGTCATCAAGGACCCGACCGTCGCCAACAGCCCGCTGGTCTTCCCGTCGGCGCAGGCCGACAAGCTGTCGCACAGTTACTACATCTACCGCGACTACAACGAGTACCAGGCGTGGAACGACACGTACAACCCGATCATCGAGTCGTGAGCACCGACCTGATCGAGCCGGCGCGACCGGCGTACCGTCAACCGAGTTGGCTACGTCGTCACAGCCCGCCGTACTGGCTCAGCCTCGTCGGCGGGGGATGGATGCTGCTCTTCTTCCTCATCCCGCTCGCCTCGGGATTGATCGTCTCGCTGGAGACCGGCAACCCGGTGAGCGGCTACACCCTGACCTGGAACTGGCACATCTACTCGCAGTTGTTCGTGCATTCGGACATCCCCTACACGACGTTCTTCGTCCGATCGCTCTACTACGGCGTCGCGACCACGATCTTGAGCATCCTGATCGCCTACCCGATGGCGTACTTCATCGCCTTTCGCGTGAGCGTGCGATGGAAGAGCCCGCTCATTTTGCTCGTGCTGCTCTCGTTCTTCGTGTCCTTCGTCATCCGGACCGACATGTGGTCCTTCGTCCTGGCCCAGCAGGGCTTCGTCATCACGACGCTGCACAAGCTGCACCTCGTGTCGTCGAACTTCCACATCCTGGGCACCTCCAACGCCGTCATCGGCGGCGACATCTACAACAACCTGCCGTTCATGGTGCTGCCCATCTACGTCGCGCTCGAACGCATCGATCGACGGATCCTCGAAGCGGCGCGCGACCTCTACTCCAACGGTCGCCAGGTCTTCGTACGCGTCGTCCTGCCGCTCTCGCGCGCCGGCATCTTCGCCGGCGTCCTCCTGGTCTTCATCACCACGGTCGGCGACCCGGTCAACTCGTCGCTGCTCGGCGGCGTGGGCACGTACACGATCGGCCAGGCCATCCAGGACTCCTACCTGACGAACCAGCAGTTCAACGTGGCGGCCGCGCTCTCGACCGTACTCATGGTCATCCTCGGCATCATCATGTTCGCCTACGCCAAGATCTTCGGCACCGAGAACCTCGAGAACCTGGTCTGACGTGACAGCCTCCCCCCGTCCCCGTCGTCAGCGCCGCAGTCCGTGGCTCGCGATCTTCTTCTGGGTCGTCATGGCGATCACCTTCGTGCCGATCGTCGTCATGATGCTCTACAGCTTCAACAACGCGCCGACGAGTCGCATCACGTTCGCCTGGAACGGCTTCACGACGTACTGGTATCGCAACCTCACCCAGGTGAACGGACTCACCCACGCCTTCTTGATCTCGCTCGAGGTGGCCGTCCTCTCGTCGCTCATCTCGGTGATCGTCGGCACGCCGGTCGCGATCGCGCTCGGACGCTTCCGGTTCTGGGGGAAAGGTCCGATCAACGCCATCGTGTTCGCCGACATCGCGGCGCCGGCGATCGTGGTCGGCGCGGCCTCGCTGTCGTTCTTCTTGTCCATCAACCTCAACACGGGTCTGCTTACGATCCTGATCGCGCACGTCGCCTTCAACATTGCCTACGTCGTCGTCGTGGTTCGCGCACGCCTGTCGGGGATGGACAGCGCGATCGAGGACGCCGCACGCGACCTGGGCGCCAACGCCTGGACGACGTTCACCAAGGTGACGCTGCCGCTCATCTGGCCCGGTCTCCTCGCGGCGTTCCTGTTGGCCTTCGCGATGTCGGTCGACGACTACGTCATCACGAGCTTCATCGCCGGCTCGACCGTGACCTTCCCGCTGTTCGTCTACGGCGCGGCCAAGGTCGGGCTGCCGCCCCAAGTGCTGTGCTTCGGCACCTTGATCTTCGTCGTCGGTCTCGTGGTCGCGCTCGCCAATGGCGCGCTCAACCGGCACCAACTCGCGCGCGCCGCGACCGAGGACTCCCTCGCCGCGCCCGCCGCGACCCAGTCGGTCGCCTAGGCCGGGACCGTCGCGAACCCATGACGCGGAATCGCTCGGACGGGCAATGGGCGGATTCACGTGGGCGCACCCGGCCTCGACCAGTGGCTACCGTGGATGGGGCTCCTCAAACCAGAAAGGGTGATCAACGATGATCATCGGCGTACCGAAAGAGATCAAGACCGACGAGTACCGCGTGGCGTTGACGCCCGCGGGCGCGCGAGAGCTGACCGGTGCCGGTCACCGCGTCCTCATCGAGAAGGGCGCCGGGGTCGGGTCCTCCATCGTCGACGCCGACTACGTGGCCAACGGGGCGACGATCGTCGAGTCCGCCGACGACGTCTGGGCCGAGAGCGACCTGCTGATGAAAGTGAAGGAACCGGTCGCCGCGGAGTACCACCGCCTCGGCGCGCACAAGAACCAGGTGCTCTTCACGTACCTGCACCTGGCCGCCTCGCGCGAGTGCACCGACGCGCTCGTCGCGGCCAACAACGTCGCCATCGCCTACGAGACCGTGCGGCTGCGCGACAACTCGCTGCCCTTGCTCACGCCGATGAGCGAGGTGGCCGGTCGCATGGCGCCCCTGATGGCCGCGCACCACTTGATGCGTCCCGGCGGCGGACACGGGACCCTGATCAGCGGCGTGCCCGGCGTCGCGCCGGCCAACGTCGTCGTGATCGGCGCCGGCGTGTCGGGGCTCGCGGCCGCGACGATGGCCGCCGGACTCCACGCGAACGTGAAGATCCTCGACCGCAACCTCGAACGACTGCGCCAGGTCGACATCCACTTCGACGGGCGCGTGCAGACGATCGCGTCCTCGACGCTCGCCCTCGAAGACGCCTGCCTCGACGCCGACATCGTCATCGGCGCGGTCCTGGTCGTCGGCGCCAAGGCCCCCAAGCTCGTGAGCAACGAACTCGTCGCGCGCATGCGCCCCGGTTCGGTGTTGGTGGATATCTCGGTCGACCAGGGCGGATGCTTCGAGGCGACCCACCCGACGACGCACTCGGACCCGGTCTTCGAGGTGAACGGCTCGATCTTCTACTGCGTCGCCAACATGCCCGGCGCGTTCCCGTACACGTCGACGTACGCGCTCGCCAACGCCACGCTGCCCTACGCGATGGAGCTCGCACGTCACGGTTGGCGCGAGGCCGTGGTGGCCGACGACGCACTCGCCGAGGGGGTCAACGTCGTCGAGGGCGCCGTCACCTACGGACCCGTCGCCGAGTCCCTCGGCCTGGCCTTCAGTCCACTACGCTCGCTTCTGTAATCGGCGACGGCCCGATGGGCGATGTGGCCGTGTCCAGCACTCTTGCACGCAACGTCTCACGGGGGATTTGATGTCGGACACTTCAGTCAGTCACGTCGTTCACGCCGAAACGCCCGACCCGCGGCGATGGTTCGCGCTCGTCGTGATCGGCATCGCGCAGTTGATGGTCATCCTGGACGCCTCGATCGTGAACATCGCCCTGCCGCACGCGTCGCTGCCCAAGGCCCTCGGGGGACTGGCGATCGCCCAGAAGAACTACCAGTGGGCGATCACGGCGTACACGTTGACGTTCGGCGGATTCCTCTTGCTCGGGGGACGCGTCGGTGACTACATGGGACGAAAGAAGTCGTTCCTCATCGGTCTGTTGGGTTTCGCCGCGGCGTCGCTGCTCGGCGGCCTGGCCCAGAACCAACAGTGGCTCTTCGGCGCGCGCGCACTGCAAGGTCTCTTCGGCGCCCTGCTCGCGCCGGCGGCGCTGTCGCTCATCTCGGTGACGTTCACCGACTCCAAGGAGCGCGCCCGGGCCTTCGGCGTGTACGGCGCCCTGGCCGGCGTCGGTGGCGCGATCGGGCTGATCGCGGGTGGCCTCTTGACGCAGTACTTCTCGTGGCGCTGGTGCCTCTTCGTCAACACGCCCATGGCCATCATCGCGTTCACCTTGGCCGTACCGAACGTCCGCGAGTCCAAGGTCGAGGGCCATCCGCACTACGACGTACCCGGGGCGCTCACGGCGACGGCCGGCATGCTGAGCGTGGTCTTCGGCGTCTCGCAGGCGTCGACGGACGGATGGGGCTCGACGAGTGCGTGGCCGTACCTCGTGCTCGGCGCCTTCTTGCTCACCGTCTTCTTCGTGATCGAGAGTCGCATCCGGGAGCCGCTGCTGCCGCTACGCCTGATCACCGATCGCGTACGGGCCGGCGCCTTCTTGGCCCAGCTGTTCGTCGGGCTCGGGCTCTTCGGGATGTTCTTGTTCATGACGTTCTACTTCCAGGACGTCGAGCAGTACTCGGCCGTGAAGACCGGACTGCTGTTCATGCCGTTCTCCATCGGCATCATCCTGGCCGCGGGATTCACGAGTCAGCTGCTCCCCAAGATCGGACCACGCCCGCTCGCGACCTTCGGCAACCTGATGGCCGCCTTCGGCATGCTGTATCTGTCGTTCATCAAGGTCGACAGTTCGTACGTGACGCGCGTCATGCCGGCCATGATCGTCACCAGTCTGGGTCTCGGCCTCGCCTTCGTCTCGATCGCCTCGACCGCACTGTTCAACGTGCGGCCCGAGGACACCGGCGCGGCGTCCGCGGTCCTTACGACGTCCCAACAGATCGGCGGCTCCTTCGGCACGGCGATCGCCAATACGATCGTCGTCTCGAGCGGCTCGGCGTTCCTGCTCGCGGCCCTGCGGTCCCACCCGTCGGCCACCGCCCAGGCGAAGCTGTCGTTGATCGCCACGTCCCACGTCCACGGCTACGACGACGCGTTCCGATTCGGCGCGCTGATGCTCTTCCTCGCCGCGCTGCACTTTTTCTTCCTCGTCAACATCGACCGGCACCACCTCGGTCAGCACGACGAAGCGAGCCCGGAGGTCTACCCGGCCTCGACGTAGGGGCAGTGGCGACAGCCGCTCGCACAGCAGTACCCGCGCGCGAGGTGCGTCGCCGCGGTCAAGACCATGAGTCCCGAGGAGGGGTCGCGATAGGTCGGCTCACCGGCGTGGGTCGCCGCCTCGTGGGCGGCGATGATCGCGTCGTAGTCCGATCGCGACGGGTCGCACCGACTGGCGTGCGGTCGAGGGACCGAAGGACTCACCGGGTCAAACTACCGGTCACTCCTCGACGCGCAAGACGACCTTGCCGAACTTCCCCGGCTCGGCGAAGTACTCGTAGGCCCGCGCCACGTCCTCGAGCGCGAAGGTGCGCGCCACCGGCACGTGCACCTCGCCCGTGCGCCACCGGGGGATGAGCGTCTGACTGACGCGGTCGGCGACCTCGCCCTTCTCCCTTCGCGACCGTGACCGCAGCGTCGATCCGGTCAGCGTCGATCGGGTGCCCATGAACGCGCGAAGGTCGAGTTCGACCCGGGCGCCGCCGCCCGAGATCCCGATCACCACGACGCGCGCGAAGGGGTTCAAGAGTCCTTGGGCGACACTCAGGTGCGCCGCGCCCACCAGTTCGAGGACGACGTCGACGCGTTCGAGCGCGCCGACGCGCTCGAACGTCACGGTCTCGTCGGCGCCGCACTCGCGGAGTCGTTCGTGATGCTCGTCGGTGCGCGTGACGGCGATGACGTGCGCGCCCAGGGCGTGCGCGATCTGCACCGCGGCGACGCCGACGCCGCCGGTCGCGCCCGAGATCAGGACGCGCTCGCCGGCCGCGAGGTGCGCCTGGGTCACGAGCGCGTCGTGGGCCGTCGTGAAGGCCTCCGGGAACCCGCCGGCCTGGTCCCAGCTGACGTGATCGGGGACGAAGAGTAGGTGTTCGCTCGGCACGAGGCAGTGGGTCGCCTGCGCGCCGCCGCCGACGATGGCACAGACCCGCCGTCCGAGGAGCGGTTCGTGGACTCGTTCGCCGACGGCGCTCACCACCCCGGCCAGTTCCATGCCGGGCACGTCCGCGGGCGAACCCTCGGGCGCCGGGTAGTGACCGTCGCGTTGCATCAGGTCGGCCGCGTTGATCCCGGCGCCGCGTACGGCGACGACGACGTCGAGGGGACCGGGATTGGGCGTCGCTCGCTCCTCGAGAACGAGCGTCCCCTCGTGGATCACGACGCAGCGCACCCGTGCAGCCTACGGCGCGTCGCGTACGCCGAGCGGCCGTTAGTGTCGCGGGATGACCATTTATGACATCCCCCTGCACACCCTCGACGGCCAGGCCAGTTCGCTCGCGCCGTACGCGGGCAAGACCGTCCTCGTCGTCAACGTCGCGTCCAAGTGCGGCCTGACGCCGCAGTACGAAGGACTGGAGCAGTTGCAGAAGACCTACGCGGAGCGCGGCTTCAGCGTCGTCGGTTTCCCCTGCAACCAGTTCGCGGGTCAAGAGCCCGGCACGGCCGAAGAGATCCAGACCTTCTGCTCGACGACCTACGGCGTGAGCTTCCCGCTCTTCGAGAAGATCGACGTCAACGGCGAGCACCAGAGCCCGATCTACGCCGAGTTGAACCAGACGGCCGACGCCGAGGGGTACGCCGGTGACGTCCGATGGAACTTCGAGAAGTTCCTCATCGGCCCCGACGCCTCGGTCCAGCGCTTCTCGCCCACGGTGACCCCGGAGGACCCGATCCTCGTCGGGGCGATCGAAGCCGCGCTGAGTTAACCGGCCCCGATCGTGCGGTGAAGCCGCACGTAGGTGGGCTCGAAGCCGTAGTCGGTCCAGAAGTTCCTCGCGCGTCGATTGGTCACGCGCCAATTCGTCTCGACGTACTCGAAGCCGGCGTCGCGCGCGTCGCGCAACGCTGCGTCGACCATCGCCGTGCCGACGCCGAGGTGGCGGTGGCGCGCGTCGACGGTGACCGCGCTCAGGTGCAAGGTGTGCTCGAACGAGCCGCGACGGTGCGGGAGCGGGAACGTCATGCACTGGCCGACGGCGTCGCGTCCGAGCTCCACGATGTAGTGGTGCACCTCGGGGTCTTCGAGGCTCTCCATGAGGTCGTCGCGCTTCGAGGAGTGGTCGAGCCCGATCGAGAAGCTCGGCCCGACGCGCTGGACCGCGTCGAGCTCGTCGTCGAGGGCGACCGCGATCTCGATGTCCGCCACGCCGCCGCGTCGCAGGGTGTAGCCCTCGGGCAGGGGGTGATCGACGTGGTCCTCGAGGCGCGAGACGCCGCGCATGTGCATTCGCGCGAAGCCCATCTCGTACCAGGGTTGGGTCGACGTGACGTCGTCGATCGTCCAGACGTAGTGCTCGAGCGCGCCGCGCTCGATCCAGTTCGCGCCGGCCACGCTGTAGAGGTCGCTCAACAGGTCGGTGCTGTCGAAGGAGACGCCGTCGGGCCCGATCCACACGCCGTTGCCGTAGAGCTCGCTCTCGAGCAGCGCGCCGTAGATATGGCCCACGATCTCGCCCTCGCATTCGACGACCCACGTCTGATCGGCCGCGTGACGAAGTGCGTCGGCCAGCACCGGGGTGGCGACCACGGGGTTCACGAGGGGTTGGATCTGCGCGTCGAGGGCCAACCGATCGACGACGCGGCGCACGACCGCCTCGACGTCGCTCGGTTCGAGAGGGCGCACCGTCGACATGGTCCAACCCTAGGTGGCCCGTGTGCCAGAGTTGCCGGGTGAGTATCGCGGCGACGTTGTTCGACATGGACGGGCTGCTGATCGACTCCGAGGTCCTATGGCACGAAGCCGAGGTCGAGATCTTCGGCGCCCTCGGCGTGCCGCTCTACGAGAGCTCGAGTCGGTCGACCAAGGGCGTCTTCGTCAACGAGGTCGTGTCGTACTGGCGCACGCGCTATCCCTGGAGCGGTCCGAGCGACGCCGACGTGGTCGACCAGCTCCTCGCGCGCGTCGCGACGCTCGTCGAAGAGGGTGGCCGACTGCTCCCCGGGGCGCTACGCGCGATCGACCTCGCGAGCGAACGCGGTCCGGTCGCCCTCGCGAGCTCCACGCCGCTGGCGTTGATCGACCGCTTCCTCGACCACTTCGGTCTCTCGCACCGATTCGCGTCCGTGCACTCGGCGGAGTTCGAGCCCTACGGCAAGCCGCACCCCGGCGTCTTCTTGACCGCCGCCGCCTCGCTGGGGATCGAACCCGAGCGCTGTCTGGTCTTCGAAGACGCCCCCGCCGGGGTCATCGCCGCGCGCGCGGCCACCATGAGCGTCGTCGCCGTCCCCTCGCCCGAGGACCGCGACGAGGTCGAGTTCCTGCTCGCCGACCTGGTCCTCGACACGCTGGAGGACCTGTCGCCGGCGTGGATGGACGAGCGTTTCGCCTAGAGGTCCTTGCGGAACCGGTGGGCGACCGGGTGGCTGAAGGCGCCCGGCGGGTAGCGCTCGACCGCGGTCCATCCGTTCGACTGATAGAGCGCGAGGGCCTCGGGTTGGGCCGGTCCGGTCTCGAGGAAGAGCGTCCGGTAGCCGAGATCGCGCGCGTGTCGCTCGATCTCACGCATCAGCAGCAGACCGATGCCCTCGCGTCGCAGGTCCGGGCGCACCCAGAGGCGCTTGACCTCCGCGTAGTGCGACGCGGGGTCCGAGATCGACCGAAGCCCGACGCCGCCCACGAGGTGGCGCGCGCGCCGCGCGACCAAGAAGAGCCCCGTGGGGGGACGCAGCTCGTCCACGCGGAGGTGCTGGTTGTCACCGTCGCCGCCGTAGCGCTGTTGGAGTTCGTCACTCGCCGCGTGCACGATGGCGAGGGCGCCACTCGTGTCGACGGACTCGGCGACGACGTCGATGGGAATCACGTGGACATCGTAGAGGTCGGTTCAACACGCATTCGGCGTTAACTACGATGGGTGGAACCATAAGGAGACTCGTGTTTCGCCCCGTCAACGCCGAATTCGATTTTGTGGCTCTCGAAGAGGCCGAACTCGCCCGCTGGCGCACGAACGACGTCTTCGCGCGTTCGATGAAGCACCGCGAAGGCGCCGAGCCGTGGGTCTTCTACGAGGGCCCGCCCACGGCGAACGGCAAGCCCGGGCTCCACCACGTGTGGGCGCGCGTCTACAAGGACCTGTTCTGTCGCTACCAGACGATGCAGGGCCGCTTCGTCGCCCGGCGCGCCGGCTGGGACACGCACGGACTCCCCGTCGAGGTCCAAGTCGAGAAGCAGCTCGGCATCTCGGGCAAGAAGGCGATCGTCGAGCAGGTCGGCGTGGAGGAGTTCACGCGGCTGTGTCGTGAATCGGTCCTGACGTTCGTGGGGGAGTTCGAGCGGCTCACCGAGCGCATCGGGTACTGGACCGACATGGAACACGCCTACTACACCTTCCACCCGGAGTACGTCGAGTCGGTGTGGTGGCACCTCCAACAGCTCTTCGACAACGGACTCTTGTACGAGGACCTCAAGGTCATCCCGTACTGTCCGCGCTGCGGCACCGCGCTCTCGAGCCACGAGTTGGGTCAGCCCGAGGTCTACACCGACGAGGTCGACGAGAGCGCGTACGTGCGCTTCGCGATCACCGACGCCGACGAGCACGACCTCGGCGGCGCGACGCACCTCGCCGTGTGGACGACGACGCCCTGGACGCTGCTCTCGAACGTGGCCGTCGCGGTGAATCCCGAGATCACGTACGCGGTCGTCGACGGCGTCGTGGTGGCGGCCGAGTTGGTGGAGTCGGTCTTCGGCGCCGGGGTCACGCCCTCGGCGACCTTCAACGGCGACGCGTTGGCCGGCGTGCACTACGAGCGTCCCTTCACCGACGCCGTACTGCCGGACGGCGTCGACGCCTGTTACGTCGTACTCGCGGACTACGTCACCATCGACGACGGCACGGGACTCGTCCACCAGGCGCCGGCCTTCGGTGAGATCGACCGCCAGGTCGCGCGCGACCACGGCCTGCCGACCGTGAACCCCGTCGGACCGGACGGTAAGTTCACCGCGGAGATCTCGTGGCTCGAGGGTCAAGACGTCCGCGCGGCGAACCACGCGATCAACGACGAACTCGAGCGTCGCGGCGCCCTGATACGCCGCCAGCCCTACAACCACTCGCTGCCGCACTGCTGGCGCTGCGGGACCGTCCTCATCTACTGGGGCAAACCGAGTTGGTACGTCGCCACGAGCAAGTTCCGCGAGCAGCTGCTGGCCGAGAACGCGACGATCGACTGGCACCCCGAGCACATCCGCGACGGCCGCTTCGGCAACTGGCTGGACAACAACGTGGACTGGGCGTTATCGCGCGACCGCTACTGGGGCACGCCGCTGCCGATCTGGCGTTGTCCCGACGACCACTTCACGTGCGTGGGGTCGTTGGCCGAACTCTCCGCGCTCGCGGGACGCGACCTCGGCGACCTCGATCCGCACCGGCCCGGCATCGACGAGGTCGTCGTGCCGTGTCGCACCTGCGCGAAGGAGGCCCGCCGGGTCGAGCCGGTCATCGACGCGTGGTTCGACGCCGGGTCGATGCCCGCGGCCCAGGTCGGCTACCCGCACGTCGAGGGCAGCGCCGAGGCGATGCAGTTCCCGGCGCAGCTCATCGTCGAGGCGATCGACCAGACGCGCGGCTGGTTCTACACGCTGCTCGCGGTGAACACCCTGGTCTTCGGCGCCAAGGCCTACGAACACGTGCTGTGCCTCGGTCTCATCGTGGACGAGAACGGCAAGAAGATGAGCAAGTCGATCGGCAACGTGATCGACCCGTGGGACGTGTTGAACACGCGCGGCGCCGATCCGCTGCGCTGGTGGATGTTCTCCCAGGGTTCGCCGTGGAGCTCGACGCGCACCAGCCTCGGAGCGATCGACGCCTCACTGCGCGAGACACTCGCCACGTTGTGGAACACGTTCAGCTTCTTCACGCTCTACGCCTCGATCAACAACTTCGACCCGCACGACCCCGAGGTCCCCGCGCCCGAGCACCGCGCGGCGATCGACCGCTGGATCCTCTCGCGACTGGAGAGCGTGACCGTCGCGGTCACGAACGCCCTCGACGGCTACGAGCCACTCGGGGGCACCGACGCGTTGTCCGAGTTGATCGACGACGTGTCGAACTGGTACGTGCGCCGGACCCGTCGTCGCTTCTGGCGCACCGATCCGAACGAACCGCGCTCCGACTCCCTCGCCGCCCAGGCGACGTTGCTCGACGTGCTCCAACGCGTCACGCTGCTGCTCGCGCCGTTCTGCCCGTTCATCGCCGAGCGCCTCTACGCCGAACTGTTCGACGTCGAGGCGACGGACTCGGTGCACCTCGCCGACTGGCCGACCGGCGAGCCGGCGCGTCGCGACGTCGCGCTCGAGGAGTCGATGGCCGTCGCGCGGCGTCTCACGTCACTCGGCCGCGCCGCTCGGGCCGAGGCGGGCGTGAAGGTTCGCCAGCCACTCGCGCGCGCGTTGGTCTTCCTCCCGTCGCTCTCGGCGACGCCGCCGGCGGGCATCGTCGAAGACGAGCTCAACGTCGATCACCTGGAGTACGCCACGGACCTGGCCAACGTATTGCGCTTCGAACTGGTACCGAACTTCCGCGCGGTCGGTCCGCGACTCGGCGAAGCGGTGAAGGAGTTGAAGCCGGCGTTGGCCGCGCTCGACTCGGTCGCCGCGGCCGAGACCCTCGAAGCCGGCGGCACCATCAGCGTCACGCTCTCCTCGGCCACGTTCGAACTGAACAACGAGGACATCGAGTTGCGGGTGAAGGGACAAGACGGCTACGCCGTGTCGCGCGACGGGGGCGAGGTCATCGCACTGGACTTGACGTTGACCGACGAACTGCGCCGACGAGGTTTCCTGCGCGACGTCATCCGTCAGGTGCAGGACCTGCGCAAGAACTCCGGACTCGACGTCGCCGATCGCGTCGTGTTGCACGTCACGGGCATCGACGACCTGGCCGACGGCTTCGCGACGTTGGCCAGCGAGGTGTTGGCCGTCGAGGTGGTCACGGGCACGGGCTGGGGCGAGGGTACGCTCCTCGAGCTCGACGACGGCCGCGACGCGAGGGCCTGGGTCGCGAAGAGCTAGCGAGGCGCGTTGAGTTTCGTCAGGAGCGACGCGAGGGTCGAACGTTCGCCCTCGGTGAGTTGTTTGGCGAGGCTCTCGTCGAGGTACTCGAGGTGCACGTTCAGGGCTTCGTCCAACTTCGCGTTCCCGGCGTCGGTGATCGCCACGTGGATCGCCCGGCGGTCGCTCGGACAGCTCTGACGCTCGACGAGTCCCGCCTGTTCGACACGGTCGACGAGCCGGGTGGTGCCGCCACTGGAGTGCACGATCGCGTCGGCGATCTCGTTCATCTTGAGGCGTCCGGCGGGGGAGCGTCGCAACTGCAAAAGCACGTCGAACCAGGCCAGCGGGAGTTCGCACTGGGCCTCGAGTTCCAGGCCGAGGCTCCGCGAGAGCCGGGCGTTGGTCTCGAGCAGGAGCCCGAAGAGTTGGACCTTCTCATCCCCCGAGGGACAGGCGCTGGTGGCAGAACTCATGCGAAAAGTATAGCAGATAGTTGGTTTCGCAATTACTGTTTGACAAGTAGTTGCACAAGCAAGTATACTGGTGGGACCACAGGAAGTGTCTACAAAACAGGAGATTCAGATGACCAGTTCCCCCACCAATGAGGTTGCCACCAGCAACCTGCCCGCCGCCGGTACCTACAACATCGACGCCGTCCACTCGACCGTTGGTTTCGTCGCGCGCCACCTCGTCGCCTCCAAGGTCCGCGGCCGCTTCACCGACTTCGCCGGCGTGATCACCATCGGCGAGACCCCCGAGACCTCGAGCGTCGAAGCCACGGTCCAGGCCGCCAGCATCACGACCGACAACGAGATGCGTGACAACCACCTCAAGAGCCCGGACTTCCTCGAGTTCGAGACGTACCCGACGCTGACGCTCAAGTCCACCAAGGTGACCGCCAAGGGCGACGACTTCGAAGTCGTCGCTGACCTGACCATCAAGGGCGTCACGAAGTCCGTCACGTTCGACCTCGAGTACCTCGGTACCGGTCCTTCGATGACCCCCGGCGTCTCGGTCACCGGCTTTGAGGCCCGCGCCGAGTTCGACCGTCGTGACTTCGGGATCAACTTCGGCAGTTCGCTGGAGAACGGCACCCTGGTCGTCGGCAACAAGATCACGATCGAGCTCGCCGTCGAGGCGCACCAAGCGGCCTAAGACGTCCGTCGCAGTCGAAACGCCGGGGACCTGGTCCCCGGCGTTTCGCTCGTTACGATGGGTCATGGCCGAAAACCAGAAGGGCAAGGGCGTCAAGTCCACGATCGGAGTGCTCGGGGCCCTCGCGTCGATCATCTCGGTCTGGTGGTTCGCCCTCCGCCCTCGCCGCAAGCACCGTGGCGAGTGACGCCCTGACGCTTCGCACCGCCGTCGGCCGTCACGACTAAACGATGGCCTCCGCGTCGTTCGCGCCGCTTCGTCACCGGAGTTTCACCCTCTCCCTGACGTCGTCCTTCGTCTCGTCGACCGGGACCTGGATGCAGACGGTGGCCCTCGGCGTGTACCTGACCGAGACGACCCACGACGCGCTGTGGCTGGGACTGTTGACCGTGTGTGCCTGGACCCCGGCGTTGATCGGCGCGCCGCTCGGCGGCGTCATCGCCGACCGGGTCGTGCGACAACGCTGGATCCAGGCCAACAACCTCGTGATGGCCCTCACGGCGAGCGCGCTGGCGACGGCCGAACTGACCCATCACCTGACGCCGCAGGTGGCCTGCTACCTGGCCATCGTCGAGGGCCTCTGCGGCTCGGCGTCGTGGGCGGCCTGGCAGTCGTTGCTGCCCGACCTCGTCGAGCGCGACGAGGTCTTCGCGGCGGTGTCGCTGTCGTCGGCCCAGTTCAACCTCGGTCGCATCATCGGACCGCTGCTCGCGGGCGTGACGCTCGCCTTCGCCTCGCCGGGGATCTGCTTCGCGATCAACGCCGCCTCCTTCGTGTTCGTCGTCGTGATGTTCTCCTTCGTTCGTTCGGCCCCGCGACCAAAGCCGACGACGTCGATTCGACTCTGGCGCGAGACCAAGTTCGGCGCGAAGCGCGCCTGGGCCGTGAAGGGGTGCCGGTACCCGATCATCGGCATCGGCACCGTCGCCCTGATCGCCAGTCCCTTCATCGCGCTGGTGCCGGCCATGGCCATTCAAACCCTGCACGCCGGTCGAACCGGCGTCGCGTGGCTCGTGGCGGCCCAGGGCGTGGGCGCGGTCATCGGTGCGGTGACGCTGCCCGCGGTCGCACGTCGCACGTCGCGCGTCGCGGTACTGCGCGGCTCACTCGCGGCCGTCGCGCTCGCCCTCGTGCTCTACGGCGTCAGCCAGACCCTGGCCTTCGCGGTCGCGTCGCTGGTCCTGCTCGGCGGCGCGTACGTCGGCACCCTGACCGGGCTCAACACCGCCGTGCAGTTGCACGCGCCGACGAGCGAACGCTCGCGGATCCTCTCGCTCTACACGCTCTCGCTGTCGATCTTCTATCCCCTCGGCGCCCTCGCGCAGGCGGCGTTCGCGCGCGTGTGGGGCGTGCGACCGGTCACCGTGACCGACGCGATCGTGCTCGCGCTGGTGCTCGGAATCGTCACGCTCTGGCGCCCCGAGTTCTGGCGTGAGATCGCCGCGACGCCGAATGAGCCCGTGGGATTGCTGGCAGACTAGAGGGATGTCATTCACCGCGATTAATCCCGCCACCGAAGAGTTCGTCGCCGAATTCGAGGCCCACAGCGACGCCGACGTCGAGCGCGCCCTGGCCCACGCCGCCAGCGCGTTCGAGGCGTGGCGCGCGACCCCCGTCGGCGAGCGCGCGCAACTCATGATCCGCGCCGCCGAGATGCTCGAGAGCGAGATTCCGGTCGTCGCCGAGCTCTTGACCAGCGAGATGGGCAAGACCTTCACCGCCGCCAAGGGCGAAGTCGCCAAGTGCGCGATGACCATGCGCTACTACGCCGAACACGCCGAGGCGATGTTGCGCGACGAGGTCGTGTCGACCAGTGGGTCGCGCAGCGGTATCCGCTTCGACCCGATCGGTGCCGTCTTGGCCGTGATGCCCTGGAACTACCCGCTCTGGCAGTTCATCCGCGTCGCGGCGCCCACCGTGATGGCGGGCAACGTCATGGTCCTCAAGCACGCCTCGAACGTGCCGGGCTGCGCGAAGTTCATCGAGGACCTCTTCACGCGCTCGGGCTTCCCCAAGGGGGTCGTGACGACGCTCTTCGTGAGCCACGACCAGATCCCGCGCATCATCGCCGACCCGCGCGTCGCCGCCGTGACGCTCACCGGTTCGGACCGGGCCGGCCGCTCGGTCGCCGAGATCGCCGGACAGCACCTGAAGAAGTCGGTACTGGAACTCGGCGGTTCGGACCCCTTCATCGTGGCGAGTTCGGCCGACATGGACGCGACGGTGCCGTTGGCGGTGACCGCGCGCATCCAGAACAACGGACAGTCCTGCATCGCCTCGAAGCGCTACATCGTCGTTCGCGAACGCGCCGATGAGTTCATCGAGAAGTTCGTCGAGGCGATGGCCGCGGTCCCCACCGGCGATCCGATGGACCCCGCGACGGTCCTCGGACCCGTCGTCAGTCGCGGCCAGCTCGACGAGTTGACCGCCCAGGTCGCCGACTCGGTCGCCAAGGGCGCGGTCGCGCGGACCGGCGGCGCGCCGTTGGCGCGGCGCGGTTTCTACTTCCCGGCGACCGTGTTGACCGACGTGCCGGCCGACTCGCGCGCCGGGTGCGAGGAGCTCTTCGGCCCGGTCGCGGTGGTCGAGGTCGTTGACGACCTCGACGCCGCGATCGCCTTCGCCAACGCGACGCCGTGGGGACTGGGCGGCGCGATCCACGCCACCGACCAGACCGAGATCGACGCCGCGATCGCCGGCCTCGACGTCGGCATGGTCTTCGCGAACTCCATCGTCGCCTCCATGCCCGAACTGCCCTTCGGCGGGACCAAGGAGTCCGGCTTCGGCCGCGAACTGGGCGAGTTCGGCGTGCGCGAGTTCACGAACGTCAAGTCCTTCTACGTGGCGTGAGTCGGTACTACTTCGACCACGCGGCCTCGGCGCCGCGGCGCGACGAGGTCGCCGACGCCATGGCGCCGTGGCAGCGCGGCGTCGTGGGCAATCCCTCCGGGAGCCACAAGGCCGCGCGCGACGCGCGACGGGCCGTCGAGGAAGCGCGCGACGAGGTCGCGGCCTTCGTGGGCGCGAGGCCGGGCGGCGTCATCTTCACCGGGGGCGGCACCGAGTCCTGCGACCTGGCGATCGCCGGGGTCACGAGCCACCACCGTCGAACGCACGAGACGTCCGAGATCTTGATCAGCCGCGTCGAGCACCACGCGGTCACCGACGCCGCCGAGAAGATGGCGCGCGACTTCGACGACGTGCGCGTGCGCTACATCGACGTCGACGGCGACGGCGTCGTGGACCTCGATTCGCTGCTGGCACTCCTGAGTGACGACACGGCGATCGTGAGCGTCATGGCGACCAACAACGAGACCGGGGTGCGCCAGCCGCTCGACGGCGTGAGCGCTCTCTCGAAGTCGATCATCCCCGGTGGGGTGCTCACGCACACCGACGCGGTGGCGGCCGCGCCGTGGGTCAACCTCGCGCACATGACCGCGACGACGGACATGATCTCCATCTGCGCGCACAAGATCGGCGGACCGGTCAACGCGGGCGCGCTGATACTGCGCAGCGACATCCCCCTCGACGCCGTGATCCCCGGCGGGGGACAGGAGCGCGGTCGACGTGGCGGCACGGTCGACGTGGCCGCGGCGGTGGGACTCGCCGCGGCGGTGCGCGTCACGCTGAAGGAACTGGCCGACGTGAACGACCGCGTGCTCGACCTGCAGGAGAAGCTCGTGGCGGCCGTGAGTCTGATCCCCGGTTGTCAGGTCACCGCGCGCGGCGCCCTGCGCGTGCCGGGCACCGTGCACCTCACGTTCGACGACCTGGCGAGTGACGAGCTGTTGTTCCTCCTGGACCAAGAGGGCGTCTGCGCCTCGGCGGCGGCGAGCTGTTCGAGCGGCGCGGCGAGTCCGAGCCACGTGCTGGCCGCGATGGGCGTCTCCCACGAGCGCGCTCGCGGGTCCCTGCGCCTCTCGATGGGCGCCGAAACCACCGACGACGAGGTGGACGCCGTCATCGCGATCCTGTCCGGCGTCGTCTACCGGTTGCGCGCCGAGGCGTAGGCGTCACTGGCGACTGGCAGACTAGAGCGGTGAAAGTCCTAGTCGCGATGAGTGGCGGGGTCGACTCGTCGGTCGCCGCCGGTCTCTTGCTCGAGCAGGGTCACGAGGTCGTGGGTGCCACGTTGAAACTGTGGGGCGGCGTCTCGGACTCGGGCTGCTGTTCGGTCGCCGACGTCGACGACGCGCGACGCGTCGCCCAGATGCTGGGCATCGACCACCACGTCTTCAACTACACCGAGGAGTTCGACCGTCACGTCGTCACGCCCTTCGTCGAGGACTACGCCGCCGGACGATCGCCGAATCCCTGCATCGAGTGCAATCGGCACATCAAGTTCGACCTCCTGTTCGAGCGCGCGCGTCGACTCGGCTTCGACGTGGTGGCGACCGGCCACCACGCTCAGGTGCTGTCGCGCGACGGGGCGCACTACCTCGTGCGCGGCGCCGATGACCAGAAGGACCAGAGCTACGTGCTGGGCTACCTGCGTGAGGACCAGCTCTCCACCCTGCTGTTGCCGATCGGGGCCATGAACAAACGCGAGGTCCGCCGGCACGCCGAGCGCCTCGGTCTTCGGACCTGGGACAAGCCCGATAGCCAGGACGTCTGCTTCATCGAGGCGTCCAAGGGCCGCGAGGTCTTCTTGCGCCGGCGATTGGAGCTGACGCCCGCGGTGATCGTGGACCGCGCGAGCGGCGAGGAGATCGGTTCGACCCAGGGCGCGGAACTGATGACCGTCGGACAGCGTCGCGGCGTGTTGCCCGCGCGCGACGGTGAGCGACGCTTCGTCGCCCGGGTCGACCTGGCGGCCGGCCGGGTCGAGGTCGGTCGCCTCGAGGACGTCCTCGTGCGCGAGATCGGCCTGGACGCGGCGTCACTGACGTTCTCGCACGACGAGCTGCTCGACGGGACCCCGGTGCTCGCCCAGTGGAGCGCGCACGGGAGCGCCCAGCGCGCGACGCTGCGGCACGGGTCGCACTGGCGACTCGAGTTGGACGCGCCGGCGCGGCCGGTCGCGGCCGGTCAGTCGGTCGTCTTCTATCGCGCGAGTGAACCCACGATCGTCGAAGGTGCCGCGATCGTCGCAGCGTCGTGAAGCCGGCCGAGCGCGCCGCGCGTCTCCGCGTCGAGATCGCCGCGCACAACGAGGCGTACCACGTGCACGACGCGCCCACGATCCCCGACGCCGACTACGACGCGTTGGTGCGCGAGCTGCGCGCCCTCGAGGCCGAACATCCCGAACTGAACGTCGAGGACTCGGTCTCCCACACCGTCGGCGCCCCGGCGTCGACCCTCTTCACGCCGGTGACCCACGCCGAGCCGATGCTGAGCCTCGACAACGTCTTCGACGTCGCCGAACTGCGCGCGTGGGCCGAACGCGCCGCGAAGAGCTTGGAGGTCTCTGCCGAGGACGTCGTGTTCGTCGTCGAGCCCAAGATCGACGGCCTGGCGCTCTCGATCGAGTACGTCGACGGCGTGCTCGCGCGCGCCGCGACGCGCGGCGACGGACGGATCGGCGAGGACGTCACCGAGAACGTGCGACGGATCGCCAACGTGCCGGCGACGCTGTCGGGCGACGTGCGTTCACGCGTCGAAGTGCGCGGCGAGGTCTTCCTCGCGAAGTCGGACTTCGTGGCGATGAACCACCGTCAGCGCGAGGCCGGGCAGAAGGAGTTCGCCAACCCCCGCAACGCCGCCGCCGGCAGTCTTCGACAGAAGGACCCCGCGGTCACCGCGAGTCGCCCGCTGTCGTTCCTCGCGTACCAGTTGGTGGAGCTCGGCGGCCCGTCACCCTTCACGCGCTACGTCGAGACGATCGCGCAACTCGCCGACTGGGGCTTTTTGACCGCCGAGGAGACCACGACCGAGGTCGGCGCGACGGCGATGATCGCCCGGAGCGATTGGTTCGAAGAACACCGCCACGAACTCCGGTACCAGATCGACGGCATCGTGGTGAAGGTCGACGACCTGGCCCAACGGGCGCGGCTCGGTTTCACGAGTCGCGCGCCGCGATGGGCCATCGCGCGAAAGCTACCGCCGGAAGAACGCACGACGAGGCTGCGCAACATCGAGGTCTCGGTCGGTCGCACCGGTCGGGTCACGCCCTTCGCCGTGCTCGAACCGGTGGTGGTCGCCGGATCGACCGTCGCCATGGCGACGCTCCACAACGAGGACCAGGTCAAGGTGAAGGACGTGCGACCGGGGGACCTCGTCATCGTGCGCAAGGCCGGAGACGTGATCCCCGAGGTGGTCAGCGCCGTCGCCGAACCGGGCCGTCGACGAAAGCCGCCCTGGAAGTTCCCGACCACCTGTCCCGATTGCGGCAGCGTGCTCGAGCGCGTCGGGGCGGAGAGCGACACCTACTGCGTGAATCCCGCCTGTCCCGCCCAACAGCTGCAGCAGATCGTGCACTTCGCCTCGCGCGGCGCCCTCGACATCGAAGGGCTCGGCGAACAACGCGTCGCCCAACTGCTCAGCGTCGGATTGATCGGTGACGTCGCGGACCTCTTCTCACTGCACGTGGCGGACCTCGCGGTCCTCGAAGGGATGGGGGAGCTCTCGGCGACGTCGCTGGTGCGCGCGATCCAGGGCGCCAAGGCGATGCCGCTCAGTCGACTGTTGGTGGCGCTCGGGATCCGTCACGTCGGACCGGTGGCGGCGCGCGAGCTGGCGGGCGCCTTCCACAGTTACCAGGCCCTCGAGGCGGCGTCGCTCGAGGAGCTCGCCGCCGTCGCCGGCGTCGGCCCGGTCATCGCCGCCTCCGTCGTGGCGTACCTCGCCGAGGACGAGAACCGCGCGCGCGCGCGACGCTTCGAGGCCGACGGTCTCTCGATGGTCGAGCCGCGGGTCGTCTCGTCGCTCGAGCAGACGTTGGTGGACCGCGCGGTCGTCGTGACCGGTGCGGTCGAGGGCTACACGCGCGACGGCGCCGAAGAGGCGATCGTCGCGCGCGGCGGCACCTCACCCGGTTCGGTGTCCAAGAAGACCTACTGCGTCGTCGTCGGCGACGCGCCCGGCGCCTCGAAACTCTCGAAGGCGCGCGAGCTCGCCATCCCCATGGTCCCGGCCGCCGAGTTCGAAGTCCTGCTCGCGACCGGTTCGTGGCGCACTGTGCTTTCGTGAGTCCAAATCGGTAGGGTTACTAGGACATATGCCGCCGCCGACCTTCGCCAACGGACACCTGCTGGTCAACCGATACCGGATCCAGGAGCTCTTGGGCATCGGCGACACGGCCGAGGTCTACCTGGCCGACGACCAGTCGCTGCAGCGCTCGGTCGTCGTGAAGGTCCTGCTGCCACGACTGGCCGGTCACGAGGACGTCCGCCGCGCCTTCCGTGAGCGCATCATCAAGGCGGCGACGCTCAGTCACGCGCACCTCGCGCGCGTCTTCGACGGGGGCCAGGAGTCCGGTTCGATCTTCATGATCTGTGAGTACCTCAGCGGTGGTTCGCTCGAGGACGTGCTCGCGAGCGGGCGTCGCCTCAGCGTGGATGACGGCGCGCGACTGGGCCGCGACGTGGGCAGCGCCCTGGCCTACGTGCACGAGAACGGCATGGTGCACGGCGCGCTCTCGCCGTCGAAACTCCTGCTCGACGAGGAAGGTCGCGTGCGCGTGAGCGACATCGCGCTGGCCGGCATCGGCGACCAGTACCGCGAGCGCGTGACCCTCGACGACGTGCGCTTCCTCAGTCCCGAACAGGCGATCGGCGACCCCGCCAACGCGCGCAGCGACGTCTACGCGCTGGCGCTCATCCTCTACGAAGCGGTGACCGGCATCACGCCCTTCGACGGCGTCACGCCCGAGGCGGTCCTTCGCGCGCGCATCAACGCGACCCTGCCGATGCGGCCGGAACTGGGCACGCTCGACATGATCCTCGCCCAGGCGGCGGTCTCGGACCCGCGGTTGCGACTCGACGCCGAGCAGTTCGCGAGCCGACTCGGCGCGGTCGTCAGTGACTTCGCGCCGCTGGTCATCGCACCCGTCGGGGGAGAGGTGCCACTGCTCAGTCGCTACCGACCGTCCGAACCCCGCAACTCGGTGGGCTTTCGGCCACCGTCGCCCGATCAGATCACCGGCGCGACCGCGGTCGTCTCGCCGATCGGGCGCACCGGCGCGCCGCGCCACGCCCGTCCGGCCGACGAATGGGTCACCACGAGTTCGACCGTCGGACGCCGCGGTGTGCGCGGCGAGTTCGACGACCTGGACTACGCCCGACTCCCGCGCTCTCGTCGCCTGGTGTTCCTCGTGGCCGCGGTCGTCCTCCTCGTCGTGGCCATCGGCGGCGGCATCGCGTGGAAGGTCGGGCTGTTCAGCCAGGACAACTCGGTGCCGAACTTCGTGGGCGTGAACCTGGGTGAGTACCAGAACGCGAACTTCACCGCCAACGCCGGGATCGTCAGTCTTCGCACGACCATGAAGTCCGACGGCTTCGTCGTCGCCATCAAGCACACGTACTCCGCGAGCGCGAAGGCCGGCACGATCATCGCCCAGTCACCGGCCTTCAACACCGAGGCCAAGAGCGGTC
This sequence comes from uncultured Acidimicrobiaceae bacterium, assembly GCA_963700135.1. Lineage (GTDB taxonomy): Bacteria > Actinomycetota > Acidimicrobiia > Acidimicrobiales > RAAP-2 > RAAP-2. Next base: position 846,685 of record CAVOWM010000011.1, on the reverse strand, counting down.
AGACCATCACGGTCACCGTCTCGGACGGGGTCCAGACGGTACGACTGCCCACCGATCTGATCGGTGAGACCTGTGACGTCGCGGCCGCGAAGCTCGAGCGTCTGCACCTCGTCGTGCGCTGCCCGGCGAACCAGATGGTCTCGAGCGCGTCCGTCGCGCTCGGGCGCGTCGCTCGCGTGGTCAATCCGGCCGGCCGGGCGATCACCGCCGCCGCCGTGCACTCGACCGTGGTGCTCGAACGAAGCACCGGTCCCACGACCGCGACCACGACCACCACGGTCGCGACGACCGGTACGACGACCACGACGGTCGCGAGCCAGAACCTGGTGGCGGTCCCGAACGTCGTCGGCATGGACGAGGCGCAGGTCCGCGCCGCGATGACGACGGCCGACCTGTACTACAGCACCGTCGGTCCCGGGGCGGGACCGAACCCGACGTGGACCAAGGTCGTCTCGGAGGACCCGGTCGCCGGGACGATGGTGAAGAAGCTCTCGTCGGTGACATTGAACGTCACCAAATGACCGCCGGCTGTGACCTGTGCGAGGCGGCCGTCATCACCACCCGGTACTTCGAGGACGACGACTGCTGGATCGCCGACTGCGAGATCTGCCTCGTGCCCATGGTCGTGTGGCGCACGCACGACGCGTCGCCGCCCGAACCGGTGAAGGACCGGCTCCGATCGGCGCTCACGGCCGTCGCGGACCAGGAGTTCGGCGACGGCAACTGGACCTACGACGACCACATGCGCAACATCCCCGACCACTACCACGCGCACGCCCGGCCGCCGTACTTCTGGCGCCGTGGCCAGATCGAATAGACCCCGCGCGCCTCATTACAATCGGGTCACCACAATCTTTGAAGGGGTCACCATGGGTGCGCTGGACGGTCGCGTAGCAATCATCACCGGAGCCGGTCGCGGCATCGGGCGAGAGCACGCGCTGCTCTTCGCCCACGAGGGTGCCAAGGTCGTCGTGAACGACCTCGGGGGCGCGCTCGACGGATCGAGTCAGGCCGCGTCACCGGCCGAAGAGGTCGTCGCCGAGATCAAGGCCATGGGCGGCGAGGCCGTCGCCAACCACGACAACGTCGCGCAGTGGGAGGGCGGGCAGCGTCTCGTCCAGTGCGCGTTGGACGCCTTCGGCGCCCTGCACGTGCTGGTGAACAACGCGGGCATCCTGCGCGACCGGGTGCTCGTCAACCTGAGCGAGGAGGACTGGGACTCGGTGATCAACGTCCACCTGAAGGGCCACTTCGTCCCGACGCGTCACGCCGCGAACTACTGGCGCGAGGAGGCCAAGGCCGGCCACCCCGTGAAGGCCGCCATCATCAACACGTCCTCGACGTCGGGGCTGCTCGGCAACATCGGCCAATCGAACTACGGCGCCGCCAAGGCCGGCATCGCCGCCTTCACGGTCATCATCGCCGAGGAGCTCGGTCGCTACGGCGTGCGCGCGAACGCGATCGCGCCGGCCGCGCGTACGCGCATGACCGAGTCGACGCCCGGCCTGTCGGACCACGTCGTCGCGCCGAGCGACGCGTCGGTCTTCGACACGTGGGACCCGGCCAACATCTCGCCGCTCGTCGCGACGCTCGCGATGGAGGAGTGCGACATCACCGGCCAGGTCTTCTTCGTCCAGGGCGGCACGGTGCGCAAGTTCCAGAACTGGACGATGACCACGACGCTCGAGAAGAACGACCGCTGGTCGGTGGCCGAACTGGCCGAGCAACTGCCCACGCTGTTGCAGTGAGCGATCAGCGCCGCGGGGCGCACGTCGATCGCGAGGACGCCGACGGTCTGCTCAACGCGCGCCTCGACCCCGGCGCCGAGGCCTTCGGCACGCTCGGGACCGAGGCCGGGAGCGACCTCAACTGGTTCTCGATGCTGCGCCACCGCGCCCAGGCCCGCGCCGAGGGCTCGTCGCGCTACCAGTGGTGGGTGCTGTGGTCGCTCCTGGCCGGCCTCTTCGCGCTGAACTTCACCTTCACCGTCTTCATCGTCGCGTTGCCGACGGTCGCCGCGCAGTTCCACACCAGCGTCACGGTCCTCACCTGGACGATGGTCGGGCCGCTGCTCGCCTACGGGCTGGCCGCGCCGATCCTCGGCAAGACCGGCGACATCTACGGGCACCGGCGCCTCTACCTCTTCGGACTGCTCGGGGCGATGGTCTCGGCGCTCTTGACCGCGCTCGCGCACAACGTCGACATGCTGTTGTTCGCGCGGACCCTCGACGGCGTGCAGGGCGCGGCGACCGGCACGGCCTCGGGCGCGTTGATCAACTCGGTCTTCGGTCGCGAGGAGCGCGTCAAGGCGATGGGGTGGTGGAGCCTGGTCGGCGCCGGGGGACCGGTCATCGGCGTCTCGCTCGGCGCGCCGATCATCGCGGCCTTCGGGTGGCGCGCCCTGTTCTGGTTCCAGTTGGTGCTCATCGTCGTGGCCTTCGGGGTCGTGTCGATCGTCCTGCCGAAACGACGCGGCTTCGACCACGAGGAGGCCGAGAAGAAGGCGCGCGCCCGACGCGAGTTCAAGGAGATGGACTGGATCGGCAGTTGGTCGCTCTCGATCGCCGTCACCGCCGTGATGCTCGGGCTCTCGATCGGGCCGAGCGTCGGGTGGACCAGCGTGTGGTGCCTCGGCACGTTCGTGCTCTCGATGCTGATGACGGCCGCCTTCGTCCATCGCATCCGCACCGCGGCGCACCCGCTGATCCCGGCCCAGTACTTCCACCGCCGGAACTTCGTCATGCCGATGGTGCTGCGCGGCGCGGCGAACTTCGCGTACTTCGGCGCGTTCTTCCTCTTCCCGCTGTTGATGGAGCAGGGCTACGGCTACTCCATCCCGCACGTCGGGGCGCTGGCGATCGCGCGACCGATCACGTTCTCGCTGTGTTCGCCGATCGCCGGCTACGTGGCCGTGCGCATCGGCGAACGCGTGAGCGCCATCGCCGGCGCGACGTTCCTCACGGCGTCGCTCGCGCTCTTCGCGACGCTGCAACCGAGTTCGGGCACCTGGCTCGTGGCGATCGCCCTCGCGCTGTCGGGTCTCGGTATGGGCGTCGCGATGCCGTCGTCGAGTTCGGTGATGGCCAATGAGGTCAAGACCAACGAGTTCGGCGTCATGTCGGCGGCGCAGATGCTGGCGATGCAGGTCGGCGAGGTCGCGGGGATCCAGGTCCTCGAGACCGTGCAGCAGGCGATGGTGCGACGTCGGGGACTACTGCACGCGAAACCGGGCCCGGCCCTGCTCGACACCTTCCACCTGCCGTTCCTCATCGGCGCGTGCGTCGGCGCGCTCGGACTGTTCGCGTCGCTCTTCATACGGTCGATTCCGCGCGAGCGCGCGAAGAAGGTGCGCGGAGCCGACCGGTAGGCTTTGGACCTATGACCGACGACATTCTGCCCGGCTGCGAACCGTTTTCCTCCCCCGGGAACGCCAAGGGCGTCCTGGTATTGCACGGCTTCACCGGCAATCCCTACTCCATGCGCCCGCTGGCGCAGCGCTGCGCCGACGCCGGCTACAGCGTCGAGTTGCCCCGGTTGCCGGGCCACGGCACGTCGATGGAGGACCTCGTACCACGGCGCTGGGGCGACTTCGTCGAGGTGGCGCTCGCCAGCTACGACGAGTTGGCGGGGCGCTGCGACCGAGTCGCGGTGGTCGGGCTTTCGGTCGGCGGGGGACTGACGGCGTTGATCGCCGAGCAGCGTCCCACGGTCGCCGGTTGCGTCTTCATCAACCCGATGCTGAAGGGTCCGGGCGCCGAGATCGAACAGGGCCTGCGGGACTTGATCGACTCCGGCCTCGAGGTGCTCGAGACGGGCGGCGCCTCGGACATCAAGAAGGAGGACACCTCGGAGGCGAAGTACGACGGCTGGCCCCTGCGCGCGCTCCAGAGCGTCATCGACGGCGTGGAGGTCGTCGACGCGAACCTGTCGAAGATCACCGCGCCGAGCCTGTTGCTCTCCAGTCGCGAGGACCACACCGTCGCCCCGGAGAACGGCGACGAGATCGTGTCGAAGTCCTCCGGACCGGTCGAGCGCGTCTGGCTCGAGGAGTCCTACCACGTCGCGACGCTCGACAACGATCAGGCGCTCGTCGAGCGCGCGACGCTCGAGTTCCTCGCGAAGGTCCTGGGTTGATGGCGACGCTCCGTCGCGAGGACGTCGCCCACGTGGCCAAGCTCGCGCGCCTGACGATGAGCGAGGCCGAACTCGACAAGTTCACCGAGCAGCTCGGCCAGGTCCTGGAGCACGCGACGGACATGAACGCGCTGGACCTCGAGGGCGTCGTCGCGACCGCGCACCCCTTCGGCCTCGTGAACGTCGTACGTGACGACGAACGTCAGCCCTGTCTCGATCACGACGTGGTGATGTCCATGGCGCCCGACGCCGAAGACGGCCGCTTCGCCGTGCCGCGGATCTTGGGCGAGGCGCCGTGAGGAGCGTCCGCGACACCGCGCGCGACGTGCAACACGGCGACGTCAGCGCACTCAGCGTCCTCGAGGAGTCCCTCGCGCAGATCCACGACCGCAACGACGAACTCAACGTCTTTCTCCACGTGGACGACGAGGGCGCGCGCGCCGTGGCCCACGCGCTCGACGAGCGCGTGGCGCGTGGTGAGCAGGTCGGCGCGCTCGCCGGCGTACCGGTCGCCCTGAAGGACAACCTCTGCCAGACGGACATCCCCACGACCTGTTCGTCCAGGATCCTCGAGGGCTGGCGCCCGCCCTACAACGCGACCGTGGTCGAGCGGCTCCTCGCCGCCGGCGCGGTCCCCGTCGGCAAGACGAACCTCGACGAGTTCGCGATGGGTTCTTCGACCGAGAACTCGGCGTACGGTCCCACGCGCAACCCCCTCGATCCGACGCGGGTGCCCGGCGGCTCGTCCGGCGGCTCGGCCGCGGCGGTGGCGGCCGACATGACGCCGCTCGCGCTCGGCAGTGACACGGGCGGTTCGATCCGCCAACCCGCGGCGCTGTGCGGTCTCGTCGGCGTGAAGCCGACCTACGGCCTCGTCTCTCGTTACGGCCTGATCGCCTTCGCCAGCTCGCTGGACCAGATCGGTCCGCTCACCAAGTCCGTCGTCGACGCCGCGATGGCCCTCGAGGCGATCGCCGGCCACGACCCCCGGGACTCCACCTCCCTGCCCGAGCCGTCACCGTCGCTGGTCGCCCACGTCGACGACGGCGTCGCCGGCCAGCGCGTCGGCGTCGTGCGCGAGCTCATCGACGGGGCCGACGAGGACGTCGTGGCGGCCGTCGAGCGCGCGGTCGAGGTCCTGAAGGATGCCGGCGCGACGATCGTCGAGCTCTCGGTGCCGGAGTTCCGATTGGGTCTCAGCGCCTACTACCTGATCGCCCCGGCCGAGGCGTCGAGCAACCTCGCGCGCTTCGACGGCGTGCGCTACGGCGTGCGCGTGGACGGCGACGACGTGACCGCGATGATGGAAGCGACGCGCACCGCCGGCTTCGGCGAGGAGGTCAAGCGCCGGATCATGCTCGGCACCTACGCGCTCTCGGCCGGCTACTACGACGCGTACTACGGACAGGCGCTGAAGGTCCGCACGATCACGATCGACGCCTTCGCGCGCGCGTACCGCGAGGCCGACCTGCTGCTCGGCGCGACGACGCCGTCGGTCGCCTTCGAGTTCGGCACGAAGACCGCGGACCCGATGGCGATGTACCTCTCGGACGTCTTCACCATCCCGAGCAACCTCTCCGGCGAGCCCGCGATCTCGATACCCTTCGGCACCGGCGAGGCCGGTCTCCCGGTCGGCGTGCAGCTGCTCGGCCCCGGTCGCAGCGAGGCGCAACTCTTCGCGGGGGCGCGGGTCCTCGAGGTCGCGGACGGCCGACCATGACCTTGCCCGACGGCTGGGAGATGGTGGTCGGGCTCGAGGTCCACACGGAGCTCAAGACCGCCACCAAGATGTTCTGCGGCTGCGCCAACGCGTTCGGCGCCGCGCCGAACACCAACGTCTGCCCGGTCTGCCTGGGCCTGCCCGGTTCGTTGCCGGTGTTGAACGTGCGCGCCGTGGAACTGGCGATGGCGATCGGCACCGCGCTCCACAGCACGATCTCGCCGTCGACGTTCCACCGCAAGAACTACTTCTATCCCGACATGCCCAAGGACTTCCAGATCAGTCAGTACGACCTGCCGATCAACGCCGGCGGGTACCTCGACCTGCCCGACGGCTCGCGCGTCACGATCGAGCGCGCCCACCTCGAAGAGGACACCGGCAAGTCGACGCACCTCGGCGGCAGCGGCCGCATCCACGGCGCCGACCGCTCGCTGGTCGACTACAACCGCTCGGGCGTGCCGCTGGTCGAGATCGTCTCGGGCCCGGACATCCGCAGTTCGGCCCAGGCCCGCACCTACGCCGCCGAGCTACGCGGCATCTTGATCGCGACCGGCGCCTCGGACGGCCGGATGGAGGAGGGCTCGATGCGCATCGACGCCAACGTCTCGGTGCGCCGCACGGGCGAACCGTTCGGGACGCGCTGTGAGATCAAGAACCTGAACTCGCTGCGCAGCCTGGTGCGGGCCATCGACTTCGAGGCCGCGCGCCAGGTCGAGCTGCTCGAAGGGGGCGCGACGGTGCGCCAGGAGACGCGGCACTGGGACGAGAACGCCGGATCGACCTCGACGATGCGCGTGAAGGAAGAGGCCGACGACTACCGCTACTTCCGCGAGCCCGACCTCGTCGACCTCGTGCCCGACCAGGCCTGGCAGGACCGGGTCCGCGCCGGACTTCGACCGATGCCGGCCGAGCGTCGCGCCAAGCTCCGGCAACGGCTGACGAGCCCGAGCCCGGCCCTGCTCGACGCCCTCGAGGTCGTGATCGACCTCGGACTCGACGACTTCGTCGTCGCGGCGCTCGACGCGGACCTCGACGCGGACCTCGCCTTCGCGCGCGCCGCCAACGAGATCGCCGGCGACCTCGAGCACGTCGAGAACCTGGGCGTCGAGTCCTACGTGGCGACGCTGCGGATGGAGCAAAACGGCGACCTCTCGGCGACGCAGGCCAAGACGGTCCTGACCGAGATCCTCGCGAACGGGGGAGAGCCGGTCTCGATCGCGCGCGCCAAGGGCTACGAGCGACTCGCCGCCGGCGCCCTGGGTGACGTGATCGCCCGACTGATCGACGAGCACCCCGACGAGTGGTCTCGTTATCGCGAGGGTGACGAGAAGCTGGCGCAGTTCTTCATCGGACAGGTCATGAAACTGACCAAGGGTCAGGCGAACGGCAAAGAGGTCATCGCCGAACTGCAGGCTCGACGTTAGACCGACGTCTCGTCGGTGACGCGGCGCAGTAGTTTTCTCCTATGCGCCGCATTCCCCTCGTCGCCGTGGCGGCTCTCGTGCTGGGCGGCGTCGCGGCGAACGTGAGCGGCGCCGACACCACCACCACGACGTCGACGGCACCGACCACCACCACGACCGTGGTGCATCGCCGGGTCGCCGCGTTGACGGGTCTGCCCGATCCGACGGCCGTCACGAAGCGCCGATCGGCCCTCACGATCAAGATGGACAACACGCCCCAGGCCCACCCGCAGTACGGCGTCAACGAGGCCGACGTCGTCTACGAAGAGATCGTCGAGGGCGGCATCACGCGACTCGCGGCGATCTTCAATTCGCAACTGCCGACCAAGGTCGGACCGGTGCGCTCGGTGCGCCGCACCGACCGCGAGATCGTCTTTCCCATCGGCGGGATCTTCGCCTTCTCCGGCGGCGCCCAGTACGCCATCAGCAGTATCGAGACCGCGCCGGTCAAGCTCATCGACCAATCGAACGCCGGGGCCGCGATGTTCCGCGACCCCACGCGGCCGCCGCCCCACAACCTCTTCGCCAACGCCGTCTTGTTGATGAAGGAGGGCGGGAAGGTCCACCCGCCGCCGGCGCTCTTCACCTACGTGGCCCAGAACGCGCCGGCGCACGGCGCGCCCGTCGGGTCCTTCACCGTCAATTTCGGCTCCGGCTACGCGACGTCGTACCAGTGGGACGCCAAGACCCACGACTGGCTGCGCTCGATCTTCGGCGCGCCCGACGTGACCGCGACCGGCGTTCGAGTCGCGCCGACCAACGTGATCGTGATGAGCGTGGACTACTACGGCGGCGTCGGGGTCGAGGGCTCCTACGCCCAGTTGGTCGGTTCGGGGCCGGTCGAGATCTTCTCCGACGGTCATCTGCAGAAGGGCAAGTGGTTCCGCCGCAACATCCATCTCAAGACGGCGTACCGCAACGCCTCGGGCCAGACCATCGCGCTGCGCCCCGGGCAGACGTGGGTCGAACTCCTCGCGACCGGTGAGACCGTCAGCGTCTACGCGCATTCCTAGTCCGTCGCGGACGATTCACCACGTTTCGTAGACTCCGTGCATGACGAACCACCCCACCCCTCGAAGCACCGACGTCACCCTCGGCAAGAGTCGCGCGCCGGCGCGCTCGATGCTGCGCGCGATGGGACTCACCGACGACGACATGTCCAAGCCACAGATCGGCGTGGCGTCGAGCTGGAACGAGGTCACCCCGTGCAACCTGCCCCTCGACCGGTTGGCCAAGCGCACCAAGGTCGCGGTGCGCGACGCGGGCGGCGTGCCCTTCGAGTTCGTGACCATCGCGGTCTCCGACGGCATCTCGATGGGTCACGAGGGCATGCGTGCCTCGCTCGTCTCGCGCGAGGTGATCGCCGACTCGGTCGAGTGCGTCATGCACGCCGAGCGCTTCGACGCGATGGTGACCCTGGCGGGCTGCGACAAGTCACTGCCCGGGATGCTGATGGCCGCGGCGCGCCTCAACGTGCCGAGCGTCTTCCTCTACGGCGGCACGATCATGCCCGGCGAACTCGACGGCAATGCCCTCGACATCACGTCGGTGTTCGAGGCCGTCGGCGCCAACGCCGTCGGTGCGATCAGTGACGACGAACTGACCGCGATCGAGTGCGCGGCCTGTCCCGGCGAGGGCAGTTGCGCCGGGATGTTCACCGCCAACACGATGGCGAGCGTCGGCGAGGCCCTGGGCATGTCCCTGCTCGGCAGTGCCTCGGTGCCGTCGATCGACCCTCGCCGCGACCAGTACGCCTACGACTCGGGACTCGCCGTCTTGCACCTGCTCGACGTCGGCGTCAACGCGCGCGACGTGATGACCAAGCCGGCCTTCGAGAACGCGATCGCGGTGGTGATGGCGCTCGGCGGTTCGACGAACGCCGTCTTGCACCTGCTCGCCATCGCGCACGAGGCCCGGGTCGACCTGGAACTCGACGACTTCAACAAGGTGGCGGCGCGCGTCCCCCACATCGCCGACATGAAGCCGCACGGCCGTTTCCACATGAGCGACCTCGACCGCGTCGGCGGCGTACCTGTCGTCCTGCAACACCTCCTCGACCACGGCCTGTTGCACGGCGACGTCATGACCGTGAGCGGCAAGACGATGGCCGAGAGCCTCGCGGACTATCACGCCGGGCGGCCCGACGGCGAGGTCGTGCACGACATCGCGAACCCGATCCACGACCGCGGCGGGATCGCGGTCCTGCGCGGCTCGCTCGCGCCCCAGGGCGCGGTCGTGAAGGTGGCCGGGATCGACCAGCTGCAGTTCAGCGGTAAGGCGCGCGTCTTCAACGGCGAGGAGCTGGCGCTCCAGGCGATCCTCGCCGACGAGATCGAACCCGAGACCGTGCTGGTCATCCGCTACGAGGGACCGAAGTCCGGCCCGGGCATGCGCGAGATGCTGATGGTGACCGGCGCCATGAAGGGCGTCGGTCGCGGGGGCGACTGCGCGCTGATCACCGACGGCCGATTCAGCGGCGGGACGCACGGCTTCTGCGTCGGCCACGTGGCGCCCGAGGCGCTCGACGGCGGCCCGATCGCGCTCGTGCGCGACGGGGACCGCGTCATCATCGACGTCGAGACGCTGTCGATCGACCTCGACGTCGCGCCCGAGGAGCTCGCCGAACGGGCCCGCCACGTCGAGCCGTTCGTACCCCGCTATACCACCGGCGTGCTGGAGAAATTCGCGCGGATGGCCCAGGGCGCGGAGAAGGGCGCCGTCACCACGAGGTAGCCGTCTTGTGCTGTCGTGTCGCGTGTGCTTAGATAAAGACGTGACGTCCCGTAACGACATTCTCGTGGTGGTAGTAGGCGCGCGGCGCCGGTAGTCACGCTCACACGTACTCCGGAGGCCTCCCAAACAAGGGAGGCCTTTTTGCTTATCTAAGAACAAAGGAACATTGTGCAACTCACAGGAGCCCAGGCACTGATCAGGAGCCTCGAGCAAGAGGGCGTCGACACGATCTTCGGGCTGCCCGGCGGCGCCATCCTCCCGGTGTACGACCCACTGCTGGACTCCTCGATCCGTCACATCCTCGTGCGACACGAACAGGGCGCCGGTCACATGGCCGAGGGCTACGCCCTGGCGACCGGGCGACCGGGCGTCGCCATGGTCACCAGCGGTCCCGGTGCGACCAACATCGTCACCCCGATCGGCAACGCCCATATGGACTCGACGCCGCTCGTCGTGATCACCGGACAGGTGGCGACCGCGTCGATCGGCACCGACGCCTTCCAGGAGTGCGACATCACCGGCATCACGATGGGGATCACCAAGCACAACTTCCTCGTCCAGTCGGCCCAGGAGATCCCGCGCGTCGTCGCCGCGGCCTTCCACCTCGCGACGACCGGCCGACCGGGACCGGTCCTGATCGACGTCCCCAAGGACGTCACGCAGTCCCTGATGGACTGGTGGTACCCCGCGAGCGTCGTGGAGTACGACCTGCCGGGCTACCGTCCCGAGGTCGCGCTCGACGAAGCGGCCATCAAGCGCGCCGTGACGTTGATCGGCGAATCCGAGCGCCCCGTGCTCTACGTCGGCGGGGGCACGCTCAAGTCGCGCGCCTCCCAGGAGCTGCTGGCCTTCGCCGAGCGAACGGGCATCCCGGTCGTCACGACGTTGATGGCCCGCGGTGCCTTCCCGGACTCGCACGAACAGCACCTCGGCATGCCCGGGATGCACGGCATGTACACCGCCGTCACGGCCATCCAGAAGTGCGACCTGCTGATCTCGCTCGGCGCGCGCTTCGACGACCGCGTCACGGGCAAGATCCCGGCCTTCGCCGCCGGCGCGAAGGTCATCCACGTCGACATCGACCGCGCGGAGTTCAACAAGGTCCGCCGCGCCGACGTCGCCATCCAGAGCAACGTCGGCGCCGCGCTGACGGCCTGGGACGCGGCGCAGGCGACGCCGCGCAACCTCGACGTGTGGTGGAAGACGATCAGCGACTGGCGCGACCGCTATCCGCTGGTCTACGACGAACCCACGAGCGAGGGGCCGCTGCGTCCCCAACACGTGATCGAGGCGATCGCGGCCAAGGCCGCGCCGGGCACCATCGTCGCGGCCGGCGTCGGTCAGCACCAGATGTGGGCCTCGCAGCACTGGAAGTTCGAAGAGCCCGGCACGTGGATCAACTCCGGGGGAGCGGGGACCATGGGATTCGGCGTCCCCGCGGCGATCGGCGCCAAGGTCGGACGGCCCGATCGCACCGTGTGGTGCATCGACGGCGACGGCTGCTTTCAGATGACCGCCCAGGAGTTGACGACGGCTCGTGCCGAGGGTATCCCGATCAAGGTGGCGATCCTCAACAACGCCTACCTCGGGATGGTGCGCCAGTGGCAAGAGATGTTCTACGAGGAGCGCTACTCCGAGGTCTACCTGAGCGCCGACCTCCCGGACTACGTGAAGTGGGCCGAGGCGATGGGGTGCGTGGGCCTACGCGCTCGCACGCTCCAGGAGATGCACGAGGTGATCGACGAAGCCAATTCGATCAACGACGTGCCGGTCGTCATCGACTTTCGCACGGACGCCGAGGAGAAGGTCTTCCCGATGGTCGCCGCGGGCGCGAGCAACGACGACATCATGGTGCACCCGTCGCAGCGTGGGGGCACCAAATGAGCCCTCCCGAACCGTATCTCGGCGAGGTCGCGCGCACGCCGGTGCGCCACCACATCCTCTCGGTGCTCGTGGAGAACAAGGCCGGTGTGCTCGCGCGCATCGCCGGACTCTTCGCCCGCCGCGGCTTCAACATCTACTCACTCGCGGTCGCGCCGGCCGAGAGTCACGCCCGGTTCTCACGGGTCACGATCGTCGTCGACGCCGAATCGGCGCCCCTCGAACAGATCGTGCAACAGCTCGACAAGCTGGTCAACGTCGTGGAGATCAGCGACCTGGCGCCACGTGACGCCGTGGAGCGCGAACTGTTGTTGGCGACGCTGCCGCTCGACTACAAGCATCGCCCGGCCATGCTCGACTCGATCACGCGCGCCGGCGCGGCGATCGTCGACGTCGGACCGACGTCGGTGACGGTCATGCTCGCCGGGACCCCCGAGGCGTGCGACGAACTCGAACGGGCCCTGGAGGTCTTCACCAAGGTGGAACTCCACCGGACCGGTCGTGTCGCACTCCCTAGACTTGGGTGACCGACGACCCATTCGGTACCGATTGAAGGACTCCCCATGACCACGATGTACTACGAAGCCGACGCCAATCCCGAACTCCTGAAGTCCAAGAAGATCGCGATCCTCGGGTACGGATCCCAGGGCCACGCCCACGCGCTGAACCTGCACGACAGCGGCTACGACGTCCGCGTCGGGCTGCGCAACGACTCCTCGTCGATCGTCAAGGCCGAGGACTCGGGTCTTCGCGTGCTCTCGATCGCCGACGCCTGCGCCGAGGCCGACGTCATCATGGTCCTCTTGCCCGACACCGAGCAAAAGCGCATCTACGACGCCGACATCGCGCCGTACCTGACGGCCGGCAAGTGCCTGCTCTTCGCCCACGGCTTCAACATCCGCTTCGACCTCATCAAGCCCCCGGCCGACGTCGACGTCGCCATGGTCGCGCCGAAGGGCCCCGGCCACCTGGTGCGTCGCACCTACCTGGAGGGCGGGGGCGTGCCGTCGCTCATCGCCGTCGAACAAGACGCCACCGGACACGCCCACGAGATCGCGCTCGCGTACGCGCACGGCATCGGGGCGACCCGCGCCGGCGTGCTCGAGACGACCTTCACGGAAGAGACCGAGACCGACCTGTTCGGCGAGCAGGCCGTGCTGTGCGGCGGCGTCTCGGCGCTGGTGCGCGCCGGCTACGAGACGCTCGTCGAAGCGGGGTACCAACCGGAGAGCGCCTACTTCGAGTGCCTGCACGAACTGAAGCTGATCGTCGACTTGATGTACGAAGAGGGCATCACCGGGATGCGCTTCAGCGTCTCGGACACCGCCGAGTACGGTGACTTGACCCGCGGCCCGCGCGTCATCAACGACTCGGTGAAGAAGGAGATGAAGCAGATCCTCACGGAGATCCAGGACGGCACCTTCGCCGCCGAATGGATCCTCGAGAACGAGGTCGGTCGCCCGCGCTACCGCGAACTGCGCGACGCCGGCAAGAAGCACCCGATCGAGGACATCGGCAAGAAGCTGCGCGCCATGATGCCGTTCGTCTCGGCCGGCAAGCAGAAGGTCTCCGACGTCTCCGGTGGTGACACCGACTGAGTTCCCGGTCGTAATACGGCTTGGCCTTCAGCGTACGACTCGGTTCGGCGGCCTCGACACTGCTGGTCACAGTTGTCCCCGACGCGTCGTCCGGTGCTAGAAACGGTCGACGCCGCTGAGGAGACGAATGCCGCGATTTGAGGTCTCGTGGAAGTACGCCGCGATGAAGGCGCAGGTCTCACCGATCGACGGCACCAATGGCGTCTTCGGCATCACGACGGAATCGGAGTGGAAGGTGGTGCCGACGTTGACGCTCGCGCAGCGGGTGGGTGCGATCGGACTGATCGCCTTCGCGCCACGAGTCAGTGCGAAACGCAAGTTCTCGTGGATGGGCAGCCTTCACAAGTACTTCTTCGACGTCCAAAGTACGGGGGTCTCTTCGTGTCACGTTGCGGTAGCGGACGCGGTCCTCGTCGACGTCGCCAACAGGGACGAGTTGGTGTACTACATGGAGTTCGATTTGCCCACCACGTCGGAAGACGATTTCACGCGGACCTTGGAGGGCGTTGGAGGCGAGCGAGCCAAGCACCCCTTCTACGACATCGATAGACAGCAGTTCACCGAGGATGTCTCACTCTCTGGTGCAACGATGCGCATTGCGTTTCGCGTCGCCGGACATTGATCCGGCCGCAGGACCGCATTCGGCGTTAGGCGATCGCGCCGCGGTCGCGGTGCGACTGAAGCATCAGCGATCGACGTCCCGGGCGGGCCAGGTCCGTTCGTCGTCGCGCGACCCGATCGGCTCGCTGGACGAATAAGGCGCCTCGGCGACGGCGACGCCGAATCGGTCGGTTGCGACGGCGACACCGAGGATGTTGTTGTCGAAGACCGACCGCCACATTCCCGTGGAATTCGAACGTCAGTCGCTTTGGATGCTGAGGCGCAGATCTGAGAAGTACGTGGCGAATCCTCCGCCCTCGGGAGCGGCACACATGACGCCCACGAAGGCCGGCGCCTTGGGCTCCAGGTACGACACCGAGACCATTTCCAGGTCGTCGTCGTCGACTGAATAGTTGACGTGGAGCGCGTCGCCCTTGCGTACGAGCGTCAGGTTCAAGAACTCGAAGCTCTCCGGCAGGTCAGCGATCACCCAGTTGGAGTGATCGATCGTGACGACGGTACTGAAGCGCAGTCGTCCTTCATATCGTTCGACGCCGGTCTTGATCCAATGGCGCTCGTCCACCCGGACGGCGGCGCCCGCCTGGTCGTACTGGTCGGCGTAGTCGGCCTTGATCCGCACCTTGAGTTCAAAATCCGTCGTGACGCGCTCGCCGTAGATGTGCCCGTTGTCCCGCGCATAGCCGTAGTCGGTGATCCTCCAGAAGTCGGTGTGGGGGTCGGCGTAAACGATGACCTGCCCGTCGTCCTCGCTCCAATTCGAAGGTTCGTTGAACCACTCCATCATGATCGCCATCCTCCAATGCGTGCATATCGATCAGACAACCGTGAACGCATCGTATCCACCAGGCATCCGGGCAGTTTCGTTGAGTGTTCGCGAGGAGAGTGCGAGGGAGCAGGTACGTCACGTCGAGCAGGTTGGGCCCTGAGCGGACATGGCGAAGGGCGGTGTCCGGCATGATTGTTGTATGAGAAATGTCGATCTTCCCGCCGATGGTTCGATCGCCGCCTCTACCGCGCAAGAGCGACCGGACCTGTGGGAGGGCGCACGACCGCTGTTCGCCGACGTCTGGCCGGAGTACAACCTCCACGCCAACGACAGCTCGAAGTACTTTGGTGTGCTTTTTTCCAGGTTCGCCCATCTCCAGGTGCTCTTCTACGATCAAGAAACGGAGCAGGTAGTTGCCAGGGGGAGGACGATTCCATTTCGGTGGGATGGTTCGCTCGGGGATCTTCCCAACGGGATCGACGCCGTGGGTCTTCGGGCGATCGAGGACCCGCGTCCGCCGAACGCGCTTTCGGCACTGGCGGCCGAGGTGGACCTGGATTGGCAAGGTCAAGGTCTGAGTCGGCCACTGATTCAAGCGATGGCCGAGGTCGCTCGACAGGCCGGGCTCATTTCGCTCGTGGCACCCGTTCGACCAAGTTGGAAGGATCGCTATCCTCTCACGCCCATCGAGCGATACGCCTTTTGGACTCGAGATGACGGGCTGCCCTTTGACCCATGGTTGCGCGTCCACGCCCGACTCGGCGCGATGATCTTGCGACCAGAACCCAAGTCAATGCGGATTGATGCTCCAATTGATGACTGGCAACGCTGGACAGGCTTGGTTCTTCCCGAAGATGGTGACTACGTGTTTCCCTCCGGACTTTCACCGTTGAGCGTCAACGACGGTATTGGATTCTATTGGGAGCCAAACGTGTGGATGCGCCACGATGTGGGGCATTGATTCGAGATTCTGTGCACCTTCAAGATTCGTGACTATTGACTTCCTCTAGCCCAAGAGTCCTAGTCACTTCACCTTTTAGGTTGAGTACGTGGCGTAAACAACTACCGAGACGATCTTGGGAATCGAGCTGGTGTTGAAGTCGCCGCTGCCGTAATCGACGGATCCCGGCGCGTCCACGGACACCTGTCCGACCGTGATCGAAATCGGCTTTCCTAACTTGACTTGTTTGCCCAACGCAGCCTGGGCGCGCTTTCGAGCGTTTGCGGCTGCCTCTGCGGTGAGCGCTGGTCGCAGTTTCTTCAAACCGTTGTAGGTGTACTGCGGTTGTTGGGCGATGAACGGGATGTTCTTCGTGAGTAGGAGATTGCTCACGCCCAACACAGGCTGCATGGCGGTCAAGCGCGAGGACTGTACCGTGACCGTTTGGGTCATGGTGAAGCTCGACACTTGACCAGTGACCTGGGTATTGGGTTGCACGTTGACCGTGCCAAAGGAGATCTCGTCGGTGCGAGCTCCGGCGGCGAGAAGCGCGCTACGTATCTGAGCGGTCCATCCGTTCAGCTGCGCCAGTGCAGCCGAGGTTGTCGGCTGCGTGCTGGAAAAACTTGCCATCCATTGAAAGGTGTTGGACGTGACAGCCTGTTCAGCAGAACCGGTGATCGTGATCCGGTTGCTCTGGGGTTGATTTCGGTTTCGGATTCCCGATGCCACTGAGAACGATCCGATGATGAACGCCACCGAGAGGATGATCATCCCAATCAGTTGTTCATGTGACCGAATTGATCCGGGGAATCGGGACGTTGCTCCTCGGGCCTTCTTTTCGCCGCCGGTCTCGGCTCCCTCTTCGGCACTCACGAAGCGACGTTATCCCAAGTTCTGTCGCCTATTTCCGCATGAGTCGCCGCGATGATCGTGGCGACTTCACGTGTGACAGCCTTCTATCTTGGCCCACCCTGTGCCATCAGCCAAACGATTCCATTCCCTCAAGGTTCGACCCATTGCGTGAAGCCGCGAGCGTCGCCCGTGAGCTGGTCCTGTCTAGGGATTCCGCACGACGAGAATTCCAGTGGAGACGGGTCGTTCGCCTCGGCCAGCGTGATAAGTGATATGACCGTCGACGTAGAGCGAGGTGGAGTCACCACCATCCAGATTGAGTGCCGTGACGACGTGAAGGGACTTGAGCAGTTCCACCAACTCATGTCCCGTGGCACCTGACTTGCCGTCCCTTCCGGCGACGATCATCACGATGGTCTCGCCGGATGCCGTCCAACCGATCACTGTGCGCGCGTACTTCTGAGCCATATACGTATCGGCCGCGCTCACCGGCACCACTTCGCCGTGGTCGAGCAGGATCGGATGTCCCCCGATGTTGTTGCACCCGGCCGTAGAGGTCGTGGTCATGGTGACGGTGTCACCCGACTTAAGTTGCGCGAACGGCGATCCCGAGGGGGCGGAAATATCGACGTAGCCAGCCCTTACTCGTATGGCGTCGGAGGTCTGAGCCACCAACTCGAGTTCAGTTGACGTGTTGATCGTGGTTGGACTGACCGGCGGACTGATAAGGGGAATCGCGGTCGTGGTCGTAGTCGTGGTCGCTGCTGTGGTCGTGGTCGCTTCTGTGGTCGTGGTCGTACTGGTCGTTGTGCTCGTGGTCGCGTTCACTTGAACGAACTGGTAAGTGAGTCGGTCCTTCGCCGATGGGGTCTGGAGGTCGAACGGCGAGGAGAAAAGCATATTTCCCGCAAGTGGAAGACGCACACCTGAGTAACTCATTGGGAGTTCCTGGTTGACGGAGTTGATCGGAACATTGACGCCGTTGACGTCAACGTTCACGCCCCAGTCGAGACCATCGCTCACCTCTTGCCCGTCAAGATCTGCCTGTTGATGGGCAATCTCGGGAGTATGCAAGAGGACACAGTTTCGAATCACCCCTCCGACCTCGTCCCCCGGATCCGGTCCTTTAGGTGTCACGTCGTAATAGTCGCCATTGATCGCCGCGACGCAACCGACCGTGCTTCGACACATTGAGCTCGGGGTCTCCAATCCTCCATCTATTTCGTGGTTCGCAAGGTCTGTCTCCAGCGAGTACTGCGAACCACTGAAGGTGAGGATGCGGACCGCGGTGTGCACTCCGTACGGGTGACCATCCAGACCTCGTACGCGCAACGCGCTCGCCCCGTACGTAGCGGCGCCGTAAGGACTGGCGTTTGCGACAACGTAGAAACTCATCACCGTGCAAGAGGCGACCACGACCATGACCAGACCAACGACCTGAAGTTGAAATCGCCAACTTCGACGGAACGTTGTTGAGCTGCCGACGAGCACTTCTGTGCACGACGAGATCGGGCTCCTGGTTCGGCGGTTCATGTGATCACGATAGGACGACAGCCGAACAAAAGACCCGCAAATCGACACCATTGAGCAGCGCGATGCACATTGACCTCATATGCCGAGAAATATTGGTGTCGGGGGCCCGACGCAAAAGTTATGCCACCTTGCATTGGCGATTGAACAGTATTCGCGAAATGTGAACGAAACTGGGTTTAGGAAGGGGCGGGCCCAAAGGGTGCGATCGGGCTCACAATGTGCTGGTACTGTCCACGGCACGCCAGTAGTGATGAACGCGATCCCTTGGAATCAAATGCCCAGACGACCTTAACCACGGACAATGGACTCCTTGAGTTCGTGAGTCGCTTTAGGTAGATCCTCAATACAGACTTACTGGCTTGACTTGGCGAAGTTGTAATTGCAGAGTTGACTCCCAGGATCAACTTGCTCAGGCTCACATCCATGGATGCGGTTAACTGCCTTTGTGGTTTCTCATTGATCTTTGGATCTAAGGACTGAACGACTCGGTTCGCGTCGGTGGAGAGTACTTTCAGCAGAGCCGAGCAGAAGGGAGTGCGTGTCGATGCTCCAGCGACGCTCAAATCAGTGAATTGAATCGCGCCAGAACCGAGTGCGAGAACAAGCATAGGAGCGATGACCGCTCGAAGAAAGTTGGTCCGCATGAGCGTGAATATAGCCGCCCACTTCTGGGAGAGACTTGGATCGTCATGAAGTCTCAGTGTAGAAACGCAAAGGCTCAGTCGCCAGAACTCGACAGATGCGAACAAGATCTTGTTCGTGTAGGAGGGCCGACCTACACAATCTCCGACTGGCGACTAACCCGATAGGGCTATGGGTGACGCGATAGGTGATTTGACACGCGCTAGTTCTCGGGTTTATCCAGTACTGGAAACTCTGCATTCATGTTGTCAAGTTGCAAAATGATTTCGGGTAGGAAGGTCTGATCGATTCGTAGTTCGAACTTAAGCACGTTTCCAATGCCTGGGTTGTCGGTAATGGTTCCCCGCATATGAATATGCCCGAGGCCGTCCCCGTGAAAGGTCAAATCAACCCAGTTTTGGAGGACGTAGAGTCGTGCGTCACCTTCAAGATTCTCGTACAGTAGCGCCAACTCATCGCGAAAATTTCGTAACTCGTCAGTGCGTATCTCCGCAATGACGTGGGCTTCGAAACCTCCAATATGAACTTCAACTGGCGTCTCAAGCAGGTTTTCATCCCAGTGTGTGCTCCCGCCTTGAGGGAACTTCCTTCGTAACACCTCGATCGTCAAGAAGTCGCTAGAGGGATCTCCGTGAATCCTAAGTACTGACATAGTCAAACATCCTTACAGCGATTACTCGGTCCCACAATCGCAACGAAAGGTTTCGGTCGCAGGTCGTTGGCGTTCATTGGGCCGACTTACACATTCTCCGACTGGCGTATTCAACGGTGGGTAGCTAGTTCGATCAAAATGTCGTCGCGAGACACAACAGGCCTGCGGCACCTCACTCGCGGTCGCTCGTTGACGAAGCCAATCGACCCCGATCCACTGCAGCAGTACTAGCCCTCTTTGGGCAATGGACCGGGCTCAATTGACGTCAATCCGACGACAAAGCCGGTGTAACAGAAGTTGAAGTTGACCGTCGTCTCAAAGTTCTGATTAAGGGTGCCCGGTCGAAGTGGCAACGTCACGTAAATACTCTGAACGAGGCAAGGCGCCCCATTTGGATCACTCTGATTGCCAGCATCACCGTAGTTGAGTCCGAATGAAGCGTCACTCCCGGGCTTGATCACGACAAGTCGCGGATAGATCTTCCTGAATATCATTCCACCGTCGTGGGTGACCCTAACGACATGATTCTTGTACCGATTCGGCGAAAACCACAGTTTCGGATAGCCGTGAAGAGTGCAGGCGGATCTGCTGATATTGGCAATGATGAACGGAATGCCAATATTGCCGGCGGCGGCACCTGGACCCCATGCGACCGCTACCTCGAGTTGACTATATGAACAAACAGGAATCGACTTTGACGCGATTGCAGGTGAAGCCGTCGACATGGGAACCAGTGGCGAAAGGCAGGCCATAACCGTTATCGCTAGCAATAATTTGCGCACCATTTGAGACTATTCAGTTGCACACGTGAGCGGGTGTCGGGGCCGACCTGCACATTCTCCGATTGGCGAATATCGGCTTGGTCGACCCATTAAACGGGCAAGTCACTCGAGGTGACTGGCTGAAGCCAGACTCGGCGTTCCTCGACGGACACAACCACAAACGGTTTGTCGTTGACATTCAGCCTGAAACCCGGTTGGGCAGCGTGCGGTGGCAACGGTGGCATTCGGGGCCAAGGTTCTTTCGCACCTACAAGCCACACCTCCTTAGCCAGGTTGCGGTCCGGATACATCGTCAAATCAAATGCGCGTACCTCGTCTGCGTTGGCGGATTGCTTGAGCAAATGATTTTCGTCGCAGAAGAGTGAAACCGTCCCCGAAGTTGAGCCAAAACCTACCCATGGGCCACCACACTCAGGGCAGGCAATAGGTAGACCTAACTCGGGCGGCGGTGCGTTCATTGTTGAAGTGTAGATTCGCGGATCGCGAAGTGGATCGCGGGCCGACCTGCACAATCCCTACTGGCGAATTAGGCCTTGGGTCAGCCATCGAGTTGGAGCGATCACGATTCGATACTGGGCATTTCTGGACGATCCTGCCATTGACCTTCGTGATCTGGATTTGAACGACCGTCGTCAGATATTGCCATCGCGACTGCGGACTTCCAATCTGACCATCGCGCAGGATCTGTCCACATATATTGCCTCAGAAGGATCAAACCGTCATCGGGATCTCCCTGAAGTGCAATGTATTTCAGGACGAGATAAAAGGCCGCCCGGTACGCCTCGTCGAGCGTCAGTATGTCAGGAATGCTGTCGGAGCTGTGAGCCATGCCTCATTCTCTCAGTTTTGTGTCAATGGGCCGACGTACACAATCTCCGACTGGAGGATTGGCGAATGGGCTACCTATGATCTCAACTCGTCTGATTCTGGTCCTGCTGACGCCGAACCCTCTTACTAGAGTGCAAGTCATGACGATTGGAGTCGGACAGAAGATCCACTTCGGACCAATGCGATTCCGTGTTGCAGCGATTACGAGCCTGGTCGGGATTGTTCTGACGATAGGTGCGGTCAAGGAGTTCGATGACCACAATGACGCCTCGGCGTGGCTGCTGGTCATTGTGGTGGTGGAGTGTGTATTAGTAACACAAAACGCGCTGCGCCGCTACATGCAGTTCACCGAGGACGGATTCTTAACCCACGGCTATCAGGGTGGGATTGTGCCCAGAACAAGATACCGGGCTTTCAAAGACATTCAGGCGATAGTTGTGGTTCCTGGCCCGCGGGCTTCGTCGAATGTGCTCACAATTCGAGTTGACATGAAGAATGGGACGAAACGAATGATCATGGCGGTTAGCGCATTGAGAAAGTCGTCTCCATCGGATTCGGCTGCTGCTCGATTTGAGGAGTTGGTGAAGCGCCTTAGGGACTCTGTAGAAGCGGCTGCCGCTTAGAACTAGATGAGCGGGTGCGTTCCCTGTATCACAGCACCCGCAAACTGCATCGGGTGGTTCCAACAGCCTGTAAGAGGTACTCGCTACACTGCGAGTATGGACTCTGACTTCCGATCTGACCCAATGGAGACGCCAGAAGGCCAAGGCATCGCCAAGAAGGCGTGGAATGCTTACGTCAAGGCCGTTGATCGACGGGTTCCTCCCTTCGTCAAAGACAGGCTTGTCACTGCATTGGAGCCATTAGGCACGACGATCGTGGAAGACATGATCGGCTTTTGGGTCATGTGGCACCTCTACGGCGGCTTCGAGGGCCTCGAAGAGTTCGGAATGCACAAGTCAACGATCTGGCGCAAGGTAGCCCGCTTTCGCAAGATGACCGGCTCGCACCCGGACGTCTACCAAATGCCGGGCATCACAATCGACCCCAAAGCGTATTGGGCCGGTGCCCAGGTCAAAGTCGGTCGGACACCAAAAAAACACTCTTGATGTAACAGGGTCGCCGGTATACTTGCAATTATGCGAGTACCGATTCTCAATGAAGTGGCTTCCGGAGTAGACGCGATCTACCTCACCGGCCGCGCGCCACTTTCGGACTCGTTACTCGCACGGCTCGAAACCTCTCGCATCGAGGCTCAAGCACTCGACGGCAGCCCCCCCTTCCAATTTGGAGCCTTGGAGATGCTCATGGCACCGCACGCGTGGCAAAAGCACCGCTACTGCCTCACACACGCCTTTGGGCGCATCGGGATAACACCGAGTCTCAATCTCCCGGCATTTCGCATTCAACCTCGCGCGGAGTTCCTGCATGGAGTTGGAGTGCGCGCGGTGGTGCAAGGCGTCCGTGACCTCATCGAGGAGGAGTGCGGCGTGGCGAAGTTGACGGTCAGTCGTATCGACCTCTTCGCAGACTTTCAAGGTTGGAACCTGTCGGGCGATGATCGCAAACGTTTCGTCTGTCGAGCGGAGGACCTCGGCACGTTTGAGGCGAATGGCACACTCAACGGACTGCAATTCGGCAAGCGCTCTTCGGGCACGGTTGACGCCCGTCTCTACAACAAGACGATCGAAATTGTCTCCTCCGGTGCCGAGTATTGGAAGGAAATGTGGAACGAGACCTACGACCCAGCACGCGATGTGTTGCGAGTCGAATTCGAAGTGCTGCGCGGCGCACTACGCGAGTTCGGTCTTGACGATCCCAACGATGTTCTCGACGCCACGGGCGCGTTGTGGGCGTACCTGACGACGTGGCTGTCGTATCGCGTGCCAACTGGTGACCACACGCGTTCAAGGTGGCCAATCGCACCGGAGTGGGAGGAGATTCGACACGCGCGAATTGGGGGCGGGGCGTTTGGCCTGGAGCGGACGTTCAGGGGCAAGCAGCGCGGCGAACTGGCGAAGATGATGCCGGCGTTCATTGGCTACGTGGCGCGCTTTGGGGCCTTGAGTGACTGCCACTCAGAGGCGGAAATGCTCGAAGTCCTGAAGGACTACTTGGGACGCTACGCCAAGGAAACGCACGTGTCGATGGATCATCGCATCTGGCAAAAACGTCGAAGTCTGGAACTGCTGTGATGCCGCCACCCGACTACGAAGCGGTCGCATCGGTGCTCGTGACCATTGGACTGCGTATTGTGAACAAAAACCTAGGACCGAAAGGAGGTCTTCGTGCTCAATCTGGCGTACTGCCGTGTCTCGACAGAGGAGCAAGCAGCGGAGGGCTGGTCGATCGAAGGTCAGACGGACAAACTCCGGGCCTACGCGAACTTGCACGATCTTGGCGAGATCACCGTTATTTCAGATCCCGGTATCTCCGGAAAGAACATGGTGCGACCTGGCTTGCAGCAGTTGCTGGCGGCGATTGAAGCAGGTCACGTTCAGCACGTCATCGTGTGGAAACTTGATCGGCTATCGCGGAACCTCCGCGATCTCATGGAGTTGCGCGACCTGTTCGACAAGCACAGCGTGACGTTGCACTCGGTCTGCGAGAATCTCGATCTCTCAACTCCGGCGGGCCGGTGGTTCTTCTCGATGATGGGTGGTCAAGCGGAGTACTACCGCGAAGCGCTCTCGGAGAACGTGAGCATGGGTCTCGACCGCGCCGTGAAAGAAGGCCGCTGGATCAATCGGCCAAAAACGGGCTACGACCTCATCGACGGACTGCTCGTGCCGAACGTGGAGGCCGCGCTCGTCATGGAGTGCTTCCGTCTCCGGGGCGAGCGACACTCTTATCGCGTGATCGAAGAGCGAACGGGCCTCAAGTATTCGACCGTGAAGTCGATTCTCGATTCGCGTATTTATCGCGGCGAAGTACTGCGCAAGAAAGTCTGGTACCCCGGTATTCACGAACCGCTCGTGAGCGAAGAGGAGTGGCAACAGGCGCACCGAGGGACTGCCAAGGGTGTTCGACAATCGAAGGACACCTTGTCAGGGCGCGTGGTCTGCGGATTGTGCAATCGCAAAATGGGCGTCGCGCAGAACGGTAAAGGAAGTTTGACCTATAAGTGCCATCATCGGGGCCAGGGCTGCGATCAGCCATCCAGGAGCACGCTGGGCTTGGCACGAGCTGCGGTCTTGGGACTTCGGCTCGTGGGTCACGACGAGGGCCTACGCAAGGCCATCCGGCGGCGGCTGGCCGGTGGGGGCCCGGACGCGGCGGGGACGCCGCGTCGGACCCGACGGGCAGCACCGGCGAAGGCTTTGAAGACCCTCAACGACGAACGAGACAAACTCCTTGGCCTCTACTACAAGGAAAAGATCAGCGAGGACGGCTTCCATCGTGAAGAGACACGCATTGCAACTGCCATTGAAGCGGTCCGTCAGCAGATGACCCTAGAGGGCAACGAGGAGCGGCTTAAGAGCGAAATAGAAGTGCGATTCGAAGAGGTCGCACGCGTTCTCGCCGACCTCGACATGGACGTGGTGTGGGCCGAGGCAGACGAACGGGAACGTCGCATCTTGATCGAGAACCTGGTCGAGTCCATCAGAGTATTTCCGGATCACTTGGAGGTCAAAGTGGTCGGCAGTCCGGCGATCAACGTCACGCTGTCCGAGGTTGGACTCAAGGTACCGGAGAATGTTGGTGTCGGAGGCCCGACGTGAACCCGCACTTGTTACGAATGGGGATGAGCTATAGATGCCCAACGACGTAATTGATACACGCGCACAGTGATGCGACATCTTCTGAGTCGACGCTTGGGAACATTGCAATTCGAAGTTGGTTTCGACCGAGCTTTCGGTACGGATCGGTGTCGACGATGCCGTTGGCCCGCAGGATCTTCGCGATGTTCGTCGCGTCAATGTCGTCGTTGAAGTCGATCGTGCCGACCACGTTGCTCCGAAACTCTGGGTTCTCGACGAACGGTCGCGCGAACGGCGACGCCTCGGCCCAGGTGTAGAGGATCTCCGCTGACGCCTTTGATCGACCGGACGAGAAGCTCAGTCCGCCGTTGTCGTTCATCCATTTGATTTGAGAGGCGAGCATGTGGATGGTGGCGAGGGCCGGCGTGTTGTAGGTCTGGTTGAGTCGTGAGTTGTCGAGCGCGATCTTGAGATCGAGCGAGGCCGGGGTCCATCGTCCCGACGCGGCGAGCGATTCGATGCGTTCGATGGCGGCCGGTGAACACACGGCGAGCCACAGTCCGCCGTCTGACGAGAAGGACTTCTGGGGCGCGAAGTAGTAGCAATCGAACTGCGACGCATCCACCATCAAGCCGCCGGCCCCGGACGTCGCGTCGACGATCACGAGGCCCTTGGCGCCCGCCGGCCGCTCGATGGACATCATCACGCCCGTCGACGTCTCGTTGTGAGTCAGCGCGTACGTGTCGACCGCGTCGTCGGCGACGGCCACCGGGTGCGAACCCACGTCGCTCTTGATGATCTGGGGATCCTTCAGGTGCGGCGCCTCGGTGACGCACGTGGCGAACTTGGAGGAGAACTCGCCGAAGCTGAGGTGTTGGGACTGGTCGGCGATCAAGTGGAACGTGGCGGCGTCCCAGAATCCGGTGGTCCCGCCATTGCCGAGCAGCACTTCGTAGCCGTCGGGCAACGCGAAGAGGTCACGGAGACCATCGCGGACCTCGGCCACCTTGTTTCGCACGGTCGACTGTCGGTGCGACGTACCCATGTACGTCGTGCCGTCAGCGACGAGGGCACTCAACTGTTCAGCGCGCACCTTCGACGGACCGGAACCAAAGCGTCCGTCACGGGGGAGCAACTCGGCGGGAATCTTTAATGTGTCGGGGGAACTCATAGACTTATTCTTACGGATATTGAACGGAGCCTCCGATGACATCGAGAGTAAGCCACCTCCTCGGCGGCTTGGCCCCCAGTGCGACATTGGCGGTGGACGCGAAAGCCAAGGCCCTGAAGGCCGCCGGCGAACCCGTGATTGGCTACGGCGCGGGCGAACCGGACTTCTCGACGCCGGTCCACATCGTCGAAGCGGCCGCGAAGGCCTGTTATGACCCGGTGAACTACAAGTACACGCCGACGGCGGGCCTGTTGGAGTTGCGCGAGGCGATCGTCGCCAAATCGATGCGTGATTCGGGCCTTCGCATCACGCCCGGCCAGGTGCTCGTCACCAACGGGGGCAAGCACGCCGTCATCACCGCCATGATGACGAAACTGAACCCCGGTGACGAGGTCCTGATCCCCGCGCCGTACTGGACGACGTACCCCGAGGCGGTCTACTTGGCGGGCGGCACGCCGGTGCCGGTCATGACCGACGAGGCGAACGGTTTTCGGGTCACCGTCGACGAACTGGAACGGGCCAGAACACCCAAGACGACGTTGCTCATCTTCACCTCGCCGTCGAACCCCACCGGCGCGGTCGTGCGGCCCGCGGAGGTCGCGGCCATCGGACGCTGGGCCGCCGAACACGACATCTGGGTGCTCTGTGACGAGATCTACGAGCACCTCGTCTACGGCGACGCCGAATTCGCGTCGATGCCGGTCGTCGCGCCCGAACTGGACGACCGCTGGATCGTCGTGAACGGCGTGGCCAAGACCTACGCGATGACCGGCTGGCGGGTCGGATGGATGATCGGCGCGCCGGACGTCATGGACGCCGCCGTCAACTACCAGAGCCAGACGACCTCGAACATCTCGAACATCTCCCAGCGCGCCGCCGTCGCGGCGTTGAACGGCGACCTGAGCGCGGTCTATGAGATGCGCACCGCGTTCGATCGGCGCCGCAAGGTCATGACGTCGATGCTCAACGCGATCGACGGCGTCACGTGCGCCGAACCCGAGGGCGCCTTCTACTGCTACCCGAACGTGTCGGGACTGTTGGGTCGTTCCTTCGGTGGGCGAGTGGCCCACTCGTCGACCGAACTCGCCGAGATACTCCTCGAGACGATCAAGATCGCGGTCGTCCCGGGTGAGGCCTTCGGCACACCGGGGTACTTCCGGCTCAGCTCCGCCTTGGGTGACGCCGACCTCGCCGAGGGACTCGAGCGTTTCTCGACATTTGTCGCCGCGGGCTGAGGGCACTTCGTTTTCCTTTAGTCTGAGATGACGTAACGAAAGGTGACCTAGTGGCTCGTGTATTGGTAACCGAAGAGATTGCCGACTCCGGTCTTCAAGAACTGCGCGACGCCGGGCACGAGGTCGACATCCGTCTGGGACTCTCGCCGGCGCAGTTGATCGACGCCCTGGCCGGCGCCCACGCGCTGATCATCCGATCGGCGACCAAGGTCGACGCCCCGACGCTCGAAGCGGCCAAGGACCTCGTCGTGGTCGGCCGCGCCGGCATCGGCCTGGACAACGTCGACGTCGCCAAGGCGACCGAGCTCGGCGTCATGGTCGTGAACGCACCGGTCTCCAACATCCTCTCGGCGGCCGAACAGACCATGGCGCTCTTGTTGGCCCAGGCCCGCAACATCCCCCAGGCCCATACGGCCTTGAAGGCCGGCAAGTGGGAGCGCAGCAAGTGGGAGGGCGTCGAACTGCACGGCAAGACCCTGGGCGTCGTCGGACTCGGCAAGATCGGCGCGCTCGTCGCCCAGCGTGCGTCGGCCTTCGGGATGCGTCTGATCGCCTTCGATCCGTTCATCTCCGAGGAACGCGCCCGACACATGGGGGTCGAGTTGGTCGATCTCGACACGCTGCTCGCCCAGAGCGACTTCATCACGATCCACCTGCCCAAGACGAAGGAGACGACGAACCTGTTGGACGCCGCGGCGCTCGCCAAGGCCAAGCCCGGCGTGCGCATCATCAACGTCGCACGTGGTGGCATCGTCAACGAGGCTGACTTGGCCGACGCCATCCGCAACGGCCACGTGCAGGGCGCGGCACTCGACGTGTTCGAGAAGGAGCCGACGACCGAGTCACCGCTTTTCGAGCTGCCGTCGGTCGTCGTCGTCCCGCACCTCGGCGCCTCGACCTTCGAGGCCCAGGACAAGGCCGGGATCACGATCGCCGAACAGGTGCAGTTGGCGCTCGCGGGCGACTTCGTGCCGTACGCGGTCAACGTCGCGGCCGGCGAGGTCTCCAACGCCGTTCGCCCCTTCATGGGACTCGCCGAAGTACTCGGTCGCTTCATCGGGGGACTGCTGGACGGCAAGCCGGCCGACCTCGAGGTCAACTACCTGGGTGAGCTCGCCGGATCCGGCACGAAGATCCTCACGTTGTGCGCGCTGAAGGGACTCCTCACGGCGACCGGGCACGACGGCGTCTCCTTCGTCAACGCACCGCAGCTGGCCGAGGACCACAACCTCACCTACAGCGAGATCTCGACCGTGGAGTCACCGGAGTACGTGAACCAGATCTCGGTTCGCTCCGGGGACCACGCCGTCTCGGGCACGCTGGTCACGATCGGCACCCGGCTCGAGACGCGCATCGTCGGTGTCGACGGCCACAGCGTGGAGATCCCTCCGGCGGCTTCGATGCTCGTCGTGCACAACGACGACCGTCCCGGAATGATCGGCATGGTGGGCGTCGCCCTCGGCGAGGCCGGTGTCTCGATCAGTTCGATGGCCGTCGGTCCGGACCAGCGCACGAAGACCGCCCTGATGGTGCTGTCGACCGAGATCCCGACGCCGAGCGAAGTGATCGATCGGCTTCGTGACACCGAGGGCATCCAAGACATCCACCTGATCACGCTGCGTTGAGGCGGAACTAGTCGGCGCAGTGCAGGGAGTAGCCGACACCGGGGACGGTGGTGATCAGTTCGGCCGATTCGTCGTTCAACTTCTGGCGCAGCCGGTGGACGTAGGCGTGCACGTACTGGGCCTCGGCGCCGTAGCCGGTACCCCAGACCGCACTCAGGATCATCTGATGGGTGCAGGTCTTGCCGGCGTGTCGGGCCAGGAACGCGAGGACCTCGAACTCCTTGGTCGTGAGCGCGACGCTCACGTCGTCGAGCGTGACGTCGTGGTGCACCAGATCGAGCGTGAGCGGACCACACGACAGGGTCATTTCCGCGGGATTCTCCTGGTCGGAGGCGCGCCCGCGCGTGACGACCCTGATCCTTGCTTCGAGTTCGGGCATGCTGAACGGTTTGGTGACGTAGTCGTTCGCGCCGGCGTCGAGCGCGGCGACCTTTCGATTCTCGGCGCCGACCGCCGAGAGGATGATGATGGGCACGTCACTCCAGCCTCGGATGGTGCGGCACACGTCGATGCCGTCCATATCGGGAAGTCCCATGTCGAGCACGACGACGTCGGGCGCCGTCAGGGCGGTTTGTGCGATCCCTTGTTCACCGGTCGCGGCGGTCGTGACGTCGTGACCGACGGCCTGGAGACCGAGTCGCAGTGCCCGATTGAGTGACGGATCGTCATCGATCACGAGGATCTTGGCCATGACCGTTACCGTAGCGTCGCGGTCTCGTCGGCCACCGGGAGGGTGAAGACGAATCGAGCACCGTGGTTCGGCGCGTCCTCGTACCAGATCTCCTCACCGTGCGCCTCGACGAAGTTCTTGGCGATCGTGAGGCCCAGTCCCGCGCGACCGCCCTTGTCGAGTTGGGCGAAGCGCTCGAACACCGCCTGTCGTTGGCTCGGCTCGATGCCCGGTCCCTGGTCACTCACCGTGAGGATCACGTGTTGCAAGTCGCGTCTCGCCTCGACGGTGATCACGCCGTCCTCGGGGGAGTGTCGAATCGCGTTGTCGAGCAGATTGATCAGGACCTGGCCGATCAACAGCGAGTCGACGTTGACCGCCGGCAGCGACGCGGGGACGATCGAGTCGACGCGGTGCGCGCCCATCGTTGGCTCCATGGCGTTGACGGCCTCGCGGACGAGATCTCGAACCGAGGTCGGTGTTGGGTGCACGGTGAAGACGCCGGCTTCGATTCTCGTGATGTCGAGGAGATTCGACACGAGTCGCGTGAGTCGATCCGACTCCACCTCGATGAGGTTGTACAGCTCGCGCAGTTCGTCCGACGACAGTGAGGCCGAACGATTGGCCAGCGTCGACGAGGCGACTTTGATGGTCGCGAGCGGCGTTCGAAGGTCGTGGGACACGGCGCCCATGAGGCTCTGGCGGAATCGGTCGACCTCTTCGAGCAGTTTCGAGCGCAGCACCTGTTCGCGCAAGTTGCGCGCGTTCGAGCGCCAGTGCCGCGTCGTTGGCGAAGGTCGTGAGGACGGCGCGGTCGTTCGTTCGACGTCGGCAGGCCGCGTAGGGCGAGAATGCCGACGGCGTGCCCGGAAGCGGACAGCGCGATCGTGCGCAGCTCGCCGGACGCGTCCGTGTCGGTGCCGATGCTGATCGGCTGACCGGACTGTGGACTCGAGCCGCGTGAGCTCCTCCTCGGAGAGGGTCTCACCGGCCGACGCGACGACTTTCAAGGCTCCCTCATCAAGGATGAGCAATGAGACGCCGGGAATCTCGAAGACGACGTGGACCGCCGACACGATGGTCTCGAGGAGATCGTCGACGGGTCGGTCGCCGACCAGGTGTTCGGAGAGCTCCGAGAGGTGGTGCGCCGCCTCGCCGCCCTCGCTGCGCCTCGATGTCGCGAAGAGTCGAGGCTCGCCACGACGCTCGCCACGAGCAACATCACGATGACGTAGACGCCGAGGGCCGTCCAATTCTGAGCGGTGCCGACGTCGAGCGTCTTGTAGGGCGGTATGTAGCCGTAGTCGTAGACGAGGAAACCGGCGATCACGCTCGACACGCCGGCCTTGAATGCCGCCGATGGCCGACCCGACGACGACGGGGATGACGAGTACCAGCGCCGCGGTCGACACGCTGATGTGCGAGCGGATGGGCAGCATCGCAAAGCCCAGCACGAGCACGCTCGCGACACCGACGATCGATCCGACGAGATGTTTTCGCACCGTCTCAGTATGGTCCAGCGACTGAATCGAGCCGTCGTGAACGAAATGAAGAGATTTTTAAGACGCGCGCAACGCTTTTCAAGAATCTGTTAAGAACCGGCCCGATGACACTGGAGTCATGGCAGATCTATTCATTCAGCACTAGGCATCATCGCGTTCACCGTGGCGATGCTGGGACTCATTTGGGCGTTGGACCGCGTATGAGCTTCTCCCAGATAATCCTCTTTTGCGTCGCCGTCGTGATGTTCGGTTACATCGGCTACGCCATGTTCAAGCCGGAGAAGTTCTAAATGGGCTTCTTCCTCACCATCCTCGACGCTCGTCGTGGCGCTGGGCTTCGCCTGGCGCTACCTCGGTTCGTACATGGCGGCGGTCTTCGACGGCCGCGTCCACTTTCTTGGCTTCATCGAGCGTCCGATCTACCGGATGCTCGGCACGAGCCCGGAACAAGAACAGACCTGGAAGCGCTACGCCGGCGCGATGATCATCTTCTCGGCCGTCTCCATCGCCTTCACGTACGTGATCTTGCGGATCCAGGGCTCGCTGCCCCTGAATCCCCAGCACTCAGGGCGACGTCGGTCCGGCGCTGAGTTTCAACACCGCGTCGTCGTTCGTGACGAACACCAACTGGCAGAACTACGGCGGCGAGACGACGATGTCGTACTTCTCCCAGATTGGCGCCCTGACCGTCCAGCAGTTCGTCAGCCCGGCGGTCGGTATCGCGGTCGCGATCGCGATGGTGCGCGGGTTCGCGCGACGCAACTCGCCGACGATCGGCAACTTCTGGGTCGACATCACGCGCTGCATGTTCTACATCCTCTTGCCGATTGCCTTCGTCGCCGGCATCATCTTCGTCGGTGAGGGCGCGGTCGAGACGCTCGCCGGCACCATCACGTTCCACGACGCGCTGAACGGCGTCGTCCAGACGATCCCGCGCGGTCCGATCGGCTTCATGGAGGCGATCAAGCAGCTCGGCACCAACGGCGGTGGCTTCTTCGACGCCGAACTCAGCGACGCCGTTCGAGAATCCGACTGGACTGACCAACTGGCTCTCGATCTTCCTTGCTCCTGTCGATCCCCTTCGCCCTCACCTACACCTTCGGCAAGATGGTCGGGAGCGTTCGCCACGGCGTCGCGCTGTTGGCCGCCATGGTGCTGCTCTTCGGCGTGTGGGTGGGCTTCACCGCCAACGCCGAACACCAGAACAACCCGGCCGTCGCCGCGGCGCACGTGTACTCGCCGGTCGGCAACATGGAGGGCAAGGAAGTGCGCTTCGGCGACACCACGACCGCGCTCTTCGGCGTGTCGCTCGACCATGACCTCCGACGGGGTCGGCCGACGGTTCGTACGACTCGTTCACGCCGGTGGGCGGACTCGGACTCTTGAGGGCATGATGCTCGGCGAGGTGACGCCGGGTGGCACCGGCAGTGGTCTCTACACCATGCTCGTCTACGCGATCATCGCGGTCTTCATCGGCGGACTGATGATCGGGCGCACGCCGGAGTATCTCGGGAAGAAGATCCAAGCGACGAGAGATAAAACTCGCGGGGCTGGCGGCCCTGGTGATGCCCATCACGGTGCTGGTCGTCACCGCGCTCGCCGTCTCACTCGCCGCTGGGTCGCGCCGGGCCCGTGAACGCTCGGACCCCACGGCTTCACTGAGATCCTCTACGGACTGACCTCCCAGGGCAACAACAACGGTTCGGCGTTCGGTGGCCTCACCGGCAACACGCCCTTCTACAACATCATCGGCGCCATCGACATGCTCCTCGGCCGCTTCGGCGATCATGATCCCGTGCCTCGCCCTCGGGGGCGCGTTGGCGGCCAGAAGAACGTCGTGCCCGAGTCGCTCGGCACGTTCCGCACCGACAACGGGATGTTCGTCGGTCTCGTCATCGGTGTGATCCTGATCATCGGCGGACTGACGTTCTTCCCCGCCATCTCGCTCGGACCCATCGTCGAGCAACTAAGTCACCTGAGGTTCTTCTAATGAGCACTGTCCTGATCCGACCCGATCCATCGAGGCGAGCGCCCACGGGGCGTCGCCAAGTCTCGAGGTCTCTTCGACCGAGAGATCCTGCGCCAGGCGCTTCGCGACTCCTTCACGAAAGCTGGATCCGCGCGTCCAGGTAAAGAACCCCGTCATGTTCGTCGTGCTCGTCGGCTCGGTCATCACGCTTCATCGAGGCCATCGCCCACCCGGGCATCTTCACGCTGGTCGATCACGATCTGGCTCGTCCTGACGGTCATCTTCGCCAACTTCGCCGAGGCCATGGCCGAAGGTCGGGGCAAGGCCCAGGCGGACACGCTGCGACAAGATGCGCTCGGAGACCGAGGCGCGTCGGCTGCGTCCGGACGGCACCGAAGAGCTGGTCGCCGGCCGCGCTGCTCGCAGAAGGGCGACCTGGTCGTCTGCGAGGCCAACGACGTCATCCCCTCCGACGGCGAGATCATCGAAGGTATCGCCTCGGTCGACGAATCGGCCATCACCGGTGAATCGGCGCCGGTCATCCGCGAGTCGGGCGGCGACCGTTCCGCCGTCACCGGCGGCACCAAGGTGCTGTCGGACCGCATCGTCGTGCGCATCACCGCCGAGCGAGGACAGACGTTCATCGACCGGATGATCACGCTCGTCGAAGGGCGCCAACCGCCAGAAGACGCCGAACGAGATCGCCCTGACGATCCTGCTCGCGGTGCTCACCATCGTCTTCATCCCCGTCGTCGTCACGCTGGTGCCCTTCGGCGAACTTCGCCGGCGCCTCGGTCTCGGTCGTCATCCTCGTGTCGCTGCTGGTCTGTCTCATCCCGACGACGATCGGCGCGCTTGCTCTCGGCGATCGGCATCGCCGGAATGGACCGACTCGTCCAGCGCAACGTCCTGGCCATGAGCGGACGGGCGGTCGAGGCGGCCGGCGACGTGCAGGTCCTGCTGCTGGACAAGACCGGCACGATCACGCTGGGCAACCGCATGGCCGCGAACTTCTTCCCGGTCGGCGGTCACAGCGAGCAGGAGCTCGCCGACGTGGCCCAGCTGGCGTCCCTGGCCGACGAGACACCCGAAGGCCGCTCCGTCGTCGTGCTCGCCAAGGAACAGTTCGGCATCCGCGAGCGCCAATTGGGCACCGACCACGTCTTCGTGCCCTTCACCGCGACCACCCGGATGTCGGGACTCGACATGGGGACGCGCCAGATCCGCAAGGGCGCGGCCGACTCGGTCAAGCGCTGGGTCGTCGAATCACGGCGGCACCACGCCGGCGGACCTCGACGCCATCGTCGAGCGGACCTCGCGGGCCGGCTCGACGCCGCTCGTCGTCGCCGACGGCACGGACATCCTGGGCGTCATCGAACTGAAGGACGTCGTGAAGCAGGGCATCCGCGAGAAGTTCGCCGAGATGCGCCAGATGGGCATCCGCACCGTCATGATCACCGGCGACAACCCGCTTGACCGCCGCCGCCATCGCCCAAGAGGCCGGCGTCGACGACTTCCTCGCCGAGGCGACGCCCGAGGCGAAGATGGCGCTGATCAAGAAGGAGCAGGAGGGCGGCAAGCTCGTCGCGATGACCGGCGACGGCACCAACGACGCGCCGGCGCTCGCCCAGGCCGACGTCGGCGTCGCCATGAACACCGGCACGACGGCGGCCAAAGAGGCCGGCAACATGGTCGACCTCGATTCGAACCCGACCAAGTTGATCGACATCGTCGAGATCGGCAAGCAGTTGCTGATCACGCGAGGGTCGCTGACGACGTTCTCGATCGCCAACGACATCGCCAAGTACTTCGCCATCATCCCCGCGCTGTTCGTCGGGACCTACGTTTCCGCACAACCGTCCACTCGAAGCGCTCAACATCATGCACCTGCACAGCCCCCAGAGCGCGGTGCTCTCGGCGGTGATCTTCAACGCGCTGGTGATCATCGCGCTGATCCCGCTTGGCCCTTCGTGGCGTCAAGTTCCGTGCCGACCGGTTCGGCGTCGATCCTGCGGCGCAACGTCTGGATCTACGGCGTCGGCGGCGTCATCGTGCCGTTCATCTTCATCAAACTCATCGACCTCATGCTCGTCGCGCTGCACGCCTACTAAAAGGAGATTGCCGATGCTCGTACACCTTCGCCGCTCACTGGTCATGGCAGTCATCTGTCTCGTCTTCTTCGGCTTCGTCTACGCCTTCGCCGGCACCGGCGTCGCCCAGGTGCTCTTCCAAGTTCCAGGCCGACGGTTCGATGACGAAGAACGGCTCGACGCTCATCGGCCAGAACTGGTCGAGTCCGAAGTGGTTCCACGGTCGTCCTGACGACACCGGACCCTACGCCGCGAGTCCGACACCAGGTCCGGTGGCGACAACCCGCTCGTCGCCAACGGTCACGACGGTGAGTCGGCGGCGACGAACCTCGGGCCGCACTCACAAGACGCTCGAGACCGACACCAAGGCGCTCGTCAAGTACTGGCACAAGCTCGGCGTGAACCCGACCGTCGACCTCGTGACCACCTCGGGCAGTGGCTACGACCCGGACATCTCGGCGCTGGACGCCACCGTGCAGATCCCGATGGTGACCAAGGCGACGGGCGTCTCCCCGGCCCAGTTGCGCACGCTCATCAAGCAACAGACCCACCCGGCGCAGTGGGGCTTCATGGGTTCGAGTTACATCGACGTGTTGCAGTTGAACGAGGGTCTCGCGAAACTGGAGAAGTAGTCGACACCCTCGTGACCAGCGGATCCCTTTCGTTCGACGTGCGATTCGTCTCGGGGGACCCGGTCGTCGCGTCCGAGCGAGGGGAGGCCGGTGATGAAGCGCCTGCTGCACTATCGAAATCGACTGGCCTTCTGCGCCGGCGTCCTCGTGCCGTTCGGCGTGGCGTCGCGTCCTCGTGCCCTTCCGCGGCACGTTCGCCAGCACCGCGGCCGCGCTGGTGATGGTCGCCGTGATCGTCTTCGCCGCGGTGAGTGGCACCCGCGCCGCGGGCGTGGTCGGCCAGTGCGTCGGCGGCGCGCGTGGTTCGACTTCTTCCTCACGCGTCCGTACGACCGATTCACCATCAGTCATCGCCCGGACCTCGAGACCACGATCGCCATCTTCGTCGTCGGCGTGCTGGTGACCGAGCTGGCGGCAGGAGTCGCCGCCATTGGGAGGCCGCCGAACAGCTCCATCGCCTACGTCGAGATGATCCACGCGGTCGCGGCGCTCGCCGCCGAATTCGGCGCCGGCGTCGACGTGATCGATCGAGCAGACCACGGTTCGCTGGTGCACGCTGCTCTCATTCGGGCGTGTCGCTTCGAACGGCGCTTGTCGGATCCTCCGCTCGCGCGAATCCAATCCAACGGCGATGTCGCCCACGTCGGAATGCGATGGCCAGCTGCGCGAGTTCGGCATACCCGGTCCCGAGACCGAGATTCGTGGCGCATATGGCGCGGCCGCGTCGTCGGGCGATTTCGTGGTCACCCCGACGCCCGGCGCGGCACGGTGAGCCTGGAGCAACGGATCGTGGCCGTTGCCGTGGTGGACGTCGTCGCCGCGTACCTCGTCGGCGAGCTGCATGCGACTTGATGCCGCGCCGAGGGGCGGTCGCGCGTCGTGACTTCGTGCCACCAACGACCGAACCGTCACTCTCTCGTAGCGCGCTGCGTCCCCGACGAGGCGTGGACGCGGATGTACGTAGGCGATACTGGTTCAATGCAGCGAGGCGTCCTCCGGGTCTATCTGGGTTCGGCGCCCGGTGTCGGCAAGACCTTCCGGATGCTCGATGAGGGTTGGCGCCGGCGAGAACGTGGCACCGACGTGGTCGTCGCGTACGTCGAGACGCACGGACGAAAGCTCACCGAAGCCCAACTGCGCGATCTCGAGGTGATTCCGCGCGCGAAGCGTGAGTATCGCGGCACCACGTTGGAGGAGATGGACCTCGACGCCGTGCTGGCCCGACACCCCGCCGTGGCGTTGGTCGACGAACTCGCCCACACCAACATCGCGGGCAGCACGCACGAGAAGCGATGGCAGGACGTCGACGCGATGCTGGACGCCGGGATCGACGTGATCACCACCGTGAACATCCAACATCTCGAGTCGGTGAACGACGTGGTCGAGAAGATCACCGGTATCCACCAACAAGAGACCATCCCCGACGCCATCGTGCGTCGCGCCGAGCAGATCGAGATCGTCGACCTGACACCCGAGGCGTTGCGCCGACGAATGGCCCACGGCAACATTTACGCCGCCGACAAGATCGACGCGTCACTCGCGAACTACTTTCGCGTTGGCAACCTCAGCGCACTCCGAGAGCTCGCGCTCCTGTGGTTGGCCGACCGTGTCGAGGACTCCCTGCAGCGCTATCTCGACGACCACGCCATCGACAAGTCATGGGAGACACGCGAACGGCTCATCGTCGGGATCACCGGCACCGCCACCGATGCCGACCTGCTGCGCCGCGCGGCGCGCATCGCGTCCAGGACGGGCGCCGAGCTCTTCGCGGTCCACATCGTGAAAGCGGACGAGATTCGAAGCGTCCCCACCGACCTATCGGAGGCGCGTGAACTGGTCGAGGAGTTCGAGGGCAAGTTCCAAGAGGTCGTCGATGACGACACGGCGACGGCCCTCGTCACCTTCGCTCGCAGTGAACGCGGGACCCAGATCGTCCTGGGCGCCAGTCGACCCCGTCCCTTCTGGCGTCCGGCGAACGGCGTGGTCGAGAAGGTGTTGCGACACGCGCGCGATCTCGACGTGCACATCATCGCGGTCGGGGGAGAGCGGCCGACCCACGTGCATCGCCGGCGACAGACCGAGCGCGTGTCGTGGGTGCGCGTGAGCCTGGCCCTGGTGACCACGATCGTACTGATGCCGCTGCTGACGGTCGTCATGAGCCAGATTCGCTCCAGTCTCTCGACCTCCACCGTCTTCCTGGTGTACCTGATCGCCATCTTGGCCCTCACCACGTGGGCCGGCGCACTGGTGGGGATAGTGGGCGCGCTGCTGGCGTCGGGACTCGAGAACTATTTCTTCGTCAAACCGCTGCACACGCTCGAGGTCGCGCGTCCCGATGACGTAGTGGCGATCGTCGCGTACCTGTTGTTCGCGATGGCGGCCAGTCTGATCGTGAATCGTTTCACCCGGAATTCCCGCCAGGCGGAACGGGCCCGCGCGGAGGCCCAGATCCTCGCCGGGGCCGCAGCCAGTGTCGCCGCTTCCCACGAAGACCTCTTGCCACTGCTCGAATCGCTACGAGCGGTCTTCGCGGCATCGAGCGTGGCGCTCGCGACGCAGCGTGACGGCGTGTGGTCGAGTGACCTGGTCAGCGGCGAGCCGATGAACGATTTCGTCGGGGGCACGCACTTCGACATCGACGAGGAGCATCGCCTCTACGTCATTGGCGCGGCGCTCAACGAGCAAGACAATCAGTTGATCGGTGCCTTCGCTCGTCGCGTCGCCGCCGGCCTCCGCAGCCAGATGATCGCGCGCGACGCGAATCAGCTGGAAGAGATCGCCGAGGCGGAGTCGCTTCGGCTGGCGTTGTTTCGAACGGCGTCCAAGGAACTGCTCGGACCGCTCGAGAAGATGCAGGCCAACATCTCGCTACTCACGGGCAGCCACGAGCGTCGATCGCTCGACGAACGCAACGCGGTGCTGAGTGGCGTCGAGGTCCAAGTCCGCCAGCTCACGCGCCTGGTGATCAACCTCATCGACGCGGGGCGATTGGAGGCGGGCGAGGTCTCGATCCATCCGGAGTCCGTGAAGATCGACGCCGTGTTGGCGATGGCCATCGCCAGTGTCGACGCGCGGGGCCGAACGGTCGAATGCGACGTGGCGGACGACTTGCCGGGTCTGCACACCGATCCGGTCTTGGTGCAACGCGTCATCTTCAACATCGTGAGCAACGCGTGTCGATTCAG
The DNA here is from genome assembly GCA_963700135.1 of uncultured Acidimicrobiaceae bacterium. Taxonomy (GTDB): domain Bacteria; phylum Actinomycetota; class Acidimicrobiia; order Acidimicrobiales; family RAAP-2; genus RAAP-2. The sequence goes on along the minus strand of CAVOWM010000011.1, from coordinate 807,757 downwards.
TCCGGTCGACAAGCCCGTCAACGTCAAGGCCCGCGTCGTCGGCGACTTCGTTGAGGTCCTCGTCGTCGACCGTGGTCCGGGTATGCCCGAGTCGCTTCGAGAGGCCGTCCTCGCGCCCTTCCATCGACTGAGCGGTGAGCAACTCAACGCCGGTCTCAACCTCACCGTGGCGTCGGGGTTCACGCAACTCCTCGGCGGTCGCATCCTGTTCGAGGACACCCCCGGCGGTGGTCTCACCGTCGCCGTGGAGCTCCCGTTCGTACTGCCGGCGTAGGCGAAGGGCTCGCGTCGACCATCGGAGTTCCTCGGCCCCGAGGGATGCATCGCTCGCCGTTAACCTCGTCAGCGTGGAGCGCGACGTCAAGCGAGTGAGTCGCCGGAAGATGTCGTCGCAAGCCCGGCTCTCGCTACGCGCGGCCGTCTGTCTCGCGACGCCCCTCATTATCGGCCTTCTCACCGGCCAGCGCGCCTACGGCACGTTGGTGGCGCTCGGGGCGTTGTGGGGTGTCAGTCAAGACGGGCTCGACCGCTGGCGAAACCGCGCGCCGCGAATCCTCGGCGTCGCCTTCGCCGGCGCCCCGGGACTCGCCCTGGGCGCGCTCGTCGTCAATCACCTCCACGCGCCGTGGACCCTGGTCGTGCTCTTCGGGGTCGTCGCGTTCTTCGCGGGACTCATCGAGGCGTCACTCTGGGCCACCCAGGGCATGTACCTCTTGCTGGGCGCGATCCTCGGTGGCGGACTGGGGTTCACCGGACGGATCTGGCAATCGGCGTTGTGTCTGATGGCCGGCGGACTCTTCGTCTACGGCGTCGCCCGTCTCACCGATCGCGTCGGCCGTCGCGCCGATCAGCGGCTGTGCCTCGCCGACGCGATGCAGGCCCTCGCACAGTTGCTGGAGGCCATCGGGACCGAGGCGCTCAACCACGCGCGCAGCCGGGCCGTGGTGATCCTGGACGCGGCCCAAGACGTCGTCGGCGCCCGGAAGCTGCCGGCCGACGACGAAGGCGTCGCCATCCATCAGGTATTCGTCGTGGTGCTCCAGATCGGCGAGCTCGCGTCCTATCTGGCCAGCAAGGTCGAAGCGGTCGACCCGGTGGTGCCCGCGGCCCTTCGCGAGGTCGCCGAGACCGTGCGACGCGGCACCTGCGTCGCCGCGGTCGCCCAACTCGACGGCCTGGCCACCACGTGGGCGACGACGCTCGCCTCCCCGTCGCGGCGGCTGGTCGCCGAGGCGTTCCGTGGACCCGAGCGTTCGACGCTCGTGGGTGAGATGCCCTTTCGTTCCACCATCCATCGACTGCCGATGATCGACCGCTCGAGGTTCGCGCTCTTGCTCGGCGCCGCGGTCGTCGTGGCCACGATCATCGCGCACGCACTAGACGGTCCGAAGGGCTACTGGCTCCCGATGACGGTCGCCTTCGTCTTCCGTCCCGATCTCGGGCCGGTGATGCGTCGGGCCGTCTCACGCGTGCTCGGGACGCTCGCCGGCGTCGGCATCGCCGCGCTCGTGGCGGTCGCGGGCAATCAGCAGGTCTCCCTGATCGTCTTGTGTTGCGCCATGGCCGCGGCGGTCCCGTGGGCCGCCCAGCGCAGTCACGCGCTGACCGTGATGGTCTTCACGCCCATCGTCTTCGTCTTCGTCGGCGTACTCGGCCCCGACCAGAGTCTGTTCGGGCCGCGCATCGTCGACACGGCGATCGGCGCCGCGATCGTGCTCGCGATCGACTACGTGCTGTGGCTCCACGCCCCGTCACTGCGGCCCCGTCAACAGCTGACACAGGTCGCCGAGGCCGTCGCGAAGTATCAGCGCACGACGCCGACGAGCGATCCGGTCATCCGCCACTCACTGCGGCGCAGCGCGCTGCGTTCGGTGACCCGGGCTCGCAGCGCCATCAAGCTCGCGGGTATCGAACCGCACCTCTTCCACGGGTCCGGCGCGGCGCTGCTCGCCCAGTTGAACACCTACATCGACGAGATCGACGATCACACGGTCGAACTGTTCGAGGGCTCGTCGCGGCCCGATCGCTGAGCTAGGTGTATTGACCACGTAGGTCATTGACACGACTCATGGGTGGCTTGCCTCCGAGAGCAGTGTGGCTTCGGTGGTGATTGTAGAGGTGCAAGAAACCTTCGAACTCTGCTCTTCGCTCCGCTTCTGATAGATAGGGGCGGACGTAGGCCCACTCTTCGAGCATCGTGCGGTTGAATCTCTCCACTTTGCCATTGGTCTGTGGTCGGTAAGGGCGAGTCCGACGATGGATGACGTCGTCGAGGGTTGCGGCGAAGAGCCGGCTGCGATAACACGAGCCGTTGTCAGTCATGACCTCGGTGACCTTGACGCCGCGTGCCTCGAACCATGCCCTCGCCCGTGACCAGAAGTCAGCGGCGGTCTCCTTCTTCTCGTCGCCGAGTATCTCGGAGTAGGCCACGCGACTGTGATCGTCAACCGCCGAGTGGATAAAGCCGTAACCGACGCTGCCCCGGTAGCCCGTGGCCTTGGCGTTGTTGTGGTTCCCAATCGTTCGTCCGAGGACCTTCCAACCGCCGCCGTCAGGGATGCGGCCTAGTTTCTTCACGTCGACGTGGATCAGCTCACCGGGACGTGCGCGCTCGTAGCGACGGATGACGCGACCGGTGGGTCGGTCCATCCACCTCAGTCGATTGAGTCCCCGTCGACACAGCACCCGGTGCACGGTTGACGGTGCCACGCCGAGCCGGTAGCCAATGCGCGCCGGGCCGAGCTTGAGCGTCTGGCGCAGTTCGGTGATCTGGGCCTCGATCTCTGGTGAGGTCTGATGGGGGCAGTGGTGCGCGCGACTCGATCGGTCGACGAGTCCGAGTTCACCCTCCTCACGCCATCGGCGCCACCACTTGTAGGCGGTGGGACGAGAGATGCCCATTTCATCGGCAACGTGGGCGACTGGTCGGCCCCCTTCGATGCGCATGACCAATGTCAGTCGGCCAATCGGAGTTAGACGAGCGTTAGCGTGCATTTGAGTCTCCTGGGAGTTAGTGGTTTCTGAACATCTCCACTTTGCTCCCAGGGACTCATCTCCTCAGCGAAATCTTGTCAACAACGCTCGTGGTCAATACAGCTAGGCCGCGAGCAGGGCGCGCACGTGCGCCTTGGTGGAGTCGATGACCGGGAAGGCCTCGTCTTCGCTCATGAGCATGCCGAACTCGGTGCAGCAGAGTCCGACGATGCTCGCGCCACGTTCGAGACACGAGGACGCGACCTCGCGCAGGTAGGCGCGCGAACCCTTGGTGACGATGCCCCGGGTCAACTCCGAGAAGATGATGAACTGCAGACGCTCGGTCTGCTCCTCGGTCGGCTTGATCGAGGTCACGCCCAGTTCCCGCAGACGGTCCGAGTAGAACTCCCCGTCGACGAGGTACTTCGTGCCGAGCAGCGCGATCGAGTGGTGTCCCGTGCCGAGCGACTCCTTGGCCACGGCGTCGCGTACGTCGATGACGGGGATCGTGACGGCGTCTTGCACGTGGGCGAAGTTGACGTGCATGGTGTTGGCGCCGATGCCGAGGACGGTCGCGCCGGCTCGTTCGAGGCGTCGGGCCGAGTCGGCCAGTATCTCGCCGGTGGCCGCCCACTCACCGGCTCGCTGCAACGGCACGATCGCCCCGAAGTCGACCGAGTCGATGAGGAGTTGGGGCTGTGACCACTCGTTCGCGCCCTGAAACAATTCGTTGAAGTAGCGGTAGTACGACGCGGTCGACTCCCACGACAGACCACCGATGATGCCAATGCGTGACGTGGTCATCTAGGCGTTGCTGATGGCGTCGACGCGTTCCATGACCTCGGGCGTCAGCAGCGGCAGTACGTCGAGCGCGGTCATGTTCTCGCGAACCTGCGCCGCGTTCGAGGCGCCGGTGATGACCGTCGAGACGTGGGGGTTCTTTGCGCACCACGCGAGCGAGAACTGGGCGAGTGAGACGTCGAGCTCGTCGGCGATGACCTTGAGGGCGGCCACCTTCTTGTTGCTCGCCTCGTCGGTCAGTATCTCCTTCAGCCACTCGTAGCCGGGGAGTGACGCGCGCGAACCCTCGGGCACGCCGTTGAGGTACTTGCCGGTCAGCAGGCCCGACGCGAGTGGCGACCAGATGGTCGTGCCGAGCCCGATGTCCTCGTAGAGACGCGCGTACTCGCGCTCCACCTTGCGACGGTGCAAGATGTTGTACTCGGGCTGCTCCATCACGGGCTTGTGCAGGTGATGGCGATCGGCGACGTCGTAGGCCGCGCGGATCTCATCGGCGTGCCACTCCGACGTGCCCCAGTAGAGGGCCTTGCCCTGGGTGATCATGTCGCTCATTGCCCACACGGTCTCTTCGATCGGCGTGTTCGGGTCCGGTCGGTGGCAGAACACGAGGTCGACGAAGTCGAGGCCGAAGCGCTCGAGCGAGCCGTCGATCGCCTGGGTGAGGTACTTGCGATTGAGGGTGAAGCGCATGTTGGGGACGTCGAAGAGTCCCCAGTAGAGCTTCGTGGAGACGACGTACTCGTGCCGCTTCCAGCCCAACTCCCGGAACGCGTCACCCATGACGCGCTCGGACTCACCGGCGGAGTACGCCTCGGCGTTGTCGAAGAAGTTGACGCCCGCGTCCTTGGCGGCGCTGAGACACTCGGCCGCCTGGTGGGCCGTTTCGATCTGATCGGCGTTGGCGAACGTGACCCAACTGCCGAAGGAGAGCAGGCTCACCTTGAGACCGGATCGGCCGAGACGCCGATATTGCATGTCAGTCATGGTTTCTCCTTATGACGAGGTGGGTGACGGGCTACTCAGACTCAGGATTGCGAGGCACGTCGGGCCATTCGTCGAAGGAGACGGGGCTCGAGTCCTTGGGTCGCTTGACCAGCATGACGACGCCGGCGATGCTCGCCGCGACGACCAGCACGAACATGAGTTTGAGTATTGCTTTGAGTGCGCCCATGACCATCGAGGTTAGCGGCGAGTCTCTCTGGACATTTGCGCCGTTCGGAGTAGAATGTCGCCATGAGAACCGGCCAGAACGACCTGCTGCTTCGATAGGGGTGAGCACTCGCTCGCCCCGACCCCCGCCTTGGCGGGGGTTTTTTGTTTCTCGTTCGACCGTGATGGAGAGGAAACCAGGTGAAGGACAACCAGCAGCCGAGCCCCATGGCCTACGCCAAATACGTCGCGACGGTCCCGGTGGAGCTACCGGACCGCACCTGGCCCGACCGTCGACTGACCAAGGCGCCGCGCTGGTGCAGCGTCGACCTACGCGACGGGAACCAGGCCCTCATCGACCCGATGGACCTCGAGCGCAAGAACGCGATGTTCGTCCAGCTCGTCGAGATGGGATTCAAGGAGATCGAGGTCGGCTTCCCCTCGGCCTCCCAGCCCGATTTCGACTTCGTGCGTCACATCATCGAGAACGACCTCATCCCGGCGGACGTCACGATCCAGGTCCTCACGCAGTGCCGCGAGGACCTCATCCGGCGCACCTACGAATCGGTCATCGGGGCGCCGCGCGCCATCATCCACTTCTACAACTCGGTCTCGACGCTGCAGCGACGGGTCGTCTTCGGACTGGACAAGGCCGGCATCCAGAAGATCGCGACCGACGCGGCCGCCTTCTGTCGCGGCCTCGAATCGATGTCGCCGTCGACCGAGTTCTACTACGAGTACTCGCCCGAGTCCTTCACCGGCACCGAACTCGACTACGCCCTGGAGGTCTGCAACGCGGTGATCGAGGTCATCGATCCGACGCCGGCGCGGCCGCTGATCTTGAACCTCCCGGCGACCGTCGAGATGTACACGCCCAACCTCTACGCCGACGCGATCGAGTGGTTCCTGCGCCACGTCGATCGCCGCGACAGCGTCGTGCTCTCGTTGCACCCGCACAACGACCGCGGCACGGGCGTCGCGGCCGCCGAGCTGGGCGTCCTGGCCGGTGCGGACCGCGTCGAGGGCACGCTGTTCGGCAACGGGGAACGCACCGGCAACGTGGACGTCGTGAACCTCGCGCTCAACCTCTTCTCCCAGGGGGTCGATCCCGAACTGGACATCCGCGACATCGACAAGGCCCGCCACGTGGCCGAGTACGCGAATCGCCTGCCGGTCCACATGCGCCACCCCTACGTGGGCGAACTGGTCTACACCGCCTTCTCCGGTTCGCACCAGGACGCCATCAAGAAGGGGATGCTGGCGATCGGCGACACCTACGACGTCTGGGCCGTTCCCTACCTGCCGATCGACCCCAAGCACACGGGACGCACCTACGAGGCGATCATTCGCGTGAACTCCCAGTCCGGCAAGGGCGGCGTCGCCTACCTGTTGAGCGCCGAGCACGGCCTGGAACTGCCGCGCGCCATGCAGGTGGAGTTCTCCAGGCAGGTCCAGGAGCTCACCGAGGCGACCGGCACCGAGATCTCGCCGGCCGAGATCTGGGACGTCTTCACGACGACGTACCAGCCCGAGAACCCCAAGATCCAGCTGCTCTCCAGTGAGGTGTCGGCCGATCAGTCCAGCACGCGCATCTTCGCCCAACTGGTCGTGAACGGTCATCACCTCACCGTCAAGGGTGAGGGGAACGGTCCGATCGACGCGTTGATGGACGGACTGCGCACCGAGATGGACGTGAAGTTCAGCGTGCGCGACTACTCCGAACACGCGCTCACCTCGGGGTCGGCCGCGTCGGCCGTCGCCTACGTCGAAGCCGAGGGTGACGACGGTACGACGTGGTGGGGTGTGGGCATGAGTTCGTCGATCCTCGACGCTTCACTCGAAGCCGTCATTTCCGCAGCAAATCGCCGTCGATAGAAAAAGCCACCACTAAACTTAAGTGATGACATGGCACTCCATCACCGTTTCGATGGGGTGGTTGGCCGTCGCGAGCGGCGTCGTCGGGACCTCCTACCAGCTGCGGCGGGTCCGCACCCTGGGCATCGAAGGGGTCTCACTGGCCACGTGGGTCCTCTTCGTCTACATGGGCTGCTTCTGGATCACCTACGGCTTCGCGGCCCACTCGGTTGAGGTCGTCCTCGGGAGCGCCCTGATCTTGCCGCTCCAGCTCTCGATCCTCTTTCGGTTGGCGCCGTGGCGCCGGTGGGCCGTTCCGGCGCGGGCGCTGGGCTACTTCGTCGTGTGTTGCGTGATGCCCACGATCCTCTGGGGCTGGGCTGGCGGCGTCTTCGGCACCGGCGTCGCGATGTCCATCAACCGCGCGCCGCAATTGATCGAACTGATCCGCCACCCCGACGCCTCCGGCGTGTCGGCGACGTCGTGGTTCATCGGCGCGTTGGGGTGCTCGATGTGGATCCTCTACTACACCGGCGTCCACCTGTGGGCCGCGCTCACCGCGACGGCCTTCGCCGGACTCGCCAATCTCGCCATCGCGTTGCTCGCGACCTGGCGACACGGCCAGGCGCGCCAGATCATGATCGCCCACGAGGTGTTCGCGCCCTCGACGTGACGCGGGCCGCTCGGCCGCAGCGCCCGTCCGTAGTATTCGCTCGTGGCACCGAGCGTTCGTGACCCGAGCTTCGCGTGACGTCTGAACTCCTCGAGGACGCCCTCGCGATCAGTGGCGCGTGGGCTGAGGTCCTCGAGCTCCACCGGTTGATCTCGACGGCGCTTCGCGACGCGGACGTGGGAGAAGGACGCGTCGACGTCGTGGCGCTCGGCAAGGCCGCGCGCGAGATGGCGTCGGCGACGCGTGACGTGCTCGGCGAGCGCGTGCGACGCCAATTGGTGATCGTCGACGAAGGACCGGCGTTCTCGTTCGACGCGGACGTCGAGTACGTCATCGGCGAGCACCCGCGACCCGGTCTCGGCAGCCTGATGGCGGGCGAGCGGCTCGTCGCGTTCCTCGACGAGGGCGACGGCGCGGACCTCACGATCTTCCTGGTCTCCGGGGGCGCCTCGAGCCTGTGCGCGCTGCCGCAGGCGCCGATGGACCTCGAGGACCTCCACGAACTCTTCGCCGCGGTACTCGAGTCAGGCGCCGACATCACGACGCTCAATCAGCTGCGCGCGGCGACCTCGAGGATCGCCGGGGGCGCGGTCCTTCGACAGGTGCGCTCTGCGCGCTCCCTCGCCCTGCTCATGGTGGACAACGTCGTGTCGGGGGCGCGGTGGGTGGCGTCGGGCCTGACCTACGACTTCGAACCCGATCACGCCGACGTCGTAGCGCTCCTGCGACGGATCGGCCGCGAGGAAGGACCCCTGGCCGAGGTGATCCGCGCGGCGTGCGAACGGCGCGCCGACGTGATGCGCGAACCGGTGACGACGGTCCACGACAACCGCGTGGTCGCCGAGCCGGCCCAGGTGCTCGCGTCCGTGCTCGAGGACGCGGCGCGGCGAGGATTTCGCACCGTTGACCTGGGAAGTCGGCTACACGGGGACGTGCAGGACGTGGTCGACGTGATGACCGAGGAACTGTCGAGCGCCGCCGCCGGTGGCGCCCCGTTCTGCGTGGTCGGCGTGGGCGAGGTGACGCTCCGGGTGCGAGGTTCGGGAACCGGTGGGCGCTGCCAGGAGTTCGCGTGGCGCATGGCCCCGGTGCTCGACGGGTACCCGCGCCACGTCGTGGTCGCGGCGAGGGCCACGGATGGGCGAGACTTCGTCCAGGGCATTGCTGGTGGTTGGTCCGACGAGGCGACGATGGGCCTCGCACGTACCCGCGGCATCGAGTGGGCGCGCGTCGTCGAGCGCAGTGACACCTACTCGGCCCTCCACGAGTTGGACCAACTGATCGTCGGCGCTCGCACCGGTTGGAACCTCTGCGACGTCTACCTCGCCGTCGTGGGCGAGCGATGAGCTACGTGCGAAGTACGACGTTCACGGGCGCCTCGCCGCGCTGTATCCGTTCGATCTGTTGGTGAACGAGTCGCGCGATGCGCGGCAGCGCGGCCGAACTCATTCCCGCGACGTGCGGCGAGATGAGGACGTTCGCGAGAGCGAAGAGCGGATGTCCGTCCGGCAGCGGCTCCGGGTCGGTGACGTCGAGGGCGAGCCGGAGACGTCCGCTGCGCGCCTCGGCGAGCAACGCGTCGGTGTCGGCGACGCCGCCGCGTGCGATGTTGACGAACAGACTGCCGTCGGGCATCAGTGAGAGGAACTCGGCGTCGACGAGGTGACGCGTACTCTCGTCGAGCAGGACCGCCACGACGACGATGTCGGCGAGCGGCAAGAGCTCGTGGAGAGCGTCGAGGCCGTACACGCGTCCGTGCTCGTCGGTGCGCTCGTGAAGGGCGAGTCGCAGGACCGTCACTTCGAAGGGGAGGAGTCGCGCTTCGATCGCGCGACCCACGCCGCCGTAGCCGACGAGGAGCACCGTGCGATCGGCGAGGCTCGGGTGCCACGAGGGCGACCACTTCCCGGCGTCGGCCGCGCGCACGAAGTCCGGGAGGTAGCGCTGGGACGCCAGGATCAGTGCCAGCGCCATCTCCGCGGTCGACGTCTCGTGCACCGACGCGGCGTTCGCGAACACCATGCCCTTCGGGAGGTACTGCGCGACGCCGTCGTAGCCGAGCGTGAGACACTGGACCAGTCCGACCTCGAGGCCCTCGAGATTCCTGAGACCCTCCCACGACTGCAGGTATGGCGCGATGACGATGTCGACGCGCGCCACGGGCGCCGGGCCGGACATGTCCCACTCGACGACCTCGACGTCACTCGGGAGCTCGCCCAGGGTGTTGCGCACCAGCGCGTCCGGGATGCTGATGACGAGAGGAGAGCCCACCGCGACTACTTGAAGAGACTGGCGTAGGCGTTGAGGGCCGGCTGACCGCCCAAGTGCGCGAAGAGCACGTTGGCGTCCGGTGGTATCTCGCGGTCCTGGACCATGTGGATCAGGCCGGCGAGCGACTTGCCCTCGTAGACCGGATCGGTGATCATCGCCTCCAACGAGGCGCCAAGTCGCATCGCCTCGAGGGTCCGCTCGTCGGGGATGCCGTAGGTGCCGGCGTGGAAGCGGTCGTCGAGGATGATCTCCTCGTCGGGGATCTCGCGTTCGACGCCGATGAGTTGGGCGGTGGCGCGCGCGATACGCGCGACCTGGTCCCAGGTCTCCGTGGGCTTGGCCGACGCGTCGATGCCGATGACCGACCGAGCGTTGCGTTCCGCGAAGCCGGCCACCATGCCGGCCTGCGTGCCGCCGGTCACCGAGCAGACGACGACGTAGTCGAAGACCACGCCGAGCTCGACCTCTTGTTGCTCCACCTCCTTCGCCCAGCCGGCGAAACCGAGACCGCCGAGGGGATGATCCGACGCCCCGGCCGGGATGGCGTAGGGCTTCCCGCCGCGATCCTCGATCTCGAGAATCGCCTTCTCCCAACTCTCCTTGAAGCCGATGCCGAAGTCCGCTCGCACGAGACGCACGTCGGCCCCCATGAGCCGACTCAGCAGTATGTTGCCGGTGCGGTCGTAGGTCACGTCGGGCCAGTCGACCCAACTCTCTTGGATCAGCACGCACTTCATCCCCGTCGTGGCCGCCGCCGCGGCGACCTGTCGGGTGTGGTTCGACTGCACGCCGCCGATCGACACCAGGGTGTCACAGCCGCTGGCCAAGGCGTCGGCGACGAGGTACTCCAGCTTGCGGGTCTTGTTCCCGCCGAAGGCGAGGGGCGAATTGACGTCGTCACGCTTGGCCCAGACCGCGGCCCCCTCGAGGTACTCCGTCAGGCGCTCCAGGCGATGGATCGGCGACGGACCGAACATGAGGGGGTAGCGGGGGAACGATTCCAACGACATGGCGCCTCCAGGGTTCATTCGCACTCGTGAAGTTACCGCACGGGTGACGAACGTCCTCCGCCGTCGCCCGACGTGGGCGAGCGCGAGGGCCTTCGTAGACTGGGAGCCACGGAGATCGAGATCAGCGACCAGGCGCGGGCGTACGTCGCGGCGCGCGGGGGCACGTTGTACCTGCGGGTGCGCCACAACCGCTGTTGCTCCGGCGGACTGACGTTCCTCGACGCCGCGACGAGTGCGCGCGGAGACGCCGAGCGCTACGAGCACCTGCGCGCGGAAAGCCTCGACGTGCGCCTGTTCCATCTCGGCTCGGTCCTCCCGCAGACGCTGAGCGTCGAGGTCCGCGGGAAGCGACGGCCGCGGTTGGTGGCGTACTGGGATGGCTGCGCCTATCGAATTTGAATCGTTCATCGGTTCTCGTGGGCCGACGCGGTGAACGACGCTACGCCGCTCGCCCCCCGGTCCCATTCGTGGCCGAATCAAGGAGTTGACTCGCTGACGGGGTGAACCGAAAGAACAATTTTTTCGGTTCTGCGGCACTCGACGGGCTCGCGCGGCGGCGAAATCGCGATTATCACCGGGAAATTCCTGTCGAACGGCTACTTCGCCGGCTGTGAACACGCTTGGGTTTAAGTGCGGGAGGATGTCCAAAAATTCACAAATCAAGCACTACCGTTGAAATTGCGATGGTCCCGAATCGTGGTCAATCGCCGAGTTTTGCAACGGTTCTTCCGAACGAAGACTGTCAGGGGGTCGGCAAGTGGTAGACGACATCGAAGAAGAGGTTCGTCCCAGTCATTTTCGCTACGCGAGTCGCGACGCGGCCTCGACCGAGCCGCTCGCCCTGCCACCGCACCCGCACGGCGCTGAAAGCCACGAATTCTCGTCAAGGATCCAGGACCTCGCGCCCTACGCCTGGACCGGGTTCTGCGTCCTCGGGATCATGGTGCTCGGCTACCTGGTGTCACTGCTACTGCGCAGCCCGAGTCAGAACTGGACGTGGCTCGACGGCTGGGTCGTGTGCGGCATCGAAGGCGCCGCGTCGATCATCTGCATCGTCCGGGGCATGGACAAGGATCCCGGGCGCGTCGCGCCCCTCGCACTGGGGCTGAGCCTCCTGTCGTGGACGTTGGGCGACGTGTTCTTGACGATCGAGTCGCTGGGCGGGAAGACGCCGCCGGTGCCGTCGCTCGCGGACGTCTTCTACCTCGGGTTCTACCCGTTGGCCTACGTGGCCACGGTTCAACTGCTGCGCAACGCGCTGGGTCGGCTCTCGAGACCGAATTGGCTCGACGGCGTCGTCGCCGGGTTCGGCGCCGCCGCCATCTGCGCGGCCTTCGCCTTCCACAGCATCCTGCACGCCGCGGGGGGCAGCGTCGCCACGGCCACCACGAACCTGGCGTACCCGATCGGCGACCTCCTCTTGTTGTCGCTCGTCATCGGTGGCACGGTGCTGTTGTCCGGACGTTCCACGCTGCCGTGGTACCTGCTCGCCGCGGGCATCGCCCTCAACGTGATCGGCGACACCGCGAACCTTTTCTCGTCCTCCACGATCTTCGCCTCGAAACTCGGCACCGACTTCAACGCGGTGGCGTGGCCGGCGTCGATCGTGCTCATGTCAATGTCCGTGTGGCTGAAGCCGCGCACGCTCGACCCGCTGCGGGCCCAGCGTGTCGCCGGAGTGGCGCTGCCGAGCATCGCCGCCGTCGGCGGACTCGTCATCCTCTTGGTCGGCTACGTGCGGCCGGTGTCGTGGGTCGCCGTATGGCTGGCGACGGCGACGCTGTTGGCGGCGGGCCTGCGTCTCACGTTGTCGGCACGCGACCTGCGGATCCTCACCGAAGAGCGCCACCGTCAGGCCCAGACCGACGAACTGACCGGGCTCGGCAACCGCCGCTACCTCTTCCACGTGCTCGAGACGTTCTTCGCGGACTACGCCAATCCGTGGACGACGTCGCGCAATCTCGCCTTCCTCTTCATCGACCTCAACCGCTTCAAGGAGATCAACGACTCCTTCGGTCACCCGGCGGGCGACGAATTGCTGCGCCAGCTCGGCCCGCGCCTGAGCGCGGTCGTCCCGGCGACCGGTTCGGTGTTCCGCCTGGGCGGCGACGAACTGGCGGTGGTGCTGGTGGACGCCGACGAGGCGATCGCCGAGGCGGTCGCGTTGGACATCTTGAAGGTGGTCTGTGAGCCGTTCATCCTGCAAAAGATGAAGGCCAGCGTCGGCGCGAGCATCGGCATCGCCCTCGCCCCGACGGACGCGGCCGAGGCCATCGGGCTCACCTGGTGCGCGGACACCGCGATGTACCGCGCGAAGTTGGGCAACATCCCCTACGTCTTCTACGACCAGGACATCGACGGGGGCGAAGAGAAGCTGAACATGGCCGAAGAGCTGCGCATCGCCGTCGAAGAGGGCAACTTCGTCCTGCACTACCAACCGCAACTGAACCTGCGCTCGGGAGAGATCCTCGCCGTCGAGGCGCTGATCAGGTGGCCCCACGCCACGCTCGGACTCATCCCACCACTGAAGTTCCTGCCGCTGGCCGAGGACGCCGGCCTGATGCAGGACCTCACGCACTGGGTACTGACCACGGCGTTGGCCCAGTGTGCCGAGTGGCGCGACGCCGGACGTCACATGATGATGTCGGTCAACATCACGACGACGAACCTCTTGGAAGACGGCTTCATCGATCTCGTCACGAGCCTCCTGCGACAGCACGACCTGCCCGGCAGTCAACTCATCATCGAGATCACCGAGACCAGCATCATCTCGGACTTCGCGCGCTCGAAGGCGGTGATCGAGGCGTTGACGGCGATGGGCATCGTGGTCTCGATCGACGACTTCGGCGCCGGGTTCACGTCCTTGGCCTACCTGAGTTCGTTGGCGGTGGGCGAATTGAAGCTCGACCGCGAGTTCATCACCGGTCTCAGTGGCGACGGGAAGGAACGCGACCTGGAGTTGGTTCGCGCCACCATCCAACTCGGCCACGACATGGCGTTACGCGTCGTGGCCGAGGGCATCGAGGACGTCGCCACGCTCGACCTCCTGAGTGAGTTGGGCTGCGACGTCGCCCAGGGCTACTTCATCAGTCGCCCGATGCCGGCGAACAAACTGTCCTTCCAACAGCCGGCGCTCTCCTCACCGGTCGGCGCGACGCCGTAGACCTCGTCGCGTCGGAGTCGGCCGATTCGCCGTCCGTCCGTCCGCGGTGCTGGCGTCCCGGCGAGTCTCGTGACCCGGAAGAATGGGTGCCGTGACACTGCTCGCGCCCGTCCCCCGGCGCTTCTTCAAACGCCCGCCGGACGCCGTGGCCTACGACCTCGTCGGCATGTGGCTCGTGCTGCACGACGGCGACGATGAACGGCGCGCGCTGGTCGTCGAGACCGAGGCGTACGGCGGGAGTGACGATCCGGCGTCGCACGCGTATCGCGGCCCGACCAAGCGCAGCGCGATCATGTTCGGGCCCGCCGGGTACCTCTACGTCTACCTGATCTACGGGATGCACTGGTGCATGAACGTGGTGACCGAGCGTGAGGGCACGGCCACCGCCGTGTTGCTGCGGGCCGCCGAACTCGTCGTCACGGACCCCGGCGGCGAGGAAGATTCGGTCGCGCTGCGCGGTCCCGGCAACCTGACGCGGGGCCTCGGGATCACGGGCGCCGACAACGGTCTGGACTGTTGCGCGGGCGAGGGCCGCCACCTCACGTTCCATCGGGCCCGTCGGGGAGAGATCGACGCGGTGACGAGTCAGTCGACACGCATCGGACTCACGCGCGAGGTGGATCGACCGTCGAGATACTTCCTCGAGGGCCACCGGGCGGTGTCGCGGTTCCCCGGTGGCGACCGGACGACGTCGTCGCGGCGAACGCCTTCGAGTTAGCGCAGTGCGCGGACCTGGGCGTAGCGGAAACAATCGGGGCTGTGGTCATTGACGAGGCCCGCGGCCTGCATCAGCGAGTAACAGGTCGTGGGGCCGACGAAGCGAAAGCCGCGCTTCTTCAGCTCCTTGCTCATGCGCACCGCCGCCGGTGTCGAGGCGGGTACGTGGGGATCGCGGGTCCAATCTCGCTGCAACGGCTCGTGGTCGACGAAGGACCACAGGAGTTCATCGAGACTCGAGCCGCTCCGTTGCAGCGCCACCACCGCGCCGGCGTTGTTGATCGTCGACTCGATCTTGCCGCGGTGACGGATGATGTCGACGTTCCTCGAGCAGTCGCTCGACGTCGCCGTCCGTGAAGCGCGCCACGGCCGTCGGGTTGAAGTCGCTTGAAGGCCTTCACGTAGCCGGGGCGACGTTTCAGTATGGTCAACCAGCTCAGCCCGGCCTGGGCGCCTTCGAGGGTCAGGAGCTCGAAGAGTCGGTCGTCGTCGTGCTGCGGGACACCCCACTCCTCGTCGTGGTAGGCGCGCATCTCCTCGCCCTCGGCCCACGAACATCGCATGCGAGCACCGTACCAAGCGCGGGCTGTCTCGTCGACGACGGATGGTGCGTCAACTGACGTGACGCGACCACCGCTTGTCGCGGGCGTACAGACTGGGGAACTGCGTGCGCCGCACGCCGTACAGGTCCGCGACGTCGGGCTCGGGCGTGAAGGTGCGCCCGGGCGGACGCAGGCCCGCGACGTCCTCGAGTCGGTGGCGGCCGAGGTTGACCGCCGCGAGGAGCGCCGCGCCGCGCAGTTGCGCGACCATCGGTTGGGGGACCTGTTCGACGACGCGACCGAGCGAATCGGCGAAGATCTGGCACCACTCGTTCGACTGCGCGCCACCACCCACGAGTCGCAGCGGCGTGAGCTCGCGGCCCGCGAACCTCTCGACGTAGCCCAGGAGCCACGCGCTGTTGGCGGCGACGCCCTCCATCACGGCGCGAATGAGGTCGGCGGTCGACGTCGTGAGCGCGAGGTTGGTGAAGCCGCCGCGCAGGTGCTTGTTCCCGATCGGTGAGCGCTCGCCCGCCAGCCACGGCGTGAAGCGCACGTCGCGCGCGCCGGGCGGCGACGTGGCGGCGAGCGCCGTCATCTCCTCGTAGCCCATCGGCGTGCCGGCGCCGGCGAGGAGGCCCCGCAGCCATTCGAGGGACTTGGCCCCGGTCTCTTGATTGTCGATGATCAGGTACGAGTCGTTGGTGAGTCCCGGGACCGCGGCGATGGAGTGCAGGGCGTCGGTCTTCTTCTTGGGCACCGGACAGCTGATCCACGACGTCGTGGAGAGCGCCAGGTGCGCCTGGAACATGGCGGTGGCGCCGCTGCCGATCGCCGCGGCGTGAAGGTCCGGGACGCCCGTGACGACGACGGTGTCGCTCGAGAGCCCGAGGTGCTCGGCCACGTCGCGGGTCAGCGTCCCCACGACACTGCCGATCGGTTGCAGTGGCGGGAGCAGCCGCGCGTCGATGCCGACGATCCTCACCAGTTGTTCGTCGTAGGCGTAGCGCGAGAGATCGCGATTGTCGGTCAGCCAGCTCGCCAGTCGCGACGCGTGGGTCGCCGACGCCACGCCGGTGAAGCGCATGGTGAGATAGTCGACCGGCTCCATCATCCAACGCGTGGCCGCCATGATCGCCGGTTCCCGGTTCATCAGGTACAACATCTGTCCGATGGGGTCGGCGCCGGCGGGCGAGGGTCCGCCGCCCGACTTTCGCACGAAGGGCAGGATCTTCCTCGGGTTGTAGCCCTCGATCGGTCCCCCGATGACGCGTCGGGCGAACTCGCGTCCGCGCGTGTCGAGCCACATCAGGCACGGTCCGGTCGGGCGTCCGTCCGCGTCGACCGGGACGGTCGAGGCGTACTGCCCGGTGACCGCGACGGCCTTCACCCGGTCCCTGGTGACGTCGGCGCGGCCCATGAGTCGGCGGGTCGACTCGGTGACGAGCGTCCACCACAGCGTCGGGTCCTGGGTCGCGCCGCCGTCACCGGTGAAGGTCGTCTCGACCGCGTGCAGCTCGTAGTCGAGGACGTCACCGTCGAGGGTGACGAGTCCGATCTTGGGTCCGCCCGTGCCGAGGTCGATGCTGAGGCAGAGTTCGTCGCTCATGCAGGAGGAATGGAGGCCTGCTGGTCCATCATGTCGGCCATGACCGCCCGGATGAACTCGTCGGCCTCGGCGCTCATGCCGCCGGCGACGCCGCCGTAGATGGCGCCGGACTTGGCCGGTTCGTCCCGGTGCTCGCTCGCGTACGCGACGGCCTCGGCGAGGTCGCTCGTCCAGCGCTCGACCACGCCGGGTTGGGTCTGGGGTCGGGTGACGGCCATGTGGATCGCGTTGGGGTACTGCTGGCCGTTCATGCGCCAGCCCTTGGTCCGCAGGTAGTCGTTCACCAGGTAGACGTCGAACTCGTCGGACGTGAAGGAGAACAAGAAGCTGGGCGCGCCCATGATCCGCAACGACGGGTGAGCGCGGATCGCGTCCTGCATCGCCGCGGAGGTCTCGAAGATGGCCTGGGCGTAGCGCCGATAGCCCGAGCGCCCGAGGCTGACCATGGCGGCCCAGGTAGCCGCGAGCAGGCCGCCGGAGCGCGACCCGTCCATCCCCGGGGAGCAGTACTTCCCGCCGGACCAGTCCGTGAGGTAGAAGTACTGGGCGTTGCGAAGCGACTGGTCGGCGAAGGCGAGCACGCTGGTGCCCTTCAAGGCGTAACCGTACTTGTGGGTGTCGGCCGAGATCGTCGTCACCCCGGGCACCGAGAAGTCGAAGGCGGGGATGTCGTAGCCGAGCTCGCGGCCGAAGGGCAGGAGGAACCCTCCGAGACAGCCGTCGACGTGCAGTCCGATCCCGTGTTCCAGGGCGATCACGCCCAGTTCGGTGATCGGGTCGACCGTGCCGTAGCCGTAGTTCGGGGCCGAACCGACGAGGGCGACGGTGTCGGCGTCGATGTTCGCGCGTACCCAGTCGAGGTCGACCTGGAGCGTCGTCGGATCGACCGGCGCGATCTTCATGTCCACGCCGAAGAGATGACCGGCCTTGGCGAAGGCCGGGTGGGCCGTCTCCGGCTTGATGATGTTCGCGCGGCGCACCCGGGGATTGCCTTCGCGATAGGCGAGCACCGCGTGCGCGATCGACGCCGAACCGCCCGACGTCACGAGGCCGCCCGGCCGGTGGTCCGTCAACGCGCCCGCGCCGAGCAGGTCGAGCGTCATGGCGATGATCTCCGCCTCGAACTTGGTGGCGCTCGGGCACATGTCACGCTGCAGCGTGTTGACGTAGGAGAAGTTGGCGAACGCCTCGTTCAAGAAGTCGTAGTGGTCGTGGTCACCGCAGTACATGGTGCCCGAGCAGTGGCCGCCCTCCCACACGACGTTCTCGCGCGTCGCCATGTCACTCATCATGGCGAGGATCTCCTCGCGCGGCGTGCCCTCGTCGGGCATCGTGCGATGAACGTCGTACTCGTCGTAGTAGGGGAATCGGCTCACGGCGTCTCCTGTCGGTTCTGGAGAAAAGGGTAGGCGCAAACGTCGTCGCGGCGAAGAACGCTCAGCGCACGTGGCCCGCGGCGTCAAAGACGCCGTCGAGACTCGGCGCCTGTTCGGTCGCTTCGAACGCCGCGATCGCCGGCTCACGCAACAAGGTGAGTCCGATGTCGTCCCACCCGTTGAGCAGGCGCTCGCGCGTCATCGGATCGAGGTCGAAGGGACGCTGGAATCCCACCTCGGGCACCTCGACGCGGCGTCGATCGACGTCGATCACGACCAGTCGGGTGGGGTCGGCCTTGACGAGGTCGTTCAACGCCTCGACGTCGGCCACCGGGAGCACGACGATGACGAGGCCCTGTTTCGAGGAGTTGTTGACGAAGATGTCGCCGAAGGAGGGTGCGATCACGGCCTCGAACCCGTAGTCCAGCAGGGCCCACACCGCGTGCTCGCGCGAGGAGCCGATGCCGAAGCGCGGGCCGGCGATCAGCACGCTCGCGCCCACGAAGTCGGGGCGATTCAGCACGAAGCCGGGGTCGTCGCGCCACTCGCTGAACAGGCCTCGTCCGAATCCCGTGCGTTCGACGCGCTTGAGCCAGTCCGAGGGGATGATCTGGTCGGTGTCGACGTCGGAGCGCTCGAGCGGCACGGCGCGACCCTCGATGACGCGAACCGGTTTCACGCCAGCTCCTCGGGCGACGCGAATCGACCCATGACGGCGCTCGCGGCCGCGACCGCGGGCGAGACGAGGTGCGTGCGGCCCCCGCGTCCCTGGCGGCCCTCGAAGTTACGGTTCGACGTCGACGCGCAACGCTTCTCGGCGCCGAGTTGGTCCGGGTTCATGCCCAGGCACATCGAGCATCCCGGTTCGCGCCACTCGAATCCGGCGGACAAGAAGACCTGGTCCAGGCCCTCGGCCTCGGCCTGTACCTTGACCCGGTGCGAGCCCGGCACGACGAGGGCCCGTACGCCGTCGGCGACCCGGCGACCTCGCGCGAGCGCCGCCGCCGCGCGAAGGTCCTCGATCCGTGAGTTGGTGCACGAACCGATGAAGACGACGTCGATCGCGATCGAACGCACGGGCGTACCCGGCGTGAGGCCCATGTAGGCGAGGGAGCGTTCGGTCGTCGAGCGCTCGTCGAGGTCGTCCATTCCCTCGGGCGAGGGGATGACGCCGTCGAGCGAGACGACCTGGGCCGGGTTGGTGCCCCAGGTGATCGAAGGGACGATGGCCTCGGCGTCGAGCACGACCTCCGCGTCGAAGGTCGCGTTCTCGTCACTGACGAACGTTCGCCAGCGTTCGGCGGCCGATTTGAACTCGTCGCCCTTCGGCACGCTCGGTCGCGTGCGCAGGTACTCGATGGTGGTGTCGTCCACGGCGACGAGACCGGCGCGGGCGCCCGCCTCGATGCTCATGTTGCAGATCGTCATCCGACCTTCCATCGAGAGGTCGCGAATCGCCTCGCCCCGGTACTCGATGACGTGGCCGGCGCCGCCCCCGGTGCCGAGGCTCGAGACGATGGCCAGGGCGACGTCCTTGGCCGTGACGCCCGCTCCGAGGCGGCCCTCCAGGGTGACGGCCATCGACTTGGCCTTTTGCTGGGGGAGGGTCTGGGTCGCGAGGACGTGTTCGACCTCGCTGGTGCCGATGCCGAAGGCCAGCGCGCCGAAGGCGCCGTGGGTCGAGGTGTGGGAGTCGCCGCAGACGATCGTCATGCCCGGTTGGGTCACGCCGAGTTCGGGACCGATCACGTGGACGATCCCCTGGTTCTCGTGGCCGCGCGGGAAGACGGTGATGCCGAACTCCTCGCAGTTCTCCTCGAGCGCTTCGAGTTGACGGCGCGACACGGGGTCGCTCACCGGCGTGGAGATCGGATCGGTCGGGACGTTGTGATCGGCCGTCGCCAGGGTCCGTTCGGGTCGGCGCACGCGTCGCCCGTTGAGCCGAAGACCCTCGAAGGCCTGGGGACTGGTCACCTCGTGCACGAGGTGCAGGTCGATGTAGAGGAGTGACTGCTCGCCGGGCGCTTCGATGACGTGCTCGTCCCAGATCTTCTCGAAGAGGGTCCGAGCCGTCACTTAGCGGATTCCGACGATCTTGAGTCGAAGGACGCCCGACGGGGCTTCGTACTCGACCTCGTCACCTACGGCGTGGCCGAGCAGGGCGCTGCCGAGTGGTGACGTGGGCGAGGCCACGAGGACGCCGTCGGGCTTCTCCTCGATCGAGCCGATGAAGAACTCCTGATGGTCGTCGTCGCTGTCGCCCTCGTAGACGATCCGGACGATGGTGGCGTGTTCGACGGTGGTGGAGTTCTCGTCGCGCGCCACGATCTCGTGGTTGCGGATGACGTTGTCGATCTGGCGGATGCGCGACTCCATCTTTCCCTGGCTGTCCTTGGCGGCGTGGTAGTCACCGTTCTCCGAGAGGTCACCGAGCAGGCGCGCCGACTCGATGACGCGCGCGATCTCAGTGCGGCCGACGGTCGTGAGTTCGTGGTACTCGGCTCGGAGCTTGTCGAGCGTCTCTTGGGTGATGCGGTGGATTTCGCTGGCCATGGCCTTCTCGTTTGCTGGAGAGACGTCAATTGTACCGGCGGGCCTCGGCGCGCCCGCCGACGCGGGTTTGCTCCGAACACGGGCGGGCGAGCAAAATGGACCAAAGAAGGAGACGGCCCGTGAGCAACGAACGCACCCACCGCGTGGCGGTGATCGGTGGCGACGGCATCGGGCCCGAGGTCACGGCGGCGGCGCTCGAGGTCGTTCGCGCCGCCGGCGTCTCACTCGCGACGACGCCCTACGACCTGGGCGCCGCCCGGTACCTGAAGGACGGCTTCGTCCTGGACGACGCGACCCTGGAAGAACTGCGGGGCTACGACGCCATCATGCTGGGTGCGGTCGGGCCCGCGATCGGCGACACCCGGATCCCCGGGGGCGTCTTGGAGCGCGGACTGTTGCTGCGGTTGCGATTCGGTCTCGACCTCTACATCAACTACCGACCGTTCCGCGGCGTCGCCGGCTCGCTCGCGGAGGGTTGTTCGTTCGCCATCGTGCGCGAGAACACCGAGGGCCCCTACGCCGGCGAGGGCGGCCAACTGCGGCGCGGGACGCCCCAGGAGGTCGCGACCCAGGGTTCGGTCAACACGCGCTTCGGCGTGGAGCGCTGCGTGCGCTACGCCTTCGAGCGGGCCTCGGCCCTCGCCGCGCCACGACTGACGCTGGTCCACAAGACCAACGTGCTCACCTTCGCCGGCGACCTCTGGTCGCGCGTCGTCACCGAGGTGGCGGCGGAGTTCGCGGACGTCACCGTCGACTACAACCACGTCGACGCCGCGTGCATCTACCTCGTCGAGAGTCCCCAGCGCTACGGCGTCATCGTGACCGACAACCTGTTCGGCGACATCCTCTCGGACCTGGCCGGTGCGGTCACCGGCGGCATCGGCTTCGCGGCGAGCGCCAACTTGAACCCCGCGCGCACCGGCGCCTCGTTGTTCGAGCCGGTCCACGGCGCGGCGCACGACATCGTCGGCACGGGGAGGGCCAATCCGCTGGCCGCGGTCTCCTCGGCGGTACTGATGCTCGAGCACCTCGGTGAGGTCGAGGCCGCACGGCGCGTCGCGCTGGCGGTGGCAGACTTTGAGGGTGACGCGACCGTGCTGGGCACGGAGGGCGTCACGAAACAGTTGATCGGAAGGTTGTAGATGCCCATAACGCCCACGAAGAAGATCTGGATGGACGGCGCACTGGTCGACTGGGAGAACGCGACGACGCACGTGCTCAGCCACACGTTGCACTACGGCATGGGCGCCTTCGAGGGCATCCGCGCCTACAAGACGCCCCAGGGCGTGGCGATCTTCCGTCTGCGCGAACACATGGAGCGACTCCTACGCAGCTGCAAGATATTGATGATCGACGTGCCCTACACGCTCGACGAACTGTGCGACGCCACCGTGGAGACCGTGCGGGTCAACGAGATGAACGACGGCTGCTACATCCGACCGCTCATCTACCTCGGCTACGGCGAGATGGGCGTGAACCCGATGGGCGCGCCGACCAACGTCATCATCGGCGTCTGGCCCTGGGGCGCGTACCTGGGGGCCGAGAGCCTCGAGAAGGGCGTGCGGATGAAGATCTCGTCCTGGGCGCGCCACCACCCGAACTCCATGCCGACGGCCTCCAAGACCGTCGGCGGGTACGTGAACTCGTGTCTGGCCAAACTCGAGGCGGTGAAGGCCGGCTACGACGAGGCCATCATGCTCGGCACCGACGGACTGATCAGCGAGTGCACCGGCGAGAACCTCTTCATCGTGCGCGACGGCCTGATCATCAGCCCGCCACCGTCCGAGGCCGGGGCGCTGCGCGGCATCACCCAGGCGAGCATCGTCAAGATCGCCCACGACCTCGGTCACACGGTGAGTTTCGAGGCCATGCGTCGCGACGACCTCTACCTCGCCGACGAGGCCTTCCTCACCGGCACCGCCGCCGAGGTCGTGCCGATCGACTCGGTCGACGACCGGGTCGTGGGCGCCGGCAAACCCGGTCCGATCACGATGGAGATCCAGTCGACGTACTTCCAGGCGGTGCGCGGCGCGCGCCCGGCCTACGAGAGCTGGCTGACCAAGGTCTGAGGGACCTCGCAGTAGTCTCAAGGGGTGACCCAACCCACGTTTTCCCCCGTTTCTGCGACCGGTCAGGTGCGCCCGACCATGGAGACCGGCACGGCCGAGTTCTCGCGCACCCCCAAGCCCGGACTGCTGCGGGCCGTGCCCGCGGCCGGTCAGGCCGGACGCGGCACCCAGGCACCCGGCGAGGGATTCGCCCTGACGATCGCCGCGCGCGAGTGCGCGAAACTGACGTTCGACCACGAGCACGACCGTCACGACGTCGCCCTCGGCGTGGGACTCGTCGCCGCCAAGCGCGCCAGCCTCATCGGTCGCGGCCCGCAACTGGCTGACGTCAAGGTGGCACTGGACCTCTTCGGGCTGCGCGGCGACGTCTCGGTCGATCACCGACTGAGCGCGCCGTTTCGTGGCCTGTCCCACAGCTACGTCTTGCAGCGCCAGTTCGTCGACGCCGTCGACGGTGACGCGCTCGTCGCGGCCCGACCCGCCTCCCCGTAGAGACTCAACACGCAAAGGAGCGACATGAGTTACGTCCTCACCGAAGAACAGCGGGCCTTTCGCGACGTGATGCGCAGCTTCGTCGACGAGCAGGTCGCGCCCTACGCCGCCGAGCACGACCGCGACCAGACCTACCCCCAGGAGGGCTTCGACGCCTGCGTGAAGATGGACCTGCCGGCGTTGCAGGTCCCGGCCGCCTACGGCGGCGCCGGCGCGGACATGGTCACCCAGGCGATCATGATCGAGCAGTTGGCGCGCGGGTGCGCCTCGACGTCGGTCACGATCCTGATCTCCAAACTGGCGATGCTGCCGATCATGAACTTCGCCTCCGAGGAGATCAAGCAGTCGTACCTGCCGCGCGTCGCGTCGGGGGAGATCCAGGGGAGCTACTGCCTCTCGGAGGCCGACGCGGGCTCCGACGTCGCCGCCATGCGCTGTCGCGCCGTGCGTGACGGCGACGACTACGTCTTGAACGGCTCGAAGTACTGGATCACCAACGCCGGCGTGTCGGACACCTACACCGTGTTCGCGACGACCGACCCGACCGCGCGGACCCACGGCATCACGTGCTTCCTCGTCGAGAAGGGTCCCGGCGTCGAGTTCCCGAAGCACGAGGACAAGATGGGACTGCGCGGCTCGCCGACCGGTGAAGTGGTCTTCAACGACGTGCGCGTCCCGGCGTCGCACCGTATCGGCAACGAGGGCGAGGGGTTCCTCATGGCCATGCACACGCTGGACCGTTCGCGTCCGACCATCGGCGCCCAGGCCGTCGGCATCGCCCAGGCGGCGATCGACTACGCCGCCCAGTACATGAAGGGTCGCAAGGCCTTTGGTCGACCGATCGCCGACCTGCAGGGCCTGCGCTTCATGCTCGCCGACATGGCGATCCGAACCGAGGCCGCGCGCGCGTTGGTCTACCAGGCGTGCGCGACGATCGACGCCGGCGACCCCGACGGCAACCTGTCGTACCTGGGCGCGGCCGCCAAGTCCTTCGCCTCCGACACGGCCATGAGCGTCACGACCGACGCGGTGCAGCTGCTCGGCGGCTACGGCTTTACCAAGGAGTTTCCGGTCGAGCGCTTCATGCGCGACGCGAAGATCACGCAAATATACGAGGGGACCAACCAGATTCAGCGGGTCGTGATCGCCAAGCACCTGCTCAAGTAGCTCGAAGGTCGTCGTCCGTGATCGAGGACCATTTCGGAGAAGACGTCGCCGCGACCTACGACCAGGACGTCGCCGCTGACGTGGCGAACTCGCAGCTCGCCGCGATGGTGTCCTTCCTCGCGGCACTGGGTCCCCGGAGCGCACTCGAACTCGGCATCGGGACTGGTCGAGTCGCCTTGCCGCTGCGCGAACGCGGGATCGATGTCGAAGGTGTCGATCTCTCGACGGCGATGGTGGAGAGGATGCGAGCGAAGCCTGGGGGCGACGAAGTCCGGGTCTCGATCGGGGACTTCTCCACGACGACGATGGACCGACAGTACGACCTGGTGTACCTCGTGTTCAACACGATCATGAATCTCACCAGTCAAGCCGGACAGGTCGCCTGTGTCGCGAACGCCGCCGCGCACCTCATGCCCGGCGGCCTCTTCGTGATCGAAGTCATGATCCCCGACCTTCGCCGCTTGCCGCCAGGTGAGGTGCTGCGCACCTTCTCGGCTCGAGCGGACGCGCTGGGTTTCGACGAATACGACGTGGCCAACCAAGGTCTCGTCTCCCATCACTACCGCGCGAAGGGTGACTCCTTCGAGCACCACGCATTTCCGTTTCGCTACGTGTGGCCGTCGGAACTCGACCTCATGGCAACCATGGCCGGCATGCGTCTGCGCGAACGCTGGAGTGATTGGACGCGCGCGCCGTTCACGAGTGACAGCACGCAGCACGTCTCGGTCTGGGAGAAGTCGACGTAGTTGCCGAAACGGCGTGACGAATCGCGGCGCGAAACATCCGCGCCATCGTTCTCCGGGGCGCGAGCCTAGGATTTTGCAGTGACGGTGCGACGTGACTTGTTGCGAGGCGTGGCGCGGCTCGACGCCACGACGATGGTCCTTCAGCGCGCCTGTCAGGTCGACGGCCTCCGCGGTATGTGGGAAGGCGCCGACGTCCAGTGGTGGTGGCGCCGTCCGCGCCTGACCGACGAGTTGGCGCTACCCGTCTGGTTCGACGAGAACGGTCCGGTCGCGGCGGCGGGACTGACGGCTGAGGAGCACACGTGGCAAGTCGACGTCTTCACGGTACCGTCCATCGTCAGTGATGAAGAGGTCTGGTCCGCGACGCTGGAGGCCGTCGCCCCCCATCGGCGCCACGGCCTCGAGATGCTGGTTCACGAGGACGACGCGACCCTGATCGGTCTCGCGCTGGCGAGCGGTTTCACGATGAGCGACGAGCTGTCGGGCACCACGTGGATGGACGCTGATGATCGACCGCCGGTCGAACACGTCCCGGGCTTCTGTGTGGTCGATCGCGCGTCCGGCGCCGATCGACCACATCCGATGATCGCTCGAAACGGCGAACACGTCGAGCGACGATTGCAACAGTGCTCGCTGTACGACCCGACGCTGGACCTCTGCGTGGAGGACGATCACGGTGCCGTCGCTGGCTACGCCCTGTTCTGGTTCGACCGCCGCACGCTCGTCGGCCTTCTCGAACCGATGCGGGTCCACGACGAGTTCCAGCGCCGCGGACTGGCGCGAATGCTGCTGACGAACGGTTTCGATCGACTCGCACGCAAGGGCGCTCGGCGTCTCAAAATTGGTTTCACGACCGACGCCGCGCGCGCGTTGTACGTGGGCGCCGGCCTGGTGCAGACGTCGGTCGATCGATTGCTCACCAGGTAGTCGGCGTGGATCGTCAGCGCAGCGCTCGACGGCGCCAGCGCTCGACGTGGCCGAAGCGTTGCTGGACCGATTGACGCGACGTCGCGAATACCGACGCGAGAACGACGAGCGACGTCAGCAAGATTGCGTTGCGCGCGACGAAGTCGCGTATCGCGAGGTACGTCGAGGTCTCGATCGAGTTGTGGAAGAAGAGCCACGGGATACAGAAGTTCGCGAGCGCGAGTACGCAGGCCCGTCCGAACCAACTGCGCAGGCCGACCTCTCGGATCGCCAACACCAGCAGTGGCGCGAAGGCGAAATAGTGATCCCACGCGACCGGGGAGCCGAGGACGCTCGCGTAGAGCACACAGACCATCGCCGAGATCTCGCAGTCCATCTTCCAGAGTCGTTGTGAGGCGCAGAGCCCCACGACGATGACGAGCACCGAGAACACGCCGTCCCAGGCCCAATTGAGCAGTCCGACGTGGAACGGCGCGCGCATGAAGAACGAGGTGATGCTCGAACTGGCGTAGGTCGCCGCGCCGCCGTTGGCGAAGCGTCCGAACTCCTCGTGGCCGATGATCAGCACGCGCACGAACGTCGAGAAGCTCGCCGGCCACAAGATCCACGAGACACATGTCGTTACGGTTGCCGTGACGAGCGCGGTGATGGCCTCGCGGAACTGTCGGCGCCAGAACCACATGACGATGAAGACCACCGGATAGATCTTGAAGGCAGTGGCGAGTCCGACGAGGATGCCCCGACCCCGACCCTTCACGACCAAGGAGTCGAGGACCACGAAGAGCAAGAGGATCGTGGCGGTCTGTCCCCAGATCAGACATTCGACCTCGAGGGGCAGGACCACGATGGACGCCAACGCGAACCAACAGCCGAGTCCGAACGTGGTGGTCCAGTGTCGCGGGTTCAGGTGATCGAGTCCGACACCGAGTGACACCGCGAGACAGAGGACGCTCAACCAGGTCCACAGGAACGGGATCACCGACGTGGGCAGCCAGACCAGGGGCCAGAACAAAAGGATCGCCCCCGGCGGGTACGTGAACGCCTCGACCTTGAAGGGGACGTAAATGTTCCCGGTGCGGCGAAGGGTCTCCAAATTCGTCACGCGGCCCATGAGGTCGCGAAAGACGTAGGAGTAGCGCCCGGCGAACGTCCACGGATGGAATCCGTGCGTGTGGGCTACCAGTATCGACAGCACCAGCGTCCCGAGTAGCCCCGCGACGGCGACGGCGACACCGATCGGCGTCGCGCGTCGAGGTCGCTCGAGTCGCACGGAGGTCGACTCAGTGACCGTCGACGGTGCTGGGGCCTGTGACCACGGACCACTCGATCACACCGGCCCGCGACGTCATCTGACTCTCCCCATTCCCACGCGCCGAGATCGTCGCGCGCAGTACCATCACCATGCTCGACCTTCCTAAAGGTTCGGCGAAATCAAAATGAGAATTCCGTAATCTTCAAAACTTCGTCGTCGGCACGCACTTCGTTGGAGTTCGAACCGGGATGCCCGCGATAGCGTGGACTATGTCCTTGCGTCATCCGGCCCTGATGGTCTCCCTGACCTCTTCACAATCTACGACGCGGCCCGTCGCTACGGGTCGTGCGGTCCCGCGGACACCCGTGTGCTCGCCGTTGGCACACGTGGCGGGGGAGCGAGCGTGGTGACACCCACGGGCAACGCCGCCGAAACGTCGCGTCGCGCGCTCCTCAAGATCAGCGAGGCGACGATCCTCACCACCGTCGACGGACTTGACCTGCGTGGTCACGCCAAGATCAGTGCGGTCGTCGGTATCCCGCTGCGAAACCTGCAGCAGCGACACGACGTGTCGACGTTCGCGGCGACGGCGCCGATCGCCGCGGTGACCGCGTTGCTCGAGTTGCTCGCCATGGTGCCCTTGGAGAAGGTCATCGCCGCGCTGGGTGATCACGCGGACACGCCGAACTTCGAGCAACTGAGCGAAGCCGTCGACGTCATCGTCGGTGACGGCGCGTCGAGCGACGACGTCATCGCCGTATTGGCGTTCGCCATCGCCGAGGAGTTCCCCGCGGCACCGCATTGCCGGCGACTGCTCGAGGAACACGCGGAGTGGGCGCTGCCCGAACTACCCGAGATCGTGGTGGTGCCGACGGCCTTGAACCCCAAGCAGACCGACCCGGCCATCAAGGAACAGCGCCGACGCCGGCGCGAGGAAGAGAAGAAACGAAGGCGCGGACCGACGTCCACCCGTCCGGTGCGCCCGGCCAAGACCAAGCCGTCGCCGACGGTCCGTGCGGCCCCCGCCGAACCTCGGGTCGTCGAGGACGAGGACCATCGTCGACGTCTCATCTTCACGCCGTCCGAACTCGAACGATTCGATCCCGAGCACGCCCTAGCCGGCACCGTCGTCATCGTCGAGGTGCCCTTCGATGCCACCGACCCGTCGACACCGGAGCAGAAGTCGAAGTCGCGACCGGCCCTCGTCGTCGCCGCGAGCGCGAACGCCCTCTTAGTCCGTCCGATCTACTCCAGCGACGCGCCGACGCGCCACGTCTTTCGAGCGTGGCGCCGACTCGGACTCGATCACGTCAGTTACGTCGACGACCACCGTGTCGCCGTCACCCTCGAGGCGAACGAGGTACCGGAGCGTGTGGGCCGACTGACCGATCAGGAGTGGAACGCCCAACTGTGAGCTGTCGCGTGAGCACGACGACGCCCACCAAGGCCAGGACGAGACCGGCGAACTGAACGCCGAGGGAACCGCTGTGAGACTCCTGTCCCAGCAGCAGCCGTTCGTCGAGTGAGCGCACGACGCCCCAGACCATCAGGGCGACCCCTGTGATGACGCCCACTCGTCGTCGCGGTCGAAGGTGTTCGACCGCGAGCAGCGTGAGCCACAAGAGGCCGTCCTCGGCGCCCTGGATGAGGGGTACGGGTACGCGCTTGCCGAATTGGCCGGCGTAGTGCAGACCGAACCACTGATGGGTGAGGTGGCCGCCACCGTTGACCATGAACTGGGGACCGAGGACTCGACCGAGCGCCCAGCCGGCGATCAACGCCGGCACGAGCGCGTCCGTGAAGGCGGCGAGCGAACTCCCGGGCCACCAGCGACGCTGCAGGTACAGGCCGACCGGGAGCGCCAGGCCGATCCCCCCGAAGCTCGCGAGCCCGCCCTGCCACACGGCGATCCACCGGGCGGGGTGGTCGGCGTAGTAGCCCCAGTTGGTCGCGATGTTGGCGAGGCGCGCGCCAACAAGACCGGTCACGATCAGGGCGAACGCGTACCGACCGAAGGGCGCGACGTCGAAGTCAGCCCTCGAGAGTCGTCGCCGGGCGTAGAGGTAGCAGACGTAGGCCGCGATCGCGAGACCGAAGCCGTAGGTGTGAAAGACGAGCGGGCCGAGGTGAAACGATGTGGGGACGCCCGACACGGCTAGCCCCGCGGGCGACCAAGACCAAAGAATCCGTAACCGAGTCGGACCGGGACGATGTGCACGAGCGTGCCCGTCATCTCGGCTTCGATCATCTTGCCGTCGCCGACGTACATCGCGACGTGCTGGTCGCCGTCGTAGCCGTAGAAGAGGAGGTCACCGGGCTCGATGTCAACGAGCGGCACGCGCATCGTGTCCTCGTACATCGCCCCCGAGTAGTGGGGGAAGTCGATGCCCGCCGCCTCGTAGGCCAGCATGATCAGGCCCGAGCAGTCGACGCCCGAGCGGCTCGCGCCGCCCCAGACGTAGGGGACGCCGAGGTAGGTCATGGCGGCGCGGATGGCGATGTCCGCGACCGAGTCCGGGGGAGGATTCGTGATGCCGTCGGCGAGGGACTGGGCGTTGAACGAGGTGACTTCCTTGGCCGCCGCGGCCGCCTGGGCCTGGGCGATGTAGGTGGCGATATTGCCCTTCACCTGGGCGAGTGCGTGGTTCAGCGACGCTTGGTAGACGTCGGCCGAGTGGAACGACTTGGCCGCGGCGCGCGTGAGCGTGGCCGCGCGCCCGACCTCGGCGGCCAGGACGCTGCGCTCCTGGGTCAGTTCTATCCGGTAGTTCTTCAGGTTCGAGATGGTCTGGGCGACGTTGCCCTGGGCCAACTGGTTGTAGACGTTGGTCGCGCCGATCTTGGCGGCGCTGTTCGAGAAGAGTGGATTGTTGCTGGCCTGCGCCCCGTTGGTCACGTAGGCGAAGACCGCCTCGGCGCGAAGCTGCGCGTCACCCTTCTTCACGTTCTGCTTGATGATCTTGACGTCGGCCTTCGTGTTCTTGATCTCGCTGGCGATCTTGTCCAGTTTGATCTTGGCGAGGTCGTACTTCTGTCCCAGGTAGTCGACGTGGGCGCTGATCCGGTTGATCTGCTTGAGGAGCTGGTTGGCGCGGGCGCGGTCGGTGCCCAGCGTCGAGGCCGCCGCGAGATGCGAGGAGGAGGTCACAGTGCCGAGACACACTGCGACCACAGCCAAAATGGAAAACATCCACCGGAAGCGCCTGAGTTCCCTTGCTGGCCGTAGCGTCGGAGGCGCCAAGCGCACGACGTCAGTCACGGGTCAAGGCTACCGGTTCGAGCCGTCACCGTGCAGACTCGAAACCGTAAGAAGTTCTCTCTTACCTGATCAAGGGTGGTGAAGCGCGCCCCACGGCAGCGTAATTCCGGTGCGTGTTCGGACAGTTTGCGCCCCGAGAATAGGCTCGGCGCATGTCGAATCGTTCTCGCGCGCTGCCGCGTCGTTCCTGTCTCTCGACGCCCGGCTCGTCCGAGCGCTTCCTCGCCAAGGCGCCGACCGCCACCACCGACTTCTCCTTCCTCGACCTCGAGGACTCCGTCGCACCCAATGAGAAGGTCGCCGCGCGCGCCAAGGTCGCCCAGGCCGTCCGCGAGCTCGACTGGGACGATCGGGTGCTGTGCGTCCGGGTGAACGCGTGGGACACGCCCTGGACCTACGGCGACGTGATCGACGTCGTGACGAACGCCGGTCCTCGACTCGACGAGGTCATGCTCCCCAAGGTGCAACGGGCCTCGGACGTCGTGGCTCTCGACCTCCTCCTCACCCAGGTCGAGCGAAACGCCGGGCTCGAGCCCGGGCACGTCGGCATCGAGGCCCAGATCGAAACGGCCGAGGGCCTGATCAACGTGGAAGCGATCTGCGCGGCCTCGCCGCGACTGGAGTCGATCGTCTTCGGGCCGGCGGACTTCGCGGCCTCCATCGGGATGCCCGTCACCACGATCGACGAGACGATCCACCACGCGCCGTCGAACCCCTTCAGTTACGTCTTCGCCAAGATTCTGATGGCCGGTCGCGCCAACGGCCTGCACGTGATCGACGGTCCGTTCCTCAAGGTCCGCGACCTCGAGGCACTGCGCTACGCGGCGTCGATCACGGCCTCCTACGGCTTCGACGGCAAGTGGGCCCTGACCCCCGATCAGGCGCTCGTGCTCAACGAGGTCTATTCACCGAGTCAAGAACTGTTCGACAAGTCCTTCGACATCCTGGACGCCTACCGCGTCGCGACCGAGAAGGACCACACCGGCGCGGTCATGTTCGGCGACGAGATGATCGACGAGGCCTCGGCCAAGATCGCCACGTCCTTCGTCGCGCGCGGCGAGCGCTCCGGGATGAAACGCACGCCCCAGTAGCGGTTTCGTCGGCTCCACGTCGCGAGAAATTCATGTAACCCGCACTATCTTTCGGCGCCACCCGGCGCTAGATTCCTTAATAGGAGAGATTCGCAACAAGGAAATTTCCAACACCGGGCGAGTGATAAAGGAATTCCGAGCGTGGCAACAATTGAACTCGCGACACCGAAGCGTCGCCTCGAAACACTGAAGCGTTCGTTCAACCCGCACGAGTGGCGCAAGATCAGCGCGATGATGGTCACGATCGTCGTGCTCCACGTGATCGGGTTCGGCATTCTCATCGCCTTCGTCGTGCCGGGTCATTACAAGGGCTTCGGCATCGGACTCGGGGCGGTCGCCTACACCCTGGGCCTGCGCCACGCCTTTGACGCCGATCACATCTCGGCCATCGACAACACGACGCGAAAGCTCCTCAATGAACGTCAGGGCGTCGAGGGCACGAACCGACCGCTGACGCTGGGCTACTACTTCTCGCTCGGTCACTCGACCATCGTGGTGGCGATCGGCCTGGGCTTGGTCTTCGCGGAACGGGCCGTCTTCCACGCCGTCTCGCATAGCAACTCCGGGCTGGAGCAGTTCGGTGGCGTGTTCGGGACGTTGGTCTCCGCGTCATTCCTCTTCTTGATCGCCTTCATGAACGTCGTGATCCTCGCGAGCATCTTGCGCGTCTTTCGGTCCATGCGAAACGGCACCTACGACGAGGCCGAACTGGAGGCGCAACTGCAAAACCGCGGTCTGATGTACCGCTTCTTCGGCAAGTGGATGCGCACGATCGACAAGGAGTGGAAGCTCTACCCCGTGGGCGTCGTGTTCGGCATGGGCTTTGACACGGCGACCGAAGTGGCGCTGCTCGCGTCGACGGCGTTCCTGGCGTCCGAGCACCTGCCCTGGTACTCGATCATGTGCCTGCCCGTCCTGTTCACGGCGGGCATGGTCCTGATGGACACGATCGACTGTCTCTTCATGAACGTCGCGTACGGCTGGGCCTTCTTCAACCCGGTGCGCAAGATCTTCTACAACCTCGCGATCACCGGGCTCTCGGTGGCCATCTGCTTCTTCATCGGTCTGATCGAAGTCCTCGGGCTTCTGCCCCACGAACTGCACTGGCACGGAGCCTTCTGGCGCTACATGTCGGGCTTCGACATCAACCAGGCCGGTCTCATCATCGTCGGCATGTTCGTCGTGACGTGGTTGGGCGCCGTCCTGCTCTGGCGCTACGGCCACGTCGAAGAGAAGTGGGGTTCGAGCCTTCGCCCGACCGAGGTCGCGATCCTCGAGGGCGCGGAGCGCTCCCTCGGTGACGACGAGCCGCGCGACGACTTCTCGGGTCCGGCCTTCGGCTTCGCCGCCGACTGACCCGTTACGCCGCGACCTCGTCCAGGAGTCGACGAGCGATGACCTTGAGACAGAGCGTCTCGTCGGCCCCTTCGAAGATCGACAACACTCGCGCGTCGACGAAGTAACGACTCACCGGGTACTCCTCGGCGTAACCCATGCCACCGTGGATCTGCATGGCCTCGCGCGTGACCCACTCCGCGGCGCGACAGACGTAGGCCTTGGCCATCGACGCCTCGAGCGTCCCGCCCCCGCGGGCCATCAGGCGCGCGACCTCCAGCGAGAACTGTCGCGCGCACTGGATGATGGCGGCCATGGTGCCGAGTTTCACGCGCGTCAGCTCGTAGTCGATGATCGGTGCACCGAACACGACTCGATTCTGCGCGTAGGCGAGGGCCGCTTCGTAGGCCGCCTGCATGACCCCGACGGCGCGCGCGGTGGTCTGCAACCGCCCGTTCTCGAAGCCGGCCATCTGGAAGTAGAAGCCGCGACCGAGCCCCTCCTCGCCACCGACGAGGTCGTTGTCCGGCACGAACCAGTGGTCGAAGGCCAGTTCGTAGGAGTGCATGCCGCGATAGCCGATCGTGTCGATAGGGCGCCCCTCGAGTCGACCTTGGCCGTGGCCCGGACCGACGTGCGCACCCTGGACGAGCACGAAGCCGTCGCTCTCGGCCCGGGGCTTCTCCACCAAGAAGAGCGACAGGCCGCGGTGCGTGGCGCCGCGGTCGGCGTCGGTGCGCGCGAGCAGCATCAGGACGTCGGCGCGCGCCGCGAACGTGCACCACGTCTTGGTGCCGTTGATCAGCCAGCCGCCGTCGGTCTTGGTCGCGCCGGTGGTGACGCCGGCGACGTCGCTGCCGAAGTCCGGCTCGGTGACCGCGACCGCGGCCAGGACCTCGCCCGACGCCAGTCGCGGGAGCCAGCGCTCCTTTTGCTCACGGGTGCCGCCCTTCACGAGGGCGCGCGTCAAGATCTCCGGACGGGTGATCAACGAGCCGCCGACCCCCAGGGCGCCCCAGGAGAGTTCCTCGGTCGCGACCACCATCCCCAGGTACTCCGACTCACCACCCGAGGCGAAACCGCCGAACTCCTCGGGCACCGAAAGTCCGAACCCGCCGAGCTCGGCGAGTCCCGCGATCACCGATTCGGGGATGTCGGCGTTCGCCCGGTGCACGTGTTCGGCGTGCGGGCGAACCTGTTCGAGCGCGAAGCGGTGGAAGGTGTCGGCGACCATCTCGAAGTCCTCGCCGAGGTGTCGGGGCCCCGCGCTCTCGGCGAGGCCCGCCACGAACTGGGGGTCGCGGTAGGCGGCGACGAACGTCGCGAACGGTCGGTACCAGTCGTCCTCGACCGCCCACGACGCCTCGCGTCCGAGCACGCGCGTGGCGAGGTCACTCAGCGCGACGGCGAGGAACGCCGCCACCAATCTCGATTCGACGTCGCCCCTGGCGGCGTACTCGAGCGAGGCGCGCGCCGTGGCGAGCGCACTGGCGGCGTGGGAGACGTCGTAGGCGAGGCTCTGGTGGGCGTCGACACCGCCGCTTCGTTTGAGGTGGGCGAGCGCCCCGTCGATCACCGACTGCGCGCGCTCGAGCAGTTCGGACGCGTCGTTGATATCCAGGGGGGGAGCGGTCACTCTTGAAATTTAACGGCTGCGAGCAATCGGTCCCTGCGACCTAGGCTTGGCCCGTGAATGTGACGATGCTCCTCGCCGACTCGGCCCAAGTGGCGGACGGAAAGCTCTACATCCTGGGTGGTGGTTGGTCGGTCACCGGTCCCGATCCCACCCCGTCAGCGGTCGCCATCAAGGTGATGGTCGATTGGCACGAGTTCAACGCCAGCCACCACTGGGAGCTGTTCTTGGAGGACGCGGACGGCCAGCCGGTGCGCTTCGACACGCCCGACGGCCCCCAGCCCATCGAGGTTCGCGGCGACTTCTCGGCGGTCGCGCCCGACGGCGTGCCGGTCGGCACACCGGTCGACGTCCCCATCGCGGTCAACTTCGGACCGATTCCCCTGCAGGACGGTGCACGCTTCACGTGGCGCCTGGTCATCGATGGCGATTCGCTGCCCGGCGCGACGGTCTCGTTCACGACGCGCCCGGTGATCGACGTCAGCGTCGAAGAGTAAGTCCGACCCGGTCGTGGCGTGCGAGAAGATGGTGCCATGAGTTCATTTGAGCGACCCTTCGGTCGATATTTCGAGGAGTTCGAGGTCGGTGACGTCTACCAGCACTGGCCGGGCAAGACGATCACCGAGGCCGACGACCACCTCTTTTGCATGATCACCATGAACCACCATCCGCTGCACACCAATGCCTGGTTCGCCGAACACGAGAGCGTGCATCACAAGAACGTCGTGGTGGGCAACCTGGTCTACTCACTCGTGCTCGGCATGAGCGTGCCGGACGTCTCCGGGTCGGCGATCGCGAACCTCGAGGTCGAGTCCCTGCTGCATCGTCACCCGACCTTTCACGGCGACACCATCTACGCCGAGACCCGCGTGCTCGACAAGACCCCGTCGACCTCCAAGAACGACCGGGGCATCGTCACGGTCGAGACGAAGGGATTCAACCAGGACGGTCTCGAGGTCTGCTACTTCCGGCGCAAGGTGATGGTCTGGAAGCGCGAGTTCGCCCCACCCCGACAACGTCCCTACCGTGGCGACGTCTGGTCGTAAGGACTACGAGGCGTTTCGGCGGGTCCTGCGTCGTCACGCACCGACCCTCGCGCGCGAACTGCCGTGGATCGGCGCCGACCCGTGGGCGGTCCTGGTGAGCGAGGTGATGCTCCAACAGACGCAGACCTCGCGGGTGATCGGTCCGTGGACCCGGTTCGTGGCGGCGTTGCCGACGCCCGCGGCCTGCGCCGAGGCGCCGTTGTCGACGGTGCTGCGCCTCTGGGGTGGTCTGGGCTATCACCGGCGCGCGAAGGCCCTCCACGACGCGGCGACGATGATCCGCGACGAGTTCGACGGCGCCGTGCCGCGAGCGCCGAGCGACCTGCGTCGGTTGCCGGGTGTGGGTGAGTACACCGCGAACGCGGTCGCGACTTTCGCCTTCGGCGAGCGCGTCGCCGTGATCGACACGAACGTCGGTCGCGTGCTCGCGCGCGCGATCACCAACCGGACGCTCAACGTCGCCGACGCGCGCGTCGTCGCCGACGACCTCCTGCCGCGAACGAATGTCGCTTCGTTCAACCAGTCGATGTTGGACCTCGGCGCGCAGTACTGCACTTTGACGCCGCGCTGTGAGGTCTGTCCCGCGGCGGGCGTCTGTCGTTGGCGACAGGCCGGCGGTCCGGACCCCGCCCCACGGAGCGCGGGCGTGTCACGACCGCAACCGACGTTCGAGGGATCCGATCGCCAGGCGCGCGGTCGCGTCCTCGCGGCGCTGCGCGAACGACCCCAGACCCTGCAACGACTCCTGACGTGCGCGGACGGCGACGCGACGCGCGGCGCCGCATTGGTCGCCGGACTGATCGCCGACGGGCTCGTCGAACAGCGGGGACGACTCGTGCGACTCAGCGGCGACGTCGAAAGCGAGCACGCACGGCCCGCGCGGAGCCCTCGATAACCTCGACCCCGTGAGTGCCGTCGACGTCGCCAAGTTCAAAGAGGTCCTCGGACACTTCGTGACGGGGGTCGCGGTCGTCACGGCGACGACGCCCGAAGGACCCGTGGGCTTCACCTGCCAGACCTTCGGCGCGCTCTCGCTGGAACCGACGCTGATCTCCTTCTCGGCCATGTCGGCGAGTCGTTCCTGGCCGCGGGCGCGCACGGTGGGTGTCGTCGGGGTGAACATCCTCTCCGCCGATCAAGAGCCGGTCGCGCGGGTCTTCGGGACGTCCGGCGACACCAAGTTCGCCGGTCTGGCGTGGTCACCCGGACCCGGCGGGGCCCCCCTGATCGATGGCGCGGTCGCTCATTTGGAGGGTCGAATCGAGTTCGTCACTACACAGGGCGACCACGACATCGTCGTGGTCGCCGTCGAGCACGCGCTCGCCCACCACGGGTCACCACTGGTTTTCTATCGCGGTCGGTTTCGCGGCCTCGACTGAATCGAGACTTCACTACGCTTCGTTGCGTGATGACACTCGTCTGTCCCGTAGGTGATCGAACGAGGCGCTAATGGCGCTGGCGCTCAAGATCGTCATCGTGGTCGTGGTCGTGCTGGTCGTCGCCGTGGCCGCCCTTCGCATCCGCAAGCTGCGACGGGACGAACTTCGCGAACTCTCCCGGCCGGTCGAGCGTCGACTGATGTCGCCGCCCCCGTCGCCGTACGCGCCGTCGAGGGGCTTTCGACTGCTGGACGGCCCCCTCGACGCGACGCGTCGCCCGGAACCGGCGCGGCCACGCCTCGAGGCCGACCGCGAGTACGTCTTCAGTGAGACGCAGCTACCGGGCGACGGCGAGGTGGTCCCGACGCACTTTCGCCACGACGAGAAGTGGGCGCTGTCGAAGTCCGCGCGACGCCCGGCGTCGTTCACCGGACTGCGGGTCGGCGTCATCGCGCTGGTCGTGGTCGTGATCGTCGGCGGCGTCGGCCTCTATATCCAGGCCCGCGACTCGAGGCACAATCCGCCGCCTACGTCGTCCACGACCACGACCACCAGGCCGCGCACCACGACCACGACGAGCGCGTCGGTCCTGCCGTCGTCATTCGTCGCGACGTCGACGAGTGGCGAGACGTCGACGTACGCGGTGCCCCTCAAGGCCTACGACGTGGTCGTGCGCGGCGCTCTCGGCCCGACGTGGGCCGTCTACAAGATGGGACCCCAGAGCACGCTCGAATGGCAGGGCACGGTCAAGCAGGGCACCGTGGAGTCCCTGCGAATGACCGGGAACTCTCAGATCACGATCGGCGCGCCCAAGAGCGCGAGCGTCACCGTCGAGGGCCGGCCGGTGGTCTTCCCGTCGCCGCTGCCGACGACGCTCGTACTCTCCTTCGTTGCCTCATAGGGCGGCGATCTCCCTCAGCGTCCACGCGAGCACCTGCGCCTCGTCGCGCCACGCGTCGTATCGACCGGACGGACCACCGTGGCCCGCGCCCATCTCGGTCTTCAGATACGCGACGTTCTCGGCGTTGGCGTCGCGGAGCTTCAGCACCCACTTGGTCGGCTCCCAGAATCCGACCCGGGGGTCGTTCAGTCCGCCCGACGCGAAGACGTGCGGGTACACGCGCGTCGTGCCGTCGGCGTTCGTCGCGAGGACGTTGTCGTAGGGGGAGTAACTCTTCATCGTGCGATACGCCGTCGCGCTCGCGTCGGGGTTGCCCCACTCCTCCCACTCACCGACCGTCAGCGGGAGCGTCGCGTCGAGCATCGTCGTGAGCGCGTCGACGAAGGGCACGTCGGCCACGACGCAGCGGAAGAGCTCGGGCGCGAGGTTCATGACCGCGCCCATCAAGAGTCCACCGGCCGAGCCGCCGCGGATGGCGAGTTGCGTGCTCGTCGTCCAGCCCCGGTCGATCAGGTCGCGCGCGACGGTGACGAAGTCGCTGAAGGTGGTCGGCTTCTGGGCCAGTTTCCCCGACTCGTACCAGGAACGGCCCATCTCGCCCCCGCCGCGGACGTGGGCGATGGCGAAGATCACGCCGCGTTCGAGCAGCGAGAGCCGCAGGGACGAGAACGACGGGTCGATCGAGATCTCGTAGCTCCCGTAGCCGTAGAGCACGAACGGCGACGGCGCCCGGGCGCGCAGCTCGCCGTCCGCGCCGACCTCGACGAGGTCGGCGCGCGCCACGACCGACACCGGGACGCGCACGCCGTCACTCGCCGTGACCCATAGTCGGCCCGTGGCGTAGTAATCGGCGTCGTAGCCGCCGAGGACGATCTGTTGCTTTCGCACGATCATCTCGCCGGTCGCGATCACGACGTCCCCGACCAACCGCGGCGTGACGAGCGACGTCACCGACACGCGTAGCTGCGTCGTGTCGAAGTTGGGGTTCGCCGAGAGCGACACCGTGCTCGGACTGGCCGGCCCCTCGACCAGGCTCGAGCGCGCGAGCAGGTCGTCGCCGAAGGGGTCGGCGCCGTCCCGGATCGACACCAGTCGAACGGCCGCGCCGCCGTCGTGACGTTCGCTGATCGCGAGGAACGTCTTGAAGGCGTCGACGCCGTCGAGGCGCGAGCCGGGTCGTTCGGGGATCACTTCTCGCCACTCGCCGCCGTCGACCTCGCGCACGAGGAGTCGGAAGTCGCGCGCGCCCTCGTTGGTGACCTTCAGCCACCACGCGACGCCGCGTTCGTCGACGAAGTGTTCGACGCCGTACTCGATGCCGTGTCGGCGGCCCTCGAGCAGTGTCAGTTCGCCGGTGGGATCGTGGGCGTCGAGGTAGTGCACTTCGGTCGTCATGGACGATCCGAGGTGGACGTAGATGACCGCGTCGTCGCGACTTCGTCCCACCGAGAGGTTGTACTGCGCGTCGTCCTCCTGGTAGATCAGCACGTCGGTGCTGGTGTCGGTGCGCAGTTCGTGACGCCACAGCTGGAACGGTCGCTTGGCGTCATCGACGCGGGTGTAGAAGAAGTGGCGGCTGTCCATGGCCCAGGCGAAGCCGTAGTGGACCTCGTCGAGTTCGTCGTCGATGGGGGGCTGGCCAGCGAGCGGACGCACCGTGACGTGGTGGAGCTCGTCGCCGTCGAAGTCGGTGCCGACGCCCACCCAGTCGTCGTCCGGGCTCACGGCGAGGACGCCGACCGCGAAGTAGTCGCTGTCGCCGGCTTCCGTGTTCTCGTCCAGGATGACCTGTTCGCCCTCGAGCGTGCTCAACGGGTCGATGACCGGCGGGGTGAGGTCGTCGCCGAGCGCGGCCACGCGACAACTGAGGGGGTAGTTGAGTCCCTCGCGCGTCCGTTCGAAGTACCACCAGGCGCCCTTTCGCACCGGCACCGAGATATCGGTCTCTTCGATGCGCCCCTTGATCTCTTCGAACAGCTCGTCCTCGAGCGGCTTCAACTCGGCGAAGCTTTCGTTCAGGTAGTCGTTCTCGGCGCGCAGGTGGGCGAGGACCTCCTCGTCCTCGCGGTCCATCAACCAGTAGTAGGGGTCGATTCGGACGTCACCGTGTCGGGCGATCGAAAAGGGGCGTTGGGGGACGGTTGGCGGAGTGGGCACCGCTCTACTTTGCCCTAAGTAGTTGACATGTCCCGATATCGAGTTAGTACTATGGGGATAGGGATTATCCCAAGGAGAGCGATGTCAGTCGACAATCTGGATTTCAGCCGGTACCAACTGGGCTGGTCGGACGACCAGATTCCGGTCTTCAAGCCGAAGAAGGGCATCAACGAAGCGATCGTTCGTGAGATGTCGGGCATCAAGAACGAAGACAAGTGGATGCTCGACTTCCGACTGAGCGCCCTGAAGAAGTTCGAGAAGAAGCCGATGGTGCCGTGGTTCGCCGACCGGATGCCGGACCTCGACTTCAACGACATCTACTACTACATCAAGCCCACCGAGAACCAGGTCGACCGGTGGGAGGACCTGCCCGACGACATCAAGAACACCTACGAGCGCTTGGGCATCCCCGAGGCCGAACGAAAGTACCTGGCCGGGGTCACCGCGCAGTACGAGTCCGAGGTGGTCTTCCACCGCAACCGTGAGGACCTCGAACGCCTCGGCGTCTTGTTCTGCGACATGGACACCGCGGTGCGCGAGTACCCCGACCTGGTTCGCAAGTACTTCGGCACGGTCATCCCACCCAACGACAACAAGTTCGCCGCGCTGAACTCCGCGGTATGGAGCGGCGGCTCGTTCATCTACGTGCCGCCGGGGGTCAACGTCGACCAGCCGCTGCAGGCCTACTTCCGCATCAACACCGAGAACATGGGTCAGTTCGAGCGCACGCTCATCATCGCCGACGAGGGCAGCCAGGTCCACTACGTGGAGGGCTGTTCGGCGCCGGTCTACTCGACCGACTCCCTGCACTCCGCGGTCGTCGAGCTCGTCGCCCTGCCCGGCGCGCGCATCACCTACACCACGATCCAGAACTGGTCCAACAACGTCTACAACCTCGTGACCAAGCGCGCGCGCGCCGAGGCCGAGGCCCACGTCGAGTGGATCGACGGCAACATCGGCTCGCGACTCACGATGAAGTACCCGTCGGTCTACCTGATGGGTCCCAAGGCCTCGGGTGAGGTCCTCTCGGTCGCCTACGCCGGACCGGGTCAGGTCCAAGACGCCGGCGCGAAGATGATCCACTGCGCGCCGGAGACGACCTCGACGATCATCTCGAAGTCGATCTCGAAGGACGGCGGCCAGACGACCTACCGCGGCCTGGTGAAGGTCGAAGAGGGCGCGACGGGCGCTAAGAGCTTCGTCCGGTGTGACGCGTTGATCCTCGACGAGCAGTCGGTCTCCGAGACCAAGCCCTACATGGAGGTCGGCGAGCAAGACGCCTCGATCGGTCACGAGGCGACGGTGTCGAAGATCGGTGACGACCAGTTGTTCTATCTGATGAGTCGCGGACTCACCGAGAGCCAGGCCATGGGCATGATCGTGAACGGGTTCATCGAACCCGTGACCCGGACCCTGCCGATGGAGTACGCCGTGGAGTGGTCACGCCTCATCGAACTGCAGATGGAAGGCTCGATCGGCTGACGATCGCTCAGCGTGGTGCGCGCCACATCGTGTAGTACGGCGGCGCGTCCTTCACCGGCGTGAGCGTCTCGATGAGGTCGTACCCGAAACGTCGGTAGTACGCGACGTTGTCCAACCGGGGCGTCTCGAGATGACTGCCGACACCCTCGGCGTCGACCTGCGCCAGCGCGTGTTCCATCAACATCGTGCCGACGCCCGAGCGTTGCACCGACGGGTCGGCGCAGAGCACCATCAGGTACCACTGGGGGTCCTTTCGGTGCGCGCCCACCAGCGCCACCATGTAGCGGTTCCCGTCGAGCATCGCGCGAGGTCGTCGGTAGAACGCGCGCAGCGAGGACGGCACCTGGCTGAGTTGCAGCCGGACCGACAACGGATATCCCCCGGTCGTCAGCCACGCGGCGACGCCCAACGGCGTGTCGGCCTCGTCGCGGACCGTCACCAGGCGACCGTGCTCGCCCATGTGGGTGTACAGCGCGCGAAAGAAGTACGGCAGTCGCGAGCGTCGCATCGCGTCGTCGGGCAGCATGAACGTGAAGAAGGGATCGTCGAAGAACGCACGGCCCGACAGCGCGACGACCTCGGATAACGCCGCCCCGACCAGCGGTCTTTCGTCAAGATGGCGTTCCGGCACGGGCAATTCTTACCAAATCCGTGACGCGGACGTGAAACAATGGGGTCATGGGAATGCGCGAGGAGTGCAAGCACTTTCAGAGCCGGACGTACAAGTCGGGGGAGGTGGCGCGCTTCTGCGTCCTCGGCAACGCTCCCGACCAACCGTGGTCGTGCCCGGAGAACTGCGTGACCTACGAACGCCGTCTGGCCGACGTCGGCTGGTCGCACGGCTCGCTCGTCGACCGACCGGTCGAGAAGGAGCCCGAGACCAGCGCCACCTTGGACGAGCG
Organism: uncultured Acidimicrobiaceae bacterium; assembly: GCA_963700135.1. GTDB lineage: Bacteria > Actinomycetota > Acidimicrobiia > Acidimicrobiales > RAAP-2 > RAAP-2. The sequence continues at coordinate 765,228 of CAVOWM010000011.1, read as the reverse complement.
CCGCGAGATCCTCAACATGGCGAGTGAGATCGTGAACAACGTGGCACCCGAGATGTACGAGGAGCGGCGCAAGGAGCTCGACGAGATGGAGCGCTCCAGGCGCGGCTGGAAGTTCTGGAAGCGCTAGTCGCCGCTGAAGACCGGGGGCCGCTTCTCCATGAAGGCCATCATCGCCTCGCGCAGGTCGTTGCTCTGTAGGTACATCGTGTTCCAGCGAGCGACGAACTCGAGACCCTCGTCGACGCTACGTCCGTCGTTCGCCGCGAGCACGGCCTTGGTGCCCTGCACCGCGAGCGGCGAGTTCTGGGCGATCTCGCGCGCCAGCGCGTGGGCGCCGGCCAACACCTCGTCGCTGTTGCCGTAGACCGCGTTCACCAGTCCGATGGCCAGCGCGCGCTGCGCGTCGATGTCCTTACCGGTGTAGGCCAGTTCGGCCAGGTGGCCGGCGCTGATGATCTTCGGGAGGCGTTGCAACGAACCGAGGTCCGCGACGATCGCGACCTTCGTCTCTCGCACCGAGAACGTGGCGTCGTTGGCGCACAGGCGCACGTCACAGGCGCTGACGAGGTCGACGCCGCCGCCGATGCAGTAGCCGTGGATCGCCGCGATCACCGGCACCGACAGCGCGGCGATCGAGGTCACCGACGCCTGCATCGCGCGCACGGCCTTGTAGGACTGCGCGCTCGAGGTCGCCCGGGACGACGTCGAGGCGCCCGCGGCGAAGCCGCCGCCGAACTCCTTCAAGTCGAGTCCCACGCTGAAGTGCGGTCCCTTCGCCGCGATGACGAGCACCCGCACGTCGCGTTCCGCTTCGACCGCCGCCGCCGCGCGCGGCAGGTCGCGCCACAGCGCGCTGCCCATGGCGTTGCGGGCCTCGGCCCGATCGAGCCACAGCGTGGCCACGTGCTGGTCGACTTCGAGGGTCAGTACATCGGACGAGAACTCCATCGTGCTCCTTGATCGAATCGCCTTCAGCCTACGGCGGCACTCGATGGAGAACGAGTTGCGCCCGGTACACTTCCAAGGTCCCGATATCTATGAAAATCTTCGCTGATTCAGCCGCCGCCTTCATCGCCGACCGTCCCGACGCGGCCCCTCGCCAACTGGCCTGGACGGCCTTCGAACAGGCCGGCCTGCCGACCACCAGCGACGAGGTCTGGCGCTATGCCCCGCTGAAGGACTTCGACCTGGACCGCTTCGGGGTCGTCGCAGCGCCGTCGACGCGCACCGATTCGGCCTTCGCCGCGCAACTCTGTGAGCGCGCGGGACTCGTGGTGCGCGTGGTCGACGGCTTCTGCGTGAACACCGGCCAGGGTCTCGAGGGCGTCAGCGTCGAGGTCGTCGAATCCTCGCAGTCGCTCGCGGGCACGACGTTCGCCGAGCGCTACCGCAGCGACACCTTCGCCGTCTTGAACGCCGCGCTCGCCCCGGCGACGACGCTGATCCGCGTCGACGCCGGCGTGGACGTCCAAGCGCCCATCGTGGTGCTGAACGTGTCGAGTTCGACCGCGTGCTTCTCGCGCACTCAGATCGAACTCGGACGCGGGGCCAGCGCGACGATCGTGGAGTACTTCGAAGGTGGCGCCGACGCCCTCGTCGTGCCCCTCAGCGAGTACGCACTCGCGGACAACTCGTCGCTGCAACTGATCACCTACCAGCGCCTCGACCAGAGCGCCTGGCACGTCGCGCGAACGACCGGGTTCGTGAGCCGCGACGCGCGTCTGCGTCAGGCCGTCGTGGGCATCGGCGCCCACTACAACCGCTCGCGCAACGACGCCGAGATGCACGGCGCCGGCTCGGAGAACGAGCTGCGTACGACGTTCCTCGGGTCGGGGGACCAGGTGCACGATTTTCGAACGCACCAGATGCACACCGGCGCGCGTTCGCGCTCGACCCTGCTCTCCAAGGGGGCCGTCGCCGACCGGTCGCGCTCGGTCTACACCGGGCTCATCGAGATCGAGAAGGGCGCCAAGCGCACCGACGCGCGCCAGACGAACCACAACCTCCTGCTCTCGCCGGCGGCCCACGCCGACAGCGTGCCCAACCTGGACATCCGCGAGAACGACGTGATGTGCGCCCACGCCTCGAGTGTCGGTCCGTTGGACGAGCTCCAGCGCTGGTATCTGGAATCGCGCGGGGTCACTCGCGAGGACGCCGAACGCCTCATGATCCAGGGTTTCTTCTACGAGATGCTCGCGAACCTGCCCCCGGAACTCGCCGAACTCGTGGAACGCGACGTGACGTCGGTCCTGGCGACGGTGAACGTGGTGACGCCGTGACGACCGTCGACATCGGACAGCTCAGCGACTACGAGAGCGGCGTGCCATGTCAGCTGCGCGTGGCGGACCGGGTCCTGGTGCTCGTGCGGATCGAGGACGACGTCTACGTCTTGGACGACCGCTGCAGCCACGAGGACTTCAGCCTCGCCGAGGGGGAAGTGAACTGCGAGACCGCCGAGATCGAGTGCGCGCGTCACGGGGCGATGTTCCGTCTGAAGGACGGCGAGCCCACGTCGTTCCCGGCGACGCGACCGGTGGCCCACTACGACGTGCGCAACTTCGACGGCCGACTGGAAGTGGTGATCCCGTGACCTCGACACTGACGATCGAAGGACTGCGCGTCGAGGTGGCGGGCAAGGAGGTCCTCAAGGGCTTCGACCTCACGATGAAGACCGGCGAGGTCCACGTGATCATGGGACCGAACGGTTCCGGCAAGTCGACCCTGGCCCACGCCCTCACCGGTCACCCCGGCTACACGGTGCTGGACGGGTCGGTGCGCATCGATGGTGTCGAGCTCTTGACGATGTCGCCGAGCGAGCGTGCCCGTCACGGACTGCTCCTGGCGATGCAGCAGCCGCTCGAGGTGGCGGGCGTTCGCCCGATCGACCTTCTGGTCGCCGCCGGCGTCGACCCGACGAACCTGCGCCAACGGATGCGTGACGAAGCCGAACGCGTCGAACTGCGCCCGGAGATACTCGATCGATTCGTGAACGTCGACCTCTCGGGGGGCGAACGAAAACGCGCCGAGATGGTGCAGTTCGGCCTGTTGCGTCCGAAGTTCGCCGTGCTCGACGAAATCGACTCCGGACTCGACGTCGACGCCTTGGGTGCGGTCGCGCGACGACTCTCGCAGGCGAGCGACGAGTGGGAGTGCGGCATCTTGGTGATAACGCACTTCAAGCGACTGCTGCAAGAACTCACGCCGACGCAGATCCACGTGCTCAGTGAAGGACGCGTCGTGGCGACCGGCGGACCGGAACTCTCGGAGATTCTCGAACGCGACGGCTACGAGCCGTTTCGCGCCACCGCCACGTGACCACGACGTCGTGTGGGCGACGGTTAAACTCGACGGATGGCTGACGGAAGCAACGGCGCTCCTCGGGGCCCTTCAGAGAGGTCGTCGGGCGCCAAACGAAAAGCCCTCGCCAACGAAAGTCGGCTCATGGCCCTGGGCGACGCCGTCGACCGCCAGACGGGGCGCGCCCCGAAGCGCCGTCGCCGCCGTCGCCGCGGACGCACCTGGCTCATCGCCGGCGTCTCGGTCATCGTGCTCATCGTGGGCGTCCTCGGTGGCGGCTACCTGTACGCCAACTGGCGCTTCGACGCGATCCCCAAGATCCACGTCTCGACGATCACGTACCCGGTGCCGGGACAGCCGTTCAACATCCTCGCGATCGGTTCGGACTCGCGCGCCGGACTGAGCGGCGCGCTCGCGCGACAGACCGGCGCGAGCACCGACTCGGTCGGTGGTCAACGCAGCGACGTGGTCAAGATCATCCGCGTGAACCCCGCCGCGCGCACGATCACGATCCTGTCGATCCCTCGCGACACCGAGGTGACGCTGCTCGCCAACCAGGCCCTCTACGGCGACTACAACCGCATCAACGTGAACTACGCCAACGGACCGGCCCTGCTGGTCTCGACGATCAAGGCGAACTTCGGTATCACGATCAACCACGTCGTCCAGGTGAACTTCAGCGGCCTCATCAACTCCGCCGAAGCGATCGGCGGCGTCTACCTGGACTTCCGTTACCCGGTCATCGACCCCAACTCCGGTCTGGAGATCAAGCACCCGGGCTGTCAGTTGGTCAACGGCTTCCAGGCACTGGCCGTCGCGCGCAGCCGCCACTACTACTACGCGCTGAGCGGCCACCCGATCTGGCCCGACCGCTCGGCGTTCGCCCACATGACCGACGACGAGATCAACAACGAGATCCTGAATGACGGGTTCACCTACGACGGCACGAGCGACTTCGGCCGCATCGATCGCCAGACCTCGTTCCTGCGCGCCATGTTCGAACGCGTGAAGAGCAAGCTCGACAATCCGATCGCCATGAACGGATTCCTCTCGAATCTGCCCAAGGGCATCACCATCGACGACACCTTCTCGCTGAACGAACTCATCGGACTGGCCCTCAAATTCCACGGCTACAACTCGAACTCGATGCTGACCTACACGTTGCCTGAGACCCCGGCAGTGGTCGGGGGCGCCGACGTCGAGGTCGTCGAGGAGCCGCAGGCCGAGCAGTTGTTGACCAGTATCTTCGGGAGCACGCTGTTGCGCCCGACGAACCCGCCGCCGAACGCCGCGGGCGTGCCCCAGATGCCTCCGGTCATCACGACCACCACGACCACGACGCTGCACACGACGACGTCGACCACCAAGCACCACCACGTGCCCACTACGACCACGACGAACCCGACGCTGGCCGTGCCACCGTTCGACCCGGTGCCCTGCACGCCGTAGCGACTCAGTTCAGCTCGTCGAGTCCTTGGACCAGGGTGTTCCAGGCCAACGTGGCGCACTTGATCCTCACCGGGAACTTGATGACGCCCTGGAGGGCCGCCAGCTCTCCCAACGCGCGGACGTCCACCTTCGGTGGTTCGCCGTCGTGGGCGAGCGTCGATTCCTGGACGGTCATGAGCTGCTTGAACATCGCGACGGTGCCGCGGACCTGCTCGAGGGTCTTGCCCTTCACCGCGGCGCTCATCAACGATGCGGACGACTGCGAGATCGAACAACCACTGCCCACCATCTTGATGTTCTTCAAGACGCCGTCCTCGACGTCGAGGTAGACGACGATCTCGTCGCCGCAGAGGGGATTGAAACCCTCGACCCGGATCGCCGGTGGTGCGTCGAGCTCGCCGCGGTTGCGCGGCGAGCGGTAGTGATCGAGGATTATCTCTCGATAGAGGTCGTCGAGGTTCGAGCCGAGGTTCGACACGTCACTATCCAAACATCTTCACCGCGTGACCGAGCGCTTCGATCAGCACGTCGGTGTCCTTGGTGAGGGAGTAAGGCCCGTAGGAGGCGCGCACCGTGGCCGCGAGGCCGAAGCGGCGCATCAGGGGCTTGGCGCAGTGGTGACCCGGTCGCACGCACACGCCGAACTGGTCCAGCACCTGGGCGACGTCGTGGGGGTGGACCCCCTCGACGTCGAGGCTGATCACCGCGCCACGGTCGGTCATGTCACTCGGACCGATGACGCGCACCCGTCCGTCGAACTCGAGGGCGAGTCGCGTGAGGGCGTCCTCGGCCAGGCCGCGCTCGTGTCGGGTCACGTTGGTGAGGCCCAGTCCTTCGAGGTAGAGCACGGCCGCGTTGAGCCCGACGGCTTCGGCGATCGGCGGCGTGCCGGCCTCGAAGCGCGTCGGTCCGTCGGCCGGCGTGTAGCCCTCGGTGCGGACGTCGGCGATCATGCCGCCGCCGCCGAGGAACGGCGGCATGGCGTCCAGGATGTCCTCGCGGGTCCAAAAGACGCCGATGCCGGTCGGCCCGAGCATCTTGTGGCCGGTGAAGACCAGGAAGTCGATGTCGAGGGCGACGACGTCGGTCGGAAGGTGCGCCACCGACTGGGCGCCGTCGACCGCGATCAGCGCGCCGTGGCGATGTGCGACGGCGGCCAACTCGTTGATCGGGTTGATCGAGCCGAGGACGTTGGACATCCCCGTGACCGAGAGCAGTTTCACGCCGCGCATCAACTCGTCGAGGTTCGTGAGGTCGAGCCGGAAGTCGTCGGTCGTGGGGATGAAGCGGACCTCGACACCGGTCTGTTCGCGCAGTTGGAACCACGGCACGATGTTGGCGTGGTGTTCCATCTCGCTCACCAGGACCACGTCGCCGGCCTTCAGGTTCTTCGCCCCCCAGGACTTGGCGAGCAGGTTGAACGACTCGGTCGCGTTCTTGGTGAAGACGACCTCGCCGGCGCCGCCGGGGGCGTTGATGAAGCGCGCGACCGCTTCGCGCGAACCCTCGTAGGCCGCGGTCGCCTCACTGGCCGTCTGGTAGACGGCGCGGTGCACGTTGGCGTGGCGCAGCTGGTAGTAGCGGCTCATGGCGTCGATGACGGCGTTGGGTTGCAGCGACGTCGACGCGGTGTCGAGGTAGGTGATCGGGTGGTCGAAGACCCGGCGGTTCAACTGCGGGATGTCCGCACGCACCCGCTTCGCGTTGAAGCTCGTCACGTCGTGACCGCCCGCCAGGCGTCGTAGCCCTCAAGTTCGATGCGTTGGGCGAGTTGCGCGTCACCGGAGTGCACGATCTGACCGTCCACCAAGATGTGCACCTGGTCCGGTTCGATCTCTTCGAGGAGTTTCACGTAGTGGGTGACCACGATGACACCCATGCTCGGGTGCTCGCCGCGCACGGTGCGCACGCCCTTGGCGACCACGCGGAGGGCGTCGATGTCCAAACCGGAGTCGGTCTCGTCGAGGAACGCCACGACCGGCTCCAAGAGCGCCATCTGGAGGACCTCGTTGCGCTTGCGCTCGCCGCCGGAGAAGCCGTCGTTGAGGTGGCGTTCGGCGAAGGCCGGGTCCATGCCCAGACGGTCCATCCACTCCGCGAGGTCGAGTCGCACCTCGAGGATGCTGAGCTCATCCAGGCCCTTTCGAGCCGCGATGGCCTGGCGCAAGAACTGCACGACCGAGACGCCGGCGATCGCCTCCGGGTACTGGAAGGCCAGGAAGATCCCGGCGCGCGCGCGCTCGTCGGGCGTCCACTTGGCGATGTTCGCACCGTGCAACAAGATCTCCCCGCTCGTCACGGTGTAGCCCGGGTGACCCATGACGATGTTGGCCAGCGTCGACTTGCCGGCCCCGTTGGGCCCCATGAGGGCGTGCACCTCTCCCTCGCGCACCGTGAGGTCGACGCCGCGCAGGATCGACGTGCCTTCGGCCTCGGCGTGGAGGTTGCGAAGTTCGAGGAGGGGCGTCGGCACGGTGACGAGCCTAACGGTCCGAATCGGACGAAAGGCCAGTTCTCACCAGCCCCGTTCGACCCACTCGTCGAGGTGGGGTCGCTCGGCGCCGACGGTGGACTCGCGTCCGTGGCCCGGCCAAATCGTCACGTCGTCGCCGAAGACGCCGAAGATGCGCTCGTCGATCGAGTGGATGATCGTCGCGAAATCCTCGGCGTCGTGGTTCGTGTTCCCGGGACCGCCGGGAAAGAGCGTGTCGCCGGTGAAGAGCATCGGCGTCCCCTCGAGGGCGAAGCAGATGCTGCCCGGCGTGTGCCCCGGGGTGTGGAGCGTGCGCAGGCGCAGGTCCCCGACGCGGTGGACGGTGTCGTCATCGAGCAGGTGGTCGTAGCTCGGCAACATGCCGGCGTCCTCGTTGCGCACCCACACGTCGATGCCGGCGTCGCGGACCTGTTCGACCGCGCCGATGTGGTCCCAGTGGCCGTGGGTCTCGAGTACCGAGGTGACGCCGAGTCGGCGCGCGACGCGCAGCAGCCGGTCGTGTTCGTTGGCCGCGTCGAGCAACGTGGCCTCGCCGGTTCGCCTGCAGCGCACCACGTAGACGTTGTTCTCGATGGGTCCCACGACGAATCGGTGGACCTCGGCCAGCGCGTCCGACCAGACCAGTTCGACGTCGTCCATGCTCCAGAATGCCACTCAGCCACCCCGTGTCGCGGTTGAGTATTGTCGAAGAGGCTGGGATTACCGTCCAGTACGCACGGAAGGACTGCGATGAACTTTGGATTCAGCGAGGAGCAAGAAGAGCTCCGCAAGATGGTCAAGCGATTCCTGGAAGAGAAATCGCCCGAATCCGAAGTCCGCCGATTGATGGCCACCACCGAGGGGTACGACACGGCCGTGTGGGACCAGATGGCCAAGGAGTTGGCGCTGCAGGGACTCGGCATCCCCGAGGAGTTCGGGGGCCAGGGTTTCGGCCCCGTCGAGCTCTACGTCGTCTTCGAAGAGATGGGCGCGGCGCTCTTTTGTTCGCCGTACTTCTCGACCGTCGCCCTCGCGGCCAACGCGGTGCTCTTCGTCGGCACCGACGCCGACAAGGCGACGTACCTGCCCGGGATCGCCTCGGGCGAGACGATCGCGACGGTCGCGCTCACCGACGACGCCGGCCTCTGGGACCTCCGCGCGACCTCGACGACGGCGAGCGCCGCGGGCGATGGCTTCGTCGTGAACGGCGTTCGCAGCTACGTGACCGATGGCAACACGGCGTCGATCATCTTCGTCCCGGCCATGACGGCCAAGGGTCTCTCGCTCTTCGCCGTCGACGGCGACGCCACGGGCGTGGCTCGCGAATCGCTCGCCACGATGGACCAGACCCGCAAGCAGAGCCGTGTCGTGTTCGATAACGCGCCGGCCACGCTGGTCGGCGTCGAGGGTGAAGCCCTCGCCGGACTCGAGACGACGTTGCAAGTGGCTGCCGCGGCGCTCGCCGCCGAACAGGTGGGTGGCGCCCAACGGGTCCTCAACAACTCGGTCGAGTACGCGAAGAACCGCGTGCAGTTCGGTCGTCCGATCGGTTCGTTCCAGGCCATCAAGCACAAGTGCGCCGACATGCTCCTCGACGTGGAGTCGGCGAAGTCCGCCGCGTACTACGCCGCGTGGGCGTCCCAGGAGCGCAACGAGGAACTGCCGATCGCCGCGAGCCTCGCCAAGTCCTTCTGCTCCGAGGCGTACTTCCACTGCGCGGCCGAGAACATCCAGATCCACGGCGGCATTGGCTTCACGTGGGAGCACCACGCGCACCTCTACTTCAAGCGCGCGAAGAGTTCGGAGCTGTTCTTGGGCGACCCCGCCTACCACCGCGAACTGCTGGCGCAGCGCCTAGGCATCTAGCTCGGTGCTCGCCCACGAGCAACTCCAGAGCGGTACTTCGCTGCTGGACCTGCGGATCGCGACCTCCAGCGCGCGTCCCCTGGCGAGCCACGCGCTCATCATCGTGCACGGGCTCCCGCGCGCAATGGGGATGGGCCGTCAGGCCGCGGGGCTGTTGCCGGAGTTGGCCGAGCACCTGGCGAACGAGTCGGGATGGATCGTCGCGACCGGCACGCTCTCGGGGGTCGGCGGCAGTACCGGGACCTTCTCGGCGACGCAGTGGCGCGCCGACCTGAAGACGATCCTCGAGCGCGTCGACGAGGGAGAGCGGCGTATCTCGATGGCCGGTTTCGGCTTCGGTGGCGCGCTGGCCCTCGCGACGGCCGCCGAGGACGAGCGGATCCGTGGCGTGGCGACCTTCGCGACGCCGGCCCACCTGGAACCGTGGTGCGGCGGCGCCGAGGACTTCCGTCGCGCGGTGCAGATCGCTGGCGTCGTCGGCGACGAACGCGACCTCATGGCGGCCGAGCAACTGCGCGACGACGTCTTCGCCATCGACCCGCTCGTGTCCATCGCGAAGATCCCGCCGCGTCGCCTCATGGTCGGCCACGGCACCGAGGACATCGAGATACCGCATTCGGACGCCCGTGACCTCGTCGCGGCCGCCGAAGGTCGCGCTGAACTGCGACTGATCCAGGGGGCCGGTCATCAACTTCGCGCCGACCCGCGGATGGTGGCGACGTTGTTAGGTTGGCTCGACCGGCACCGCTGAGAGCGCCGCGTCGAGTGCGTCGCGGATCCGCCGCGCCTGCGCCTCGGGGTCAGTCGCCTCGGTGAGCGCGCGCACGACCACGAAGTGACGAAGCCCCGCGGCCACGAGTGACGCGACGTTGTCGGCGTTGACGCCACCGGTGACGAAGACCGGGCGGTCGCTGCGCGCTTGGCTGGCGACGGCGTAGGCGATCCCCGTGCCGACGCGGCCCGGCTTCGTCGGCGTCGCAGTGATCGGTCCGGCGCTGAAGTACGTCGCCATCTGATTGAGCGCGTCGTCGAACTCGTCGGCCGAGTGCGTCGACAGTCCCACGATCGCGTCGTACCCCAACAGTTCGCGACAGCGCGACACGCGGACGTCGTCTTGACCCACGTGCACGCCGTCGGCGTCGACGAGGGCGGCCAGCTCCGGGGAGTCGTTCATGATGAAGGGCACGCCGAAGTCGTGACAGATAGGCACCATCAGCGCGGCGTCGGCGATCCGCGTCTGGTCGTCGAGGTCCTTCTCGCGCAACTGGACGACGTCGACGCCACCGCGCAGGACGGCCGGCAGGAACGTGGCGAGATCCTCGCGGTGCCCCACGCAGAGATAGAGATGGCGGTCATCGAGGGTGAACACGAGGTCCACCCTAGGAGTCGCTCGAGATTGGCCGCGGTAAGGCAGAATGGGGGGATGCAGATCCCCGCCAAGACCGAGTACGCCATTCGGGCACTGCTCACCTTGGCCGCCAGCGACGTGTCGGTGAGCGCCGAGCACCTGGCCCAAGAACAGGACCTCCCGGCCAAGTTCCTGGGCGCGATCTTGTCGGACCTGCGACGAGGCGGACTGGTCTCGAGCCAGCGAGGACCCGAGGGTGGCTTCAAGTTGGCCCGAGACGCCGACCAGATCTCTATCGCCGACGTCGTTCGCGTCGTGAGTGGTCCCATGGCCGGCGTGCGCGGAATGCGGCCCGAGACGCTGGTGTACGAGGGCGACGCCAAGTACCTGCGCGAGGTCTGGATCGCCGTGCGCGGCGCGTTGCGCGAGGTCCTCGAACACGTGACGCTCGACCAGGTCCTTCGCGGCGAACTGCCCGACGCCGTGACTCGTTTCACGACCGAGTCAGATTCGTGGGTCACCCGGACCATATGAAGCAAGTCCATACCGACGGCGCCTGCCGCGGGAACCCCGGACCGGGCGGTTGGGCCTGGGCGAGCGGGCGCGACCACTTCGGAAGCGGCGCCCACGCGCACACGACGAATCAGCGCATGGAGGTGCTCGCGGTCATCGAGGCCCTGCGCGAGAACGACGAGAGTCCGATCGAGATCGTGAGCGACTCCTCCTACGTGGTGAAGTGCTTCAACGACAAGTGGCACGTCGGGTGGCTGCGTCGCGGATGGAAGAACTCGCAGGGCAAGCCGGTCGCCAATCGTGACCTCTGGGAGGAGCTCTTCGCGCTGGTCCTGGACACCGGGCGCGACGTGCGCTTCTCGTGGGTGAAGGGACATTCGGGCGACGCCATGAACGAGTTCGTGGACGTGCTGGCGACCGAGGCGGCCGACACCCAACGAGGTCGACACTCGTAAACAGTCGTCGACACGGATGGGTCCAAGTGGCAGAACATTAGGATTCCCCGCGGGGGTTTCACTACGAGATTGAAGGATGCAACGTGACTAACGAGGCCCAGCAGTTCGATGTGGTCGTCATCGGAGGTGGCCCCGGAGGCTACGCCGCCGCCCTCTACGGAGCGTCGGCGGGACTCAATATCGCCATTGTCGAGCGCGACAAGGTCGGCGGGACCTGTCTGCACCGCGGCTGCGTGCCCGCCAAGGAGTTCTTGGAGACCGCGCACGTGCGGCGCACCGTGGAACACGCGGCCGAGTTCGGCATCACCACCAAGGGGACGACGGTCGACTTCTCGGTGAGCCAGAACCGAAAGAACGAGATCGTCGATCGCCTCTTCAAGGGCCTCTCGGGACTGCTGAAGGGTCGCAAGGTCACCGTCTTTTCCGGCACCGGTCGCCTCGAAGCCGACGGCACCGTGACGGTGGTCGACGGAGAGGACGCCGGCGTGATCGCCAAGGGCACCAACGTCATCCTGGCGGCCGGCTCGGTGCCGCGGACGCTGCCCGGCTTCGACGTCGACGGCACGATCGTCGTGACGTCCGACGAGTTCCTCGACCTCACCAAACTGCCGTCAAGCGCGGCGGTGATCGGTGGCGGCGCCATCGGATGCGAGTTCGCGTCACTGCTGGCCGACATGGGGACGACGGTCACCGTGCTCGAAGCTCTGCCGGCGATCCTCGCGGGCTGTGACACGGAAGTCGCGAACGTCGTCGGACGCTCCTTCAAGAAACGCGGCATCGAGATTCGAACCGGCGTCACCATCACCGGTCACACGCCGAAGAAGGGTTCGACGACCATCGCGATCGAAGGCGGAGACGACGTCACCGTCGAGATGGTGGTCATGTCGGTCGGTCGCCGTCCCCGCACCGAAGGACTGCTGGCCGACGGCACCGGCGTCGAGATCAACGACCGCGGGTTCGTCGTCGCCGACGGTCACCAGCGCACCGCCAACGCGCACGTGTACGCGGTGGGCGACGTCGTCGCCAACACGCCGCAACTCGCGCACGTCGGTTTCGCCGAGGCCATCGTGGCCATCAAGAGCATCCTCGGGGAGCCGAGCGTCCCGGTCGACTACGACCGCGTGCCGTGGGCCATCTACTCGAACCCCGAGGTCGCCTTCTGCGGCCTCACCGAGGCGAGCGCCAAGGAGAAGGGGTACGACGTGGTCGTGAAGAAGGACCCCTTCGGCGGCAACAGTCGCGCGCAGATCATCGGTGACACCGAAGGCGTCGTGAAGATCATCGCGGAGAAGCGCGCGGACGGAACGGCGGGTCAGATCCTGGGTGTCCACATGGCCGGTCCATGGGTCACCGAGCAACTCGGCGCCGGGTACTTCGCGGTCAATTGGGAGGCCACGGCCGAGGAGGCCGCCGCCCTCATCCAGCCGCACCCGTCGCTCTCGGAGACCTTTGGCGAAACGCTCATCGCCCTCGCCGGTCGAGGCCTGCACGTCAGCTGAACGTTGTCGCACTCGAGTCCTCTCAGATCGAGATCACGTTCTCGAGCCGAATTGACCGAATTTTCGGGCCGGTAGAGTTAACGCAATGACAGACGTCATGCGGAGTAAATGTACCTAGCGAGACTCATTCTCAGATCTACTACTTTTGCTGTCGACGTCTGAATCGGATGTGTTTCGCGACGGAGAATATCCAGCAAAATGTCCAAAGCACCGCAAAGGCAAGACCGCCGACAAGCAGCGCGATGCGTACGTCGTATGGCAGTGTCGACGCGTTTTTGAACGAGCCAGGAGTGCTTAGGAAAAGCATCAACACCGAAACGAGATAGGGCCCAGCGATAACAAAAACAGTGGTTTTCCACCCAAACCCGAACAAGGGACTGTCGTCTGTCGTCCGCTTCATTTTCGGCATGATAACTCGAACATCGCGATTCGGAGATTCAGAATCATTACAAATTGAGCCCCGTTAGTGTCTATGCAATGACAGACGTCACGCTTCCGTCGCTCGGCGAGTCAGTCACCGAAGGAATCATCACCCAGTGGTTCAAGAAAGTGGGCGATACGGTCGCTCGTGACGAGCCCCTCTTCGAAGTGTCGACGGACAAAGTCGACTCGGAGATGCCGTCGCCCGCCGCCGGTGTCTTGACCCAAATCCTGGCCGAAGAGGGCGACACTGTCGAAACCGGATCACGGGTCGCGGTCATCGACGAATTGGGCACCGCCGTCACGAACCCGCCGAGTGCGAGGCCATCGAGCGATGAACCGGTGCCCGCCGCGCCGGCGACAACGCCCGTGACAAGTTTTCCAGCGAGCCTCGACGTCGCGAGCGGTATCGTGATGTCTCCGGTCGTCCGTCGGATCTTGGCCGACGGAGGCGTCGAGCCATCAACCCTGCAAGGAAGCGGACCCGGGGGATCGATCACGCGACGTGACGCCGAGCGCGCCGTGCTGGACGGACCAACCGATGAGCTGGTCGTCCCGCTGTCCAACGGTCGACGTCGCATGGGTCAACACATGACCGTGTCGGCGCAGGTCACTCCGCACGGGTTCGTCGCCATCGAAGTCGACGGGGCCGTCTTCGCGCGGCTCGACGCGCTCGGCCGGTCCACGCGGGACGGCGTCGAGGTCAGCGATGAGATGCTCGTTTGTCTCGCTGCCGTTCGCGCTCTCGCTGAATACGAATTCCTCAACGCCACCTTCACGGGCGAGGAACTCGTCGTCCACCGCACCGTCAGCCTGGGCCTCGTTCGTTCCGTCGCTGACGACGGGATGCTGGTCCCGGTGGTGCACGCCGCCGCGGGCCTTACCCTTCGCGCGCTCGCGCGTCGGGTCAGTGAACTCGACGAACGGGTCGCCTCGCGTCACCTGACGACCGATGACCTCATGGGCGGGACCTTCACCGTGCTCGGCGCGCCCAGTGTCAACACGTTGTGGGCCGAACCGATCATCATCCAGCCGCAGGTCGCCGTTCTCTCCGTGGGCGCGGTTCGCGAGGTTCCGGTCGTCGCCATCAACGACGGCGCATCGTCCGTGACCATCGGACGTCGCGTCGTGCTCGGACTTTCCTTCGACCACCGCATCTGTGAGCCCGTCGCGGCGGCGCAGTACCTGGAGCGCGTTGGACAGTTGTTGGCGGGTCTCGACGTCGAGGGCGAGCGTTAAGTGTTGCGACGTCGCCACCTCGGCCGGATCTCCTTCGCGGAGGCGAACGACTTCCAACGCGCCCTGTTGCAGTCCAGCGACGACTACGTCTTGGTATTCGAGCACCCACCGACGTACACCCGGGGCATCCGCACGCTCGAAGAACATTTCCTGGTCCCCCCGGAATCACTGAACGCCGTGGTGATCGACGCCGACCGCGGCGGGGACGTGACGTACCACGCGCCCGGACAGGTCGTCGCCTGGGCGATCGTGACCGTCGCCGACGACCCCTCGGCCGGCAAGACGCACGTCACGCGACTCGAAGACGCCGTCATCGCGACGGTGCGACACTTCGACCCCGAGGGCCGACTCGGCCGGGTCGACCGGCTCGACGGCTATCCGGGCGTCTGGGCCGACGTGGACGGCACCCCGGCCAAGATCGCTGCCGTCGGCGTGCGCACCGAGCGCAACGACGCGGGACTTCGACGCACGCTGCACGGCGTGGCGCTCAACGTCGACATCGACATGGAGGGTTTCACGGCGATCGTGCCCTGCGGCATCGCCGACAAACCAGTCGCCTCAATGACGTCGCTCGGTCTCGACGTGAACGCCCTCGACGTCGACGAACAGCTGGGCATCGAATTGGCGGCTCGCCTCGGTGGACCAGCGAAGGTCGCGCGCGTCGAGCGCAGCGCGGCGACGATGAGTGGCGAGCGACCGCTTCTGCGCCGACTCCGCAAGGCCGGCGTCGATCCCGACGCGGGCGTGCCGATCCACAGTCGAAAGCCCGAGTGGCTGCGGATCGAAGCGCACATGGGCGAGGAGTACCAATCACTGCGGACGCTCACCGAAGACCTTCGGTTGGTCACGGTCTGTGAAGAGGCCGGTTGTCCGAACATCTTCGAGTGCTGGTCGGCCGGGACCGCGACGTTCATGGTGAACGGTGAGCGGTGCACGAGGGCGTGCGGTTTCTGTCTCATCGATACGCGCAAGCCCTTCGCGCTCGATCCGACCGAACCCGAACGGGTCGCCGAAGCGGTCGTCCGTCTTCAACTGGCGCACGCCGTCATCACCTGCGTCGCCCGTGACGACCTCGCCGACGGCGGCGCCGGGGCGATCGCCGCGACGATCCGCGCCATACGTGAACGCTCGCCCGAGACCGACGTCGAAGTGCTGACCAGCGACCTCAAGGGCGACCTCGCGTCGCTGCAGCTCATCATCGACGCGCGCCCCGACGTCTTGAACCACAACGTCGAAACCGTGGCTCGGCTGCAGCGCGCCGTTCGCCCGAGCGCCGGGTACCTTCGATCGCTCACCGTACTCGCGCGAAGCGTGCGCGCCGGCCTCACCACCAAGTCCGGTTTGATGGTCGGGCTCGGCGAGGATGCCGACGAGGTCGAAGAGGTCTTGGCCGACATGGCGGCCGTTGGCGTGTCCATTGCGACGATTGGTCAGTACCTGCGTCCGACGGCCGAACACCTGCCGGTCGCTCGGTGGTGGGAACCGTGGGAGTTCGAGGACCTCGCCGAACGGGGTCGTCGCCTCGGCCTCAAGCACGTCCAATCGTCGCCGCTGACGCGCTCGAGCTACCACGCCCGCGAGGCGTTGAGTGACGCCACGCCGGTCGCGGCACCGCGTCGTCGCTAGTCCCTGCGCTCACCACATTGGTTCCGGCCGTTCACCAACGCGTCGCCAACTCGCCAGCGCGATGTCGGTGCCCTGTGGAATACTGCCGCTATGCCAAAACTTGACACGCACATAATCGGAATTCCGGCCTGGGTCGACGTGATGGTCGAGACCACCGAGCAGCGAGAGGCGGTCATGAAGTTCTACTCCGCGCTCTACGGCTGGACCTGGGAGGTCGGCGATGAGAACATGGGGTACTACTGCATCGCCCAGTCCGACGGCGCGCCCGTGATGGGTCTCGGGCAGGGTCCCGGCGGCAATGGTGCGATGACGCCGTACTTCTTGACCGACGACATCGAAGCGTCGGTCGCCACGGTGGCCGAGTTGGGCGGGAACGCCTTCATGGGACCGATGGAGGTCCCGGGCGCGGGCATCATGGCGTTGGCCATGGACCCGACCGGCGCGGTCCACGGACTCTGGCAGGCGCGCGAGTTCCAGGGCTTCGGCGTCGCCTACGAACCCAACGCCATCGGATGGTTCGATCACGCGTCGGACGACCCGGCCGCCGCCGCCGCGTACTACACGGCATTGACGGGACACACCGTCATCGAGCCGTCGCCGGGCATTCGGGTCCTCAACGTGGGCGAGCAGTGGTTCGCCAGTGTGTCGCAGAATCAGATTCCCGAGCGACCGGAGGCGCAGTGGAACTCGCTCTACGTGGTCGACACGTTGGCGGCGGCGCGCGAGAAGGTGCGCGAACTCGGTGGCACCATCGTCATGGAGGAGATGCCGGTGCCGGGTTCGGCGATCTGTGTCTTCGTCGAGCCGGTCATGAACACCGCCGTCACGATCATGGGCGCCGGTCACGCCGAGTAGACATCCGGCGGGACGTGCTGAACCGCCTGGCTCGAAGAGGCCGGAATTTGTTGGTTGGTGGACGGGGTTTCGAGCCCTCGCGTCTGGTAGAAATTTGCCGTACCGGACGACGAACGCCGTATAGCGTTGAACGGCCAAGGAAGGGGCCGCGGCCCTCTGATGAAGGAGTCACGTTGAAAGTCCTTACCAACGTTTTATCCGTACGCGCGCGGAGCACTCTCGGCGGGGTCCTGGCATCGGCGGTGCTCTTGGTGTCGATGGGCGTGGGTACCCAAGATGCGTCGGCAACGACGTACACGTCGGCCGGAGTGAGCAGCTTTTGCACCACGATCATCACGTACCATCCGGCGGTTCCGCCGAGTGTGACGAACTTCAAGTCGTACAAGGCGTGGGCCAAGACCCTCATCCCGTTCTACGAGAAGCTCGCGTCCGAGGCCCCCAACGCCTCCACCAAGTCGGTGTTGAACGAAGTCGTCGTCGTGTTGAAGTACTACCAGAACAGCACGAGTCTCGCCAACCTCGACAAGAGCGTGCTCAAGTACAACGCCAAGTGGGAGGCCGGTGCCAAGGCCCTCGCCAAAGCGATCGAGTCGTGCGCCAAGTCATTGTGACCACACCGCGGTTTTGAACGATCGCCCGGTTCGGGCGGTAGCGGTGCCAGTGTGCTGTATTTGCACGGCGACGTCGCCGGCGATTGTTCATCCGTTGTGATTCGCTCCGCGGGCATCGGGTTCTGCAATTCGGCCCCGGTACGATTGGCCAACATGGACGCCTTTCGACGCCGTCGTCGCCGAGTTCGCGCTCTGGACCGTGAGCAGGGGAGTGCGATGATCGCCACGCTGCTCACCCTCATCATCTTGGGCGGTATGGCCGTGGTCATGCTCAACACCCTCGGTGGTTCGCCCACGGGTTCGGGAACGACCACCACGATTCGCGGCGTGACTCCGACGACGGTTCCCTCGACGCCCGAGAGTGGCGCCCAGGAGGCGGCCGTCTCGTCGTGCCACGCGAACTACCTGGCTATTGAGACGGCGCTCGCCGAGTACCGCGCGCTCAACGGGTCTTCACCTGCCGCCGGGACCGCGTGGGCGACGACGGCGAGCGACGGCGGCCCCTTCCTGCAGACCTGGCCCGAGACCTCGTCCGGCTACTCCATCACCTGGGACGGAACGCAGCTGAGCGTCATTCCCGTCAGGGGTGCGCCCTCGCGCGGATCGGACGGCGCCGCCGCTCCCAAGTCTGGATGCTTCGCTGCGTGAACGACTCGCGCGGCCGCTAGGCGACGAAGTACTTCGCCATCGGGTGATGGCAGATGATCGCGTCGGTCGTCTGTTCGGGATGCAGTTGGAATCCCTCGGATACCGTGACGCCGATGCGATCGCTCTCCAACAGTCGGGCCACCTTGGCGTTGTCGGTGAGGTCGGGACAGGCGGGGTAGCCCCAGGAGTACCGTCCGCCGCGGTACTGCTGGCGGAACAGTCCCGTCAGCGTTGGCCCGTCCTCCTCGACGAAGCCGAGCTCCGCGCGCACCCGCTTGTGCCACATCTCTGCGAGGGCCTCGGCCATCTCGACGCCGAGACCGTGGAGCATGAGGTAGTCGGTGTAGTGATTATCGGCGAAGAGTTCCTGACACCGTTCCGAGACGCGCGCGCCCATCGTGACGAGCATGAAGCTGGCGTAGTCCAGGTCACTGCTCTCGACCGATCGGAAGAAGTCCGCGATGCACAGGAAAGGCGACACCCGTTGGCGCGGGAACGTGAAGCGCGTCAGCTCCGACGTCCGGGTGTCGTCACCGTAGAGGATGAGGTCGTTGCCCTCGGACGCGACCGCGTAGTGTCCCCACACGACCTGGGGCACCAGGAGTGACTCCTCCTTGGCGATCGCCAACTGCTCGCGCAGGGTGGCGCTGACGCGCTCCTTGAAGGCCGGGTCGTCTTCGCCGTTCTCGGGGCGAAAGCCCCACTGATTGCGAAAGAGCGCCGTGAGGTTGAGGTACTCGCTGATCTCGTCCACGGACATGCCCTTGGCGACGCGACTGCCGAGGAAGGGCGGCGTGAAGAGCGGGTTGTCGTCCTCGACGTCCGGACTGCGACTGGGGAGCCCCTCGGGCGCCTCGCCGGCGTCACCGCGAATACGCCGGAACACCTTTCGTTCCGAGATCTCTCGACCGAACGTCGGGTCCTCGTCGCCGCCGCGGCGTAGTTCGCCCAATCGGTCCAGGACGCGCAGTCCTTCGAAGGCGTCCTTCCCGTAGAACACGCGGCCGCCGTAGACCTGGCGCAGGTCACGCTCGACGTAGGTGCGCGTCAGCGCCGCTCCGCCGAGCAAGACCGGCACGTGGCTCATGCCGCGCTCGTTCATCAACTCCAGGTTCTCGCGCATGATGAGCGTGCTCTTCACCAACAGGCCGCTCATGCCGAGCGCGTCGGCCTGGTGCTCTTCGAGGGCGCTCAACATCTCGTTCACCCCGACCTTGATGCCGAGGTTGAAGACCTCGTAGCCGTTGTTGGTGAGGATGATGTCGACCAGGTTCTTGCCGATGTCGTGCACGTCGCCCTTCACGGTGGCGAGGACCACGCGACCTCGGCCACCCTGGTCGCTCTTCTCCATGTGGGGCTCGAGGTGGGCGACGGCGGACTTCATGGTCTCGGCGCTCTGCAGGACGAAGGGCAGCTGCATCTCGCCCGACGCGAACAGGTCGCCGACCTCGCGCATGCCGTCGAGGAGGAGTTGGTTCACGATGTCGAGCGGCGCCATGCCCTCGGCCATCGCGGCGTCGAGGTCGCCCTCGAGGCCGACGCGCGCGCCGTCGATGATGCGACGTCGTAGGCGGTCGTTCAGTTCCAGGTCGTCGAGGGAACTGGTCGCCGCGTTCGACGACGAGACGCCCTCGTAGAGACCGAGCAGGACGGTGAGCGGGTCGTAGTCGTCGCTGCGCCGGTCGTAGATCAGATCGAGGCAGACGCGTCGCGCCTCGTCGTCGATCCGATTCAGCGGCAGCAGTTTGGACGCGTGCACGATCGCCGCGTCCAGGCCGGCCTCGGAACACTCGTGGAGGAAGACGCTGTTCAGCACCTGTCGGGCGCCCGGGTTGAGGCCGAAGGAGATGTTGGACAGTCCGAGGATCGTGCGCACGCCGGGTAGCTCGGCCTTGATCCGGCGGATCGCCTCGATCGTCTCGATGCCGTCGCGCCGCGACTCGACCATCCCGGTCGAGAGCGGCAGGGCCAACGTGTCGATGAAGATGTCCTGGGGGTCCAGTCCGTAACGGGTGACCGCGAGTTCGGTGATCGCGCGCGCGGCGCGTACCTTCCACTCCGCGGTGCGCGCCTGGCCCTCTTCGTCGATGCACGTGGCGACGATCGCCGCACCGAACTCGGCGGCGAGGGAGAGGAAACCGTCGAGGCGAGTGCCCGGCCCGTCGCCCTCTTCGAGGTTGACCGAGTTGAGGAGTGCCTTGCCCCCGAGCCACGTGAGCGCCTGGCGCGCGACCTTGGTCTCGGTCGTGTCGACCATGATCGGCACCGAGGACTGCGTCGCGAGGCGACTGATGAGCTCGTTCATGTCGGCGACGCCGTCGGCGCCGGTGTAGTCGACGCAGACGTCGAGGATGTGGGCGCCCTCCTTGATCTGGTCGCGGCC
The DNA here is from genome assembly GCA_963700135.1 of uncultured Acidimicrobiaceae bacterium. Taxonomy (GTDB): domain Bacteria; phylum Actinomycetota; class Acidimicrobiia; order Acidimicrobiales; family RAAP-2; genus RAAP-2. Next base: position 744,546 of record CAVOWM010000011.1, on the reverse strand, counting down.
GATGCCGACGCACGTGTCCCAGTCGCCCGCGAGCATGGCGTCGCGGAACTTCTTGGAGCCGTTGGCGTTCGTACGTTCGCCCACCAACAGGACGGATCGATCCTGCTGATAGTTCGTCGCCGAGTAGATCGACGCCACCGCCGGTTCGAGGACGGCGGTTCGCGGTGCGGCCGAGAGGGGCCGTATGGCCTCGATCACGCGCGCCACGTGTGCGGGCGTCGTGCCGCAACAGCCACCGACGACCTGCACGCCGTATTCCGTGACGAACTTCGAGAGGTGCTCGGCGAGCGCGTCCGGGCGTGAGGTCGTAGTGCATCTTGCCCTCGACGACGCTCGGCAGTCCCGCGTTCGGGAGGCACGACAGCGGCACGGGGGAGGACTCGCTCAGGCTGCGCAGCGGCTCGTACATCTCGACCGGCCCGGTCGCGCAGTTGAGGCCGAGCACGTCGACGCCGAGCGGGCTGAGCGACGTGATCGCCGCGCCGATCTCGGTGCCGGGGAGCATCCGACCGGTCAGCTCGATGGTCACCTGGGCCTGGATCGGCACGACCCGGCCGTGTCGGACCATGGCGCGGTGACACGCCGCGATGGCGGCCTTGCCCGAGAGCAGGTCGTAGACCGTCTCGACGATCAACAGGTCGACGCCGCCGTCGAGGAGCCCGAGCGCCATCTCCTCGTAGCTGGCCGAAAGGTCGTCGTAGGTGATCTGGCCGAGTGACGGGAATTTCGTTCCCGGTCCCATCGATCCGGCGACGAATCGCGGCGAACCAGGACTGGCGTAGGTGTCGGCGACCCGGCGCGCGATCTGGGCCGACACCAGGGCGAGTTCGTGGGCGCGCTCGGCGATGCCGTACTCCGCGAGCACGACCGAGAACGCGCCGAAGGAGTCGGTCTCGATGACGTCGGCGCCGACGTCCAGGAACGAACGGTGCAGGTGTTCGACGGCGTCGGGCTTGGTGAGGACGAGCATCTCGTTGCAGCCCTCGAACGCGGCGCCGCCGAAGTCATCGGCGTGCAGATCCATCAGTTGGAAGTTCGTACCCGTCGCGCCGTCGTAGATGAGGACTCGTTCAGCCAGCGCCGTGAGGTAGGGGTCGTTCGCGCTCGGTCGAGCGAAGGGCGGTCGCGCGGGGGACTCCATTGGATGTTCAGACTACCCGTGCACCTGCGAATCACTACGCTGGCGACGTGAAGATCTACACCCGTGACGGTGACGACGGCACGACCGGTCTCTACTTCGGAGGTCGTGCGAGCAAGAGCTCCGATCAGATCGACGTGAACGGTGAGGTCGACGAGGCGCAAGCGACGCTCGGGTGGGCGCGTTCACTCACCGAACCGGGTTCACGTCTCAACGAGTTGCTCATCACGGTCGAACGCGACCTGTGGGTCCTGATGGCCGAGGTCGCGACCGCGCCGGACAATCGGCACAAGCTCACGGCTGAGAAGTCACTGGTCACGACCGAGATGATCGCCCGACTCGAAACCGAGATCGACGCGCTCTCCGAGGAGATCGAGATGCCGAAGGAGTTCGTCGTCCCGGGGGAGAACCAACTCTCGGCGGCCCTCGACATCGCGCGCACGGTGATCCGACGAGCGGAGCGCGTCGCGGTGGGCTATCCGCTGGATGACTCCTTCGTCGTGGCGTACCTCAATAGACTCAGTGACCTCGCGTGGACGATGGCCCGATTCGCCGAGGGCTCCCAACACCGCACCGCACGAATCCACCCCTAGGAGAGACGACATGGCCCGCACCGCTCGCATCTCGACGCCCGTCGAGGCCGCGACCCAGCCGACGGTGGTGGTACCCGTCGTGTTCGACGACGGCGCCGGCTTCATCGCCGAGTCGGTGCCGGACAGCTTGGGTGGCCAGGCCATCCCGCGGACCCTGTCCAAGGAGTGGTGCACCAAGCAGGGTCTCAAACCCGAGGCCGGAAGCCTCACCGTGCTGCGGACGCTCAAGGACACCAACGTCGCCTTCGTGAGCCTCGGCTCGACCTACAACTCACTGGAGGGCTACCGACTCGCCGGTGCCGCCGCGGCGCGCTGCGCCAACGACGCGTCGGTGGCGTTCTTCTTGCCGACCGACGGTATCGACGACCCCCTCGACGCCGCCCAGGCCCTCGTCACCGGCGGGCTGCTCGCGTCCTACAAGTACAAGCAGGACGACGCCATCACCACATTCGACGTCGTGCCGCTCGGCACGCCGTTGCCGACGGTCGAGACCCACGACGACGTCACCGAAGGCGCGCGCCGCGGCGAGGCCATCGCCAACGGTGTCAACTGGGCCAAGTTCCTCATCGACTCGCCGGCCGGGTACATGCCGCCGAAGGAGTTGGCGCGTCACGTCCAGACGCGACTCGACGACGACGACCACGTCACGGTCGAGGTCTGGGCCGAACCGCGCATCCGCGAAGAGCGGCTCGGCGGACTCCTGGGCGTCGGTGAAGGTTCGGCGCAGCCGTGTCGCCTCGTCTACGCCACCTACGACCCGAGCCCAGAGAGCGAGCTGCCCCACATCGCGCTCGTCGGCAAGGGCATCACCTTCGACTCCGGGGGACTGTCACTCAAGCCACCCGACGGCATGATCGCGATGAAGACGGACATGAGCGGCGCCGCGATCGTGATGGCGGCGATCTCGATCGCGAGCCGTCTCGCGTTGGAGGTGAAGATCACGGCGATCGCGCCGATGAGCGAGAACCTGCCGAGTGACCGCGCGACGAAACCCGGTGACGTCCTCACCATCCGCAACGGACTGACGATCGAAGTGCTGAACACCGACGCGGAGGGCCGCCTCGTCCTCGCCGACGGACTCAGCCTCGCGGTCGAGGCGAATCCGGACGCCATCGTCGACGTCGCCACACTCACCGGCGCCCAGCGCGTGGCGTTGGGCGACGAGGTCGGCGCGATCTTTACGTCGACCGACGAGTTGGCCGACTACTTCGCCGTCGCGAGCGCCCGTAGCGGCGAGCCCCTCTGGCGCATGCCGCTGGTGGCGAGCTACGAATCGACGATCGATTCGGACGTCGCCGACATGAAGAACATGGGCAAGAAGGGGAGTGGGGGGATGATCGCGGCCGCGCTGATCCTCCAGCGCTTCACCGACGGCCGTCCGTGGGCGCACATCGACATCGCCGGCCCGGGGCGCTCGGAGGCCGTTCGCGGCTACACCACCAAGGGCGCGACCGCCTTCAGCGCCCGCGCGATCGTCGAGTTCCTCGAAGCCGTCGCCGAAGAGGCGCGCGACTAGCGCTCGACCGCGCGCACGCGCGACGCGCGACTCGGCACGTCGCGCGCGAGCGAGGCCGACCGCACGTCGTTGCCGTCGGCGCGGCCGATCAGCACCGTGGCGAAGAGTTCCTCGTCGTCGATGCCGGCCCAGCGACGCACCTCGTCTTCGTGTCGGAAGTTGCCCCACAATGCCGCCTGCCAGCCGCTGTCTTCGAGGAGCAGGAGCAGGGCCATCGTGGCCATGGCCGCGTCGGTGTGCCAATACGGGATGGGCCACTTCGTTTCATCGTCCAGCCCGGAGCCGCGCTTGTCGCTCTCGGCGTAGCGCGCGACGTACTGCGCGCGCCGAGAGGTCACGATGACCACGGCGCCGCAGCGCTGCAGTCCGTCCGCGCGGCGCGCGTGCGCGCGCCACTCGTCGTCGGTCGCCACCTTGAAGTACTCGGCGACCAACTCGGGCCCGACGGTGTGGAATCGGACGCCGGCGCTGTTGCCCGCCGTCGGCGCCCACAGGGCCTGGGCGCAGAGGTCCGCCAGCCACCGCGTGTCGACGGGCGTCCCGTCGAAGGAACGCACCATTCGGCGACGGGCGAGCAGTTCGCGAAGTTCCACTCGTCGGGTCTAGCAGGAAGCCCGAACACGATTGATGACCAGACAGGTAAGATTTGCTCACCACGAAGGAGCGAACGTTGTCGACGCCTCGAGACCTACTGAACGCCGCTAAGGCCGAGATCACCGAGATTGACCCACACGACGTCGCCGCGCGCCTCGATCACTTCACGCTGCTCGACGTGCGCGAACCCGAAGAGTACGAGCAGGGGGCGGTGCCCAACGCGGTTCACGTCGCGCGGGGAAACCTGGAGTTCTCGGTCGAGGGTCGACTGCCCGACAAGGACGCCCCCATCGCCGTCTACTGCGCGGGCGGAGTGCGATCGGCCTTCGCGGCCAAGACGCTCCAGGACCTCGGCTACACCGACGTCGTGTCGATCATCGGGGGATTCAACAAATGGAAGGACGAGGGCCTCGTCTGGACGACGCCGCGCGTGCTCACGGCCGACCAGCGCGTCCGCTACCAGCGCCACCTCTTGCTGCCCGAGGTGGGCGAGAAGGGCCAGCAACGGCTCTTGGACTCGAAGGTCCTGCTGCTCGGCGCGGGCGGACTGGGTTCGCCGGCGGCGCTCTATCTCGCCGCGGCCGGGGTCGGCACGATCGGCATCATCGACATGGACGTCGTCGACACGTCGAACCTGCAGCGCCAGATCCTGCACAACGTCGAACGAGTCGGCATGCGCAAGGTGGACAGCGCAAAGATCACGCTCACCGCGATGAACCCTGACGTGGACGTGCGCACCTACGACACGCGCCTCGGCGCCGACAACATCCTGGACATCATCGACGGCTACGACGTCATCGTCGACGGCACGGACAACTTCCCGACGCGCTACCTGGTGAACGACGCCGCGCTCATCAAGAACATCCCGGTCGTGCACGGTTCGATCTTCCGCTTCGAGGGCCAGGTCACCGTCTTCAACCCGTACGTCGGACCGTGCTATCGCTGCATGATCCCCGAACCGCCGCCGCCGGAACTCGCCCCGAGTTGCGCCGAGGCGGGCGTGTTAGGCGTCTTGCCGGGCATCGTCGGATCGATCCAGGCGATCGAGACCATCAAGTTGCTGCTGGAACTCGGTGACCCACTGGTCGGTCGACTCCTGACGTACGACTCAATGGACGAGACTTTCCGGACCTTCAAGGTCCGTCGCGACCCGGCCTGCCCGGCCTGCGGCGAGGACGCCGGCCCCATCGTGATCGCCGAATACGACGACCTTTGCATGCCCCATCCGGTCACGGTCTGAGAGAACGCTCGTCGCGCAGAGCTCAATGCCTGCGCTACGCTCCGGCACCGACGCCGACGAGGCGAGGCGACGACAGCGCGTATCGTTGACCTCGTGACGTCAGACGAACGCCGAACCGATTCGGGGATCGTCGTCCAGCCGGTCTACGACGAGTCCGACCTCGAGGGCTTCGACGCGTCGACGCAGTTGGGCCGTCCCGGTGAGTTCCCCTACACGCGCGGTGTCCAACCGACGATGTACCGGGGGCGCCTGTGGACGATGCGCCAGTACGCGGGCTTCGGCACCGCCGCCGCGACCAACAAGCGCTTCAAGTTCCTCCTCGAGGCGGGACAGACGGGGCTGTCGTGCGCCTTCGACCTGCCGACCCAGATGGGCTTCGACGCCGACCACCCGCGCGCCGAAGGCGAAGTCGGAAAGGTCGGCGTCGCCATCTCCTCGCTCGAGGACATGCGCGACCTACTGGCCGGCCTACCGCTCGAGCAGGTGACGACCTCGATGACGATCAACGCGACGGCGTCGACGCTCCTACTGCTCTACCAGCTGGTGGGCGAGGAACAGGGCGTGAAGGGCGATGCGCTGCGCGGCACGATCCAGAACGACATCCTGAAGGAGTACGTGGCGCGCGGCACCTACATCTACCCGCCGCGTCAGTCGATGCGACTCGTCGTCGACACCTTCGCCTACTGCGCCAAGGAGCTGTCGCAGTGGAACACGATCTCGATCTCGGGTTACCACATCCGCGAGGCCGGCTCGACCGCGGTCCAGGAGATCGCCTTCACGCTGGCCAACGGCGTCGCCTACGTCGAAGCGGCGCTCGCGGCCGGTCTGGCGCTCGAGGACTTCGCGCCGCGACTGAGTTTCTTCTTCAACGCCCACAACAACCTGTTCGAAGAGGTGGCGAAGTACCGCGCGGCGCGGCGCCTGTGGGCCTCGATCATGCGCGAGCGTTTCGGCGCGACCGACCCGAAGGCCATGACGCTTCGTTTCCACACCCAGACCGGGGGATCGACGCTGACGGCTCAACAGCCGGAGAACAACATCGTGCGAACGACGATCCAGGCGCTCGCGGCCGCCCTCGGCGGCACGCAGTCACTGCACACCAACGGCTTCGACGAAGCGCTGGGTCTCCCGACCGAGCGGGCGGCGAAACTCGCGCTGCGGACCCAGCAGGTGCTCGGGTACGAGTCGGGCATCGCCGACACCGTCGACCCGCTCGCCGGTTCGTACTTCGTCGAGTCCCTGACCAACGAGGTGGAGGACCGCGCGCGCGCCTACCTCCAGGCGATCGACGAGCGCGGCGGCGCCGTCGCCGCCATCGAGTCGCACTACATGCAAGACGAGATCGAGTCGGCGGCCTACGAGTTCGCTCGACAGGTCGACCGCGGCGAGAAGGTCGTGGTGGGCGTGAACCGATTCCAGGAGAGTGACGCGAGCAAGGCCGAGGTCTTCCCGATCGACGAAGCGCAACAGCGCGCGCAGATTGCCCGGGTGACGGCGCTCAAGTCGACGCGTGACAACGAGGCCGTGCGCGCAGCCCTCGACGACCTCGCCGCCGCCGCGCGCGGCACGCAGAACGTCCTGTACCCGATGAAGACGGCGCTGGCGACGATGGCGACGCTGGGTGAGGTGGCCGACGTGTTGCGCGCGGAGTTCGGGACCTACACGCCGCGCTGAGGTCCCGCTAGCGCGCCAGCGGCTCGTGGAAGTGCGTGACGACCGGTCGTTCCACGTAGAAGGGGTGGGTCAGTTCGCGCCACCGCTGGAAATCCTCGGTCTCGCGCCAGGTCATGTGCGCCTCGACCGACGTCCATCGAATCAAGAGCAGGTATTTCGAGCCGTCTTCTTCTTGCCGGCGGAACTCGCCGCCGAAGCAGCCGGCCGCCGAGTCGAGAATCGGCAACGCGCTTCGAGCGGCGCTCTCGAACTCCTCTTCGCGACCCGGGGTCACGGCCACCACGACGTGTTCGAGCATCATGCGCGGGCCATCAGTCGCGCGCGGAGCCGTTCGTCGTTGGCTACGCCGATCGCCGTGTGCGCGAGGGCGATCGCGCCCGCGAGCACCGCTCGATCGGCCTCGGGCGTGATGCACGCCGCGGTGAACTCGGGTTGGTGGTTCACGGCGCCGCCGCTGGGGATCATGAGCATCGGATGGATGGAGGGCACGACCAGCGACACGTTGGCCATGTCGGTCGAGATCGCCGGTCGCTCGACACCCTCGTCGTCGAGCGTGAAGCTTCGCCCGAGCGCTTCGGCGGCGACGCGGTAGTGCGCGAGGATGTCGGGATCGGACTCCATGTGTGAAAACGCGCTGCCGATCTCTTCGATGACGAGCGACGCGCCGGTGGCGACGGCCCCGGCCTCGAAGCAGGCGTTGATTCGAACTCGCAGTTCGGCCAATCGCTCGCTGGTGAGCGAACGGGCCATGAAGCGACCGGCGGCGCGCGAGGGGATGATGTTCGCGGCTGAACCGCCTTCGAGCACGATGCCGTGGACGAGGTCGCCCGGGCGCAGTTGTTGACGGAGCAGGCCGATCGCCACCTGGGCGATCGTCAGGGCGTCGAGCGCGTTCACGCCGACCCACGGGGCCGCCGCGGCGTGCGCCTCCTTGCCTTCGTAGATGACGTCGAAGTGATCGACGGCGAGACAGAGCGCGTCGAGTCGCTCCGTGGGGAAGGGGTGCACCATCATCGCGGCGTGGACGTCATCGAAGTAGCCGGCGTTGATGAGGTCGATCTTGCCGCCGCCACCCTCCTCGGAGGGTGTCCCCAACAAGGTGACCGTGACGTTCAGTTCGTCGGCGACGGCACCCAGTCCGATGGCGGCACCGAGCGACGACGCGGCGATGATGTTGTGACCACACGCGTGACCGACGTCGGGTAGTGCGTCGAACTCCGCGCAGAACACGATGTTGAGGTCACCGTCGCCCATCGTCGCGCGAAACGCGGTCGTCGAGATCGGCGATACCGCGCTCGAGGTGGAAGCCGGCCTCCTCGGCCGCCGCGGCCACCGCGGCCGAACTCTCGAACTCTTCGTACCCGAGTTCCGGGTGCGCGTGGACGAAGTGGCTCAACGCCACGAGGGCCTCGCCGTGGCGTTGGATGGCGCTCGCGGCGACCTCGCGCTCGCTCACTCGACCACCACGACGGTGTCACCGGCGCCGACCGAGTCGCCCGCGGCGACGTTGATGGACACGACGACACCGGACTTCTCGGCGTTGACCGAGTTCTCCATCTTCATGGCTTCGAGGATCACGACCGTGTCACCGGCTTCGACCTGCTGGCCCACCTCGACGTTCACCTTCACGATCGTCCCCTGCATCGGGACGACGACGTTGGCCGAACCGCTGCCCAACACGCCGGCGTGGTGTTGTCGCCGGGGTTTGGCGGCGGTGCTCTGCGCGCGGGGTACGCCGTCGTCGTATTCCGGCATCCAGAGCGCCACCGTGACGCGTCGACCGTTCACCTCGGCCGTGACGTCCTTGCGCACCTGGCCGTCGCCCACCGAGACGGCGGTGGTCTGGACCTCGGGCAGTGTCGTGAAGTCGAGTTCGCTCTCCACCCAGTTCGTGGAGTGCGTGCCCTCGACGAACTGCTCATCAGTGAGGATGACGACGTCGGCCGGCAGTGTCGTCGCGACCCCTTCGATCGTCGTCTCCTCGATCGCGCGCAGCATCCGACGTCGGGCGCGCTCGCGGTCCGGCGCCCACGTGATCAACTTGGCGATCAGATTGTCGTAGTACTGCGAGATCGTGTCGCCCGCCGCGTACCCGGCGTCGAGGCGCACGCCCGGTCCCGACGGCTGGTCGAAGCGGGTGAGCGTGCCCGGTGTCGGGATGAACCGACCACCGGCGGGGTCTTCGGCGTTGATCCGGACCTCGATGGCGTGGCCGTCGCGGCGCACCTCGTCCTGGGTGAAGTTGAGTGGTTCGCCGGCCGCGACGCGCAACTGCCACTCGACGAGGTCCAGGCCGGTCACCATCTCGGTCACGGGGTGCTCGACCTGGAGACGCGTGTTCATCTCCAAGAAGAAGAAGGCACCGTCCTGGTAGAGGAACTCCACGGTGCCGGCGTTGACGTAGCCGCAGGCCTGCGAGACCTTGACCGCGGCCTCGCCCATGGCGCGTCGCACGTCATCGGGGAAGTTCGGCGCCGGGGACTCTTCGATGAGCTTCTGGTGGCGGCGCTGCGCCGAGCAGTCACGTTCACCGAGCCAGAGCGTCGTGCCGTGACTGTCGGCCAGGACCTGCATCTCGATGTGACGGGGTCTCGTGAGGTAGCGCTCGACGTAGCACTCGGGGCGCCCGAAGTAGCTCTGTGATTCGCGCTGCGCGCTCTCCAGGGCCTCGGCCGCGTCGTCCGGGGAGTGCACGACCTTCATGCCCCGACCACCGCCCCCGTAGGCGGCCTTGATGGCGACCGGCCAACCGACGTCGTTGCCGAACTTGACGACTTCCTTGGCGCTCGTCAGGGCTTCGCTACGCCCGGGGACGCCCTCGACGCCGACCTTGGCCGCCGCGAGGCGACTGGAGATCTTGTCGCCCATGACCTCGATCGCCTCCGGCGGGGGACCGATGAAGGTGACCCCGCGCGACGTGATGGCGCGCGCGAACTCCGTGTTCTCCGAGAAGAAGCCGTAACCCGGGTGCACCGCGTCCGCGCCCGAGCGGCGGATCACGTCGAGGATCGCCTCGGTGTTGAGGTAACTCTCGGCGGCGCTCTGGCCCCCGAGCGCGTAGGCCTCGTCGGCCACGCGTACGTGCAACGCGTTGCGATCGAGTTCGGAGTAGACGGCGACGGTCGCGATGCCCATCTCTCGACAGGTGCGCATGACGCGCACCGCGATTTCGCCACGATTGGCGATCAGGACTTTCTTTAACACGCAAACCTCCGTAGGGACCTGTAATTTTCTACCACTCGCTCCTGAAACTCTAGAGTTTCCTTGTGAGTTCAATCGTCTGGCGTATCGAACACTTCGACGTGATTGACTCGACGAACACCTGGGTGGCCCAACGAGCCCTCGAGGGCGCGCCGGAGGGCCTGGTCGCGGTGGCGGACTTCCAGAGCGCCGGACGCGGCCGCCTCGATCGGCGCTGGGAGTCACCGGCCGGCGCGTCGCTCCTGTGCTCGATCCTCCTGCGTCCCGACGTCGCGCCGGACCAACTCCAACTCGTCGTGGCGAGCGTCGCGCTTTCGGCGCGCGCGGCCCTCGTTCGACTCAGTGGCGTCCGACCGGACCTCAAGTGGCCGAATGACTTGATGGTCGCCGACGCGAAGCTCGCGGGCCTGCTCGCCGAGATCGTGGCCGTCGACGAACGACTGGCCGTGGTCGTGGGCATTGGCGTGAACCTGACGCACGAGGGTCCGGCGGACGTCGTCTCGACCAGCGTGCGCCAGGCGTCGGGCGTGACGATCACGCCACCGGCGTTGCTCGACATCATGCTCGAAGAGCTCGAAACACGGCGCGCTCGTCTCGACACCGTCGAAGGGCAGCAGGTGCTGCGCGAGGAGTACCGACGCGCCCTGCGAACCCTGGGACGGACGGTTCGCGTCGAACGTACCGGCGACGTCCTCGTCGGGCGGGCCACGTCGGTCGACGAGCTCGGGCAACTCATCGTCGAGGTCGAAGGCGAGGCGTCCGTCATCTCGGTCGGTGACGTGGTGCACGTGCGCCTCGACGACGGGGCCGACGCGTGAACCGGGCGACGCGCGTACTGGTGACCGGCGCGGCCGGTCAGGTCGGTGTCGACCTCGTCGACGTCCTCGGCGGCGAAGTACCTCCGGGCGGCGACCGTTCGTTCCAACCGGACGCTCGCGCAGTGCCCGAAGGCGAATTCGAGGTCCTCGCCCTGAGTCGCCACGAACTCGACGTGGCCGATCGTGACGCCGTGCACCGGGCGATCCAGGCGGCGCGACCGGACGTCATCGTGCACTTGGCCGCGTACACCGCGGTCGACCGGGCCGAGACCGAGGAGCGTGCGTGCTTCGCGGTGAACGCGGCCGGCACCGAGTCGATGTCGCTCGCCGCCAAGGAGATCGGCGCGCACCTGATCGCGATCTCGACCGACTACGTCTTCGACGGCAACAAGGGCGCGGCCTACGTCGAGGATGACGCGACGAACCCGCTCAACGTGTACGGCGCGTCCAAGCGCGCCGGTGAGTTGCTCTGTTCGCGCGACGACACGATCGTGCGCACCTCGTGGGTGATGGGGGTGCGCGGCAAGAACGTCGCGCACGTCATCGCCGAACGGGCGCTCGCCGGCGGGTCGGTGCGTTTCGTGAACGACCAGTCCGGGACCGTCACGGTGGCGAGCGACCTGGCGCGCGTCCTGGCGACGCTCGTGCGCGAACGGCCCGGGGGACTGTGGCACGTGGCCAACGGTGGCACGACGACGTGGTTCGACGTCGCCCACTACGTCGGGGAGATCCTCGGTCGAGGTGAGGACTTCGCGACGGCGATCGCGACGTCCGAGCTGGACCCGGCACCGCTCGCGACCCGGCCGATCCGCAGCGACCTGTCGATCGAGAAGTTCACGTCGGCTTGGTCGACGCTGCCCGACTGGCACGACGCCGTGACGCGTCTCCTGCGCGACCGCGGCGCGAGGGGCGAGCGGTGAGCGAGGTCGCGACCGACGTCGCCGCGGTCATCGTCGACTTCCACGCCGGTCAGGCGTTGGACGACTGCGTCGACTCCCTGCACGCCAACGGCGTCACCGACATCGTCGTCGTCGAGAACGGCGAGGAGGGTTCGACGCTGCCGTCGCTCTCGGGCCAACACGTCGTGCTCGTGGTGCCGAAGCTGAACCTCGGGTACGGTCGCGGCGTGAACCGCGGCGTGGCCGCGGCGCCGGGTCGCCGCTACCTCCTGGTCTCCAATCCCGACGTCGTCGTCCACGACGGCGCCGTGGCGGCGCTGGTCGACTTCTTGGACGAGCACCCGAACGTCGCCATCGTCGGTCCCCAGATCGTGCGACCGGACGGCACCGTCTACCCCTCGCAGCGCGTGTTCCCGAACTTCTGGCTGGCCGGCGCCCACGCGCTGCTGGCGCCGCTGTGGCCCGACAATCCCTTCACGCGTCGCTACCGGTCACCGCGCAAGGACGGATCGGTCGATTGGGTCTCGGGCGCGTTCTTCCTCGCGCGGCGCGAGCGTTTCGAAGAGGTCGGTGGATTCGACGAGCGCTACTTCATGTTCGCCGAGGACATGGCGCTGTGCTGGCAGATGCGCGCGCACGGTCACGACGTCGCGGCGACGCCCGACGCATTGGTCACCCACATCGAGGGTGTGTCGCGGGCGCGGGCCTCGCGCGAGATGTTGATCGCGCACCACCGCAGCGCCATGCGTTTCGAGTGGCAGACCGCCAGCGGTTGGCGCCGGTTCCTGGCCCCGATCGCGACGCTGGTGCTCGGACTTCGGCTCTGCGTGGTCCTGGTGCTCCGCCCCACGACCTCGGGGGGCCAACAACTAGAATGACCCCTGGGCTGCGAGTGGTTCTGTGGTTGAAAGTCGATGCCAGTCGCGGGCGAAACGACCCACGTAAGGCGTCTTTTAGACGCTGAGCATGGCGCGGTTTAGAAGTAAGTCCTGCCTCGCGGTGACCAGAGCGGTCGCCGCGAGAGCCGGTGAAGTGTGCGGTTGCCTCGTCGGAGAGCCTCGTGCTGCCGACGTGACCCACGGACACCGCCGCAGGCAAGTGTGGGGTAAAAGACCAGGTCAGCACTCGCAGCCCAAATGAAACAGCGGTAACGACCGGTAGGGTACATCACGACATGAGTGTTTTCAGCAAGGTTCTTAAGGCCGGAGAGGGCAAGCGCGTTCGCCAGTTGGCCGAACTCGTGCCGCCGATCAACGAGCTCGCCGACGAGATGGCGGCGTTGAGCGACGCCGAGCTGCGCGCCAAGACCGACGAGTTCCGCGCCCGCCTCGCCGACGGAGAAGACCTCGATGACATGCTGCTCGAGGCCTTCGCGGTGGTGCGCGAGGGCGCGACCCGGGTCCTCGGCCAGCGACACTACGACGTCCAATTGATGGGCGGCATGGCGCTGCACTTCGGGTGGATCGCCGAAATGAAGACCGGTGAGGGCAAGACCCTGGTCTCGACGCTGCCGGTCTACTTGAACGCCCTGGCCGGCAACGGCGTGCACGTCGTCACGGTCAACGACTACCTCGCCACCCGCGACGCGAACTGGATGGGGTCGCTGCACAAGTTCCTCGGGCTCAGCGTCGGACGCGTCGGACCGGACCTCTCGGACTTCGAGGACAAGCGCGCGGCCTACGCCTGTGACATCACCTACGGCACCAACACGGAGTTCGGGTTCGACTACCTGCGCGACAACATGGCGCGCCGCGCCGAACACATGGTCCAGCGCGGTCACCACTACGCCATCGTCGACGAGGTCGACTCGATCCTCATCGACGAGGCCCGCACGCCGCTCATCATCTCGGGACCGGCCTCGGACATCACGAAGCTCTACTACCAGTTCGCCTCCATCGCGCGGGCCCTGACGCGCGACCTCGACTACGAGGTCGACGAGGAGAAGAAGACCGTCGTGCCGACCGAAGCGGGCATCGAGAAGGTCGAGCGCCAGCTCGGCGTCACGAACCTCTACGACGCGGTCTCGACGAACTACGTGCACCAGCTCGGTCAGGCCCTGCGCGCCAAAGAGCTCTACCACCGCGACAAGGAGTACCTGGTGGACGCCGGCGAGGTGAAGATCGTCGACGAGTTCACGGGACGAACCCTCGACGGTCGTCGCTGGTCCGACGGACTGCACCAGGCAGTCGAGGCCAAGGAGCGCGTGCGCATCCAAGAGGAGAACCACACCTGGGCGACGGTCACGCTCCAGAACTACTTCCGCATGTACGAGAAGCTCGCGGGGATGACCGGTACGGCCGAGACCGAGGCCGCCGAGTTCGGCAACACCTACAAGCTCTCGGTCGTCCCGATCCCCTCGAATCGGCCGCTCATCCGCCTCGACCAGCCCGACCTGATCTACAAGACCGAGGACGCGAAGTTCGCCGCGATCGTCGAGGACGTGCGCGAGCGCAGCGACCTCGGCCAGCCGATCCTGCTCGGCACCGCGTCGGTCGAGAAGTCCGAACTCCTCTCGCGTGAACTCTCCAAGGCCGGGATCTCCCACGAGGTCCTCAACGCCAAGCAGCATTTCCGCGAGGCCGAGATCGTGGCCCAGGCCGGACGAAAGCACGCCGTCACCGTCGCGACCAACATGGCCGGACGAGGCGTCGACGTCGTGCTCGGTGGCAACTTCGAGGGACTGGCGTTGCGCGAGGCGCAGGGCCGGGGCTTCGAGCCCGGCACCGAGGAGTTCGACGCCGCCTACCAGAACGCGCTGGCGAACTTCAAGACGATGTGCGAGGCCGAGGGCGACGAGGTGCGCGCGCTCGGTGGACTGTACGTGCTCGGTTCCGAGCGCCACGACTCGCGACGCATCGACAACCAGTTGCGAGGACGTTCCGGCCGTCAGGGCGACCCCGGCGAGAGCCGTTTCTACCTGTCGCTCCAGGACGACCTCCTGCGACTCTTCGCGACCGGGGCCGTCTCGTGGGTGATGGACCGCACGATGCCCGACGACTTGCCGATCGAGGCCAAGATGGTGTCCAAGGCCATCGAACGCGCGCAGAACACCGTCGAGGGCAAGAACGCCGAGATCCGCAAGGACACGTTGAAGTACGACGAGGTCATGAACGAACAGCGCAAGGTCATCTACGGACGGCGCCAACAGGTCATCGACGGCGAGGACATCCACGACGCCACGATCGTCCTCATCGAAGAGATCCTCACGAACGTCGTAGACGAACGCCTGGAGGGTCAATTCTCCGAGGGCTGGGACCTCAAACAGTTGGTCACCGAACTCACGAACTACTACCCGACGACGCTGACGCCCGACGCGCTCGCCGAGTACGAGGACCGCGACGAGATCCTGGCGCTGGTCATCGACGAGGCCGTTGGTCAGTACGAGAAGAAGTGCGAGGAGTACCCGGGCGGCATGGACACCGCCAAGGAGATCGAGCGCGACGTCATGCTCCAGATCCTCGACCAACGCTGGCGCGACCACCTCTCGGACATGGACTACCTGCGCGACGGCATCCACCTTCGCCAGGTCGCCCAACAGGACCCGCTGACCGCGTGGCAGAAGGAGGGCTACCTGATGTTCGAAGCCCTCCTCGACAACGTCGACGCCGACTTCGTGCGCTACATCACCCACGTCGAAGCGGCCAACGTCGAGAACCTCGAGGAGCAGGCCGCGGCCGACGAGGGACTCGAGGGCGCGGTCACCAACGCCAACGTCGTCGCGCCGGGCGCGACCGTGCTGCCGACCCACGGCACCCAGAAGAAGCCCCTGCCCAAGCAGGGCGACAAGATCGGCCGCAACGAGCCGTGCTGGTGCGGTTCGGGGCGGAAGTACAAGCAGTGCCATGGCCGACCCTAAGGCCGAGCACGCCCTTCGTGAGGCGCTCGCTACGCTCGAGGACCTCGAGTCGAGGTGGGCGGCGGCGCGCGACTACTTGAAGATCGACGCCGGTCGCGAGCGTCACGTCCTCCTCAGTGACCTCGTGGCCGACCCCAACCTCTGGGACGACCAGGACCGGGCCCGCGAGGTCACGACCGAACTCGGCCGACTCACGAACGACCTCGAGCAGTTCGACGAGCTGCGCGCCTCGCTGGACGACTCGCTCGTACTGGCCGAGTTCTCGCGCGAGTCGCTGACCGCCGGCGACGCCGACTGGTCGCTGCTCAACGAGCTCTCGTCGACCGTGACCTCGCTCGAATCCAAGATCGCCGCGCTCGAGACCCAGAGCCTCTTCAGCGGACCGTACGACGCGAACGACGCGATCGTCGAACTGCACGCCGGGGCCGGTGGGACCGACGCCCAGGACTGGACCGAGATGCTGTTGCGCATGTACTCGCGCTGGGCCGAGCGCCGGGGCTTCGGTGTCGAGATCGACGAGGCGACCGAGGGCCAAGAGGCCGGACTGCTGTCCTCGACGTTCATCGTCAAGGGACGCTTCGCCTACGGGTGGCTCTCGGCCGAACGCGGCGTGCACCGGCTCGTGCGCATCAGCCCCTTCGACTCCCAGGCCCGTCGACAGACCAGCTTCGCGAGCCTCGACGTGACGCCGCTGCTGGACGACAACGCGGCCGAGGTCGAGATCGACGAGAAGGACCTGCGCGTGGACACCTACCGGTCCTCGGGGGCCGGGGGACAGCACGTGAACAAGACCGATTCGGCGATCCGCATCACGCACCTGCCGACGAACATCGTCGTCAGCTGTCAGAACGAACGAAGCCAGCATCAGAACCGCGCGCGCGCCATGCAGATCCTCGAAGCGAAGTTGGCCGAGCGCGCGCGCGCCGAACGTCAGGCCGAGATGAACGCGTTGAGCGGTGACCGCGGTGACAACGCGTGGGGCTCACAGATCCGCAGTTACGTGCAGGCGCCTTACCAACTTGTGAAGGACCATCGCACGGATCACGAAACCGGAAACGTTGACGCCGTGCTCGACGGCGACCTCGACGACTTTATGGAAGCTGAACTGCGACGACAGCGCTTTCACAGTTAAGAATTGTTAGAGCCCTTTAACGCGGGGCTTCCGTGGCACGGCTTCACAAAATTGTCAAACTACAATGGTTGGTGTCCATCCGGGTGCTGACGCGCCGCCACAACTACGTACCCGAGGGGGTGTTTGCGTGATTCGTTTCGAGAATGTCTCGAAGACCTACAAGAACGGCTCACCGGCGTTGAAGGACATCACCCTGGATATCGAAAAGGGAGAGTTCGTCTTCTTGGTCGGTGCGTCGGGATCGGGCAAGACCACGTTCCTGCGTCTGTTGTTGCGCGAAGAGCTGCCCGACAAGGGTCGGATCCTCGAAGCCGGTCGCGACCTGACCGAGTTGTCGAAGTACCGCGTGCCGTTCCTGCGACGCAACATCGGCTGCGTGTTCCAGGACTTTCGACTCCTGCCGAACAAGACGGTCTTCGAGAACGTCGCCTTCGCGCTCGAAGTGATCGGCCGACCGCGTTCGACGGTCGAGTCGCAGGTCCCCCTCATCCTCGACCTCGTCGGACTCTCGGACAAGTCGAAGAGCCTGCCGGGCGAACTCTCCGGTGGCGAGCAACAGCGCGTCGCGGTCGCGCGCGCCTTCGTGAATCGCCCGTTGATCCTGCTGGCCGACGAACCGACCGGCAACCTCGACCCCGCGAACTCCGAGTCGATCATGGCGCTCCTGGAGCGCATCAACCGCACGGGCACGACGGTCGTCATGGCGACCCACGACAAGGCGCTCGTCGACCGCATGCGTCGACGCGTGATCGAACTCGACAAGGGCGAGATGATCCGCGACCAGGTCCGCGGCGTCTACGGCATCGATGAAGGCGTGGCGATCTGATGCGCGTCTACTTCCGCTACGCCGTCAAAGAGACGCTGTCGAACCTCTGGCGCAACCGCATGATGACCATCGCCGCCGTCCTGACCGTCGCGGTCTCGCTCGTCGCTGGTCGGGTCGGCGCTGCTGCTGAAGCAGAGTGCCGCGCAGGCGTCCTCCCAGTGGCAGCAGGGCACCCGCGTCACCGTCTGGATGCAGCCCACGGCGTCGGCGGGCGAGATCGCCAACGTGCAGACGCAGCTGAACAGCCTGCCGATCGTGAAGCAGTGCCAGTTCCGCACGCAGGCCGCAGGACTACGTCGAGATGAAGCCAAGACCCTGCCCGACGTCCGAGAGTCGACGCGTGCTCACGGTCTCGGAGATCCCGACGAAGTTCAGTTGCGTGCCGACGGTGCCCTCGGACGCCTTCACCGTGCAATCGACGTTCGAGCACCAACCGGGCGTCTACCAGGTGACCGCACCCGAGCAACAGATCCGCGAGATGAACCGGGCGATTCGCATCCTGCAGATCGTCTTCCTCGCGCTCGCGCTCGTGCTCTTGCTGTCGGCGACCGTCTTGATCCTCAACACCATTCGAATGGCCATCTTCGCGCGGCGCCGCGAGGTCTCGGTGATGAAGCTCGTCGGCGCGACGAACTGGTTCATCCGCATGCCCTACATCACGGAGGGCTTCATCCAGGGTCTGCTCGGCTCGGCCGTCGCCATCGGCGCGGTCACCGCACTGCACATCTGGTATCCGTTGCACAACGAGTTCCAGCTGAGCACGAGCGCGCTCATCGGCACCAACATCGTGGTGTTGATCGTCGGCGTGGTGATCGGTTCGGTCGGTTCGGCGATCGCCATCCGCCGATTCCTCGACGTCTAGCCGCTCGCTTCGTTGAAGTCGACGGCGAGGGAGTTGACGCAGTAGCGCAGCCCGGTCGACGTCGGTCCGTCGTTGAAGACGTGGCCCAGGTGACCGCCGCACTTCGAGCACAGGATCTCCGTGCGCTTGCGTTCGCCCAGTGAGTCGTCCGGTCGCTCGATGATCGTGCCCGGTTCGCACGCGTCGAAACTGGGCCAGCCGCAACCCGAGTCGAACTTCTGCTCGCTCGTGAACAGGTGCTGACCGCACCCGCCGCAGGTGAAGACGCCGTCGGCGTCGACGTGCAGCAGCGAACCGGTCCACGGGATCTCGGTCGACGCCTGACGCAAGACGGCGTAGCGGTCGGCCGAGAGTTCGGCGCGCCACTGATCGTCGGACTTCTCCACCTCGAAGGTCATCGGTTCAATGTAACGGAACGGCGATTCGATTCGACCACCTAGTGGTAGTTGGGTCGCGGCGATTCCGGGAGGGCGGGCGCGAACTCGGGCTGGTCGGCGAGGAGTCGCGAGAACGCGCGCCGCGAGTCCTTCGGCGTCGAGTCCGAGCTCGGCGAGCAGTTTGTCCGGACGGTGTTGTTCGAGGTACGCGCGCGGCGTGCCGAGGATCCGCGTCGTCGGGAACGGTTGGCGCCAGGTCCTGGGCGCGGCTGCGGATCGCCGAGACCATCAAGGTCCCGGCGCCGCCGTGGCGGGTGCCGTCTTCGACGGTCAGGACCCGTTCGTGGGCCAGCGCGTCGTCGATCATCGCCGGATCGGGTGGCAGGACCCGGACGTCATAGAGCGTGACCTTGCTCGCGTCGTCGCCCATGAGTTCGAGGGCCTTGTACGCGCTCGGCGCCATCTTGCCCACGGCCAGGACGCACAGCGAACCGTCGCCGCGCTGCACCACGCGCGCCTCGAGACCGTCGCCGACCTTGCCGTCGAAGGGCTTGGGCAGCGTCTTGGGGAATCGAATCGCCGTGGGTGTCGACATCGAGAGCGCCGTGGCCAGCATGCCGGGCACCTCCTCGGCGCGTCGACGGCGCGAAGACGGTCATGTTCGGGATCGCCAGGCACAGGGCGATGTCGAGGAGTCCGTGGTGGCTGGGACCGTCGTCGCCGGTGACGCCGGCGCGGTCGAAGACGAAGACGACCGGCAGGTTCAACAGGCCGACGTCGAGGTGGGCCTGGTCGAAGGCCCGCGAGAAGAACGTGGAGTAGATCGCGACGACCGGCTTCAGTCCGCCCATGGCCATGCCGGCCGCGGCGGTCACGGCGTGTTGCTCGGCGATGCCGACGTCGAGGAAGCGGTCGGGGAACTGCGGCTTGAAAGTTGAGCAGACCCGTCGGACCGGCCATCGCCGCGGTGATCGCGACGACGCGCTCGTCGGCGCTCGCCAGGGCGACCAGTGCGTCGGAGAAGGCCTGGGAGAACGACTGCGGCGCGACCTCTTCGTCGTCGTGACGCGGCGGCAGCTTGTAGTCGTGCATCTTCATGTCGTCGTCGATCGCGGGTTCGTAGCCGAGGCCCTTGGTCGTCAGGACGTGGACGAGGATCGGCCCGTCCCACTGCGCGGCGCTCTTCAGCGTGCTCTCCATCGACTCGATGTCGTGACCGTCGATCGGACCGATGTAGCGCACGCCGAGGTTCTCGAAGAACGTGTGCGGCGTGACCATCTCGCGCACGACCGACGTAAGCCCGTCGATGCCCAGGTAGGCGGCCTTGCCGACCTTGGGCAGGTGCGGCACCGTGCGGCGCAGACGACCGCGCAACGTGAGGTACGTCTTGTTGAGGCGCAGCGACGTCAGGGACTCCGAGAGCTTGGAGATGGTGGGGGCGTAACTGCGCCCGTTGTCGTTCAAGACGATGACGACGCGCTGATTGGAGTGGCCGAGGTTGTTGAGCGCCTCGTAGGCCATGCCGCCGGTGAGCGAACCGTCGCCGACGACCGCCACGACGTGGCGCTTGCCGCCGTGACCGATGAGTTCCTTGCGCTGTTCGAGCGCGACCGAGAGGCCGTGCGCGTAGGAGAGCGCGGTCGAGGCGTGGCTGGACTCGATCCAGTCGTGCTGGCTCTCCGAGCGGTTCGGGTAGCCCGACAGGCCGCCGCGCTGGCGCAGGTTCTTGAAGCCGTAGCGCCGACCGGTCAGCAGTTTGTGGACGTAGGCCTGGTGGCCGGTGTCCCACAAGATGATGTCCTTCGGGTGATTCGAAGACCCGGTGGAGGGCCAGCGTCAGTTCGACGACGCCGAGGTTCGAGCCCAGGTGGCCCCCGGTGGGGTTGTTCGTCACCGTCTCGATGATGAACTGGCGGATCTCCTCGCTCAGTTCGTCGAGCTCCTCGTAGGACAGATTCTGGAGGTCGGCGGGCGTTTCGATCGAAGGGAGAATCACCCTGACAGCCTACTGAAGCGCCCCGGAAGTGACGTAGCGCCCGACTTGGACTCCGGTACGCTCGCTGGATGAATAACACCCTGGTAGAACATGACGTTCTGCAACGAACGCTGGGCGAGGCCATGGCCCGCGGCGGCGAGTTCGCCGAAGTCTTCGTCGAGGACCGCACGACGTCGTCGGCCATGCTGGACCAGCGTCGGGTCGAACAACTCAGCTCGGGGCGCGAACGGGGCGCGGGGATCCGGGTCGTCGTCGGCGACACGACCGGTTTCGCGCACACCGCGGACCTGAGCGAGGATGGGCTCGTCGCGGCGGCGCGCGCGGCGGCGGCGGTGGCCCGTGGCGGTGGTGGCGGCGTGCGCGAGATTGCGCTCGGCCCACTGCACGACAACCCGAGCCACGCGACGATCCTCCCCGGCGACGTCGACAAGGCGCGCAAGATCGAACTCATGAACCACGCCGATGACGCGGCGCGATCCGAGGGTTCGTCGATCACCCAAGTGCAGGTCGCCCTGGGCGACTCCACGCGACACTTCGTCGTGGCGAACTCCGACGGACTCTTCGCCGGTGACCACCAGGTCCGCACGCGCTTCAACGTGTCGTGTATCGCCACGGGTGACACCGGGATGCAGACCGGCTATCGGCCGATCGCCGGCACGCGGGGGTTCGAACTACTGAGTGCCGACGCGGTCGCCGAGGCGGCGCGCGGCGCCGCGCGTCAGGCCATCACCAAACTCGACGCCCGTCCGGCGCCGTCGGGCGACTTGCCGGTCGTCCTGGCCGGCGGCTCGGGCGGCATCTTGTTCCACGAGGCGTGCGGTCACGGACTGGAGGCCGACGCCATCCTCAAGCAGGCGAGCGTGTACGCCGGCAAGGTCGGTCAACTGGTCGCCAGCCCCCTGGTAACCCTGGTCGATGACGGGACCGTGGAGGGCGAATGGGGCTACCTGTCCATCGACGACGAGGGACGTCCCGGGCAACGCAACGTGTTGATCGAGAACGGCGTGTTGACCGACTACATGTGGGACTACCTGCGCTCGCGCAAGGAGGGTCGCGCCTCGTCGGGCAATGGTCGTCGACAGAGCTACCAGCACCTGCCGATGGTGCGCATGACGAACACCTATCTCCTCGAGGGCGACGCCGACGCCGACGAGATCGTGGCCCAGACCCCCTACGGCGTCTACGTCGCCCAACTCGGGGGTGGCCAGGTCAACACCGCGACCGGCGACTTCGTCTTCGGCATGACGGCGGCCTTCATGATCGAAGACGGCAAGATCACCGCCCCGCTTCGCGATTGCAACCTCATCGGCAACGGCCCCGACGTCTTGCAGCGCGTGGACGCCGTCGCCTCGGACTTCTCGATGACGCCGGGCACCTGCGGCAAGAACGGCCAGAGCGTGCCCGTCGGGACCGGTCAAGCCACGATGCGCCTCACCGGTGTGACCATTGGCGGCGCGGCCGCGTGAGTCAGTTACTGGCGCACGCGGAGCGGATCCTCGAGTCGGCGCGCGCCGGCGAGGCGATGGAGGTCTACGTCGCGAGCGGCGTCGACACCGAGGTCCAGTCCTATCAGGGCGAGGTGGAAGAACTGACGACGGCGACGTCGAGCGGCTTCGGGATCCGGATCCTCAACGACGGCGCTGGCGGCGCGCGCGTCGGCACGGCGTGGGCCGGTTCGCTGGACGACGAATCGATCACGAACGCCCTGCGCGAAGCCCGCGACAACGCGACCTTCGCGACGGAGGACGAGTTCGTCGCCTTCGCACGCCCCGACGGGGTGGACGCGGTGTCGCTCACGCTGACCGACGGCGGCGTGGCGGCCACGCCATTGGACGAGAAGATCGCGATGGCGATCGAGCTCGAACGGATCGTGCGCGGCGGCGACCCGCGGATCCGACAGGTCGACGCGGCGAACTATTCGGACTACGTCGCCGAAGCGGCTATCGCCTCGACGACCGGCATCCGCGCGTCCTACGCCCGGACCGGCGCCTACGTGTCCGTCGAGGCGATCGCGAACGACGGCGACGACGACCAGACGGGCTGGGGACTCTCGGCCGGTCGCGCGCCGCACGAATTGGACATCGAAAAGGCCGCGGCCGACGCCATCCGCCGGGCCACGAGGATGTTGGGCGCCGTCAAGCCGAAGTCGTTCAAGTGCACGGCGGTCTTCGATCCCCGGACCGCGGCCACGCTGTTCTCCATCATCGGTGGCGCGCTGAGCGGCGAGGCCGTCGTGCGTGGGCGCTCCTTCTTCGCGAACCGCGTCGGGGAGATGGTGGCGACGCCGTCGTTCACGCTGCTCGACGATCCGACCGACGCACGTCACTTCGCCGCCAGCATCTATGACGCCGAGGGGTTGGCCTGTCGACGCAACGTCCTCATCGAGAAGGGGGAGTTGAAGGGCTTCGTCTACGACACGGTGTCGGCCCGTCGCGCCGGCACCGCCTCGACGGGCAGCGCGGTTCGCGGCGGGATCGCTGGTTCACCGTCGGCGGGCTGTCGGGCGCTGCAGTTGGCGCCCGGCGACCTCGACCAAGCGGAGGTCCTTCGTCGGGTGGGCCACGGTGTTTTCGTCGAATCGCTCATCGGCGTGCACTCGGGGGTCAATCCCGTCTCGGGCGACTTCTCGGTCGGAGTCACGGGGCTCATGATCCGGGACGGTCAACTGGCCGAACCGGTTCGTGAGATCACCGTGGCCTCCACGTTGCAGCGGATGTTGCTCGACGTCGTGCACGTGGGCAACGACCTCGAATGGCTCCCCGGCGCCGCCGCCGGTCAGAGCGTCGCGATCGACAACATCGCGGTATCCGGGACCTAGTCGCTCGACTTCGTCGACGACGAGGTGGACGCGGTCGTCGGAGCGGTCGTGGCGGCCGGAGTCGAGCTCGATTCGCTCGAGGTCGCCGCGGGGGTCGTCGTGGTCGACGCCGGTGTGGTCGATTTCTCCGTCGCGCGACTGTCCGTCTTATAGAAGCCGCTGCCCTTGAACACCACGCCCACGGCGGAGAAGACCTTGCGCAGCTCTCCGCCACAGTGCTCGCACAAGGTCAGCGCCGGGTCCGTGAATCGCTGGACCGCTTCCACGCGCTGGTGGCAGGTCTGGCATTCGTACTCGTAGGTCGGCATTACCTCTCCCGTGCGGCTAGTGAACCTAGGCAGTTTACTCGGGGCCGTTCTGGGCCCATTCGGCGCATCGGTATCATTGCGCCGTGGACGACTTCCACCAACTACGTCGGCCGTCGAGCGGGGGGACCTTCCCGCGCGACATCGGGGCCTCTGAAGTCACGGCGCGTCGTGCCCTGGCGAAGTGTCGCATCAACATGGACGCGAAGACGACCGCCGCCGTCGCCGCCAACGCGATGCACAAGGGCGACGTCCTCGCGACGGCTCGGGTCGCCGGCATCCAGGCGGCGAAGCTCGCCGCGACGTTGCTGCCGATGTCGCATCTCGTGCTCGTGGGCAACGTCCACGTGAACTTCACCATCGCCGACACGCACATCGACGTGGAGGCGAGCGTCGACACGGTCGATCGTACGGGCGTCGAGATGGAGGCGCTGATGGCGGTGACGGTGGCCGCGCTCACGATCTACGACATGTGCAAGTCCACCGACCGCACGATGACGATCGAAGAGGTCGCGATCTGGGAGAAGTCGGGCGGACGTTCCGGGACCTGGCGGCGCGAGGACGTGCTCGGCGCTTCGCCGTCGATCGTCGCCGAGCCGTAGTCGCCCCCGTCGTACCGAGTTCGACCGCCGTCGACCTTTCGGCGATACTGGTGCATGGTCGATCTGAATGTCTTGGGTGGCGAGTTGGAGCCGTGCGGTATGGATCCGGTCACCGGCTTCTACCGTGACGGGTGTTGCACCTCGGGACCGGAGGACCTCGGCAGTCACACGATATGTGCCGTGGTGACCCCTGAATTCCTCGAACACCAGCGGTCGATCGGCAACGACCTCTCCACGCCGATGCCCCAGTACGGCTTTCGAGGACTGGTGCCCGGCGACCGGTGGTGCGTCACGGCGGTCAACTGGCTCCGTGCTCATCACGACGGCGCGGCGGCCTTTGTCGTGCTCGCGTCAACGAACGCCCGTGCCTTGGAGATCGTGCCGATCGAAGCCCTCCAAGAGCACGCCGTCGACGTCCCGTCGGGACCCGGGGATCTCTGAGATTGCGCACGCTCTCCCCTGGAAACGGCGCGGTACTCACATCGTCCGGAGGACTTACCGCGACCGTGTTGTTGGCGATTGCCGCGCTGCACGTGGCGTGGGGGCTCGGTGCGTCGTTCCCCTTCGCGGACCGTGACCTACTCGCCGACTCGGTGGTGGGGACCGACACGATGCCGTCGTCGAGGGCCTGTCTCTCGGTCGCCTCGTTGCTCGTTCTCGCGGCGGCGCTCGTCGCTCGATTCGTCCCCCTGCCGCGGCGACTGCGCGCGATGGCACTGCGCGTAGTGACGGCCGTGCTCGTCACGCGAGGCGTCGCGGGCGCGACGGGTCGAACGTCGACGATCTCGCCGGGGAGTGACTCGCCGGCCTTCCAGCGATTGGACAAGCGGCTCTATTCGCCGCTGTGCCTGTGGCTGGCCGCCGGCGTGCGTCGCTCGATTTGATCTCGTCGGCCCGACGACACGGACGTTGGACGGGCCGCCGACGGCCGCGGATGCCGATCGTTCGCTATGGCAGTATGGGGACATGATCGATCACCTGTCACTCCAATGTGCCGACGTGGCCGCCAGCGCCACCTTTTTCGACGCGGTGCTCGCGCCACTGGGCGGTGCGCGCGTCATGGATTTCGGCGACGTGATCGGGTACGGCACGCCGCCGATGCCGGACTTCTGGATCGGTCCGAACACGACCGGCGAGGGTTTTCGCGAAGCGCACGTTGCGTTCTCGGCGCCCGATCGCGCGGCCGTTGACGCCTTCTACGCCGCCGCGACGAGGGCCGGTGCCGAGGTCTTGCACGAGCCGCGCGTCTGGCCGGAGTACCACGAGCACTACTACGGCGTCTTCGTGCGCGATCCCGACGGCAACAACGTCGAAGCCGTGTGTCATCGGCCCGAATGACGTCGCGGTGACGGTCCGCCCGGCCGTCGGCCCGGCCGACGCCGTCGCGTGTCGCAGTCCAGTGACGACGCGATTGCCACTACCCTCGGGAGTGCAATTGTGACGGGAGATCGATGAGCACTATTCGTGGAGGGGTGGAGCAATCCCGCGAGCGACTGATCGCCCTCGTCTTGTTGCTGCAGCGTGCCTGGCAGTACGGCTCACTCACCCAAGAAGAGATCGTCCGGGAGCTGAAGATCGACGAGTTCCCGGTCTCGGCCAAGGGCCCGCGCAAGGTGCCCGCGTACGAGGGCAATGAAGGGGCCGTGCGCCAGAAGTTCGAGCGTGACAAGGCCCGAATCCGCGAACTGGGCTTCGAGATCGAGACCGACACCAAGGCTGACGGCACGGTCGGCTACCGCATCGATCCCTCGAGCGGGTACGCGCCGCTTATCTACTTCACGCCCGACGAGGAGCGCGTCGTGCGACTGGCGTTGCGGTTCTGCGGGTTCGGTGCCTCGGGCGCCTTCAGCGTCTTCAACGAGGTGCCGGCCAGCGACGGGGGACTGGAGTCCTCGATGTACTACACGCCGGTGATGCGCGCCCTCAACCTCCATCGCGCCCTGGCCTTTGACTACCAGTCCGGCGCGAACAAACCGCGAATGGTCGAGCCCCTGCTCATCGACGTGTTCAACGGAGTGACCTATCTGATCGCGCGGGTGAAGGGCACCGAGGAGATCAAGGGCTATCGATTCAGTCGAATCACGTCGATGCCCGTGGTGCTCCCGGACACGTTCGTCCACGACGAGAACGCCGTCGAGGTCGCGCGGGCGTGGCGACCGGAGTTCGCGCGCTCACCGACGCCCATGGACGTCGTCGTGACCACCAACGAGAACTACGCCGATCTCCTCGTGCGCCAGTTCGCCGGTTCGCTGGCCGCCAACAAGAAGGACGGCAAGGTCGAGGTCGGTCTCAGCTTCGACAGTCCCCGCGCGGCCCTGCGATTCGTGGTCGAGGGCGCCGACCGCATCCGACTGCAGTCACCGAAGTCACTGAAGGCCGACCTGGCGGAGTGGTTGAAGAACGTCAATCGCGGCAAGACGCCGGCCCTCGAGGAGATGAAGTTCTCCGGACCCGCGACCAACGACGTCCTCGGCCAGACGCTGCAACTCCTGCACGCCGTCTACGTCGCCGAGGACGGGTTGCGCATCAGTGAACTCGCGAAACGGTTCTCGCTCGACGAGGACCACGTGCGACTCATCATGGACCGGCTGGTGGCCCTGGAGCCGATGGCCGGCTCGACCGACGGGACGGGCGCCTTCCCGGCCCACGTGTTGAAGGAGTGCGACGACTGGGATGACGAGGCCCACGACGACTCGACCTATCGCGCCGACTTCAGCGACCTGCCCGAAGGCGCCGACGAGCCCTCGCCCTTCATGTGGCGCGACCTGTTCGAACTGAACATCGCGCTGCGCGAGGCCTCTCGCGTGTACCACGACCCGGCGATCCTGTCGGCCATCGAGAAGATCGAGGGCGCCACGAGTAGCTACGTCCAGGTCGAGATGGCCACCAACGAGACGATGCTCGAGGACGTCTCGGCAGCCGTCGAGAACCACCAGCAGATCAAGATCCTCTACACCGCCGCCACGGCGGACGAGGCGCGCAGTCGCTCGATCGAGCCCCGCGAGATCAAGGTGCTGAACGGCCACACCTACGTGCGCGCCTACTGCACGACCCGTGAGTCGTGGCGCACGTTCCGGGTGGACCGGATCAACGCCGTCGTCGCCATCTCCGACGCCACCGAGGAGCGTCCCCCCGACACGGTGGTGAACTGGCTCACGCAGGTCGGCGAGGAGGGTGACGAGGTGGTCGTGGTGATCGAATCGTGGCTGCGCTGGCTCTTCGAGCCGCTGCCGAACGCCCAGTGGCTGACTCTCGATGACGGCCGCCACGCGGTCAAGTTCCGGGTGAGCAATGAACTCTTCCTCGACCAATTGCTGTTGCGCGCCGGCGAGGGCGCGGTCGTGGCCACGCCCAAGTTCGCCAAGGCCGGCCACGAATTGGCCAAGAGGATCGCCGCCTCGCTCTAGCGACCGTTGGACCTCGGGGTGTCCAATGATCCGAGTCCTGTCGCGTCGATCGAACGACGTCAGTTACTTCACCAACGACCGCGCCCTCGAGATTGATGGTCTGCGTGAAGGCGGACCGGGATGGTGGCTGCGCGGCGATGGTGACGCCCGCGACCCGAGGTCGGTCGGCGCCGTGTTGCGGACGTCCGAGCGTTCGTCGGTCCTCGGTTACGACATTGTGGTGGCCGCCCCGCGACCGGCGTCGATCCTGCTCGCGCTGGACACCGAACACGGCGCCGGCGTCGTGGCGGCGCACCGCGCCTCGGTCGCGTCGGCCATCGACTACCTCGAGGAGCACGCCCTGGTGGTCCGGGACCGGCGCGGGAGAGAGGACCGTGACCTCGCCGGGCGCTGGACCGGCGTCGTCGGGTTCACGCACGGCGTGAACCGACACGGCGAACCGCACCTGCACGACCACGTTCTGGTGGGCGCCCTCCCGGAGGGTTCGCGCAACGTGCTCGACAGTCGCGGCCTCTTCGCCCACCTCGAAGCGGCCGACGCGCTCTATCGCACGTCGCTGCGTTACGAACTGCGCGAACGAACGCCGTGGACGTCGTGGCGGTCGTTCGCGGGCGGCGAGCACGTGGTCGGGCTCGACGAGGGTTACCGGACGCTGTGGGGCGGTCATCACGCGGATCGGGGAGAGAAACTGCAGTGGCGACGTCGCGACGCGATCGAGCGGTGGCGCGACGACCGCGCCCGATTCGAATCGGTGGGCGTAATCGAGCCGCCGACGCGTGAACGCTCGAGCCTCGACGAGCACGGCTTCGCCGGCGCGCTCGAGGGCCGCAGTGACGTCGCGCGACGCCACGTGATCAAGGCCTGGAGCAACGCCGCGCGATTCGGTCAGTCCGCCGCCGCGGTGACGCGATGCGTCGACTCGCTGTACCCCGAGCTCGCCGGCGCGCGTGGCGTGCGCGAACCGTCGATCGGTGTTCGCGAAGCGAGGATGACCGCCCTGGTGCGCGAGCGCGGTGCCCGACCGCTCGACGCGGCGGACCTCGAACGCTGGCGTCAGCGCTCGCGCGACGAGCGTTCGCGCTCCGATCGCTCCAGGTAGCCGTGGAATCGCGGGTGGGAGTGGGCGGGCGTCAGCTCGATCCACTTCATCTGCTTGCTCGCGTCGAGTCCCATGGCGTAGCCGGGACGACCGTGGGCCAGTTCACTTAACGAGGCGCGGTCACGCTCGACCCAGCTGGTCGAGCGCCCCGCCCGTTTGCCCCTCGGACCGAATTGGAGCGTCGGGCTCTGATACGAGGGCCCGTCCGGCGAGCCCGCGCAGCATCTCGAGGGTCGGTCGATCGGCGATGCCGGGCAAGACCACGGTGGTGGGGAAGAGCGACAGGAATCCCTCGGCCGAGGTTCCCCAGCGGCTGCGGGCCTGACTGAGGTCCTGGAGACAGGCCATCGTGAGCACGCCCTGGCCACCGCCCTCCGAGACGATGCCCGCCAGACGCGGCAACGGCGCGACGTTGGCCAGTTCGTCCAGGGCCAGCAGTAGTCGGGCGCCCTCCTCGTGGCGGTCGTAGGTGGCGTGGACGATCTCCTCGATGAGGCCGACGACCAAGGGGATGGTCACCGCCTGGTGGCGGCTGGGCGCCACGATATGGAGTTGGTGCGGACCGCCCAGGAAGGCGTCGAGGTCCAACGGCGCCTCGCGCGACGAAGCCCTCGCGGCCTCGGTGCGCACGCCCGCGAACAGTCCCGCGGTCGTCGACCAGATGCTCGATCGTTCGCGCTCTTCGGTCGCCAGTACGCCCCGAAGCAGCGAGACCGACGGATGGTGTTCGCCGTGTCGTTCGATGAGTTCGTGCACGACGTCGTCGCATCGTCGTTCGTCCACTCGTGACGCGAGTTGCCCCAGTGACTCGTGACGAAGTGCGCTCGCGTGCAGCAATGGCGCCACCAACGCGCCCGCACGCTCGGTCCAGTGATCGTCGCTGCGATCGCCGCGACCACGTCGCGCGACGTCAATAAGGCTTCGCGAAGCGAGAATCGCGCCGTCCCACGAAAAACTTTGTCGTATGGGTGAGTAACCGATTCGATGCACGTCGGGTGGTGTGCGCACCGTGCCGGACGGATCGAAGAGCAACGTCGCGCCATCACGTCGACTACGTGACATCAACGACACGACGTCGTTCTTCGTTGACGTCACGACGCAAGAACGATTGGTGATCAGGAGATTCGGAACGACGATTGACGACGTCTTTCCACTGCGACTCGGTCCGAGCACGAGAGTTGAACGTTCGTCACCACTCGACGCGTCACCGCGCGCACCGCGACCGAGATAGATGCCGACGTCATTGTGCACGCAAAACATCTGTCGCAGAAAAACTTCGAAATGCTTGACATTGGTGTGTAAAGCGAGTGAACTTTTAGATGTCCTTCTGCGGAGGAGGTGAACGTTGAGTGAAACGTCCTTGTGACGTTTCAACGAAGCGCTTCTCCGTGTCGGACCGTGCACTGCGATCAGTCGCCGTACAGCTGCGAAGCTGGGTGGTACATGAGCGAGTTCACGTTTATCAATGCGGTACCGATGTCGAGAACACCACGGTGGTGCACTCGAGGTCCCAAATTGATTCAACGTTGAGTCCCAAGGAGGGAAAGTGGCACCAGCCGCGAAGAAGAAGGCTGTAGCCAAGAAGGCTCCAGCGAAGAAGGCCGCGAAGCGTCCTGCTGCAAAGAAGAAGGCCCCTGCAAAGAAGGCTGCCGCTAAGAAGCGCCCAGCAGCGAAGAAGGCCGCGAAGCGACCTGCTGCGAAGAAGAAGGCCCCTGCGAAGAAGGCCGCCGCTAAGAAGCGTCCTGCTGCGAAGAAGGCCGCGAAGCGTCCTGCTGCGAAGAAGGCCGCGAAGCGTCCCGCCAAGAGGGCTGCCGCTAAGAAGTAGTCAATCCCATCAGGGATTTTCGTTCGAGGGGGGCCGTTGGCCCCCCTCGAATGCCGTCCGGACGTCTTCCAGGTCCGAGCGTTCATCGACGTCGAAGCGCCACGGGCTGTCGGTGACGACTCGAAACGCCACCGCGAGCCGCGTGGCCTCGGCGACGTGGCGGGCGAGCGAATTGACGCCGTAGGCGAAGTGGAAGTCGAGGCCGGTCGGGATCACGATGACATTGGTCCCGGTGCCGTGGTGGTCGGCGTAGAACGTAAGTCCCGGGTCGACGTCGAGCCCGCCCAGTCCCTCGGGTAGTCGAAGGTCGCCGTGGGCGATGATCAGTCGCTCGAAGCGCCCCGCGAGGCCCACGTAGGCGCCCTGGACCGCCTCATTGAGACCGTTCGCGTCGGAGTGCCACATCTCGGCGCCGAGTGACGTCGCGAAGTCCGTGACGAGTGGATCCTCGCTCACCACGATGACCGTGCGCGGCGCACTGGCTTCGATGACGCCCCGCGCCAAGTCGCGCGCGAGCCGCGTGACGTCGAGATCGTCGCCTCGACGCAGGCGGACCTTCGCGAGGTCGAATCGTTTAAGGGGGATGACGACGGCGTCGCTCATAGTGGTGCATGTTACGGGTCGAGGACCTCGGTACCCTTGAGTGGATGACGGACGCGCCCCTCGATCTGCTCGAATTCGAACGAGCGCTGCTCGGTCGAGGCGAGATCGTGGTCGGTATCGACGAGGTCGGTCGAGGGGCGCTCGCCGGCCCGCTCACCGTCGGGGCCGTGGTGATCTGCCACGAGTCGTCGCCCCCACCCGGTCTCAACGACTCCAAATTGCTGAGCGCGGCCCAGCGCGAGTCGTTGGTCGAGCCCCTGCGCGCGTGGGCGGCGGCGTGGTCCCTGGGGTCGGTCAGCGCGCGCGAGATCGACGCCTGGGGGCTCCGACTCGCCCTCGCGGTCGCGGCGACGCGCGCGATGAACGCCCTCGCGATCACGCCGACGCACGCCCTCATCGACGGCTCGTTCAACCTCCTGCGCGCACCGCTCGACGTGGCGCTCGGCCACGCGTTCCCGCCCCCGCTTCGCTACGGTTCGCTCCCGGCGACGACCGTCGTCAAGGGCGACCGCAAGTGCGCCACGATCGCCGCGGCGGCGGTATTGGCCAAGGTCCACCGCGACGCGATCATGGTCGACCTGGACCGAGAACGCGACGAGTACGGCTGGGCCTCCAATAAGGGCTACGGGGCGCCGCGCCACCTCGAGGCGCTTCGCCGGGAGGGCCCGTCGAGGCATCACCGCCAGTCGTGGTCGCTGCCGCAACAGGCGGGGATTTGAAAGTGGTTGGCCTCGCCGGCGCGTGAGCCGTCACGAGCGCGGGGCCCTAAAAGACTAGGATTGTCCAGTTATGTCTCCGCTGCTCTCGGTCAACAGCCTGAAGGTTCAGTTCGCGACACGAGATACCTTCGCCACCGCCGTCAATGACTTTTCCTTGACCATCGACGCCGGTGAGAGCGTCGGCCTGGTCGGTGAGTCCGGCTGCGGAAAGACGACCACGGGTCTCGCGATCATGCGACTGCTGCCCGGCAACGGCAAGATCGTCGAAGGCAACGTCGTGCTC
This sequence comes from uncultured Acidimicrobiaceae bacterium, assembly GCA_963700135.1. Classification (GTDB taxonomy): domain Bacteria; phylum Actinomycetota; class Acidimicrobiia; order Acidimicrobiales; family RAAP-2; genus RAAP-2. Next base: position 712,163 of record CAVOWM010000011.1, on the reverse strand, counting down.
GACGACGTCGACCTGGCGACGTTGCCCGAGAAGGAGATGCGCCACTATCGCGGCAAGGCCGTGGCGCTGATCCCCCAGGACCCCATGAGCTCGCTCAACCCGACGACCAAGATCGGGCGTCAGATCGGTGAAGGGTTGCGCATCCACGAAGGCGCGTCCGACGAGGAGGCGCGTCTCCGCGCCCTCGAGGTACTGGAGATGGTGGAGATGCCGCGGCCCAAGGAACGGCTCGGTCAGTACCCCTTCGAGCTCTCGGGTGGTCTGCGCCAGCGTGTGATCATCGCCATGGGACTGGTCTGTCGGCCCAAGCTCCTGATCGCCGACGAGCCCACGACGGCGCTCGACGTGACGATCCAAGCCCAGATCCTGGACATCATCGATCGCCTCCGCTCCGAGCTCAACATGGGCCTGCTCCTCATCACCCACGACATGGGCGTCATCGCCGGGCGCACCGACCGCGTCGTCGTGATGTACGGCGGGGAGAAGGCCGAGGAGGCCGAGACCACCGAGCTCTTCTACTCGATGCACCACCCCTACACCCAGGCCCTGCTCGCGTCGATGCCCAACATCGAGAACACGACGAAGCACGAGCTGCGCTCGATCGCGGGGATGCCGCCGGACCTCACCAAGCCGGTCGTCGGCTGTCCGTTCGCGCCGCGCTGCGCGCACGCCCAGGACCGGTGCCGCGTCGATGACCCGGAGCTCGTCACGACGGGCACCCACGCCTACGCCTGTTTCTTCCCGGTCGACGGTCCCGAACCGGTCGTCATTCGAGGCGCGGAACTCGAAGTCGGCGTGAGGTCCGCCAACGAGATCATCCGCGTCGAGGGCCTGGTCAAGGAGTTCCCGATCAAGGCCGGCATCGTGCGACACAAGGTCGGCGCCGTGCACGCGGTGTCGAACGTCAGTTTCGCGATCTCCGAGGGTGAGACCTTCGGCCTGGTCGGTGAGTCGGGCTGCGGCAAGACCACGGTCGGGCGCATGCTCGTCGGCATCGAGCGCCAGACGGCGGGCAAGATCCTCTTCGACGACAAGCTCGTCTCGGATCACCGCCACAAGCCGTCACGCGCCGACTACCGCGAGCGCCAGATGATGTTCCAGGACCCGTACTCGTCCCTGAATCCGCGTATGACGGTGAACGACATCATCGGGGAGCCCCTGATGGTGCAGCGACAGGGCTCCAAGGCCGATCGACAGCACCGGGTCTACGACTTGCTCGACACCGTCGGACTGACCCATCACGCGGCCGATCGCTACCCGCACGAGTTCTCGGGCGGCCAGCGCCAGCGCATCGGCCTGGCCCGCGCGCTCGCGCTCAACCCTCGGCTCATCGTCGCCGACGAGCCGGTCTCGGCTCTCGACGTCTCGGTCCAGGCCCAGATCTTGAACCTCATGAAGGGCCTACAGGCGAAGCACCAACTCTCCTACGTCTTCATCAGCCACGACCTCGCCGTCGTGTACTACATGGCCGATTCGATCGGCGTCATGTACCTCGGCAAGATCGTGGAGATCGGTGACGCGGAGTCGGTCTTTCGCGAGCCGGTCCACCCCTACACCCAGGGTCTGCTCGACTCGGTGCCGATTCCCGACCCCCGCGAGGCCCGCCGCAAGAGTGGCGACCAGGTGCGTGGCGAACTTCCCTCGCCGGTCAACCCGCCGTCGGGCTGTCGCTTCCGCACGCGCTGTCCGCGCGCGCAGGAGATCTGCGCCGCCGAGGAGCCCGCGATGGTGTCCTACGGCGAGCGCCACGAGGCGGCCTGTCACTTCCCGCTGCGCACGCCCGTCACCATCTCCCAGTAGTTCCCGCGCCCGGCACCAGTTCGCGGAGGGACGAGACGCCGAGATCATCGACCTCGCCGTAGAGCTAACGCTCGAGGAGACGAACCTCGAAGGCGTCACGCAGGGCATCGCCGATGTAGTTGATGGCCACGACCACCAAGATGAACACGATCGCCACCGGGAAGACCTCCCACCAGAAGCCGTTCTGCAGCTGTTCGGTCCCGGCCTGGAGCATCGTTCCCCAGTCGGTCTGGGGGGTCTGGATACCGAGGCCCAGGAAGCCGAGGGCCGACAGGAACAAGATGGCGTCGGCGACCGAGAACGTGGCGACGGTCACGATGTTGCTGATCGAGTTGGGGAAGACGTGGCGGCGAATGACGTGCCATTTGGTGGCCCCCATCGACGTGGAGGCGTTGGCGTAGTCCAGATGTCTGATCAACAGGGCGTCGCCGCGGATGATGCGCGCGTTGCCCCACCAGCCGGTCAGTCCGATCACGAGGATGAGGAAGACCGTGGAGCGTCCGAAGATCGTGATCAGCGAGATGAGCAAGAAGATGTAGGGAATGGAGAGGAAGGCGTCGATGACGCGCATCATCACGGCGTCGACCACGCCGCCGAGGAATCCCGAGACCATGCCGTAGAAGGTCCCCACGACGATGGTGATGAAGCCGGCCAGGAAGCCCAGCGTGAGCGAGTACTCGCCGGCGAAGAAGATGCGTCCCAGCTCGTCAAACCCGTTGCTGTCGGTGCCGAGCGGGAACTTTAGCGAGGGGTGGGCGTTCTCGGGGTTGTTGAAGGCCAGCGCCTGATTCGTCTGGTTCGTGGGGTGGATGTGCGGCACTAGGTAACAGGCGGCCGCGAGGAGTAAGACGTAGACGCACGACGCGATCGCGAGCCTGTTCGCCATGAAGATCTTCATGCGCTGGCGCCACATCGGGACCGGCGGTTCTTCGTTCGCCCCCGCGAGGATCGCTTCGTCGAGGACGTTGGTCATCGGGAGCTGCCTTCGATACGAATGCGCGGATCGATCAACCCGAGCGCGACGTCGGCGGCGAGGTTGCCGATCAGCGTGAAGAACGCCACGAGGATCGTGATCCCGAGCACGACGGGCACGTCGACGTTGAGCGCGGCGGTGTAGGTCTGCAGACCGAGACCGGCGTAGTTGAAGACGTACTCGATGATGAGCGCGCCGCCGAAGAGACCGGGGATCGCGAGACCCAGGATCGTGACGATCGGTCCGAGCGCGTTACGGAACGCGTGTCGCCAAAGGACGCGCGCCGAGCCACAGCCCTTCGCGCGCGCGGTGCGCACGTAGTCCTGGACGAGCACTTCGAGGACCGTGCCGCGCATGAAGCGGCTCAGACTCGCCACCGAGAGGAGGGTCAAACAGCCCACCGGCAGGATGAAGGACTTGGGATCGGTGAAGATCGCCCACGGCGCGACGCCCTCCGGCGGGGAGATCGGCAGGTGGGGGAAGTGGAAGCCGAACGCGTCGATCGCGAGCAGGCAGAGCAGGAAGGCGGGCATGGCGTAGAGCACGAAGGCGGTACCGGTCGCGGCGTAGTCGGCAATCGTGTTGCGGCGCGAGGCCTGGAAGATGCCGAGGGGGATCGCGATGATGATGGTGAAGATCAGCGCGCTCAGGGCCAGCCAGATGGTCCGTGGCACGTACAGGCCGATGATCTGCACGACCGAGAGGCCCTCTTTGTAGGAGTAGCCCAGGTTGCCGTGCAGTACCAACTGGCCGATGTACTTGACGAGTCGAACGAAGTAGGGCTGGGTCAGGCCGTGCTGCATCGCCCAGACGTGGACGTTGTGATTACTGCTGCGTGAGCCCAGTGCGGCGAAGGCCGGCGCGAGAATGCCGTGGGTCTGGAAGTAGGGGAGCGAGAAGGTAATGACGATGATGATGAACAACACGACGACCGACTGTCCGAGGCGTCGCAGGATGTACGAGAACACGCCGCAACGCTACCATTTCCCTGCAATCGAGTGATTTCGGGGCGTAAAAAAAGGGGCCCTCGCGGGCCCCTTTTTTTACTTCGGTACAGGCTTAGTAGCGGTAGTACTCCGGCGTCAACGTCAAGAGCACGTTGTTCCAGCCGATGCTGCTGTGCAGCGTCTTGACGATCTCACCGGTACCCAGGTTCAGCGGGTCCCAGAGGTCGGGCAGGTTCTCCGCGGTGAACTTGGCGTAGGCCGTCAGGTTCACGTTGGTGGTCAGCGTCGCCTTGATGAGTGAGTCCATCGTCGGGTTGGAGTAGTCACCGTAGTTCGAGCTCGCACCCGTGAGGTTCAGTGGCTCGCCGGACGGGTAGTAGTCCGGTGCGTACAGCCAGCCGCCACCCCAGTTGCAGATGTCCTCGGTCGTCGACGGGTTGTACTCCGCCGTGCAGTTGAAGATCACGTCGTCGAACGTCGCCTGGGACTGGTTGACCTTGATGCCCAAGCTCTCCCAGTCCGAGATGATGCCGTTCATCTCGGTGTCCTCGGACGGGAAGCCCGAGTTCCACTGGACGTTGAGCGTCAGCGGCTCACCACTGGTGATGCCGGCGCCGCACTGTCCGGCACCCGTGCCGGGGCTCGTGCAGGTGAGGCTGCCACCACTGTTGGTCCAACCGTTCTTCGTCAAGTCAGACTCGGCGGTGGACAGGCTGAACGGGTACGGGGCCGGGAACTTCGCCGACTCAGCGGTCGGGGTCGCCAGCGGCACCGCACTGTAGGTCGCCACGCCGTAGTTCTTGAAGGCGTCCTTGATGATCGTCGTCTGGTCAATCGAGGTCTCGAGCGCTTGGCGCACGTAGAGCTGGTTGATGAACGCACTACCAGGGTTCTTCCCGAAGTTCAGGTCCATGTCATTGTCCGCGAAGTCCTGGCCGGTGACCAAGTTGTAACGGGTGGACAGCTGGCCCCAGTTCGGTCCGACCTTGCCGGGCGCGGGTGCGTCGGCGGTCAGGATCGACGGGTCAACGACACCGATGTCGATCTGGCCGGCCTGGAGAGCGTTCTCTTCAGCGGTCTCGGAGGTGAAGGCAACTTCCTTGAAGGTCGCGACCTGCGGCTTCACGGGTCCGCTGTAGGCGTGGTTGACCACGAACGTGGCGTTGCTCAAGTCGTCAAACTTGGTCAACTTCCACGGGCCGTCCGCTCCGCTCTGCCACATCTTGTCCGTGAAGGTCGAGAGCTTCTGACCCTGCGCGTTCAGGTAGTTGTAGACGTTCTTGCAGGCCACGGTGGTCGAGGCGGCGCCGTACTTGCCCGACGCGCACGTCGACATCTGTGAGGCGCTGGTGCGGTCCCAGGCGTTGGGCATCGGGGTGATGATGGCCAACTCGTTGTCGGTGAACCACAGTGGGCTGGCCGGCGACTTGAGGTGGATGGTGACCGTGTTGCCGACGCCGGTCGCACTGGCCACCTGGTCGGGAATGCCCAATCCTGGACTATAGGTACAGAAGTCCGAGGGGACCGCCTTGGCCATGTTCAAGAAGAACATCACGGATTCGGCGTCGACCGTCTGGCCGTCAGCGAACTTCCAGCCCTTCATCGTGAAGGTGACGGTCTTGTTCCCGTTGGAGAACTTCGGCAGATTACCCGTGGAAATCTGCGGCTGGAGTGCCGCACTGTTCCCGAGTCCGAAGAAGTACAGGGGGCGGAACATCAACGCTTGGAACTGCGTCGTATTCGCCACCGAGCAGAACTGACCCGAGTAGTACGGAAAGATGTAGTTCGGGCCTGCGCCCGCACCTTCAGCAAAGGTGATCGTCCCTTGCTGCGACGCGCCACTTGTCGTCGGGACAATTAGTCCCAGTGACCCCGCCGCCGTAACCAATCCAATGGTTAGTGCAAGGCGTAACTTGCCTTTTCGAAACATATTGCCTCCCAGCCACCGAAGTGGTCACATTTAATTTGTCATTCCATCACAGATGGATTAACGACAACTGTATCCGCAAGTTTGTGGCCGAGAATGTGCACCCAGGTGAAAATAAGCACTTTTCCGCCCCGGTTCGGGCCGCGAGAACAGTAGGAATTCAGCGGTTTCCGGCGCCTCGACCCGATACGCCGCAAATCAGTCGTTTGGGCCCGTACAAAGCATGCGCCGCCGCACCGTTCGGGCCGTGGTCGCGGGGAGGCGGGTGTCCGGACCGAGTACAACGTCCGGTGACCGGCCCCGGAGGATCAGTAGTGGAAGTACTCGGGCGTGAAATCGCCCAGGGGGTTGGGGGTGAACCCGATGGAACTCTTCAGCACCCGCGCGACCTCGTCGATGGAATTGGCCTGGGGCTGGTAGAGCACGGGCAGTTGCTGGGCGGCGAAACTCACGTAGGCACTGAGATTCGAGGTCCCGTAGATCGACTTCTTGATGAGCGCCGTCATCTGGGCGTTGGCGTAGGTGCCCACGTTGAAGTCCCCGCCGGGCAGGAACAGCGACTCGCCGGACGGATAGTCGCTCGGCACGTAGGACCATCCGTAGCCCCAGGCGCAGATCTCGAACGGTTTGGCGCCGGTGCAGTCACTGATCACGTTGTTGAAGGTGTCCGTGGTGTGGGTGATCTGGATGCCGAGGGACTGCCAGTTGGCGATCTCGGCCGTCATCGTCTGGTCCAGCGTGGTCGTACCGGAGGGCCACACCACGTTGAAGCTGAGTTGGTAGCCCTGGGCGATGTTCGCGCCGCACTCGGTGGCGCCAGTGCCGGGGGACGTACAGGTCAATACGTTGTTCACCAGGGTCCACCCGTGCGCGCTGAGCAGGGTCCGGGCCGCGGCGAAGTTGAACGGGTAGGGATTGGCGATCGGCTTACTGAGCGTCGTCGGCGTGGCGGGGGGCAGGGGACTGTCGATCGTCGAGCCGTAGCCCTTGTCGACGTTCTCGATCAGACTGCGTTGGTCGACGGCGTACTGCAGCGCCTGGCGGATGTACAGCTGATCGATCGCCGCGCCGTTGGGATCCGACGACGTGAAGTTGTAGGCGGCGTAGTTGAACGCCCACGACGAACCGGTGACGAGGGAGTAGTGCGAGGCCAGGGGGACCCAATTGGGCCCGACCTCGCCGGGAGCCGGCGCGGCGCCCGTGAGGACGCTCGGGTCGATGTAGCCGAAGGAGAGTTTGTTGTTGAGGAGGTCGCTCTCCTCGCTCTGCAGCGACGTGAACGCGATCTCCTTCACGACGCCGACCTGCGCCTTCTGGGGTCCCCGGTACTTTGGATTGGGCTCGAACGTGGCGTCGCCCGAGGCGTCGAACGCACTGAGTCGCCACGGGCCGTCGTCCCCGCTCTGCCAGAGCGCCCCGGTGAAGCTCGAGGTCGCGGCGCCCTTCTTCGTGAGATACGTCAGCACCGCGCTGCACGCGGCGTCGGTGCTCGCCGCGCCGTAGGCGCCGCCGGCGCAGGTCGAACTCGGCGAGCTCGACGTGCGATCCCACCGATCGGGCATCGGGGTGATCTCCGAGAGGTAGTTGTCGAGCAGCCAGGTCGGATTGACCGGCGTCGTGAAATTGATGCGCACGGTGTTGTCATGACCGGCCGCGCTCTTCACCTGATCCGGAATTCCGTACCCGGCGTTGTAGCCGCAGTAGGCGGTCGGGTCGGCCTTGTACATGTTCAAGAAGAACATCACCGAGCGCGCGTCGACGACCTGGCCGTCGGCGAAGCGCCACCCCTTCATGGTGATCGTCACCGTGCGATCGCCGTGGGTGAAGACCGGCGGGTCGGCCGGCGAGAGCGACGGGACGAACTTGGCCGAACCGCCGAGTCCGAACCAGTAGAGCGGGCGAAACATCAGCATCTGGAACTGATTGATGTTGTTGACCGACGAGTAGGCGCAGCCGAGGAAGGGGAAGATGAAGTTCGGGTTCGCGCCCGGCGCCTCGGCGAAGGTGATGGATCCCGAGGGCTGCGTGGTGACCGTGGCGAAGGCCGACGGGCCCGCGACGACCACGCCGACGAGCACCAGCGCGGCGATGGTGAGGCGTAGAGAGTGTCCGACGTGCATAGAGGATTGAGCCCGTGCCACCAAGAAGGTCATAGAAACTTCACCCGCAACGAACGGGTCATTGATACGTTACAGGCCGGGCTTTACGCCTCGTCGGTCAGGTGAGCGCCGAGGCGAGCACGGTTTCGATGCTCGGGCTCTCGAAGATGAACCCGCCCTCGAGCAGCGCCGTGGGCACGACGCGTTGGCTCGCGAGGACCGCGTCGGCGACGAGTTCTCGTCCGAGGGCCAGGTCCAACGCGACCGCGGGGATGCGAAGACGTGCCGGTCGCCGCAGCTGACGCGCCAGCGCCGCGGTGAAGTCGCGATTCGTGAGGGCCGCCGGGGCGACGAGGTTGAACGGTCCGCTCGGGCGCGTGTCGAGGAGCCACATGATGGCGCGCACCTCGTCGCGCAGCGAGATCGGGCTGATCCACTGGTGACCGTCGCCCATCACGCCACCGAGACCGAACCGGAAGAGCGGCAGCTGCTTCTTCAGTGCGCCACCTCGCGACGACATGACGATGCCGGTGCGCAGATGCGCCACCGACCTGCCGCGCTGGGCGAGCGGTGCCGTCGCGCGTTCCCACTCCGTGCAGACGCGAGCGAGGAAGTCCTCGCCGACGGTCGAGGCCTCATCCAGGACCTCGTCGCCGCGAGGTCCGTAGACGCCAATCGCCGAACCACTCACCAGGCACGCGGCGCCCGACGACCCAGCGATCACGTCGACCAACAGCGTCGTGGCGTCGATCCGCGAGCGACGGATCTCCTCTTTGCGCTGCGCACTCCATCGACGGTCGGCGATGCCCGCGCCCGCCAGGTTGACGACCGCGTCCAACGTGTCGACGACGCGGAGGTCGCCGTCGTCGACGAGTCCGCGCGCCGGGTCCCACCGGATCGACGCGGGCTCGGCGTGGGGTGAACCGGGTCGCACGAAGCGCACGACGTCGTCACCTCGTTCGCGCAGGGCGCTCACCAACGTCGTGCCGATGAATCCCGACGAGCCGGTTACGCCGACGCGCACGTGTCGTCCCAGAGTTGGCCGATCAGCCCGGCGAGTTGATCGGGGATCGACAGATGAGCGCCGTGCGCCGCGTTGAAGACCTCGCGACCTTCGACGCGCGGGTTGATCGACGTGAGTTCGTCGCTCAGCGCCCGGTAGAAATCGGGCGCGAGGACGTCGCCGTAGACGTAGTACGTCGGCACGCGCAGCGCCGCGACGTCAAAGGGGGCCTCCGACGTCCGCAGGCTCGCGAGGTCACTCGTGAGCGCCGGGCCGTCGCGTCGACGAGAGTCGCGTTCGAGCTCACTGAGGCGCTCCCACGCGCTGTCCGAGACGATGCGGCGAAAGAACTTCTCGGCCTCCCACTGGGGATCGTCGCCCAGCGCCTCACCCGTGCCGTTACGTCGCCGGATCCACGGCAGCGGCGCTTCGTAGGTGATGACGAGTCGCGCCAGCGACGCTTCGGCGATCGCGGTGGCGAGGACGACGACGCCGCCGTAACTGTGGCCGAAGAGGATGACCGGGCGACCGGGCACTTCGTGGCGCGCGAGGGCGGTGAGGTCCCTGACGTGGTACTCGAGGCCGAGGGGACCGAGGTCGCGCGAGCCCTGGTACCCGCGCCGGTCGTAGGTGACGAGATCGAATCGATCGGTGCGTCGGGCCAGGCGGGCGAAGGAGCCGCCGCGGTCGAGCCCCCCGTGGACGCAGATGATCGTGGCCTCCGGATGCTCGACCCGACGTTCGGCGACCGCGAGTCCGGGGACCGGCGAGTGCGCGACGAAGTGCAGTCCGTGGGGGGTCGGGGTGGAACTCACTCAACGAACTTACCCATCGGCCGACCGGGGCGAACCTCCGGAATAACGGCGTGCGACCCCTAGGCTGGGAGTCGTGACTACGCCCCCTGATTCATCGACGTCTCGTTCGAGCAAGGGCTCGTTCGGACCCAACGCGTGGCTCGTCGACGACATGTATGACCGCTTCTTGGCCGACCCGAACTCGGTCGCCGAGAGCTGGCGGGAGTTCTTCGCGGACTACCAGCGCTCGACCGTGCCGAGCGTCGCCTCGTCGGCCCCGGCGGCCCCCGTGGTCGTCGCGCCCGACGTCGACGAGGCGGCGACGCCCCTGCGCGGGGCCGCCGCGCGCATCGTCGCCAACATGGAGGCCAGCCTCGCGGTTCCCACCGCCACCAGCGTGCGCACCGTGTCGGCGCGGCTGTTGGAGATCAATCGCGCCGCGCTCAACGAGTCCCTGTCGCGCTCGAGTGGCGCCAAGGTCTCCTTCACGCACTTCATCGCCTTCGCCATCGTCAAGGGACTGATCCAGATCCCCGCGCTCAACGCGACCTTTGTCGAGGCCGTCGACGCGAAGGGCACGCCCGGGATCCGCCATCACGAACACGTCGGCCTCGGCCTCGCGGTCGACGTCGAGCGGCCCGACGGGTCCCGGAACCTCCTGGTGCCCGTGATTCGCGACGCCGACACGATGGACTTTCGCGCGTTCCTCCTCGCCTACGAAGACCTCGTGCGCAAGGTCCACGCGAAGAGCTTCGACGCCGACGACTTCGTCGGCGCGACCGTCTCGCTCACGAACCCGGGGACCCTCGGCACGGTCCAGTCGGTACCGCGTCTGATGGCGGGCCAGGGCGCGATCTTCGGCGTCGGCGCCCTCGGCTGGCCGGCCGGCTTCGAAGCCGCCGACCCGCGCGCGCTCGCCGAACTCGGCGTGGGCAAGGTCATGACCCTCACGTCGACCTACGACCACCGCATCATCCAGGGCGCCGAGTCCGGTCTGTTCTTGAAGTACGTCGCCGAGTGTCTCACGGGTCAGCACGGTTTCTACGACGAGGTCTTCGCCGCGCTCGGCATCCCGTACGAGCCAGCGCGCTGGGCGGCCGACCGCAACCCGTCCCAGAGCGAGGGCGACGCCGAGCGGATCTTGAAGCAGATCCGCGTGCAAGAGCTGATCAACATGTACCGCGTCCGGGGACACCTGAACGCGCACCTCGACCCGCTGCACTCAGAGCCGCCGGCCCTGCACGCCGAACTCGACATCGCCAACTACGGACTCACGATGTGGGACCTGCAGCGCGCCTTCGTCGTCGACGGTCTCGCCGGACGCAGCGAGGCGACGCTCGAAGAGATCCTCTCGATCCTGCGCGAGGCCTACTGTCGGACGATCGGCATCGAGTACGGCCACATCATGGATCCCGAGCAGAAGAAGTGGATCCAGCGCCGCGTCGAGGGCGTGAGTTCCTCGCTGAGCGTCGACGACCAGCATCGCGTGCTCGAGGCGCTGAACGAGGCCGAGGTCTTCGAACGCTTCTTGCACTCGCGCTACGTCGGCCAGAAGCGCTTCGGCCTCGAGGGCGGGGAGTCGACGATCGTGGCCCTCCAGACGATCCTCGACGTCGCGGCCGACGAGGGGATCAAGGAGGCCGTCATCGCGATGGCGCACCGCGGTCGCTTGAACGTCCTGGCGAACGTCGTCGGCAAGTCCTACAACGACATCTTCTCGGAGTTCGAGGGGAACCTCGATCCCGAGAGCGTGCAGGGCAGCGGCGACGTCAAGTACCACAAGGGGGCGCGCGGCGAGTTCAAGAACCCGCGCGGCGCCTCGATCGACGTCTCGATGGCGTCGAACCCGTCCCACCTCGAAGCGGTCTCACCGGTCGTCGAGGGCATCGTGCGCGCGAAGCAGGACCTGATCATCCGACCCCGCGACGGCTCGGACGTCGACCCGGTGAGCGAGCTGTACCCCTACCTCGCGATCCTGGTCCACGGCGACGCCGCCTTCGCCGGTCAAGGCGTCGTGGCCGAGACCCTCAACATGAGTCAGCTCTCCGGGTATCACATCGGCGGCGCGATCCACATCGTGATCAACAACCAGGTCGGCTTCACGACGGCCCCGGAGTCGGCCCGTTCGAGCTTCTATCCGACCGACGTCGCCAAGATGATCCAGGCGCCGATCTTCCACGTGAACGGTGACGACCCCGAGGCCTGCATGCGCGTGGCGCGCCTCGCCTACGACTACCGCCAGGCCTTCAAACGCGACGTCGTGATCGACATCGTCTGTTACCGACGCTTCGGTCACAACGAAGGCGACGACCCGAGCTACACCCAGCCCCAGATGTACAAGATCATCGACCAGATGCGCTCGGTGCGAAAGATCTACACCGAGACGCTGGTGCGCCGCGGCGACCTCTCAATCGAAGAGGCCGAGGCGGCGCTCACCGACTTCAACGAGCGCCTCTCGAACGTGCTCGACGAGGTGCGGACGGTCCCGGTGCCCGAACTGCGCGGCGTGCCCTTCGTCGAGGTACCGCTCGACGCGCCGGCGCCCGAGACCGGTGTCGCGCGCGACACGTTGATCGAGATCGCGACCGCCACGATGCGCGCGCCCGAGGGGTTCACGATCCACCCCAAGCTCGAGCGCCAGTTCGCCCAACGTCGCGCGTTGCTCGACCAAGGTGAGATCGACTGGTCCCTGGGCGAGGCGCTGGCCATCGGGTCACTCGTGCTCGGGGGCGCGAACGTGCGCCTGATCGGCCAGGACTCGCGTCGCGGCACGTTCTCCCAACGTCACGCCGCGCTCATCGACTACGACAACGGCAGCCAGTACATCCCGCTCGCCGGTCTCCAGTCCAAGGGATTCTTCACGGTGCGCGACTCGTTCTTGAGCGAGTACGCCGCACTGGGTTTCGAGTACGGCTACTCCGTCGAGGCCCAGAACACCCTGGTCGCCTGGGAGGCGCAGTTCGGCGACTTCATGAACGGGGCCGAGATCATCATCGACAACTTCTTGGTCGCGGCCGAGGACAAGTGGGGACAGCAGGCCAGTCTGGTGATGCTCTTGCCCCACGGCTACGAGGGCCAGGGCCCCGAGCACTCGAGCGGTCGCATCGAGCGATTCCTGTCACTGAGCGCGCGCAACAACATCCGCGTCGCCCAACCCACGACCGCGGCCCAGTACTTCCACCTGTTGCGCTCCCAGGTCCTTCGGGCGCGTCCGACGCCGCTCGTCGTCTTCACGCCGAAGTCGATGCTGCGCGCCGCCCAGACCCGATCGTCCCTCGCGGAGTTCGAGCGCGGATCGTTCCAGAGCGTCCTCGACGACCACGTCGCCGACCCGTCAGCGGTCACGCGCGCCGTGCTCGCCTCGGGCAAGATCGCCCACGAGGTGCTCGCGCGGCGCGACGACGTCGCGGCGACGTCGGTCGCGGTCATCCGGGTCGAGCAGCTCTATCCGTGGCCTCGCGCCGCGATCGACGAGACGTTGTCGCGCTACGCGAACCTCGAGGAGATCATCTGGCTGCAAGAGGAGCCGGAGAACATGGGTGCGTGGCCCTTCGTGCACCTGCAGATGCACTCGCAGTTCCGCGGCATGACCGTCGGCCACGTGGCGCGCGCGGAGTCGGCGAGCCCGGCCACGGGCAGCGGCCTCATCCACAGCGCCGAACAGGCCGACCTCGTGGCCCGGGCGCTCGGGTGAGTCCCATCCGTTCCTCGCGGCTGCGCGTCGTCGTCGACGGTTCGAACTTCGCGACCGAGGGCCGCGTCACGCCGAGCCTCGCGCAGCTCGACGAAGCGGTGCGCGCCTTCATGGAAGAGCACCCGAACGCCGAGGTGATCGTCGTGGCCGACGCGAGCTTCGAACATCGTGTGGCGCCGAACGAACGAGCGCACTTCAAGGGCGCGGAGTTGGCGGGCGAGATCGTCACGCCGCCGGCCGGCGCCATCGGCCGCGGCGACGCCTTCATCTTGAAGATCGCCGACCGCATCAAGGGCGTGGTGCTGAGCAACGACTCGTTCCAGGAGTTCCACGACGAGTACCCGTGGCTCTTCGACGAGGGCCGCCTCATCGGCGGCAAACCGGTGAAGGGCGTGGGCTGGGTCTTCACCCCGCGCCTGCCGGTGCGCAACACCAAGACGTCACGGCCGGTGAAGAAGCTGTCGGTGACGCTGTCCGACGGCGCCAAGCCGTCGATCGGGACGACGCTGACGCCCGTCAAGGCGGTGAAGGCGAAGAAGATCCCGGCCAAGGTGCCAGCCAAGGTCGCGAAGGTCCCGCGCAAGGCCAAGAAGTCGCTCAAGGCCGTCGAGCCCGAGAAGAAGGTCGCCAAGGCGGTGAAGAAGTCACCGGTGAAGGTGGCCAAAGCACCCCCCAAGCCGAAGAAGGCCGCCACGACGGTCGAGGTCCCGCCCGCGGTCGCGTTGCGACGGGGTCGACACCCGGTCAACCCGGAGGCGGACTTCGCGCTCTTTCGCAGCGCGCACCGTCTCGGTTCACGCGTCGAGGGCGAGGTGACGGCCTTCACCTCGCACGGGGCCGTCATCAAGGTCGCCCTGAAGAACGGCGCGTCGATCGAGTGTTACGCGCCCACGACGTCCCTGGGCGATCCGGCACCGGCGCGTGCGCGTGACGTGCTCAAGCGCGGCGACCGGCGAAACTTCCGTCTGGTCACCGTGGACGCGGAGCGCCGGATCGCGGAACTGGCGCTGCTGTGAGCGAACTGTCCTTGGTGCCGAGCGACTGGTTGCCGCACCGGCCGCCGTTCCTCCTCCTGGACGAGATGCTCACCATCGAGCCCGGCGTGCGCGCGAGCGCCCTGTGGACGCTCACGGGTGACGAGTGGTTCTTCCCCGGCCACTTCCCGGGACGACCGACGACACCGGGCGTCTTGCTCCTTGAATCGCTCGCGCAGTGCGGCGGCGTCGCGGTGCTCGCCGATCCGAAGTACACCGGGCGACTCCCGCTCTTCGGGGGCGTCGAACACGCCCGATTCCGTCGTCAGGTGGTGCCGGGCGACACGGTGCTGCTGGAGTGTGAGATGACACAGCTCTCCGCGCGCGGCGGCAAGGGCCACGGTCGCGCCAGCGTCGAGGGCAAGCTCGCCGTCGAGGCCGACCTGTTGTTCATCCTGGCGGACGCGTCGTGAAGATCGCGACGTGGAACGTCAACTCGTTGACGGCGCGCTTCGCGCGCGTCGAGGCGTGGCTGGCGACGAGGAGCCCCGACGTCGTGTTGATCCAAGAGACCAAGCAGAACGACGCCAAGTTCCCGACCAAGGAGTTCGCCGATCTCGGCTACGAGAGCGCCCACTACGGCCAGGGCCAGTGGAACGGAGTCGCCGTGCTGTCACGCCTCGGCATCGACGACGTCGCGCGCGGCTTCGGCGACGACGACCCGGAGGCGCGACTCATCGCCGCCACGTGCGGGGGAGTGCGCGTCGTGTCGTGCTACGTGCCCAACGGACGGGCGCTGGACAATCCGCACTACGTCTACAAGCTGGCGTGGCTCGAGAAACTGCGCGAACTGATGGTCGCGCGCGACGCCGGCCAGTCCATCGTCGTCGGCGGCGACTTCAACGTGACGCCCACGGACCTCGACTGCTACGACCCGTCGCTGTTCGTCGGCGCCACGCACGTGAGCGAGCCGGAGCGCGAAGCGCTGCGAGCCATCGAAGCGACGGGCCTGACCGATCTCACGCGAGCGCTGCACCCCGACGAGCCGAGCTACTCGTGGTGGGACTACCGCAACGGGTCGTTCCACCGCGGCTGGGGACTGCGCATCGACCTGCTGTTCGTCGACGACGCGTTGCTCGCCAAAGCGACCGCCAGTTACGTGGACCGTGACGAGCGCAAGGGCGAGAAGCCGTCGGACCACGCGCCGGTGATCGGGGAGTTCTCGATCTAGCCGAGTCCTTTGGGCAGAACGGCCTCGATGAACGTCGGGCCGGGCGTCGCGTAGGAACGTCGCAGGGCGACGACGAGTTCATCGGCCGTCGTCACGCGCACACTGGGCACGCCCTGACCCGTCGCGAGCGCGCAGAGGTCGAGCGTCGGGTCGTCGATCTCGAGCATCCGCTGGCTCGTGGAGCCCTCGCCGATGACGCCGACCCGCTGTCGTTCAAAGTTGAGCACGGCGTAACTGCGATTGGACAACGCGACGACGGTGACGTCGAGGCTCTCGCGCGCCATGGTCCACAGCGCTTGCAGCGTGTACATCATCGAGCCGTCGGCTTCGAGCGCGAGCACCCGACGGCGCGAGCCGACCGCGGCGCCGACGGCGAGCGGGAGACCCATGCCGATGGCCCCGCCGGTCAGGGTCATCCACGAGTGACGCGGCGAGAACCGTGCGGCGCCGTAGAGGTGAACGCCGGCCGTGTTGGACTCGTCGCTGACGACGACGTCGGTCGGCAGGGTGGCGGCGATCGCCGCGGCGAGGGACTGGGTCGTCAACGCACCGGACGGGGCCACCGGCGTCTCGCCGGTCGGTTCCGCGACGGCGTCGGCGTCCAGCGCGTCGACCAGTTCGGCCAGGACCCGCGCCGTGTCGGTGCCGGGCGGGGCGAGGTCGATCAACTCGCAGTCCGGAGCGCGGAGCACGCTCGCGACGTGGGGGTACGCGAAGAACGACACGGGATCTCGCGCGCCGATCAGGATCAGCGCGTCGAGGTCCTTCAATTGCGCGGCGGCGAACTCGGCGACGTAGATCAGTCGTTCCGGGCTGGCCACGCCCGCGCCGCGCTCCATGATCGTGGGAAACGTCTCGACGATGAGTTTCGACGCGGTGGCCGAGGCGACGCGCTGGGCGAGATTCAACTGATCCGCGTCGAGCGCCGCGCCACCGACCAGGATCGCCGTGCGCTTGGTCCGTAAGGTCCCGACGGCCCGCCGCAGTTCGCGATCGTCGGGTGCGTCGGGCGCCCGACGGGTGGCGACTGGCCAGGAGGGCGGCACCGTCGAGAGTTCGTTCCATGACACGTCGGCCGGAAGGATCAAGGTCGCGACCCGACCGGGTGGACCGTAGGCGGCGCCGATCGCGTCGGCGGCGTCGGTGGCCACGTCGTCACTGACCCTCGACGAGCGGTGCCATCCCTCGAGGGCCGCAGCGAGGGCCGCGACGTCGCTCTGGAGTGGTGCGTCGTGGGCGGCGTGGTACGTCGCGTGGTCGCCGACGATATTGAGTACCGGGACGCGCGCCCGTCGTGCGTTGTGCAAGTTGGCCCAACCGTTGGTCAATCCCGGCCCCAGGTGCAACAGCGTCGCGGCGGGTCGTTGGGTGACCCGCGCGTAGCCGTCGGCGGCGCCGGTCGCGACGCCCTCGAAGAGACACAGGATCCCGCGAATGTCGGGGAAGTCGTCGAGGCCGGCAACGAAGTGCATCTCCGAGGTGCCGGGGTTCGCGAAGCACGTCGTGACGCCGTTCGCCCGCAGCGTCGCGAGCAAGGCGTGGGCCCCGTTCATCGACGTCATCGCGAGTGCGGCGCGTTACCGGAATACGAGGAGGGCTCAGTCAAAGAGTTCGGGGTCGGTCTTTATGATGTCGTCCCACAGCGGCTGGAACGAGAACCAACCGGCCAGCGGATAGCCGGTCTGTTGGCACGTGTAGCGCGCGTCTTCGGCGTTCACCAGTTTCGGCGTGCCGGCGGCCTCGGCCAACAACTGTGCTTGGCACGTGCGCTCCATGGTGATGAACCACCACGCCGCTTCGTCGACCGTCTGGCCGACGGTGAAGAGTCCGTGGTTCTGGTGGATGGCCGCCTTCTTGTCACCGAGTCCCTTGGCGAGGATGCGGCCACTCTCTTCGTCGAGCACGATGCGCCCGCCGCCTTCGGTGACCAGCACGTGGTCCTCGAAGAAGATGCACGCGTCTTGCGTGATCGGGTCGAGTTCTCGCCCGAGTGAGGAGAACGCCTTGCCGTACACCGAGTGGGCGTGCGCCGCCGCGATGACGTCGGGTCGCGCCGCGTGCACGGCGGCGTGGATCACGAAGGCGGCGCGATTGACCGGGCGCTTGCCTTCGACGACCTGTCCCTCGTGGTTGACCAGGATCAGGTCCGAGACGCGGATGTGGCGAAAGTTCATCCCGAAGGGGTTGACCCAGAAGTGGTCGAGCAGTTCGGGGTCGCGCGCGGTGATGTGGCCGGCGACGCCCTCGGAGAAGCCCAACTTGCCGAAGATGCGCAGCGCCCCGGCGAGTCGTTCCTTGCGGTGTCGACGCTCGGCGTCGATGGTGGCGAAGGTGGGTGGAACGTTGAAGACCAGTTGAGATTGGTTTTCGGTGAATCGATTCGCTACGTCAGTCATGCGTCACCTCCGAATAGTCCCTCGGGCGAACTATACCCGTGACGTTTTATTTCAACGTCCTCGGTCGCTCCACCGGCGCGAGGGCGTCGGACGCCTCCAATTCGGCGCGGATCGCCGCCAGGCGGGCCCGTCGCGCGTCGCCGGTCAAGGGCGCGTTGCGGGCCTCGATCGCGGCGATGGCGCTTTCGATCGGCGCGAGGAACCTCGAGGGCGAGCGATCGGGGAAGCGGGGGTCGTTGCGACCGCGACTCCAGGTGATGAGGACGGAGTCCTCGGCTCGGCTGAGCGCCACGTAGGCCAGGCGTTGTTCTTCGGCGAGTTCGGCCGCGGTCGTCGCGTTGTAGTTGGGGAGCTGCCCCTCGGCCCATCCGATCGCCGCGACGTGCTTGAACTCGAGGCCCTTGGCGCGGTGGATCGTCGAGAGGGCGACGGCGTCGTGCTGTTCGTCGTCGGCGCGCCGCGTCGACGTGTCGGGCGCGACGAAGAGGTCGGAGGCCGGTGAGTGTTCCGGTCCGCGACGTTCGTTGGGGATGCCCGCGGCGTCGAGGTAACCGGCCACGACCTCGAGCTGCGCGTTCGTGCGAGCCAGGACCGCCATCGAACGCCACGTCGTGCCGGGCTGGTGGTTCGCGGCGAGCCACGTCGCCACGTGCTCGGCCTCCTCGGCGTCGGTGTTGTACGAACGCACCATCGGCACGTCGCCGTCGTCCTTCGCCGGCACGATGCCGGCGGCCCCTTCTTCGAGCAGGGTGCTCGCCACTTCGATGACGTTCGCGGTCGAACGGTGGTTGCGCGTGAGGTCGAGCACCACCGTGTCGGGCCAGGTTCGCACGATCTCGTGGAGCAGTTGGGGGTTGGCGCCGTTGAAGCCGTAGATGGACTGGTTCGGGTCGCCGACGCAGAAGAGGTCGGGGTCGTCACCCGCCATCTGACGCAGCAACGCGAACTGCAGCGGGTTCATGTCCTGGGCTTCGTCGACGTAGAGCGACTTCGTGTGATGACGGAATGACGCGAGGACGTTCGGCTCGTCGGTCAAGAGCATGATCGCCTCACTGAGGAGCAGGTCGAAGTCGAGCACGCCGCGCGAGCGGCAGAGCCCGACGTAGCGGTCGAGCACCTCGGCGAACTGCGACGCCGGTAGCGGTGCCTCGCGCCGCAGCCGGCGGACGCTCTTGACGTACTGCGCGCCGTTGAAGCCCTGGGAGAGCGCCCAGCCGATTTCTTGCTCGACGCGCGGGAGTTGCCACTCCTCGAGCTTCAGGTCGCCGCTGTCGCGCAGTTGCGCGGCGAGCGCGGTGACGAGACGTCGGCGGCTGGGTTCCAGCGTGAACGCCTTGAGGTGGTGGTCCTCGCGGTACTGCGTGACGATGCCGAGCGCCATCTTGTGGAACGTCCCCGCACGCACGTCTCGGATGCCGGCCCGAAAGAGGCGCTTGCGCAGTTCGTCGCCGGCCTTGCGCGTGAAGGTCATCGCCAGGACCTGATCGGCGCTCACCTCGTCGTCGGCGATGCGCCGCTGGATCCGCAGTCCGAGCACGTGCGTCTTGCCGGAGCCCGCCGTCGCGCGAACGAGCAGACGGCGCGCGGGCGACATGACGGCCTCTCGCTGTTCCGGGGTCAGCCCGATGAGCAGGTCGCGCGTGAAGGTCGTCTCATCCATGGTCACTACGACGCTACCGGTAGGCCGTGACGTGTTCGAGGGCCCCGCACCGTGTCAGTAACCTGAAGGACGTGCTGCGTGCCTACGGCGACGGAACCATTTTCGGTGAGCCCTACGGCCGAGGCGAGGTGCGGGTCATCTGGCTCCACGGGTGGGCGCGACGGGGCAAGGATTTCTCGGCCGCCGCCACCGAGTTGGCGCGTCGCGGTGTCGCGTCGGTGGCGCTCGACCTGCCCGGCTTCGGGGCCTCGCCCGTGCCCGCCGAGGCCGGCGGCGCGCGCCACTACGCCGAGCTCGTGCTGCCGGCGCTCGAGGAGATCGGCGCGGGACCGTTCGTGCTGGTCGGACACTCCTTCGGCGGCACCGTGGCGTGCGTGGTCGCGGCTCGGCACCCGGAGTTGGTGCGCGCCCTGGTGTTGACGGGCGCGCCGCTCCTGCGCCGGCCGTCGACGCGACGGTCCCCGGCGTCCTATCGGACCTTGCGCTGGCTGCACGCGCGCGGGCTCGTGAGCGCGGCGCGCATGGAGGCGGCGCGCCAGAGGTACGGCTCGCGCGACTACCGCAACGCCGAGGGCGTGATGCGCGACGTGTTGGTGGCGAGCGTGAACGAGAGCTACGAGGACGAGCTCGGGCGCCTCGAGGTGCCGGTGACGTTGCTGTGGGGCGAAGATGACCGCGAGGTGCCACTCGACGTCGCCACGCGCGCCTCGGCGCTCCTCGGCGTCACGCACACCCTGCAGTCGTCGCACGGGGTCGGCCACCTGCTCCCGAGTGAGGCGCCCGAGGAGTTGGCGAACGTCGTCGGGGCGTTGGTCTAGTGCACGTCGGTCTGGACGTCCTCTACGTCGTCGCGCTCGCTGTCGCCTACGTCGCCCAGCTGCTGCGCTGGTTGCGGGTCTTGCAGCGCGAACACTACGACGCGGGTGCCATGGCTCGATTCGTCGGGCGCTGGTCGACGCCGCAGATCGCGGCGGTCCCGAAGTCGAAGGTCCGCGTCGCCCAACACGACGTCGCGGTCCTCACCGCCCCGCGTGACGACTTCCAGGGCGCGCCTCGACATCAACAGGTCCGCGCGCGCCCGAAGCCCGAACGCGGTACTCGTCGACCGATCACGCTGTCCCACGTCATGATCTTCGCCTTCATCCTCGCCCTCTTCGTCCAGAACGAGGGCGCGCTGGTCGCGGTCGCCGCGCTCTACGGACTGCTCTGTCCCTGGGGGCTCTCGCCGCGCGGACGCACGAGTCCGTTGGTCTGGACGCGTCGAGCGACGACCATCGCCGTCGTCGCGACGATCGTCGCGCTCGCCCTGTCGCTCGTCGGTCTGGTCGCGATGCGACCGTGGCTTCCGGCCGCGGTCATGGTGTGGGCCGTGCCCGCGCTGCTCGACGTGACGACGCGGGCGCTCAAGCCGTACGAGGACCGGCGATCGAAGACGTTCGTGGACCTAGCGACCAGGCGCCTCGCGTCCGTGCACCCGCGCGTCGTCGCGATCACCGGTTCCTTCGGCAAGACCTCGACGAAGAACCACCTCGCCCAACTCATGGGCGGCGACGGCGTCGTCGTCACGCCGCGCAGCTTCAACAATCGCGCCGGCCTGTCGCGGGCCATCAACGAGAACCTGGCCGACGGCACGCGGGTCTTCGTCGCCGAGATGGGCACTTACGGCCCCGGCGAGATCCGCTCCCTCTGTTCGTGGTGCGTGCCCGAGATCGCGGTCGTGACCGCGATCGGACCGGTCCACCTGGAGCGGATGAAGCGCCTGGACGTCATCGAGGGGGCGAAGTACGAGATCACCGAGCGGGCCTCGGTGGTGATCGTCAACGTCGACGACCCGGTCCTCGCGCGATGGCCCGAACGGCTCGCCGCCTCGGGCAAGCGCGTGCGCACGGCTGGCTCGTCCGCGTCGTCGGCGTCGGTGCGCGTCGCGCTCGACGGCGCGAACTGGAACGTGAGCGTCGACGGCGAGCCCGTCGTCACGCGAGCGGCGTTGGTGGGCGTGCAGCCGACGAATCTGGCCTGTGCGATCGCCACCGCATTGGAACTCGGCGTCGGCGTCACGGAACTGGCCGCTCGCGTCGCTCGCGTGAGCGCCATCGAGAACCGGTCGAACGTCGTCTCGGCGGCGTCCGGTGTCGTGGTCATCGACGACACCTTCAACGCCAACCCGGTGAGTGCCGCGTCGGCGTTACGCGTCCTCGCCAACCTCACGCTCAGCGGTCGGCGGGTCGTCGTCACGCCGGGCCTGGTCGAACTGGGGCGCGAACAGTACGGGGAGAACGTCGCCCTGGCCCGCAAGGTCGCGTTCGACGGCTTCGAACTCGTGATCGTGAACCGCACGAACGCCGTACCGCTGACGCGCGGGTTCGCGGGGCCACTCCGGCGATTCAACACGCGCGACGAGGCCGTCACGTGGGTCCGCTCCACCCTGGTGGCCGGTGACGGCGTGTTGTACTTGAATGACCTGCCCGACCACTACCCTTGATGCTCACATGACTTGGCAGCGAGGAACCCGGTGAGCGTAGGCGTGCTGTTCGGTGGTCCGACACCGGAGCACGACATCTCGATCCTCACCGGGCTCTTGGCGCTCCACGAGCTCGAGCGCTCACGTGCTGACGTGCTGGGTATCTACTGGACGAAGACCGGCGCGTTCTTCAGCGTGCCGCGAGCGGTCGAGGCCGAGGCCTTCCTCGACGGTCTGCCCAAGGGTTCGAGTGAGCTGAGCCTTCGCCTCGGGGACGGGGGCGGGTTCTTCGAGAGCACGCGTCGGCGCGACAAGGCGCTTGACCTCGACGCCGTCGTGCTCGCCACACACGGCGGGCCGGGCGAGGACGGGTCGCTCCAGGCCGCGCTCGACCTGGCCGGTCTTCACTACAGCGGACCGACCGCGGCCGGCGCCGCGCTCGGCATGGACAAGTGGGCCTTCGGCGCGGTCATGGGTTCGGTCGGCATCCCGACGCTGCCGCGCGCGTTGCTCGACGCCTCGACGACCTCGCTGGACTTCGAGGGGCCGTACATCTTGAAACCGCGATTCGGCGGATCCTCGATCGGCATCGACGTGGTGGAGGACCTGGCGACGGCGCGCGCCCGACTGACGTCGAACCCGCACTTCGCGCTCGGTTGCGTCGTGGAGCCGTATCGCTCGGACCTGGCCGACATCCAGATCGCGGTGCGCACGTACCCCGCGCTCGCGCTCTCAGCGATCGAGCGACCCCTGCGACGCACGGACGACGCGGAGATCTTGGACTACCGCGACAAGTACGTCGGTGGTGAAGGGATGGTGTCGGCGCCGCGAGAGTTACCCGCGGTGATGCCCGGGGCCCAGGCCGCCGCCGTGCGCGACTACACGACCACGATCGCCGAGGTGGCGTCGGTGCGAGGAGTGGCGCGCGTCGACTTCCTCTGCGGCGACGACGAACTGTACGTCAACGAGATCAATACCATCCCCGGGTCACTCGCCAAGCACCTCTTCGTCGACCCGCCGCTCGCCTTTTCCCAGTTGCTCAGTGACCTCATCGCCGAGGCCCTGGAGCGACCGGCGCATCGCTACAGCGCGGCCGGCGCTGACGGACAGGTGTTGCGCAAGGCGACGTCGATCGCCGCGAAGCTCGCCTAGCCCCGTGTCGCTCACGTCGTGACGTGATTGGTGAAGCCGGACAACGACCAACTCATCGCCGCGGAGCGTGCGCCGTCGCCCGTGCGTGATGCCGAGCGTTCCTCGTCGTCGCTGAACTCGCGAAGCCGAGGGACGCGCGCACGCGCCTCCAGGAGGACGTCGCTGTAGGGGTCGATCAGGAGCCCCTGGCGCAGCGCCCAAAAGGCCATCTCGTAACGACCGTTCGCGAGGGCGTCGTGGTGCAGCGCGAGGGCCGCCCACTCCCCGTCGCGCGCGAGGCGCGCGCCGAATCCCTCGGCGAGGAACCATTCGAAGCCGCGCAGCGCGCTGGCGAGGGGCTCGCCCTTCACCATGGCGAGGGCCTGGTGCGCCAAGGGAGCGGCGTCCGCGTTGGTGAGTTGACGGGCCCGTGCGACCAACGTCGTGAACACCTCGACGTCACTGGTGATGCCGTGCGTCACGTAGAGGCCCGAGGACGTGACCGCGTGCAGACGCGGACCGCGGTCGTCGGATCCGGCGCTTCGGCGCACCACGCTCGCGGTGTTCGCGAGGGTGCGCATCGACGCGTCGACGTCGGCGTGGGTCAAGACGCGGCTCCGGAGTCGATCGCCCGTGACCGGTTCGTGTCGGTGCATCGCCAGATAGGCGAGCATCTCGGCGCCGCGGCGCCGCAGCGTCGGCGTCAGGGGTTCGACCAGACCGACGAGGTGCGGCTCGGCGCGGAGCAGTTCGACGAGGACGCCACCGCGACGCGGTTGCGTGGCCACGGTCGACCACGAGGAGGTCGGCACCACGCGTGGCTGCTCGACGTACGGCGTGAGCGTGATGGCGCACGCGATGAGCTCCTCGTCGAGTTCGCGACGATCGCCCAGGTAGATGACGACGGAATTGCGCACGCTACGCGTCGCCAGCGCACGCAACAAGACGTTCTCGTTATCCGCGAACGCCAGTTTCACGTCGTGGAGCGCCACGGTCGCTTCGATGACGTCGTTCGGGTTCCACGTGGGGTGGATCGCCAGGGTGCCACCCTCGCGCGCGAAACTGACGAGCGTCCCACGCGGGCTCGACGCCAGGGCACACGCGACGTACGCGTCGACGACGTCCGGGCCGGTCGGCGGCGACTGAACCTCGTGCGGGACCTCGATCACGCCGTCGCGGCGGTCGCCGATCAGTTGTCGCACGTGGCGCAGCAGGGTCGGGTCGAGTGATCGTAAGAGCTGAATGGATTCATCGACGTCGTAGTCGCCGTCGCTGAACTGCTGTTGTCGGATCAAGTCACTGCGCCGCTTCGCCATGAGCGCGAGGGGCAGCACGCCCACCATCGACGGCGCCGGCGTGCGCCGCGGTGCGCCTTCCGGGGCCGGTGGCGCGAACGCGCGGGCGCCCACCAGGGACGTGTGGGGCGTCGCGGTGGCGCTCGTCAGCGCGCCGGCCGAGGTCGGGAGGAGCAACGACAACAGGGTCACGAGCGCGCCCGCGAGCCACGCACTCCCGCCGGTGCCGACACTGGCGCCGCGGCGAAGGCGCCACACGTCGCGCACGAACTGGCAGAAGAAGACCAGCCAGAACGCGGCGAGGGCGACGAGGAGGACGCGTACCAACGCGCCGTCGTCCTGTCGCTGCGTGCGGTGCCACTTGGTGACGACCACGTACGGCAGCAGGACGAAGTAGACGGCCAGGGCCGAGCCCTGCAGTGGCGCGACGGCGCGTCTCAGGTGGCCGGGGTGAGTTGCCACGTGAGCGACGCTCCTGCCGAGGAAGAAGCGATCGCCAACTGACAGCTCTGATCCGGGCCCACGACCACTTGCGCGGCGACCGAACTGGCGGCGCTGCCGCAGTCGAGCGACTGGACGGTCGACCCGGACGCGGTCAGGGTCCAGGTCCCCGGTCCGAGTGGGACGTCGACCGACTCGAAGCCCGGTTCGAGCGTTCCGGAGAGTTCGCCGCTCATCGCGCTCACGCTCGACGTCGACGCGACAGGCCGCTCGGTCGAAGTGGTCACGCTCGAGAAGCTGCTGGCGGGTGGCGACGTGGTCCTCGTGGTCCTCGCCGTCACGATGACCGGCGTCGACGGCGTCGTGGTGGGACTCGGGTCCGTCGTGGACGTCGTCGACTTCGGGACCAGGGTGGTGACCGGTGACGTCGAAGAGGGTGGGCGCGACGAAGCCTCGGGGGCGCGCGGAGGGGACGTCGCGCTCAACGTGAAGACGAGTACGAGGAGCAGGAGCGGGCTCGACCACATCAGCAGGTGGGCGCTCTTCAGCGAAAAGGGTGAGCGCGGCATTGTTTTCGTAGGGTAGCGGCGACCAGTACAAATAGCGATTCGTCATTTCCGGACCTGTGTTTCATTCAAATGAGGAAGCGCACAGCGAAGTGCTGTAGCTCTTTCTGCAACGTGGCCGGTGCCGAGTGGTCCTGGGCGGCGACTTCGCGAAGCGAGAGACCCTCGTAGACGCGCGCGTAGGTGAGTCGCGCGATCCGGTCGTAGGGGCTGCCCCGAAAACTGTGCAGTCGGGCGAGCAAGGGGGAGGACTCGAGAGCCGGCTCGTCGCGCTGATCGAAGTTCGAGATCACTCGCCGCGCGGCCTTCTCCTTGAGCAGCCAGCGACGGAGTCGCCCGCGAAGGGCCGAGAGGATGTCGGGCGCCGCGTACTGTCGCGACTGACCGGCCCAGTCCACCAGGAGCTCGCTCGCCAGGCCGAGCGCGACGCCCACCGTCTCGCTCGGGTCATCGACGATGCCGTCGCCGAATCGCAGCTGTCGACAGACGCTGACGATCCCCGGGATCAGTGTCTGCAGCAGCGCGCGGTGGATCTCGGGGTCACGGGCCTCTTCGAGGAGCGCCCGTACGATCTCGGCGCGTTCGAGGACGTTGCGACCGCCGCGCGCCTCGAGCAGGGTCACGACGTCAACGAGGTCGCCCAGCGCGCCGAGGTCGAGATCCGGGTGTCGGTCGGCCAATGTCGCCATCGCCGTTCGCGCGCGAGACGAACGTCCCACGTGGAGCCATTCGTAGCGCATCTGTCCTAAGAGGTCGTTCTTGAGTGTCATGGCGCCCAGTACAGGTGTGGCCACGCATCGCGTCACCCCTCGCCGGGTGCCCACTCGCAGTACGTTTCTCACGCCGCTCATGATGCTGTGCACCACGCACATGGCAGCGCACATAGCCGAGACGTAGGCTGGACCCATGGACATCGAATCCTTTTACGAGCAAAACGAGGCGCGACGCGAGAGCGCGGAGTTCGAGTTCGGTGGTGAGTGGACCGACGCCGTCGATAACGAGTATGAGCTGTCGTGGGTCGAGGCGACCGGCGAGCTCTACCTGATGGTGGAGCCTGACGCCATCGTCACCGAGGACGCGTTCGGCGACTTCTACACCCACGGCGAGGAGGTCACCGACCTGACGGTCGTGATCATCGGCAAGTCCGCGTCACTGGCCGCGCTCGAGGACACGCTCCTCGGGTGGGAGGACGCGATGCTCGAGCCGAACTCGCTCACGTGGCTGCACCAGCGATTCCCCTCGACGAAGGACTAGAGATACGGCGTCGCGGAATTGGCGACCTTGCACAGGCGCGTCAACGACGGGATGAGGTCCTTGAGTGGCACGCGTTCGGACTCGTTGATCGTGGTCTGCAGTGCGTTCCAGCTCCCGTCGAGCGAGGTCGCGTCGGCGGCCATGGGCGTGGCCTTGAGTAGTTCACCCATGGCTCGACCTTCGAGCGACGCCCGCCGATTCGCGCTGAGATTGGGCGCTTCGCTCCGGACCTGAATCGCGATGGCGCGCTTCACCAACACGCAGGAGGCGCGCGCGTCCGCGACGGCGCCGTTCGTGCCACAAGAACTGAGGATGACGCTCGCGAGGACGAGCGCGGTGAGGGGCCCGAGGACTCGAACTACCCGAGCCACGAGTCGGCAGCCTGCAACAAGAAGTCGCTGACACTGCGCCCGCGCTCGAAGATGTCGCAGAGCGGGTCCTCGCCCTTGGCCACTTGACTCAGTGAAATGGCGCGACGAGCGACGATGGAGATTCGGCGCTCGCTGCTCTCGGTGGGCGACGCAAAGGCGTCGGTCGCGGTGACCTCGAGGGGCATCTCGAGTCCGCCGATCGGCGCGAGGTCGATCGCGAGTCGTAGCAGGTCGGGGCCGTGCGGCATCGGCGGAAGGCTCCAGGTGAGCACCAACGGGAAGTGGAACTCATCGGGCGGATCGACGTCGTCGGGCAGACCCAAGACGGCGTCCTCGAACGCCAGCAGCGTTCGGGGATCGACGTCGAGTTCGATGTGCAAGTCGACGGGACCGCCGCAACCGTCTTCGGGATGGAGGTCGACTTCCCACGCTTGGCGAAGTGAGTACGTCTCGACGAAATGGCGCTCGTCGTGCACGTGGAAACCGTGCGTCACCGCATGGTCTTTAAGGTCTGCGACGAAACCTGCGACGTCAATTGCGGCCATAAGCCATCAGGTTACCCTCCGAGACCAGTACCGTGGCAGCGTGAATGACTCGCTGTTGGCACCGTTGCGCGACTGCGCTCACGAGATTGGTGAAGCGGTGAAGGCGCATCGCGGACGAGGACTTTCGGGCGATCGAGCGACGCAGTACCACCTCGACGTGGCGGCCGACGACGTCGCGCGTCGTGTGCTCGGCGGCGCCGGGTTCCGCGTCATGAGTGAAGAGACGGGGGTCACGGGCGAGGGCGAGTTGACGGTCGTCGTCGATCCGATCGACGGGTCGACGAACTGCGATCGTGGCGTGCCGTTCTACTCCACGAGCCTGGCGGTGTTGCGCGGCGACGAACTCGTGGCCGCGCTCGTGATGAACCAGGCGACGGGGACCGTCTACGAAGCCGAGAGGGGGAGTGGCGCGCGCCGCGACGGGGAGCCCATCGCGCCGAGCGGCCAAACCGACATGGCCCACGCCATCGTCGGGTCCTCGGGCTACCCCTCGCGAAACCTCGGGTGGTGGCAGAATCGCTCGCTCGGCGCGGCGAGCCTAGAGATATGTCTCGTCGCCGACGGATCGCTCGACGTCTACGGCGTCGCACAGCAATCCGGGCTGAACTTGTGGGACTACCTCGGTGGACTGCTCATCGTTCGCGAGGCCGGCGGATTCGCTGCCGACTACCACGGTGAGGAGCTCGTGACGACCAACGACGTCCTTCGCCACCCCGTCTTTACCGGTTCTCAAGAACTGATGACGCTCATGCTCCAAGTGGGCGCCATCTGAGCCAATTAGGCTTTTTACCCTCGGGCGCTTAGCTCAGTTGGTTAGAGCAGCTGATTTACACTCAGCAGGTCGGGGGTTCGAGTCCCTCAGCGCCCACTCGTTGACATGTTCACAGACATGTTCACAGAGTTGTCCTGGATCAACGGATATTTTTGGTCTCCGTTCGATACCCGCGGCAAGTGTGGATGATCGAAACCCCAGCTGGCTCAGGAACAGGCTCCAACGAGTTATTTCGTCTTGTTGGGTTGCTCAGATTTCACTTCCACCAGGACGAGTCGGACGGAGCATTGCAACGAGGTAGTCACACGGAATGGTGATTCCCGCTTCGGTTGGAAGCGCCATTGTCTCGACTAGAGAGCGGACGTCGGCCAGAAGAGCATCCCACCGCTGTTCCCCGACGAGCCGGAGTTTCTCGGAAATCACGTGGCCAGCAGTCTTGACCATGAAATCTGTGGCCTTCTCCGCTGTCGGGAAGGCCATCTCCAGCCGCTCGACAGAATGATCCGTCAAACGCAGACAGTGGCGGACCCCGAGTTCCCTCAGGGAATCTGTGTCACCCCATCTGCTCGGTGGTCCAGAGCTGGCCGGGGGTGGCGGTAGGTACGGCGAAAGGGCCAGACCCATGGCCGACATGAAGCTGCCCGGCACCCACGATGCCAGGACAACACGGCCTGAGGGCATTACGGCCCGGGCTAGTTCCCGCATGGCGACCTCGTGGTTGGCGGCGTACATTACCCCAAAGACGGAGAGAACGGCAGATGCAGACTGGTCAGGGACCGGGAGTTCTTCGACATCGGCATTCACCCAACGGACCACCAAGGCCTCTGACGAGCACCGCTTAGAGGCGATGTCCAGCAACGACTGCTCGAAGTCGATACCTGTGACTTCAGCCCCCCGGCCAACCGCCAGGAGTGCTGCGTTCCCGGTCCCGGTAGCGACATCGAGCACTGTGTCGGACGCCTCGATACCTGCAACCTCCACGACACGATGCGCCGCAGGCTCAAGTCGCGCCGCCATGCGGGGATAGTCACCGACGGCCCACGTGGTCATGGGAGCCTTCTTGATCGCTTGACACCTTCCCGTGCTCGAGGTCCCTTGTAACTTGTTGGCGGTCATCGACCGACCAGAATGACATTATTGTCTTCGCTGGGACTGCCCCGAGTTTCGGTGAAAGTCAAGTTCGAACGCAGATCGCTCAAGTAGCAAATGTGGCTTGTTCGAATCGCGAGCACGACTATGAAGCGTCCCCTCGTCGCACTCTCGGGTGGAAGGGGATTCGTGGTGGCTGGCAATCCCGTATCCGGCAATCTCCAACGGTCAACAATCGACGGAGTCCGCCCTGTTGCTACCCCGCGTAGGGAGTTTCAGGGGCTGAATGAACACACGTCCGATAGAGAACATTCCACGCTGGGGAAGGTAGAAGTCCCCCAAGTGGGCCTGCTCCGCGAGCGCTCCGATAGGGCCGAGGTCCTCTCCCTCGACCACGGCGTGGCTGTCAGTCACGTACCAGATGCGCAACGGGTTGGCGTCGAAGTGCTGACGGTTCGAAGTGGTCCCGGTGAGTTGCACCTTCCCTACGCCTAAGAGGGGTCCGGCCACGGTTCCGATCGCACGAAGGAGAGGGCCATTGCGCCAGGCTGTCATTGGGAGCGCTGACCCAGTGGCGCTCATGAGGCGGGTTCTGGCCGTCGACTCCATCTCCACTGACCAATCCACCGCACCGTCTGAAGTGCGGACTCTGAGCCGCGCAGGTGTCTCCCAGCCGAGTTCGATCTGCCCCTCTACGAACCGATCGACCCCGTCGCCGAAGTAGCGGCTGCACGCCACCTCGCATGGTGCTGATTCGTAAAATGTCCACCGTCCGATGACGTCGCCGAGATCCCACGTGCTCTCCGAGCGGGTAGTTCAGTGGAGCGGCAGCGAAACCGGTGAGCGCCACGACATGTGCCGACGTCCAGCGGGTCAGGATGGCCCCGAACGCCGGGATCTTGTTTCATTCGGCTATCAACAAGCTTAGTTTTCGTCTCGCCTCGTCGGTGAGGTCGAACGCCACCGCTCCGACGTCGTTCATCGACAGAGGACTGTGTTGTCGCCACTGAAAGGAAGCACCAATCGTCTCGGAACTAACGTGCTGTCGAAATGAGTGCGACGAATCTACGAGACGAATTGCTGGCCGTCGTCGGCGCTGACGCGGCGACGTTTTATCCGGACCACAACTCCGACGACCTTCACGACGAATCCCTTCACCGCACGTTCGTCGAGCCCTTCGCCGTCGTGCGACCGAACAGTACCGACGAGGTTTGCGCAATCGCGAGGATCGCCAGCCGACACGGCGTCGCGATGACGGCGCGGGGTTCCGGCACCGGACTCTCGGGAGGCGCGACACCCGTCTCGGGTGGGATCGTCATCTGTTTCGAGCGAATGAACCAGGTTCTGCGTCTCGACACCAACGATCACGTGGTGGTCGTGCAGCCGGGACTGACGCTGCGCGCGCTGGGTGAGTGTCTTCGGTCTTCAGGTCTTCAGTATCCCGTCTACCCCGGCGAACTTTCCGGATCGATCGGTGGCAACGTGAACACCAACGCGGGGGGAATGCGCGCCGTTCGACACGGTGTTACCCGTCAACACGTGTTAGGGCTCGAACTCGTGCTCGCCGACGGAACGGTGCTGCGAACGGGCGGTCCAACCGTTAAGTCATCCTCTGGCTACGATCTCACACAGCTGGTCATCGGGAGTGAAGGAACGCTCGCGCTGGTGACCGAAATCACTTTGAAACTCTCTCCGGCGCTCGCACACGCCGCGACATTGCTGGTTCCGTTCGCGTCGCTCGACGCGATCACACGTGTGGTGCCGACGGTCGTGGCGTCCGGACTGCAACCGTCGATGCTCGAATACCTCGACGCGCTCACGATGTCAGCCGTCACGTCGGCTGTTTCACTGGAACTCGGTGTGCAAAAGGCCGTCGCCGAGAGGGCATTGGCGTATTTGATCGTCGTCCTCGAAACGCGCACCGCGCAACAACTGGACAACGACGTGGCCGACCTTGGTGTCATGCTCGAAAACGCCGGAGCGTTGGACGTCTACGTGCTGCCCGAGCAAGCGGCGTCTCGACTTATCGAGGCCCGTGAGCGGCTGTTCTGGGTTTCGAAGGATGCCGGCGCCAAAGAGA
This sequence comes from uncultured Acidimicrobiaceae bacterium, assembly GCA_963700135.1. GTDB lineage: Bacteria > Actinomycetota > Acidimicrobiia > Acidimicrobiales > RAAP-2 > RAAP-2. The sequence goes on along the minus strand of CAVOWM010000011.1, from coordinate 680,660 downwards.
TTGTCGACATCGTCGTTCCCCGCTCGGCGGTGCCGTCGTTCCTCGAGGAGGTGGCTCGCATTGGCGCGCGCCATTCCACGTTCATCAGCGGTTGTGGCCACGTCGGGGACGGCAACATTCACCTCGCGGTATTCCTACCCGACGATGACGAGCGCGCGATTCTGATGCGCGAACTGTTCATCGAGGGGCTCGCACGAGGCGGACAGATCTCTGGAGAACACGGCATCGGTCGCGACAAGCAGCGGCACTATTTGGCCCTCACCGATCCCGCCGTGCTGGGCCTCGAACGGCGCATCAAACAAGTGTTCGATCCGCAATCGCTCCTCAATCCGTTTCGACTGTTCGATGATCGAGCTGAGGAGGACCTCTCCTTGGCAGCGTCTCCGGACACCCCGGGCGGGCCCAACCAGTTCTGATTGTTCGGTGATGGACGGTCGAGTCCCGTTGGAGGTGGTTAACTCGAGTCGACGCCGTCGTTCATCGCGTGCGGGAGGAAGCAATTGCTAGAGAGGTCCGTCACAGTCGTGGTCATCGGCGCCGGTCTCGCTGGCTTGTCCGCTGCCCGGGCGCTTCGAGCACAGGGCGTGGACGTCGTGGTGGTCGAGGCCCGTGACCGCGTCGGCGGCCGCACGCTCAACCATCCCATCGGCGACGACAAGGTCGTCGAGCTCGGCGGTCAGTGGGTCGGTCCCGGCCAAGAGCGGATCCAGTCGCTGATCAAAGAGCTCGGTCTCGAGACGTTCGACACGTACACCGCGGGCAAGAACCTCTTCGAACACGGCGATCGATTGAGCACGTATCGCGGGGCCATCCCCAAGGTGAATCCGATCGCGCTCGTGGACGTGCAACTGGCGATGACCAGGCTGGCGCGCATGGTCCGCACCGTGTCCCCGGCGACGCCGTGGACGACGTCCAGGGCCGCCCGCTGGGACGCCGAGACGGTGGCGTCGTGGACCAGACGCCACATGGTCACCCGACTCGGCCGATCGCTCATCGGCTTGGCCTGCGAAGCCGTCTGGGCCGCCGATCCGTCCGACGTTTCACTGTTGCACTTCCTCGCGTACTGCAGTTCGGCGGACAACCTCGAGAGCCTGATATCGACCGAGGGCGGCGCCCAGCAGAGCCGGGTCGTCGGCGGTTCGCAGCGCATCGCGCTGGCGATGGCCGACGAGCTCGGTGACGTCGTCGTGCTGAGCGATCCGGTACGTCGAATCGCCTACGGCGACGATCTCATCGTCAGCGGCGAATCGACCACTATTCGAGCTTCGCGCGCCATCGTGGCCATGAGTCCGGCACTGGCCGGTCGCCTGGTCTACGAGCCGGCGTTGCCCGCGTCGCGCGACCAATTGACCCAGCGCACGCCGAACGGCTCGGTGATCAAGTGCATGGCGATCTACGACGAACCGTTCTGGCGCGAGGAGGGCCTGTCCGGACAGCTGACGAGTGACCGCGGACCGGTCAAGGTCGTCTTCGACAACTCGCCGCCGGACGGTCGACCGGGCGTCTTGCTCGGATTCCTCGAGGGCAGCCAGGCGCGAGAACTCGGTCGCTGGCCGGTCGCCGAACGCCGCGCGTGCGTCCTCGAGTGCTTCACGCGCTTCTTCGGTCCACGGGCCGCGAACGCCACCTCGTACGTCGAGAAGGTGTGGGCCGATGACGAGTGGACCCGCGGCTGTTACGGCGCGTTCTTCCCGACCAACACCTGGACGGCCTTCGGTGACGCCCTGCGCGCGCCGGTCGGACCGGTCCACTGGGCTGGCGCCGAGACGGCCACGCGCTGGATGGGCTACATGGACGGCGCCATCAGCTCGGGGGAGCGAGCGGCCGCCGAGGTGCTCGACGCCCTGTCTGGTTCGTAAGGTCGACGCCGCGTCCTTCGCTTACGGACCTCGTCCGCGCCAGTCCGTGTCGTCGAATGACCAGGACCGAGACGCCGTGCGGCGGCGCCGGTGAGAACGCCGAACGCGGCATCGGCGCGCCGATCGAACAGCTGAACTCCCGGCTCCAGCGACCGGCCCCGGGCGCGCCGCCGGACGCCCAGCGCTGCGCCGTGTGCCACGGCACGATGACGTCGGCCTGGAGGAGTCGACTACCGGGCGCCGTCAGGCGCCGAAGCAGCGCCACGGAGATCGCGAAGGGCGGGTTCGCCACGACGCGAAAGGGTCGTCGAGGGAGACGAACGTCGCTCGCGTCGGCCTGGACCACGATGACGTCGTCGTCGGCGAACGTGGTGCGAAGTTCGCGCGCGCGCGTGGGGTGCAGTTCGAAGGCGATGACGCGCGCGCCACGTCGCACGAGCGGACCGGTGATCGCGCCGGTACCGGCGCCGATGTCGAGTACGAGATCACCGGGGCGGATGCCCGCGCGCTCCACGAGCCGTTCGGCCCACTGGCTATCGAGTCGATGCCATCCCCATCGCGTCCGTTCCCCGGGCACGGCGGACCATCGTGAACATTGTCATGCGACCACGGTAGGCGACGAGACCCCGTTCGTCAATGAGCAGCCACGGAGCTCGAAGCGACGCCCGCCGTCGAATCAGGCGACGGTCGCGGCACCGGTGTCGGTGTCGTCATTGGACTCGGCTTGCACGCCCGGTTGCAGGCCGAATTTCGCGGCGATTGCCGCGAGCGCCATGACCCCGGCCATGATGAAGAAGACCGTGCGGATCGAGTACGCGAAGTCGAGGCGGATGTAACGGGGGATCGCACCCGGGTTGCCTCCCTGGGACTGCGCGATCTTGTTCGCGAGGGCCACCGCCTGACGCGCCGGTACGTGCTGGGCCAGCAGCGACGTGACGACGCGCGAGCGCAGCTGGTCGACCAGCACCGTGCCCAGGATCGCCAGACCGAGGCTGGCGGCGAAATTGCGCACCGTCTGCGTGATGCCGGTCGCCTCGCCGTAGGAGAGGCGTGAGGCCCGGTTCACGGCGTCGGTGCTCGCGGGCGTCAACATCAATCCCATGCCGAAGCCGGCGAGAATCACGTACGCCACCTGATCGTTGAAGTTCAGCTGGGTGACCTTGGTGGCCCACAACGCGAAGCCCACGGCGGCGAGCGCGCAGCCGACGACGACGGGCCGTTTCGCGCCGCGCTTGTCCAGCAACCGGCCGCCGATCTGCGACGCCGCCGCGAAACCGAGGAAGAAGTAGAGCAGGTAGAGTCCGGCCTGTTGGGCGGTCTTGCCGAGCGCGATCTGGGCGTACTCACTCGCGAAGAAGAAGATCGGCACGAAGGTCAACATCGAGATGCCGAGCACGAGGTTCTCCACGAAAAACGCCCGGATGCTGAAGATGTGCACCTTCATGAGCGGTGAGTCGGTCCGGCGTTCGACGAAGTAGAACGCCACGATCAGGGCCAGACCGGCGGCGATGGAGAGACCGATGCCGGGGTTGCTCCATCCCCAGATCGTCGACTGCTGGAACCCGAAGACGCTGAGGGCGACGCCGCCGGCGATCAGACACAGGCCCCGGTAGTCCATGCGCGCCGGCACGTGGTCGGTCACCGGCTTGGAGACCACGATGAGGATCAGCGCGATGACCGCGACCGGGATGTTGACCCAGAAGATCGCCCGCCAGGTCCACTCGGTCAGGTAACCGCCGAGCACGGGCCCGACCGCGGTGAGACCCCCGGCGATACCGAAGAAGATCGCCAGGGCCTTGCCCCGTTCACGCATCGCGAAGGTCTGGACCACGATGGCCAGGGCGGCTGGGAACATGATGGCGCCACCCGCGCCCTGGACCACGCGGAACGTCACGATCCACGCCTCGGCGATCGAACCCTTCGGCGTGAGCCCGCAGAGCGCGGAGGCCGTCGCGAAGACAATGACCCCCAAGGTCACCATCTTGCGGTGTCCCACGGTGTCGGCGAGGCGACCACCGAAGGCGAAGAGCGCCGCGAGTGAGAGCAGGTACCCGTTGACCGCCCATTGCACGCCGGTGTTGGTGAGGCCCAGTTCCTTCTGAATCTGCGGTACCGCGATCGACACGATGGTCTGGTCGATGAAGGTCATGGCGACGGCGAAGATCATCGCGGCCAACACGAGATTCCGGGACCCGTGTGCGGTGGGGCTCTCGATCGTCACGCGCTCCTCACTCTCGTCGTCCACGCTGCGTGAACACACGACACGGCGAGGTTGCCCCCGACGCGACGGCGCGTCCAGCCACCTTCCGTCTCTTCAGTCTCGCAACGAGAGTACTGGGCGTGACGACGCGTCGGACACATAGGGACGTCGGTCGCACTCGAGGGTCTCGACGACGATGGGCGGACGCGAGTGCTACGAGGGCGCGCCCACCGACTGCTTGACGTCGGCGGTGGACATGAAGGCCAGCTTGTCGGCCGGCATCGGTCGACTGATGTAGTAACCCTGGGCCAGGTCACAGCCCAGCTCGATCAAGAGCTCGAGCGTCTCGACGTCCTCGATGCCCTCGGCCACGACCCGCAGTCGCATGTCGTGGCCCAATTGAATCGTCGCCCGCACGAGTTCGAGGTCGAGCTCCTTGCCGACGCCGTTGAGTCCCATGATGAAGGTCTGATCGAGCTTGAGTTCGCCGACCGCGAGACTGCTGAGGTAGGCGAGTGACGTGAAGCCGGCGCCGAAGTCGTCGATGGACACCACGATGCCGAAGTCCCGCAGCGCCTCGATCACCGCCTTGGACCGCGCGAAGTCCGAGATGATGCTGGTCTCGGTGATCTCGATGATGAGTGCCTCACCGGGAAGCTCGTGCTGGCGCAGCAGATCGACGACCAGTTCGGTGAAGCCTTCTTCGAGCAGGTTGGTGGTCGTGACGTTCACGGACACCGCGAGGAAGCGACCGTCGGCGCGCCATCGCGCGCACTGGGCCATCGCCTCTCGCAAGACCCAGGTGGTGAGGTCTTGCATAAGGCCCGCGTCTTCGGCGAGGGTGAGGAACTTGATTGGGGGGACCAAACCAAGGCGGGGGTGCGGCCAACGGATCAACGCTTCGACGGCGAGGATTTGGCCGGAGCGCAGGTCCAACTGGGGCTGGTAGTGCAGCACGAACTGGCCCTCCTCGACCGCTTCGCGCAACTCCTCGACGAGCGCCAACTGCTGCTCGCCACCGTCGACGTCCTGGTCGTAGAAGACGTGCGGGACGTCGCCCAACTTGGCGCGGTACATGGCGGTGTCGGCGCACCACATCAGGCCGACGCCTTCGGTGGCGTCCTGGGGGGCGAGGGCGATGCCGATGCTCGCGCCCACCTTGGCGCTCATCTTCTGCAGGTAGAACGGCTCATCGACCTCGGCGAGGATGCGCTCGGCGACCCGGGCCGCGGCGTCGGCGTCCGCGTCGACGAGCAGCACCGCCAGTTCATCACCACCCAGTCGGAAGACCGATCCCGAGGCCGGGACGGCGCGCATGAGGCGCGGACCCAACTGGCGCAAAAGCTCATCGCCCGCCGGGTGACCAAAGGAGTCATTGATCTCCTTGAAGTGATTGAGGTCGATGAAGAGGAAGGCGAGCGTGCGCTCCTTCGTCCACGGATCGTTGAAGTCCGCGAAGTAGGTCTCGATCACGTGCAGCAGGTGGCGACGATTACCGAGTCCCGTCAGTTCGTCGGTCTGCGCCTGGCGGTGACGTTCTTCGGTCACCAACCGAAGGTCGCGCGCCGAGAGGGAGAGTCGGAGGCCGACGACGACCACGGTGGCGGTCGCCAGACCCAGGGCGACGCGCGTGACGGTGTGCACGGTGCCGGTCACCAGGATCGCGAGCCCGACGACGGCGGCGACACTCGGCAACATGAAGCCCGCGGTTCGCTGTTCTCGCATCGGATCGAGAGTGCGCGGTTTCAGCCAGACCGCCATCGACATGAGCACGATGGACGCGGGCCAGGCGATGGCGTTGACGTCGCTGCCCACGCGCGAGTCCAGTATGCCGTTCTGGAAGAGGTTGAAGGTGTCACCGAAGACGTTGAGGCAGATGCCCGCGGCCAACAAGAACCACGGTGTGGTGCCGCGACCCGACAGGAGCACCGTGCCGCCGATGACCAAGGAGAGCAACAACAGGTCGCCGACCGGGTAGGTGAGGTTGGTAGCCGCCGAGAGCGCGCTACCCCCGGCGGCGTGCACGATGTCGTGGAACGCGAACGCCGCGCACAGCGCCGCGGCCCCGAGGCCCGCGACCAGGCCGTCCAGCCAGTTCGGTCGCGAGAGTCGGCCCATCGCCTTGCGCAGCAACTGCACCGTGGCGACGTAGGCGAGTGGGTAGAACCCGACGTAGAAGAGGTCGGCCCATGACGGCGTCGGCGGCGTCTTGCCCCCGAGTGACTCGATGGTCAACAGGACGTCGCCGATGCTCCAGGACAGGAGCGCGAAGCCGAGGGCCAGCGGGGCCGCGCGTCCCGGGTGCTTGTTGAGTCCCCGGGCGATGCACATGCCCGACGCGACCAGTTCGATCGCGCAGATCGTCCATCCGTCGAGCCACGTCCATTGCTGCGCCGGCGTGCGCACGAGCAACGAGATCAGGTACGCCACCAATAGCACGCTCAAGACGGCGAAGCCGAACCACATCCGCTTCGCCGTGGCGTCGTCCCTGGTCGTGTCGACGACCTCGCGATCGGCCGGTGCCGTGTCACGTGACGGCGTCCGTGGAAGCGTCAGAGCCGTCGCGCCGCTGCGGCGCAGGTCGCCTCCTATCGCTATGGCCATGGCTCAACCCCCTTGCGTTCTTTGTTCGGAAGAAGCGTGGAAATAAAGGTAAATCAGCAACTACAACTCCGAGCCCACGTCCGCTCAACAGAGTCCCAACGGCCTCGGCACTACTATTCAGAATGTATAGATCACGCCCGGGCCCGCCGACGTCGGTCGCTGCGGTCCACGGCTAACTTGACTTCAATGGCGTCCAAGCGGCCGGCGATCGACCTCATCGACAAGCTCTCGTTCCCGTTCTTCGCCCTCAGCATCGCGGCCGAGTACATGGCGTTGCGACGTCGTGACAAGCGGACGTTGGGCGATCTCGTCGGCGCCGATGACGAGACGCTCTCCGGTACGCAGTTGCCCGCCGACCCACTGGTTCCCATTGGCTTCGAGCGCCACGACTCCGCGGCCAGCCTTTCGATGTTGGCGGGCAACGTCGCGGTCCAACTGGCGACGGCGCCGGCGCTCCTCAAGGTTGATCAGTTCCTCTATCGCCACCGAATCGCCAATCTCGGGGCACGCCGCGGCTCACTGACGTCAGCGATGGTCCTCTGGGACTTCTGTTACTACTGGGACCACCGCTGGATGCACGAGGTGCGACTGCTCTGGGCCAATCACGTCTCGCACCACTCGAGCGAGCGCTACAACCTGACCACGGCGCTTCGCCAGCCGTGGTCGCCGTTCCTGACCTTCTGGGTCTTCGCGCCGCTGCCGCTGCTCGGATTCGCGCCCGAGAAAGTCCATCGCGCGGGACAACTCAACCTGCTCTACCAGTTCTGGATCCACACCGAGGCGATCGACCGCCTGCCCGAACCGATCGAACTCGTCTTCAACACACCCTCGCACCATCGCGTGCATCACGGATCGAATCGCCAGTACCTCGACAAGAACTACGGCGGCATCCTGATCGTCTGGGACCGGCTCTTCGGGACCTTCGAGAAGGAGGTCCGTCGCGTTCGCTACGGCCTCACGAAGAACATCGACACCTTCAATCCCGTGAGCATCGGCTACCGCGAGTTCGGTGACATCGTGCGTGACGTGCGCGCGGCGAGGTCGAACCGCGAGCGCGTTCGCTACGTGCTCGGTCGACCGGGGTGGCGACCGTCCGACTGACACGGGGATGACGCGGCGCGTACGGCGACGCGACGGTGCTGGAATGGTGCGCGGACCAGGGAATCCGCGCGCTGTCGCGTCGCGACGCCGTGCGGCGAGGCGCGTTGTGGGCGATCAGTCCTTGACGCCGCAGACGTTCTTGTCGTAGGCCGTGATCTTGTTGCCGGCCGCGGTCATCGCCTTGGACAACGTCTCGAAACTAGCGATCTGGGCGTGCGTGAGCTTCTCGTAGTTGAAGTGCGCGGCGGCGAGGTCGGTGTAGAAGACGTTGAGGTCCTTGAACAGCAACTTGAAGGAGCTCTGGAGTGACGACGGCGCGACGCCGAGGATGAGTGCCTCTTCCGGCTTCAAGTTGGCGTAGGCCGCCTCCATCGCCTTCTGCGCCTCACCGGGTGTCTCGAGCGCCTTGTTCGCGGCGGCCTGCTTCTTGTCGTAGGACACGAGCAGTTTGCAATACGCCGAGCCGTTCGCCGACGTCAGGTGCGTGCTCGCGAACGACGGCGTCGCACTCGAGACGAGTGTCGCCATCGAGATCACCAGCATCAGTGACGCGCCGGCGGCGACCGTGGTCCGCCACGAACGGTATCGACCTGGTGTCGCTGCAGTGGTACGTGCCTTCATGAATCTCTCCCTTGTTGGATTGGTCACACCACAGGTTGAGACGACGACTCGTCGATGTGCCCGAACTGCTGAGCGCATCCTAGGCAGGTTGACGTCGCGTATTCAAGCACCGCTCGACGATGTCGAGCGTCACGGAAATCAGCGCTTCATCGACCGTTGACCCAATCGTCACCGCGTCGTGGTACTTCGAGGGCGACCGCACTCGTTGATCGTCATCGGCGACCGAGGGTGCGCGCGCCATCGTCCATACTGGAGACATGGACCTAATTTCACGAGCCGAGAGTTGGCTCTGCGACATGGACGGCGTGCTGATACGAGACGGCGCCATGATCCCGGGCGCCGACAAGTTCCTGGACCGACTTCGTTCGACCGGGCGGCCGTACCTGATCTTGACCAACAACTCGCTCTTCTCGCCGAGCGAGATCCGTGAGGAACTGGCCCGGATGGGTCTCAACGTCGAGGAGAGCCGGCTGTGGACGTCCTCGTTGGCGACGGCGAAGTTCGTCCACACCCAGCGCCCCTTCGGTACGGCGTTCGTGATCGGCCAAGCCTGTCTGCACGAGGCGATCCACGACGTGGGCTACCGCGCCGACGACCGCTCGCCGGACTACGTCGTACTCGGTGAGACTCAGGACTACTCCTTCGAAGAGATGACCACCGCGGTACGCCTCATCGAACAGGGCGCGCACTTCGTGGCCACCAATCCCGAGCCGACCGGGCAGTCGCCCCACGGTTCGCTGCCCGGCTGTGGGGCGCTCGCCGCGATGATCGAGAGCGCGACCGGGGTCGCGCCGTACTTCGTGGGCAAACCGAACCCGGTCATGATCCGCGAGGGCCTCAACATCCTCGACGCGCACTCCAAGTCGACCATCATGATCGGTGACCGCATGGACACCGACATCCAGGCCGGCGCCGAGGCCGGTCTGGGCACCATCCTCGTCCTCTCGGGCGTGGCGCGCGCCGAGGAGGTCGGTCGCTACCCGTTCCAACCGTCGCGGATCGTGGACTCGGTGGCCGACCTGATCGACGAACTCTAGGGTCCGTCGCCGCGGCCTACGACGTGGTGAGCGCCAGCGCGGCGAGGAAGGCCTTGGCCCAGTCGTAGACGTTGCGACGAAAGATCATCCGACGCATGCGCGCCATCCGGTCGCGCGTCTCTTTGGGGCCGGCGTTCATCGCCAAGAGGATCGACTCCTTGATGCCGTCGGTGTCGTGCGGGTTCACCATGTAGGCGCCGCGTAGCTCCGTCGCCGCGCCCGCGAATTCGCTCAGGATCAACTTGCCCGTGAGGTCCGAGCGCGTCATCACGTACTCCTTGGCCACGAGGTTCATGCCGTCCTTGAACGGCGTGACCAACATGATGTCGGCGGCGAGGTAGAGCGCGATCAACTCGTCGAAGGGCAGGTTCTTGTGGAGGTAGTGGATGGCCGGGTGACCGACCAGTCCGTGCTCGCCGTTCACCTCGCTGACCGCGCGCTCGAGGTCGTGGCGCTCTTGTTCGTAGTGCGCGTCGGATTCACGGCTCGGCACCGCGATCTGGATCATCACCTGGCGTTCGGCGCTGAGTTGTCCGTTGTCGAGCATCTCGGCGATCGCCTTGATCCGCTGCTGGATCCCCTTGGTGTAGTCGAGTCGGTCGACGCCGAGCAACAGGAACTCGGGATTACCGAGGCCTTCGCGGATCTCGCGCGCCCGAGCGCGGACCCTCGGGTCCGCCGCCAGCTCCACGATCTGGTCGCAGTCGACCGAGATCGGAAACGATCCGACCCGGATGGCGCGTCCTTCGAAGTCGAGTCCCGAGTCGGTGCCCGTCGCCGAGGTCAGGCGGCGCGCCAGTCGCGAGAAGTTCGAGGCCGACGAGTGGAGCTGGAAGCCCAGGAGGTCGGCGCCGAGCAGGCCGGCCAGGATCTCGCGTCGCCACGGCAGTTGCATGAACAGCTCGCTCGGGGGGAACGGGATGTGCAAGAAGAATCCGATGTGGACGTCGGGGCGAAGTTCGCGCAGCATCTGGGGTACCAGCTGCAACTGGTAGTCGTGCACCCACACCGTGCCACCGGGCGCGACGTTCTCGGCGACCGTGGTCGCGAACCGTAGGTTGACCTCGCGGTACGTGTGCCACCACGTGCGGTGGAACGTCGGTGACCGGATCGCGTCGTGGTACAGCGGCCAGATGGTGGCGTTGGAGAAGCCGAGGTAGAACTCCTCGTACTCCTCGGCGCTGATCGCCACGGTCTTCAGCCGGATCCCCTCGTAGGTCGACGGCGGCGCCTGGTCCTCGGAGGTCCCGGGCCAGCCGATCCACAGGCCCTGGCGGTTCTGCAGCACGGAGGTCAGCGCCGAGACCAGACCGCCGGGACTCGGGAGCCAGCCGTCGTCGCCCGGGGTGCCGGCGTGGCGCACGGGCAGCCGATTGGCCACGACCACGAAGTCGGCCGGCTCGTAGGACGGATCGACGAACGGGTCGTCGGGAATGTTCGGCTCTGCCGATCCCAGCGGGGTGGAGGAGTGTTCGCTCATGTGAGGTACCTGGTCCGAGCCTAGGTTGAACCTTTCGTGTTCGCGCGGGCCGAGATTCGCGGAACCTCCGGCCCGAGGCCTGTTTCCCCTGGTGGGGGTGGTGTCCGGGGATCGCGGCCGCCGTCACACCTGGTCCCTGTGCCGCGACGACGAGAATTACCGAATCGGCCTCACGATGGGTTCAGTGGGGGCATCTCGGCCTTGATGATCTCGACCGAACCGGTGCTCTCGGTCCAGATCTCCTTCGAGGCGATCGTGTTGGCGGTGTTGACCTTGCCGGCGTTCCACCAACTGTGCGAGTGGGCGTTGCCGGTCGAGGCCTCGCCCGCGCGCGCCTCGACGCTGATCACGCTCATGATGGCGTTGATGAGCGCGAGGTGGGTCAGGGCCTGCGGGAAGTTGCCGAGGTGGCGCTCGGTCGTGGGGTCGAGCTCTTCGGCGTAGAGACCGAGGGTGCTCGCGGCGCCGATGAGCTTCTCGCAGTGGGTGCGCGCGCTGTCGAGTTCGCCGATCGCCACGAGCGCCGACACCAGCCAGAACGAACAGACCGTGAAACTGCCCTCACCTTCGCCGTCGAAACCGTCGTCGGTCTTCTCGGGCCGGTAGCGAAAGACGAAGGGACCGTCGGTGAGGTCGTCGGCGATCGCGAACACCGTCGCGCGGATCCGTTCGTCATCGGCGGGCAAGAACCCGAGCATCGGCAACACCAGCAGTGACGCGTCGAGTTCGTCGCTCCCGTAGGACTGGGTGAAGCAGCCGCGACTGCCGACGGCGTTGGCGCAGATGTCGTCGTGGATGACCTGGGCCTCGAGCAGCCACTGTTCGGCGCGGGCCTTCTCACCGCGCAGCATCGCCAGGCGCGCCCCACGTTCGACCGCGACCCAGCACATGACCTTGGAGTACGTGAAGTGTCGCGGCTCGCCGCGGACCTCCCAGATCCCGCGGTCCGGATCTCGCCAGCACGCCAGGGCCGTCTCGACGGCCTGGACCACGATGCGCCACGCACGCTCGCTCAGGGCGTCGCGCGAACGGGTGTGCTCGTAGATGCAGTCGACGACGCCGCCCAAGATGTCGAACTGCGTCTGGTTGTAGGCGCCGTTGCCCACGCGGGCCGGTCGGCTCCAGACGTAGCCCGTCAGGTGGTCGAGTTCGACTTCGACGGGGGAGTCGCCGCCGTCCACGGGATAGAGCACCTGGAGGTTTCGCCGGGCCCGTACCCCGGTCGCGGCGGCCGTGCCGCGCGGGGGTTCGAGGACGTCACCTAAGAAGGCGAGGAAGTCGTCGGCCTCGGTGTGGAACCCGAGCGCGTGCAGCGCGCGCAGCGCGAAGGCGGTGTCGCGGATCCAGGTGTAGCGGTAGTCCCAGTTGCGCGAGCCACCGAGGTTCTCCGGCAGCGACGTCGTCGGGGCCGCGAGGATCGCGCCGGTCGGGGCGTAGGAGAGGCCCTTCAGCGTCAGCGCGCTGCGCTGGAGGAGTTCGCGCCACGGGTGGTCGGGGAACTGACCGCCGTCGATCCAGCCGCGCCAGAAGCGCGACGTCTCGCTCTTGAAGAGATCGACCTCTTCTTGGGTCGTGGGGAGCGGCGCGTCGGTCCAGCTCAGCACGACGAAGCAGGACTCGCCCTCGACCAGGCGGTGACGGGCGCGTATCGCGCGACCCTCGATGCCGAAGCGCATGTCGCCGGTGACCGTGATCCGGTTGTAGTCCGCGTTCGTCGTCGAGACGTGGTCGTAGGAGGTGCCGGTGTACTCCCACTCCGCGTCGACGCGTCCGTAGTTGAAGGACGGTTCGCAGTTGAGGATCACGTCGACGCTGCCGTGCAGGCACTTCGCCGTGCGCACGAGGACGTGTCGCGCGTCCGAGTCGCCCGGGGTCCGTCGCTGCAGCGTCGAACGTTCGCCGGTTCGGTACCACGGGCCGATGGCCAAGAAGTCGTTGACTTCGAGCCAGCCGCTGCGCGTCTGCCAGGTCGTGGACAACACCATCGTTCCCGGCAGGTACTGACGGTGCGCGGGCACCGAGCTCTCCACCGGCGCGAGACGGAACGATCCCGCGGAGCGGTCGAGGATGGTGCCGAAGAGACTGGGGTCGTGCGGCTTGGGCAGGCACATCCATTCGATGGAGCCGGTCGGCGCCACGAGCAGCGTGTTCTCACAGTCCGACAGGAAGGCGTAGTCGCCGATCGGCGGGAAGATCGCCTCGAGGGCCTCGGGTGTCGACGGAGGTGGTGACCCCTGGTCCTTCAGCGAGCGAAAGCCGGGCGCGGTCGAGGGATCGAGCGAATGGATGCCGTCGTGTCCGCTGGATGAACTGGAATGTCGAGTTGGTGCCATTGTCGTGTCCCACTCATTCCCGCACCGTTCGACCGTGTCCGATCGGGGACGGGCTCGCTGTGGACCAAACGACCCTCACGGGCGTTTCGATCCCGAAGTAACGCACCCTCAAGCGTAGTGACCTCCCGCGTCGATGTACACCGCGCGCTCGGTCCACTGCAATGACGGGCGATTTCGGCGAGACGGGCTACTGCGAACGGCCGCGCGCCGTGACGTCGATCACGTCGACGACGACGTCGTCGTGGACGAGCCAGATCACGTCGTATCGATCGACCGTCGGATCGCAGTGCGGGGGCACGAGTTCGATCCGCTCCCCGCGACGAAGTGGGTGTTCGCTCGCGCACGACACCAGGCCCTGCTCGTCACCGAAGAACGCGTAGGTCGACGAGACGTCGGGGCCGAGCACCAGCGGGACGCCGGCGTCGGTCGCCATCGACTTCAAACCGGCGTCGACGGTGACGTAGCCGACGTGGTTCGCCGAGATCACGGTCGTGAGCAACGTGAGGCTTTGCTCGAAGCGGCCCTCGGGGTCGGCGCCGAGGGCGTCGCGGTATTCGCGGTCCATGAAGACGTAGCTCCCGGGTTGCACTTCGTTCAGCACGCCGATCTCGGCGTCGATGCCCACCGTGCCCGTCCCGCCGCCGCTGCGGATCGCCACGTTGAAGCCGGCCGCTTCGAGGGCCACGATCACGAGCCCCAGGCGCTCGCTCGACGCGATGGTCGCCTCGCGACGGTGTTCGCGCCCGTTGATGTGTTGCAGGTGGCCGCCGTAACCCTGAACGCCTCGGAACCGCAGCGTCGTCGCGACGTTCACTCGCTCGGCGACCGCGAGCGCTTCGTTGGCCCCGATCACGCCCGTTCGACCGAGACCCACGTCGACGTCGCACAGGACCCCCAACGTGGTGCCGGTGGCGACGGCCGCCGCCTCCAACTCGTCGACGCCGTCGACGTGATCGACCGCGACGAGCAGGTCGCAGTGGGCCGCGAGCGCGGCGGCGCGCTCGGCCGCGTGGCGTCCGACGAGTGGTGACGTGAGGAGAACCGAGGTCGCTGACGCATCGTCGACCAGGAGTCGCTCGACGATCGCTTCGGCCTCGCCCAGTTTCGCACAGGACAGTCCGACGGCGCCCGCGGCCAACTGCAGTCTCGCGACGTGAGCCGATTTGTGCGACTTCACGTGCGGGCGAAGCGACAGGCCGGCGTCGCGCGTGCGTTCGGCCATTCGCTCGATGTTCGAGCCCAGGAGCGCGAGGTCGCACACCAGCGCCGGGGTCGGGATGAGTCGACGGGAGTTCACCTCTCCGAGTTGGCCCAGGACCTCGTCGTAGGCGCGCACGTCTGATCGCGAATCGCTCATCTGGTCCTCCTCGATGCACGTCGCCGCGAACGGCGGCCATAGGCCAAGAGGATACCGATTCGAATAGGCGGTACTTCTGGCGTTACCCGTCGGTAGGGTCCGCGCGCGCGGTGCGTCGTACGCGCGGTACCGCACGTCGCCGGTGAGCGCCCACTTTTACGGTTTTTGGGCGTCGTGCAATAATGGACCCACATGGCTGATCTCGCGGACTTCGACGCTTCGATCCCCGAAGACGACCTCGACTCAAGTCTCTTCGGTGAAGGGCACCCGACCGGTCTGCCGGTGTTCAAGGCGCCCGTGGGGGCCCACCTGCGCAATCGCAAGAAGGTCAACAGCCCCTCCCAGCTGTCGACGCTCCAAGAACTGGTGCACTTCAAAGCCAGTCACGGACGCTGGCGGATCGCCAAGGACCTCGTCGGACTGGTTCGTCGCGGACACGGCAACGAGGGCGACGAGTCCTACGGCGACAAGCTGCAGCGTGAGCGCGGCAAGGGTAAGACCGAGTCCTCGACCTACGGCATGGCGAACTTCAACGGACACCCGGCCGTGCTCTACGCGATGAACTGGGACTTCTTCGCCGGCTCGCTCGGCGTGGTGTCGGGTGAGAAATTTCAGGCGGCGGCCGACCTGGCGATTGCGAGGAAGCTGCCGTTCGTGAGCGTCTACGCGTCGAGCGGCGTACGCCAGCACGAGAACTTCGCGGGACTGACGCAGATGACGCGCATGGTCGAAGCGATCCGCAACTACAAGGACCGCGTCGACCTGCCCCACGTGGCGGTGTTGCTCGGCAACGTCTGGGGCGGCGTCTCGGCCAGCGCGGTGCCCAACGCCGATCTGATCCTCGCGACGTCGGGCACGAACTTCGGCTTCGCGGGACCGAACGTCATCGAAGCCTTCGAGGGACTGTCCGTGCCCACGGACTCCCAGAGCGCCGAGGCCAACCTCCTGGATCGCAACATCGACGTGGTGCTCTCGGAGGTGGACGACGTGGTCTGGTACCTGAGCGCCCTGCTCACGTCGACGACGCGGCCGGACAAGCACCACCAACTCAACGAGGAGACGCCGCCGTTGATCCGCAACGTCACGGCGTCGGACCAGCGGCGTTCGTTCGACTTCGGACCGGTCGGCATCTACGGTCCGCGTTTCGACGACATGAAGGGCGCCGAGCCGGTCCCCGCCGCCGCGCCGCGCCAGGCGCACGTCAGCACCGACTCCGACGCGCTGGTCGAGCAGTACCAGGACCTCATGACCGACGCGAACCGCGTCGACCTCGAGTTCATCGTGCGCTACTGCTTCACCGAGGCGACCGCGGTCTACAACTACGTCCAGGAGAGCGAGTACAAGCGCTACCCGGCTATCGTCGGCGCCTTCGCCAAGATCGGGGCGCAACCGTTCGTCATCATCGGGACCCAGCCGTCGTACCAGCGCTTCGGCGACACGGTCATCAAGCGACCCTCGAACCCGGCGCCGGAGGACTTCGCTTTCATGGAGCGGATGCTCGAGATGGGCGAGCGTCTGCACCTGCCGGCGCTGTTCATCACCGACACCCTCGGGGCCAAACCCACGCTCGAGAGCGAACGGCGCGGTCTCTCGCGCGCGATCGCTCGCTCGATCCTCAAGGGCATCGACTACTCCGAGCCCGTGATCTCACTCGTCGCCGGCGCCCTGGGCAGTGGTGGGGGACTCGCCACGACGCCGATGGCAGACCACGTGATGATGTTGGAAAAGGCCATGGCCTACGTCGCCGAGCCACGCTCGGCTGCCTCCATCCTCTACAAGACGCCCAACCCCTCGCACGACGAGGTGCGGATCACGCTGGCGACCATGCGCTCGACCGCCAAGGACCAACTGGACCTCGGTCTCATCGACGAGGTGATCCCCGAGGACCCGAACCCCTTCGTGACGGTCGAACGGCTGAACGCGTCCATCATGAGCTCCTACATTGAGTTGGCGCAACTTTCGGAGCGCAAGCTGCGGAGCCGACGCCAAGAGCGCATCCGCGCTCTTCGCGCCTTCGAGATCACCAAGGACTGAATCCACTCACTTCGACGAGTCCGTTCGTTGTCGAGCCGTGTGCAGCAAGCCCTGACGCCACGATGCCCCGGTGCTGGGCACCGGGGCATCGTGGAACGACCTAAGCGTTGGTTACTTCAGCCAGTTCGGGATGCCGTGACTCAACGTCTTGGCGGTCGCGACCTTGCCGTCGGTCAGGCTGTCGGCGGTGTACACGATGCCGGTGAGCGGCTTCATCGCGGAGTCGCTGATGACCGTCGTGAGGTAGCCGCCGTCGAGTCCCTGGTGGTTGGACGTCGTGTAGCGCAGCGGCACGAGCGAGGGCGTCTGGTTGAAGGTGACGCTCTGGAGCGTCTTCAAGAAGCTGGCTCGCGTGAGTGTCTTGCCGTTCGCTTCGAGTGCCTCGACGAAGGCCACGCCGTAGGCCGCACCGTAGGCGATGTTGCCGTTCAAGACGCTCGAGGACGTGAAGCCCGGGAAGTCGGTCTGGTCAGCCTCGATCACCTTGTAGATCCAGGGGATCCACGCACTGTTCGTGGTGGTCGTCGGCAGGTAGCTGAACGACACGGCGCCGATTTCGGGGTCGGTCGGGACCTTGCCGACGAACGGGGCGTCCACCGTCTGGGGGTCCGAGCCAACGCTCGAGATGACCCACTGCGGTGCGTAGCCCAACTGCAACGCGGCACCGAGCGCGGCGTCCGTGGCGCCGGGGATCGTGTCCAAGACCACGACCGTGCACTTCTTGGTCTGGAAGTCCTGGATGTACGGGGCGACCGAGGCGCCGTTCGTGGACACCAGGTCATCGACCGAGTAAAGGTCGGCGGAGAGTGGCTTCACGCCGCCCGCGACCAGTCCGGCGAGTCCGTCTTCGCCGAAGTCGTCACCTTGTCCCAAGAAGCAGACGCTCGCGCCCGGGTAGGTGGACTTGATGTACTTCGCGAAGATCTTGCTCTCCTCGTTGTAGCTGGGCTGCCAACCGAAGAGGCCCGGGTACGTGTGCGGGTTGTTCCAGTCGCGTGAACCGGACGCGACGAACAGCTGTGGCACGCCGTTGCTCTTGAGCAGCGCGCGCACCGAGTCTTGCGTCGGCGTACCGAGTGAACCGACCGTCGCGAAGACGGGGATGCCCAGCAACGCGTGGGTCTGGGTGGCCGTGTTCGGGACGCCGGTGCAACCGAAGCCGGGTGTGCCGTAGCAGTCGTCCTTGATGACGTAGTTGATCTTGCGACCGTAGACACCGCCGCGGCTGTTCACGTACTTGAAGACGGCGTTGGCCGCCTTGGCCACCTGGTTGTAACCCGCGGAGGCGATACCCGTCTCCGGCTCCGTCGCGCCGATCGTGATGCTGTGCGCCGTGACGCCAGGCACCTTCATGGTCGCCGCTCCGGCGTTGATCATCGAACCGCCCGCGGTGACGAGACCGAGACACAGCAGCATCGCCGAGCCGGTGATCGTGACGCGACGCGTCTTGTTTGTAGCCATCTGTTCTTCTCCCCTGATGTAGAACTCTTGCTGCGTGAGCGTAGGCGTCACGAAGGGCCGTTGCAAGTCACCCCGACGCGCGCGTTCGCACCCGATGCCAGAAATGTCGCACCGCCCCGGCGATCCCCAGCGGCGCGAAGAGCATCGTGAGTATCAAGAGTCCGCCGAAAATGATGCCGTTCAGCTGGCTCGCGAAGTTTCCTTGGGGATTCAGGCCGGTCTGGTTGGTGATCCACGAGATGACGTTGGTCGAAAAGGCGTAGATGACGCCGCCGATCACGGCGCCGGAGATTGTGCCGATGCCGCCGATGACGATGAGTGACAGGATCGTCACCGACAGCGCGAAGGAGTACGTCGGCGGCGAGACCGAGTTGTCGATCAGCGTCAGGAGCGCGCCGCCCAGCGCGGCGTAGGCCGAGGACACGATGAAGGCGATGACGCGCGTGCGCGGCAGCGCGATACCGACGAGCTCCGCGGCCACGTCGTTGTCGCGAATGAGGCGCATCGCGCGGCCGGTGCGACTGGCGAAGAGGTTGGCCATGAAGAAGAAGGCGACGCCGGCCACGATGATGGCGACGTCGGTCACGTAGAGCGTGGTGGTCGTGAGGGGCGACGTACCGGCGTGGAAGAACCCGTCGAGCCAGCGCGGCGCCGTCGCTTCGGTTGGCAGCTGCAGGCCCGAGTCGCCGCCGGTCCACGAGCTGAAGGAACTGAGGATGAACGTGAAGGCCACGGCGAACGCCAGGGTCATGCCCGCGAGGTAGGGCCCACGCAACCGCGTCGCCGGCAGTCCCAGCAGGAGGCCGACGAGCGCCCCGCAGGCCACGGCGATCAGGAGCGTGAGGACGATCGGCGTGGTCGCGTGATGATTCGCCCAGATCGCCATCGTGAAGCCCCCGACACCCATGAACGCGCCGTTGCCGAGCGAGATCTGGCCGGACGCGCCGGTGAGGAACGAGAGGCCGAGTAGGACGATCGCCATCGCCGCGCCGGTGGACAGGTTGAAGTTCGTACTCGAGTTGAGGAAGAAGGTGATGAAGATCGCCACATCGAGTCCGAGCAGGGTGAGCGCCGCGCGAGCCACCACGGGGTGGTCGGCCTTCATCGCGGGTCGACTCAGCGTCGTGGCGCAGGCGATCGCGAGGTCGAACGCGAGGCTGTAAGCGACGCCCTCGCGCGTCGAGGGGGCGCTCACGAGCGAGACGACGGTCGCCACGATCGCCACCACTATGGCGAGGGGCACGACGCGACGCGAGGTGACGAGGTTCATCAGACCCGCCTCTCGGACGGTTTCGTGAACACACCGCTCGGACGGATCATCAATGACACGACGAGGAGGGCGAGGGCGATGATGATGACGGCGTTCTGATTGACGTAGTCAGTGATGAATTGATTGATGATGCCGAGCAAGATGCCGGCCACGATCGCGCCGACGGGACTCTCGAGTCCGCCGATCGCCGCGGCGATGAAACCGAAGGCGAAGATGCCGTCGTTGATCTGCGGCGTGAGGCCGGAGAAGAAGTTCGACGAGACGAGGATCGTGGTGATCACGCCCACGACGGTGGAGAGCATCCAACCGAGCGTCAGGAGGCGACCGACACGCACGCCCAAGAGCCGCGACACCTCGGGCGCCACGGCCGAGGCGCGCAGTTGCAGCCCCAGCTTCGTGTACCGGAACAGCGCGGCGACGGCGACCATGACGAGCAGTCCCGTCGCGATCTCGTACACCGTGAACGGCGACAGTGCGATCGGCTGGCCGCCCAACTGCCACTTCACCGAGGAGAACGGACTCGGCAGGCTCCGCGGGAACGATGACCAGATAGCGGCCGCGACCGCTTCGAGCACGATGAGATAGCCGACCATCACCACGATCGGATTGATCTCCGGTTTACCGTAGAGCGGTCGTACGAGGAGGCGTTCGGTCAGTCCGCCGATCGCCAATCCGGCGACGACGCACGCGACCACGCAGGCCCAGTATCCGAAGTGGTACGACAACAACGCGAAGCCCACGTAGGTCGCGAACATCGGCATCGCCCCCTGGGCGAAGTTGAGGACACCGGTACTGCGCCAGATGAGCACGAGGCTCAGGGCCACCATGCCGTAGATGACGCCGTTCGTCAGTCCGCCTAGGACGTCGGTCATGACGCGCGAGGTGAGGAACGGGTCCATCACTCCACCAGTCCGAGGTAGTACTGACGCAGGTTCTCGTCGGCCGCGACGACCGACGCCTCGTCATTCGCCACGACCTTGCCGACGTGCAACACCACCGCGTGGTGCGCGATCCGTAACGCGGACGAGGCGTTCTGTTCGACGAGCAGCACCGTGAGATCACTTGATTCGCAGAGCGAGTGGATGGTGTGCATGAGTTGGGCAGTCACCAGTGGTGCGAGTCCGAGCGACGGCTCGTCCAACAACAGGACCGACGGCTTGGCGATCAGGGCCCGGGCCATGGCGAGCATCTGGCGTTCGCCGCCTGAGAGCTTGGCCGCGTGTTGCTTTCGTCGCTCGCCGAGCACCGGGAACTGCTCGTACTGTTCCTCGAGTCCCTGCTGGAGGTTCACCTTGGCGATCATGGCGCCGAGGCGCAAGTTCTCCTCGACGGTGAACTCGCCGATGACGCCGCGGCCCTCGGGGACGTGGCCGATGCCGAGTCGCGCGATGTCCTCGGTGCGCATCGACACCAGATTTCGCTCACCCATCCGGATGGTCCCGGACTTCGGTTCCTTGAGTCCGCTGATCGTGCGCAGCAGCGTCGTCTTGCCGGCGCCGTTGGCGCCGAGGACGGCGGTGATCTTTCCGGTCTCGGCGCTGAAGGTGACCTCGCGCAGCGCCTGCACCGCGCCAAAGGTGACGGTGAGCTCTTCGATCCTGATCATTCGTCGACCCCGAGGTACGCGGCGATGACGGCGTCATCCTTTCGAACCTCGGCCGGCGTGCCGTACGCGATGACCTCTCCGAAGTTCAAGACGACGAGGCGGTCGACGAGCGGCATGACGAACTCCATGTCGTGTTCCACGAGCAACACGCCCATGGTGGCGCGAAGCTCCACGATCAGTCGCGCGAAGTCCTCGAGCTCGGCCTCGTCCAGGCCCGAGGCCGGTTCGTCCAGCAACAAGAGCGTCGGGCTACTCATGAGGGCCCGAGCGACCGAGACCTTCTTCGCGATGCCGTAGGGAATCGACGACGGGAGGCGCGACGCCATGTCCGCGATCCCGAGCCGTTCCATCATCGCGAGCGCGTCACGTCGCAGGGCGCGTTCCGAGCGCACCTCACTGGGCAGGGAGAAGAAGCTCGCGAAGAAGCCACCGTTCGGTCGCAGGTATCCGCCCGCCATGACGTTCTCCAGCACGCTGCAGTGCGGGAAGAGACCGACCCCCTGCAACGTGCGCGCCACCCCCGCGCCGACGAGTTGATTGGGGTGCAGGTTCGATTTGCCGGCCGTGGGGTAGTGCACGTGGCCATGTGACGGTTTCACGAAGCCGCACGCCACGTTGAAGGCCGTGGTCTTGCCGGCGCCGTTGGGGCCGATGAGCCCGACGATCTCACCGAGTGAGACGCCGAAGGAAACGTCGTCGAGTGCCCGTAGACCTCCGAAGTGCACCGAAACGTGTTCGAGTTCGAGCAGGGGTGTTTCGGTGCCCGACGTCATAGTGGTCACCAAGATACCTGTTGGCGACGGGGCGGGGGTTCGATGAACGCTCGGGTGACTACTTCTTGGCTCGCACCACGCCGTATTCGATCATGGAGTCGGCCATGGAGGTCGTCATCTCGAGCAGGTCGCGTGGCTGCCAGTGCAGGAGCGTTCGGATCTTCGTGTTGTCGACGCCCTGGGCCGTGTCGAGGTCGTTCAGCGCGAGGCGGACCGTCTTGTCGAAGATCGCCATGGTCTTTACCGCGATCGAGGGGAGCCGTCTGGTCGGGATGTTGAAACCTCGAGTGCCGTAGCGGGTCTTGAGGATCTGCGCGACCTCCATCATCGAATGATTGGCTTCGGCGCAGATGAAGCGCTGGCCCGCCGCGTCGGGTGACACCATGGCGGTGACGTGCGCCCCGGCGACGTCGCGGACGTCGACCGTGGCGAAGCTGATGTTCGGGATGGCGGGCACGCTGTGTTCCATGATCCGTTTCACCATCTCGCCGGACGTCCCCCAGTCACTGGACAGCAGTGGTCCGAGGACGAGCCCGGGATTGATCACCGCCAGCTGCATCGGGGACGTCGAAGTGATCGACGCCATGTACGACCAGGCCGCACGTTCGGCGATGGTCTTGGACTTGTCGTAGGCGCCGATGCGCCGTCCGTCCAGGTTCGACCAGTCCGCCTCGGTGAAGAGGCGCGAACGATCGTTGCCGTAGATGATCGCGCTCAGCGACGAGGTGAGGACCACGCGTTCGACGCCGGCGTCGTGCGCGGCGCGTAACACGCGCAACGCCCCGTCGCGCGCCGGCACGATCAACTCGTCCTCGTCCTTCACGACCTCTCGTGGGAGGGGGCTCGCGACGTGCATCACGAAGCGACAGTCCTTGACGGCCTCGGCCCACCCGGCGTCGCCGGTGAGGTCGGCCGCCACGACGTCGAAGGCGTCGAGTCGCGCGCGCGCGGCCTCACTGAGGTGCGGCGAGAGCACGGCCACGACCTCGGACCTGCGAGCGACCGAGCGCGCGGTGCCGCGGACCTCGTAGCCGGCCTCCAGGAGCTGCAGCACGCAGTGCTGCGCGATGAAACCCGTCACCCCCGTCACGAGCACGCGATCCGTCACACTGCCTCCTCGTCGACCACCGTTCCACTTCGGACACTACCGAGGTGACCTCAGCGCGAGGGTTCGCCCTCGCCCAGGAGCTCGCGTATCCGTACTCGCCAGTCGAGGCCTTCGGTGCTCGAACCGCGCGCGTGGACGTCGTCGCGCTCGCGGCGCAGCCGTTGCGCCACGTCACCCAGATTGTCCGGCAGACGGCGCGCGATCATCGAACGGAGTTCTTGGGCGAGGGCCGGCGACGCCCCCGCGGTGGAGACCGACACCGTCACGTCGCCGTCGCGGTGGACGGCGGTGAAGTAGAAGTCGGAGCGCTGGGGATCGTCGACGACGTTCAGCCAGACGCCCTCGCGGCGGGCCTCCTCGACGACGCGGTCGTTCACCGCGGCGTCCCCGGTCGCCGAGACGACGAGCGCGAATCCCTTCACGTCACCGTCGCGGTAGTCACGCTCCTCGAGTGACGCCAGACCTGGCGGCAGTTCGGCCGCGACGTCGCGCGCGATCATCGTCACGCGCGCGCCCGCGTCGATGAGCAGTCCGGCCTTGCCCGCGCCGATCCGGCCGGCGCCGATCACGAGCACGTCCTTGCCGGTGAGGTTCATCGCGAGCGGCAGCATGCTCAGGCCGACGCGACGGTCTCGGCCATGAGCTCGCGCACGGAGAGCGCGGCGCACGCCCCGATGACGATGATGGCGGGGGAGCGCACGTCGAGCGCCCCGAGCTCTCGGAGCACCGAACGCGTGACCGATTCGCGGCTCGTCCAGGCGTTCTCGATGACCGCGACCGGGGTCTCGCGTGATAGACCGCCGTCGATGAGCTGGGACGCGATCGAAGACCGGGCCGCGACCCCCATCAGGACCACCAGGGAGAGTGCCGGGTTGGCGAGGCGACGGAAGTAGCCGTCGTCGTGGCCCTCCACGTGACCGGTCACGACGGTGACGCCCCGCGAGAGACCTCGGTGCGTGACGGGGATACCCGCGGCGAGCGGTCCGGCGAAGGCCGAGGTCACGCCGGGGACGACGTCACACGCGACGCCGGCGTCGCGCAGGGCGATCATCTCCTCGCCGCCGCGGCCGAAGACGAACGGATCGCCGCCCTTGAGCCGAACGACGGTGTCGTAGGTGCGCCCGAGTGACACGAGCAGGTCGTTGATCATCGATTGGGACGTGAATCGCCCCGGTTCCTTGCCGACGTCGATCAGCTCGGCGTCGGGGCGAGCGAGCGCGAGCACCGAACGCTCCACCAGTCGGTCGTGTACGACGACGTCGGCCGCGGCGAGCAGGCGCGCCGCGCGTACCGTCAACAGGTCGGCGTCACCCGGACCGGCGCCCACCAGGTAGACGCTCACTCGACACCCACGCGGGTCACGAAGTCGCCGAAGGACTCCTCGTCGAGACCTTCGGCGTCCCAGCGATCGAAGAGCGGGCCGAGCACGACCGCGATCTCCTCGAAGGGGACCTTCTCGCGATACAGGGTCGCCAGTCGATCGCCACGCGGACCGCCGCCCACGTAGACGTCGTAGGTCGACTTCGTTCGTCCGACGACCCCGACCTCGGCCACGGCCGGTCGCGCGCAGCCGTTCGGGCACCCGGTCATGCGCAGTTGCAACGACCGACGACCGAGTTGGCGCGACGCCAGGGCCCCTTCGAGGTCGCCCACGAGTTCCGGGAGGCGTCGCTCGGCCTCGGTGAGCGCCTGACCGCACGTCGGCAGCGCGGGACAGGCCAGCGCGGTGCGCTCGACGTTGCCGAGCTCTGAGTCCGGTCGCACGGCGTGGCTGGCCAAGATCTCCTCGACGTCCGCGCGCGCGTCGGGCGCGATGGCGCTGATGACGACGTCTTGTTGGGGCGTGAGGAAGAACGTCACCGGGTGGCGCTGCGCGATCAGCCGCAGCGCCGTGCGTAGACGAGCGCCGCCGACGTCGTCGCGCACACGACCGGCCGAGACGCGTACGCCGACTTGGTGGGTCCCGTCGGCGCGGGTGCGCCAGCCGAGGTGGTCGTCCGCCTCGAAGGCGCTCGGGAGCGCGAGGGGTTCGCGCAGCTCACGGCCCAGGCGGACCTCGATCTCCTTGCGGAACTGCTCGAAGCCCATGTCGGCCACGACGTACTTCATGCGCGCGCGTTTGCGGTCGGTGCGGTCTCCGAGCTCGCGGTAGGCCACCAGCACCGCGGCGATGACCTCTTCGACCTCGTCGTAGGTGACGAAGGTCATCGGATCGGCGAGGCGCGCGAACGTGTCGGGGTTGGCGTAGGCGCGTCCGAGGCCGCCCCCGACCACCAGGTTGAAGCCGTCGCCCGCGTCGGGGTGACGGCCCGGGATCAGCCCGATGTCCTGGGCGAGGACGTCGACGCAGTTCTCGTTGGGGTGGGCCACCGCGATCTTGAACTTGCGCGGCAGGTACGTCTCGCCGTAGAACGGACGCTCCTCGGCGTCTTCGCGCGACGCGGCCTTGTCGCCGTTGACGAAGATCTCCCAGTGGGCGTCGGTGGTGGCGCGAAAGCTCCGGGTCAGCCGCCGCGAGATCTCGCGCAGGCGCTCGTCGCTCTCGTCACCCTGTAGGTCGGGGCACGACACGACGTTGCGCACGACGTCGCCGCAGGCCCCGAACGAGGTCATCAGGTGCGCGTCGATCGCGCGCGCGAGCGGTCGGAGTCCGCCCTTCAGCACGCCGTGGAACTGGACCGCTTGACGGGTCGTGAGACGGATGGTGCCGTCGGCGACGTCGGACGCGGCGCGGTCGAGTGCCAGCCACTGATCGGTCGAGAGTCGTCCCCCGGGAATCGCGACGCGGATCATGAAGATGTAGTCGAGCTCTTCCTTCTTCTGAGCGCGCTCGCGGCGCACGTCGCGATTGTCCTGGGCGTAGACGCCGTGGAACTTGAGTAACTGCTCGGATTCGTTGGACACGTTGGCGACGTCGTTGTCGAGTTCACGGCTGATGTCGCCGCGCAAGTGGTTGCTTGATCTCTTGATGTCCTCGACCGCAGTTTCCTGCTTGGTCTCGGTGCTCACCTCGGTCGCCACCTCGCTTTCGCCTTAATCATGACAAACCTTACCTACTTAGTCATGTATTGGCAACAGAAAATTGGACGCACCTGATGAGCGTGGTGGTCGGTCCGCGTGGCGCTCCTGGAATTGGGTTGGAGGACCTAACGTGGGCCCACAACGAAGGAGGCGCATGGGGAATCGACAGATAGTGCTCACGAATCGTCCGGTTGGCATGGTCGACGAATCGACGACGTCACTGATCGAGGCGCCCACGCCGCTTTGCGGTCCCGGTGAGGCGCTCATCAAGGTGGGACTGCTCTCGATCGATCCGACCATCCGCACCTGGATGAACGACGCCCCGGGCTATCTACCGCCGATCGGCATCGGCGACGTCATCCGTTCCGGCGGGAGTGGCGTCGTGGTCGAGTCGAAGTCCGATCGCTACCACGTGGGCGACGTGGTCAACGGGATGACCGGTTGGCAGGAGTGGGCCGTCGCGAGCGAGGCCAACAAGTTCACCGTGTTACCCACGGGACTCGGTCTCGACCTCGCCACGGTGATGAACGTCCTCGGCGCGACCGGACTCACCGCCTACTTCGGACTCCTCGACGTCGGGTCGTTCCGAGAGGGTGACGTCGTCGTCGTCTCGGGCGCGGCCGGCGCGACCGGTTCGGTGGTGGGCCAGATCGCCTCGGCGCGCGGCGCCTCGAAGGTCGTCGGCATCGCCGGGGGACCGGAGAAGTGCGCGGAGGTCGTCGAGAAGTACGGCTTCGACGACTGTCTCGACTACCGCGAACCGGGACTCTCCCAGCGGCTCCATCGCGCCTGTCCGAAGGGCATCGACCTGTACTTCGACAACGTCGGCGGCGAGGTCCTCAGCGCGGCGCTGGCCAACATCGCCATGCACGCGCGCGTCGTCATGTGCGGGGCGATCTCGCAGTACAACGCGACCGAACGCGACGGTGTCGCCAACACCTCGATGCTCATCGTGCGTCGCGGTCAGATGAAGGGGTTCATCGTCTTCGACTTCGCGCAGCGCTACGCGGAGGCCCATCTGGAACTGGCCGCCATGGTGCTCGACGGTCGTGTCGCGCACCAAGAACACCTGGTCGCCGGTCTCGAGCACGCGCCCGACGCGCTGAACCTCTTGTTCACGGGTGGCAACCACGGCAAGACCCTCGTGGTGGTCGACGACAGCGTCCAACTGCGCTGACCTCAACGCGACGAGGTCAGTCGCACGTCGGCGACGAGGGCGCGATGGTCGCTGCCGCCGTCGCTCGCGAAGCCACCGAGACGCTCCCAGGGTCCGCGCACGAAGAGGTGGTCGATCTGCGAGTGCGGGGTGCGCGCCGGCCACGTGCGGGCGTTCACCAAGGACTGCCAGCCGGGCAGCAGGACCCGCAACAGCGGTCGCCAGGAGTTGAAGTCACCCCCGAGCAGGATGGGCAACGACGGGTCGAGGCGACCGACGATCTCACTCACGCGTCGGTACTGGAGGTACGAACCGTGACTCAGGTGCGCGCCGTGGATCGCCAGGGCGTAGAACGGGCGGCCCTCGTCCTCGAGCGTGGCGACGATGAGGGCCCGTTTGACCTTCTCTCGCGGGAGGCGTCCGAGTGACTCCGCGTGGATCTCGCGGATCGGCAGGCGCGTGAGGAGGCCGAGTCCCCACTGACCCTGTTCGACACCCTCGGCCGTCGCGCGGCGCACGCGCTGGACCTTGCTCAGGGAGCGGTGTTCGTCGAAGAAGAGACCGCGCTCGCCGCTCAGGTGGGCGAGCAGCGGCTGCCAGGTCCGTCCCCCGGTGCCCGACGTGACGCGCTGGCCGGTGGCCAACGGGACGAAGAGCCCCTCCATCTGCAAGCGCGACTTGAGGTCGGCCACGAAGTCGACGCCCGACTCGGCGCGCCAGAGTTCGGGCAGGATGAGGACGTCGGCGTGCAAGCTCACGACGTGGTCGAGCACCTTCGTCGGTCGACCCCACCCGTCGACACCGGCGTGAAGGTTAAACGTCGCGACACGCACGCCCAAAACCCTAGGTGGTCGCGCGCGTCGTTGTGGCAGGCTCTACTCGTGGATTCGGTCAACGTCGCCTTCGGTCATCGACTGTGGTGGGTGGACGCCTTCACCGGTGAGGCCGAACGCGGGAACCCCGCGGTCGTCGTCCTGCTCGAACGTTCGATGCCGGACGACGAGCTCCAGCAGATCGCCTTCGAGCTGGGCGTCTCAGAGACCGCGTTCGTGCGCCGCGTGGGCGACCAGTGGAGCCTGCGCTGGTTCACGCCGACCGTCGAGGTCGATCTGTGCGGTCACGCCACGCTCGCCAGTCTCCACGTGTTGTTGAACGAGTTGGGCGTGCCCGGGGGAGAGATCTTCTTCCAGACCCGCGCCGGCGTCCTCTCCGGTCGACGGATGAGCGACGGCCTGCTCGGCATCGACCTGCCTCGGTGGACGCTCGAAGAGGCCGACCCGTCGATGCTGAACAACACGCTGGGACCGGTGCGCGAGGTCTACCGCGCCGGCGGCCAGGGCGTGCTCGCCGTCGTGGAGGACTTCGACACGCTCTGCGGGCTCGCGGTCGACTCGATGAACCTCTTCCTGGTGCCGAGTTCGATGGTGATCGCGGCCTGCGTCGGCGGACCGAACGTCGACGTGTCGATTCGCGTGTTCGCGCCCCGGCTCGGTCTGGCCGAGGACAGCGTGACCGGCAGCGCGATGTGCGCGGTCGCGCCGTGGTGGGTCCAACGCGCCGGCGCGCCGACCGTGGCGGTCCACCAGGCGTCGGCGCGCGGTGGCGTGATGTTCGCGCGTCTCTTCGAAGAGAACGTGGAAGTCGCCGGCATGGCCAGGACCTTCTTCGGCGGTGACCTTCGCGCATGAGTGACGTACTCGGGCCCGGCCCGAAGACGAGGGTTCGTCGACTGCCGGCCAAGGCCAACTACGACCGCGACGTCATCTTCGCCATCATCGACGAGGCCCCGTTGTGCCACGTCGCGGCGATCGTCAAGGGCAGCGCGATGGTGATCCCGACGCTGCACGCGCGAGAGGGGACCACGCTCTACCTGCACGGGAGCGTATCGAACGCGGTGATGAAGGCCGTCGTCGAAAGCGGGGAGGCCTGCGTCACGATGACGCTGTACGACGGGTTGCGACTGGCGCGCAGCGGCTTCGAGTCCTCGATCGCCTATCGATCGGTCGTGCTCTTCGGCACGGCCCGCCTCGTCGAGGACGACGCCGAGAAGGGTCGCGTGCTCGAGCGATTCGTCGACGCCGTGCTCCCGGGACGCGCGAGTGAGGTGCGCCCGATGACCGACGCCGAACGACGACTCACCATGGTGGTCGCGGTCACGATCGACGAGGCGTCGGCCAAACTCTCGGCCGGCCCGACCGACGACCCCGACGACGACCTCGAACTTCGCGTGTGGTCCGGGACCGTGCCCGCGCGGATCCACTTCGCGGCGCCGATACCCGACACCAACGGGGCGATGGCCGACGGCACCATCGAGGTGCCCGCGTCGGTGGAGCGGCTCCTGGACTCTCAGTGAGCTGGCGCGCCGCGTTGCGCGATCAGATCGAGGACCTCGATCCGGTCGACCAGCGAGAGGCCGACTCGATCGCGGCGACGCTCGGGCGACTCGAGCTCCCGGGTGACCCCTTCGAACAGGTCCACGATCATCACCTGACCGCCTCGGCCTTCGTGGTGTCCTCGCGCGGCGTCGTGCTGCACCGTCATCGCCGCCTCGGCATCTGGGTCCAGCCGGGTGGGCACGTCGACGCCGGCGAGAGTCCGGCCTCGGCCGCACTGCGCGAGACGCTCGAAGAGACCGGACTCGTCGCGCGTCATCTCGACCCCGTCGAGCTCTTCCACGTCGACGTCCATCCCGGCCCGCGGGGTCACACGCACTACGACCTGCGCTACGTCGTGACCGCGGCGCCGCTCGATCCGACGCCGCCGGCGAACGAGAGCCCCGAGGTCGACTGGTTCGACTTCGACGCCGCCCAGGTGCGCTGCGAAGCGGCGCTCGCGCCGGCGCTGGCCAAGCTCGCCCGGGCTTACGCGACGTGGAACGTGCGAGACTGAACGCGTGAGTGAGACCGACGACCTTCGCGCACTCATGGAGGCCGATCGCTGGATCGACCGCGTCAACACCCAGAAGACGCACCTGCCGGAGCAGGCCGAACTCGCGGCGCTCGAGATCGAACTGCGCGCGCAGTTGAAGGCGCTGAACGACGCCCAGGCCGCGCAGGCCCCGGTCCGATCGTCCTACGAATCGACGCAGCGCGAGGGCGAGCGGCTTCGCGCCCGCGCCGAGGGCCTCGACCGGAACCTGCACAACTCGACCGCCAACGCCCGAGACCTGGCGGCCCTGCAGACCGAACTGCAGCACGTGCGCGAGCTGCTCGAACGCAACGACGACCTCGAACTCGAGTACCTCATGGCGGTCGAGCCGCTGGACGAGGCGGTGAACGCCGTCAAGGTCGCGGCCCAGCCGGCGGTCGCGCGTCGCGCCGAACTGCAGGCCGCCATCACCGAGCTCCAGGCCAGTCTCGACGACGAACTGGTCGCGCTTCGCGCGTCGCGCGTGGAGCGCACGACGGCGATCGCCCCCGAACTCCTCGCTCGTTACGAGGCGGTCCTCGCGCGCGTGGGCACCTCCGGGGCGTCCCAGATCGTCGCGGGACACTGTGACGGCTGTCGCATCGCCCTGTCGCCACTCGATCTCGACCGATGGAAGGGGCAGCCCGACGGGACCTTCATGAACTGTCCCGAGTGCGGCCGCCTCTTGTTGCCGTGATCATCCTCATCCGCCACGGGCAGACGACGTCGAACGCCGCGCGTCTGCTCGTCGGCCAGAGCGATCCGGCGCTCACCGAGCTGGGCGAGCGCCAGGCGCGGGCGCTGCGGCCGTACCTGCGCGACGTGCGCGAGGTCTGGACGTCGCCCCTCTTGCGCGCTCGCGCCACCGCCGCCCTGGCGCTGCCCGAGATTCCCGCGCGGGTGAAGCCGACCTTCATCGAGGTCGACTACGGCTCGCTCGACGGCCAGCCGTTGAACCGCGTGAGCGAAGAGCAGTGGCGCGCCTTCGAGCACGACCACGACACGGCCTTCGGCGACGGTGAGTCGCTGGCGTCGGTCGATCAACGGGTCCACGCCGAACTGGACGTGCTGCTGGCCGATCGGACGAGTCTGTTGCACGACGCGACCTCGCACCTGGCGATCGTCAGTCACATGTCGCCGATCAAATCGGCGATGACGTGGGCGCTCGGCGTGTCGGGCTCGGTCGCCTGGCGGATGAATCTGAGCAACGGGTCGATGACGACGGTCGGCTCGAGGATGCGCACGCCTTCGCTGATGAACTACAACGTCGTGCCGCCGCTGGTCGACTAACGCAGGGCGACGCTGATCGCGGCGAAGTGCAGGCCGGCGCCGATCAACGTGAAGGCGTGGAACAGTTCGTGGTAGCCGAAGACCCGCGGCGAGAGCCGCGGTCGCTTCGTGCCGTAGAAGACGGCGCCGACGGAGTACGCCACGCCGCCGCCGACGATGAGGGCGAAGCACAGCGGCCCCCCGCCGCGGTAGATCTGGGGCATCACCAGGGCCGCGAACCAGCTCATCACCAGGAAGGGGATCGTGTTGGCCCACTTCGGGGCGTTCATCGAGAGCTGGCGGATCGTGATGCCGACCAGCGTGCAGGCCCCGATGACGATCAGCGTCACCAGACGGATCGTGCCGTGCATGGTCAGTCCGGCGATGGCGAAGTAGGTGCCCGTGATGGCGAGGAAGATCGTCGAATGGTCGGCGCGGCGCCACGCCTGGCGTTGCGACGGGGTCCAGTTGACGCGGTGCAGGAGCGCACTCGTGATGAGCATCGCGCCGACGCCGACGAGGAAGCACAGGACCCAGCCCACCTGCGACCAGGTCGCGCAGCGCGCGAAGAGGATGGGTGAGCACGCGAACAGTACGAAAAACGCAACCAGGTGCAGCCATCCGCGCAACAAGGGCCGCGCGTGCGGCGGCGCGGCGTCGGTGGAAATGACCGGACCACTCACGAATCAACCTTAGAGGTGTTGCGAGTTTCGACGGATTCGTGCAGAAACAACGAAGCCCGCCTGTTCCGCGTATCCGGAACAAGCGGGCCGTCGATGTTTGGCCCCCCCAGCCAATGACACAAAAATATAATCGCAGGCCAGCCGCTACTCTGTCACCAGACGCCTGCAAACAAAGGTTTGTGAGCAATTTCACATCGAGGAGTCGCGATGAAACGACGAACGCTCGGCCAGGGACTCGAAGTCTCCGCGCAGGGTCTCGGGTGCATGGGCATGAGTGAGTTCTACGGCGTCGGCGACGACGCCGAGTCGCTCGCGACCATCCACGAAGCCCTGGACGCCGGCGTCGACTTCCTCGACACCGCCGACATGTACGGTCCGTTCACGAACGAGGAGTTGGTCGGTCGCGCCATCAAGGGCCGCCGCGACGACGTCGTGCTCGCCACGAAGTTCGGGAACCAGCGCGGCGCCGACGGTTCGTTCATCCGCATCAACGGCACCCCGGAGTACGTGATCGAGGCGTGCGACGCGTCGCTGCGCCGACTCGGCGTCGACGTGATCGACCTCTACTACCAGCACCGCGTCGATCGCACGGTGGCCATCGAGGAGACCTGGGGCGCGATGAAGAGCCTGGTCGAGGCGGGCAAGGTCCGACACCTCGGGATCTCCGAAGCCTCCTCGGCGACGATCGAACGCGCCCACGCGGTGCACCCGGTCAGCGCACTGCAGAGCGAGTACTCGTTGTGGAGTCGCGACCCCGAGGACGGCGTGCTCGACACCTGTCGACGACTGGGCGTCGGCTTCGTCGCCTACAGCCCGCTCGGACGAGGGTTCTTGACCAACGAGGCGAGCAATCGCGAAGGCACCGGCGAGGGCGACTTCCGCAAGCACCAGCCGCGCTTCAACGGCGAGGCGTACGAACAGAACCTCGCGCTGTTGGCGAACCTCGAAGCGATCGCCGCCGCCAAGGGCGCGACCGTCGCGCAACTCGCGCTGGCGTGGGTGCTCTCGCGAGGACCCGACGTCGTACCGATCCCCGGCACCAAGCGACGAACGTGGTTGCGCGAGAACATCGCGGCCGACGAGATCGTCCTGAGCGAGGCCGACGCGGCCGCGCTCGAAGCGGCGATCCCGCGCGACGCCGTCGCGGGCGATCGCTACGTCGCGGCCGCCATGAGGAACCTCAACGCCTGAGGACGCTGCAGCGTCCCGTCGACGAGCTCATAGACCTCGTCGCACCAGGCCATCACCTGCGGGTCGTGCGTCGCGACGACGACCGCGGCGCCGCTCGACGCCAGGAGTGACAGGACGCGCGTGGTCTCGTCGGTCCCGAGTCCGCTCGTCGGCTCGTCGAGCAGGAGGATCGACGGCGTCGTGACCAGGGCGCGCACGATCGCGACGCGCGCGCGTTCGCCCCGCGAGAGCTCGTCCCAGCGCGTCGTGGTGTCGGTGACGATGCCGAGCGCCGCGAGGTCGTCGCGTGCGTCGCGCGACGACGCTCGCCCGAGTCCGACGACGTCGACGGCGAAACCCCGGGTGAGTCCCGGTTCGCTCGCGACGTAGGCCACGAACCGGCGCAGGTCGGCCTCCTCGATGTCCGCGACCGTGTCGTCGCCGATCCGAATCGCGCCGCCGGCGACGTCATCGAGCGCAGCCATCGCGCGCAACAACGTCGACTTGCCGACGCCGGAGGGACCGGTGAGCGCGATCCGGCGTCCGGGCGCGACGACGAGCGTCGCGTCGCGTCACCAGGGTCGCGCCCTCTTCGCGGATCGTCACGTGATCGAGACGCAGGGTGGCGTCGGCGGGCCACGCGACGTCGCCGCGTCGGCGAGGCTCGTCGAGCTCCTCGAGGCGCTCGGCCGCGGCACTCACGGCGACGGCCGTGTCGAGGGCGTCACGCACGACACCGAGTGACTCGAACGTCGACAGCGCGAGGAGCGCCGCCACGACGAGCCACAGCGGCGCGCTCGATGGTCGCACCACGAGTGCGCCGATCGCGAGCGCGGTCATCACGGGCGCGACCAGGTTCGAGAGGTCGTGTTGGCGCACTATCGCACGCTCGGCCTGCCGCAGCGCGTCGACCGTAGCGGCCGCGCGCCGTTCGGCGAAGTCGGCTCGACCGAGCAGGACGAGTTCCGGGGCGGCGGCGCTCAACTCCACCAACGCGGCGCGGTGGCGCGCGCGGGCCCGTCGAAGGACGCGGTCGCGTCGCAGCAGCGCGCCGACGTTGGCGAGGAGGGTCGTCACGCCGACCAGCTGCACGGCGAGGAGGTCCCCGGCGTAGGACCACCACCGACCGTGGGGGGCCATGAGTCCGATGGCGAGGTCGCCGAGCGCCATCACGACGCCCGAGGTGATGAGGGGGATCACGCACCGCAGCCACAGATCTTGGAGTTCGTCGGTGTCGCGCAGGGATCGTTCCAGGAGGTCGCCCGAGGCGAATGAGCGCCACCGGGTGAAACTGAAGGCACCGACGGTGAGCACCAGCCACCGTCGCCACCGCGAGACCGCGGCGAAACCGAGACGGTGGGCACTGAGTCGTTCGACGAATCGAAGGGGAGAGCGCAAGAACGCGAAGAGCTCGATCACGATGAGCGCGCCGAGGACGGTGCGCAGGCCCGGGCGCGTCGCGCTCTCGACCAACAGCCCCACCGCGCCGACCAACAGCGCGACGTTCACCAGCGACGCGACGACCCCGGCCGCGAGGGCGCGCAGGAGGGTTCCTCGCGGCGGCTGGGCCCGCCGCAGCCAGCGGATCAGTCGACGGAGGTCAGCGCTCACGACGTCAACTCGATCCGGTACGTGGTGTTCGTGAGGAGCGCCGTGTCGACGGTCGCTTCGATGACGCCGACGGTGGCGTCGGCGAGCACGTCGCGCACACGCCGCCGCGCCTCGTCATCCAGCACG
The DNA here is from genome assembly GCA_963700135.1 of uncultured Acidimicrobiaceae bacterium. GTDB lineage: Bacteria > Actinomycetota > Acidimicrobiia > Acidimicrobiales > RAAP-2 > RAAP-2. The sequence continues at coordinate 645,873 of CAVOWM010000011.1, read as the reverse complement.
CCCGCGACGTCGTCGAGGACGAGCAGGGCGGGCCGGGCGAGCAACGCCCGTGCCAGGAGCACGCGGACCTTCTCACCGGTGCTCAGCCCTCGACCGTCGGCCAGCAGCGACGTGTCGAGGTCGTCGAATCGGGGACCGGTGAGTCCGAGCGACGAGAGCCGAGAGCGAATGTCGTCGTCGCTCATCGCGCCGCCGAGCGTGAGGTTGTCGCGCAACGTTCCGGACAACAACGCGCTCTCGACGCTCACGTGCCCGATCGGCGCGTGCGTGCGCGCGACGGTGCCCGCGGTCGGATCGCGCCAGCCGAGCAGCGTGTCGAGCAGCGTCGTCTTGCCCGAGCCGGACGGTCCCGTGACGAGGAGTGACTGACCGGGGTCCAGCACGACGTCGAAGGCGCGTTCGTTCGCCGCGGTCACGAGGTCGGTGGCGTCGATCAGTGACGTCGTCGCGCCGCTCGGGGTCGTCACGCGGTCGTCCAATAGGTTCAGTGAACGCTCGGCGTCCTCGCGACGATGGAACTCGACGCCGAAGCGCCGAACGTGGGTGAAGATCTCGCTCGTGACCAGCACGGCGATGAGGGCGTGCTCGAGCGAGACGCGCCCGCCGAGCAGCGCGAAGCCGACGACCATGGCGACGAGCCCGATGCTCACCCCACTCAGGAACTCGGTGACGAGGGAGGACTCGAGCGCCACGCGGATCGCGCGAATGGCGATCGCGTGCTCGGAGTCCGATATGGCGGCGATCTCATTGGCGCCGTAGTCGACCGCGCCGAGGGCGCGCAGTTCCGTCGTGTGGTGCAACAGCTCCAGTTGCCGGCTCTCGAGGAGCGCCCGGCGACGCTGGTACTCACTCGCGGTCGCCTCGCTACGGCGACCAGCGCGGCGATAGAGCGGCACGGCGGCGACCAGTAAGACCACCGTGATCAGTGTCGCCAGCCAACCTCCGGCCCAGAAGAGCACGACGAGGCCGGCGATCGAGGTCACCGCGCTGGTTTCGAGCAGGTCGAGCATCGGCTGATCGGACGCGCGCTCGATGGCGAGCGAGAGATCGCCGCGACCGCGCTCGCCCTCCGGTTGGGGTCGCACGAAGTGGCCCACGAGCGTGGCGCGCCAGCGCGCGCGCAACGCGGCCCCGGCGTGGTGACTCCACTCCAACGTCGAGGTGAGCAACGCCCACCGGGCGCCGAGGACGCCGAGCAAGAGCCACAGACCCTCGTCGACCCTTCCGCGAGCGAAGAAACTGAGGCTGACGGCGAGGAACGCGGCGCAGGCGATCGATATCACCGTGTTCGCGAGTCCGAGGAGTCGTGCGCTGCGAGTGTAGGTCCGCTCGTGAACGGGCACTGGCGTCGCGGCGGTCACCGACCAATGCTAATGAGCGCGCGCCGAACTACAGGGGGTCGTCACGGTGTGCCAGCGACTTCGCGGGGCCGTTGAGCCAGTCGCGCAACGCTTTCGTCGCGAGACAGTCGTCCTCGTTGTAGTCGAGGATCCGCTGCCGCGACGTCGCGGCCTCCTCGCCGTCACCCCGCGTCGCCACCTCGTACCAGAGCATCGACGCCTCGCCGCTCGGGTTCACGTCACGCCATTGGAACCCGGCCGCGGCCGCGAGCTGCTTGAGACCCAGCTGACCCTCGGTCTGGATCTGTTCCTTGGCCAGGTCGTGGAGGTCGATCCACGCGGGTGGTGACAGTTGGCGAAAGGCCGCGAGGTCCTCGATCGTGGGTCCGCCGTCGATCGAGGTGGCGACGGCGCGGTTCATGGCGCCGTCCTCGGCTTGGGCCCAGAAGCAGTACGCCGCGAAGCTGCGACCCTCGTCGGCGCAACGCTGGCGTACAGAGCTCAACCAGCTCCAGAACGCCGCGAAGTTCCTCGCCTCGGCCTCGCGGGTCAGCTCGCCCCACTCCACGAACGTCGTGTAGCCCGCCTCGAGTCCGTCGACCGGTTGGTTGAGCGTGACGTTCGCGCCCCAGAGGTAAGTCGCGTCGTCGTAACTCTCCATGTCGACGTCCACCTCGACGTCGGCCGTCGGACAGCCCATGGCCGAGGGATCGAGGATCCGCAACGCGCTGTCACGGACGTGGGCGCGCGCGCGATAGATCAGTTCATCGAGGCGGTCGAACTTGCGCGTCAGTCGATCCTCGAGTGCGACGAGCGGTCCGGGGACCACGGGCCGGGCCCGCGACGACGAGGCGCGCAGCGCGTCGAGTCGGGCCAATTGGTGTCGCGTGTGGATGCCGTGATCGCGCAACGTGAACTGCTGGTCCAGCGACGTGAAACGCGTCAGCGAGACGTCGTCGATCGCTTCGAGTTCTCCCTGACAGTGCTCGGAGAACTCACAGGTCAGGCACTCGCGGTGCCAGTAGGGCGACGTCGGGAACTCGCCGCCGAGGTCGAACCACTCGTCGAGCGAACTGAGTGCGTCGACGCGCTCGCGGTAGTAGTGGTCGTAGGCATTCAGGTTGCTGCGCGAGTACGTGGGACTGGCGAGGTCCAACCACCACAGTCGAAGGTTGCGGTCGATCAGCGCGCCGCGCGTCGACGGGTCCGCGGCGGCGAAGGCCTGCAAGATCCTCGTCGCACCGTCGAGCAATAACACGTCGCGACGAACGGTCGCGGTCGAGCGCAGGCCGAGACCGTCGCGCACGACGACGTCGCTCGGGAGGAGACGCTCGAGGGAACCCTCGAAGAGTTGGCGGGTCGAGGCCGCTTCGGTGACCTCGTGATTCTTGATCACGAGCGGGGCGTACGTGAAGCGGTCGTCGACCCGCCCGACGCGTACGAACGCCTGGGTCGCGACGGTGCGCCGTGCGTCGACGTCGGCGAGGCGGGCGTTGAGGATCAGCTCGACGCCGCGCGCCATCAACTCCTCGGTGTGGTGGTGTCCCGTCGCCGTGACGGCGCCCGGGTGCAACGCGATGAGGCGTTCGAGCACGTCGATGCGATGGTGCTCGGCCTCGTGGCGTCGTCGTTCGATCTCGGGCGTCGGGGGCGTGCGCCGCGCGCGCGACGGTTCGGCCCGGGCCAGGGTGATGCGGTGGACGCAGGCGTCGATCTCAGCGCCGCGAAGGAGGGAGGTCACCATGCTCCCGAAAGCCTACGACGGGCCGGGCTTCTCGTTCCGCCAGGAGCTCCACAGTGACGCGTACTCGCCATTCAGCGCGACGAGTTCGTCGTGCGTGCCCAGTTCGGCGATCTGGCCGTCGATCACCACGCAGACGCGGTCGGCGTCGTGGGCCGTGTGCAGGCGGTGCGCGATCGCCACGACCGTGCGCCCGCGCAGCACCGCGACCAGGGAGCGCTCCAGGTGGCGCGCGGCTCGTGGGTCCAACATCGCGGTCGCCTCGTCCAGTACCAGTGTGTGGGGGTCGCTCAAGACGAGCCGCGCGAGCGCCACCTGTTGGGCCTGGGCGGGGGAGACCTGGTAGCCGGTCGTGCCGAGTTCGGTCAAGATCCCGTCGGGCAGCGCCCGGACCCACTCGAGTGCGTCGACGGCGTCCAGCGCCCGGACGATCTCGTCGTCGGTGGCCTCGGGTTTGGCGAGCGCCAGGTTCTCGCGCACCGTGCCGATGAAGATGTGGTGTTCTTGGGTCACGAGCGCCACGTGTCGGCGCAGCATCGGCAGCGGCATGCTGGCGAGCGCGACGTCCCCGACCATCACCGAACCGCTCCTCGGCGCGTCGATGCCGGCGAGGAGTCGCCCGATGGTGGACTTCCCGGCCCCGGACGGACCGACGATCGCGAGGCGCTCGCCCGGTCGGATCGTCAGCGACAGGCCGTTCAACACGTCGAAGCCCGGCCGGTACGCGTAGCGCACGTCGTTCATCGTGATGGTCTCGTTGTTCGGTTCGACGCCCTCGGTCGGGCGGTCGTCGCGCACGACCGACACGCCGACGAGTCGCGCCAGGGAGGTCTGACCGATCTGGAGTTCGTCGAGCCACGAGACGATGCGGTCGATCGGGTCGTTGATCTGCACGACGTAGAGCGTCACGGTGGTGGCGGCGCCGATGGTGATGTCGTGGTGCAGCGCCAGCCAGCCGCTCCACGCGAGGGTCGTGGCGACCGCGAGCGCGAACGCGCTCTCGACCGTCGGGAACCAGACCATCCGCATCAGGAGCGTGTACATCTCGGCGTAGAACGACTCGCGGATGTTGCCCTCGATGCGCCGGCCCTGGCGACTCCCGAGGCGGTGCGCGTCGACCGTGCGTGCGCCCTCGGCCGTCTCGGAGACCGAGCCCGACATGGTGGCGTAACTCATGCGCTCGCGCCGGTAGCCGGGGTTCGCGTAGTGCAGGTAGTAGCGCGTCGAGAAGAACAGGATCGGCAGCGACACCAGACTCGCGACCGTCGCCAGGGGACTCACGATGGTCATCGCGATGAGCGTGAGCACGGCCTGGACGATGGCCACGAGCCATTCGGGCATGGCGAAGCGCACGGTGCGTGACAACGCCTCGATGTCGTTGGTCGTTCGACTGAGGAGGTCACCCGTGCCGGCGCGTTCCACCTCGACCAGCGGCAGCGCGAGCACGCTCTCGAGGAACTCCTCGCGCAGTTGGGCGAAGACCGTCTCGCCCAACAGGTAGCTCCGGCGCCGCGCGAGGAACGAGAGTCCCGCGTAGAGGATCGACGACACGAAGAGGACGCTGACGTCGAGCGTGATGCGGTGCGCCGTCAACTGGTGGTCGGCCGCGAAGTTGGTGATCTCGCCGATGATGTAGGCCGGGATGAGCGCCATGAACGCCGCGAGGGCGTAGAGCGAGAGCATCCGCACCAACTTCGACCGGTGTTGGCGGATGAGCACCCTGGCGTAGGCGCGCACGGTGGGGGTATCGGCGACGGGCAGTTGCATCAGGCGTCCTCTCGCAGCACGATCTGGCGGTAGGTCGACGACGTGGCGACGAGTTGCTCGTGCGTGCCGTGTTCGACGGCGCGGCCGCCGACGACCACGTAGACGACGTCCATCTTCTCGAGCAGCAGCGGACTGGTCGTCGCCACCAGCGTCGTGTGGGCGCCGCGCACGTCACGCAGTCGCGCGGCGATGCGGCCCTCGGTGTGCGTGTCGACCGCGGACGTCGGTTCGACCAGGATCAGCACGTCGGCGTTGGTGAGGATCGCGCGCGCCAGGCTGAGTCGCTGTCGCTGGCCGCCGGAGAAGCTCCGGCCGCGCTCCTCGACGAGGGTGTCGAGTCCGTCCTCCAACGCCTCGAGGATGTCGAGTGAGCTCGTCGCCTCCAGGGCCGGCATGATGTTGCCGTCCGAGACGTCGCCGTGGGGCACGAGTTCGTAGCGCAGTTCACCCGAGAAGAGGCGCGGTTCGATCTCGCTCACCACGACGTGGCGTCGCGTGTCGCTCACCGAGAACAGCCCGAGCGGCGTGCCGTTGAGCGTCACGCCGTCGACGTCGGCCACGAATCGTCCGAGTCGGTCGCACAGCAGGGACGCCTCAGCCGGCGTCTCGGTGACGACGGCGACCAATTGGCCCCGGCGAAGCGACACGCCACTGACGCGGTCCTCGAGCGTGTCGATCGTCGCGGGCCAGAGCAGAGGGGAGGCCGGCTCGACGACCAGGGGTTCGACGTTCAAGATGCGAAGGACCCGACCGGCGCCGACGTAGGCGCGCGTGGTGGCGATGACGTACTCGATGGCGGTGCGAAGTGGCGTCGTGAGGAACGTGGCGTAGCCGAAGAAGGCGACCAACTGGCCGGGCGCCAGGGTGCCGTGCATGACGTCCTGGGCGCCCAGGTACGTCACGATGCCCGTCAGGATCGCCGGTAACAGGACCTGGCCCGACTCCAGCCCGGCCTGGGGCGTGGCGATGCGATTGCCGGCCAGTCGAACGATGTTGCTCTGTCGCTTGTAGTTGTTGAGGAAGACCTCCTCGCCACCGACGCCGCGCAGGATGCGCAGTCCGGCGACGGTGTCCGAGCCGAGCGCCGCGAGACGTCCGGCCGCCTCGCGTTGCGCGGCCTGGGTGGCGTGCAACGGCTTCATCAACGGCGTCGTCAGCGACGCCAGGACCGGCACGCCGATGAGGACGATGAGGCCGAGTTCGACCGACGACGAGATCAGGATGAACGAGACGACGACCCACGCCGCGATCGCGCCCATGAAGCGCGCGAAGACGTCGTAGGCCCCGCCGATGCGCATGGCGTCCGACGCCACGGTGTTGACGACGTCGCCGGAGGGGATCTCGTCGGTGACCGCGGTGCCGGTCTTGGCGACGTGATGGCCGATGACCTGGACGGTCTTGTAGGAGGCGTTCATCCAATTGGTCACGGCCAACTGGTGGCGCAGCGCGCCGCAGACCGCCTGGAACAGTCCGAGCGCCATGACGACGCCGACCCACAAGAAGAGTTCACCGGTGTTCTTGTCGATGACACCGTGGTCGATCGCGGCGCCGACGGCGGCCCAGATGAGCGCCTGACTCACCATCCAGCCGATGCCGAAGAGGGCGTTGAAGGTCAGGAGGATCTTCTGTTGCGCGGCGATCCAGACGAGGTAGCGCAGGGGTGAACGCGTGTCGGGCGTGCCGGGTTCCGCGCTCGGCAGTTCGCGGTAGGGCAGGTGTAACACGGTTCGACTTTCGAATAGGAGGTTGGATGATGAGTCGACCTATAAGCGGGGTTCTGTCCACCTTCCTTGCGGAAGGATGGGCGGCCATCCATCTCAGCGATCTACCTCGGGAGTGCCTTGTTTCCAAGGCATGCGGGCCACGCGCTCCCACGTTTGATCTTGCTCCGGGTGGGGTTTACCAAGCCACCGTGATCACTCACGGTGCTGGTGCGCTCTTACCGCACCGTTTCACCCTTACCTGTGCCCGGTCGCCCGGGCCATCGGCGGTCTGTTCTCTGTGGCACTGTCCTGCACGTCACCGCGACTCACATTTCGTGAGCACCTTGCCCTGTGGAGCCCCGACTTTCCTCACCGCCTGTTGCCAAGCGGTGCGGCCACCCAGTCGACTCACCATCCGCGTCAATTCTGTCACACGCTCGACGGGTCAACAAGAGTCGTAATGGTGTTGTAACCGGCGGGTAACGTACGCCACGTGGATGACGAAGTGAGCGAACCCGACGAAATCCTGGAGGTCGGGGCCTTCTACCAACTGCTCACCGCGCGACTCGAATCGGCCTTCGGACGACGTCACCCGCACTGGGTGCGCGGTGAGATCGCCAAGGTCTACGAGAAGGGCCACGTCTACGTCGACCTCGTCGACGCCGGATCGGCGTCCTCGGACGCCAAGCGGCCCGTGTTGAACGCGCACTGCTGGGCCACGCCGTGGGGCCCGCTGAAGAAGAAGCTCGCCAGCGAGGGCGTGACCTTGTCGCCGGGATTGATAGTGAATTTCTACGGCTACGTCGACGTCTACGCCCCCCAGGGCAAGATCGGCTTCACCATCACGCAGATCGACGTCCAGGGGCTGCTCGGCGACGTGGCGCGCCGTCGCGCCGAGCTCATCGCCCGACTGTCGGCCGAGGGACTGCTCGACGCCAACAAGAACGTCGCGATCTCGCCGGTGCCGCTGCGCGTCGGCCTCGTCGCCAGTCCCGGAACGGAGGGCTACAGCGACTTCACGGGCCAGCTCCTCAATTCCGGGTTCGGCTTCGAGATCGTGCTCGTGAAGAGCGCGGTGCAGGGTGAGGGCGCGCCCGCCCAGATCGTCGCGGCCCTCGAGACGCTCGACGCCGCGGACGTCGACATCATCTGCGTCGTGCGCGGCGGCGGTTCCAAGGGCGACCTCGCGTGCTTCGACGACGAGCGCGTCGCGCGCGCGATCGCGGCCGCCGCGACGCCGGTCTTCACCGGCATCGGTCACACCGGGGACGAATCGGTCGCCGACCTCGTCGCGCACACCCGCGCGATCACACCGACCAAGCTCGGGGAGGACATCGCCGCGATCGTCGCCAACTGGCACGACCGCCACGTCCGTCTCCCGGCCCAGCGCGCGCTCGACGCGACGACGGCAATCCTGGACGAGGCGACCGAGTACGTCGCTGAGCGCCGACGGACCATGATCTTCGCCGTGCGCGACCGGCTGCGCGCCGAGCAGCGCCACCTCGCGAGCACGCGCGGCGCGTTGTTGATGCACAGCCGACACCTGCTCACGTCGAGCGCGCGGACCCTGGCGAGTCACCGAGCGCTCCTCGGCGCCTACGACCCGAAGCGTCGCCTCGCGCAGGGCTGGTCCATCGTGACGACGCGCGACGGCGCGGTCGTCACGTCGCTCGCGGACGTCGCGATCGGTGACGCCGTGTCCGTCCTGGTGAGCGACGGGTCGTTTGAATCTACTGTGAGTGAAAAGACTGGAGCAACGCCATGAGCACTGTCGGTGACTGGAACGACGCGGCCAAGGAACTCGACGCCATCGTCGCGTCCTTCGACGAGGGCGAGGTCTCGGTCGACGAACTGTTCGTGAAGCTCGAGCGCGCGACGGCGATCATCGAGACGCTCGAGGCGCGCCTCGACGCCACCAAGGCGAAGGTCGACGAGCTGGCGCCGCGACTGTCGAGGGTCCTCGAGGGCGAATGACCGAACGCTTCTACTTCCGTCAGTGGCTGAGCGGGTTGGACTTCGCGCTCGACGACCCCGTGGCCGAACAGATGGTCAACTTCGCCTACGCCTTCGGCGACCGTGAGACGGGCGAGGCCGTCTTGGTCGATCCGGCCTATCGGCCGGCCGAACTGATCGAGCTCGTCGAGGCCGACGGCATGCGCGTGCGTGGCGTCTTCGCCACGCACTATCACGCCGATCACGTCGGTGGCGACCTCGGCGGCCACGCCCAGATCGCCGGCATCGTGGAACTGCTGGAGACGATCGACGTCCCGATCCACGTCCAGGCGGACGAGGCGGAGTGGATCACGAAACGTACGGGCGTCGGCGAGGGCTCCCTCGTCGCCCACGGCGCCGGGGACGTCGTCGCGGTGGGGGACATTGCGGTCACCCTGATCCACACGCCGGGGCACACGCCGGGCAGCCAATGTCTGTTGGTCGAGGGCCGACTCATCAGTGGCGACACCTTGTTCCTCGACGGCTGCGGGCGCACCGACCTGCCGGGCTCGGACCCCCAGGAGATGTACCGCACGTTGACCCAACGTCTCGCGGACGTCGCGGACGACACGGTCCTCTTTCCCGGGCACCTGTACTCGGTCGATCCGAGCGCGCCGATGGGCGAGGTCCGCCGGCACAATCGCGCGCTCGTGCCGGCGAGCGCCGAGCAGTGGCTCGCGATGTTCGCTCGCTGATCGTGCTGCAACCCTCGGATCACGTCGTCATCGTCGGCGCCGGCTTCGGCGGCTGGCGGCTCTGTGAAGCTCTACGACGAGAGGAGTTCGACGGCGCGATCACGCTCATCGGCGATGAGACCTACGCGCCCTACGACCGTCCGCCGCTGTCCAAACAGGTCCTGGCGGGCAAGTGGGGCGTCGAACGAGCGACACTCGCGACGCCGGAGAAGATCGCCGAGGCGAAGGTCGACCTGCGACTCGGCGTGCGTGCGGTGTCGCTCGACGTCGAATCGGTCACGGTGGAGTTGGCCAGCGGATCGCGCGTCGAGGGATCCCACGTCGTCATCGCGACCGGCGCGCGGGCCCGTCGACTGCCCTACAGCGCCGACGCCGACATCTACACGCTGCGCAGTCGCGACGACGAGGCGCGTCTGCGACCGGTGACCGAAGGCGAACCGGGCAACCGGATCGTGGTCATCGGCGGCGGCTTCATCGGCGCCGAAGTGGCGACGCAGCTCAAGGGACTCGACTTCGAGCCGATCGTCCTCGAAGCCCTGGCGCGTCCGCTCATCGGGGTCCTCGGACCGGACGTCTCGTCGTGGCTCGAGCGACTGCCCGGTGACGTCGGGATCGAACTGCGGACCGATCAGCACATCGACGACGTCGAACGCATGGGTGACGGCACCTTCACGGTCCGCTTCGACGACGGCGGCCAACTGGGGGTGCACGCCGTCATCGTCGGCGCCGGCGCGCTGCCCAACGTCGAGTGGCTGGAGGGATCGGGGCTCGCCCTGGACAACGGGGTCGTCGTCGACGAGAACCTGCTGGCGCGTGAGAACGTCGCGGCGATCGGCGACGTGGCGCGATTCAGCTGGCCCAACGTCATTGGCGAGGAACTCGTGCGCATCGAGCACTGGGAGGTGGCGAACGTCCACGCGAACTCATTGGCGCACTACTGGACGACCGGCGAGGGTTCGACGTCACTGATGGTCCCGTACTTCTGGTCCGATCAGTACGGCAAGAAGATCCAGATGTTGGGTCACCCCCGACCCGACGACGACGTGGTGTGCGTGAGCGGCAGTCCCGATGAGGGCAAGTGGCTCGCCCTCTATTCGCGCGGTGGCGTCGTGACCGGCATCGTGACGCTCTCCCAACCGCGCGCGCTGATGTTGTCCAAGCACCTGCTCGAGTCGCCGACGACGCTCGATCGGGCCCTCGACGACGCGCCCTGGGCGGGCTAGAACTCGACCGAACTCAGTTCGGGGATCGTCCGCTCGACGCGCGCGACGACCGTGGCCCACTCGTCACGCCGACGTCGGCGATCCTCATCCGAGATCGACGGCGTCAGCACGACCGAGGGCGACCACAGACCTTCGACGTCGTCGAGCGAGAGGTCACCGTGCCCGACGAGGGCCATGAGACCGGCGCCGCGCGTCGTGGCCTCGCGTTCGGACGAGACCGCGACGCGAAGACCGGTGACGTCGGCGAGGTGCTGGACGAGGAAGCGGTTGGCGCTCATGCCGCCGTCGACACGAACCTCGTCGAGCGCGTGTCCGGTCTCTCGTCGTGCGGCCTCGACGAGGTCCGCGCCCCGGTGGGCGATGCCCTCGAGGACCGCGCGTACGAGGTGCGCCCTCGTCGATCCGCGCGTGATCCCGAAGAAGCCGCCGCGCGCGCCGAAATCCCACTGCGGCGTGCCGAGACCCGACAGCGCCGGCACGAAGGTCACGCCGTCGGCCGAGTCGACCGACAGCGCCAGCGCCTCGGTCTCGTGCGCGTCGCTGATCAGGCCGAGGTCGTCGCGGAGCCATTCGATGCACGCGCCCGCCGAGAGGACGATGCCCTCGATACCCCACACGAGCTCGTGCGCGGCACTGCGCAGGACGACGGGGAAGCAGCCCGACGCGAATCGCGTCATCCGATCGGGTCCGTCGCGACCGCGCACCATGTCGAGCATGGCCCCGGTACCGAAGGTGATCTTCGCGCCGCTCGTCACGCACGACAGACCGAAGAGCGACGCCGATTGGTCGCCGACCATGGCGGTGATCAACGGCGCGCCCGGCAGGGACGTCGCGCGTCCGACCGTGCCCATGGTGTCGACGATCTCTGGCATCATCGCCGCGTCGAGACCGAGTACCGCGAGCGCGTGCGGGTCCCACCCTTCGACGTCCAACGCGACGAGGCCGTTGACCGCCGCGTTGGAGCGGTCCGTCACGTGCAGGGTGCCGCCGCTCAGGTGCCACGCCAGCCACGTCTCGATGGTGGCGAAGCGCAGTTCGCCCGACGCGCGACCGGACTGGTGGACGAGCCAGCGCGCCTTGGTCGCCGACTGGTTGGGCGCGAGGCGCAGGCCGTCGCCCTGGAGGACCAGACAGTCGATCACGGTGCGCAGGTCCTGCCAGCCGAGGGCCGGACCGACCGGTACACCCGTCAACGGGTCGAAGACGATCGTCGTCGCCCGCTGGTTCGTGATGCCCACGACCTGGGCGCCGCCGGCCTCGTCGAGCGTGCGCGTCGCGAGGTCCAGCGCCAGGCGGGCGATCTCGACGGCGTCGAGCTCCACTTCGCCGGGATTGGGCGTCGTCAAAGTGAGTCGCTCGTGGTGGACGTGCGTGATGTTCCCCTCCGTGTCGACGACGGCGGTTCGGATCGACGAGGTGCCGACGTCGATGGCGAGCGCCCTCACCACGGCGCGCCACCGATGCCGAGGACGCCCGGGTTCATGATGTTCTCCGGGTCGAGCAGTCGCTTCAGATCCTCCAGGACGCGGTAACCACTCCCGAGCGCCGCGGGGACGAAGCGCGCGCGATTGTGACCGACACCGTGGTGGTGGCTGAGCGCCCCGCCGTGACGCAGTACTTCGTCACTGACGCACTCCCAGGCGCGGCGGTAGAACCCGGTCACGTCCTCGTGCGGTCGGCCCGCGAAGGTGAAGTAGAGGCACGCGCCGTCGAGGTAGGCGTGCGACTGGTGTACCGAGGCGACGCTGACACCCGTCAGACCCCGCAACGCCGCGGTGACCGCCCGGCACATCGCCGGCAGCACCGTCCACGCGCCGGCCACCTCGATGGTGTCGACCACGTAGCCGCGTTCCCACAGGGGCGCGAGCGCGCCGACGTCGTTGCGGTGTTCGAGCCACCGCGCGACGAGGTCCGGCCCGAGCGCCGACGCCGCCGAACACTCGCGGTCGACGACGCGCATCGTCGCGTCCGCCAAGAGGTCGTCGCCTTCGTCGAGGACGATCAGCGCGTTGCCCTCGACGTCGAAGTTCCGTTTGGACTCAGCCTCGTCGTAGAGGCGCAGTACCGCCGGACGCGCGTCGCGCTGCATGACGCGTCGACAGGCGTCCAGGCCCTCGTCGAAGGTGGCGAAGCTGTAGGCCGCGCGTCGTTCGCTCGTCGGCGCGCGATGCATGACGAGCGTGGCGCGCGTGATCACGCCGAGCGTGCCCTCGGACCCGACGAAGAGTTGCGTCAGGTCCGGGCCGACGGCCCGGCGCGGGGCGCCACCACCGAGTTCGATCCGCTCGCCGCTCGCGAGCACGACGCTCAAGGAGCGCACGATGTCCTCGATCTTGCCGTAGCGATTCGAGTACTGGCCCGCGCCGCGACAGGCGATCCACCCACCGACGGTGGCGAGCGCGAAGGACTGCGGGAAGTGTCCGACCGTCCAGCCGTTCGCGGCGACGGCGCGTTCCAGGTCCGGTCCGAAGACGCCGGCCTCGACGCTGACGGTGCCCGAGACCGTGTCGACGTCGAGGACCCGATCGAGTCCCGTCAGGTCGAGGGCGATGGCCCCCTCGGGCGCGACCGCACCGCCCTCGACGCCCGATCGTCCGCCCTGAGGTGTCACCGCGACGTGGTGTTTGGTGGCCGCCCGCAGGACGCTCGACACGTCGTCGCTCGACGCCGCGCGTACGACGACGCCGGGCCAGCGCGGCACGCGGCCCGCGGCGACGTCGGGAATCGACAGCGGCCACCAGTCACGGCCGTGGTCCGCGCGACCCGCAACGCTGAGGTCGTAGGCGACGCCCGCGCTCGTGAGGTCGTCGAGCAGCGCCGGCGTGACGAGCGTGGTCGACGTGTCCTCGAGCGACGCCGCCGGATACTCATTCGGCATCGTCGGTCGGGTCACCGTTGCACTCTACAAAGTGAGACCGGCGGCGCCGAACTCGCGCCTCACCAGTGACTCGTACGCGCCGAGTTCTCGACGGACGTCCTCGTCGTTCCAGGCGAGCTCCTCGGCGACGATCGCCGCGACGTGCGGCGCACCCCGCAAGGTCGCGCGAGCGTCGTGCAGGTGGGCGCGGGTGCGACGGGTCAAGAGGTCGAGCAACGTCGTCGCCATCTCGAAGCGCGCGGCGAAGACGAACTCGGCCGCGACGTAGGGCTGTCCGTCGAGTGGTCGTTCGGCGAGGGCGCCGTCCGACGCGATCAGATCGACGATCTCGCGCGCCTCCTCGCCGTAGCGCTCGTAGAGGTGCGTCTCCAATGGCGTGCTCGGGCGCCACGGTCCGACGCCGTGGAGGGGCAGACGCTTCGTGCGCACGGACCCGAGCGTCGGCACGTACGCGCGCAGCGCGTCGACGGTGTCCTCGGCCATCTGTCGATACGTCGTCCACTTGCCGCCGGTGATGTGCACGACGCCGTCACCCGAGTCGGTCACCTGGTGGCGGCGCGAGAGGTCGGCGGTGCGCTCGGACTGCGCTCGACCGTCGACGGGCGCGAGCAGCGGCCGCAGACCGGCCCAGAGTCCCGTGACGTCGGCGGCGGTGAGGTTCGACGACGTCGACGCGTTGACCGCGCGCAACAGGTACTCGACGTCCTCGGGCGTGCAGTGGGGTTCGTCGAAGGCGCCGTCGTAGGCGGTGTCGGTCGTGCCGATGTACGTGTAGGCCGCCCCTTCGAAGGGGACGACGAAGATGCTGCGCCGGTCGCCCGGGACGCTCAGGACCGCGGCCACGTCGGCCGGCAGTCGCTCGCGCGCGACGCTGAGGTGCACGCCCTTGGCCGGCGTGATGCGGTGCGACGGCGCGTGCTCGGCCAGGGAGAAGACGTCGTCGGCCCACACACCGGTGGCGTTCACGACGGCCGTGGTCGTGATCGAGAACCTGGTGTCGGTGAGGACGTCGAGCGCGACGACCTCGCGCACGCGTCCCGCGTCGTCGTGGAGGATCTCGACGCAGCGCACGTACGTCGCGACGTCGGCGTCGTAGTCGAGCGCGGCGGTCTTGGCGAGCGCGAGCGCCACGCGCGCGTCGTCGCCGCGCGCGTCGTAGTAGAGGAAGCCGGCCACGAGCCGCTCGGCGTTGAGCGTCGGCAGGTGCGCGAGCGTTTCGGCGCGGTCGATCTTGCGGTGTCGGCGACCGATGCGCCAGGCGCCGCTGAGTTCGTAGAGACGCAGCGCCGTCGAATAGCCCTTCACGAGCGCCTTGGACGCGACGCCGTTGTTGCCAAACAGCGGCACGAGGAAGGGGAGCGGTCGCACGAGGAAGGGCGCGTTCTCGAGCAGCCGCTGGCGCTCGCGAAGGTTCTCGTAGACGAGTCGGAACTCTCGCTGCTGCAGGTAGCGCAGCCCGCCGTGGACCATCTTGGAGGACTTCGAGCTCGTGCCCGACGCGACGTCGCCGGCGTCGATCAGGGCGACGCGCAGTCCTCGCGAGGCCGCGTCAAGCGCCACGCCCGTCCCGGTCATGCCGGCGCCCACGACCACGAGGTCGTAGGTCGAGTGGGCCATCGCTTCGAGCGCGCGCTCGCGTTGAAAAGTGGCCACGGCACAATGCTTCCACAGCGCCGCGAGTACCTTGAAGGGCATGGACTTCCAACTTTCCGACGAGTTACTGGGGCTGCAACAGAGCGTTCGACGTCTGGCGCAGGACAAGATCAAGCCGCGGGCTCGAGAGATCGATTCGACGGGTGAGTACCCCCAGGACCTCTTCGATGAGTTCCGCAAGGCCGATCTCCTCGGACTGTGCATCCCGGAGGAGTACGGCGGCTCGGGCGCGGGCATCATGGGCCTCGCCGTCACCATCGAAGAGGTGACCAAGTACTCCAACGTCCTCGGACTGATGCTCCTCTTGACGCGCCTGCCGACCGGGCCGATCATGATCGCGGGCACCGAGGAGCAGAAGCAGCGGTACCTGCCGGGCATCGCGCGCGGCACCCAGCGCGCCGCGTTCTGTCTCTCCGAGCCCGGCGCCGGCTCCGACGTGGCGGGCATGCAGACCCGGGCCCGAGAGAACGGCGACGGCGGGTACGTCCTGAACGGCACGAAGTGCTGGATCTCGGGTGGGATGCAGGCCGACTGGTTCGTCGTCTTCGCCAAGACCGGCGACCCGGCGTCGCGCCTCCACACGAACATCGGTGCGTTCATCGTCGAGGCCGACGCTCCGGGCGTCACCCGTCCCCGGGTCGACAAGAAGATGGGCGTGAAGGGCATCGACACGACGGAGATCGTCTTCACCGACGTCAAGGTCCCCTCGAGCCAGGTCATCGGGGGAGGGTTCGCCCTCGTCATGCAGTCGCTCAACGCGATGCGGCCGATCGTCGCGGCGCGCGGACTCGGCCTCGCCGAAGGGGCGCTCATGTACGCGACCGAGTACGTGAAGAGCCGGGCGGCCTTCGGCAAGACGATCGCCGAGTTCCAGGGCATCCAGTGGGAGATCGCCAAGTGCGCGACCGAGATCGAGGCCGCGCGCCTCCTCACGTACCGCGGGGCGTGGCTGGCCGACCAGGGTTGTTTCACCAAGGAGTACGTGCCGATGCTCTCGATGTGCAAGTACTACGCCTCCGAGGTCGCCGTGAAGGCGTCCGGACTCGCGGTCCAGTTGCTCGGCGCGGCCGGGTACATGGAAGAGCACCCGACCGAGATGTTCTACCGCGACGCGCGCCAACTGACCATCGTCGAAGGCACGAGCCAGATCCAACTCGGACTGATCGCCAAGGGCGTGCTCGGTCACGACCTGTGGTGGGACTGACCAATCCGACGAACGCTCGAACCTACACTGGCGAGGTGCGCGGTCCCCTTGACGGATTGAAGGTTGTCGAGCTGGCGGGGATCGGACCGGGCCCCTACGCCTGCATGCTGTTGGCCGACCTCGGCGCGGACGTACTCCGAATCGAGCGCGGCGACGCCGACGCCGACCACGAGACGACGTGGGAGCTCTTGAATCGTTCGCGACCGTCGGTCGCGGTCGACTTGAAGAATCCCGCCGGACGCGACCTCGTACTCGAACTGTGTGAACAGGCGGACGTCCTCGTCGAAGGGTTCCGTCCGGGGGTCACCGAGCGACTGGGACTGGGACCCGAGGACGTCGCGCAGCGCAATCCCCGCCTGGTGTACGCGCGCATGACCGGCTACGGGCAAGACGGCCCCAACGCCCGGCGCGCGGGGCACGACATCAACTACATCGCGGTCTCCGGGGCCCTGTGGCCGATGGGCCGCAAGGGCGAGGCGCCGGTGCCGCCGCTCAACCTCGTCGGCGACTTCGGTGGGGGATCGCTCTTCCTCGTCTTCGGTGTGGTGGCGGCGGTGCTCTCGGCGCGCACGACCGGTGAAGGTCAGGTCGTCGACGTCGCGATGGTCGACGGTTCGGCGTCGTTGATGACGCTGAGCCACTCGCTCATGAACGCCGGCCTCTGGCACGAGGAGCGCGGGTCGAACCTGCTCGACACCGGCGCGCCGTTCTACGAGGTCTACGAGACCAAGGACCACCAGTTCGTCGCGGTGGGGGCGATCGAGGCCCAGTTCTACGAGGCGCTCGTGCGAGGCCTCGGTCTCAGCGCGAGCGACCTGGCGGCTCAGTACGACCGCGCCTCGTGGCCGGCGACCAAAGAGCTCTTCGCCGAGACGTTCCGCTCGCGCACGCGCGACGAGTGGACCGAGGTCTTCGAGGGCGTCGACGCCTGCGTCACCCCGGTGCTCACGCCGCGCGAGGCGGCCCGTCACCACTACAACACGGCGCGCGGTGTGTTCTCACTGGACGGCGACGTGCAGCCGCAGCCGGCGCCGCGATTCTCCAAGACCCCGGGAGCGATCGGGCGTTCACCGGGCAAGGCCGGTTCGGGGACGCGCGAGGGCCTGCTCAGTTGGGGCGTCGACGTCGATCGGCAAGAGGCCCTTCGGGCCGCGGGCGCGTTCGGTTAGATATTGACGACCGGGCAGGTCAGCGTCCGGGTGATCCCGGGGACCTTCTGGATCGCTCCGACGATGAACTTGCCCAGGTCATCGACACTTTCGGCCTCACAACGCACGATGACGTCGTAGGGTCCGGTCACTTCAAAGGACTCCAGCACGCCGGCCACGGCGCGGGTGGCGAGCACGACCGCCTCGCTCGAGCCGATCTCGGATTGGATCAAGATGTACGCCTGAACTCCCATGGAGGACCTTTCGTTTCAAGTCCTTCCATATTGCCCGATTCCCCGGGAGCGGCGCTAATCCTCTCGGAAGCGTTTGCCGATGTGCCACTGGAAGCAGTGGTCGCAGCGGTAGCTGTTGAGGTCGACCCGGCTCAGCGTCCACGCCAACTGGGCCGCGCTGTTCGCCTCGCTCTGGGTTCGATAGGAGTTCTTCGGCAGTCCGTCGCGGTTGAAGTGCGACGCCACGCGCCCGAGCGGTTTGGTCACCGGTTTGGCCGCGCGTCGTCGCCTCATGGAACCCGAGATTAGCGACCTCACTATGGTTTGAGACGTGAGTGCGCGAATCGAGACCGAACAGATCTTCGCGTCCTCGACGACCCTGGACGACGAAGACCACGAACGGTTCACCCATATCGTCCTCGAGGGCTACACCCCCAAGGACGGGGAGTTCGTGGCGCTGGACAACTCGGTCGTCGGCGCAATGATCAACGCGACACCGGTGCGCGCGCTCTGCGGCAAGGTCTGGGTGCCGGGGCGCGATCCCCAGAAATACCCGATCTGTCCGACCTGCAAGGAGATCGCGGCGTCGATGGGGTGGTCGCTGCCGTCGAGTTAGTCGTCGAGGGGCCCGTCGGCTCGTAGGCTCATCATCCATGACGCGCGCACTGGTGCTTCGCCATCACGACGAGGATCACTCGGGTCTCATCGGCGAGGCCTTCGAGACCCGCGGTTTCGAGATCGACTTGCGGATGATGAACGAGCACAGCGAGACGCCGTCACTCGACGGCTACGACGTCTTCGTGATCCTCGGATCGAAGAGTGCGGTCTACGACGAAGAGGTCGAACAGGCGTGGTTCGGTCGCGAGATGGAACTCATCGCCGACGCGCAGCGTCGCGATATCCCGGTCTTCGGCATCTGTTTCGGCGCCCAGGCGCTCTGCCTGTTCCACGGGGGCGTCGTCGAACGCTCCGAGCAACCCGAGATCGGCTGGTACCAGGTCGAGGGGCACAACGATTCGGGCATCGCGGCCGGTCCGTGGTTCGAGTTTCATTTCGATCACTGCATACTGCCCGAGAGCGCGCAACTGTGGGCGACCTCACCACGCGCGGTGCAGGCCTTCGCGGTGGGACGCAACGTGGGCGTACAGTTCCATCCCGAGATCGATCACCTGCAGCTTCGTGACTGGTTCGCGAGCGGTGTCGAGGAGGCACGAGAGTTCGGGGTCGACGTCGACGCCCTGATCGCGCAGACCGAACGTGAGACCCCCGCGGCGCGCCAACGCGCGCTCGACCTGGTGGACCTCTTCTTGGCGCACGTGGAGCAGTAGTCACCGCTCGCGGCCCGTTCACCACGAGGGGGCGTCAGTAGGCTGCGGTGGTGAGTAGCGAGAATCCTGAGCATCGGTCGAACCCGGTGCGCCTCGAACGCCCCGCGACGGGCGGTGCCGTGGGGCGACTGGATGACGGACGGGTGGTCTTCGTGCGCCACGGTCTGCCGGGCGAACTGGTGCGCGTCGACGTCACGGAGGTGACGTCGAAGTTCTCGCGCGCTGACGCCGTCGAGATCCTGGAAGCCAGCCCCGACCGCGTGACGCCACCGTGTCGCTACGCCCGTCCCGGCGGCTGCGGTGGCTGTGACCTGCAGGACGCGTCCCGGGCGGGTCAGGTCGCCTGGAAAGCGGCGTTGGTCAGCGAGCACCTGCGAAGGATCGCCGGCGTCGAGCGCGAGGTCACGGTCATCGAACCGACGAGCGACCCGCAGGGCTCGCGCACCCGACTCCGCTGCGGTGTCGACGACGCGGGACGGCTCTCACTGCGCGCGGCGCGCTCGCACGACCTCATCGCGCTCGACGCGTGCTGGATCGCCGACCGAACGTTCGCGCCGGCCTTCGCGGCGTCGTGGCACGGCGCCGAAGAGGTCGAACTGCGCGCCCTCGGCGACGCCGGCGCCTTCGCGGTGGTGCGCCGGCTCACGCCGCGCGGTCCGATGCACGAACTCTGCTCGTTTCGGGGCGAGCCGCTGGAACCCTCCACCCACTCGCGCGTCGCGGTCGGCGGCCACGTCTTCACGGTCGGTCCGCGCTCCTTCTGGCAGTCACACCGTGACGCGCCGTCGCTGTTGCTCGACACGGTGCTCGAATTCGCCGAGGCCCGCGCGGACGACCACGTCACCGACCTCTTCAGCGGCGTCGGCCTCTTCTCGGTACCCCTCGCCAAGGCCGTCGGGCCGCGAGGACGGGTGACGGCGGTGGAGTCCTCGCCGTACGCGGTGCGCGACGCGCGGGTGAACGCCGAAGGGCTTCGAAACCTGAAGGTCCGCGAATGGTCCGTCACACCACGGTCGGTCAACGACGCGGTGGGCGATGGTGACGTCGTCGTGCTCGACCCGCCGCGGGGCGGCTTGGCCAAGGGGGTGGCCGAGGCGCTGGTGCGCCGTCGGCCCCGGCGCCTCGTTTACGTGTCGTGTGACGCGGCGACGTTCGCCCGCGACCTCAAGCTCTTGGGGGCGGGAGGCTACGCGATGAGTGAATTGCGGGTCTTTGACCTGTTTCCCATGACCGAGCATGTGGAACTTGTCGCAAGCCTTGACGCGGGCGCCTAGAGGGTAGAGAGTGCAGGTGAGGGCGAGATGACCTCGACCCTCGCGAGGGGGTTGAGAATGCCATTCAAGTTGGATCACCACCACCGAATCACCGCCCAGAAGCTCTTCAGTCACCCGATGTGTCACAACATCCAATGGCACGACGTCTGTTCGTTGCTCGGACGTTTTGGCGAGGTGTACGAGACACACCGCGGGAATTGGGCGGTGACCATTGATGGCGAGACGACGTCGTTTGGATCGACCCGTTCGCGAGACCTCACCGAAGACCAGGTGGTCAAGGTTCGACACTTCCTTCGCGCGATCGGCGTGACCAAGGAGCTGCTGCAAGCGGCCTAGCGGCACCCGACCACTACCGTGGGTGGTCGTGGCGACGCCCCTCCTCGTACTCGTCCCTCCGTCGGAGGCCAAGACGCCGGGCGGCACCATGCGGGCGAGCACGGGCACCTTCGACGTCGCGCTGGCCGACGATCGGCGTCGCGTCATCAAAGCGCTGATCACGACGTTGAACGAGTCGTCGACTCGACGGCAAGAGATCGTGCTGAACGCCCGCGGCCCGTTGCTCGAACGGGCGCTCGAGGTCACGCGCCAACTGGCCGAGGACCGCGTCGCGCGGATGGCGGCCTGGCAGCGTTACAGCGGCGTCGTGTGGTCGCACCTGGGACCGGCGACACTCGACGCGGCGCAGCGTCGACGCATCCTCATCCCGTCGAGCCTCTACGGCGTCACGACGGCCGAGGACCGGATCGCCGACTTTCGACTCAAGATGAACGTCGGCGTCGCGCCCCTGGGCACGTTGGCGACGTTCTGGCGCTCGAGGGTCACGCCGGTCGTGGCCGCGCACGCGAGGCGTTCGACGATCGTGAACCTGCTGCCGTTGGAACACGAGGCCGCCATCGATCTGCGCGAGCTCGCGCGCACGCGCCGGGTCGTGCGCGTGCAGTTCATCGACGGCGTGGGTGGCACGACGGTCGGGCACGACGCAAAGGCGGTGAAGGGGATTCTGGCGCGGACGCTCTTGCTCGAGGGCCTGGAGTCGCTCTCGAGCTTCGAGTGGCAGGGGTGGCGTTCGCACCCGACCGACGGCGGATTCAAGATCGTCGCACCCGCCCAACGGAACCTCGAGGGGTGGGTCACGAAGCGAAAAAAGGCTTAATTTCAAGGATTTCATTTAGTCCTTGGGCTGTGTGCGCTGACAAAAGGGGGTCATTGCGGTGCCCCCTCGTAAGCGCCCGGTTCGCGAGGCTCAATCCGGAACCGATATTTATTCTTAAGTTCATCCTCCACGGTGAATACGTAGCCCGGACGTCCTCCCTGAGCCCTGTGCACGAAATCCATCCATTGCCAGCCCGAAATGCTGTCGTTGGCCGGAACGACACCCGGCACATTGTGGCGCGTCGAGGAAAGGCGGTATCGCTCAGCCGTTATTGTCCCGTCCGGAGTGGCGATGGCCCACGGTGCCAACTGTTCCCAACCAAATCCGAAGATTGTTATGTCCCGGTCCGTTTTGTTCGTAATTGTTATTTTCAGCCCAAGAATCAGCGCCCGGTAGTCGAACGGGTGCCACTCTTCTCTATCAAGAGTCACGGCAAGTTCTGAAGATTCTGAGTGGGCCAGCGGTGCCCGATCTATCGGGGCGCCTGAGTTCACGGTCCTAGGATCGTCGAACTCGTCCGAACCAATGTCAACGAGGCCAGTCATTGCAGTGCGCTTTGACAAAAATCCAAAGTCTGGGTGCCACCCCAGAACAACGACGAGTCCAACTATGCACACTCCAAGAACCACCGCCCAGGCAATGCGCGAGATGTCGAGAGCGCCCAGGGCCGTGAAGATTCCGCTCACGAGAATCCCCACGATAAAGAACCCACCCCACACTCGTTTGACCGGCATTGCTGGGAGCCTAAACCCATTCTGACCAGGGGACGAATATCACACCGACCTGGGAAAATGGACCCATGTGCCATTGGAAGAACCCTAGACCTGCCTCTATCCCCGAAAACCCTATTGTCAGCGCACACAGCGCCAGTCCTTGACAATGACATCAAAGTGATATTAGAATGATGTCATGTTGATATCAGAACTGCTAGCAGGCATCCGAGAGGACTTCAACGCGTTGGGACAACTCGGGGGGCCCGACACGGCAGCCATCGCGGAGCGTTTGAGCGCGGCCATCGAGCCGTCGCTGCGCACCCACTTCCTCGAAGCCCTGAACGGCGTGATCCAAGAGTTCAACCTCCAAGACAGCGTCGCGCTCACCTTGAACCTCGAAGGCGACCAGATCCGGATGAACCGCGTCGTCGCGACCGAGGGGAACGTCGCGGCGCCGACGCCGAGCGACTACTCCGCGCGCATCGCGCTGCGACTCAGCGACGGTTTGAAAGAGGAGATCGAACACCTCGCGACGGACGTCGGCTCCTCGGTGAACTCCTGGATCGTGCGAACCCTGGAGCGCTCGGTGCGCACCGACCCGACCGAGTCCGTCTTGCACAACCCACGCCAACTTCGCGGCAAGGGCCGCGCCTAAGAGACCTGAGAAGGAGAACACCGTGTTCCGCAACGCAACGTCCGACAAGTCGTCGGCACACCGAGGGGGAGAAGCAATGACATCGAAAGTAGAACGCCACGAGGTCTTCGAGGCATCAGGCCCGGGCATCGCCCGCGTCACCACGAGCAGCGGTGACGTGACGATCGGCGCGTCGGAGAGCAACGTCATCGAGGTCACCCTCAGCGTCAGTGACCCCTCGTACCAACGGATGCTCGACGAGGCCGTGATCGAGTTCGACGAACGCAAGAACACGCTCGTGGTGCGCACGCGCACGCACGAGAACTTCAACGCGATGCGAGGTTTCAAGGCGGCGATTCGGCGCGGGTCGTGGTTCGAGTTCGGCGGATCGGACCCCGACGTCCACATCGCGTTGCCCGAAGGCTCGAGCGTCGAAGTGACGACCGCGTCGGGTGACACCGAGGTCATCGGCGTCCTGGCCAAGGCGACCGTGACGAGCGCGTCCGGGAACGTGTCGGTCGCCGACGAAGTGGGCGTCCTCGAGATGAAGACCGCGTCGGGTGATGTCACGTCGGCGTCGGTGCGCGAGAGCCTGACCTGTCACAGCGCGTCGGGCAACGTGCGCTGTGACGGCGCGGGCACGACCACCAAGATCCGCACCGCCTCGGGCAGCGTGCGCCTCGCGGTCGACGCGCCCTCGGAGATCTCGGTCCGTACGGTGTCGGGCAACGTGGCCGTGACGGTCGCGCGCGGTCTCGAAGTCGACGTCGACGCGACGTCGATCTCGGGACGGCTCACCTCGACGATGCCCCTCGACGGAACGGTGGGCGCTTCGGCGTCGGACGCCGTGACCATCAGCGCCAAGACGGTCTCGGGCGACGTGAAGGTCAGCTCCGCGTCATAGCGCCATGCTGATCCCGAACCCTCTCATTGCGTATGGCGTTGAGGGCGCTGCCCGTCGTGAACCACGCCAGCTGTTCCTGGCTGAACGTGTGACGGCCCAGGAATTCGACTTGACGGCCGTCCGGCTTCGTGATCAGGCATCGCACGTCGCGGCCGGGCGCGAGGTCACCCAGGCCGAGCACGCTGATGCGGTCCGCTTCGTCGACGTCGTCGTAGGTTGAGGCGTCGACGAATGTCAGCGGGAGCAGCCCCTGCTTCTTCAAGTTGGTCTCGTGGATTCGCGCGAACGAGCGCGCGATGACGACGAGACATCCCCGGTAGCGCGGCTCCATCGCCGCGTGTTCCCGCGAGGAACCTTCGCCGTAATTGGCGTCGCCGACGACGCACCAACCGACTCCGGCGTCGCCGAGGTGTTTCGCGATCGACGGGAACGGTCGCGTTGAACCGTCGAGGGGATCGGTCCCTTCGCCGATCGCGCCGCTGAACGCGTTGACGACGCCCAGGAACAGGTTGTCGGAGATGTGTTCGAGGTGCCCGCGGTAGTTGAGCCACTGACCGGCCGCCGAGATCTGGTCGGTCGTGCACTTGCCCTCGGCCTTGACGAGCACCGGCAACGACACGAAGTCCTCGCCACGCCACGCGGGGAACGGCACGAGGAGCTGGAGCCTCGTCGAGGTCGGGGAGACCTCGATTGGGACGCGGGAGTCGGCCGGCGCCCGCGTCGGCGGGGCGGTACGGAGGAATCCCGTGGGCGGCAGCACCGCGCCGGCGGGGGTCGAGAGCCGCACGCGCCGACCGTCGTCGATCTCGATCTCGTCGTTCGCGGGATCGAAGTCGAGCGTGCCCGCGAGCGCCAACGCGACGACGACCTCGGGTGACGCGAGGAACGCCTTGGTCGCGGCGTTGCCGTCGTTGCGCCGCGCGAAATTGCGGTTGAAGCTGGTCACGATCGTGTTCACCACCGTGGGGTCGACCAACTGGCGGTCCCACTGGCCGATGCACGGACCGCAGGCGTTGGCGAGGACCGTCGCGCCAATCGCGACGAGGTCGTCGAGGAATCCGTCGCGTTCGACGGTCGCGCGAATCTGCTCCGACCCGGGCGTGACCAGGAGCGGCGTCTTCGCGCGGAGCCCCAACGCGCGCGCGCGGCGCGCCACCGACGCCGCCTTGGCGATGTCCTCGTAGGAGGAGTTGGTACACGATCCCACGAGCGACACGGCGATGGACGTCGGCACGCCGTGCTGGCGCGCCCAGGTCCCGACGTCGCCGAGCGCGTGGCTGAGGTCCGGAGTGTCGGGGCCGTTGATCCTCGGTCGCAACGCCGTGAGGTCGATCTCGATGACCTGGTCGAAGAACCGACCGGGGTCTGCGTCGATCGCGAGGTCGGCGCGCAGGTCGTCGGCGACGGCGTCGGCGGCGTCCGCGACCTCGGCCCGGAACGTGGCGCGCAGGTACGACGACGTCGCGGCGTCGAAGGGGAAGATCGACGTCGTGGCGCCGATCTCGGCCCCCATGTTGCAGATCGTGGCCTTGCCCGTGGCGCTGATGGCGGCGGTGCCGGGGCCGAAGTACTCAACGATCGCGCCGGTGCCGCCACTCACCGTCAAGAGGTCGGCGACCCGCAGGATCACGTCCTTCGGTGACGACCAGCCCGAGAGCTCACCGGTGAGTCGCACGCCGATGAGTCGTGGCCATCGCAGGTTGAAGGGGAGCCCCGTCATGGCGTCGATGGCGTCGCCGCCACCGACGCCGACCGCCACCATCGCCAATCCGCCGGCGTTCGGGGTGTGGCTGTCGGTCCCGATCATCAGTCCGCCCGGAAAGGCGTAGTTCTCCAGGACGACCTGATGGATGATGCCCGCGCCCGGCTCCCAGAAGCCGATGCCGAAACGGGCGCACACCGAGCGCAAGAAGTCGTACACCTCGGCGTTCGTGTCCTTCGCGGCCCGAAGGTCGATCGTCGCGTTCGTGCGAGCGGTGATGAGGTGATCGCAGTGCACGGTCGTGGGTACGACCACTTCATCGAGTCCCGCGGTGATGAATTGCAGCGCCACGATCTGGGCGAGGGCGTCTTGCAGGGCCACGCGGTCCGGGTCGAGGTCGACGTAGGTCGCACCCCGAACCGGTGGGGCGACGTCGCGTCGTCGCAGGTGCGCCACGAGCACCTTCTCGGCCATCGTGAGCGGCCGCTGGAACATGGTTCGACCTTCGGCGACGCGTTCGCGCAGGGTCCGGTAGTGCTCCAGCGCCAGGCTGTTCTCCGACGCCGGGCCCGCTCCCGAGAGCGGCACAGCCGATGGGGGGTCTTCGTGGATGATGTCTCGCATTGCGGCTCCTTCGAAAGTCTCTTGATGTCAAGATAACTGTATCCCCACTATATCTTGATGTCAAGATATAGTGGGGCTGCCGGTCGAGGGGAGGGTCATGGAAGACGAAGTGGATCGCTTACTGCGCGGTTGGCGACGCGTGCTGCCCGCGGTCGACGTGAGTCCCCTCGAGGTCTTGTCGCGGGTCTCTCGGCTCACGCGCTACCTGGACCGTCAGCGAAGTGTCATTTTCGCCCGTCACGATCTCGAGATTTGGAGCTTCGACGTGCTCTCGGCGCTGCGACGAGCGTCGGCCCCGCCCAGTCTCTCGCCGGGACAGTTGATGGCCCAGACCCTGGTGACGTCGGGGACGATGACGAATCGCCTGGATCGACTCGAGGAACGCGGTCTCGTGCGGCGCCAGCAGGACTCGGTGGACGCGCGTTCGGTTCGCGTGCAGATCACGGCGGCCGGACGCAAGTGCGTGGACCGCGCGTTGACTGACCTCGTGGATCGCGAGCACGCGATCCTGGCGTCACTCTCCGCGGATGACCGGCACACGCTCGGTGATCTACTGCGTCGCGTGGTCGCGCCCTTTGACGCGTGAGCCTCGGTTCGAGCGAGTGGACGGACCGGCTAGTTGTGGGGATTCGACCCCGGCTGCACGGCGTCGACGTTGATCCCTAAGCCGGTGAGCCCCGTGCAGACGCGCAACGGTGTGCGAAAACTGACCACGAAGTCCGCCGGACTCCCGAAATCGATGGCCAGGCCCTTCGCCGTCGCCGCCGCGCACGTGCTCGCGGACCACCCTTTGGTTCGAGAGATCCAGAGTCGCGCGTTGGCGGTGCCACCGTGGGCCTTCAGCACCACGAGTCGTGGTTCGTTGTACCCGTCCACGTAACCCGGTGACCCCAGGGCCGTGTGAGAGACGCCACCGAGCGACTGGGTGTTCGGCGATCCCGCCAGGTAGCAGTTCTGCGCGCCGTCGTTGGTGAAGATGAGCCGCGACGACGCCTGGAATCCCTTCACCGGCTTCCCGCGCAAGGTCACCTTGACGTGTTGCGGTACGCAGATTGGATCGCCCCGGTAGGCACCGCCCGGCAGGGGAGGCAACGCGTTCCACGTGCGCCCGTCCTTCGTCCGATAGGTCTGGCCACCGATCACGACGTCGATCGCCCCCGTGGCACCGATCGTGGCGAGCGATTCCGACGCGCCGCCTTGACCGTTGATGTCAGTTCGAGTCCACCGCGCGCCGCCGTCGCTGCTCACCACGACGCCACCGGTCGCGCCGCCGACCGCACCGAAGAGAAGGTGACGGTTGCCGCTCGGCGTGATCGTCGTGGCCTCTTCGTCACCGTGGAGGATCCGGGTCCATGAATGGCCAGCGTCGCCGGTGCGGTACAGGTTGCCGATTCCCTGGTTCATGCCTTCGCCGAGGAAGCACGACAGGAGCCAGTTCCGAGGTCCGAAGGTCACCAGTTGATCGGAACCGAAACTCGCGCAGGGGTCGTCGAGGTGGCGCCAGGACTCGCCCCCGTCGCTCACGAGCGAGAGGGACAGTCGGCTGTGCTGTCCACCGCCACCGGGGTCGCCCTCACTGATCACGAAGGCACTGGGCGAGGGCGCGGCGAACAGCTGGGCGTCGCGGTTGCGGACGTTGCTCGTGCGCGGAATCGTCACCGAACGCCACGGCGACGTCGCGCCATCGCGATAGAGCGACAGTTCGTCGGGGCAGTCATTGGGGTCGTCGTCGGCGTGCGTGCAGAGGTAGCTGACGACGGCGAGCGACAAGTCACTCGTGAGGAACGTCGGCGTGATGCCGGGTGTGGAGAGCTTGGCCCACGTGAGGCCACCGTTCAGCGTCTCGAAGATCGCTCCGGGCGTCGCCGGTCCGCTCTCGAGGTAGCCGACGCGTCGACTCACGAAATGAACGCTCGGAATGACCGTCCCGCCGGACTGATGGAACGACAGGTAGGGGAGTGCGCTCTGCAAGGTCCAACTCGACCCGGCGTTCGAGGTTCGAACGAGGTAGACCCAACCCGTCGGGTGGTAGGGGTCGTTCGACGCCACGCCGTACCCGAACGTCGCCGAAAGCAGGTCGACGCTGTCGATCATCGTGCCGAGTCCGGCCGAGGTGCTCGTGAGCGTCGCACCGCGCTGTACGAACGGCGGCGCGGGTGGCGAGGTTGCGGCCCCGCCGGGCGTGTCGCCACTCAGCGCGATGACGCTCACCAACAGCACTGCGATCGCGATGAGTCGAGACAACGTCGTGTGTCGCACGCAACCCAACCTAACTTCGCCGGGACGAGCGACGAGGGAGCTTAAATCAACCCCACACGTCGTCGGCCACCTCGCGAACGAGTCGAAGTTTCGCGACTTCCTCGTCGAACGTGAGACTGTTGCCCTCCACGGTGGAGGAGAATCCGCACTGCGGGGAGAGACACAGTTGTTCGAGGTCGACGAATTGACTGGCCTCGTCGATTCGGCGTTTGAGGGCGTCGCTGCTCTCGAGTGCGCCGTTCTTGGTGGTCACCAGCCCCAAGACGATCATCTTGCCCTTGGGCACGAAGCGGAGCGGTTCGAACCCGCCCGAGCGCTCGTCGTCGTACTCGAGGAAGAAACCGTCGACGTCGAGTTCGCTGAAGAGCGCTTCGGCGACGAAGTCGTAGCCCCCCTCGGCGGCCCAGTACGACTGGAAGTTCCCGCGACACGAATGGGTGGTGACCGACATCCCCTCGGGACGCCCCGCGAGGGCCGCGTTGATCTGCTTGATGTAGCGCAGGTGCTGGTGATCGGCGTCGTCGCCCCGCTGGGCGATCATGGCTCGCTGCGCCGGGTCGTTCAAATAGGCGAGCGACGTGTCGTCGAGTTGGAGGTAGGTGCAACCGAGTTCGCCGAGGCGCCGCACCTCGTCGGCGTACGCCGCACTGAGGTCGTTCCAGAACGCGTCGACACCGTCGTAGACGTCGGGATCGATGGCGGCGGCGCCACCTCGGTAGTGGACCATGCTCGGTGACGGAATCGTGAGTTTGGGAATCGCCGTGGTCGTGACCGACTGCAGGAACTGGAACGCGTCGGCGAATATCGTGTGCTCGAGTCGCACGGGTCCGTCAACCTTGAGCGCGGCCGACGTGAATGACGTCGAACCTTCGGCGTTCTTGAAGGCGACCTGCAACTGCTCGTCGGTCTTGGAGATGCCGCCGAGTTGGTAGATGAAGTCCATGTGCCACGAGGTTCGACGGAACTCACCGTCGGTCGCGCTCTGGTATC
The DNA here is from genome assembly GCA_963700135.1 of uncultured Acidimicrobiaceae bacterium. Classification (GTDB taxonomy): domain Bacteria; phylum Actinomycetota; class Acidimicrobiia; order Acidimicrobiales; family RAAP-2; genus RAAP-2. Next base: position 616,715 of record CAVOWM010000011.1, on the reverse strand, counting down.
CGAGCTCCTCTTGCAGCGCGACGGCATCACGAATCGCATCGTCTTCCACCGCTCGCAGCTCGTCGGCGTCGATGGTGCCCGCGGCGAGGGACGCCCGAGCCGCCAGGAGCGTCGCGGGTCGTAGGAGGCTGCCGACGTGATCAGCACGGAATGGTGGACTCGTTCGCTTGGTCATGGCGAAAACTGTATCTGCTGCCCCCTCGACGATGGCCGGTCCGCGATTGTCGAAGCGACGCTCGAAGGACCGCATCGACGTCGTCGGCGCGTCGTCCAGGAGAGAAATGCAATGCGGCCCGCATGATGAGTACGGGCCGCCGCCAAATCGTAGTGCGTCGTCGGTGCAGGTTCCTAGACGTCTTTGGTTCGCCGAAGGTACTGGACCGTGATCTCGCTCAACACCTCGTCGTCGCCGATCATGTCGATTCGCGTCACCCGGCCCTCGACCACGGTGAAGTCGAACGCGACCTTGGGCGTGCCGCCCATGGCCCAGACGAGCCCGGCCACACCGTCTAAGAGCGCCAAGCGCGCGGACTGGGCGCCACCGGAGAATCGCGTCGCGACGTCGAAGGGGCCGTCTTTGCGCTCGGGCGCGCCGATGGCGACGGCGGCCGCGTCGGCCACGAGTTCGACGTCGGGACTGAGCAGTGACAACAACGTTTGAAAGTCACCACTCCGCGACGCCGTCAAGAACGCGTCGACCACCTCGCGCTGACGTTCGGGGTCAGCGGCCGGATCCTGCGCGGATCGGACGCGACGTCGCGCCCGGCTCGCCAGTTGACGACAGGACTCCGATGACTTTGCGAGAATCTGGCCGACCTCGTCGAAGGAGAAGGAGAACATGTCGTGCATCACGAAGGCGATCCGCTCGGCCGGTGAGAGCGTCTCGAGCACGACGAGGAGCGCCACCCCCACGGAGTCGGCGAGCACCGCCTGCTCCTCAGGCGTGATGGCCGAGGGATCGGCCCGACAATCGGCCACGGCGGGGGAGGCGTCGAGCGAACTCGCGGGACGGCGCTGGCGCGATCGCAATGTGTTGAGACATATCCGTGCGACGACGGTCGTGAGCCATCCGGTCATGTTGTCGATCTGCTCGGCGTCCGTGTTCGAGAGCCGGAGCCAGGCGTCCTGCAGCGCGTCGTCGACGTCGGGGTTACTACCGAGGATTCGATAGGCCACGGCGCGCAGACGTGGACGATTCGCCTCGAACTGTTGGCTCAGAAATTGCTTTTCGTCCACGTGTCACTTTCTCGAGGGCTACGGTGTCATTCATATTGACCCACGATCGTGGCGAAACGTGACAAGAGGAGACTCCGTGAACCCAGAACTCAACACCGTGCTCTATCCCGTACGGGACCTCGACGCCGCAAAGGCGACGTTCACTGCGCTGTTCGGCGTCGAACCTCACGTCGATTCGAAGTTCTACGTCGGTTACGAAGTGGGAGGACACGAGATTGGACTGATCCCCAATGGCTTCGACCAAGGCATGACCGGTCCCGAGCCCTACTACGACGTGACGGACATCGCGACGACCCTGGCTGCGCTGCAGGCCGCGGGCGCGGTGGTCGTACAAGAGCCCACGGACGTCGCGGCTGGACTGCTCGTGGCAAAGGTGCGCGACGGCGAGGGAAATCTCATCGGGTTGAAGCAGCCGCCGGCGGGTTCGTAGGGGAGTAGTTCTCCCGAACGCACGGTTGCTCTCGCCCCAAGGAGCCGGACGAAAGTGCCGTCGCTCATGAAAAGCTGGGACGACAGCGACTCAAGTGTCGGATTCGGCCACGTCGAGGCGACTGCGAACCTCCGACGTGTCCACGCCGAGAGTGCGAAGGAGCACGGCGGCGGGGTCCGGTGGATGGAGCATGAGTATCTGGGCCAACACCTGTTGCGACGTGACCTTGATCCTGCGACGGTTCGGCTTTGAGGCACTCTCCAGAACTTTCTTCGCGACGGGCGTCATTCGGATGCGATCCTTCTGCGCGACGTCTCTGAACCTCGGCTTCTTCGGCACGGCGCGCATCGGCAGTTCCGGCGCGTCAGCATCGGCGCCGAAGCCCAGGGTGGCGAGGGCTTCGTGGTCGAGCGTGTCAAGGGCCTGGCGAGCTTGTTGCAGATTTACGCCCAATATGGCGTCGAACGATGGGTCTTCGAACAAGGCGAGCAAGAGGTGATCGGTGCCGATGCGACGATCGCCCCGACGACGAGCCTCCTCGCCGGCCCGCAGAACGAGGGCCCAGGCGTGAAGCGACTCCGGCGAAACGGGTTGAGTGGTCATGACGACTCCTTGTTGTATTTGGTGTGCACGGATTGGCGGGTGATGCCGAGGGCGTCGCCGATTTGCTGCCACGACCAGCCTTTTCTACGGGCGGACGCGACCTGGCTCGCTTCGACTCTCTCAGCCAGGCGATGTAACGCCAACGAGGCTCGGAGCCCGAGCGCCGGATCATCCGAGGAGAGATTGTCGGTGAGTTTTTCGATGTCCATGCCTGTCAGTATAAACTGACAGATTCGATTTGTCAATTCAAACTGACACCAAAATCACCACGGCTGAAGCCTGGGTGGGTCGTCCCAGAGCAGGCGGCCCGCTCACGAAGGCTGTCCGGCGTTTTGGGGTCAAGCACTGCGAGGGAACTCGTTCGGCTGAAAGCCATGACCGTCGCGCGCGAACTCCACGCGTCAGTGGAGCGCATTAGTCAATGGAGCCGAACGCCTTGATTACGTCAGCTGTGTCGCTTTCCGTTGGCGTTAAAGCCGTCATACGGATGAACGCTCGGTGGAGTTTGTGAGCGAGTTTTTTCGTTCATGAAGTACGTGAAACGTCGAAAGACGCGACGCCACCTACTGGTCGCCGGAGGTTCCGGCGTGTCAACCGATCGGACGTAGTGCTCGGGTTTTTGCGCGTCCACAGTCGATACTGTATCGGCCCAAACTGAATAATCCTGGGTCCACGTGATCTGGAATCCGGGGTTTACACGATACTGATCCAACAGCTTCTATGCGCACCTTCCAAAGTGAGTTGAAGCCGAACAAGCGAGTGGAGTTCGTTCGGCTTCAAGACCGGTTGGTGGTGCGTGAACCATGGCCATAGATGGCGCGTACCCGACTTGGGAGCCGATTGCGAATGTTCGGCTCCCAGGTAACTGACGCGGAGGAGACCTTCAGTCCGGGTAGCCAGCTACGTCGTAGTCGGTCGCGGTGGCGAAGCGTCGCTATCCTGCGCGCACTCCGAGGTGGTCTCGTAGTGTCTCTTCGAAGTGCAGCCCCGCCTTCTCCAAGACTCGCGCTGACGCGAAGTTGTCGGGATGACAGGTCGCCGTTATCCGGCGAAGTCCCAGTTCGTTGAATCCGAAGGCGATGAGTCGTCGCGCCACTTCGGTGGCGTAGCCGCGTCCCCACCAGTCCCTTGCCAGGACGTAGCCGAGTTCGCCTGTCGACCCTGCGTCGGTGATCGTCAGGTTGGCGACGCCAATCAGCTCATCATCGAGCGTCGCGACGGCGAGGGTGAACGAAGTACGAGGCTTTCGGGCCGCCTTGCGAACGACCTCGCTCAGATACGCCGCGGTTTCGGTCGACGAGTTGGGCCCCCACGTTAGGTACCGGGTTACTTCCTCGTCTGAGCCATAGCGGTGAACTGCGACTTCGTCGTCGAGCCGGAACTCTCTCAGCGTTAGTCGTTCGGTCCGAAGTTCCATTCCCTTCATTGTGCCCCCAACTCGACCGAGCGCCAGTTGCGCGAACCGTCTCATCTGGACAAGGAGTTGTCGTGCTCGGCCGATCAATAGACCGGGCTCACTCCGCTTTGGAGCGAACCAAGCGGCAGCGCCCCCATTTCCACACGGTCGGACGTTTCATAGCCCTAGGCCGCGTGGAGATGGGGGCGCTGCATCCTTCTAATCGAGGCAATCGGCGATGGCGGTGGATACCAGAACGGTTGAGAAACGCCGAGCGTCGGGCGGACAGTATGGAGTATCAGCTGAGACGGGATACGAACGTGAGACCCAAAATTCTGCCGCAGTCTCTTGCCGCTATCGCTCTCGCCATTGCGAGCGTCTTCGTCGGAGTGTCCTTGATCGCGCGCGCTCCTGCCGGTGCCAGTAGCGCACCGAGTTGTCGCCCGGGGCAGCTGGCAGAGACCGTTCGATTAGCGGCGATGAAGCCGCCAAGCTCCTCGATCGCTTGGTACGGACAAGTTGCCTACAAAAACTCTGGCGCGACGTGCGAGATGGCGAGGAGCACGGTTCTCGTCGTCGCAGAGACAAGCAGCGCCGCTTCACCGCGACCACTGACGAAGAGGTACTCACTGACTGCGCTGGGAAACCCATTCGCCGTCGGACACGGTGACGGCGCACACACGTGGGTCGAAGTGACCGACACGCAACCGAAGAACTGGACACCAATCGTGTGTCCGGCGTCCGCCGTGAGCGGACTGGAAGTCGGTGGACCATCGAGGACGTGGCCACTCAAGTACTTCGCAATCAATCCGGCGGTCGGAGTCTGTATCTCCTTCATCATCAAAGCCAACAGCGGTTCGTTGGCGCCCGGAGCGTAGCTGGCTTTGACTTGGTAGGTCACGTCAAGACACCGCTCACCGCACCAAAGCAACGTAATCGGCAAAGGTGCTAAGTATTTCCGATGGCAAAAGGCACTGTCACAAAGCCAGCCAAGGTCGGAATGGTCGTCTTCGCCCTCATCGCGATCCTCACCATTTATGAGGCGACCAGGCCGCCAGGTCCGAGCGCTTCGTGGAGTGTCTCGGTGCAGGCCGTCAAGGTGCTACCCAATGACTACGTTCGCGTCTTCTTCGCCGTGGACAACACCGGCACGGCCGCGGGTAGTCCCGACTGTTCGATAATCATTCAGCCCGTGGACTCATTCGGCGACGACCTATCAGGCGACGGTCTCGGGACGCTGCAGATGGTCAACAACGTGCCCGCCGGCACGACGGTGCACACCTACACCGATATCGTGGTGTCCCACAACGACGCGAGGTTTGTCACCAAGCCGTCAATGGTCAGTGTTTCAGACTGCTGAGCGCCGTAAGGACTGACAACCTTAGAAATGAAGCGCATCGGGTAAGCCGCAACGCTTAGATCTCTTGAGCCTGTCTCTTCGAGCGACGGTACCGCGCCACAGCGAGTACCACGAAGAAGACGTTGGCAACGAGCAATGTCCACGACAAGCTGTCGGGGTTTGCGTACTTGTGATTGGCATTCTGACCAGCGACGTACGAATCAACAACGATCATCAGCAAGACGCTTGTTGTCAACGCCCGACGCATGGACCGCTCGGCTTCTTCGCGGCTTTGTGGAGGAGTGCTTAGCGCTTTCAGCTTGCCTGTCGCCGCCGACCAAGTGAAGAGAACCACGGCAACCCCTGCAGGTATGTACCACGTGCTCAGATGGTCAAACGTGATCTCCACGAGAGAAAAGAAACTGACGATCGCGATCCAAGCGTTGCGGCACTTCTTGCAACACAGCTGGGAGTTGCAGTAGATAGCCCACAATCCCCAGGACAACGTCACCGATTGAACTGCGATGCTCGCCGTCAAGTTCGGATGCCAGAGCAACGCCGCAAGCAGGAATCCACCCATGTACAGCGACGCCATACGTTGAGGTCCCCACACGCGCGTACGGATTGTCAAGCGCTCAATCTTTGAAGCACCAGCAAGTGCTGACTCCGCGTGCTGCGGGTCTGCTCGTCGCGCGGCTCTGAACGCCACTTCACGAAAGCACGGCGTTAGCAGCGGTCCCGACTGGAGCGCTCTTTGGTAGTACCCCCACGCGATGGCTGGTGTGTCGGGACTGTCCTTGGTATCAGCATCAACCTGCAGACCGTTCGCTTGCACTTGTAGAGCTACCGGTGAGTGTGGAAAGCGCTCGAAGTACTTTGTGCGCTCGAGTGCGTACTCGTCCATACGTTTCATCCGAGCGAGCAAGGTAATCAGGCCCGTTGGGAGACGATCGTTATCCGGATTCGCATCGACGATTGCGCGGATTTTCGCAAGTGCATCCTCGTACGTGATCCTTCCCAAAGCTGCGTCAACTGAGATTCGCGAAGCGATCGCACGCACGTTGTCAGGCTCGCGAGAGAGGACTCGCTGATAAAGCGCCTCCGCCTTCTTGTATTTGCCGTTAGCAGAGTAGAGACTGGCGCGACGGAGATTGGCCTCAACGTCACTGTCAACGTCGTTGTCACTTGGCATAGGACTACATCTCCTTTCGGGTTCTAGTGAGACGATACCGACCTACTGCGCGCAGCGTATTGGGCCGGTACGTCGTTAGCTGTAGAGCCGTGGGTTGGTGTGGCCAACGGGGCGAGCACGCCGCGGGTGCGTTATCGACTTCGAACTTCTCAATCGACAACGTTGGCTACCCATTGTCGAACTCTCATCCGCGATGGCGGACTACATCGAGAACCTCTACAATCCACAGCGGCGTCACAGTTCGTTGAACTATCTGACGCCGAATGAATTTGAAGCGTTACAACTAACCCAAACCCAGACTGCACTCTCATTTAGAGCGGTCCAACGTTTGGAGTTCAGCCCTGCGAGTGGAGGTGCGGGGATTCGAACCCCGGTCCAACGGCTTCTTAGTGAACATTCTCCGAGCGCAGCTGTCAGGGGATTGTCGGGAACGTCACTACTGTCAGCACCGATGACGTTCCGTAGTTAGCTGAATTGTCCCGCCGGGACCACTAACGAGTTCTGACGGTAAGCCCTACTTCATGACACCCGATATCTAAACCGCAGGGCTGGGTCTAGGCGGATGTTGCTACCTAAGCAGCAAGCGCAAGCGAAGGCTTGGCGTTTATTTATTGTTTCCGGCTCTTTAACGTGGTTCCGGAGACCACGGCTCGCTTCTTTCACCTCGACGACCATTGTCGAAACCATTCACCCCCGATGTCCTTTCTACAAAGGGTTTTACATCCCACCGCCGATCGCACCAACCGAGCGCCGGGACTTCCACCTTATCGGTGAACCCAGCCCTCTCCAACGAGCGCGAGATCCCGCTGATCGACTACTCCTCGGCGAGAAGCTCGCTCTTCGCCTTCTTCAGGGCCACCAGGGCGTCTGCTGACACCACGGGGGACCTCAGTTTCATCATTTCTATAGCGTTAACGACAATGCCACCAACGAGCGCCCGCAGTTCGTATTTGTGATCGGCTGGAACCACGAACCACGGTGCCCACTCGGTCGATGTGGCGCTCAGAGCTTCCTCATACGCTCGCTGATACTCGTCCCAATACTGACGCTCGGCGAGGTCCGCTCCGGAGAACTTCCAGTTCTTGGCCGGCTCGTCCAGTCGGTCCAAGAATCGCTTCTTCTGCTCCTCTTTGGACACGTGAAGGAAGACCTTCACGACGCGCGTCCTGCTGCGATGCAGATGGTGCTCGAAGGCGTTGACGTCGGCGTAACGGTCCGCCCAGAACTTCTCGCTCATTCCACTGTGCGGCATCTCGTGGCTCTCATCCAACAGATCGGGGTGGACCCGGGTCACCAGCACGTCTTCGTAGTAGGAGCGGTTGAAGATAGTGATGTCGCCGAGTTCGGGTAGTTCCTTTGAACATCGCCACAGGAAATCGTGACTTCGTTCCTCGACCGACGGCTGCTTGAACGCCACGACCCGACAGCCCTGGGGGTTGACCCCGGACATGACGTGCTTGATGGTGCCGTCCTTGCCGGCCGCGTCCATCGCCTGGAGGACGACTAAGAGCGCGTACGTGCCGTCGGCCCAGAGCAGCTCCTGCGCCGCGGCGAGTTCGTCCACAAACTCAACGAGGTCCTTTTCGGCGACCCTTCTGGGATGCTTGTCTCGGGCGACTTTGTCCGCGTCCACCAGCCAGTCGGCGGTCACGTGCTTAGTGCTGCGATCCGAGAGTTCGGCGGGATCTCCCGGCTTGATCCTCATTTCACTGAGGACTTCCTCGTTGAGTCTCATGGCGTCGTCTCCCTCTGGGTCGCGTGCGGTGGTTCACCGGTACGCGTGTGCGACTCGCACCACTCGCAGCGCCGCCGCCCGCCGGTGCCCGCCACGTCGTGGCCGGCGCGGGTGATCTCCTGACCGTAGGGGCACGCCGTGAGGTCGTGATACACGGGGTCCTCCGGACTCGTGTTGACGGTGGTGTGAAATGGCGCCACGCGCGCGTGCGCTTCGCACCACTCGCAGCGCCGCCGCTCGCCGGTGCCCGCCACGTCGTGGCCGGCGCGAGTGATCTCCCTGGCGTACGGGCAGGCACTGCTGTCGTGGTACACGGGTTCGTCCGGGCTGGTGTCGACCTCGGTGTGGAAGGGTTCGACGTACGAGGTCATCGTGGCTCTCTCACTCGAAGAGCGGCGTGATGGAGACGAGCCAGCCCTGTTCTTGACGCCCGACGGACCAAGGAGTCGATAGCCGAGCAGTTTGACACGGTCGGTGGCGACGAACCACACCAACGCGTAGCCCCACACCAGCGCCGCGTAGCGCCAGCCGAGCGGGGTCATGAAGATTCCGAGGACCGCGATGCACGTAGCGAGTACCTGCGTGCCGAGCACAGCCAACAGGAGCACGCGCGCCGGTCGGATGGACCAGAACGAACCTCGGGTACGCGCCTGGAAGATCGTGAGGTGACCGGCGACCGACAGCGTCAGGTACATCATCGTCTGGAGCTCGGGGTGGCCGAGATGAAAAACACGGTCGCCGAGGTAGAACATGCCAAACGCCGCGACCGGACCAACGACGCCGAGGAGGGTCGCCATTCCGAGCACGACGCGCATGTTCCACGCCTCGGGTTGATTGCGGTAGCGGACGTTGTCGTAGGCGATCGACAGGATGGCGCCGTCGTTCAGCAGGGCCAGTAGCACGATCTGCATGGCCGTTACCGGGAAGAAATTGAAGATCAGGATGACGAGTGAGATGAACAAAAGGACGCGCAACGTCTCGGCGATCCGGTATATGGCGTAGCTGTTCATCCGCTGAAAGATCTTTCGGCTCTCCTTGATGGCGTCGATGATGACCGAAAGGCCGGGCGTGGTGAGCACGATGGAAGCGGCCGCGCGCGCCGCGTCGGTCGCGCTGGACACGGCGATCCCGCAGTCGGCCTTCTTGAGCGCGGGGGCGTCATTGACGCCGTCACCGGTCATGCCGACGATATGTCCGCTTCGCTGGAGGACGTCCACGATGTGGTACTTGTGCTCGGGAAAGACTTGGGCGTAGCCGTCGGCGCCTTCAATCGTCTTTGACATCGCCGCGCTTTCCGTGCGCGTGACGTCACCCAGGCTCGCGGCGTCGAGGATGTCCGTGCCCATCCCGAGCGTCCTGGCCGTCTCTGAGGCGATCGCGAGGGCGTCACCGGTGACCATCTTGACCTCGACGCCCATCTGTCGAGCCGTGGCGACGGTCGCCTTGGCGTCGGCGCGCGGCGGATCGAACAGTGGCAGTACGCCGAGGAACTGCCAGGCTCCATTTCCTTCGGTCCGCGCGACGCCCAGGGAGCGAAAGCCGCGCGCCGCGAACTCGTTGACCGCGTCCTCGACGCTCGCCTTCACCTGCCGGGCGTTGACGGCAAGGGCGAGGATCACTTGGGGAGCGCCCTTGGTCACCTTGAACGCGGCACCATTGGTGCCCCGGACGGTCGCCTCGGTGCGTTTGCCGACCGGCTCGAACGGCTGGAAGTGCTCCACGTGGTATCCCCGAAGTGATTGGCCGGCCGTCAAACCGCCGAGGACCGCGAGGTCGATCGTGTCGTTGTCGTCGGCGCGCGATGCCAGCGCGCCAGCCATGATCACGTCGTCGCCCGTGACGCCCGCCACGGCGAAGGGATCACCGAGTGTCAACTTGTTCTGCGTCAGCGTGCCAGTCTTGTCCGTGCAGAGCACGTCCACGCCGGCCAGTTCCTCGATGGCGACGAGTCGGCTGACGATCGCCTTCTTTTTCGCGAGGAGGCGCGCGCCGACGGCCATGGTGACCGACAGCACCGTCGGCATCGCGACCGGGATCGCCGCCACCGTGAGCACGAGCGCGAACTGGAGTGTGTCGAGGAATGGGTCGCCGCGGACGAGCGAGACGATGATGATCACGCTGACCATGGCGATGGCGAGGATGATCAGGTACGTCCCGATCTTCAGCACGGCGCGCTGGAAGTGACTGACGGTCTGGCTGTCCTGGACGAGCTCGGCGGTCTTGCCGAAGTACGTGTTCGTGCCCGTGGCGTAGACGAGAGCGCCGATTTCACCCTGCCGGATGATCGACGCGGAGAACACCGCGTCGCCCGCACCACACGTGGCGGGCAGCGACTCACCGGTCAGCGCCGACTGGTCGACCTCGATCGGGTCTCCCTCGAACAGACGCGCGTCGGCCGGGACGATGTCGCCCAGGCGCAGCCGGATGACGTCGCCCGGGACGAGCTCTCGCGCCGGGGGATTGACCCACTGGCCGTCGCGCAGCACCCGGGCCTTGATCGCCAGCTCCGCTTTCAACGCGTCGATGGCCTTGCCGGCTTGATGCTCCTCCCAGAACCCGATGGTGGCGTTGGCGAGCAGCAAGATCAAAATGATGATGAAGTCGGGCCAGTGGCCCAAGACGCCCGATAGGACGACGGCGACCTCGATCATCCAGGGGATCGGCCCCCAGAAGTAGCCGAGGAACTTCAGGAACTGGTTGACCTTCTTCGCTTCGATCTCATTCGGCCCGTACTGTTCGAGGCGCGCGGTCGCTTCGGCCTGGGTGAGGCCCTTCGGCGAGGTCGTGAGGCGCTTCTCGACCTCCGAGACGGGCAGGTTCTTCAGGTCGGCGTTCGTGTCGGACTTTGATCCGGGCTTCGCGCCAGGTCTCTCGGACGGGGGACCGTCAGTCGTTGCACTCGACATGTCGCACTCCTTGAAACGGCACACGCTCGATATATTCGACGCTACGCCCTTTCACGACTTTTTGAACCGGGCCGGAGGGATCAGGCGTACTTCTCGGTGTGGCGCACCGCGCGAGCGATGTCGCGCTCGGCGTCACGCTTGGCGATCGCCTGACGGCGGTCCTGGGACTTCTTGCCCTTCGCGAGCGCGAGCTCGACCTTCGCCTTACCGTCCTTGAAGTACAGCTTGAGCGGCACCATAGTCAAGGGTTCGGTGCGGGTCTCGTGTTGCCATTCGTCGAGCTCGTGACGGTGGGCGAGCAGCTTTCGTCGACGATCGGGATCGTGACTGCCGAAGCCGGTCGCGTAGACCCACGGCGGTACGTGCATCTGATACAGCCACAGTTCGGAGTCATCGAAGCGCGCGTAACTCTCGGCGATTTGGGCCTTTCCCTCGCGCAGCGATTTGACCTCGGACCCGCTCAGCATGATGCCGCATTCGAGCGTCTCGACGATCTCGTAGTCGTAGCGGGCGCGTCGATTGGTGGCGACCACTCGGTCACCGGTGCTCGCGTCGATCCGCTTTTGGGCGCGCTTCGCTTGGATCTGCTTGGCTCGGGCCATCACGTAAGCGTAGTGACCGGAGTTTCGCGGGCCCGGACGACCTCGGTAGGGTCTTGCTGTGTTGACATTGAGTCCGGCCCATCGCGACGCCGTCGTGGCCACGTGCGTGCGCGCGTTGCCGAACGAAGGGTGCGGCCTCTTGCTCGGCGCGCCCGACGGCACCGTCACCGACGTCATCGCGAGCCCCAACGTCGCCGAGTCGGCGAAGCTCTACGAGATCGACAGCCGCGTCCTGCTGCGCGCCTATCGACGCAGCGAGGACGAAGGAGTGGCGGTCATCGGTGCGTTTCATTCGCACACCCACTCCGAGGCCTTTCCCAGCCCGACCGACGTCGCCCAGGCACCAGATCCGACCTGGCACTACGTCCTCGTCTCGTTGCGCGACGTCCCGACGACGCTGCGTAGTTTCCGCGTCATCGACGGTGAAATCACCGAAGAGGACGTCGCCCTGTCGGACTAGGCGGGGAGTTTTGCGGCCGAAATCTGGTCCCTGCGTGTCACGGCGTGACACCCGCCGAGTAATGTCGACTTGGTTAGTCAGGAATCAACCAACCCGGAAGAGATGAGATGACGGCACTAGTTCGTATTCCCACAGTCTTGCGACCGGCCATGGGTGGCGACACCTCGGTCACGGTGGAAGGATCGACGGTCGGCGAGGTCCTCAACCACTTGACGGCGGACCACCCTGCCGTCAAGGGTCAGTTGCTCAACAGCGACGGCACCCTCCACCGGTTCTTGAACGTCTACGTGAACGACGACGACGTGCGCTACCTGGGTGGCGTCGACGCGCCCGTGACGAACGGCGACGAGATCACGTTGTTGCCCGCGGTCGCCGGCGGCACGTTGTAGTGACCCGCTACGCGTCGGTGCTCGATCTCATCGGCGACACGCCGGTGATCGACGTCAGCGCGTTGTCGCCGAAGCCGAACGTCACGATCCTCGCGAAACTCGAGGGCCGCAACCCCGCGGGTTCGGTGAAGGACCGCGTCGCCCTCTCACTCGTCGACGCCGCGGAGCGTGACGGCCTCCTGATCCCGGGCAAACCGGACCAGGTGCTGATCGAGCCGTCGTCCGGGAACACCGGGATCGCCCTCGCCATGGTCTGTCGACTGCGCGGGTACCACCTCAAGGTCGTGTTGCCGTCGAACGTCTCACCGGAGCGACGCCAGCTGCTCCTCGCCTGGGGCGCCGAGATCATCGATTCGCCCGGCGCGGAGGGCTCGAACGGCGCCGTGCGTCTCGCCCAGACGCTCAGTGCTGACAACCCCGACTGGACGTTCCTCTACCAGTACGCCAACCCCGCCAACCCCGACGCGCACTACCGCCACACCGGACCCGAGATCCTCCACGACGTGCCCGAGATCACCCACTTCGTCGCCGGCCTCGGGACGTCGGGCACGCTGATGGGCGTCGGACGGTACCTTCGAGAGCACCGCCCGGACGTGCGGATCTGGGCCGTCGAGCCGCCGGCCGGGGAGATGGTCGACGGACTGCGCAACCTCGACGACGGCTACATCCCACCGATCTTCATCGACAACGGCGGCGCCGAGCTGCTCGATCGACGGGTGGTCGTGCGACCGAAGGAGTCGGTCGAATGGACCCGTCGATTCACCGAGGTGGGACTCTTCGTCGGGCTTTCCTCCGGTGCGATCATGGCCGGCGCGGTCAAGTGCGCCAACACGATCGCGGACGATGAGACGGCCACCATCGTCACGATCGTCGCTGACGATGGTTGGAAGTATCTCTCGACCGGCGCCTGGAGTGACAACATCGACGACGTCGTCGAACGCGCCAAGTCCATCATCTACTTCTAAAGTCCTCGTCACCGGCCTCAACTACCGTTGGGGGAGCGAACAGTCCGAGGAGTCCCATGTCCACCACCCGCGCCGACGGGCGTAGTCCCGAAGAGGCCCGACCACTCAGCTTCGTCCGCGATTTCACGGCGATGGCCGCCGGTTCGGTCCTCGTGAGCTTCGGGCGAACGGTCGTCTTGTGCACGGCGTCGGTCGAAGAGGACGTCCCGCGCTGGCTGCGCGGTACCGGCAAGGGTTGGGTCACGGCCGAGTACTCGATGCTCCCCGGCTCGACCCCCGAGCGCGCCAGTCGCGAGGCGGCCCGGGGCAAGCAGTCCGGTCGGACCCAAGAGATCCAGCGATTGATCGGACGCTCGTTGCGCACGGTCACGCGACTCGAACTGTTGGCCGACGTGCAGATCACCGTCGACTGTGACGTCCTGCAGGCCGACGGCGGCACGCGCACGGCGTCGATCTGCGGCGGGTACGTGGCGCTGCACGACGCCGTCACGCGCCTGGTCCAAAAGGGCACGCTGCGCGAGCACGCGCTCAGTGACCTGGTGGCCGCGATCTCGGTGGGCATCGTCGACGGCGTGCCGCTGCTGGACCTGCCCTACGAGGAGGACTCGCGCGCCGACACCGACATGAACGTCGTGATGACGGGCGCCGGGCGATTCGTCGAGGTGCAGGGCACGGCCGAGCAGGAAGCCTTCACGCGCGCCGAATTGGACCAGCTCTTGGACCTCGCGGCGACGGGGATCGCGTCGATCCACGAGGCCCAGCGCGCGGTGCTGGCCAGCCCGCCACCGCCTCGACCGTGACGACGTTCGTCCTCGCGACGGCCAATCCCCACAAGAGCGAGGAGATGCGCGCCGTCTTGTCCCCGCTCGGCGTCGAACTGGTGGCGCGACCGCCCGACGTGGCCGAGGTGGACGAGACCGGTGCGACCCTCGAGGAGAACGCGTTGTTGAAGGCGCGCGCGCTCGTGGCAGCGACCGGCCGCCCGGCGATCGCCGACGACACCGGTCTGTTCGTCGACGCCCTGGGGGGACGACCCGGCGTGCGCAGCGCGCGCTACGCGGGCGAGAGCGCCAGTTACGACGACAACGTGACCAAGTTGCTGGAGGAACTGGAGGCCGTCCCCGCGCCGCGTCGGGCGCGCTTCATCACGGTGATCGCCGTGGCCTACCCCGACGGCCGCCAGTTCTGTGTCGAGGGCTGGCTCGAAGGGACGATCGCACTGGCGCGCGCCGGTGATCAGGGATTTGGATACGACCCGGTCTTCGTGCCCGACGACACCGACGGGCGGACCCTCGCGCAGCTGACGCCGGAGGAGAAGAACGACGTCTCGCACCGCGGCCGCGCACTGCGCGTGTTGTCCGTAGAACTCGCTCGAAGATAAGTCAGTTCACGTACATTTCACCTTAGGGTGGAGGCGTGATGGACCAGGAGCTGCCCATGTTTCCTCTGGGCATGGTCATCTTTCCCCATCAGATCGTCGGGCTGTGCGTGTTCGAAGCGCGCTATCACCAGATGCTGAAGGACATCGAAGCCGATCAGCGTTTCGGCACGTGTTTGATTGCGCGTGGCTCCGAGGTCGGTGGCTTCGACGAACGCACCTCGGTGGGCACGCTGATGCAGATACTCGGCTCCCAGGCGCTGCCGAACGGGCAGACAGTGGTCATGGCCGAGGGCGTGGAGTGTTTCGAGGTGACCGACTGGCTCGACGACGATCCCTATCCCCGTGCGCAGGTGAAGGACCGGTGCTGTGACGAGGACAACGTGATGGCCGCGCTACTGAAGACCACGGAGTCGGCCGTGCGCGCGATACGGGCGCTCCAGAGCGAACTCTTCGCCGACGAATGCCTGCAGTCGAACTGTGAGATGGACGCCGATCCGTGGGTGCGCAGTTGGCAGTTGTGCTCCATGACGCCCATGTCGACGCTCGACCAGTTCAAGGTCCTCAGCCTCAGCGACCCGAACGACCGACTTCGACTCGTCGCCGAGATCTGCTGTGAGCGCTACGGCGACTACCAGCGGATGGTGGCGATCGATTCGTCACCGAGTCCGTTCGACTAACGCAGACCCAACAGGTCGACGACGAAGATCAGGGTCTCACCGGGCGCGATCACGCCGCCGGCACCCTGTTGGCCGTAGCCGAGGTGCGGCGGAATCACGAGCCGGCGTCGCCCGCCGACCTTCATGCCCACGACACCGAGGTCCCAGCCCTTGATCACGTGACCGGCGCCGAGGGTGAAGACGAACGTGTCGCCGCGGTTCCACGACGCGTCGAACTCCTCGCCGCTGGACACGCCGACGCCCACGTAGTGCACGACGGCGTTGCGACCGACGGTCGCCTCTTCGCCCGTGCCGACGATGAGGTCCTCGATGAGGAGGTCATCGGGCGCGGGCCCGAGGTGCGGTTCGACCAGTGGCTTTTCGGACACGGAACGAAAGGTTAGCGGCGACGCTCGCGGCCGCCACTGACGACGCGAACGTTGCGAGCCTCGCGGCCCTTGGGACCACTGGCCTCTTCGAAGGTGATCTTCTGGCCCTGGGCGAGCGACTTGAATCCGTCGCCCACGATGTTCGAGAAGTGGATGAACAGGTCGTCACCCTTGTCGTCGCTCGCGAAGCCAAATCCCTTGGCGTCGTTGAAGAAGCTCACGACCGCCTCGTTCCCGCGTGGCGACGTCGCACCCTTCGTGAACTGGCGGGCGCCGGAACGCTCGGGTCGCGGCGCGCGCTCGGTGAAGACCCGCTCGGCGCGAGGCGCGCGATCACTTCGTTCGGGGCGTGGGGTGCGCTCCGCGAAGGATCGCTCCACGCGTGGTCGTTCGGTTCGATCGGCGAAGCCCCGCTCGGGACGCGGCGCACTCGTACGTTCAGGGCGCGGGCCGCGATCGGAGAAACTCCGCTCGGGACGCGCACCACGCTCGAAACCACGCGGGCCGTGTTCACGCACGCGCGGTGTCGAACGTTCCGAGCGGCCCTTGCCGCCGCGATCGTCCAAGCGCTCTGCGGCGACGGCGTCGTCGACGGCGCCGAGACGGATGGGCTGGGCGTCTTCACGACGCTCGAGGGACGTCTCGAGTCCGAGGGCCTTCTGTAGGCGCTTGACCTGGCCGATGACGTCCTCACCGACCAGCGAGATGACCGCGCCGGTGGCGCCGGCTCGACCGGTGCGACCCGAGCGGTGCAGGTAGTCCGTCGCCTGCGCCGGCGGGTCGTAGTGGATGACGACGGGCAGTAGTTCGATGTGGATCCCTCGGGCGGCGACGTCGGTCGCGACGAGCACCTGGACCTGACCGTTCTTCACGCTGCGCAGCGCGCGTTCGCGCTGGGCCTGCGTGCGGTCACCGTGCAGGGGGACGGCCGAGATGCCGCGCTCTTCGAGCTGACGGGCCAGTCGGTCGGCGCCGTGCTTGGTGCGCGTGAACACGAGCGCGCGTTCGTACTCTTCGACGATGTCGGCCGTGATCTGGGGACGCTGCTCGCGCGCGACGCGCCAGAAGTAGTGGTCGACGTCATTCGGGGCCTCGTCGCCCACCACGTCATGGATCGCCGCGTCGTGGGTGAACTCCTTGACGAGGGACTTGACGTCCGGTCCCATCGTGGCCGAGAACAACATCACGTGGCGGTCGCGCGGGGTCGCCCCGACGATGCGACGCACGCACGGCAGGAATCCCATGTCGGCCATGCGGTCGGCCTCGTCGACGACCACCGTCGCGACCGAGGAGAGGTCAAGGGCGCCCTGTTCGAGCATGTCCTCGAGGCGTCCGGGACACGCGACGACGACGTCGACGCCGAAGTTGAGTGCCTTGCGCGCGACGTTGTACGAGGTGCCGCCGTAGATGCAGATGACGCGGCGACCGCGGTCGTCCGTCAGCTGCGCGAGCTCCTTTTGGACCTGGGCGGCCAGTTCGCGCGTCGGCACGAGCACGAGGGCCACGGGCTTGCGGGGTCGGGCCTTGGTGAGTCGCGCCATCAGCGGCAGACCGAAGGCCAGGGTCTTGCCGGAACCGGTGACGGCCTTGCCGACCACGTCGCGGCCAGCGAGGGCGTCGGGCAGCGTGGCCTCTTGGATGGGGAAGGCTTCGGTGATGCCACGTTGTTTCAAGTGCTCGACCAGATTGGACGGCACGCCGAGCGCGGCAAAGGACATGGACATATAACTCCTACAAGTTGAGATGAGCCCAACTCGAGGTTTTACAGTCGAATCGGTCTCCACCGCGAGATGCGGCGAAACAGTCATTCCACCCTAGCAGGGATTCGCGCGCCCGAGCGCACGTCGATCACGTCGCGACGTGCGGGCGGAGGGACTCGAACCCACACTCCGAAGAACTGGTACCTAAAACCAGCGCGTCTGCCAATTCCGCCACGCCCGCAAGAGCCCTCAGTCTACGGCGCGCATCGCGGTCCTCGGGGTCTCGCACATTAGATTGGGGCCATGAATATTTCCAACAGAACCGACGGATTCGGCGCCAATGACCTCAACCAGCGACTCCTGCGCGAGCGAATCGTCTTCCTCGGTTCCG
This sequence comes from uncultured Acidimicrobiaceae bacterium, assembly GCA_963700135.1. Taxonomy (GTDB): domain Bacteria; phylum Actinomycetota; class Acidimicrobiia; order Acidimicrobiales; family RAAP-2; genus RAAP-2. Next base: position 598,945 of record CAVOWM010000011.1, on the reverse strand, counting down.
AGGTGAACGACGACTCGGCCAATCGGATCTGCGCCGAACTGCTGCTCCTCGACGCCGAGGACAGCGAACGCGACATCAGCCTGTACATCAACTCGCCCGGCGGCGTTATCACTGATGGCCTGGCCATTTACGACACGATGCAGTACGTGAACGCCGACGTGCGCACCATCTGCATCGGCATGGCCGCCTCCATGGGCCAGTTCCTGTTGTGCGCCGGCGCGCCGGGCAAACGCTTCTCGCTGCCCAGCAGCCGTATCCTCATGCACCAGCCCCTGATGGGCGGCATGCAGGGTCAGGCCTCGGACATCGCGATCCAGGCCGAACAGATCGGGTTCATGAAGAAGCAGTTGGCCGAGCGCATCGCCTTCCACACGGGCAAGTCACTGGCCCAGATCGAAGCGGACTCCGACCGCAACCGCTGGTTCACCGCCCAAGAGGCGCTGGAGTACGGCTTCATCGACGCAGTCATTGAACATTCGGCCGTTCGCCAAGGCGCCTAGTGAGCGATGGCTCGACGACGCAAGTCGCTCGACGCTCGTTGGAGAACGACGCCTTTCGCGTCGTCAGTGCCCGCGACAGCCTCGCGACACGGCTCCGTAATCTCTGGAACCGACGTGAGCTCCTGATCAGCCTGATCAGGTCGGACATTCGGATCAAGTACAAGAACTCGGCGCTGGGCATCGTCTGGTCGATGCTGACGCCGTCGCTCTTCCTCGCGATCTACTGGCTGGTCTTCGCGAAGTTCCTCAAGAACGGCATCCCGAACTTCGTGGTCTATCTGTTCGCGGGCATGATCGTGTGGAACATGTTCAACACGTCGCTCTCGACCGCGACCGGCGTCATCGTCGTGCGGGCGGGCCTCGTGAAGAAGGTGTCGTTCCCGCGCGAGATCCTCGCGCTCGCCAACGTGGGTGCCGCGACGTTCTACTTCTTCATCCAGCTCTGCGTGTTCGGTCTCTATCTCCTCGTCGTCCAGCACTCGCCGGATTACGCGTATTTCTGGCTGTTGCCAATCGCGTTCCTCGCGCTGTACTTCTTCACCGCGGCCCTCGCGATACTCATGTCCGCGATCACGGTCTACATGCGCGACATGGAGCATTTCATCCTCATCATCTTGCAGTTGTGGTTCTTCATGTCGCCGATCGTCTACTCCTACGAACACTCCATCGCGCCGCAACTGCACGCGCACGGGTTGGCGTGGCTGTACTTCCTCAACCCGATCACGCTCATCATGCTGACGTTCCAGCGGACCTTCTACGTGTCCACGTCGGCGGCCTCCACGACGCAGACCGTGGTCGCGCACGGCCACACGGTGCCGCTCATACTGAAGATCCTTCCGTCGTGGCCGATGTCGACGTACTGCTACCTCGACCTGACCCTGCTCGCGATCATGGTCGTCGTCTTCCTCGTCGCCGAGGTCCTCTTCGGTCGCCTCCAGGGCAACTTCGAGTCGGAGCTGTAATGACCACCGTCATCAAGGTCGAGGGGATCTCGAAGACCTTCAAGATCCACCACGAACGCCACCAGTCGCTCAAGGAGCGGATGCTGCACCCGCGCTCGGGCACGACCGAGACGTTCAACGCACTCAAGGACATCAGCTTCACGGTGGCGTCGAACGAGACCGTCGGCCTGGTGGGTCACAACGGCTCGGGCAAGTCGACGTTGCTCAAGTGCATCTGCGGCGTCTTGCAACCGACGTCGGGACAGATCCACCTCCGTGGGAGCCTGGCCGCGTTGCTCGAGCTCGGCGCCGGGTTCCAGCCGGAACTCTCGGGTCGCGACAACATCTTCCTCTACGGCGCGATGCTCGGTTTCTCCAAGAGGATGGTCGAAGCGATCTTCGACGACGTGGTCGACTTCAGTGAGATCGAGAACTTCATCGACACGCAGGTGAAGTTCTACTCCAGCGGCATGTACGTCCGACTGGCCTTCGCCGTCGCGGTCAACGTAGATCCCGACATCCTCGTCGTCGACGAGGTGCTGGCCGTCGGCGACGAGCGCTTCCAGGCCAAGTGCATCGACCGGATCCGATCGTTCCAGGACGAGGGCCGTTCGATCTTGTTCGTGACGCACAACGCCGATCAGGTCCGCGCGATCTGTGACCGCGCGATCGTGCTCGACGGCGGTCGCATGATCGCCGACGGCCCGACGCACGAGTCGTTGCGGATCTTCCGCGAACACCTCATGGACAGTGCCGTCGAGCACGACCGCAGCGGTCTGCTCGCGTCGATCAGCATCGATTCGATCACGACGCCGTCGGGCTCCTTCGACGTGCGCAGCGGCGCCGGCATGCACTTCGACGTCAACATCACGTCCCACAGCGCCTACAGCGGGAACTTCGTCATGGAGATCTTCACCCGCAAGGGTCTCTTGATCAGCCGCAGCGACGCGAAGGGTTCACCGGTGAACCTGACGCCCGGGCACAACGTGGTGGGCATCGACCTCGCGCAGATACCGTTGCTCGACGGTATCTACGACGTGAACATCGGCGTCGTCGACCCGCACGGCAACACGGTCATCGCGTGGCGCGAGCAGGCCGCCTCGATCCAGGTCACCTACGACGGCCGCGAAGGCGGCCTGGTCGAACTGGGCGCGGCGATCCACCAGCAGTAGGTCACTGCTCGGCGGACTTGAGCCGTGGGAATCGTCGCAGCGAGCCGACGAGGCCGAGGCGCCCGACGTTGAAGGGATACGTCGCGTTGCTCAACATCCGTCGGTCGCCGCGCGAGTTGCCGTAGGCGTAGATCGTCGGGGGCGTGGGGTAGTGGCGTTGCGCGATCCACTCGTCCAGGCGTCGCAGCTTCTCGGTCCCGCGACAGTTCTTGCCGAGGTAGCCACCGCTCAGACGCCCGCGCGGGTCGACGGCGAGACGGGTGCCGAGCCCGCCGGTCGCCGCCAACTGCTCGGTCATGACGTCCACGTAGAGCTGGGGCGAGGCCGAGACGATGACGACGTCGTGTCCCTGTTCGCGGTGCCAGGCGAGTCGCGCCAGCAGGAGGGCCCGACCCTCGTGTTCGAGGTGCGCGAGGGCGAACGTGCGCGATTCGGCCGCGACGTACTGCTCGTCGATGCCGGTGAGGAGTTTCTTGAAGAGTCGTTCCTTCGCGTTGTCGGCCCAACGACTCGAGCGCAGAGCGCCGACCGTGAGCGGGAACGCGAGCGAGAGTGCCGCGCGCCAGGTTCGTCCGCGCCCGGCGATCCACTTGAGCCAGGGAAAGACGCTGCCGCCCTCGGTGAGCGTGCCGTCGAGGTCGAAGGCCGCGACGACGGTCGCGCGTTCTGAATCCATTCGACCAGTTTCACAGCCTTTGTCATCGATGCGTTCCCACTCGCCCACAAATCCGATGGCGTTTGGCCAATTTCTCACGTCGCCCGTTAGGGTTGGCTCGTTCGGTCAAGGGACTGGCACCATGCACAAGGAGCGTTCCATGACGATTCGACTCGGCGACGAGGCCCCGGACTTCACGGCCGAGACCACGGACGGCACCCTGAATTTCTACGACTACCTGGGTGACGGCTGGGGCATCCTCTTCTCGCACCCCAAGGACTTCACCCCCGTGTGCACGACCGAATTGGGCGCGTTTTCCGCGCGTCGCGGCGAGTTCGACCAGCGCAACACCAAGTTGATCGCCGTGTCGGTCGACGACGTCGCTTCGCACCTGCGCTGGAAGAGCGACATCAGCGAGACCCAGGGCGCGGAACTGAACTTCCCGATCATCGGTGACGCCGATCACAAGGTCGCCGACCTGTACGACATGATCCACCCGAACGCGAACGACACGTTGACCGTGCGCAGCGTCTTCATCGTGGACCCTAATAAGAAGGTGAAGTTGACCTTGACGTATCCGGCCTCGGTGGGACGCAACGTCGATGAGATCGTGCGCGTGCTCGATTCGCTCCAGCTCTCGGCCACGTTCCCGGTCTCGACGCCGGTCGACTGGAAGGACGGCGACGAGGTCATCATCGCGCCGGCCGTCAGCGACGAGGACGCCAAGGAGCGGTTCCCCAAGGGAGTTCGCAAGGTGAAGGACTACCTGCGCTACACCCCGCAGCCCAACAAGTAGTCCTGGTCACACGCAGTGCTTGACCCAAGCCAGGTCCGCGAGATTCCCCACGTCGTGGGACGGCCGAGCGCGCCGGGTCCGTACGCAGCCGGGGTGGCGCGCGCTGACGTCGTGGCCGCGTCTCGCGTCCGCACCCTAAGGTGACCACGACAAGGAGTCCTATGACCGTACCCAGCACGTTCACCTACGCCAACCAGACCGTGAACCGCCTCGGCTTCGGCGCGATGCGCATCACGGGCGAGGGGATCTGGGGACCGCCCAAGGATCCCGACGAGTGTCGCGCCGTGCTGAAGCGCTGCGTCGAGTTGGGCGTCAACCTCATCGACACGGCGGACTCCTACGGGCCGTACATTTCCGAGGAGTTGATTCGCGAGGCCCTCCACCCGTACGGCGAGGTCAAGGTCGCGACCAAGGCGGGCTTCTTGCGCATCGGCCCGAACGCGTGGCGCGAGTGCGGTCGTCCCGATTACCTGCGCCAGGAGTGCGAGATGTCCCTGCGTCGCCTCGGACAAGAGTCGCTCGACCTCTTCCAGTTGCATCGCGTCGACCCGGCGGTCGCGCCCGAGGACCAGTTCGGACTGCTCCACGACCTGCTCGAGGAGGGCAAGGTGCGCGCCGTCGGGCTCTCCGAGGTCAGCGTCGAACAGATCGTGGCGGCGCGACAGATCGTCACCATCTCGACGGTCCAGAACCTCTACAACGTGACCAATCGAAAGAGCGAGGACGTGCTGGAGTACTGCGACGCCGAGGGGATCGGTTTCATCCCGTGGTACCCGGTCGCCGCGGGCAACCTGGCGCGCGGCGGGGGACCGCTCGACGAACTGGCGCGCCGCAACGGCATCACCGTCGGACAGCTCTCGCTCGCGTGGTTGCTGCGTCGCTCGCCGGTGATGCTGCCGATTCCGGGTACCTCGAAGGTGTCCCACGTGGAGGAGAACTGCGCAGCCGCTCAGATCACCCTCGACGACGAGACCTACGACGCCCTGGCGACGGTGCCGGCCTAGGCCGAGCGCTCGATCTCTTCGACCAGCGAGGCGCGCAGTTCGCGCTTCAGGACCTTGCCCTGCGGGTTGCGCGGGAGCGGTTCGGCGCGAAAGAAGATCCTGGTCGGCACCTCGTAACGCGCGAGGTGGTGCGCCACGTGGCGGTTGATCTCCTCGGCCTCGAGGACGTGGCCCGGTCGTAGCACGATGACGGCGGCGACCTCCTCGCCCAACGTCGTGTGGGGCAGTCCGACGACCGCGCAGTCCGCGACGTCGGGGTGTTCGAAGATCGCCGCCTCGACGGCGACCGAGTAGACGTTCTCGCCGCCGCGGATGATCATGTCCTTGGCGCGGTCGACGATGAAGACGAATCCCTCCTCGTCGATGCGCGCGATGTCGCCGCTGCGCAGCCAACCCTTGGTGAAGGCTTTCGCCGTGGCCTCGGGCTTCTTCCAGTAGCCGCGCACGACGTTCGGTCCCTTGATCCAGAGCTCACCGACGACGTCGGGACCCTTGGGCAGATCGGGCGTCGGTTCGTCGCCCTCGAATCCCTCGGGCACGATGGCCACTTCGATGACGGGCATGGCCGGCCCGCAACTGTCGGGCTTGTCGACGTAGTCGGGGCCGCCGTTCAGGCAGACCGCCGCCGAGGTCTCGGTCAGTCCGTAGCCGTTGCCCGGTTGTCCCGTCGGGAACGTCGCCTGGATCCGACGCACCAGTTCCGGCGGCGAGGGCGCGCCGCCGTAGGAGACGGACTTCACGCTCGAGGTGTCGAACTTCTTGAAGTCGGGATGGTCGAGGATCTGCATCGCGATGGTCGGCACGCCGCCGAACATCGTGATCCGTTCCGACTCGATCAGCGCGAGCGCCTGGCCGGCGTCGAAATGATGCATCATGACGAGCTTGCCGCCCGAGGCCGTGGCCGTGATCATCGTGGCGAGACAGCCAGTCGCGTGAAAGAGCGGGACGCTCAAGAGGTTGGCGTTCGGCACGCTGTCGCCGCCTTCGACGACGTCGCCGGCGCCGAAACGTTTGGCGCCGCGGGCCCCGGCGAAGAAGAGGTTCATCAGATTGGAGATGGCGTTGCGATGCGTGCCGACGGCGCCCTTGGGATGGCCCGTGGTGCCCGACGTGTAGAACATCGTTGCGTCGTCGTCGGTCGCGAGCTCGACCTCCGGCGGTGTCGCGGTGGCACTGATCGTACCGACGTACTCGTTGAAGTCGACGGTGCGCACGCGCTCGTGCGCGGCACCCAGACGCGCCGGTCGTTGCGGGTCCTCGCTGATGACCACGATCGTCGACAGGTCGGGAAGGTCGTCCAACGAACCGCGAACCCGCTCGAGGCGCTCTTCGTCGACGAAGAGCACCGAACAGCCCGAGTCACTGAGGCCGTACTGCAACTCCTCGGGGGTCCACCACGCGTTGATCGGGACGACGACGGCGCCGGTCAGCACCGTGCCCCAGAACGCGATGACCCATTGGGGAAGGTTTCGCGACGCGATCGCCACGCGGTCGCCCTTGACGACCCCGTCGGCGAGGAGGCGGTGGGCGAGCGTGGACGCGGCGCGGTAGTGCTCGTCGAAGGTGAAGCGCTGGCCCTGGTAGACGAGGAAGTCACGCGACGCGTGGAGCAGCGAGAGGTCGAGTATCTGACGCAGCGTCGCCGGCGCGTTCTTCCACACCGTCATCTCGACGCCGTTGACGGTCGCGCGCTCCGTCTCGAACATCGAGCCCGGCGCCGTCATTTGGGCCGTGGCCTCGGCCATCGACATGAGGGCCTCACTCATCGAGCGTCGGGGGGTCAACCGGCACCTTCGGGAACAGGGTGTCGCGGTAGTGCTGCAGTTCCTGGATCGACTCGCGGATATCGTCCAGGGCCCGGTGCGTGGTCTCCTTCTCGGGCATCGCCTCCAAGACCTCGGGGTGCCAGCGGCGGGTCAGCTCCTTCAGCGTGGACACGTCCACGTTGCGGTAGTGGAGGAACTCCTCGAGGGTCGGCATGTACTCCTGGAGGAATCGGCGGTCGGTGCCGATGGAGTTGCCGCACAGGGGCACCGTTCGGGCTTCGGCGATGTGCGTCTTGAGGAACTCGAGCGTCAGCCGTTCGGCCTCCTCGGTCGTCATCGTGGACTGGTTGACCGCGTCGATCAAGCCGGACTTGGTGTGCATCTCGGTGACGAAGTCACCCATCTCGGCCATCTGCTCGGGGCTCGCGTGAATCACGAGGTCCGGACCCTCGGCGACGACGTTGAGGTTGTCGTCGGTGATGAGTGTCGCGATCTCGATGATGACGTGACGCAGCGGTTCGAGTCCCGTCATCTCCAGATCCATCCACACGAGCACGTGTTGAGACTACTGAACGCACCAGCGATGATCGTTTCGCCCGGCGGTAGCCTTCGCCCTATGGAAATCCCCATTCGGGTCCTGCGCCCCGACGCCACGCTGCCCGCCTACGCCCACGAGGGTGACGCGGGATGCGACCTGGTCGCGGTCGACTCGGTGGTCATCAAGGCCGGCGGTGGTCGCGCCATGGTGTCGACGGGCCTGTCGGTCGCGATCCCCGAGGGACACGGCGGCTTCGTGCTGCCCCGCAGCGGCCTCGCCGCCAAGCACGGCGTGACCTGCATCAACGCGCCGGGACTGATCGACGCGGGCTACCGCGGCGAGGTCATGATCGCCCTGGTGAACCTCGACCCGACGCACGACTACGAGGTCAAACGGGGCGACCGCATCGCCCAACTGGTCGTACTGGCGGTGCCGTCGGCCACCTTCACGACGGTCGAGGAGCTCCCGCCGGCCAAACGCGGCGAGGGGGGCTTCGGGAGCAGCGGCCGTTGACGCGGTACCTCGATCCGCTGGACAGCGCGTTCGTCCTGTTGGAAGTGCCGGGCTCGGCGATGAACATCGGGGCGGTGATCGAGCTCGATTTCGGCGACGTCGCGGACCCGAGCGAGCGCTTCGAACTCATCCGCAAGAACGTCGCCGATCGACTCCACGAGATACCGGTCCTCACTCAGCGCGTCGTGCGAGCGCCCTTCGACCTCACGTGGCCGGCGCTCGTGCCCGACGACCACGTCGACCTGGAGCGACACATATTGCGCGTCGCGCTGCCGTCGCCGGGGACCCCCGACCAGTTCGACGCGCTGGTCTCGGAGTTCCTCTCGCGGCCGCTCGTGCGTACACGGCCACTCTGGCAGCTCTTGATCATCGAGGGTCTGCGCGACGGTCGGGCCGCCGCCGTCCTCAAGGTCCATCACGCGCTGGCCGACGGTGTCTCCGGGGCCGAGACCTTCGCCAGCCTCTTCGACATCTCACCGGAGGTCCGCGCACCCGCGCCCCGCGTGGAGGACGCCAACGCCGGGCCGGCGACGACGAGCTCGTCGCTCGTGCTCGACGCGATGCGCCGACTGCGCGACGAACCGACCCTGGCCGTGTCGGTCGTGACGTCGTGGCTGACGCGCGTGCTCGACGTCGTGCGCAGCGTCGGACGCGTGGCGCTGTCGCGCGGTCGCAAGCGAACGACGCCGGACCAGCCGTCGATCTTCGAGGCGCGGCGCACGTCGCTCAACGGGCGCGCCGGGGTCGAGAAGCTCTATCACCGCACGCGCGTTCCGCTCGCCGACGCCAAGCGCGTCGCCAAGCATCACGGCGCCTCGGTCACGGATTTCGTCATGGCCACGACGAGCGGTGCGCTGCGACGGCTCCTCGCCGATCGCGGCGAGGTGCTCGCGCGCGACCTCATCGCCTTCGTGCCGATCAACGTGCGCGGCGACGGTGACGCCGCGGTGATGGGCAATCAGATCTCGGGCATGCTGGTGGCCCTGCACACCGACCTCGATGACCCGGTGGTGCGGTTGAAGGCGATCGCGCAGGATTCGGCCAGGACCGTCGGCGTGCAGCGACACCTCGGCGCGAGGATGTTCCAGGAGATGCCGCGGGTGCTCGGACCGACGGTCCTGTCAGTCGGCGCCAAGTTGGTCGACGCGTTCTCGCTCTTCGACGTGGTGCCGCCCATGGCCAATCTGATGTTGTCCTCGGTGCCCGGTCCACCGATCCCGCTCTGGTTGAGCGGTCACCGCGTCGTGTCGGCCGCGCCGGTCGGGCCGCTTCTCGGGCCTTTTGCCCTGAACGTCACGGTGCTCGGTTTCGAGCAGAACCTGGAGTTCGGCATGCTCGGGTGCGCACGGAGAATGCCGGACCTCGCCGCGCTGCGCGACTACCTGAGAGACGAGGCCCGCACCCTGATCGGCACCGTGGCCCAGTAGCCGGTGTCGAATTCGTCGCGCGCCTGGGCTACTATGGGTGACCACGCGGACGTAGCTCAGTTGGTAGAGCGCGACCTTGCCAAGGTCGAGGTCGCCGGTTCGAGCCCGGTCGTCCGCTCCAGACAGTTTCCCATCGCGTCACGAGACGTTCGACGACGACTCGTTCTCACAATTTTCTCTCCGCTCGTCAGGCGCAACGCATAGCCTTTCGAGTAATCCAAGGACGTGATTGGGGTGGCGAGTTGGACTCTGGGGGTGATCGCACGTTGTCCTCGGATCGAAAGTCGTCCGGTGGACTGTCGCCGGGTGTCGGCTTCTTCGCGATCATGTTCACCGATATCGTCGCGTCCACCGACCATCGCGCCCGCTTCGGTGACGTCGAGGCCGGTGCCTTGCACGCCGAAGTGGATCGAATCACCCGCGAGGTCGTGGAGCGCAACCGCGGGAGCGTCGTCAAGGGTCTCGGTGACGGCGTCATGGCCCTCTTCGGTGTGCCCACCGACGCGGTGAACGCGGGCGTGGCCATCCAGCGGCGGCTCGCGCGGCGCAATCGTGGCGCCGTCGTACCGCTCGACGTGCGGGTCGGCATCACCGTGGGGGAAGTCGACGTGACCGCGGACGACGTCTTTGGCTACGCCGTGAACGAAGCCTCGCGCTTGTGCGGAGCGGCCGACTCCGGCGGCATCCTGATCGGCGAGATGGCGTCGAATCTGGCGCGCCGCGCGGAGGTCGATTTTGGACCGGCGGTCTCGGTGGCGATCACGCCCTCAGCTCCTCCCGCCGTCGCGCTCCCGGTGATCTTCGCGTCGCGCGACAAGGACGCGGTGTCGCTGGCGACCCCGATCGCCAGCTCGGTGCCCGGCGGGCGTTTCGTGGGTCGCGCCGACGAGCTCGACTCGATGCTGGAGCAGTGGCGCGCGACGATTCGCGGCGAGACCCAACTCTGCGTGCTCAGCGGCGAACCGGGTCAAGGCAAGACCAGTCTGCTCGGCCATTTCGCGCGAGAGGTCGTCGAAGGGTCGGGGATCGTGCTGTACGGGCGATGTGACGAGCGCACGTCGGCGCCCTATCAGCCCTTCGCCGACGCGTTCAGTCACCTCGTCGCGAACTGGCCCGCGACGGAACTCGATTCCCTGCTCCACGACTCCCTCGCCGAATTGGGGCGACTCGTGCCAAGTCTGGCCGAGCGGATGGGGAGCGCCTCGGCCAACCGTTACTCGGACCTCGAGTCCGAGCGTTGGCGACTCCAGGACTCGGTCGTCGCGGCACTGCACTCGCTCAGCGAATTCGAGCCGGTGCTCTTGATCGTCGACGACCTGCACTGGGCCGGCGCGACGACCCTCGACCTGCTCGATCGCATCCTTCGCTCCGCGGTGAACGAACGGCTCATGGTGGTCCTGGCGCTTCGGACCTGGGACCCCGGTACCGATCCGCACGTCGGTCAACTGCTCGCGGACCGACACCGTCGCCCCCAACCGGTCCTCGACGTGCACCTCCGCGGCCTCGAACCGGGCGAAGTCGGTGAACTCGTCGCTGAGTGGAAGCAACGCGGCGACGTCGACGCCGCCGAGACGACCGAACTCTGGGAGATCACGGCCGGCAATCCATTGTTCGTCTCCCAGGTCCTTCGCACGACGACCGACGAGGAAGTCGTACCGCGTCGACTCCCGCAGGGGGTCATCGAGGTCATCGAACGTCAGCTCGAACGTCTGAGCCCACCCACGCTCGGTCTCATGCGCACCGCGGCCCTGATCGGAACGAGCTTCGAACTGCAGGTGGCCACCGAGGCGGCCAGCTTGAGTCGAACGACCGCCCTCGAGTGCCTCGACGAGGCGACCGGGGCCGGTTTCGTCCAGGCGCTCCAGGGCACGCCGCTGCGCTACGAGTTCGCGCACGCGCTCGTGCGCCGGGCGATCGAGGACCAACTCGGCGAGGGACGCCGCCGAGACCTCCACGCCCGTATCGCGGCCGCCCTCGAGGCCGCGCCCACCGCCAACACCGACGAGCGGGTGCGTCGCCTCGCGTTCCACTGGAGCGAGGCGGGCGAAATGGGCGACCCCGCGAAGGGGGTGGCGACGGGATGCGCCGCGGCGGAGCTCGCTATCCAACACCTGGCCATCGCCGACGCGCTCGAACTGCTCGACCGCGTCGACGCGCTCGCGGCGCTGGCCCCCGACGAGTTGCGACGCAGCGAGATCAAGGTCCTACGCGCCGAGGCCATGTGCCTGGGCGCCTTCCCCGACGCGCGCGCCGAGCAACTCGGCGCGTTCGCGGCCGCAACGGAGGCGGGCGACGCTCACCTCATGGCGCGCGCCGCGCTGGCGCATTCGCGCAACTACTTCAGCTCCTACGGACGAAAGGACGCCGAGCGGGTCCAGTCGCTCCAAGCGGCGCTCGAGGTCTGTGACCCCACTGACGACGCCACGCGGGCGCTGGTCATGGCACGGCTGGCGAACGAATTGACGTTCGAGGACACCGAACACCGCCGATTCGATCTCGTCGACGACGCCCTCGAACTCGCGCGAAACCTCCGCGACGAGTCGATCCTCGCGGCGGTCCTGAACCATCGCCAGTACGTGATGGGCGGACCAGCGTTCCTGGACGATCGCTTGCGCGAGGGTCTGGAGATGGCCGAGATCGCGACGCGAACGCGAGACCGTCTCCTCGAGATGCACAGTTGCCGGCTGCTGTGTGCCGCGACCACTGAGGTCGCCGATTTCGATCAGGTCGACCACTTCATCGCACGACTGGGCGAACTCAACGAGGCGCTCGATCTACCGGCGGCGAAGTGGGAGTTCGCGTCGGTGCGCGCGAGTCGGGCGTTGGTCGCCGGTGACCTGCGCCACGCGTCAGCGATGGTGAAGGAGGCCTTCGCCCTCGGCGCCGCGGCGGGCCAGTCCGACGCCTTCGTCTTCGCCGGCGCGCAACTGATGCACCTGAACTACCTTCGCGGCCGCCTGCCCTCGATCATGGACACCTTCCTCAGCGCGACGCCCGCGGAAGTGACCACCCCGCTCGTCGCGTGGGTCGCGCGACAGCTCCACGTCGCCGGACGCGTCGAGGAGGCGCAGCAGTGGTGGCGCCGCGCGCTCGACACAGGTCTGGACGCCCAGGTCGAGGTCGGCGTGAACGCCGGACTGGTCCTCAACTCGTGGGCCTTCATGGCCTCGGTGAGCGAGTCCGACGACGAGGTGATCGCGATGCTGCGTGAACGTCTCAGCCCCTACGGAGAACGGCTCTTCAACCAACTGGCCCCCGACCAGCCGGGTCATCACTTCCTGGGATTGCTCGCCGACGCCGCCGGGGACCACGACCAGTGCGACCAGCATTTCCACTCGTCCCTGGTGCTGCTCGAGCGGATCGACGCCCCGGTCATGGCGGCCATCACCGGCGTCGCGTGGGGCTCGTCGCTCGCGCGGCGTGGCCAGCGGGACCGAGCCCAAGAGCTCGCCGCGAGCGCGCGCGCCGCCGCGTCGTTGGCGGGCGCCGCGCACATCGAACGTGAAGCCACCGAACTCTTGGAGGGAGACCCATGAACCGAGACACGTCACGCGACCACATCGCCCACGTGGTCGCCATCGAGGACCGGGTGCTGCGCAACTACTGGGTGACCCAGTCCTACGCGGACCTGTCCGTCGCCCTGTCCGCGCTGCTCGCCACCGGTACGACCAACTGGTGCACCTTCGGCACGTGGGCGTCGCGCACGGTCGGTGCGTGCATGCGCGGCGAGGCGATGCCCGCGTGGGTGCGCGAGCGCGTCCTCTTGCCCGACGGACTGATGGGCGCGGCCAAGGCCACCCGGGAAAGCCACGGTTGGCGACGGGTGGCGCACGCGTTCGACGACCTCGCGCCGGAGCACTTGATCGACGTCCTGCAAGAGCTGCTCGGTGAGATGTCGATCAACCTCTCCGACGGCAACACCGAGGTCTTCGCCGAAATCGCCCCGCCGGCCGCGACCTTCCTCGAGGCCTACGCCACCGGCCCCGTCGACGCGGCGGCGGCGCGGGCCCAGGTGCTCGCGGCCTGTGAGGGGGCGCCGGTCTTCGAGGGCCTCAATCGACTGGCGTCGGGCTACGGCCTGTGGTGCGACGCCATGGCGAGCGCGGACCCGGCCCGACGGAGTCAACTCATCCTGGCGGGATCCATCCAGCTGGGTGTCCACGAGCAGAACCACCTCCAGCCGGTCATCGCGTCGAGCATGGATATGGGGGTCAATCAAGCGGCGAGCCGATTGCGGCAGCGACTCGCGAAGGGCGCGGTGCTGCGCGACGTCGAGACCGAGGTCGACGAGGCGCTGCGTCCCGCCACACGGGGGATCGGCGACGCGTGGGACGACCTCATGACGGCGACCCTCGGCACGCTGCAGAGTCCCGAGGGCGTGCTGCGCCTGGACCACGACGTACCCCCGGTGGCCGGTCAACCCTTCGAGCCGCCCGAACTCGACCCGACGGTCGTCGAGGACCTCGTGACGTTGCGCTCGCGCTTCGACCGTAGCTCGGGCGGCGGCGTCGGCAGCGGGGCGCGCAACTGGGTCAACTTTGACGACCGGATGAACTTCATCGCGAACCTCTTCATTTCGCGACACCGCCAGGCCGCGCTCTTCGACCCGCCGTTCGACGACGCGACGCTCGAAGCGATGCTGGCTGACCGCGTCCCCACACCGGCCGTCTCGGGATCGCCGCGGTGAACGCGATCTCACCGACGCCGGCACCGTCGATCGGCACGACGGTATTCAGCGACGACTTCTTGGAGGGACTTCGCCACGAGGGCGACGCGCTCGCCGATGCCGCGGTGACCGCGTTCTTCGCCGCGGTCGACCGACCGAACTCGAGCCTCTACCCACTGCTGGTCAAGACCACCGGTGCCGAGATCGACGACGAACAGGCACCGGGCGTGGCGGCCTTCGCCAAGGCCCTGGAGCCGTGGCCGGCGTGGGCCGATCCGGCCCTGGTGAAGACGGGTCAAGAGGTGTTCGGCGACTGGGGGATGCAGCTCTCGTCGGGTCTGTTCATGGCCTCCCTGCCGATGACCTACGCGTGCGCCAAGGGTGCCGAGCCGCTGGTGCGCACGGCGCGCATGACCTCGAATCCCAAGCGGCGCTTCCTCGAGACGGGTCAGATGATCATCGACGCCATGTCACCGAACGGACTCGCGCCCGGCGCGCGCGGGTACCGGACCGTTCGCCATATCCGATTGATGCACGCGTCGGTACGGCACACGCTGACGCACCCCGAGGTCATCGAGGTGGCGGGGGGACCCTCGCTGGCGCCCTGGGACGACGCACTCGGCGTGCCGCTGAACCAGGAAGACCTGCTCGGGTGCCTGCTCGCCTTCAGCGTTCTCGGTCTGCGTTCGCTCAACCAGTGCGGGATCACCTTGAAGGAACGCGAGGTGGAGGCCTACGTCCACGCGTGGAACCTCGTCGGCTACCAGATCGGTGTTCGAGCGGACCTGTTGCCACTCAACCACGCGGACGCGACCGTCGTCGCCAACCGCATCTTCGCGCGCCAGAGTGCACCGAGCGTGGCGGGCAAGGAGCTCACGGCCACCGCGATCGAAGCGATGCAGGATCTCATCAAGACCAAGCGCCTGGCCGGCCTGCCGGCGTCGGGCATGCGCTACTACCTCGGTGACCAGACCGCGGAACTGCTCGGCGTGCCCGCGGCCGACTGGACGCGGATCGTCTTTCCGATGATGCGACGATTCGACGGCGTGCTCAGCGCCGCCCTTTCGTGGCTACCCGGGAACCACTCGATGTCGGCCGCGTTGGGACGGCGCGTCGTCGTCGGCCTCGAGGACGCCGAGCGGGGCGGGGGACGGCCGAAGTTCGAGATCACCGACGAGCTGCGTGAGGCGTGGGGGATCAACATCGCATGAATAAGACGTAGCGGAGATCTCAGTCCGGGAATTCGGCGTCGCGTCGGCGACTGAGCGGCACGATCAACTCTTGGACGATGGCGATCAGCGCGGCGCCCGCCACGCCGAGCGTGATACCCGAGAGGAACGCCCGGTAGTTGTCGTGTTGGCTCGTGGTCACGTTGATGGCCGACAGGTGGATTGGCTGGGCGTTCGCGGTCTGGGACCACGACCACGAGGTCGTTGAGGTCGAGATGGGACTCACCGGCGACTGGATCGAGTAGTCCGCGGTGTTGGCGCCGCTCAGTTTCAGCGTGCTGCTGATGAGCGGACGGCGCGCGTAGGCCTCGGTGACGCTGGGGAATTGGGCGCTCAGGTACGCGCCCACGATCCGCACGGGAGCGTCGCGCGTCCAGCAGATGTCGACGTAGACACCTGGTCCCACACTGTCCACCTCGGTCCACTGCTCCGGACCTTTGCCGAAGCTCAGTGCATTCACGACACGCACGCGGAACTTCGGCACGGAGTGTTCGATCATCTCGTCCCCGTCCTGAGTCATCCACGACTTCGTCGGGGTGCAGACCTTCCCCTTACCGATATGGAAGATCTGCACCTTGGTCGATCCCGGAAGGCCGGCGCCGCCCTTGATCTCCAACTTGGCGGCGCCGTCGGACTTCACCGTGAGATGTTGCGTGAGCTTTGGCGCGCCCTTGACCACGACCTGCACCGAGAGGTTCTCCGGGACCGACGGGAAACCCGAGGTGGGTGGGCGAAGCGACCAGCCGACCCCGACGAAGACCACGAGGAAGATCACCATCACCGCGATCATCGCGAGATGGAGGTCGCGCAGGTAGCGTCGCAGCGTCAGGCGCGATCCACGTCTGACCCGATCAGAATTGGGTGTCGATTCGTCGATAGCGCAGCATCCTACGACGTGGGAACCCTCCCACGAGGGGATTTGATGAGTTCGTCGCGAAAGTCATCGGAGTCGTCACGTCGTTCTTTCGGCGGAGAGCGCGATTGCGGTCGCGCCGTAGACTTCACTCTCTAGCCATCGAGGTGATGATTGTGGTGAAAGTCCTCTGACGAAGCGAGTCACCAGACCCTTACGCGTGGAGCTCGACCGCGACGTCCGTGGGGCCGACGTGGTAGACGGCTCCGTCACGGCTGACGTGGTCATCGCCGATGTCCTTGATCAGTTCGCGCGGAACTTTCTCCTCAATGACTTGACGAGCGAGGCGTCGGGCAAGTTGCTCGAAGCGTCGCGTGCGGACGCGGTCTTCTCGTTGCCGCGTCGCGAGGCGCGCCGGCGCGACACGGTGATCGGCCAGATCCATCAGGCTCGCGTGAGCGTGCGACGTCTGCGCTCGGTGCTGCGCACCTACGCCGGACTGTTCGAGCGCGAATGGTCGAAACCGATGCTGGTCGAGCTCTCGTGGTACGCCGGCGTCCTGGGCGAGATCCGCGACCTCGACGTCCTGCGTACCGGCATCGAGAAGTCGCTGTGGCACATCGAGGACGAGCCGGTCCAGGCCGCGGTGAAACGTCGACTCGACCATCGCATCGACGAGGCGCAAGAACGCGGCGCGCTCGAGCGCACGACGAAGCGCTACGCGTTGCTCGTCGACGAGATCGCGGCCATCGGCACCTCGGTCGCCTTCGACGCGGAGGCCAAGGGACCGGCCGCCGAGGTCCTGCACGCGGAGTTGAAAGGAACCTGGCGCGAGGTTCGGCGAGCGGCGCGTGCGGCACGCGCGGACGCCTCCAACGAGAACCTGCACCACGTCCGCATCGAGTTGAAGCGACTCCAGTGCGCCTGTGAGGTGCTGGGACTGGTCGCTGGCAAGCCGGCCGTCAAAGTGGCTCGGGCCGCGGAGACGACACAGACGAAACTCGGCGTCGTCCACGACGAGGCGGTCGCGAGCGCGTGGCTGAAGTCCTTGACCCTCGTCGAACCGGGGTGGAAGGAACCGCTGCGCGACATTCGAGAGTTCCACAAGGAGGCGCGACGAGAGGCGAAGCGCGGCTGGCGTTCGTCCCTCGACGAGGTGGAGAGCAGTTGGGGCGACCTGGAGGGCTGATCCGGTCGTGACGGGTCGGGAACGCGCCGTAGTCTCTATCGAAGGAGGTTGCCATGGTCCACCCCTCGCTCGAGCCCTACGTCAAAGCGGTGCGCGCCGAACCGGCACCCCATCCGTCACTCCTCAGCGCCGAAGAGCGCCGCGTGAACTATCGGGCGCTGGCACTGGCCAATCGGGGTGATCCCGAGGACGTCGCCTCGGTGCGCGACGTCGAACTCTCGCTTGACGGCCGGACGCTGGGTGCTCGCCTCTACGTGCCCCACGAGGACGAGAGCAGGGCCCTCGTGGTCTACTTCCACGGCGGCGGCTTCGTGGTGGGGGACTTGGAGACCCACGACGCGCTCTGTCGGCGACTCTCGTCGGACACACGGATGCGATTCCTCTCGGTGGACTACCGGTTGGCACCGGAGCATCCGTTCCCGGCCGGCATCAACGACGCCGTCGATACCCTTCGTTACGTGTCGGCGCACCTGGGCGAGTTCGACGACCCCGCCGCGTCGTTGATCGCGATGGGCGACTCCGCCGGTGCGACATTGATCACCGTTGCGTGCGCCCTGACGAGGAATGAGGACCTGGGCGTCGCCGCGCAAGTGGTGATCTACCCGACCCTCGGTCCGGAACTGTACACGGACTCGGCGCACGAGTTCGGCGAGGGTCACGTGCTCCACATCGACCACCTGCGCTACGACTACGGCCTCTACCTCGGCGCGTGGACCGACCACAGCGATCCGCGCGTCTCACCGCTCATGTTCGAGGACCTCGCGGGCGCGCCGCCGGCCATCGTCGTGGTCGCCGAGTGCGATCCGCTCCGAGACGAGGCGGTCGCCTACGCGGGCCTGCTCGAGCACTTCGGAGTCCGTGTGGAGTTGCTCGAAGCCGAAGGGATGATCCACGGCTTCTTGCGGCTACCGACGATGGTGCCAGAGGCGCTCAAGATCATCGACGACCTCGCCGTCCACATGCACCGTTATGTCGAGGCCGCGAGGTGAACGTCCTGTTCATCACCCTGGACCAGTTCCGGGGCGACTCCTACGCCGCGGCGGGCCACCCGCTCGTGCGGACGCCGACGTTGGACCGCATCGCGCGCGAGGGCGTGCGCCTCTCGCGTCACTACTCCCAGGCGGCGCCGTGTTCACCGGGCCGTGCCGCGATCTACACCGGCACGTACCAGATGAACAACCGCGTGGTCGCGAACGGGACGCCGCTCCCGAGCGGTCTCGACAACGTGGCGCACGTCGCGCGACGCGCCGGCTACGACCCGACGCTCTTCGGCTACACCGATCAGGGCGTCGATCCCGCGAACGCCGAGGGGAACGACGACCCCCGTCTGGACAGTTACGACGGCGTGCTCCCCGGACTGTCGGTGGCGCTCTACCTGCCCGAGAGCCAGGCCGGTTGGATCCAGCACCTGCGCGCCCGGGGCTACGACGTGCCTTACGGCTGGGAGGCCGCCGCGCGCGGTGAGCCCGATCGTCCCGCGGAGCTGTCTCTCAGCGGGTTCCTCACCACGCGATTCTTGGACTGGCTCGGGAGCCAGGAGAGCGGCTGGTTCGCCCACCTCAGCTACCTGCGTCCGCATCCCCCGTACGCCGCGGCCGGCGAGTTCTCGACGATGTACGACCCCGCCGACGTCGAGATGCCCATCACCGCGGTGCCGTCGAACGAGCGACACGCGATCCATGACGCCGCGATGGGTATCGAAGCCAGCGCCGCGCCGAGCGACCCGGACCAGATGCGAGCGCTGAGGGCGCAGTACTACGGGATGATCAGTGAAGTCGACGCCCAGTTGGGTCGAGTCGTGCGCGCGATCGAAGAGCGCGGCGAGTGGCATGAGACCCTGGTCGTGATCACCGCCGATCACGGCGAGCAACTGGGCGACCACGGCCTCAAGGAGAAGCTCGGCTTCTTCCCCCAGAGTTACCACGTCATCGGGCTCTGGCGTGATCCCACGACGTCGAACGCCGGTCGCGTGGTCACGCACTTCAGCGAGAACGTCGACCTGTTACCGACGCTCGCCGACGTGCTGGGCGTCGAGGAGCCGGCGCAGTGTGACGGCCGCTCCTTGACGTCGCTGATGGCGGGGGAGGACGTGGCCTGGCGTAGTGCCGCGCACTACGAATGGGATTACCGCAGCTACTTCATCCGACACGCAACGGCCGGTTGGCCGAGGGACCGGAGCCTGTCGCTCGCGAACCTCGCCGCGTCGGTCAGTGACGACCTCGGCTACGTCCAGTTCGCCGACGGCACGTACCGGTGTTTCGACCTGTTGGCCGATCCGACCTGGCGAACCGAGTGCCGCGACCCCGAGCGCGTCATGCGCGGTGCCCAAGAACAGTTGGTGTGGCGCCAAGAACACCTCCGGCGCGACCTGACTGACATGCTGTTGCGGCCGAGTCGGCCCGGTCGCTGGCCGAGCGGGTTCAAGGACGTGGCCCTGGCCTCGGTGACGAGCTAACCCCTTTCATCAGGAGAAAGCCGCCAGAACCCGGATCTCGTAATGCCGTGAATCGGTGGTCGAGTTAGGTAAGGTCGAATGTGTTCGGTACGGCCGAATATATTTTGATATGAAGTACAGAACGAAGACATCCATGGGGGGTTTGTGCCGACGTTTGCCAGTGAACGGCGATGGTTGGTGCTCTTCGTGCTGTGCATCGCGGTCTTCCTCGTCGTCGTCGACAACACGATCGTCAACGTCGCGCTTCCGACGATCTCGCGCGACCTTCACGCCTCGAACTCGTCGCTCCAGTGGATCGTCGACGGATACTCGCTGCCCTTCGCCGGGCTCTTGCTCGCCGGCGGGGGACTGTCGGACCGCTGGGGTCGCAAGCGCGTCATGCAGATGGGGCTGGTCGCTTTTTCGCTGTGCTCGCTGCTGGCGGCGTTCTCGCACAACGTGACGACACTGCTGACGGCGCGCGCGCTGATGGGCGCGAGCGCGGCCTTCATCTTCCCGGCCACGCTCTCGACCTTGACGGTCGTCTTCGAGGACCGGCGCGAGCGCGCCAAGGCCTTCGGCCTATGGGGCGCGACGACCGGGATCGCGATTGCGCTCGGTCCGATCGCCGGCGGTTCACTCATCACGCACTACTTCTTCGGTTCGATCTTCTTGGTGAACGTCCCGGTCGCCCTCGTCGGCGTCGTCGCGATCGCATCGGTGGTGCCCGAATCGACCAACCCCGAACGCCACCGCCTCGACCTCGCCGGTCTCGCGCTCGGCACGAGCGGCGTCACCGCGCTGATCCTGGCGATCATCCAGGGGCCGTCGTGGGGGTGGCGTTCATCGCCGACGCTGGTCCTCTTCGGCGCCGCCGTGTTGCTGCTCAGCGGATTCGCCAACTTCGAATTGGGTCACGAGGGTCCGCTCATGAACGTGCGGATCTTCAACAATCGGACCTACGCGGCGAGTTCCGGGGCCATGGCCACCAACTTCTTCTGTCTCTTCGGCTTCATCTTCCTCGTGACGCAGTACTTCCAACTGGTGCGCGGGTACTCGGCGCTCTCGGCCGGGGTCCACACGCTGCCCTACGCCTTCGCGGTGATGGTGGCGACGCCGCTCGGCGCCCTCGCGGCCCTGCGGCTCGGGACGCGCGCGGTCGTCACGGTCGGTCTGCTCGTGACCGCGGCGGGGCTCGTGTGGATGTCGAGGATGGCCGCCGACGCGGCGTACGTCGGGCCGATCGTGGGCTCGATGATCACGTTGGCCGTGGGCTTCTCCCTCGTGAACGCGCCGTCGGTCGCCGCCACGATGGACACGCTCGAACCGGGCCAGATCGGGGCCGGCGCGGCCGGGAACGAGACGACGCGCGAACTCGGCGGCACGATGGGCGTCGCGATCATCGGCTCGGTCTTCGCCTCTCTGTTCGGTCCGGCGATCCGGCGCGCGTTCGAGCCGTTTCGGGTCGACGGACTGAGCGCCCATCAGCTCAACGTCGCGCAGAGCTCGATGGAAGCGGCCAAGACGGCCGCGGCGCATCTCCCGGCCGCGGCGCAGTCACTGTTGGCGCCCCAGCTGACGGCGGCCTTCATGAACGGCTTTCACCGCGGATGCTTCGTGGCCGCCGCCACGGCGGTCGTGGTCGCCGCCGTCGTGTTCCATTACCTCCCGGCTCGACAGCCGTCGTCGGACGAGGAACTCATCTTCGAGCGCTGAGTCAGCGTTCAGAGCGCTGCGGGTTCTCACGTCGGGTTTTCTGGTATCAATGGAACCCAGACGCCGACCTCGGCGAGTGAACACAACAGGGAGAATTCATGCAGCGCTTTACACGATTCCGTCGGGTCCTCGTCATGGCGGGCGCCGCCTCGCTGATGCTGGCGACCAGCGTGAGTGCGGGGGCCAGCACGACGTCGGGCAAGTACAACGCCGCGGACGCGAAGCTCGTGCCGTCGGCGTACAAGGGCAAGACGTTGCAGGTCGCGACCGACGCCACGTACGCGCCGGACGAATCGATGAAGAACGGGGTCATGGTCGGTTTCGACGTCGACCTCATGTACGCCATCGCCAAGACACTCGGCGTGACCGTGAAGGAGCACAACGTCACCTTTGACAGCATCCTCCTCGGCATCGGTTCGGGCACCTACCAGATCGGCAACTCTTCGTTCACCGACGAGAAGAGCCGGGAGAAGCAAGTCAATTTCGTGGACTACTTCCAGGCCGGCGAGGGCGTCTACGCCAAGAGTTCGTCCACCGCGACGTTCACAGGTCTCAAGAGCCTCTGCGGTCACGCCGTCGCGGTGGAGTCCGGGACGACCGAACAGAGCGACGCACAGAAGACCGCGAAGGCCTGCTCCTCGTCCAAGAAACTGACCGTCCTGTCGTACCCGACGCAGACCGAAGCCGACTTGGCGGTCTCTTCGGGCACCGCGACGTTCGGCTTCCTCGACAGCCAGGTGGCCGACTACGTGGTCTCACAGTCCCACGGGGTCTTCAAGTCGGTCGGTCAGGCGATCGAAGTCGCCCCCTACGGCATCGCGACTCCGAAGACGAGCACGGGCAAGCAATTGGCCGTGGCCATCCAGGCGGCAGTCAAGACCTTGATCGCCAACGGCACCTACGGCGCGATATTGAAGAAGTGGGGCGTCACCGCCGGTGCGCTCACGTCATCTCAGATCGTGCTCAATGGAGCTATCTCCTAAGCCGTAGTAAAAACTAACTTCATGGAAACGAACGGGGACGCGGCAGTACGAGTCGTCCCCGTTCGTCATGTGAGTCGGTGGGTGGGCTTCGCCTTCCTCGCGCTCTTTGTCGCGATGCTCGTCCATACGCTGCTCTCGAAGATTCCCCAATCGTGCACCCTGACCGCGCGACGGTGGCAGTGCAGCAAGTACCACTGGCGCTTCGGCTGGAACGTGGTCTTCCACTACTTCACGAATGGCCAAGTGCTGAAGGGATTGGTCGTCACACTGGAGTTGACGGTGTTGGCCATGATCATCGGCATCGTGTTGGGAATCGTCGTGGCCATCATGCGACTCTCACACAGCCGATTGCTGTCGGGCGCCGCGTGGTCCTACACCTGGGCGTTTCGCGGGACGCCGGTCTACGTCCAACTGCTGTTCTGGGGCTTCATCGGTTATCTGTTCCCGTATCTGGCGATTGGGATCCCGTTCACTCACGTCTACCTCGTACACTTCCACGCGGAGTCGGTCTTCCTGCCCTTCAACGCCGCGGTCGTCGCCCTCGGATTGAATGAAGGCGCGTACTTCTCTGAGATCGTGCGTTCCGGACTGATCGCGGTCGACGAAGGTCAGACCGAGGCCGCGACGTCACTCGGAATGTCACGGAGCCAGACGCTGCGCAACGTCGTGTTGCCCCAGGCGATGCGGGTCATCATTCCGCCAACGGGCAACGAGGTCATCTCGATGTTGAAGACGACGTCACTGGTGGTTGCGATCGCCGTGACTGACCTCCTGGGAGCGGTCACGAACATCTATGAGCAGACCTACCAGATCATGCCCATGCTGATTCTCGCCAGCCTGTGGTACTTGATCGTGTCGACCATCCTCTCGATCGGTCAGTTCTATCTCGAGCGTTACTTCGGACGTGGCGCACTGCGCACGCCGCCGCCCACGCCAATGCAACGTTTGCGTCGCGACCTCCGGGGTATCGCGTCGAAGTACCGCACGAAGCGCGGCGTTCAGGTGGGGACGGCGTCGTGACCGAGCCGATGGTGGAGGCGATTGGCGTGCGCAAGTCGTACGCCGACGTCGAGGTGCTCAAGGGCATCAACATTACGGTGGCGCGCGGCGAGGTGACGTGCTTGATCGGACCCTCCGGTTCCGGGAAGAGCACGTTCCTGCGCTGCATCAACCACCTGGAGAAACACGACGCCGGTGAACTACTCGTCGACGGAGAACTCGTGGGCTACGAACTTCGAGGTGATCGTCTCCACGAACTGAGCGATCGACGAATCTGCAATGAACGCGCGCAGATCGGAATGGTCTTTCAGCGCTTCAACCTCTTCCAGAATCTGAACGTCCTTGAGAACATCACCGTCGGTCCGGTCAAGGTCAAGGGCGTTGGCGAGGATAAGGCGAAGGCGTTCGCGCGAGAGTTGCTCGAGCGCGTCGGTCTCGCTGATAAGGAGAAGAACTATCCGACCCAGTTGTCCGGCGGACAACAACAACGCGTCGCGATCGCTCGGGCCCTCGCGATGGAACCGAAGCTCATGCTCTTCGACGAACCGACGTCCGCGCTCGACCCGGAGTTGGTCGGGGACGTGCTCGACGTCATGCGGATGCTCGCGCAAAGCGGCATGACCATGATCGTCGTCACGCACGAAATGGGCTTCGCCAAGGAAGTGGCCGACACCGTCTACTTCTTGGATCAGGGAGTGATCGAGGAGTCGGGTGATCCGAAGATCGTCCTCACGTCACCGTCGTCGACGCGCCTTCAGAGTTTCCTCTCCAAAGTCCTGTGATGGACTGGACGCTCGATCCGACGAACGTCGGCACCGGATTGCCGCTGGAGGGCGTCCGTGTGCTCGATCTCTCGCGTGTACTTGCGGGACCGCTGTGCGCGATGGTCGCCGGGGACCTCGGGGCCGACGTGATCAAAGTGGAGTCGCCGAGCGGCGACCCGGTTCGTTCGCTCGCGCCGCCACGATTCGGCGATGACGCGACGTACTACCTGGCCGTCAACCGACATCGGCGCAACGTCGTGGCCGACCTTCGCGATCCTCGCGACTTCGAACGTATCGGCGAGTTGGTCCGTCTCGCCGACGCCGTGGTCGAGAACTACCTGCCCAGTCAGTTCACGTCGCTCGGCATCGACCGGCTGCGCGCACTGAACCCCGACTGCGTGTGGGTGAGCATCACGCCCGCGACGACCGGTGGTCCGGTGGCCGACCTGCCGTCCTTCGACCTCCTGGCGCAGGCGAGGTCGGGCATCATGGGCGTCACCGGCGAGCCCGACGGCGAGCCGACGAAGGTCGGCGCGCCGATCGCGGACGTCGTCACCGGTCTGTACGGGGCGATCGGGCTGCTCGCCGGACTCGTCGCGCGTCTGCGTGGTCGCCCGGGGCGTCACTTCGAGGCACCGTTACTGGAGTCGACCATGAGCGCGCTGGTGAACCAGGCGCAGGGCTATCTGGCGACCGGCGAGAACCCGACGCGGCTCGGCAACGATCACCCGAGCATCACGCCCTACGGTCCCGTGACGACCGCCGACGGTTTCATCCTGCTCGCCGTCGGGACCGACCAGCAGTTCGCGCGACTCCTCGACGTGCTCGACGACGCGGCGCTCGCCGGTCGATCCGCGTGGCGTGACAACGACGCGCGGGTGCGAGCGCGCGACGAACTCCGCGACGAGTTGGACCGGCTCTTCGTCCGGCATTCGACGGAGCATTGGCTGGGCGTCTTGCGCGGCTCCGGTGTCCCGCACGCCCCGATACTGGACGTGGCGGGCGCCTTCGACCAGGCCCAGATCCGCGAGGGCGACTTCGTCGGACCGATGTCGACCCCCGGCGGGGAGGTGGCGACGATGCGAACCCCGCTCGTGATCGATGGCGTCCGGCCGACGGTCCGACGAGGCCCGCGGCGAATCGGTGAAGACTCCGACGAGGTCTTCGGCGACTAGGGCCCGGCGTCGAATCGCGGCCCGTCGAAGGTGTCGGTCGTCGTGAACTCCTCGACGGCGCGGCGGCGCAACTTGGTCGTTTGACGCTCCGGGTGTCCGAGCGCCACGATCGACGCGACGATCTGATCGTCCGGGATGTCGAGGACCTCGCGTACGCCGGACTCGTTTCGCGTCGCGATCGTGGTCATCACCCCACCGAGTCCGCGCTCGCGCGCCGCGAGCAGGACGTTCCAGACGAACGGATAGATCGACGCGCCGCCGGCGATCTGGTAGCGACCGAGGTCCCGGTCGGTCGCGGCGAGCGCGGCGAGATCGGCGCAGATCACCAGCATGACCGGCACCTCGTCGAGGGTCTCGGGGAAGCCGTCGGGCTTGGAGACCGCGATCGCGGCGCCTCGATTGGCAGCGGCGACCTCCCGGTCCTCGTCGGTGGCGAGTGGCGAGAAGGGGATGAGTCCGGCCAAGACGTGCGCGACGTAGTCGTGCCACCCGTCGAGGTAGAGATCGCGCAACGCTCGCCGACGCGTCGCGTCCTTCACGACGATCACGTGCCACGCCTGACGGTTCCCGCCGGAGGGGGCGAAGCGCGCGTCATCGAGCACCGCGTAGAGGTCATCATCGGACACGGGGCTGTCGAGGAACGCGCGCACGGAACCGGTGGTGCGCAGCGCGTCCGTCAGATCCATGTCGTCACTCTAGGACCGGCTATTGATTCGATCCGGCGTCGCGACGCTGGAAGAGCGCGACGGCGATCACCAACGTGCCCACGACGTAGGCGAGCAGGACGAACGTGGCGCTCCAGGCACCGAAGGAGTTCGACGGCGCGAAGGGCGACTGCATCGACACGCCGAGCGTGGAGGGTTCGAACCGCATGAAGTCGTTCTGCCAGTTCTGGGGGAAGAACAGCCCGATGATCGGCACGATCAAGAGCAGCGAGACGAACACGCTGATGGCGGCGGCGCTCTGTCGAAGTATGAGTCCGAGCGCGAAGGCGAAGATCGCCAGCAACGCCAGGTACAGCCCCGCGAGGATCACCGAGCGCAGCACGGTGCCGTTGGTGAGCGACGCCGTCGGCACCACGCCGAGGTAGATCCGCTGGCCGATCAAGAACGCGGCGAAGCAGACGAACTCGCCCAAGATCAGCATCGTGACGAACAGCACGATGCACTTGCCCGCTATCAAGCGGAATCGATTCGGCACGGCGGTGAGCGTCGGGCAGATCGAACCCGAGGTGTATTCGCTCGTAATAAACAGTGTGCCGATGACGCCGACGGCGAATTGAGCGAAGAGGCTGCCGCGCAGACTGGACGAAACCGGGTCGAAAGTCGCCACGCGCAGGGGGCTCAACTGCGACCAGTGGGTGCGCACGAGCGTGGTGATGAGCACGCCCAGGCCGACCGTGAGCAATACGGTCACGGCGACGCCCATCACCGACGAACGCACGGTGCGGAACTTCAGCCACTCCGACCTGGTCGTCGCCAGCAGCGTCGACTCGCTAGCCACGGGCGGGGTCCGACTTCTGGGCGCCGTATTCGACGGCCCCGGCCGTGAGGTCCATGAAGACCTCTTCCAACGACGCGCGCTGCGGTGTCAATTCGAAGATCGTGATCCCGGCGTCGAAGGCCAGTTGGCCAACCTGGTCCGACGTCAGGCCCGAGATCGTGAGGCCCTCGTCGTTGGCGTCGTGGACGACGCCGTGGTTCGACGTCACGACCGCCGCCAGTTTGACGTGGTCCGACGCGCGCGCCAGCACCGTGCCCTCGGCGTCCTTGGTGAGGTCGTTGACCGAGCCGGAGGTGATGAAGCGGCCCCGGCCGATCACGATGATCTCGTCGGCGCTGACGGCCATCTCACTCATCAGGTGGGAGCTGACGAAGACGGTACGCCCTTCGCTGGCGAGGGCGCGAAAGAAGTCGCGGATCCACTTGATCCCTTCGGGATCGAGCCCGTTGACCGGCTCGTCGAACAAGAGGACGCCGGGATCACCCAACAGCGCGCCGGCGATGCCCAGGCGTTGACTCATGCCCAACGAGTAGGTGCCCACCTTCTTGTCCGCGACCGAGCTGATACCGACGAAGTCGAGCACCTCATCGACGCGCGAACGCTTGAGCTGGTTCGACGCGGCCAACGCGCGCAGGTGGTTGCGCGCGGTGCGTCCGGGATGCACGGCCTTGGCGTCCAACAGCGCGCCCACCTCGCGAAGGGGGTCCTTCAGTTCGGCGTAGCGCGTGCCGTTGATGGTGGCCTGGCCCTTGGTCGCTCGGTCGAGTCCCAGGATGATGCGCATCGTCGTGGACTTGCCCGAGCCGTTCGGTCCGAGGAATCCGGTCACGACGCCGGGCTTCACCTCGAAGTCGAGGTCGTCGACCGCGAGCGTGTCGCTGTAGCGCTTGGTCAGGTGGTCGACTTTGATCATGGGGGTACCGAAACCCTACCGAGGACGCGATCCACCCTCGGCGGCCCGGCGTTAAGAAGGCGCTAAGAGTGCGCGCTAGAGGCGCCGATTGGCCTGGCAGTACTCGCACGTGCCGGTCACGGCAACGTGGTGCCGGTCCAGCATGAAGCCGTACGAACGCATGAGGTCCTTGCTCAAGACGTCGAAGTGGACGGCGGGGATCTCGAAGGTCGCGCCGCACTCGTCGCACGTGAGATGTCCGTGCACGGCTCCGGCGAGGTGGTAGACCGCGGCGTGTTGGTCGAGGTGCGCGTGGACCACGATCTGCAACGCCTCGAACTCCTCGAGGATGCGGTACACCGTCGAGGGACTGACGTCGGGCTGGCGCGACTGCACCTCCTGGGTGATCTCTTCGACGGTGAGGTGGCCGGGCGCGGCGACGAGGACTTCGGCGACCGTCCGCTTCGCGACCGTGACGCGCTTCGCGGCGCCCCGGATCGCCGAGAGGATCTCGTTCACGCCGGGGCTCGAAGAGGACATGAAAAAACACTACGCCGGTGGCGCTCGCTACAACGAGCGGAGACCGTCGATCACGCGTTGCGCTTCGTCGACGATTGAGCGGACGATGTCGCCCGCCGGGACGATCGACGTGATGGCGCCCACGGCCTGTCCCGCCGGATAGCCCTCTCGGCGCGGATCGATGCCGAGCGTGTGCTCGTCGCCGCCGAGGTGGAACGTCCCGTCGTTGAACGCCACGGCCAACTGGTCCGGGAACTTCTTCAGGAGTGACGGGTCGGCGTCGTAGCGATCGGTCGTGTCGTTGCGCAGGACCCGCATCGTCTTGCCGCTGAACGCGCGCGAGACGACGGTGCCGTCCTCTCGGGTCTCGAGGATGCTCTCGCGGTACCCGGGGATGGCGCGCGCCTCCGGGGTCGCGATGAACCGGGTTCCGATCCACACACCCGCGGCGCCCAACGACAGCGCGGCGGCGAGTCCGCGACCGTCGAAGATGCCGCCGGCGGCCACCACGGGGATCGCCCCGTCCATCGCGTCCACGATGAGCGGTACGAGCGGCAGCGTCGCGACGGTGCCGGTGTGACCGCCGGCCTCGGTGCCCTGGGCGACGACGAGGTCGCACCCGGCGTCCAGCGCTCTTTTGGCGTGCTCGACCTTGCCGCACATCGAGACCACGAGCACGCCGTGATCGTGACAGAGCTCGATCACGTGTGAGGGCACCCCGAGTCCGGCCACGAAGGTGCTGGCGCCGCCCTCGATCAAGAGTTCGACGTTGTGCGTGAGGGTCTCGGGAAATGCCGTCAGCAGGTCCACGCCGAAGGGTTTGTCGGTGAGCTCCTTGGTCGCCGCGATCTCGTGGGCGAGTCGCTCGCTCGACATCGTGGAGGCGCCGAGACAGCCGTAGCCACCGGCGTTCGAGACCGCGGCGGCGAGCACGCTGTAGGCCACGCCGCCCATGCCCGCGAGCATCACCGGGTGTTCGACGTGCAGCAGTTCGGTGAGTCTCGTTTTCATTGGTCTCCTCGTGGAAGAAACTAGTCAGTGCGTTGTGCGTCGGCCAAATGTCACCGAGCACCACTAGGGTGTGACTCACCCGCGAGTGGTGTTTGCCCCCGTCGTCTCTTCTGGAGTGAATGTGTCGCATGGATACTGACCTGGCTGTCCCGATGCCCAAGAGGGAGTTGTACTTCGTCTTCGGCGCCCTGATGCTCGGCATGTTGCTCGCGGCACTGGACAGCACGATCGTCGCCACGGCCCTCCCGACCATCGTCGGTGACCTGCACGGCGCGAGCCACCTGAGTTGGGTGGTCGTCGCGTACCTCCTGTCCTCGACCGTGAGCACGCCGCTCTGGGGCAAACTCGGCGACCTGCACGGTCGCAAGGTCTACTTCCAATCGGCGATCATCCTCTTCTTGATCGGCAGCATGCTGTGCGGTGTCGCCCACACGATGCTCGAGTTGATCCTCTTTCGAGCATTGCAGGGACTCGGCGGCGGCGGTCTCATGGTCGGTGCGCAGTCGATCATCGCCGACATCGTGCCGCCGCGAGAGCGAGGTCGCTACGCGGGCTTCTTCGGCGCGACCTTCGGCGCGGCGACGGTGATCGGCCCCCTCCTCGGTGGCTTCATCGTCGAATACTTCTCGTGGCGCTGGATCTTCTTCGTGAACGTCCCCTTCGGCATCCTCGCGCTGATCGTCACCGCGGCGGTGTTGCCCAGCGCGGGCGCGCGCGTGCAACACATCATCGACTACGCGGGCATCATCGTGCTGACGGTCTCGGCCTCCGCCCTCATTCTCTTCACTTCACTCGGCGGGACCTCACTCGCGTGGCTCGGGTGGAAGTCGCTCACGCTGCTCGTCGTCGGTTTGGTGACCGCGGTGTTCTTCGTGATGATCGAGCGGCGCTCGAGTGAGCCGATACTGGCCCCGCGCCTCTTCGCGAACCGCGTCTTCTCGTCGGCCTCGGCGATCGGCTTCGTGGTCGGCTTCGCGATGTTCGGCGCGCTGACGTTCCTGCCGCTCTACTTCCAGGACGTTCGGGGCGCGACGCCGACGAGTTCGGGCCTGCGACTCCTGCCGATGATGGCCGGTCTCCTCGTCGCCTCGATCGTCACCGGACAACTCGTGTCGAAGGGCTGGCGCTATCGTCCGTTCCCCATCCTCGGTACCGCGGTCATGACCATCGGCCTGGGACTGTTCGGCACCATCGGTGTGGCGACCTCGGAGCTCACCCTCGGCTTCTTCATGTTGATCCTCGGCACGGGGCTGGGTCTCGTGATGCAGGTGCTCATCACCGCCGTGCAGAACGCCGTGCAACACGAAGACCTCGGCGCCGCGACCGCCGGCGCCAACTTCTTTCGATCGATCGGTGGTTCGTTCGGGACCGCGGTTTTCGGCGCGCTGTACGTCAACGCCCTGCCGCACCAACTGGCGGCCGGACTTCGGGCGAACCCGTCGGTGAGGTCATTGCCGTCACCGTTGTTGTGGACACCCAAGAACTTGCGCAAGCTGCCGCTCAATGAACTCTCGGTGATACTGCACGCGGTGTCGGGCTCGATCGCGGAGATCTACCGGTTCGCGGTGCCGATCGGCGTGCTCGCCGTGATCTTGTCCTTGACCTTGCCGGAGGTCAAACTTCGGACGAGTCTGCACCCAATCGCTGACGAAATTCCCATGTCAAACGCTGACCCCCTGCTGTGAGGGTCTCCAGGCACTCGTCGAACTCGACGTCGTCGCCGTAGTAGGGGTCGAAGAGGTCGAGGTCGCGCCCCGGTTCAATGAGGTTGCGTAGCAGTAGCACCTCGGTGGAGGAATTCGACAGACGCTTCTTCACTTCGTGAACGTGCTCACGAGTCATGCCGATCACGACGTCCTGGCGGTCCAGGTAGGCGCGGTCCGCGTAGGCCGCCAGTGAACCCGCACCGTGGAAGCCGGCGCGGTTGAGCGCGCCGCGCGCGCGTTGGTCCATCGGGGAGCCCACGTGCCAGTTGGCGGTACCCGCGCTCGTGACGTCGACGTAACCACGGAGCGACGAATCGGCGTCAACGAAGTGTTGCAGGACGACTTCACCCATGGGGGAGCGACAGATGTTCCCGGTGCAGATCATGGCGACTCGTAGGCGCGACTGGACCACGGGACTCCTTTGGATGGACCTCAATTTACTTGACTAAGGAGTCAATAAAGTGACGTGCCGGGGCACATGGCGAGTAACTACTATGGGTCCAGGATCCAAGGAAGGGAGACGCGATGCCACTTTCAGAGCATGAACAGCGAATCCTGGCCGAACTCGAAGAGTCGCTCTCGAAGCAGGATCCACGATTCGCGAAGAACGTCCGCGAGACCAACGTCTATTCGCACGGTGGTCGACGGGTGCGTTGGGGCATCGCCGGCTTCGTCGCGGGCCTCGTCATCCTCATCCTCTGCTTCTCCACCTCGGTCCTGTTGGGGCTGCTCGGCGTGGCATTGATGTTCATTTCCGCAGTAGTAATCGAGCGAAACGCTCGTCTTATGGGACGTGCATCGTGGCAGGACATCACTCGTCCGAGCCAGGGTGACGACACCCGCGCGAACTACGGTCCTCGGACCAGTTCGCTTCGCGACTGGTTGTCGCGTCAGCGCCGCACTCGAGAATGACCGACGTCGGGGTAGCGCGCAACGCGCCCCCGTGTCTGGCCCTGGATATCGGTGCGACGAAGGTCGAAGCGGCGCTGGTCGAGCGCGACGGTACGTTGCGCGCGCGAACGCGCATCAGTGACGCTGATCACCACGACGACCTCATCACCGCGATTATCGAACTGTCGCGTCGCGTGCTCGCCGAGGGATCGGTCGACGTCGTCGGCGTGGGCTGCGCGGGACCGATGAGTCGCGGCGGAGAGGAGGTCTCGCCGCTCAACATCGCGCAGTGGCGCGCGTTCCCGTTGCGGCGGACGTTGCGCGAGGCGCTCGGCCTCGAGGTCTACGTGGACGGTGACGCCCGCGCGCTCGCCCTGGCCGAGGGCGCGTTCGGCGCGGCGCGCCACGACTCGTCGTACCTCTCGATGGTCGTCTCGACCGGTGTCGGCGGTGGCCTCGTGATCGACGGCGAACTGCTCGACGGCGAATCGGGCAACGCCGGACACATCGGACACCTCAATGTCGTGCCCAACGGCAACCTGTGCTCGTGCGGCGCGTTCGGATGCCTCGAAGCCGAGGCTTCGGGCTGGGCGATCGAAGCGCTGACCGGCAAGAGCCCGGCCGACGCCGACGCCGCGACGCGCGTGCGAACCGCCGATCTCGTCGGTCGCGCGGTCGGCTCCCTCGCGTCGGTGCTCGACTTCAGCCATTGCTACATCGCCGGTTCGGTGGCGTTGGGTTTCGGTGACGAGTTCTTCGACGTCGCGAACAAGTCGGCGCGATCGATGGCCCGCTTGCCCTACTCCGAGCACTTGGAGATCTTCCGGTCCGAACTCGGCGTCGACGGCCCGCTCCTCGGCGCGGCCCTCGTCGCCTGGCGCCGGTCATGAAGGGGCTGTCGCTCCCTGCCTTGGGGCGCCACCTAGTACGCCACCCGTGGGACGCGCTCGTGTTGGCGCGCGCCGGCTGGCGGCTCCGGCGCGACGGATGGCTGCACCGCGCGCCGTTCCTCCCGGTACCCGACCCGCGCTATTGGCACTTTCGCGTGGTGACGGTCAACGGAGAGTCCGGCGAAGCGCTCAGCGCGGCGTCGATGGTCGAGGCCGCGACCTGGGCGCTGGCCCAGCCGATCGGACGGCGAGCGTGAGTCGCGTCCTACTCCTCAACGCCACGTTCGAACCGCTCCAACTCGTGAGCGAGCGCCGCGCCGTCGTCTTGATGCTGGCCGGTCGCGCGGAGCCGATCGTGACGCCCGAGTTTCCGAACGTCTGTCGCTCGGCCTCGGTCGTGGTGGAGATCCCGGCGATCGTTCGCCTCCACGACATGGTCAAGTTGCCGTCCAAGGTACGCACGCCGCCCTTGACCCGTCGCTCGTTGCTGCTACGCGACAGCTATCGCTGCGCGTACTGCCTCGAACACGCCGACACGATCGACCACGTCGTACCGCGAAGTCGAGGTGGTCGCCACGAGTGGACGAACGTGGTGGCGGCCTGTCGGCGCCACAACATGCAAAAGGGCGACCGCTTGCTCGAAGAGATCGGCTGGCGCATGCACTTCGAGCCGCGCGTACCCGACGGCCCGTGGTGGCGATGGCGCCACCTGCCCGACCCGGACCCCCTGTGGGCACCGTACCTTCCCCGGGCTTCGTGAGGCGGCTGCGAGAACTCTACGACTACGACGCCCTTCGCGACGCGCGCGAAGCGACGTTCAACGTCGTCACGCCGGAGCGCGCAACACTCGTGCTCGGCAGTAGCCAGTCGACCGACCTCCTCGACCTCGAACGCTTGGCCGACCTTCCGGTCCGTCGACGTCGCGGCGGAGGTGGCCTCGTGCTCGTGCGACCGGACGACCTGTGGGTCGATTGGTGGATTCCGGCCGGCGACGAGCGCTGGCGCAGCGACGTCCACGCCAGTTCGCGGATGATCGGAGAGTGGTGGGCCGACGCGCTACGCCAGTTCGGGTCCGGCGCCGTCACCGTCTACGACGGCCCGCTCGAGGGCGATCCGGCGTTCCGACTCGTGTGCTTCGCCGGACGAGGACCGGGCGAGGTGTTCGTCGACGGCCGCAAGGCCGTCGGCGTCACCCAGTGGCGGGTCCGTGAGGGGGTCCTGGTGTCGACGGTGCTGCACGCCCACGCCGGCGCTGACGTCCTTCCGTATCTTCGCGACGTACCCGAAGGGCTCGACCGAGCGCTCGACCACCAAGTTCTCTCCACCGTCACGACGGCCAGTCGCGATGACGTGATCACCGCGCTGCGTGAATTGGGCGAACCCTGGCGGTACCGCACGACGTCGCTCCACGCCTAGGACCTCGTCGCTCCACTGACCCGGCCCCGCGACCCTTCACGCCCGGAACCCGAAAATTGGCTCCAATTTGTTTTGATTTGCATTCGAGTGGGGTTAGGTGGTGTAATGTGTCACGAAATGGGGGAAAGTGGTGAACCCATGGGAGGAACGTCGATGCTCGGATTCGTTGGCCAGTACCAGCACTCGCTGGACGCCAAGGGTCGACTCATCCTGCCCGCGAAGTTTCGTCCCGAGTTCGAACGGGGCGGCCACCTGAGCCCCAACACCGAAGGGTGCATCGCGCTCTGGACGCCGGGGGAGTTCGCGCGTCAGAGCGACGAGCGCCTCGAGCAAAGTCGCGCCGGCGGGTCCGTCGCGCGCCAACAGGTTCGGTACTGGGCCGCGAACTCCTCGGACGTCGAATTCGACAAGCAGGGGCGATTCGCGCTGCCGCCGGCGATCCGTGAGTACGGGCAGCTGAGTGGCGACGTCTTGATCGTGGGCACACTCGATCACATCGAACTCTGGAACCCCACGACCTACGCCGAGAAGGTGAACTCGGCCGAAGAGCTTTTTAAGCAGGGCAGTGACTAATGAATGGAGTGCAACAGAAGTATCGGCCGCGGACCATGCGCAGCCTGGCAATCGTCAAGACGGGTAGAGAATCCTCCTCCGCCTGCTCGCCCGTCTTGACGATTGAAAGGCTGCAGATGGCCCAGGACATATTTCACGTACCGGTGCTCGAGAGTGAGATCGTCGAGCTCTTCGCCAGTCAGCCGGCTGGCGTGGTGGTCGACGCCACCTTAGGTGGCGCCGGCCACACCTACGCGCTCTTGAAGCACGCCCCTCAACTTCGCATCCTCGGCATCGACCGAGATCCCGATGCCCGAGCCGCTTCCGCGGAGCGACTCGCCGAGTTCGAGGGTCGCGTCCGCATCGTGGACGCGACCTTCGGCCAATTGCGCGACGCGTTGGTGCGCAATGCCGACTTCATCGGTGACGATCCGATCGTGGGCGTCTTGATGGACCTCGGCGTGTCGTCGCATCAGCTGGACGACGCCGGTCGGGGGTTCTCCTTTCGCGCCGACGCCCCGCTCGACATGCGAATGGACCCGACGCGTGGTGAGACCGCGGCCCAGTTCCTCAGTCACCTCGACCAACATCAGTTCGTGCGGCTCTTGCGCGAGAACGGTGAGAGCCGCTTCGCGGGCTCCATCGCGAAGTCCGTCCTCGAACGTCAGCCCCAGACAACCAACGAACTCACTGAAGCGGTGGAGCGGGCCGTCCCGATGGCGGCGCGGCGCCGGGGCCACGTCGCGACGCGCGTCTTCCAAGCCCTGCGCGTGGCGGTCAACGGCGAGGAAGCGCAGCTGACCGACGGACTCGACGCGGCCCTCGACGTCGTGGCCGCGGGTGGGATCGTGGCCGTCATCTCGTATCACTCGGGCGAGGACCGGGTCGTGAAGTCCGTCCTCCACGAAGCCTCGACCGGGGGATGCCACTGTCCGCCCCAACTCGGCTGCGTCTGCGGCGCCGTTCCCCGCGTCACCGTCTTCAAGGCCAGCGCCCGATTGGCGAGCGCGGGAGAGGTCGAACGCAATCCGCGAGCGCGGTCCGCTCGCCTGCGAGTGGCTCGGAAACTCCCGTGAGCGTCATCACCTTTCCCCGACGCGTCGACACGACACGTCCACGCCCCGAGACCCGTCCCCGGACGCGGCCCGGGACCCAGCCCGACACACGTCGCCGTCCGACGCACGTCGCGGTCGCTCCGCGTCGGCGCGCGGTCACGAGGTCGTGGCGCGACGCGTCGTCCCTTCGCAAATCCTGCGTCGTGGTGATCGTCGCGCTCGCGCTGTCGATGGCCGGCAGCATGATCGTCGCCAATCGACAGGTGCAGTTGCACTCCCTGCAGAGCGAGCTGCTCCAAGCCCAGTCGACCTACGCCGAACAGGTCGGTTCCAACACCAACCTCGCCGCCCCCAGTCTCGTGGCGACCAAGGCCGGCGCGCTGCACCTGGTCTATCCCGTCTCGGTGACACAAGTCCCGTCCACGTCGCTTGATGAGCCTTTGCGGCTACCGAAGTTCCTGGGTTATGCACCGGCTACATCAAGGACGATTCGGTGAGCACGCACTATTCGCCGACCCACACGCGCACCCAGGTACTGCACCACCCGGCGCGTCGTCGCGCGAGCGGTCCGCGACGCCTGGTCATGTTGCGATCCCTGTTGGCGCTCGCGTTCGTCGCCCTCGGGGTGCGACTCTTCTTCATCCAGGTCGTCGATCACAACCACTACGCCAAGCTCTCGGTAGACCAGGTGCGGGTGAACCTCACCACGACGGCCCTTCGCGCGGGCATCTACGACCGCAACGGCCAGATCCTGGCCGTGTCGCGACCGACGTCACTGGTGATCGCCGACGACATGCAGATCAAGCATCCCTTGCGTGAGGCGCAGGCCATGTCGCCGATCATCCAGATGCCGGTGAAGCAGCTCGCCACGCTCCTTTCGAACTCGAAGGACGGCCACGTCATCTTGAACGACAAGCTCAACTTGAACGCGGGACGCAAGCTCGCCTCCCTCGAGTTCCCTGGTGTCGTCGTGCAGAACTCGTCGGTGCGGACCTACCCGAACGGTCCGCTGGCGACGTCGGTCCTGGGCGGCACGAACGCCGCCGGCGCCGGTTCGGCCGGGCTCGAGTACGAGTACCAGAAGCTGCTCGCCGGGCGAACCGGCGTCACGCGCGAGTTCGTTTCGTCCTCCGGCGTGAGTCTGCCGAGCTCGTTCAGCACGGTGATCCGCAAAGCGCAGCCGGGTGTCGGTCTCGAACTGACCCTCGACACCTCGCTGCAGTTCGTGGCCGAGCGCGACCTCGCTCGTCAACTCGCCGCGACGGACGCGGTCTCGGGCGTCGCGGTCGTGATGGACGTGAAGACCGGCGAGATCCTGGCCGACGCGTCGCTCGCCAACACCAAGTCGCACCCCGGGGTCTTGGGGAACGACCCCGTCTGGGGACAGAGCGTCGGAGTGCCGGGCATCGAACAGACCGTGAACAACCTCGCCTTCTCCCAGACCTACGAGCCCGGTTCGGTCTTCAAGGTGGTCACGTTCTCCGCGGCGTTGCAGGACGGACTGATCACGCCCTCGAGCGTGATCACCGTGCCACCCTCGGTCGTGGTCGGCGGCCGCTACTTCCACGACGCCGAACAGCACCCGCTCGAACACCTCACGGCGACCCAGGTCCTGGCTCTGTCATCCAACATCGGGACCTACGAGATCGGCTTGCGCGTGGGCGAGCCCGGTCTGTTGGCGCAGGTGACGCGATTGGGATTCGGCGAGCCCACCGACGTCGCGATCCCGGACCAGTCGTCGGGCCTGCTCGTGAACACCGCCGACTGGTACGCCAGCGACCAGGTGGCGCTGCCGATCGGCCAGGTCGACGCCGTGCCGCCGATACAGATCCTCGACGCCTACAACGCCATCGCCAACGGCGGCGTCTTCGTGGAGCCGAAACTGGTCCGCGGGTACGTGTACGCGAACGGCGCGGTGAAGGCCACGCCCGCCAGCGCGAAGCGCGTGGCGCTCAGTCCCAGCGTGTCGGCCACGATGGTGAAGATGCTCGAACAGGTCGTGCTCTCGGGTACTGGCACGAACGCGATCATCCCCGGCTACAGCGTGGCCGGTAAGACGGGTACCGCCACGATGCCCTACCCGGACAAGGACAAACTCCTGGTCGGGGATTACAACGCCAGCTTCGTGGGATTCGCCCCCGCGAACGACCCGGTACTGTCGATGATCGTGGTGGTGGAGCGTCCCGAAACGACGATTTTCGGAGGCGCGGTCGCGGCGCCGATCTTCCAAGAGGTCATGTCCTACGCGCTGCACCACTACAACATCCCCTCGAACGGGACCTACCAGAAGCCGCTGAAGGGTTCCAACGCCTCGATCGCCTCGGACGTGACCTGATGCAGCTGGGCGACATCCTGGACGACTTCACGCTCGACGTGGCGACCGGCGGTCTCGAGATCACCCACGTCGACATCGACTCGCGTGACTGCGTGCCCGGTTCGCTCTTCTTTGCCATGCCCGGCACGTCGACCAACGGCGCGAAGTTCGCCAACGACGCCGTGGGTCGTGGCGCGCTCTGTGTGGTCGCGAGCGCACCGGTGAACGTCGCCGCGCCGGTCGTCGTCGTGCCCTCGACGCAGCTCGGCGCGCTCTGTGCGCACGCCAGTGCGGCCGTCGTCGGCCACCCCGAGACCAAGACCCGTCTGGTCGGGGTCACGGGCACCAATGGCAAGACGAGCGTGACGACGATCGTCGCCGACCTGGCGCGCGCGTTGGCCTGGAACGGCGCCAACATCGGGACGTTGACCAATGAACGCACGACGCCGGCCTCGCCGGAGCTGTTCCGGACCCTGGCGTCACTGGTCGAGGGCTTCGACCCGAACGTCCAACACTCGGTGGTGGCGATGGAGGTCTCGAGCCACGCGATGAGCCAACACCGCGTCGACGGACTGGAGTTCACGGTCGCGGCCTTCACGAACCTCAGCCACGAACACCTCGACTACCACGGGTCGATGGAGGAGTACTTCGTCGTGAAGTCACGACTCTTCACCGCGGAGCACGCGCAGCGCGCCGTCATCTGGGACGACGATCCCTACGGCGAGCGACTGGCGACGACGACGACGTTGCCGGTGACGCGCGTCTCGCGTCGCGACGCGACCGACGTCGCG
The DNA here is from genome assembly GCA_963700135.1 of uncultured Acidimicrobiaceae bacterium. Classification (GTDB taxonomy): domain Bacteria; phylum Actinomycetota; class Acidimicrobiia; order Acidimicrobiales; family RAAP-2; genus RAAP-2. The sequence goes on along the minus strand of CAVOWM010000011.1, from coordinate 560,085 downwards.
ACGTCACTGCGGGGGACGACCTTCTTCTGGCGCGGGCACCTGGTCAACTCCGCGCTCGTCGGCGACTACAACGTCGACAACTCGTTGATCGCGATGACCATCATGAGCGTGCTCGGCGCCGACGACGCCGCGATCGCGGCGGCGATGGGGGACGTGACGTCCATCTCGGGACGTTTCGACGTCGTGCGCGGGACCGACGTCACGGTCATCGTCGACTACGCCCACACCCCCGAGGGGCTGCGCCGGCTTCTGGAGGACGTGCGCGCGATGTTGCCCGAGGGACGGATCATCACGGTCTTCGGCTGCGGCGGCGACCGTGACCGCGCCAAGCGACCGGAGATGGGACTCGTCGCTTCGGTCACGTCGGACCTGACGATCGTGACCTCGGACAACCCGCGTTCCGAGTCACCCGAGTCGATCATCGACGCCATCATGTCGGGCGTGGCGACCGGCGCGAACGTCGTGCGCGACGTGGACCGGCGACGCGCGATCGCGCGCGCCTTGGACGAAGCGAGGCCCGGCGACGTGGTCGTCGTCGCCGGCAAGGGACACGAGACGACCCAGACCATCGGCGAGAACGTCGTGCCGTTCGACGATCGCGTCGTCGCACGCGAGTTGCTGCGATGAGGTCGCCGTGCTGAGCCTGATGGAATCCGGGGGTGTGGCCTTCCTCTTCTCCCTGTTCGTCACGCCGCTGTGGATACGATTCCTCACGCGCCGTTCGTTCGGCCAGAAGATCCACGAGGACCTCCCGTCGACCCACCTGGTGAAGGCCGGCACGCCGACCATGGGCGGCGTACTCATCGTGTTCTCGGCGGTGCTCGGCTACCTGATGGGCCACGTGGGAACCTCGGTCGTCTTCACGCGCAGCGGCATCCTGGTGATCGCCGTCATCGTCGCGTCGGGTCTCCTCGGCTTCATCGATGACTACATCGGTATTCGCAACGCGCGCAACCTGGGCCTCAACAAGCGCGGGAAGTTCGTCGGTCAGTTGCTCATCGCCGCGGTCTTCGCGGTCCTGTCGATCGACTGGGTGCACACGTCCACCAACCTGTCGTTCACCCGCTTCTCGCTGCCCGGATGGAACCTGACGTCCTTTGGCTGGATCCTTCTCGCCCTGCTCGTCATCATCGCGAGTTCGAACGCGGTGAACCTGACCGACGGTCTGGACGGCCTCGCGGCCGGATCGGGGACGTTCTGTTTCGGCGTGCTGGCCATCATCGGCTACTGGCAGTTCCGGCACTTCTCGATCTACCACCTGCACGCCGCGCTCGACCTCGGCCTCGTCGCCGTCGGCCTCGTCGGCGCCTGTCTCGGCTTCCTGTGGTGGAACGCGGCGCCCGCGCGCATCATCATGGGCGACACCGGATCGCTCGCAATCGGCACCGGGCTCGGCGCGCTCTGTCTGCTGATGAACCTGGACCTCTTGCTGCCGGTGATCGGCGGCCTGTTCGTCGCGGAAACGGCGTCGGTGATCATCCAGGTGATCAGTTTTCGCCTCTTCGGCCGCCGGGTCTTTCGGCTGGCGCCGTTTCACCACCACTTCGAGATGCTCGACTGGCCCGAGTTCACGATCATCGTCCGACTGTGGATCCTCGCGGGCCTGCTCGCGATGCTCGGTCTCGGTATCTTCTACGGCGACTTCTTGAAGATCGCCAAGGTGGTGTGACCATGGCGATTCGACAACGGGACCTGCGAACCGACACGCGCCGTACGCGCGTTGCGCCAACGCCACGGGTGAGCGAACGCGGACTGTTCCAGCCGATGCCGCGCGGTGTGGCGAGCGGTCGCGTCCTGCTGCTCATCACGACACTGCTCGTCACCTTCGGCACGATCGCGGTGGCGTCGGCGAGCGAGGGGCAATCGTCGGCCAACGGGGGCTCGGCGTGGTCGATCATGATCCACGACCTCGTCTACCTCGGTTTCGGCATCTTCGCGCTCTATCTCGCGTCACGCGTGCGACTGGACCGTCTCGTGCGCGCCGCGCCCGCGCTCGTCGTCGTCGGTCTCGCCACGCTCGTCGCGGTGCGGGCCATCGGCGTGACGAGCAACGGCGGCAAGCGGTGGCTGAACCTTCACGTCATCTACCTCCAGCCCTCGGAGCTCTTCAAGCTGTGCACGGTGCTCTTCATCGCGTGGCTGGTGCAGCACCATCACGACGAACTCGGGCACTGGCGACAGTTGGCGGTGTGGACGCTGCCCGTGACGCTCGGGTGCGCGCTGATCGTGATCGAGCCGGACATCGGCACGTCGTCGGTGGTGGCGGTGATCGCGGTCACCATGCTCGCCGTCGGGGGCCTGTCGAGGAAGATGCTCGCGCGCATCGCAATCCTGGGCGTCACGGCGTTCGGGGCCTACGTCGTGGCGAAGCCCTACTCGGCCGGACGGCTGCTGTCGTTCCTGCACCCGAACACCCATCTCATGGGCAGTGGCTACCAACTGCTGCAGAGTCGCATCGGTCTGGGCGCGGGCGGCGTCGGGGGCCTCGGTCTCGGCCACAGCCGCGAGAAGTGGGGACTGTTGCCCAACCCGCACACCGACTTCATCTTCACCATCATCGGTGAGGAGCTCGGACTCATCGGCACGCTGTTCGTGATCGCGCTCTTCGTCGCCTTCCTCTTCGCGGCGGTGCGTATCGCCCAGCAGTGCACGAACTCGGTCTACCGACTCGTCGCGGTCGGCATCACCACGTGGATCGCCGTCGAAGCGCTGATCAACATCGCCTCGGTGGTGGGCTGGTGGGCCGTCACCGGGATCCCGTTGCCCTTCTTCTCCTACGGCGGCACGGCGCTGATCACCGAGCTGGCCGCGGTCGGACTGCTCTACAACATCGCCCACGATCGCAGCCACAGCGGCGACGTGACGATACGCGAGCACCGCATCACCAACTTCCGCGAGACCCTCGAACGAAAGACCGCCCCGCGCCCGGCGGCGCGCTCGCGCTCGACGGACGATCCACGCCGGACCCGCTAATGCCCGGTCCCATCCTCATCACCGGAGGGGGGACCGGGGGACACGTCTTTCCGATGGCGGCCGTGGCTGAACAACTACGCGCCCTCGGCGTCGACGCGAGCGACCTGCGATTCGTCGGTAGTCGTCGCGGCCAAGAGGCGACGTTGCTCGCCGGGAACGAGGTGGCGCTCACGCTGCTGCCGGGGCGCGGCGTGCGCCGTGCGTGGGGGCTCGGGGCCCTCGTCCAGAACCTGGGCGCGCTCGCGTCCGTGGGCGCGGCGCTGGCGATCGCCGTCACCGCCGTGCGACGGTGGCGTCCGTCGGTCGTGGTGTCGCTCGGCGGCTACGCCTCCTTCGCGACGTCCTTCGCGGCGCTGGTGTGGCGTCGACCGTTGGTGCTCGTCGAACTCGACGCCGAACCCGGCGCGGCCCAGCGGCTCTTCACCCGGTACGCGCGCGCCCGGTGTTGCGCCTTCCCGACGAGTGACCCCAAAGCCGTCGTGACCGGCACCCCGCTTCGCGAGGCCGTCGTCGCGGTCGATCGCTCGCCGGCGGCGAAGGCGTCGGCGCGCGCGCGAATGGTGCCGCCGGTCGACGACGGGCGGACCGTCGTCGTGGTGATGACCGGCTCCCTCGGGTCGACGAAGGTCAATCAGGCGGTCAGCGAACTCGCGCGACGGTGGGCGAACCGGCGCGATCGAACGATCGTCCACGTGACCGGTCGGCGTGACCTCGACCAGGTTCGCGCCGACGCGCCGGCGACCGACGGACTGGACTACCGGATCCTCGACTTCGGCGACATGGTCGAACTCTGGGCGTTGAGCGACGTCGCGGTCTGTCGGGCCGGCGCGTCGACCGTCGCCGAACTCACGACGTTGAAGATCCCGTCGGTCCTCGTGCCGCTGCCGCGGGCCCCCGGCGATCACCAGATGAAGAACGCGCTCGTCGTCGTGGAGGCCGGCGGCGCGCGCCTCGTGCTCGACGCCGAGTGCTCGGGCGCGAAACTCGACGACGTCCTGTCCTCGATGACCACGCCCGAGGTCCTCGCGGCCATGGGCGAGGCGGCCGGCACCCTGGGTCGTCGCGACGCCGCGTCGTCGATCGCCCGGGTCGTCGCGCGGGTGGGGGGCTGGTCGTGAACGTCTTCGCGCCGGGCACCCGGGTGCACGTCGTCGGCGTCGGCGGGGCCGGGATGAGTGGTCTCGCGCGAGTCCTGGTCGGCGCCGGTGCGGTGGTGAGCGGCAGCGACCTCACCGAGGCCGGCGTGCTCGAGGAGTTGCGCGCTCTCGGCGTCACCGTCGAGATCGGACACGCCGCGTCGAACGCGTCGAACGCCGAGGTCGTGCTGTGGTCGCCGGCCGTCGCCGATGACAACGTCGAATTGGTCGCGGCGCGCGAGGCGGGCGCGACACTCGTGTCACGGGCCCAGGTCCTCGCCGAACTCGCGCGCGAACGTCGCGTCATCGGACTGACCGGCACGCACGGCAAGACCACCGCCACGTCGATGATGGTGCACGTGATGGCCGCGGCGGGGGCTGACGCCGGTCGGCTGCTCGGCGCCGACGTGCGCGGCGTGGGCGCCAACGGGCACTGGGGGAGCGGCGACGTGGTCGTGGAGGTGGACGAGAGTTACGGCACCTTCGCGCTGCTCGCGCCCCACGCCCTCGGACTCTTGAACGTCGAAGCCGACCACCTCGACCACTACGGCACGCTGGCGGCCCTCGAGAGCGCCTTCGCCGAACTCGTCGAACGCACCAGCGGACCGGTCGTGCTCTGGGGTGAGGACGCGGGATGTCGGCGGGTCGCGCGCATCGCCACGCGCGACGTGGTGCGCGTCGGCACGGGTGACGAGCCGTGGCGGGTGGATGACGTGGAGGTCACGCGGACGCAGTCGCGCTTCACGCTGCACGGTCCCGACGTCGAGTGGCCGCTCCTCTTGCACGTCACGGGCGTCCACAACGTGGCCGACGCGGCGGTGGTGGCGGTCCTGGCCGCGCAACTCGGCCTCTCGCCCGCGGCGATCACCGCCGGGCTCGCGAACTTCGAGGGCGCCCCTCGTCGCTTCGAGCTGCGCGGGTCCTGGCGCGGGGTCGACGTCTACGAGAGCTACGCGCACCTCCCGGGCGAGATCGCGGCGATCCTCAACGCGACGCGCGCCGCCGGGTACGAGCGGATCACCGCGGTCTTCCAGCCCCATCGCGTCACGCGCACCCTCGCGTTGGCCGATGACTTCGCGCCGTCCTTCGACCTCGCGTCGCGCGTCCTCGTGACCGACATCTACACCGCCGGTGAACCGAATCTCTCGGGGGTGAGCGGCGAGGTGATCGTGCGCGCGATCACGTCACGCGGCGCGGTCGAGGCGAGCTACTGCGCGGCCCTGGACGAGGTACCGGCGGCGCTCGAATCGCTGCACGACCAAAGTGACGTCGTGGTGCTGCTGGGCGCCGGTGACGTCGGGTCGGTGGCGACCCGCTTGCGAGGCCTGAGCTGATGTCGCTCGAGGAGCTGCTCGAGGTCGGCGGCGCGCGCGTGAGCGAGCACGCGCCCTTCGGGGCGCGCACGACCTATCGCGTCGGCGGGACGGTGCGCGCGATGGTGACGCTCAAGACCCTCGACGACCTCGACGAACTGGGTCCACTGATGCTGCGCAGCGGTCTCGAGTTGTTCGTGCTGGGCAACGGGTCGAACCTCTTGGTCGCCGACGGCGAGCACGACGTGCTCGGCGTGCACCTGGCCGGCGCGTTCGAGGAGTTGCGCACGCGCGACGAGGGCGACGTCGTGGTCGTCGACGCCGGCGCCGGACTCGACCTGCCGATCGCCGCGCGACGGCTCGCCAAGTCCGGCGTCACGGGCTTCGAGTGGGCGGTCGGCGTGCCCGGCAGCTTCGGGGGCGCGGCGGTGATGAACGCGGGTGGCCACGGCGCGGACATGAACGACTCGCTGGTCTCGGTCACGGTCTGGCACGACGGCGTGACGCGGACGTGGTCCAAGGAACTGCTCGACTTCGGCTATCGCACGAGCGCCCTGGGTCGCGACGACCTGGTGACCTCGGTGCGGCTGCACCTTCGCGCCGGCGACAGCGAAGCGGCCCAGGAGCGGATCCGCGAGATCGTGCGCTGGCGTCGCGAACACCAACCGGGCGGGGCGAACGCCGGCAGCGCCTTTCGCAATCCCGAGGGTGACTACGCCGGTCGGCTCATCGAAGCGGCGGGCTGCAAGGGGATGCGCCTGGGCACCGCGGTCGTCTCGGAGAAGCACGCGAACTTCATCATCGCCGACGCCGACGGCCGCGCGAACGACGTCTATGAGCTGCTGCGGACGGTGCAGACGTTGGTGAAGGAGCACGCCGGTGTCGACCTCGTGAGCGAGCACCGGTTCCTGGGATTCGAGGGATCGTGAGTCGCGCCACCCGCACCGCGAACGAGCGCGCCGCGCAGCGTGTACGTCCCGTGGGTCAACGCGAGGAACGAACGGCGCGGCCGCCTCGGCGACGTCGGTTCCGCGTCGTGCGGTTCATGGCGGTGACGGCGCTGGTGCTCGCGACGCTCGCGGTCGCCGGCGAGTGGGTCCTTCGCCAGTCCTACTTCCGCGTCCAGCACGTCACGTTCGTCGGGGTGCGTCACGAGCCGCTCGCGCTGGTGATCGCCGCCTCCGGTCTCGAGGCGCACCCGACGATGTTGGACGTGAACGCCGCGACGGTCCAGGCGAACCTCGCGCAGTTCGCCTGGATCGACTCCGTGCGACTGGTCAAGCACTGGCCGAACACCGTCGTCGTCACGGTGCACGAGAGCAGCGCGGTCGCCGTCGCCTTCAACGACAAGCACGTCCTGCAGTACGTCGATCGCGCCGGTCGCGACCTCGGCGCCGCGCCACTGCACGCGAACCTCCCGACGCTCGAGTTCGTGCACCCGCGCGACGCGCGGTGGCCGTTCGCGCACGCGGGTCGTTCGGCCGCCTACGTCGCGTCGCAACTGCCGCCGGCCTTCAGCGCGCAGGTCTCGGTGATCACCGAGAACGACCACGGCGTGGTCGCCTTCAAGATGACGACGCCGGTCACCTTCATCATCGGTCCGCCGACGCAGCTGCACGCCAAGTTCGTCGCGATCGCGTCGGTGATCGCGCACTCGACGCTGCGTCCCGGCGACGTCGTCGACGCCACGGTGCCCGGCGAGTTGGCCGTCACCGGAGGGTCGCCGTCGTAGGGGTGCCATTTGACCGAAATCCAAGGTCTGACTAGCCTTCGATGACGTTTGTTCGCCAATGTTCGCGCCCCCGTCAGCGGTGCGACACAATGGAGGAGTCAATCCAAGGGGAGTTCATGAGTCTCAATCAGAACAATTACCACGCCGTGATCAAAGTCATCGGCGTCGGTGGGGGCGGCGTGAACGCAGTAAACCGGATGATCTCATCGGGGCTTCGCAACATCGAATTCATCGCGGCCAACACTGACGCGCAGGCCCTGCTGATGAGCGAGGCCGACCTGAAACTCGACATCGGCCGCGAATTGACCAAGGGCCTCGGCGCGGGAAGTGACCCCGAGATCGGCCGACAGGCCGCCGAGGACCACCGTGGCGAGATCGAAGAGGCCCTCATGGAGACCGACATGGTCTTCATCACCGCCGGCGAGGGTGGGGGCACCGGCACGGGCGCCGCGCCGGTCGTCGCCGAGATCGCGCGCGGGCTGGGCATTCTGACGATTGGCGTGGTCACACGGCCATTTTCCTTCGAGGGTAAGCGTCGCGCGACCCAGGCGGAGAAGGGCATCCAGTCGCTGCGCGACAAGGTCGACACGCTCATCGTGATCCCGAACGACCGACTGCTCTCGGTGACCGCGGCCGACACGTCGATGCTGGACGCCTTCAAGATCGCCGACGACGTGCTGCTCTCGGCGGTGCGCGGGGTCACGGACCTCATCACCGTGCCCGGGCTCATCAACACCGACTTCGCCGACGTGAACGCCATCATGCGCAACGCCGGTACCGCGATCATGGGCGTTGGCACCTCGACCGGCGAGGGACGCGCGGTCAACGCCGCGCGCGCCGCGATCACGTCGCCCCTGCTCGAAGCGTCGATCGACGGCGCCCGCGGCATCTTGATGAACATCGTCGGCGGACCGGACGTCACGCTGTCCGAGGTCACGCAGGCCGCCGAGATCATCCACTCGGTCGCGCACCCCGACGCCAACATCATCTTCGGCAGCGTGATCGACGACTCCATCGGCGACGCGGTGCGCGTCACGGTCATCGCCGCCGGCTTCGACCACAACGCGCCGGCCAAGGCCTCGCCGCTCACCACGTCCGAGCCCACGATGACCGAGGGTCCGCGCAGCGACATCTTCACTAGCACCACCAATGACGACTTCTTCGACGTCGGTGGCGATGACGACCTCCCCAGCTTCCTCCGCTAACCCCGAACTCGTCGCGCGCGTCGCGCAGAACCTCGCGACGCTGCGCGCGCGAATCGCCGCGACCGGACGAGACCCCGACACGATCCGGGTCGTCGCGGTCACCAAGACCTTCGGCGTCGACGCCGTGCGCGCCGCGGCGGCCAACGGGCTGCGTGACCTCGGCGAGAACTACGTCGACGAGCTCGAGACCAAGTACGCCCAGAGCCGAGACCTCGACCTCTCGTGGTACTTCTTGGGCGCGCTGCAGTCGAACAAGATCCACCGGGTGGCGGCCTGCGCGCGCGTACTCTGCGCGGTCTCGCGGGTGAAGGAGTTGGAGCGTATCGCGACGAGTACACCGCGACCGGCGCTCTACGTCCAGGTGGACTACACGGGCGCCGCGCGGCGAAACGGCGCCCCCGCGGCCGAGGCGGCGTCACTGGTCGCGCGCGCGCGCGATCTGGGGCTCGACGTGCGCGGTCTCATGACCGTCGCGGCGCCCGAGCGCGACGCGGCCCGTTCGGCCTTCTCGAACCTCGCCGCGTTGCGCACCGATTTGGGGCTGGCGGAGTGCTCGATGGGGATGAGCGACGACCTGGAACTGGCTTGTGAATTGGGCACCACGGAGGTGCGCGTCGGGCGTGCGCTCTTCGGGGAGCGGGTCGCCCACGGCGTCGCCTGACCTAACATGGGTGCAGCGCCGGAACCGCAAGGAGATGTCGATGAAAGATAAGTTGCGTGGCTTCTTAGGATTCCTGGGCCTCATCGAGGACGAGTACGGCGAGTACGGCTCCACGGGCTCGGCGCCGGCGCGTCCCTTCACCGACACCTCGACCAACGAGGTCGAGCCGGAGTGGAGCGCGCCCTCGAGCGCGCGTCAGTTCCCGACGTCCTCGTCGACGTCGGCCCCGCTGCGACCGATCTCGAACAACCGGCCGTCGTCGATCTCGGTGCTCGACTCCTCGGGACAGGCCTCGCGCGTGCGACCGATGACGAGCGCGCAAACGCGAGGGGTCTCGACCTTCTCACCCGAGCGTGACGTGGCCATCTTCGCGCCGCGCAGCTACGACGAGTCGCGACGCATCACCGACCTCCTGCGATCGAACCGCGCGGTCGTGTTGAACGTGAACTCCGTCGACCCGAACCTCGGTCGCCGGCTCGTGGACTTCGCCTCCGGCACGGCCTACGCGCTCAACGCGAAGATCGAGATCCTCGGCAACAGCCTGTACCTGATGAGCCCCCAGGGCATGCACCTGGGTCCCGAAGCGAAGGATCGACTGCGAGAGGCGAACTACCGCGATCTCGGCGACGCATGAGGTTCATCCAGGACCTGATCTCGCTCTACATCCTGCTCATCATCGTCGCGGCGGTCCTGAGTTGGATCCCGCCGCAGAGTTCGAGTGACGGGTTGGTCAAGACCCAGCGCGTGCTCTACAAACTGACCGAGCCGGTGCTGCGACCGCTGCGGGCGATCGTGCCGCGCACGCGCTCGGGCATCGACTTCTCGCCGCTCGTCGCGCTGCTGTTGCTCTCGGTCATCCGCTCCTATATCTGATCCCAATTCAACGATTCGCAACAGGGCGGGCGGTAGGGTGTCTGGATGGATAGCACCGATTCGACGTACGCCGCGCTGGACGCCATCGACACGGTGGCCTTCAAGATCGGGGTCCGGGGCTACAACGTCGACGAGGTCGACGACTTCCTCGAGCGCCTCTCGGGCGAGGTCCACCAGCTGAAGGAGCTGGTCCAGCAACAGCGCCAGCAGTTGCGCCAGGCCGGCGAACGGATCAGCCAACTCGACGCGCGCCCCGCGAGCGACGTGCCGGCCGCGGCGCCGGCGCCGGTCGCCGCCCAGGCCCCGCGCCACATCAGCGTCTCCGGGGCCGAGCAGGTGACCGCGATGATCGCCATGGCCCAGCAGTTCATCGAGCAGGCCCAACAAGAGGCCGAGAACAAGGCGCGCGAGTTGACGACCGGCGCCCAGGAGCGGGCCCGTGAGATCGTCGCCGAAGCGCGCAGCCGCGCCGAGGACGAGGTCAATCGCCTGAACGGGCTCAAGCAGCGCCTGAGCGAGGACGTGGAGACGCTCACGCGCCAACTGGACACCGAGCGCAAGCGCCTCAGCGGCGCCCTCGCGGAGTTCTCGCGCTGGGTGGAGAGTTCGCTCCAGGTCGGCGGCGCGCGCGCGTCGGTCGCCGCGGCGCCCGAACCGGCACCACGGCCCCTCAAGCCACCACCGGCGCCGGCCCCCGTGTCGGACCAGGGCGGCGGGCAGGTCTTGAACTTCGAAGCGCCCTCGCACGACGATCGACAGTAAGTTCCTCGACAACTGGTAGGGTCGGCCCGCACTTGTTGTGCAACGTCGAGGAGTCATGATGCCGTCCACAGGAAAAGCCACGAAAAAGGCGCCGGCCAAGAAGCCCGCCAAAAAGAGCGTGGTCACGAAGGCCCCGGCCAAGAAGGCCGCCCCGAAGCGTCCCGTGGCGAGCGCGAGCGCCTCGAAGAAGCCGGTGAAGAAGGTCCTGGCCAAGAAGCCCACCCCGAAGAAGTCCGCCCCGAAGAAGCCCGCCAAACCGGCGAAGAAGACCGCGACCCTGAGCGCGGCCCAAAAGGCCGCCGCCGCCAAGAAGCTCGCCGCCGCCAGGGCCAAGGCGGCCGCCGCGTCGAAGCTGCTCAAGGAGCGCGAGGCCAAGGCCCGCGCCGCCGCCAAGGAGAAGGCCGCCGCCGCCAAGGCCAAGGCCGTCGCCGCCGCGAAGGCCAAGAAGGAGCGCGACGCCAGGGCCAAGGTCGCGGCCAAGGAGCGAGAGGTCCAGCGAAAGGCCCGTGAGAAGGCCGCCGCCGAGGCGAAGAAGCAGCGTGAGATCGACGCGAAGCGCAAGGCCATCGAGGCCGAGAAGCTGCGCAAGATCCGTGAGATCGAACGGCGCAACCAAGAGGAGCTGAAGCGTCAAGAGCGCCGCGAGGCCGAGGAGCGCAAGCGCCTCGAAGCCCTCGAGCGCAAGATGCACTCCAAGCCCTACGAGAACGAGCCGGAGTTCCTCGAAGAGCTCCGTCAACTGCTGCTCGAGACCCGCAGCGCCACCAACGACGACATCGTCGTGATGGAGTCCGAGGCCGACGAGATGCTGGTCGACCGCGAGCGGCTCGAGTACGACGACGAGGACGGCAGCAGCGTCGCCTCGGACATCCAGCGCGACCAGAAGAAGGACCTCGCGTCGCTCCTGCGCCTCAAGGTCGACGAGATCGACGTCGCGCTGGCGCGTATCGACGACCGCAGCTACGGACGCTGCGACGAGTGCTACGAGGCCATCTCGAAGCCCCGTCTGCTGGCCCAGCTGCCGGTCTTTATGTGTGTCTCGTGTCGCGCCAGCGTCTAGTTGATCGGATCAATCTCACGGTTCTCGTGATCGCCCTCGTCGTGACGGCGATCGACGCACTCTCCAAGGTCTGGGCCCGCCACGCGCTGGCCACCCACGCGGTCCACGTCGGCGGCGCGATCTGGCTGCGCCTGCAGTACAACTCGGGCATCTCGTTCTCGTTCAACCAGTCGCGGACGGCGCTCACGACCGTCGCGACGATCGTCGTCGCCGTCGTGGTCCTCGTCGTGGGTCTGGGCGCGCGTCGCGGTCTGCCGGCCGTCGGCTTCGGACTGCTCATCGGTGGGGGCGTCGCCAACGTCGTGGACCGGCTCACCGCCACGCCCCATCGGGTGACCGACTTCATCGCCCTGGGATCGTTCCCGGTCTTCAACCTCGCCGACGCCGCGATCACCGCGGGGTTCATCGTCCTGTTGGTGGCCGCGCTCACGGGCGAGCGACTGCTCGCGTGAGCGACGACGACGTCCTCGACGCGTTCGACGGCGAGGTCCTGGACCTCGTCGTACCGGGCACGCTCGACGAGATCCGCCTCGACCGCGTGCTCGCGCTCTTGACCGGCCTGTCGCGCTCCGAGACGGTCGAGATCATCGCCCACGGCGCGGTCACGCTGGACGACAAGGTGATCGTGAAGCCCTCGACGCCGGTGCGCGAGTCCCAGCACCTGGTGGCGGTGCTGCCGGCCCCGGCGAGCGATCACGTGGAGGCCGACGCGAACGTCACGGTCGACGTGGTGCTCGACGACGTCGACTTCGCGGTGGTGAACAAAGCGCCTGGTCAGGTCGTACATCCTGGCGCGGGGCACCGCGACGGGACGTTGGTCGCCGGGCTCCTCGCCCTCTATCCCCAGATGCGCGACCTGAGTGACGAGGGGCTGTGCGATCCCATGCGACCGGGCATCGTGCACCGACTGGACAAGGGGACCTCCGGCGTGCTCGTCGTCGCCAAGACCGCCGAAGGGTTCTCGAACCTCAGCGTCCAACTGGCCGAGCGGCTCATGGAGCGCACCTACTACGGCATGGTCGAGGGACACGTCGCCGAGGAACGCGGCGTCGTCGACGCCCCGATCGGACGTTCGACGCGCACGCCGACCGTCATGGCGGTGCGCGCTGACGGACGACCCGCGCGCACGGGCTACGAGGTCCTCGCGCGCGTCGACAAGCCGAACGCGATGACGCTCTTGCGCTTGCAGCTCGACACCGGGCGTACTCACCAGATCCGCGTGCACTTAGCGACGATCGGCCACCCGGTCGTGAACGACCCTCGCTACGGTCACCGACGCGAGAAGCGTCTCGCGGAGGACCGATTCTTCTTGCACTCCACGACGCTGGCGTTCGCCCATCCGAGGACCGACGAGTGGATCACGACGAGCGTGCCGTTGCCGGGCGACCTGCGGGTGCTGGTGCCGGCGTCCGTGGTGTTCTAGGCGACTTCGCGCGCGGCCATCACGGCCGAGTCGTCGCGCAGCAGCGCCAACGCCTCTTCCTCGGCGCGGCGCACGCGGCGCACGCCGATGTCCATCTTGGTCGCGGTCGCCTGCAGGGAGAGGGGAGTGGCCCCGTTGAGTCCGAAGCGCAGGTTCAGCACCTCGCGCTGCAGGTCGTTCAACTTCTCGAGGGCGCCGTGGAGTTGGTCGTCCATCATGGTCTGCTCGATGTCCCCGACCCAGTCGTGCTGGCTCGGGGCGACGAGGTCGCCCAACGTCGTGGCCGAATCCGAGGACGCCGGCTGGTCGAGGCTCGCCGTGACGCCGGCCAACCCGTGCAGGTTGTCGCGCACGGCCTTGGACATGCCGGTCGCTTCGGTCAGTTCGTCGTCGGTCGGCTTGCGGCCGAAGATCGAGGTCAACTCGGCCGTCGTCGCTTCGAGCCGTTGGAGCTGTTCGCCGACTTCGAGGGGGATGCGGATGGTGCGTCCGTGCTGTTGGACGGCGCGCTGCAGCGCCTGGCGGATCCACCAGGTGGCGTAGGTCGAGAACTTGAATCCGCGCTCCCAGTCGAACTTCTCGACCGCGCGCAAGAGGCCGAACGTGCCCTCTTGGACCAGGTCGACCATCTCGACACCGCGGTCCTGGTAGCGGCGGGCCCAGTGCAAGACGAGTCGCAGGTTGGCCGCGACCATCTGCTTCTTGGCCTCTTCGTCGCCGGCCGTCACGCGCTTGGCGAGCTCGACCTGTTCGTCGTAGTTGGGCATGGGGTAACGGTCAAGGTCTCTCATCAAGAGACCCAACATGTCGTTGGTATTCACGGCTGATCGTCGGGGGGTGGCAATCACTCGAATCTCCTCACTTCACTGCGTTGACAACTCATCCGCAGGCGGTAATTTCTCCTACGAACATGTATCTAATTTACCACGCTGACCAGCGTTCTTCAAGGCCCGAATTCTCTGAAAATCGTAAGAATCGGGCTACGCGCTGTGCGTGCGCTTGACCGGACGGCCGCCGCGCGCCTGCTGGACCATGTCGGCCAGCGTGAAGCTCGAGAGGTGCTCTCGCATGTGGTTCCCGACGTCGGCCCAGACCCCGAGGAGCACGCACTGGCCCTCGTGGTCACAGGCGCCGTCCTTGTGGGGCTCACCGAAGTCGCCGGCCACGATCGGGCCGTCGACCGCGGCGACGATCTCGGCCAGGGTGATGCGCTCGGCCGGCCGCGCCAGCACGTAGCCGCCGCCCACGCCGCGCTTGGAGCGCACGAGACCGACGCCCTTCAGGCTCAAGAGGATCTGTTCGAGGTACGGCTGGGGCAGTCCGGTTCGCTGGGCCAGGTCGCGCACCGAGGTCGGCGCCGACAGGTCCGCGCCGAGGGCGAGGCTCAGCAACGCTCGGCTGGCGTAGTCGCCCCTGGTCGAAACTCTCACAGATTCACTCTACCGTCGAGGGGCCTTGAAAACCCGGGGCATGCACGACCACGAGTGATTGTCTGGCACAGTGGAAGGGTGGAAGACGCCCCCAACGAAAACGTGACCGTCGACCCCGACGAGGTGCTCGCCCCCGGCCAGGACGAGGTCCCGGCGCAAGAGGAGAACTCGGACTACATCAGCCAACCGGCCAAGGTGATGCGCATCGGATCGATGGTGAAATCACTCCTCGACGAGGCACGCGCCGCGCCGCTGGACGAGGCCGGTCGCGCCCGGTTGCGCGAGATCTACGACATCTCGATCGCCGAGCTCTCCGGGGCCCTGTCGCCGGACCTCGGCACCGAACTCTCCAAGATGGCGCTGCCGTTCAGCGCCGAAGTGCCGACCGAGTCCGAACTGCGCGTCGCCCAGGCCCAGCTCGTCGGCTGGCTCGAAGGGCTCTTCCACGGTATCCAGGCCTCGCTCTTCGCCCAGCAGGCCGCGGCGGCCGCCCAACTCGAGAAGATGCGCGATCGATCGCTCCCGCCGGGCGCCGGCGATCCGCGCGCCGGCACGTACCTCTAGCGGTGCGCCGTCACACGCACTCACTACGCTGCGGCGCGAACGGGCATCGTCCTCGTCACGTCGCGAAAGGGAACGTCCGCTGATGGCTGAGGGCTTCGTCCACCTCCACAATCACACGGAGTACTCGATGCTCGACGGCGCGGCGCGCGTCGAGGAGATGGTGCTGGCCGCCAAGGCCGACGGCCAGCGCGCCATCGCCATCACGGACCACGGCAACCTCTACGGCGTGATCGACTTCTACGAGACCTGTCGCAAGCACGACATGACGCCGATCATCGGCCTCGAGGCCTACATGGCGGCCAACTCGCGCTTCGACCGACCGCCGCGTCGCGGCAAGATCGACGACACCGGCGGCGAGACCGAGGGCGGCCAGAAGCTGTACCACCACCTGACACTGCTCGCGAGCTCCAACGAGGGCTATCGCAACCTGCGCGAACTGTCCTCCCTGGCGTTCCTCGAGGGGTACTACTACAAGCCCCGCCTCGACTGGGACCTCCTCGAGCGCTACAACACGGGGCTCATCGCGACCTCGGGCTGTCTCGGCGGCGTCGTCCTCCAGGCGCTCTTGCGCGACGACTACCCCCAGGCCCTCGAACTGGCCGCTCGACTGCAGAGCATCTTCGGCCGGGAGAACTTCTTCATCGAGCTCCAGGACCACGGCATACCGGAACAGGTGCGCACGAACCCGCAACTGCTCGCGATCGCGAAGGAGTTGGCGGCGCCGCTGGTGGCGACGAACGACCTGCACTACGTGCACCACGACGACGCCGAGATGCACGACGCCCTGTTGTGCATCGGCACCGGCTCGCTGGTCGCGGACCCGAACCGCTTCCGCTTCCACAGCGACCAGCACTACCTGAAGTCGGCCGCCGAGATGCGCTATCTCTTCCGCGACCTGCCGGAGGCCTGTGACAACACGCTGCTGATCGCCGAGCGCTCGTCGGTCACGATCGAATTCGACAACGACGCGCTGCCGGAGTTCCCGATCCCCGAGGAGTTCCGCGGCGCCACGCACAAAGAAGGTGCCAACCGGCTATTGCGCGACCTCGTGGTTCGTGGCGCGCACGAGCGTTACGGCGAGCACCTCAGCGACGAAGTGCTGGCCCGACTGGAAAAGGAGCTCGGCGTCGTCGCCGACATGGGCTTCTCGGACTACTTCCTCGTCGTCTGGGACCTCATCCGTCACGCGCGCGAGACCGGCATCCGCGTCGGCCCGGGCCGCGGCTCTTCGGCCGGGTGCTGCATCGCGTACTGCCTGCGCATCGTGGACATCGACCCGCTGCGCTACGGCCTGATCTTCGAACGGTTCTTGAACCCTGGGCGTCGCTCCATGCCCGACATCGACATGGACTTCGACGAGCGCTACCGCGGCGACATGATCCGCTACGCCGCCGAACGCTACGGCTCGGACCACGTCGCCCAGATCGTGACGTTCTCGACCATCAAGGCGCGCGCCGCGGTGCGCGACGCGGCGCGTGTCCTCGGCTACCCGCCGCAGCTGGGCGACAAGATCGCCAAGGCGATGCCGCCGCTCGTGATGGGTCAGGACCTGCCGCTCGAGGCCTGCTTCCAGCCGACGCCGGGCTACGAGGGCCGCTACGTCGAGGCGGCCGAACTTCGCGCGCTCTACGAGAGCGACGCCGAGGTCAAGCACTCCATCGACGTCGCGATGGGCTTCGTCGACAAGCGCCGTCAAGACGGCATCCACGCGGCCGCGGTCGTCATCACGAAGGACCCGCTGCTCGACTACGTGCCGGTGCAACGCAAGTCCGGTCCGACCGGTTCGGCCGAGGACGCGCCGATCGTCACGCAGTACGAGGCGACCGCCATCGAGAAGCTCGGCCTGCTGAAGATGGACTTCCTGGGACTGCGCAACCTCGCGATCATCGAGCGGACCCTGGAGAACATCCGACGCCGTCACGGCATCGAGGTGGACATCGACAACGTGGCGCTCGACGACCCGAAGGTCTTCGAGATGTTGCGCCTCGGCAACTCGATCGGGATCTTCCAGCTCGAGGGCGACAAGATGCGTCAACTCATGCGTCGCCTCGCGCCGACCGGTTTCGACGACATCGCGGCGCTCAACGCGCTCTATCGACCGGGACCGCTCTCGGAGAACGTGCACAACGACTACGCCGACCGCAAGAACGGCCGTCAGGTCGTGAGCTACGACCACCCGGACCTCGAGGCGATCCTCGGGGAGACCTCGGGACTCATGATCTACCAAGAGGACATCATGCGCGTGGCGACCTTGATCGCCGGCTTCTCGATGACCGAGGCCGACGACCTGCGCAAGGCCTGTTCGAAGAAGATCCGCGAGATGATCCGCGCGCAGCGATCCAAGTTCGTCGACGGCGCCGAACGCGAAGGCTACGGCCGCGAACTCGGCGAGGCGATCTTCAACAAGATCGAGCCCTTCGCCGACTACGCCTTCCCGAAGGGCCACGCCTACGGCTACGCCCTGCTGGGCTACCAGGACGCCTGGCTGAAGGCGAACTATCCCGTCGAGTACATGGCGGCGCTGCTGACGTCGTTCCGCGACGACAAGGACAAGGCGTCGGTCTACCTGAACGAGGCCCGTCAGATGGGCATCACGGTCGGGGTGCCCGACGTCAACGAATCCTTCGCGGAGTACGCCCCGAGCCTCTCCCAGGACCGCACGATCCTCTTCGGACTCGCCGCGGTGCGCAACGTCGGCGAGACGTTGGTGGAGAAGATCGTGAGCGAGCGCGAGGCGAACGGCCGATTCGCGTCGATCTACGACTTCGTGCGCCGGGTCGATCCGATGGTGCTCAATCGCCGGTCCATGGAGTCCCTCATCAAGGCCGGAGCCTTCGACGCGCTCGGGGTGCCGCGGCTCGGCTTCTTGTTGAAGGTCGACGAGATCTGCGACGTGACGCTCTCGCGTCGCCGCGACCACTCGCTCGGCATCACGACGCTGTTCGCGGCCTTCGGCGAGGGCGACGGGCACGACTGGGAGGGCACCGACGTGCCGCTGTCGGACATCGAGTTCGACAAGGCCGTGAAGCTCGACTTCGAGCGAGAGATGTTGGGCACCTACATCTCGGACCACCCGCTCTACGAGGTCGAGAGCCAGCTCGCGACCAAGACCGACGGTTCGATCATCAGCGTGCGCGAGCGCGGCGAGGAGCTGGCGCGCACCGGCAAGGCGGTCGTGGTCGGCGGCATCCTCGCCGAGGTCCAGATCCGCACGACCAAGATGGGCAAGCAGTACGCGCGCGTGGTGCTCGAGGACCTCGGCGCCTCGATGGAGATCAACTTCTCGGCGAACAACTTCGAGAAGTTCAGTGGCTTCCTCACCAAGGACAACATCGTGCTGGTGAAGGTCCGTCCGGGCTTCGAAGAGGAGTTGCGTTTCAGCGCGATGGACGTCGAACTGTTGAGCGTGGAGCGCGGGAACGAAGAGCTGCGACTCGCGTTGCGTCCGGAGGACCTCACGCAGACCTCGATCGGCACGCTGCGCGAGATCCTCGCGCGCTATCCCGGCCGATCCCCGGTCATCGTCGAGACGGGGGCCGCCGGAAAGGCCTTCAAACTGGGCCCGGAATTCAACGTGAACATCGCGAGCGTCGTCGCCGATCTGCGCACGGAATTCGGCAGAAACGTCATAAAGGCGTAGCCCGGCGGAGCGGCGAAGCAAAGAGTCGTAGAATGTATTCCTATGGCAATGACCGTCTCCACGAAAGACACCACCGCACTCAGCGACGCAGAGCTCGCCGAGATGGCCGATCTCTGCGTTGACCGCGAGCCGAATTTCGACATCGGCTTCCTCTCCAAGCAACGAGAGGACTGGGTGCTCGTCACCCAGGTCCGCGAGGGCAACAAGTTGCGCGGCTACTCGTTTTGCACGCTCGAACGCATCGGCGGCACGCCGTCGCTGCTCGTCGGGCTCTTGTTGGTGGACCGCAACGCGAAGTCCGACCAGACCCTGAAGGCGATCCTGCACGACCAGTTCCGTCGGGCGTTGCTGGCCTTCCCGGACGAGGACGTGCTGTTGGGTTCGCGCCTCACGTCGCCGGACGGCTTTCGGGCCTTCGCCGGTCTCGAGGACGTCGTGCCGCGCCTCGGCTACAAGCCGACCGGCGAGGACCGCGCGTGGGGCCGACGACTGGCCAAGCGCTTCGGCTCCGAGAAGTCGATCGACGACAAGACCTTCATCATGACGGTGACGCCCGGCCCGGTCGGGGGGCTCGACTACGTCGCCTCGAAGGGTCCGATCCCCGACGGCGTCGCGACGTTCTTCACCGGCCTGAAGCCGCAAAAGGGCGAGCGCCTCGTGGTCTTCGGCTGGGCCATGGCCGAGTCGCTGGCCTCGGGCAAACTGCCCAAGTAACTCAACCCCGCGGCAGCAGCCCGGTGCAGCTCTTGTAGCAGTGCCCGTCGATGGGCTTGGAGAGCGTCGTCAACACGTAGGTCGGCCGAAAGCCCAGTGCCGCGGCGAGGTCCCGGCCCGCCAGTGACGGCCGACGGGTCGCCTCCATCGTGCGGATGGCGTGCGCGTCCTCACAGAGCAACCAGACGTCGTCCCCGAACCAGCCGAAGCGCACCCACGTCGAGCCGTCGTCGTGGCGGCGCAGGAGCTGGGGTCCGCGGTCGGCGGCGATCAGCGCGACGCTCGGTCGCTCGCCACGGAACTCCCAGTAGGGGGCGCTCGGACCGCGAAAACCGAAGAGCGGTCCGTCGGCCGGGCTGGCCAGCTGCTCGAGCCAGCGACGCACCCGACGGCCGTGGTAGGTGCCGAGGCGCCGCGGCAGGTCGACCAGCGTCACGGCCTCCGGCTGGGCCAGGTCGTTGCGCTCGATGTCCTCGGCCAACTGCCCCTCGACGACGTCGAAGACCGCGAGGTCGGTCACGTAGTCCGAGGGCCACGGGATTCGCCAGCGCACGATCGTCTGGGACTTGAGGTCGACGACGGTCGTCGTCTCGTTGGTCGAGCCGAGCACGAGCCCGTAGACCACGGCGCCGCCGGTCAGTTCGACGGTGGCGCGCTGGGGCATGCGCTCGACGAGCCGTTTGCTCGCCCGCACGGCCGGGTCGCGGGAGAAGATCGGCATCAGGCTCCCACGTTACGCAACTGTGCGATCAGTGCCGACGCGTCCTCGACGGGCAGTTGACAGACGCCGGCGCGGCACACGTAGGCCGAGCGCGCGCGACGGCCCTCCAGGAGCGGTGACGAGCCGGTGCCGGTGATGAGGACCGCGCGCCTCGTGAAGGCCTCGCGCGCCGCCGCCGACAGTTCGTTCGCGTCGCCGGGCACGACGACCTCCACGCCGGCCAGCGCGAAACCCGCGGCCTCGAGCAGATCGGGGACCGCGCCGGGATGCGTCGCGAGCAGCGCGGCGGCGAGGGCCACCAGTCGTTGGGCGACGACGAGCGTGTCGGCGTCACCGGTGCACAGTGCCAGGCGCGCGAGCGCGCGACACGCGACGGCGTGGCTCGAGGGCGTCGCGCCGTCGAAGACCTCCTTGGAGCGCGCGTGGAGATCGGTGACGAGGTCGCTGCTCGTGAAGAGCCCTCGGCCGACGTCGGGGGCGTGCGTCGTCGGCACGTCGCCGTCCCAGTAGTGCGCGAGGAGGTAGTTCGCGAGCCCGCCCGCCCGGCCCAGCCACTGGTCCTCGCCGGTCGCCTCGAAGGCGTCGACGCAGGCGTCGGCCAACCACGCGACGTCACCGGCGCTGGCGTAGGCGCGCCGGTCATCGGTGCGCCACCACGCGCCGTCACGGAAGTGCGACCGGTGCAGAGCGCTCAGGAGTGACGTGGCGGCCTCGGTGAAGGTCGACTCTCGCACCTCGAGCAGGGCGGACGCGAACATCGCGTTCCATTCCAGGATCACCTTCTCGTCGCGCGTCGGCTGCGCACGTCGCGCGCGCGCCGCCCGGAGAGACGCGCGCGCGGCCGCGAGCGCGTCGGGCGTGGTGAACGGCTCGCCGTCGGCCAGGCGGGGGATCGATCGACCCTCGAAGGATCCCGGCGACGTGATGCGCCATCGTCGCAGCGTCGCCGCCAGGTCCGCTTCGACGTTCCCTCGCTGCAGGGCCGCCGCCACCTCGTCGGTGGTCCAGGTCACGTGGGAGCCCTCGCGACCCCCGGCGTCGGCGTCGAGCGCCGAGGCGAAGCCGCCGCCGACGGCGAGGTCGTCCAAGACGAAGTTGATCGTGTCGAGGGCGACCTCGCGCCACTCGGGATGCTCGGGCACGGCCCTCGCCGCGCGAAGGTACGCGCGCGCGAGCAGGGCCTGGTCGCTCAGCATCTTCTCGAAGTGCGGCACGTGCCATTCACTGTCCACGCTGTAGCGCGCGAAGCCGCCGCGCAGGTGGTCGTAGAGTCCGCGTCGCGACATCGCCTCCAGGGTCCGTTCGAGCGCGTCGCGCGCGGCGTCGTCGTCGAACTCCAACAACGCCTCCACGTAACTCGGACGCGGGAACTTCGGGGCGTCACCGAAGCCACCGTCGGAGTCGACGCGCGCGACCAAGTCGTCGCGGAGCCGTCGTCGCGAGGCCGCGAGATCGAGGGTGTCGGTGAAGGGCGCGAGGTGGTCGACGAAGCTCACTTCGCGTTCGAGGGCGCGCGAGAGCTCCTCGGCCTGGCGTTCGACGGCGTCGCGTCGAGTGGTCCAGGCCTCGTGCATCGCGGTCAAGAGCGCGGTGAAGCTCGCCTGACCGTGCCGTTCGACCGGGGGATAGTACGTACCGGCCATGAAGGGTCGTCCGTCGGGCAGGAGGAACACCGACATCGGCCATCCACCGTGGCCACTCACCAACTGCGTCGCCGCCATGTAGAGGGCGTCGACGTCCGGCCGTTCCTCACGGTCGACCTTGACGGGGACGAAATGGTCGTTGAGCAGCGCCGCGACCGCCGGATCCTCGAAGGACTCGTGCGCCATCACGTGACACCAGTGGCACGCGGCGTAGCCGACGGAGAGGAAGATGGGCCGGTCCAGTCGCGCGGCCTCGTCGAGGGACGCACGTCCCCACGTCCACCAGTCGACCGGGTTCTCGGCGTGCTGGCGCAGGTACGCGCTCGAGGCGCCGGCGAGGCGATTGGTCACCGGTCAAGCGTAGGGGGCGAGGGCTCGACCCGACCTAGACGGTGAGCGGTTCCGGTCGGGGGAAGAGCGCCAATGTCAGTCCCACACCGACGACGCCACCGATCAGCTGACCCAGGACGTAGACCGCAATGGAGCCGGGCGCGATTCCCGTGAAGCTGTTGGAGAAGGCGCGCGCCACGGTGACGGCGGGGTTGGCGAACGTGGCCGACGACGTCGCGAAGCACGCGGCGAAGATGTACAGGCCGACGGCCGCGGCGCCCAAGGATTTTCGACCGTTGCGCTGCAACGCGAACACGAGGAAGATCAGGCCGGCCGTCGCCACGATCTCGGAGAAGAAGTGCGGCGCGCTGGCGCGTCGATGCGTGGACCACGAAACCCACACATGTCCGAACATGAGGTTCGCCACCATCGTGCCGAGGACGCAGCCGCCGAATTGGAACGGCACGTAGGCGACGGCGCGGAACCATGTGCACGTGCCGATCCACGCGTCGGCCATCGAGACGACCGGATTGAGGTGCGCGCCCGACACCGGCGCGATCACGTTGATGATGACGAAGAGGCCGGCCCCGATGGCCAACGCGTTCTCGAGGAGTTCCAGCCCGACGTTCCCGGGCGACAGGTCAACCGCGGCGATTCCCGATCCGACCACGACGACCATCAACATGGCGCAACCGACGAACTCGCCCGCGAGGGCGCGCCACGCGACGCCGTGCACCTCTCGGTCGAAGAAGGTCCCGGCCGTCGAGAACGGCGCCTTCGTGCGCGCGTCCTTCGAGTCGTCACCTTCGAGCATCGTCATGGTCGAAGTGCCCCGGCCGCGGTGGATGGCACTGCTCGAGGGCGAGTGGTGTCGTGCACCGGTTCAGCGTACGCGAAGTCGCACGTTTCTCATCGTGGCCTCGCGCGCGACGCGTCGGGCGGAGACGAATCGATAGCCTCGTGAGCGTGTCGACCGCACGTCGACACTGAGACCGGGATGGGACTATGACCGAAGCGCTTCGTTGGGGAATCATCAGCACCGGAGGCATCGCGCGCACGTTCGTGAACGATCTCCAATTCACCGACTCCGGCAAGGCGTTCGCCGTGGGTTCGCGAACGCTCGACGCGGCGAACGCCTTCGCCGATCGGTTCGCGATCGAGCGTCGCTACGGATCGTACGAGGAGTTGGTGCATGACCCCGACGTCGACGCCGTCTACGTCGCCACGCCGCACCCGATGCACTTCGACAACGCGAAGTTGGCGTTGGAGGCCGGCAAGCCGGTGCTGGTCGAGAAGGCCTTCACCATGACCGAGCGCGAAGCGATCGATCTGGTGGGAATCGCGCGGGCGAAGAACCTGTTCCTGATGGAGGCGATGTGGACGAGGTGTCTGCCGCACGTGGCGGCCGTCCACGGGCTCATCGCGGCGGGCGAGCTCGGTGACATCGTGTCGGTGGAGGCCGATCACGGGCAGTATTTCGATTACGACCCCACCTCTCGCTGGTTCAGTCCCGAATTGGGTGGCGGGGCGCTCTTGGACCTCGGCGTCTACCCGGTGTCGTTCGCCTCGATGCTCTTGGGTCCGCCCGCGAGGATGGTCACGATGATCGACCTGGCGCCGACCGGCGTCGATCGACAGGTGTCGATGATCTTCGGTTACGACGGTGGCGCGCAGGCGTACCTGAACACGACGTCCAGCGCGAAGACGCCGACGACGGCGACGATATCGGGCACCAAGGCGCGCATCGAGATCGACGGTGACTTTTACGCTCCCTCCGCGTTCAATCTGATCACCCGGACGGGCAATTCGAAGCGCTACGAGTTTCCGACCCAGGGTCGGGGCCTGCACTACGAGGCGACCGAGGTCGCGCGCTGCCTGCGCGAGGGCCTCGTGGAGAGCCCACTCATGCCGCTCGACGAGTCCGTGTCCATCATGCGCACCATGGAATCGGTGCTGTCGACATCGTGAAGGCGACGCACGTCGTCTAAACAACGACACAATTTGAGTACGCAGCTTTCGAAACTTCGGTCGGTCCGTGGCGTCATCCCGGAATACGGCCGGCGTGGACGCGACAGTGATCGGGCCGTCGCGTTTGATCGCCGTGCTCGGTGTCCCCTCGGACCAAGTGGCGATAAGGGGTGATCCACACGAATCACGGCAATTTCTCGAGTCGAGACGCCCGAGGAATCTTCCGGCGGTGAACTGTGCGGGGTGTTGGCTCATGCTAACTTCTCATTTCGACATTGCTTTTCACAGGATGTTCACAAAGTTGTAAATTGAAAATCGGCATCGCTTTGATGCCTCTAATTGGTTGGGGGACTATGAAATTCAAAACAGGAAGGGCTCTTGCCTGCGTAGCGTTGGTCGGCGGTATGGTCGTCGCGTTGATGCCAGGTCTGAGTTCTGCAGCGACTAAGACCGTTTCGGACGCGACGTTCAATCCGAACTTCACCACGATGAAGTACCTGAAGTCGGTCGTTGGCAAGGGTAAGGGCAGCATTGCCGTTATCTTGCCCGACACCGTTTCATCTGCTCGTTGGGTGGACTACGACGCGCCGGCCTTCAAGAAGGCGTTCTTGGCGGCGGGTCTGACCAGCAAGCAGTTCATCATTCAGAACGGTCACGGCAGCCCACAGCAGCAGCTCACTGACGCACAGGGTGACATTGCCAAGGGTGCCAAGGTTCTCGTCTTGACGTCACTTGACAGCTCGTCCGGTGCGATCATCGAGTCGTACGCTCGAGCGCGTGGCGTGAAGGTCATTGACTACGACCGCTTGACGCTGGGTGGAGACCGCACGTACTACGTGAGCTTCAACAACGTCGCCGTCGGAACATTGATCGGCAAGGGTCTGCTCTCGTGCATCACGAACTGGAACGTCTCGGACCCCGTCGTCTACGTCATGAAGGGTGCTCCTACGGACAACAACGCCACGTTGTTTGCTGAGGGTTACGACGCCGTCTTGGACAACGCTGGTTACAACACCACGTCGGGTTCCTCGAACACGGTGCTGGAGAGCCTCGGAACGTGGACGCCGTCGGTCGCCTTGACTGACTTCCAGGGCGCCTACTCGGCCAACCCGAAGATCAACGCGGTCGTGACGCCGAACGACGAGAACGCTGCGCCGATCATTCAGTACTTGCAGTCGCAAGGTCTGCAGCCGAACAAGATCCCGTTCACGGGTCAAGACGCCACACCAGCCGGTATTGACAACATCATCTCCGGTTACCAGTGCGGCACCGTCTTCAAGCCGTCGTACATCGAAGCGCAGGCCACGGCCGCGTTGGCGATCTACCTGCGCGCGGGCGTCAAGCCGCCAAAGGGCATCATCAACGGCACGGTCACGGACTCCGGCGCGACGATCTCGTCGCTGAAGAACGTTCCGTCGGTACTTCTGACGCCGCTGTGGGAGACTGCATCGACGATCGAGTCTCAGGTCATCGCCTCGAAGCAGCTCACGGTTTCAGAGATCTGTGGCAACACCGCTCCTTCGGTTGCGGGTGACTCGAGCATTCCGACCTACGCTGCGGACTGCACGAAGTACGGCATTAAGTAACTTCCGAACATGACTGACGTCCCCGAGTCACCGATTACCCTCGCGCCCAATATTGGGCTTGAGGCGAAACGTGACTCGGGGACTTCGGTTTTGGACGACACGCCACTGCTCAGCCTCCGGGGGCTCACGAAGCACTTCGGTCCCGTAGAGGCGCTGCGCCACTGCGATCTCGATATTCCGCTCGGGAAGGTCACCGCGCTCATCGGGGACAACGGAGCTGGTAAGTCGACCCTGATCAAAACGATCGCCGGTATCTACGCACCGAGTAGCGGTCAGATCTTCTGGGAGGGCAAGGAAGTCCATATCCGCACGCCACGCGAAGCCGACGAACTCGGCATCACGACCGTGTATCAGGACCTCGCTCTCTGTGACAATCTCGACATCGTCCAGAACATGTATCTCGGACATGAAGAGACGAGGCTCGGGCTGCTGAACGAGATCACGATGGAGCTCGAGACGAAGAAGCTCCTGCACGATCTCTCCGTCTTCACGGTCCAGTCGGTCCGCCAGCTGGTCGGTTCCCTTTCGGGTGGCCAGCGTCAGGCGATCGCCGTTGCTCGCGCCGTGATGCGCGACGCCAAGCTCGTGATCATGGACGAACCGACCGCCGCCCTGGGGGTCTCACAGACCAGGCTGGTGCTCGACTTGATCCAAACGCTGGCGGGACGCGGCATTGCCGTACTCGTCATCTCGCACAACCTCACTGACGTCTTCGCGGTCGCTGATCGAATCGCCGTGTTGCATCTGGGCACGCTCATCAGCAGTGGTCCGGCTTCGGACTACGACACCGCGAGTGCGGTTGACTTGATTACCACTGGTGGGACAACGAGGGATCGTTCCTCCCACTCCTCCGCCACCTAATTCCGGGGAAAGGTTTCTCCCGTGTCAGACACTGTCGTGACCCCCAATGACTCCGAAGGCGCCGAGTCCGAGTCTGCGGCGGCCACTTTAAAGGCGCGCTTTCGCCAGCTGCGTCGCAGCGACACGGGCATGCTGCCGATCATCCTCGGTCTCATCATCCTCGGCGTCTACTTCCGGCTCCGAAGCCCCACGTTCCTTTCGGCCGGCAACCTCGTCAACCTGTGCGTCCAGTCCTGCGTCTTCATCCTTTTGGGACTGGCTGAGATCTGGCTCCTTCTACTCGGCGATATCGACCTCTCGGCCGGTTGGATCGCCGCCGTTGGCGCGGCCATCGGCGCCATCCTCGTGCAAACGTCGTGGGGCTGGCCGTGGTGGGTGGCGCTGCTCTTGGCGATGTTCGCGACGACGGCCATTGGCACCCTCCAGGGCGCGA
The DNA here is from genome assembly GCA_963700135.1 of uncultured Acidimicrobiaceae bacterium. Classification (GTDB taxonomy): domain Bacteria; phylum Actinomycetota; class Acidimicrobiia; order Acidimicrobiales; family RAAP-2; genus RAAP-2. The sequence goes on along the minus strand of CAVOWM010000011.1, from coordinate 533,057 downwards.
TCACGATTGCGCTGCGAGTTCCATCGTTCATCATCACGTTGGCCGGTTCTCTGTTCTGGGAAGGCATCGCCATCTGGGTCATCGACGGGCAGAACAACGGTGGTGGCATCTCCATTCACGAGAAGGTCCTCTACGGGATCGTCAATCTCAATCTCTCCACGACGGCAACCTGGATCGTGAGTCTCGCGACGGCGGCGGGCATGTCCTTACTGGTCTTCAACAAGGACCGCTCGCGACGTGCGAGTGGGCTCGACAGTGTCCCGATCTACGAGACCGCCGTCAAGATTGTCGCGCTCTTCGTTCTTGCCATCGTGCTGGTGGCGTTGATATTCAACAAGGATCGTTCGACGTTCGCAACGATCGAGGGCATGCCGTACGTCGTGCCGCTCGTGGGGGTCGTGCTCGGGGCCTACAGCTTCATCTTGGCCCGCACGAAGCCGGGCCGCTATCTCTACGCCATCGGCGGCAACGTCGAAGCCGCGCGCCGATCCGGTGTGTCCGTCAATCGCTATCGACTGCTCGCCTTCTCACTTTCGGGACTCACCGCTGGTATCGCCGGACTGGTCTACGCCTCCCAGAACGGCATCTCGGACTCCATCCCGGGCGGAACGCTGGTGCTGTACGCCGTGGCCGCGGCGGTGATCGGTGGAACGAGTCTCTACGGCGGTCGGGGCCGCATGATCAACGCCCTCATCGGTGGGTTGGTCATCGCGACGATTTACAACGGCATGGCCCTCATTCAGGTGAGCGCCTCGGTCGAGCTCATGGTCGAGGGCATCGTCCTGGTGGCCGCTATCGCGATCGACTCGCTCGCTCGGCGCGGCGCGGCGCGCCTCAGCGGCTGAGTCGCTCTCCATCGCGCACCCTCGGGGTGCGGCGGTGTTACGAAAGTTCTCGCGCGGCGAGGGCGCGGTAGCGAGCACGCAACTCGCCCGACGTCGTGGCGTCGAGTTGCGGTTCGGTGACGATGACGACGCGCTCGTTGGCCGACCACGCCGCACCGACGAGATCCGGACCGGTGCCGGCGAGAATGGCGGCGGCCTGCGCCGCCGCGCCGACGGCGACTCGATCGACCGCCGGGTCCAGGGTGACGATCTCTTTCATCGAGAGGTCGGCGAGCACCTGGCGGTAGAGCGCCGACCTCGCGCCACCACCGACGGCGAGCAAGCGTCCGCCGGTGTCAACGCCGCAGCGCTCGAGGGCGTCGACGCCGCTGAGGAGACCACTGACGACACCCTCCACCGAGGCGCGCACGATGTCGGCGATGGTCGTCGTCGTGCGAATGCCGCTGAGGGTGCCGGTCGCCTTGGGCAACAGGGGCGTGCGCTCGCCGTCGAGGTACGGGACGAGCACGACGCCGTTGGCGCCCGGGGGAGCGAGGGCGCCGATGCGGTCGAGATCGTTCGTCTTCGCGCCGGCGAGTCCGACGGCCCACTCGGTCACCTTGGTGGCGTTCAAGGTGCACACCAAGGGTAAGAAGCGTCCGGCCGCGTCGGCGAAGCCGGCGACCTCACCGCGGGTGTCCGACGTCGGCGTGAAAGAGGACGTGAACACCGTGCCGCTCGTACCGAACGAGATCGCCAGGTCCCCGGGCGTGAGTCCGAGGGCCAACGCGGCGCCCATGTTGTCGCCGGTTCCGGGACCGACGACGGCGCCACGGATCATCGTGGCGGCCGTTCCCGCGACGTCACCGGGTCCGAGGATCTCGGGCAGCCATTCGAGTCGTCCGCCCGCCATCGCCAACAGTGCCTCGTCGACGGCGCCGCTGCTCGGCGACCACCACCCGGTGCCCGAGGCGTCACCGCGATCGCCGAGCGCTCGCGCCGGACGTCCGAGCAGCTGCCACGTCAACCATTCGTGGGGTAAGAGCACGCGTCGAACGGCCGCGAAGGCCTCCGGCTTCGTGTCGCGCAGCCACGCCAACTTCGTGATCGTGAAGGACGGACCGAGGACGCTCCCGCAGCGCCTCGCCCACTCCTCGGCGCCGAGTTGTTCGGTGAGTCTCTCGGCCTGGGGTGCCGATTCCGAGTCGTTCCAGAGTTTCGCCGGGTGCACGGCCTCGCCGTCGCCGTCGAGCGCCACGAGACCGTGCTGCTGGGCCGCGATCGAGACGGCCTTCACCGACCGGGTGATCGGGCCGCAGGCCGACCACGCCTTGGAGAGAGCGCGCCACCACGTCATCGGGTCCTGCTCGCTGCGCGGCGGCGACGTCGAAGGGTGACGCGACGTCGCTGAGGCGACGATCGTCCCGTCCTCGCTGTCGACGATGACGACCTTCGTGCTCTTGGTCGACGAATCGACTCCGGCGACCAGCGTCACGTCAACGAACTGTTATCGCACACCGAGCAGCAACTCAGTCACCAACTGATCGAGTTGCTCGTGACCGTAGTGTGCGCGTCCGAGCGCGCCTTCGTCGAGTGACTTCACGTAACCGCGCAGCGCCTCGGCCGATCCGTCCCCGACGGCGGTCGGCGTCGAGAGGTCGGGCACGCGCGCCACCGCGAGGGCGGCCTTGATGTCGGCGTCGGCCTCGAAGCGCTGGGCCTTCTCCTTCAATATCAGGTACGTGCGGATGCAGCCGCGCGCGAAGTCCCACACGCCGTCGGGACCCTCGGTCCGGTACGGGTGGGCGTCGAAGTGGCGCATGCCCGAGTAGCCCGAGGTCTCCAACAAGTGCACCAGGTAGAACGCCTCCTTGACCTCTTCGCTGCCGAAACGGAAGTCCTGGTCGAAACGGCCGATGCGCTGCGCGTTGAGGTCGATGTGGAAGAGTTTGCCGGCCCACAGGGCCTGGGCCACGCCGTGGTGGAAGGAGAGCCCGCTCATCGTCTCGTGCGCGAACTCGGGGTTGACCCCGACGAGATCGGGTGCGTCGAGGCGGTCGATGAAGGCCAGCGCGTGACCGACGGTCGGCAACAAGATGTCGCCGCGCGGTTCGTTCGGCTTGGGCTCCAGCGCGATACGGGTCTTGTACCCGCGTTCGGTGATGTAGGCCGTCATGGCGTTGACCGCCTCGGCCAAGCGGTCGAGCGCCTCGGCGACGGGCTTGGCGGCGTGGGCCTCGGTGCCCTCACGGCCGCCCCACAGGACGAAGATGTCGGCACCCAGTTCGGCGCCGAGGTCGATCGCGTCGAGCGCCTTGGCCAGCGCGAAGCGGCGCACGTCCGGGTCGTTCGCGGTCAACGCGCCCTCCTTGAAGACCGGTCGGGTGAAGAGGTTCACCGTGGTCATCGGGACCTTCAGTCCCGTGGCGTCCAACGCCGCCCGGAAACGCTTCAGCAGGACCTCGCGATCCGACGCGGACGCGTCGGCCGGCACGAGGTCGTTGTCGTGCAGGGTGACGCCGTAGGCGCCGATGTCGGCGAGGTGATGGACGATGTCGACCGGGTCGAGCGCCTCGCGTACCTCCACGCCGAAGGGGTCGCGGCCGACGTTGCCGACCGTCCAGAGACCGAACGTGAAGCGGTCCTCGGGCTGGGGTTCATAGGGGCCAGATGTCATGGTGACGTCACTTTCGTAGGTACCGTGTCTGGCTAGTAACCCAAAAGGTAACGCCTGAAAGAAGCTCGAGTCCCCAACCAGAGTTCGATAGGCGAACGCTAACAGTCTGATTACTTACGCGCAAGCGAACAGGCTCGTCGCGGTGATCGTCACGCGCGTCGATTCAGTGGAGATGGCCCAGGGCGCGGCGTTGGATCTTGCCGTTCGACGTGCGCGGGATCGCCGCCACGTAGCGGATCTCTTTCGGTTTGGCCCACGGTCCGATTCGCTCGTCGGCGACGGCGCGGATTCGTTCGTCGAAGCGCGTGCCGTCGCTCACCACGAGCGCGACGACGCGCTGGCCCCACTCGTCGTCGTCGACGCCCGTGACCGCCACGTCGCGCACGCCGTCGAGTGTCGCGAGCACCGCCTCGAGCTCCTCGGGCCAGAGCTTCTCGCCGCCGGTGTTGATGACGAATCCGAGACGACCCTTGACCGTGACCCGCCCGCCCTCGACCTCGCCGGCGTCGCCGGTCGGGAACCAGTCGTCGCGACCGTCGGGACCGACGACACGCGGTCGCGGAGCGGTGCGATACGAGCGAAAGAGCGTCGGGGTCCGTACGCAGAGCTGACCGTCGACGCTGACGACGTCGACGCCGGGCAGCGCCACGCCGTCATAGACGACACCGGAGCCGGTCTCGGTCATGCCCCAGGTCGTGACGACGTTGCTCGGCAACGCGGTGGGCGGTCGCGCGCCGCCCAACAGCACGCGAGAGAAACCACTGACGTCGTGGCGGGCCAACTGGGTGCGCACAACCGAGGTGTGCGTCGCCCCGTGTCGCACCGCGCCATCGAAGTCCTCACCGTCACCCCACCACAGCGTGGCGTCACTCAGTACGGCGCGCAGTAGCACCGCGAGACCGCCGATGTGACAGGCCGGGAGACAGGGGAACCACACGGGTGCTGAATCGCCGCGCAATGTCGACTGCGTGAGGTCGGCGCTCGCGACCAACGCCGACCACGTCAGTTCGACCGCCTTGGGCTCGTCGCTCGATCCCGAGGTCAACATGACCAGCCCGATCTCGTCGTCGACAGGCGAACCACCGGCCAGGTCGGTGGTGCCGTGGACGTCGCGCAGGGCCGTCGCGCCGAGGCGACGGAGGTCTTCCTCTCGCCGGCGAGGCGACGTGCGACGGTCCAGCACGCAAAAGGCGACGGAGGCCTCGACGCTCTCGCGGATGGCGCGTTCCAACTCCGGCCCGAGCTCGAAATCGAGCGCGAGCAGGGACGTCACAAAACCAGACTATATGTCTAGGAACTAGGGTGGTCCTACTGGGGGTGGTACCCGTGGCCTCGATACGTCACGAACGAAGGATTGCGGCCGACGCGGACACCGTCTGGGACGTGGTTCGTCGCCCCGAGAGCATCCCCCACTGGTTCCCGGGCATCGTCTCGTGCACCGTCGAGGGCAACGTCCGCGTGATCACGACCGCCATCGGACTCGAGATCCCCGAAGAGATACTGGCCAACGACGACGCCACTCGGCATTTCGCGTACCGGATCACGGCGCCGCAGTACGCCTTCCACCTCGGGGCCATCGACGTCATCGAGATCGCCCCCCACGACACGATGTGCGTCTACTCCACGACGGCGTTGCCCGACGCGCTGGCGTTGATGATCGCCGGTGGGACCGTCGGCGCGCTCGCCGAGATCCAGCGCCTGGCCGAATCGCCAATGGTCCCCTCGTGAGTCGCAAGATCCTGTTCATCACGACCGATCAACAGCGCTACGACACGATCGGCGCCAACGGCGGGACGCTCTCGCGCACGCCGGTGCTGGACCGACTCGCGAGTGAGGGCATCCGCTACGAGCGCGCCCAGCCGACGTCGGTGGTGTGCATGCCGAGTCGGTCCTCGATGTTGACCGGTCAGTACCCGTCGACGCACGGCGCGTGGATGAACGGCGTGCCGCTCGCGATAGACGCACCGTCGGTCGCCGAGAGCCTGCACGACGCGGGCTACGCGACGGCCCTCATCGGCAAGGCCCACTTCGAGCCGTTCATGGACCCCTTCGGTCTCTACGCCGAGAACGCCCTCGCCAACCTCGGCGTGCCCACCATCGAGCAGGACTGGTTCGACGGTCGTCGCGGGGTCCACCGTGGATTCGACTATCTCGAGTTCGCGACCCACGGGGTGATGGGCGCCCTGCACTACGCCAAGTGGATGAGGGGCGAACACCCCGACGCGATACGCGGCTTCTATCAAGTCGTCGACGCCGACTTCAACGTGAACGCGGCCGGCGGCGGGGACTCGGGCGCGCCCCAGGTCAAGTACAACGAGGTGCCGCGCGAGTGGTACCACACGGACTGGGTCGCCGATCGAACGATCCGCTGGCTCGAAGAACAACCCGTCGATCGTGACTGGTTCTGCTGGATGAGCTTTCCCGATCCGCATCACCCCTGGGATCCGCCAAAGTCCGAGGTCGGGCGCGTGCCGTGGCGCGACGTCGCGTTGCCGGTGAACTACCCGACCAGCGCGAGCGAACGCGAGGCGCTCCTGGACCAGAAGGCCCGCCATTGGCGCCTCTGGTACGACGGGCGACTCGTGAGCAACTACGAGGCGCCGGCCAAGTGGGTGCCCGCCACGATGACCGCCGACCAGGTGCGCGAGGTGAACGCGCTCAACGCCGTGGAGGTGGAGCTGATCGACGAAGCGATCGGTCGCGTGCTCGCGAGCATCGAGGCCAAGGGATGGGGCGACGACGTCGATGTCATCTTCACCAGCGATCACGGGGAGCTGCAGGGCGACTTCGGACTCTTGTTCAAAGGTCCGTACCACGTGGACGGGCTGATGCGTCTGCCGCTCATCTGGCGCCCGTCGCGCTCGAGCTCGGCCACGCCGGCCGTCGTGCACGCGCCGGTGAGTCTCGTCTCACTCGCGGCCACGTTCCTCGACATCGCGGGCGAGTCGCGACCCCACTGGGTCGAAGGCGCCGCGTTGCCGGTCGACGACGGCGACGCGTCGGCACGATCGTTCGACGCGACCTTCACCGAGTGGGACTCGTCGATCTTCGGGGTCGACGTGCACGTGCGCAGCGTCGTGACGAACGACCACCTCTACACCGAGTACCAATCGGGCACCGTCCACGACGGGAGCGAGGGTGAGCTCTACGCGCTGGGGGAGGACCCCCTGCAGCGCGTCAACCGCTTCGACGATCCGCAGTACGCGACGACGCGGGCCGCCTTGTCCGAGCAGCTGCGTGCCCACGAGGACCGACCCGGTGAACGCGCGACGCCCGGCGTCTTGATGGCGCCCGTTTGAGTCGCCGATAGCGTGGACGCCATGGCCGACACCGTTATCCAAGGTTCACCGATCGATCCCGTCGAGGAGTTCCGCTCCTGGCCGTTGCCCGAGTGGCAGCGCCCCGAGGAGTTCGGCGACATCATCTACGAAGTGGGCGAGGGCATCGCGCGTATCACGATCAACCGTCCCCAGGTCCGCAACGCCTTCCGGCCGCAGACGCTCTTCGAACTCTCGCGGGCCTTCGACCTGGCCCGCGACAACGTCAGCGTCGGCGCGATCATCTTGACCGGCGCCGGTCCCGACGCGTTCTGCTCCGGGGGTGACCAGCGCATCCGCGGCGACGACGGGTACATGGGCGACGACGACGTCGCCCGTCACGGCGTGGGCCGCCTCAACGTCCTCGACCTGCAGATCCAAATCCGTCGGCTCCCGAAGCCGGTGGTCGCGCAGATCGCGGGCTACGCCATCGGCGGCGGTCACATCTTGCACCTGGTCTGCGACCTCTCGATCGCGGCCGACAACGCGCGCTTCGGTCAGACCGGGCCCAAGGTCGGCTCCTTCGACGGCGGCTACGGGTCGTCGCTGCTCGCGCGCACCATCGGCGTGAAGCGCGCCAAGGAGATCTGGTTCCTCTGTCGCCAGTACGACGCGAACCAGGCCCTCGAGTGGGGTCTGGTGAACGCAGTCGTGTCACTCGAGCAACTCGAACGTGAGACCATCGCCTGGTGTCGTCAGATTTTGACGCTCTCGCCGATCGCGTTGCGCATGCTCAAGGCCGGCTTCAACGCGGCCGAGGACGGCATGGCCGGCATCCAGCAACTGGCCGGCGACGCGACGATGCTCTTCTACATGTCCGAAGAGGGTCAAGAGGGTCGCAACGCCTTCGTCGAACATCGAAAGCCGGACTTCTCGAAGTTTCCCAAGCGTCCATGACCGACGCGCCCGGGCCGTTTGGGCGGTGGCTGCTCGCGGCACGACCGCGTACGTTGCCCGCGGCGATGGTGCCCGTCGTCGTCGGCGTGGCGCTCGTCCGACCGCGCACCATCGGCTGGGGCAACTCCGCGCTCTGTCTCCTCGTGGCCCTCGCGCTCCAGGTGGGCACGAACTACGCCAACGACTACTCCGACGGCATCCGCGGCACCGACGCCGTGCGCGTGGGTCCGTTTCGCTTGACGGCGTCGAAGCTCGTCGCCGCGACGCGGGTGCGCGACGCGGCCTTCGCCTCGTTCATCGTCGCCGGCGCGGCGGGGCTGTTCCTCGCGTCGAGGACGTCGTGGTGGCTGGTCCTGATCGGCGCCACGGCGATCGGCGCCGGATGGTTCTACACCGGCGGACCACGACCGTACGGGTACTACGGATTCGGCGAGCTCTTCGTCTTCGTCTACTTCGGGATCGTGGCGACCGTCGGCACCGCCTACGTGCAGCACCTGAACGTGCCCGCTCGTGCGTGGTGGCTCGGCGTGGCGACGGGCTTCATGGCGTGCGCACTGCTGGAGGCGAACAACCTGCGCGACGTCGACGGCGACCGGTCCTCGGGCAAGAAGACCCTGGCCGCGCGGATGGACCGCGACACGCGCGCCGTGGCTGTTCGCGCTGTGCGTGCTCGGGGTGGCGGTGGGGATCGCCGGGTCGGGACACGTGGTCATCGGCGTCGTCGCGGTCCTGCTCTACGCACCCGCGATCCGTCTCGCGTTCTCGAACAAGAGCGGCCGTGAACTCCTGCCGATGTTGAAGTACGCCGCGCGCGCCCAGTTGCAACTGGGCGCCCTGCTCGCGATCGTCCTGGTCTTCAAGATCGGTCTATGAAGTCCTGCACCAGCGCCGCGGTCGCCGCGGGCCGTTCGAGATGGGCGGCGTGGTGCGCGTCCGAGATGAGGTGGACGCTGGCACCGATGACCGCGTCGGCGATGGCGGCGGCCTCGTGCGAGAACTTCTGGTCGAGCGCGCCGGCGAGCGCGACCGTCGGCATGGTGAGCGACGACAGTTCCGGCGCCAGCCAGCGCTGGGTGCCCGTGCCCGCGAGTCGCAACGAGTTCGCCAGGCCCTCGGCGTTCGTACTGCGCGCCGCGCGCTCGAGTGCGTCGTTCGGTAGTGCGGCGAACATCGGGCGAGCCAGCCACTCGTCGAGGAAGGCGTCCGCACCGATTACCTCGACGTGCGCCGCCAGTGCGTCATCGCTTCGTCGTCTCGCCTCGCGTTGCGTGGTGTCCTCGATGCCGCGCGAGGCGCCGAGCAACACGAGGGCACTCGACGCGATCGGGGTGGCGCAGGGCGACGTGCAGGGCGACGCGGGCACCGAAGGAGTAGCCGCCCACGGTCGTTGGCTCGGGTGGCATGATCTCGGCGAGCAGGTCTGCTGTCTCGTCGAGGGACGCCGAAATACCGGCGTTCTCGCCGTGCCCGGGCAGGTCGAGAGTCAGTAGCTCGTTGGTTCCTGCCAGAATGGAACGGAACTGATGTGCCGAGTCCTTGGTCTGCGTGAAGCCGTGCAACCACACGAGGAGTGGGCCCGAGCCGCGACGTTGGACACCGAGGAGTGACATTGCCACAGAGCGTACCGAGCCCGAGTGAGGTGCAGGCCACGTACGCGGCGACGTTGTTCGACGAATGGATCCGACGGGGACTTCGTGACGTGATCGTCTGTCCCGGTTCTCGCTCGACGCCGCTCGCGCTCGCGTGCGCCGCGCGACGCGAGCTACGGGTGCACGTGCGGATCGATGAACGCAGTGCGGGATTCTTCGCCGTCGGGCGAGCCCTCGTCACGCGTCAACCCGTCGCGATCGTCGTCACGAGCGGCACGGCGGCCGCCGAGTTGCACGCTTGCGTGGCCGAGGCGTCCCAGGCCTTCGTGCCGCTCCTGGTGCTCACCGCGGACCGTCCGCCTGAACTGCACGGCGTCGGCGCGCCCCAGACCATCGACCAAGACGAGCTCTTCGGCGAGATGGTGCGGCGCTTCGAGGATCCGGGCGTCGCGCGACTCGAGGACGCGGCCGGCTGGCGTGCGCTCGCGCGACGGCTCTGGGACGGCGCGACGCTCGGTTCGAGCGAGTCACCGAGCCCCGGCCCCGTCCACCTGAACGCCGCGTTCGTCGAGCCCCTCGTCGCCGAGGTGACGTCGCTCCCGGCGCCGCTGCCGACGGTGTCAACGGAGACCGCGCACGCCGCGCACGCCGCGGACCTCGAGGACCTACGGGTCCTGTGCGTGGCCGGTCACGGCACGTCGGCGCGGATGGTGGAGGACGCCAGTGCGCTCAACTGGGCGGTCGTCGGCGACGCGACGGCGCTCGGGACGATCTCGTACTTCGACCCGCTGTTGCGCGACGAGCGATTTGCCGAGGAGGTCCGACCGGACGTGGTCGTGCGACTCGGCGGGATGCCCGCGTCGCGGATCCTCCAGGAGCGACTTCGCGAGTGGCGCGTGCGCACGGTCGCCTTCGACGGCGCGGGCTTCGTCTCGGATCCCGATCGGCTCGTGACCGAGCGCCGCGTCGGGTCGCCCGATCCCTCGCACGAACCCAAAGCCGACGGTGAGTACCTGCGTCTCTGGAGCGAAGCGTCGACGCACGTCGGGGAGTGGCTCGCGAAGCTCGACCTCGAGGACGACACGCTCCACGAACCGTCGGTGGCCCGATGCGTGGTCGAGGTCAGTTCGCGCCGCGACGTTCCCCTGGTGATCGGCTCGTCCATGCCCGTACGCGACGTCGAGTGGTGGACGCCGCCTCGCACGGCGCCCACGTACTCCAATCGGGGCGTGAACGGCATCGACGGCGTCGTCTCGACCGCGCTCGGCGTCGCGGTGGGCGCACGCGCACTCGGTCTCGTCGGTGACATCACGATGCTGCACGACGTCTCGGCATTGGTCGACGGCTTGGGCGACGCGGGCGGCACCTGCGTGTTGGTCGTCGCCGACAATCACGGGGGAGGGATCTTCTCCTTTCTCTCCCAGCGCGGTGCCGTCGATCACGACCGCTTCGAGCAGCTCTTCGGCACGCCCCGACGGCACGACCTCGCGGTGGTCGCTCGAGCGTTCGGTCACGAGGGACTCACCGTCGTGACGATGACGCAACTGCGCGCGGCACTGGACGAGGCCCTGGCACGACCCGGTCTGACGGTCATCGTGGCCGAGGTGCCCTCACGCGACGAGAACGTGCGACTCCACGACGCGTGGAACGAGAAAGTGACGAGCATCCTCGAAGGCGTTCGATGATCGCGACGCTGCCGAGTTCGTTGCTCGCCGCGCTGCCGATCGCCGTCGCCGCCGGTTTCGTCTCGTTCATCTCACCGTGCGTCTTACCCTTGCTGCCCGGGTACCTCGCGTTCCTCAGCGGTGCCGCCGGGTCACTCGAGGGACGTACCGGACGCGGGCGCGCGGTCGCGGGCGCGGTCGCCTTCATCGTCGGATTCGCCGTCGTGTTCGTCAGCATCGGCGCCGTCTTCGGCGGCTTCGGGGCGTTGCTGAAGGATCACGAACGGGTCCTGTCGATCGTCTTCGGGACGATCACGATCCTGCTGGGGATGTTCTTCGCCGGGTGGTGGCCTTCGAGGTGGCTGAATCGCGAGCGACGCATCCATCACGTGCCGCGGGTCTCGATCCTGGGCGCGGGTGCGCTGGGATTCCTCTTCGCGCTCGGCTGGACCCCGTGCCTCGGTCCCACGTTGGCGGCGATCCTCGGACTCGCGGCGAGTTCGGGTGCGACGGCGGTGCGCGGATCGATCCTCATGTTCTTCTACTGCCTGGGTCTGGGCATCCCGTTCGTGGTCGCGGCGCTGGCGACCGAGTGGGCCTCGACGGCGTCATCGTGGCTCCGTCGTCACCAACGAGCGATCGGACGGATCGGCGGCGTCCTCTTGATCGTCATCGGCGTCCTCGAGGTGAGCGGTGCGTGGCACACGTTCGTGCTCTGGCTGCAGGTGCACTTCCCGTCGTCGCGGGCAATTTTGTAGGCGACGAAGCCTCGTAGACTGGGTCGATGAAACTACGTGACGACTGGCAGTTTCGAGGCCTGGTCCACCAGACCACCGACGACGCGGTCCTGGACCGGCTCACGTCGGGCGGCGTCACGGCCTACATCGGTTTCGACCCGACCGCGCCCTCGCTGCACCTGGGCCACCTCATGCAACTCTGCACGCTTCGTCGCCTCCAGATGGCCGGCAACCGTCCCATCGCCCTGGCCGGTGGCGGCACCGGCCTGATCGGCGACCCCAGTTTCAAGGCGGTCGAGCGACCGCTCCTCACGATCGAGCAGATCGACGACAACCTGGTCGGGATCCGCGAGCAACTGGGTCGCTTCTTGGACTTCTCCGACGGCGCGGGTGGCTCGCGGGCGCTGCTGTTGAACAACGCCGAATGGCTGACCACGGTGTCGTTGACCGATTTCTTGCGCGACGTCGGCAAGCACTTCACGGTCAACCAGATGATCGCCAAGGACACCGTGAAGAGCCGCCTCGATCGCGACGACGTCGGGCTCTCCTACACCGAGTTCTCCTACATGTTGCTCCAGGCCTACGACTTCTTGCGCCTCAACCTCGACCACGACTGCACGCTCCAGCTCGGGGGATCGGACCAGTGGGGCAACATCACGGTCGGCACCGAACTCGTGCGCAAGGCGACCGGGCACCGCGCTGACGGCGTCACGACGCCGTTGCTCTTACGCGCCGACGGTCAGAAGTTCGGAAAGTCCGACATCACCAACGAGCACGTCTGGTTGGACGCCGCGTTGACGTCACCATTCGCGATGCACCAGTTCATCTTGAACGCCGACGACGTCGCCGCGCCGGCGATGCTGCGCTACTTCACCTTCCTCGATCACGAGACGATCCTCGAACTCGACGAGGCGACGCGCAGCGTCCCCCAGGAACGACGGGCCCAACGCGCCGCGGCGAACGCCATCGTGTCGCTCGTCCACGGCGCCGACGCCGCCGAACGTGCGGAGCGCGCCGGCGAGGCGCTCTTCGCCGAGGCGATCGCCGATCTCGACGAAGCGACCCTGCTGCAAGTGGTCGCCGACGCCCCGTCGTCAAGCGTCACGCGCGCCGAGTTGCACGACGGTGTCGACGTCGCCGACCTCCTGGTGCGCTGTGAACTCGCGACGTCCCTCGGTGAGGCGCGGCGCTTCGTCGAACAGGGCGGGGTCTACGTGAACAACGTGCGCGTCGACGCGGGATCCAAGGTCGACGCCACGCGGCTGCTGCACGGGCGCTACGTGATCCTTCGTCGCGGACGGCGACAGATGCACCTGGTGGTCGCTGCGTGATCCGTCGCGTCGCGGCGCTGCTCGCGGCCGGCGCGCTGCTCTGTGCCTGTGGCTCGGTGAGTCCGGCGACCGCGATGAAGGGCTGGGTCACGCAGAGCGGCTTCACGAGCAACGCCAACGCGCTGTTCTCCGACGTCCAGCACTCCGCCAGGGACCTGCGCAACACGTCGCTGTCCAGCAACGACCTCCACACGTTCTGCAACGTGCTCTTCGTCGACGACGGTTCGATGCAGTCGTCGCTGCCCACGCCCGACAGCCAGGCGACGGCGCTGCTCAACAAGGCCTACAAGGACTTCGCCACGGCGGCGGTCGAGTGCTATAGCGCGATCGCCGTGGCCGGTGATCGCGCCAAGGCGCTGGCGACCCTGAACGACGGCGCCGCGCTGTTCTCCGAGGCGCGGGCGCGCGTGGCGGCCGCCCAGAGTTAAGAAGCCGCTAAGAACTCGGCGGCCGCAGGTCGATCTCGAGTCGCAGGATTCCGTCCTCGAGCGTGGCGGTCGCGTCGCCCAACATCGCGAAGTCCTGGAAGTCGAGGTTGGCGGCCTCAATGAAGCGTTGGCGCTCCGGTCCCTCGACCGGCGGGAAGCCACGACGTTTGACCGCCTCGGCCCGTTCGCGAAATCGCAGCACCATCTCGTCGGGGTCAAAGGCAGGGCTCACAACGCGATGATAGAGGCTTCAAGTGAGGAACCAGTTGGTATCATGGATTCTCAACTCAGTACTCCTGGGTTGTGGTCGCCGCCAGTTATGGCCCGCGACCAGTGAGGAGTGGACGTGAAAAAAGGCCGCCATCGTCGGTTTGTTGAAGCTCGCGAACTCAAACGCTCGACCGGACCCCGCGCGACCACCTGTGTGGAATGTGGCGCCGCGCCCGAAGACGTCCACGCGGAGTGGTGTCTCGCCGAAGAGGACCGTTACGACGAGATCCTCGGGTCCTTGCCCCGCACGTCGTTCAACGAAGAGGACCCCCTCGCCGCGGAGAGCTAAGCCCGCTTGCGCATGACGGGGTGGGGAAGTCGTGTCCCCTTGGGCTGGGCCGCGCGCTTGTCCATGTACGCGCGCAACTGGTCGTACACGTGCTGGCCGACCATCGCCACGAGTTCTTCCTGCATCGAGTCGACGACGCGGTCCTTGCCGATGAACGCCTTGGGGTCCTCGGTGCACCACCAATGGAAGTCCGCGCCGCCGGCGCCCCAGTGGTTGCGGTTCCACTGCGAGATGCGCGTGATGACGTGGCCGTCGTCCTCGACCTCGTCGTCGCGACGCAGCGGGAGCTGCCAGCAGACCTCGGGCTTCAAGGGGATGTAGCTCTCCTCGTTGTCGATAGCCATGACGTGCAGCGCGCAGCCCGGCCCGCGATGGAAGTCGGGGCGGTTGAGGAAGATGCACGCGTCCTGGACGAGTCGAGTGACGATCTCACCGTTCTTCTTCACCCGCGTCGTTCCCTGGCGGCCCTTGGACTTGAACTGCCACTGGTCCGCGGTGAGGCGCTTGGCCGCCTTCTCCACGCGCCGCTGGTCCTTCTCGTCGGTGAAGTGCGCCCCGTAGCTGCAGCAGCCCTGGACGAGCTCGGGGGTCGCCTCGGTCAAGACCCCCTGGCACCCGGCCCCGAAGATGCACTTCCAATTGCTCTCGAGGAAGGTGACGTCGAACATCCACGTCCGCTGGCGCTTCGTGTCCTCGAAACTGAACCACTCGTGGGCGTCGGAGGGTATTGAACTCACAGGGAGAACTTACTTCGTGTTCTCGAACGAACCAACCCCATACACTTGAGTCATGACTACCGTCGACACATTTGAAGTCCTCACGTTGACCGACGAGGCTCGCAACGTCGTGCTGGACGCGCTGAACGCCGAAGAACACTCCGAGACCTTGGCGCTCTACGTCGAGGTCACCGGCACGCGCGGCGCCGGCTACGCCTACGACCTCTACTTCTCCGATCGTGCCGACGCTCCCGAGGGCGCCGCGATCGGCGAGGACGGTGGCGTGACCATCGTCGTGCCGCCCAGGAGCGTCGAACGCCTTCGCGGCAGTCGTCTCGAGTTCGCGAACGAAGGCGGCGGGGGACTGGTGCTCGTGAACCCGAACGCGCCGACGCCCGAAGAGATGAATCCCGGCGTGCCGGCCGACATCCTCGCCCTCGGCATCGAGGGCCCGCTCGCCACGTTGGCCATCGAAGTGCTCGAATCGAGTGTCAACCCGGCGATCGCCTCACACGGCGGACGCGCCGACCTGATCGCGCTCGACGAGGAGAAGAAGGTCGCCTACCTGAGGCTCTCCGGCGGATGCCAGGGATGTGCGATGAGCCGGCTGACCCTCTCCCAGGGCATCGAGACCCAACTGATCGAAGCCATCCCCGAACTGACTGGCGTCATCGACGTCACGGACCACGCCTCGGGCGAGAATCCGTTCTACGCCAAAGAGTAGGGGCGGCTCGCGGCCGTTCTAGAATTACCAGATGTTGCGCTTCTTGACGGCCGGAGAGAGCCACGGTCCCTCGTTGAGCGTGATCGTCGAGGGACTGCCCGCGGGTCTGGCCATCGGTGTCGAGGAGATCGCCGACGAACTGGCCCGGCGTCGACTCGGCTACGGGCGCGGTCCGCGCATGCGCTTCGAACGCGACGAACTCCGGCTGATCGGCGGCGTGCGCCACGGTCGCACCCTGGGTTCGCCGGTCGCGGTCGAGATCTTGAACTCCGAGTGGCCCAAGTGGGAACAAGAGATGTCCGCCGCGCCGGGCACGCCGTCCCAGAAACAGACCAAACCGCGGCCCGGCCACGCCGACCTCGCCGGCATGCAGAAGTACAACTTCGATGACGCGCGTGACGTGCTGGAGCGCGCGAGCGCGCGAGAGACCGCGGCGCGGGTCGTCGCGGGCGCGTTGGCCAAGGCGCTGCTGTCCACGATCGGGATCGACGTCGTCAGCCACGTCATCCGCATCGGGGCGGCGACGGCCCCCGCGGACGTGCGACCGCTGCCCGCGGACCTCGCGAGCGTCGACGACAACGAGGTTCGCTGTCTCGACCCCGAGAGCGCGCAGGCCATGGTCCTCGAGATCAAGGCCGCGGCCAAGGTCGGCGACTCCCTGGGTGGCGTCGTCGAGGTCATCGCCTACGGCGTGCCCGTGGGACTCGGCAGCCACGTGCACTGGGACCGCAAGCTCGACGGCCTCCTCGCCGGGGCGCTGATGAGCATCCAGGCGGTCAAGGCCGTCGAGATCGGTGACGGCTTCGCCCAGGCGGCCCAGCGCGGCAGCGTCGCCCACGACGCGATCGCCGTGGACGACTCCTTCGACCAGGGCGGGGGGTTCGTCCGGCGCACCGATCACGCCGGCGGCACCGAAGGCGGCATCTCCTCCGGGGCGCCGATCATCGCCCGCGCCGCCATGAAGCCGCTCTCCACCCTCAATCGACCGGTCCTCGAGACCGTCGACGTCGTGACCCACGAGACGGCGGTCAGCTTCAAGGAGCGAACCGACGTGACGGCCGTCCCGGCCCTCGGCGTGGTCGGCGAGGCGATGATGGCGCTGGTCCTCGCCAACGAGGCACTGCGCAAGTTCGGTGGTGACTCGGTGGAGGAGTTCACGAGGAACCACGCCTCCTACATCGCCAACCTCGGTTCGACCTCGTCGGCCGCCCGTCCCGCCTGAGCATGGGCCGTCTCGTCCTCGTGGGACTTCCCGGCACGGGAAAGACGACCGTCGCGCGCTCGCTCGGCGCGCTCTGGGGCTGGGACACGCTCGACACGGACGACCTCGTCGCGCTCGACGTCGGGGTCGCGGCACCCGAGTACCTTCGTGCGCAGGGCGAAGACAGCTTTCGAGAGCGCGAGTTGCGGGTGCTGGAAGCGACGATCGCCCAGGACCGTGACGTCGTCATCGCCACCGGTGGCGGCATCGTGTGCACGCCGGCGGCGCGAGTGGTGCTCGCCGACGAGTGCACCCTGTGGCTCGACTGCGACGATGACGTCATCCTCACGCGTCTCGGTGACGTCGAGCGACCGCTGCTCGGCGATCGACCGGCCGAGTCCCTCGCGACCCTGCGACGGGAGCGAACGCCGTGGTACCGCGACGTCGCACGCGCGCGCGTCGACACGTCGGGGACGCTGGAGGAGGTCGTGACGAACGTCGCCGCGGCGATGGGGCGGTTGACCAGATGAACGTGGAAGTGGAACTCGGCGAGCGCACCTACGACGTCGTGCTGGCCGACGGCGCACGACACCAACTCGCCGAACTCATCGCCCGGCGTGCGCCGAACGCGCGGGCCGCGGTGATCGTGACAACGCCGGGAATCGCCGCCCAGCCGTGGTTCGACCTCAAGACCGGCGTCGACCAGCACGTGCTCAGCGTGCCCGACGGCGAAGCGGCCAAGTCGCTCGACGTACTCGCGACGTTGCTGGAGGACGTCGCGCGCCTCGAGTTGTCGCGACACGACGTGGTGGTCGGCGTCGGCGGCGGCGCGGTGACCGACGTCGCGGGTTTCGCGGCGGCCACGTACCTGCGCGGCGTCGCGCTGGCGCAGGTCCCGACGTCGCTCGTGGGCCAGGTCGACGCCGCGATCGGCGGCAAGACCGGCGTCAACCTACGCGCGGGTAAGAACCTGGTGGGTGCGTTCTATCAACCGATCGGGGTGTTGTGCGACTTCGAGACGATCGCGACGCTGCCCGAACGCGAACGTCTCGCCGGATTGGGCGAGATCGCGAAGTGTTGGCTCCTCGAAGGCGGCTTCGCCGCGGAGCTGACCGAGGTGTCACTCCTCGACCTGATCGTGATGTCGGTGAAGTTCAAGGCCGCGGTCGTCGGCGCCGACGAACGCGAGGGCGGTCGACGCGCGCTGTTGAACTACGGGCACACGCTGGCGCACGCCCTGGAGAAGGTGGCGCTCGCGCGCGACGAGGACGAACTGCGCCACGGCGAGGCGGTCGCGATCGGCCTGGCGTTCGCGGTGCGCCTGGCCGCGGCCCTCGGTCGGGTGGGCGAGAGCGAGATCGATCGCCACGACGAGGTGCTGGACTACTTCGGCCTGACGCGTCGGATCCCGTCCGCGTACGCGACGTCGTCACTGCTGGAGGCGATGGCGCACGACAAGAAGGCGCACCACGACCTGACCTTCGTGCTCGCGGGGGCCGAAGGGTTCGAGACCGTGCACGACGTCGATCGACGACTGGTGGGCGACGTCCTGGAGCGATTCCGAGGAGAGACATGAGTAGAGAGATTCTGTTGTTGTCCGGTCCCAACCTCGACCTGTTAGGGACGCGCAATCCCGAGGTCTACGGGACGACCACGCTCGCCGAGCACGTCGCGCGTTTCAGCGAGCTCGCCGACGAGGCGGGGTTCAGCGTGCGCCACGTGCAGTCGAACTTCGAGGGCGACCTCATAGAGGCCGTCCACGCGGCGCGCGCGAGCGCCGCGGCGATCGTGATCAACGCCGGGGCGCTGACGCACTCGTCGTGGGCCCTCGCCGACGCGCTCGACACCTTCACCGGGATCAAGGTCGAGGTCCACCTGTCCAATCCCGCGGCGCGCGAGCCCTTTCGCCACCTCAGCACACTGGCGGGCTCGGTCAGCGGGTCCATCGCCGGCTTCGGCGCGACCAGTTACGAACTCGCGCTCGACGCCGTACGGCGTCTGTCGCCGCCGTCGTAATCGGACGTCGAAGCGCGTTGCCTAGACTAGGCAACGCACGATTCGCGAAAGGTCTCCACGCCCATGCCTGCAATCTCAACGTCGGACATTAAGAACGGCATCACCATCAAGCTCGACGACGGGCTCTTCACGGTGATCGAGTTCCAGCACGTCAAGCCGGGCAAGGGCGGGGCGTTCGTGCGCACCAAGCTGCGCAACGCGCGTTCCGGCGCCGTCATCGAGCGCACGTACCGCTCCGACGAGCGACTCGAACAGGCGATGATGGACAAGCGCGACACCCAGTACCTCTACCGCGACGGTGACGACTACATCTTCATGGACCAGTCGACCTACGACCAGGTGCCGGTCTCGTCCAAGAGCCTCGGCGACGCGGCCAACTTCCTCAAGGAGACCGGGAAGGCGATGTTGATCCTGCACGACGACGAGATCATCGGCGTCGAGCTCCCGGCGTCGGTCGAATTGACGATCACCGAGACCGAGCCCGGTATCCAGGGCGACCGCGTGTCGGGCGCGCGCAAATCGGCCACGCTCGAGACCGGCCTGGTCGTGCAGGTCCCGTTGTTCGTCGGACCCGGGGAACTCATCAAGGTCGACACGCGTACCGGTGAATACATGACCCGGGCCTAGCGTGAGCGAACTCGGGGTCCAGCGACACCATTCGCGCGAACGCGCCCTCGAGATCATGTACGAGGCGTCCATGAAGGAGCGGCCGGTACTCGTCGTCGTGGAGGAGCTCAACCTGCGACCCGACGACTACGCGCTCGCGCTGCTCAGGTCCAGTGAGCGCAACGAGGCCCGCGCCCACCAGCTGATCAGCGATTTCTCCATCGATTGGCCCCTCGATCGGATCGCCCTCGTCGATCGACTCGTGATGACGCTGGCGGTCGCCGAGATGATGATGGAAGACGCCCCACCGAAGGCCGTGATACTCGATGAGGCCGTCGAATTGGCGAAGGTCTACTCGACCGACGCCTCGCCTAAATTCGTGAATGGCGTGTTATCTTCGATTGCTGAACACATTCTCAGCTGAGCAGGGGAGTCCTACGGATGCCGGGTATGGGAGGTTCGTCGTTCACGAGCAACAATCCGCTCGTCGTCTCCCTCTTCCACCACAGCGTGTTCCAGACCAGCGTGTCGTGGATCATCGCCATCGCGCTCGTCACGTTGGTCGTCGCCAGCATCCTTCGTCGCGTGAACACGTTCAACCTCTCGGCGGGGGGATTGGGTGAGCCGCGAAGCCGGACCTACCTGCGGATGGCGTTCGGCGTCATCTGGCTGATCGACGGCATCTTGCAGTTCCAAGCGTCGATGCCCCTCGGGATGGCGAACGGCGTCGTCGCGCCGGCGGCCGCGGGCACGCCGGGCTGGCTCCACGCACTGATGTTCGACGGTATCGGCATCTGGAACAACCACCCGATCGCCCTGGCCGTCGGCACGGCATGGATCCAGGTCGGCATCGGTCTGTTGTTGCTGGTCTCGAACGCGTCGATCGGCCGCCTCGCCGCCGCCGTCTCGGTCGGTTGGGCCGGACTGATCTGGTTGGTCGGCAACGGCGCCGGCGGCATCTTCCAGACGTCGAACTCGATACTCTTCGGATGGCCCGGCGCGTCCCTGTTCTATCTGGTGGCCGGGGTGTGGCTCGCGCTCCCGCCGTCGAACTTCCCCGAACGTTTTTCGCGCTACACCCTGCGAGGTCTCAGTGTGCTCGTCGGAATCGGTGCCGTGCTGCAGTGTCTGCCGTCACGAGGCTTTTGGCACGGCGGCAACGCCAACGCCTTGACCACGATGACCTCGACCATGACCGCGACACCCCAGCCGCATGCGCTCGCGTGGATCGTGACCCACGTCGGTGACCTCGCCGGGACGATCGGCGGCGGCTTCAACGTCATCGTCATCATCTGGCTCGGTGTGAGTGCCGTCGGACTGTGGATGGCCAGCACGCGCGACCTCCGTTGGCCGACGCGCGCGCTGGTCATCGGTTGCCTGTTCTTCTGGGTGGTCGCCGAGGACGCCCCCTTCTGGGGAGGGCTGGCCACGGACGTCAACTCCTTGATCCCCCTGGCGGTGCTGGCGTGGTGCGCGAGTCCGGCTCGCAGGACCACTGCGCCGCTCACTCGTCATCTGCCGGTCGAGATGCGATCGAGTTCGGGCGCGGTCGTCGCGTCCTTCGCGTCGGCGATGGTGCTCTTCGCCGCCGTGTCGATGGGCTGGGCCACGGGCGCCGCGGCTGAGAGCACCCTGTTCCTGGCGCAGAACGGTCCGGCCGCGTCGGTGAACACCCGAGCGCCGGGGTTCACGTTGACCGACCAGCACGGGGCCACGTATTCGATGGACGAGCACGCTGGCCACTTCACGTTGCTGACGTTCCTCGATCCCGAGTGCTGGACCGACTGTCCGTTGCTCGCCGCGCAACTGCGCCAGGTCCGCGATGACCTGTCGCCCAACGCGAAGCTCGACATCGTCGCGGTCGCGGCCGATCCGTATCACGAGACACTCGCCAACGTGAATCACTTCATCGACATCCATAGTCTGAAGAGCGTGAAGGGTTTCTATTTCGTCACCGGGAAACTCGCCGCCGTGCGCAAGGTCTGGAACTCCTACGGCATCGGCGTCTCGATGACGCCCACCGACAAGATGAGCATCCACTCGGATTACATGTTCATCATCACGCCGCATGACCGGCTGAAGTGGATCATTCCCGACGAGCCGCTGTCGAACTGGGCCGGTCAGCATTCGGCCGAGAGCGAGTTGTTGAGCCTGCTCCATCAGTCTGGGGTGCACTGATCGTGTCGCCGCTCGGCGTCGTCGCGATCGCGGGCGCCGTCCTCACCATCCTTGCCTACGATCGCCGGCGGGTCCGAACGTCGCGCTCCTCGCTCCAGTCGCTGCTCGCACTCGCCACGTGGGCCGTCTTGTGGTTCGCGGCGGCCTCTCCGTTCGAGCGTCGCGGGATGACCAACCTGCCCGACCACATGATCGGACACGTCCTCGTGATGTTCCTCGTGCCCATGGGTCTGATCTACTCGGGGTTCGCGCGGTCCCTGTGGTGGATCGCGCCGCCGGAACGTCGTCGTCGGGTCTTGCGCTGGTGGTACGTCGGGCGAACAAAGCGTTTACCGGCGTGGGTCCTGCACCCGTTCACGGCCGCGGTCGTCTTGAACGTCGTGATGGTCGCGTCACACACGCCGCGCGTCTTCGATTTCTCGATGCAGCACCTGTGGGCCATGCAGTGGCTCATGGAGCCGGCGTTCTTCTTGTCCGGACTGTTCTTCTTCCACTTCTTGATCACCTCGCCGCCACGGCGCAATCGCGTCAAGTTGAGCCAGCAGTTGATCATGGTGGTCGCCACGATGTTCGAGATGCTCATCTTGGCGATGTCGATGTCGATCTTCACCACGTCGTCGTGGTACGACGTCATGACCCCGGGTCACGGTATGGCGTACATGCCGGGTATGGCGAGGACGGTCTCGGCGGCCTTCCACCAACAGCAGTTGGCGGCCGGCATCCTGTGGATCTGCGGCGACTTCTGGGCCGTGCCGATCCTGGTCACGATCGCGCGACGGCTCTCGCGTCGCGACGGCTCGCTCTTCGCCGTCTTAGAACGTCAGACGTCGCGACTGTCCGGCGTGTCGGATTGATCGCTGTGGTGCACTGACGCGAGGTAGGCGTTCCAGGCGTCGAGCTCGGGGTCGTGCTCGTCGTAGACGACCGGCCGACGCGGACCTTCGCCGCGTTCGTCCTGTCGCAACTTGTGCCACATGTAGACGGCGTAGAGGCCGAGCAGTGGCCACTCGAACACGTAGGCCCACGACAGCGTGTTCCCGCCGAGCGCCCGTTTCACCTCGAAAATAAAGGCCGGGATGCAGATCAGTTCGGCGAGAAAGAGTCCGAAATTGATTCTGAACGTATTCTTAGTTTCGCCGGTCATCGCATTGATTTTAGACCGATTATTTATCGAATCTCCACTACGTTTTACGTAGAAAACCTTCGCGTATCTACTCGTGGTCTTTCTATGGGTGTTCTAAGGAGAGCGCATGAATCGATCGAAGTCCCTCGGCATTGCCTTGGCTTCGGTGCTCGTCATTGGAGCGGCACTCGGACTCGCCGGTTTCGCGCTCGCGAGTGCCGCGCCGCACCAGACGCCGTTGGTCTGTGCACCGGTTCAGGGTCAGGCAAACACGTGCAGCCTCACGATGGCGACCTATCCGGATTCCGGCGAGGGCGTCCACGGCAAGGACGGGGGACCGCACCCGGACTGGGTCACCTACTCCAACGACAACGTCGTGCTACCCGCCAACACGACGGTCGACATGACGATCAACCAGTACGACTCGGGTGGTTCCTTGAACAACGCGTTCTTCGACCAGGTCATGGGGACGATCGGCGGCACGGCCACTATCGACGGCAAGACCGTCTCGCACGTGGACCCCAACAACGTCGGGCACACCTTCACGTTGCGCGGGATCCCCGGGAGCGGCTCCACGCTGTTCGTCTCGGTACCGTTGCCCGCCGACCTCAACACCGACAACTCGGTGGTACTCAACGGCACGCACTACAACAAGCCCGTCGTGGTCCAGTTCTCGTTCAAGACGGGCAGCAAGGGCGTCTACGAATTCAACTGCGAGTTCCCCTGCGGGGGTTCTCGCGAAGGCCAATTCGGCGAAGCAATGTCAACGTTCGGCTATATGTCCGGCACCTTCACGGTTAACTAAGGGGATCTTGTGTCAGATACTGAAAACAAGAAGTCACTGAAGCCGTTCTACTGGATGTGGGGGATCGGGACGATTCTCGCCATCCTTCTCTCGCTCTGGGCGCCCGGTCACTTCATGCCGCGATCGATGAGCGGCAACATGCACCTGACGATCCTCACGATGGTCGTGTTCAGCGTCGCGGCCGCCCCGGTCGTGGCCGGCGTGTACGCGATCGCGATCTACGCCGCTCGGACCTGGACCTACAAGGGTGATGAGGTACCGCCGCCGGCCGAACAGGTCCGCGACAATCCGAAGATGGTGATCACGTGGCTCTTGGCCTCGACGGCGCTCACGGTCTTCTTGCTCGTCTGGGGACTCGCGGCGCTCGCGGCTGACAACTCATCGACCGGGAAGAACCCGCTCGTCGTCGACGTCACCGGTCAACAGTGGCTCTGGTCCTTCTCCTACCCGGGCACCCACGTACAGTCCAACGAGCTCTACCTGCCGGTCAACCGCGAGGTGGAGTTCCGCGTCACCTCCGAGGACGTCACCCACGGATTTTGGATCGTGAACATGGGGGTCCAGGTGGACGCGAACCCCGGCACCATCACCACTATCCACACGACGCCGAATCGTCTGGGTGACTTCACCATCCGGTGTGAACAGTTCTGCGGTCTGAATCACGCATTTATGGATGCCGACGGTCACGTCGTCACCACGCAGCAATTCAACAGTTGGCTCGCGGCTCAGCCGCAGCGGGCTTAGGGGGAACGTATGACGACAACTCTTGAACGCACCGAGACGGCGGCCATACCTCAAGGTGGCGGACTCGCACGGCACCAGAACGCGGCCACGGCCGTGGTCTGTGGCGTCATCTTCGCGTACCTCTTCTGGCTGATCTCACACCTGACGTTGGACTCGACCGGTCGGCCATTCGGTGACCAGGTCGCGACCTTCACCGGCGTGGGCTGGATCATCGGCTTCTGGATCGGCATCGGCGCCTTCAACGGACCGTTCCGCTGGCTGCTCGGGCGCGACCACACGCGCCAGGACGACCTCTACTACGCCGGTCAGAACATGGGCAAGGCGCGCTACTGGAAGTTCACGACCGACCACAAGGTCGTCGGCGTCCAGTACATCTGCGTGACCATGGGCCTCTTGGGCGTCGGCGGCATCCTGGCGATGGCGATCCGCACCAACCTCATCACCCCCGGGGACCACTTCATCAACCAGCAGGTGTACAACAGCTTCATCGCGATCCACGGCATGGTGATGATCCTGGCCCTGATCGTGGCCATCGCCGGACCGTGGGCCAACTTCGTGATGCCGATCATGGTCGGCGCCCGCGACATGGCCTTCCCCCGTCTGAACGCGCTGAGCCTCTGGACGTTGGTCGGGGCCGCGGTGCTGCTGGTGGGCACGCTCGCCGTCGGCGGACTGCCGGTCGGCTGGGTCGTGCTCGATCCCATCGCCGACCAGGCGGGCGTGGGGATGGACTTCTTCGCGTTGGCGATCATCGTCTTCGCCATCTCGACCACGGTCGCCAGCATCAACAACCTCGCCACCGTGATCACGATGCGTACCAAGGGCATGACGATGGAACGGCTGCCGATCTTCATCTGGGGCATCTTGGCAACGGCCGTGCTCGGTCTCTACGCCTTCCCGTTCTTCGTGGTCGCCGAGGCCCTGCAGTTGCTCGACCGTACGTCCTTCACGAGTTTCTTCGTCTCGACCGGGGGCGGCACCGGCTGGCTCCAGGCCAACCTGTTCTGGCTGATGGGTCACCCCGAGGTCTACGTCATCTTGCTGCCGGCGGTTGGCGCCCTGCTCGAGATCGCCGCGGTCATGGCCCGCAAACCGGTCTTCAGTTACCGCACCGCGGTCGGCGCGATCGCGGCCCTCAGTGGGCTGTCGGCGCTGGTCTGGGCGCACCACATGTTCACCAGTGGCTGGGCGCCGACGCTCGGCGGACCGTTCATGCTCACGACCGAGCTCATCTCGATCCCGACCGGCGTCTTCTTCCTCGTCATGATCGGCACGCTCTGGCGAGGCCATATCTGGATGAAGTTGCCCACGGTCTGGATGTTCGGGTTCATGGCGAACTTCGTGATCGGCGGCGTCACGGGCATCTATCTCTCGGACATCCCGCTGGACGACCAACTGCACGGCACGATGTTCGTGACGGCCCACTTCCACTACATCTTCGTGGGTTCGGTCCTGTTCGGCGCCATCGCCGCCCTGGCGTTCTGGTTCCCGAAGGTCACCGGCCGATTCCTGAGTGAGTCGCTCGGGCGGGTCTCGTTCTGGCTGGTCTTCATCGGCGTACAGATCACGTTCCTCGCGATGTTCATCTCGGGCCTGAAGGGCATGCCGCGTCGCGTCGCGTCCTACAGCCTTCTCTTCGAGCACACGAACTTCGCCTCGACCATCGGTGCCTACATCATCATGTCGGGCATGATCGTGCTGCTGGTGGCGATCATCACGTCCTGGAACAAGGGTGAGCCGGCCGGTCCCAACCCGTGGGGCGCGAACTCACTCGAGTGGATGGTGCCGACGCCGGTGCCGCTGGAGAACTTCGAGGTGCTCCCGGTCGTCACGGAAGACCCCTACAACTTCAACAAGGAAGTGGTGCGTTCATGAGCATCGATACCCACGAGATTCCCGCGGCGCCGAGCCATGGCGAACATCACGAAGCGCCCGAGGTCGTCGACGGTCGACAGCGCCTGGGCGTGTGGCTCTTCATCGGCGGCGACATCATCATCGTCGCGGCGCTGTTGTTCACGTACCTCTACCTGCGCGGAGTGAACACGAGCGGACACTGGATGTCGCTCCTGGGTTACAAGGGCCACTCCTACGCGTACTACCAGAACCTGGAGAACAGTTCGGCTGGCATTGCCGCTCCCAAGTTGATCCACGTCGGACCGATGTCGGCCGGCTTCGAGTGGGTCATCACGATCGTGACGGTGGTGAGTGCCGCGGTCGTCTGGCAGGCCGAGCGCGCACTGCGAGCGACCAAGAACGCCAAGGCCTACTCGACGATGGCCGCCTTCGCGACCGTCATCGCGCTGGTCGCCATCGTGTTGACCATCGTGCAGTTGCGTAGCATCCCCGAGGTCTTCGTCTCGACGAACGACTCCCAGGGCATGGCCTACACCGCGTACGACTCGGCGTTCCTCGCGATCGCCGGCTCGGGACTCGTGCACCTGGTGATCCTGACGTTCCTCGGTCTCGGCCTCACGATCCGGTCCTCGAAGGGACTCATCAATGGCGAGCGCTGGTTCCAGGCCCGTCTGGTGCGGTTCTTCTGGGTCTGGGTCGCCGTGTCCTCCGTGGTGGTGGCCGCCGTAACGACTACGATTAACACGATTCATTAACACAACACGGCTCGGCGGTGGTCCAAGACCACGCAGCGGGGTTGTCGTGAAGCGGGTCCCGTGAGGCCCGTACGACAGGAGAGCGATGAGCAACGAGGACGAACGCCAGGCGCGGACACGCGGCCTGGCGTTCCTTGCGAAGAGCCAGCTCATGAGTGCCGAGGACGTGACGCGCGCGCTGCGGCGAATGGCCCACGAGATCATCGAGCGCAACCACGACGTGGCCTCTGTGTCCATCGTCGGACTCCAAACCGGTGGCACGGCGATCGCCACGGCCCTCGCGGCGATCCTGAGTGACATCGCCGAACGTCCCGTGGTCGCCGGGCTGCTCGACGTCTCGTTCTACCGCGACGACCTGACGCGCAACCCGATCCCGGCGTCGACGCGCACCGTGATCGACCACGACCTCACCGATCGCACGGTCGTGCTCGTCGACGACGTCCTCTACACCGGGCGGACCATCCGCGCCGCTCTGAACGCGCTCTCGGACTGGGGCCGGCCCCGCGCGGTGCAACTCGCGGTGCTGGTCGACCGCGGACACCGCGAACTGCCGATCCGGCCCGACTACGTCGGCAAGAACCTCCCGACCTCGCTCGACGAGGCCATCGTGGCCACGCTCGAGGGTGTGTGGATCGGCACGCGGGCGGCGTCATGATCGACTCCATCCGGGGCCAGAGCCTCCTCTCGCTGGACGACCTCTCGAGAGCCGCGATCGTCGAAGTCCTCGACACCGCCGAGTCATTCGTCGAGGTCAATCGACGGACCATCAAGAAGGTGCCGGCGCTGAAGGGCCGCGTCGTCGCCTCGCTGTTCTTCGAAGAGTCGACGCGCACGCGTCTGAGCTTCGAGACCGCCGCGAAGCGACTCAGCGCGGACGTCCTCTCCCTCGCGGTCGCCTCGAGCAGCGTGAAGAAGGGCGAGTCCCTGCGCGACACCATCGCCACCATCGACGCCTTGGGCATCGACGCCGTCGTGCTGCGTCACCGCTCGAGCGGCGCGGCCCTGCAGGTCAGTCGGTACGTGCCGCACGTCAAGGTCATCAACGGCGGCGACGGTCAGCACCAGCACCCGACCCAGGGTCTGCTCGACGCGTTCACCATCCGCCAGGTCCTGAGTGAGCGCCTCGCCACGACCGGTCTCGAGAGCGGGGCCGAGGTGTTCGAGGGACTGCGGATCCTCATCGTCGGCGACATCCGCCACAGCCGCGTCGCGCGCAGCGACGTCGCGGCCTACGCGACCCTCGGCGCCGAGGTCCGCCTGTGCGCGCCGGGCACGTTGTTGCCCGAGGACGTCGCCACGTGGCCGGTCACCGTCGTGCACGACTTCGACGAGGCGCTGGCGTGGGCCGACGTCGTGGGTCTCCTTCGCCTCCAGAGCGAGCGCGGCTCCGGCGCCTACGTCGCCAGCCTCGACGAATTCACCTTCACCCACGGCCTCACGGTCGAACGCGCCCGGCTCTTGAAGCCCGAGGCGCTGATCATGCACCCCGGTCCGATGAACCGCGGCGTCGAGGTCGATTCACGCGTCGTCGAGTCGCCGCAGGCGGTCGTCGAGCGACAGGTCAGCAACGGCGTGCCGATCCGCATGGCGGTGCTCTACCTGTGCGTCGCCGGATCGGGAGAGGGGCCGGGACTGTGAGCGCCATCGTCATCCGCCAAGGACTCGTGGTCGGCTCGTCCACGAGCACCGTCGCCGACGTCTTGATCGTCGAGGACCGCATCGTCGAGGTCGCCGCCTCGATCGACGCGCCCGGCGACGCCCACGAGATCGACGCGCGCGATTGCTGGGTCGGACCGGGCTTCGTGGACCTCCACACGCACCTGCGCGAACCGGGTCGCGAGGCCGCCGAGACGATCGAGAGTGGTGCGCGCGCCGGCGCCCTGGGCGGCTACTGCGCGCTGGTCGCGATGCCCAACACCGAACCGGCCCTGGACAGCGTCGCGCTCGTCGCGTTCGTCCTCGAGCGTGGCGCGCGCACGCCCCTCGACGTCGCGGTCGCCGGAGCGATCACCAAGGACCGCCGTGGTGAGTCGCTCGCGCCCATGGCCGAGATGGCCGCGCTGGGTGTGCGACTCTTCACCGATGACGGCCTCGGCGTGCAAGACCCGTCCGTGATGCGACGGGCCCTCACCTACGCGAAGCCGCTCGGAGTGCGCCTCGCCCAACACTGCGAGGACGAGCGACTGGCCGGCGAGGGGAGCATGAACGAAGGGGCCCTGAGCGGTCACCTCGGACTGGCCGGTCGCCCGGCGCTGGCCGAGGAGTTGATGGTGCTGCGTGACATCGAACTGGTCCGACTGACCGGCGCGCCGCTGCACCTCTTGCACCTCTCGACCGGTCGCTCGGTGGCCCTCGCGTGCGCCGCGCGCGACGAGGGATTGCCGATCACCTTCGAGGTCGCGCCGCACCATCTCACCCTGGACGAGGCGGCGTGCGCCACCTACGACCCCGTCTTCAAGGTGCACCCGCCGCTGCGTACCCGTGGTGACGTCGCGGCGCTGCGTGACGCCCTGCGTCGCGGTGTCGTCGACGCCGTGGCGAGCGATCACGCGCCACACGCGCCCGAACTGAAGGACCTGGCCTTCGACGAGGCGCCGGCCGGGATGCTGGGGCTCGAACAGGCCGCGGCGCTGACGCTCGAGGCGCTCGGTCCGTCGCCCGACCCGCGACTGTTCTTCCAGGTCCTGAGCCGCGGTCCGGCGCGGATCGCGCAACTGCGTCGCGACGACGTCCGCCTGCGCCACAGCGCCCACGGCGCGTCGATGGTCGCGGGCGAGGACGCCAACGTCACCGTCTTCGACCCGACCTCGGAGTGGCGCGTCGACCGCCACGCGCTGGCCAGTCGTTCGATGAACACCCCGTATCACGGGCGAGCGATGACCGGACGCGTGCGCGCGACGATCGCCAAGGGCCGACTCGTCGTCGACCAGGGACGCCTCACGTGATCCGTCAACCGGCCGTGCTCGTGTTGAACGACGGCGCCACCTTCGAGGGCTACGCCGCCGGACACCTCCCCGACGAGGGCTTCACCAGCGGTGAGTTCGTCTTCAACACCGCGCTCTGCGGTTACCAAGAGGTGCTCACCGACCCCAGCTACGCCGGGCAGATCATCAGCTTCACCTACCCGCACGTCGGCAACTACGGCGTCACGCCCCTGGATGACGAGTCGCTGCACCCGTGGTGCCAGGGCGTCGTGATGCGCGAACTCTCCCACGTTCCGTCCAACTGGCGTTCGGTCGGTCCGCTCGAGGGTTTCTTGCGCCAGCACCGCGTCGCGGGCATCGTCGGTGTCGACACCCGCCGACTCACCCGACACCTGCGCAACCACGGCGCCCTGCCGGGCGCCTTCGGTCACGGCGATCCGGCGCTCGTCGCCGAGGCGGCGGCGTCCGCTCGCGGGACCGACGGCACGGACCTCGTCGGCCACGTGTCGACGACGGAGATCTACACCCGCGGCGCCGGCGCGCGTCACGTCGTGGCGCTCGACTACGGCATCAAGACGACCATGGTCCATCAGCTCGCGACGCGCTTTCGCGTCACCGTCGTGCCGGCCGCGACGAGCGCCGACGAGATCCGGTCGCTGCGCCCGGACGGGGTATTCCTCTCCAACGGCCCCGGGGACCCCGCGGCGCTCGGTGACCAGGTTCGCGTGCTCGACGAGTTGATCGGGACCGTGCCGATCTTCGGCATCTGTCTCGGACACCAACTCCTCGCCCAGGCCCTCGGTGGGCGGACCTACAAGCTGCCGTTCGGCCATCACGGCAGCAACCACCCGGTGCGCGACGTCGCGACCGGACGCATCGAGATCACGGCGCAGAACCACAACTACGCGGTCGCCGCCGACTCCCTCGAACGTGGCGTCGTCAGTCACGTGAACCTGAACGACGGCGTCATCGAGGGCGTGTCGGCGCCGGGCGAACGGTGCTTCTCGGTGCAGTACCACCCGGAGGCCGGTCCGGGACCCCACGACGCGCGCTACCTCTTCGAACGATTCGACGACGTCATGGGCGAGCACGCCGCGGCGGGAGCCTGATGCCCCGGCGCACCGATATCCGCTCGATCATGGTCATCGGCTCGGGGCCGATCGTGATCGGCCAGGCGTGCGAGTTCGACTACTCGGGGACCCAGGCCTGCCAGGTGCTGCGCGACGAGGGCTTCAAGGTGATCCTGGTGAACTCCAATCCCGCCACGATCATGACCGACCCGGCGACGGCCGACGTCACCTACGTCGAGCCGCTCGACGCCGACGTCCTCACCGACATCATCGAGCGCGAACGTCCCGACGCGCTGCTCCCGACCCTCGGCGGTCAGACGGCGCTCAACCTCACGATGGAGCTCGTGCGCCGCGGCGTCACCGAACGCTTCGGCGTCGAGGTCATCGGCGCGCGCCCGGAGGCCATCGCGACGGCCGAGGACCGCGAGCTCTTCAAGTCGGCCATGGCCGACATCGGGCTCGCCGTGCCGGAGTCGGGGTTCGCGCGCAGCGTCGAGGCGGCCGTCGAGGTCGCGTCGCGCATCGGCTGGCCCGTGATGATCCGGCCGAGCTTCATCCTGGGCGGCTCGGGCACCGGCATCGCCCACGACGAGCCGCAGCTGCGCCTGCTCGCCGGCGAGGGCCTGGCGGCCTCACCGATCTCAGAGATCCTCGTGGAGCGCTCGGTCGCCGGGTGGAAGGAGTTCGAGCTCGAGGTCATGCGCGACCACGCCGACAACTGCGTGGTCGTGTGCGGCATCGAGAACTTCGACCCGATGGGCGTGCACACGGGTGACTCCATCACCGTGGCGCCGATCCAGACGCTCTCGGACGTCGAGTACCAGGCGATGCGCGACGACGCGTTCGCGGTCCTGCGGCGCGTCGGCGTCGAGACCGGGGGCTCGAACGTGCAGTTCGCGGTCGACCCCGCCACGGGCGAGCGGCTGGTGATCGAGATGAATCCGCGCGTCAGTCGTTCCAGCGCGCTGGCGTCCAAGGCCACGGGCTTCCCGATCGCCAAGATCGCGGCGCGGTTGGCGGTCGGCTACTCGCTCGACGAGATCCGCAACGACATCACCGAGGTGACGCCGGCGAGTTTCGAACCGGTGATCGACTACGTGGTGACCAAGATCCCGCGCTGGGCCTTCGAGAAGTTGCCCGGCGCGCTCGCCGAACTCGGCACGCGGATGCAGTCGGTCGGCGAAGTGATGGCCATCGGGCGCAACTTCGCCGAGTCGCTCCAGAAGGCCGTACGGTCCCTCGAACAGGGCCGTGCCGGCTTCGCGCTCGGGCGCCACTCGGAGTTCGTCGATTTCGACCTGGACCGGCTCTGGCACAGCGCGGTCGTCGCGACGCCCGAGCGGCTGTTCGCCCTGCACGAGTTGCTTTGGCGCGGCGCGTCGATCGACGACGTCGTCGCGCGCACCGGCATCGACACGTGGTTCATCGCGCAGCTGAGCGAGATCATCGAGCGCGAGCGCGAACTCAGCGTCGAGACCGCGCTCGAGGACTTCACTACACGCCAGTGGCGGCGCTACAAGCAGTGGGGGTTCTCCGATCCCCAGATCGCCGACCTGTGCGGTCGCGGCGTCGCCGAGGTGACGGCGCTTCGCCGGGCGGCCGGAGTCGGGACCACCTACAAGACCGTCGACACGTGCGCGGCGGAGTTCGATGCCTCGACGCCGTATCACTACAGCACGTACGAGGACACCAGTGAGGTCCGCGCCTCCGCGCGCGACCGGGTGATCATCCTCGGTTCGGGACCGAATCGCATCGGCCAGGGCATCGAGTTCGACTACTGCTGCGTGCACGCGTCCTTCGTCCTGCGCGACATGGGCTACGAGACGGTGATGGTGAACTGCAACCCCGAGACGGTCTCGACGGACTACTCGACGTCGGACCGTCTGTACTTCGAGCCGCTCACCCCCGAGGACGTCGCCGAGGTCGTGGCCGCCGAACAGGCCGCGTGCGTCGACGGCGCGCGCGTGCTGGGCGTGATCGTCTCGCTCGGCGGTCAGACCCCGCTCAAGCTCTCCCACGCCCTGGACCCCGCGCTGGTCCTGGGCACGCCGGTCGCGTCGATCGACGCGGCCGAGGACCGCGAGCAGTGGTCGGCGATCTGCACTTCGCTCGGACTGCGTCAACCGCCCGGGGACGTGGCGCTCACGCTGGCCGACGCGAGGTCGATCGTGCGCGAGATCGGCTACCCGGTCCTCGTGCGCCCGAGCTACGTGCTGGGCGGGCGGGCCATGGAGATCGTCTACGACGACGCCTCGCTCGAGCGCGTCATGAAGGACCTCACCAGCCAGCACGGGTCGCTGGCGCGCGAGGGTGGCGTCTCCCAGAGCCGCCCGATCCTCATCGACAGCTTCCTCGAGGACGCCATCGAGGTGGACGTCGACGCCGTGCGTGACGTCGCCGGCGACGTCTTCGTCGCCGGCGTCATGGAGCACGTCGAAGAGGCCGGCGTGCACTCGGGCGACTCGGCGTGCGCGCTGCCGCCCCAGACGCTGAGCGAGGCGGTCCTCGCGACGTTGCACGCGCACACCGCGAAGATCGCCGAGGCGCTCGGCGTCGTCGGCCTGATCAACGTGCAGTACGCCGTGAAGGACGGCGAGGTCTTCGTGCTCGAGGCCAACCCCCGCGCGTCGCGCACGGTGCCCTTCGTCGCCAAGGCGACCGGCGTGGCGCTCGCCCAGGTCGCCGTGCGCGTCATGATGGGCGAGACGCTGCGCGACCTCGTCGATCGCGGCGTCGTGCCCGCGGCCACCCCGGTGCCCGCCTACGTCTCGGTGAAGGAGGCGGTGCTGCCCTTCAATCGTTTCCCCGGGGTCGACACCGTCCTCGGACCCGAGATGCGCTCGACCGGCGAGGTCATGGGCGTGGGGGAGAGCTTCGGCATCGCCTTCGCCAAGGCGCAGCTGGCGGCGGGCACGCGCCTGCCGGACGAGGGACGGGTCTTCATGAGCCTGGCCGACCGCGACAAGGTGCAGGGCCTGGAGCTCGCGCGCCTGCTCGTCGAACTCGGCTTCTCGCTCGCCGCGACCGTCGGCACGGCGGGGTACCTGCGCGCCCACGGCGTGGCCGTCGACACGCTGGTGGGCAAGGTGGGGTTGGCGGACATGGGGGTCGACGCCGTGACGATGATCGCGGCCGGCGAGGTGCAGATGGTCATCAACACACCCTCGGGCAGTGGCGCGCGCGCCGACGGCGCGCTGATCCGCGGCGCCTGCGTCGTGCACGCCGTGTCGTGCCTCACGACGATCAGCGCGGGACTCGCCGCGGCCAAGGGGATCGCCGACACGCGCGCGAGGGGCTGGCGCGTGGCCTCGCTCCAGGCGCTGCACCGATGAGCCGACTCGAGACCCACGTCGGCGCGCTCGCGCTGCGCTCGCCGATCCTGACGGCCGCCGGGACGTCGGGCTACGGCGACGAGCTCGCCGGCTACGGGGACCTGCGCTCCCTCGGCGCGGTCGTCGTCAAGTCGCTCGCCGCCTTCGCGTGGGAGGGCAACGCCGCGCCGCGCGTGGCGAGCTCGGGTCCCCACATGCTCAACGCGGTCGGTCTCGCCGGTCCCGGCGTGGCCGCGTGGCGCGAACGCCACCTCCCGGACCTGGAACGGCGGGGGTGCGACGTGGTCGCGTCGATCTGGGGTCGCACGGTCGCGGAGTTCGCCGCGGCCGCCGAGGCGATGCGCGGCGCGAACGTCGTCGCGCTCGAGGTGAACGCGAGCTGTCCGAACCTCGAGAGCCGCTCGAAGGTCTTCGCGCACTCGGCGCTCGCGACCGCCGAGATCGTGCGGGCCTCGAAGGTCGCGGGCGTGCCGCTGTGGGTCAAACTCAGTCCCAACACGCCGGACCTCGTCGAGATCGCCGACGCCGCGCTCGGCGCGGGGGCCGACGCGTTGGTGCTCGTCAACACGGTCCTCGGACTCGCGATCGACATCGAGGCGCGACGACCGTCGCTCGGCAACGGCGGGGGCGGCGTGAGCGGCCCGGGCATCTTGCCGGTGGCCCTGCGCAGCGTCTTCGAGTGCCGCGCCGCCTTCCCCGACGCGGCGATCGTCGGGGTCGGGGGCGTGAGCAGCGGCGACGACGCCGTCGCGATGCTGATGGCCGGCGCGAACGCGGTGGAAGTGGGCACGGCGACGTTCGCGAATCCGCGCGCGCCGTGGATGGTGCAGGAGGGACTGACGCGGTGGATGGAGCGACACCACGTCGCACGCGTCGACGAGCTCGTGGGGGTGGCGCATGGATGAGACCTTTGGCGCGCGATTGCGCGAGCGGATCCGGGCCCTGGGTCCGCTGTGCGTGGGCGTCGACCCGAGTCGCGAACTCCTCGAATCCTGGGACCGCGGCGACACCGTGGAGGGCCTGGAGTTCTTCTCGCGCGCCGCGCTCGAGGCGGTCGTCGGCACCGCCGCGGCCATCAAGCCGCAGGTCGCCTTCTTCGAGCGATTCGGGTCCGAGGGATTCCGCGTCCTCGAACAACTCATCAGCGACGCGCGCGACGCTGACGTGCTGGTCGTGGCCGACGCGAAGCGCGGCGACTTCGCGGTGACCAACGCGGGCTACGCCGAAGCGTGGCTGGCGGAACGATCGCCGTTGCGCGTCGACGCCGTCACCGCGAGTCCGTACCTCGGTGTCGACGCGCTGGCGCCGCTCTTCACGCTCGCGCTCGAGCACGGCCGCGGCGTCTTCGTGCTCGTCGCGACGTCGAACCCCGAGGGTCGCGTGCTCCAACGGGCCCGCACCGCCGACGGCGAACGGGTCGAGGACGTGGTGCTGCGCAGTGTCGCGCAGCGCAACGCCCGCGAGGACGGTCTCGGACCCTTCGGCGTGGTGATCGGCGCCACGCGCGACGCGCCCGAGTTCGACCTGGCGCGTCTCGGCGGTCCGTATCTGGTCCCCGGAGTCGGCGCCCAGGGGGCGAGCGCCGAGGACGTCGCGCGATTGTTCGCCCGTTGTCCGAAGAACACGGTGCTTGTGAACGTTGCACGATCCATACTGAGAACCGGTCCGGAGCGCGCCGCGCTGCGCGACGCGGCGCAGCGCTGGCGCGATGACCTCAGTCAGGCGTTGGCCTGAACAATCATCGGCGCAGGGGACTAATCTGACATCGTGACTCCCACTCCGCCGAACCTCTCGCAAGAACAGCGAGTCGAGGCGTCGCGTCTCGCGGTCGCGAACCGTCGACGGCGCGCCGAAGTGAAGCGTCAGGTGAAGTCCGGTGAACTCTCACTCGAGGAACTCTTCGAACTCGCGGCCCGCGAGGAGTGCGTGGCGCAGATGCGCGCCTACGACCTGATCAGTGCGCTCCCCGCCATCGGCGAGGTGAAGGCCGAACGGATCATGAACAACGCCTCGATCGCGAAGACCCGCCGGATCCGCGGCCTCGGCCCCAAGCAACGCGCCGAACTGTTCCGAGCCCTTGTCCGCTGAACCCTTCATTGCGGTTCTCATCGGTCCGGGCGGCGTCGGTAAAGGGACGCTGGCTCGTCGGCTCGTCGAGGCCGACCCTCGACTGTGGCTCTCCAAGAGTTGGACGACGCGACCGGTGCGCGACACCGAGGACGGGACGGAGTACCACTTCGTCGACCGGGCGACCTTCGAGCGCGCGATCGCCGAGGACCGGTTCCTCGAGTGGGCCGAGTTCCACGGCAACCTCTACGGCACGCCGCGGCCCGACGCCGGGGATCACGACGTGTTGCTCGAGATCGAAGTACAAGGCGCTGAGCAGGTCCTCGCGCACGACCCGTCGGCGGTGGTCGTGCTCGTGCTCGCGCCGTCGATGGCACACCTCGAGGATCGCCTCCGAGGTCGCGGCGACGCCGATGAGCACGTCCAATCGCGTCTCGCCAGCGCCCCGCACGAACTGGCGAAAGGCCAGGCGATTGCTACGCACGTCGTCGTGAAC
Source organism: uncultured Acidimicrobiaceae bacterium (assembly GCA_963700135.1). Lineage (GTDB taxonomy): Bacteria > Actinomycetota > Acidimicrobiia > Acidimicrobiales > RAAP-2 > RAAP-2. The sequence goes on along the minus strand of CAVOWM010000011.1, from coordinate 496,423 downwards.
GACGACGTGGACCGAGCGACGAGCGAAATCCTCTCTATACTGGAAGCACGCCGCCCCTCCGGGCGATCCCCCTCGAAAAAGGACTGAATACCATGGCCGAACGCCCCACCCTCGTCGATCCGCCCATCGAGGCCCTCCTCAGCAAGGTGGGCGAGTCGAAGTTCACGCTGGTCGCCGTCTCGGCGATCCGGGCGCGCGAGATCAACGAGTACTACAACGGGCTCGGCTCGGGCCACGGGGCGCTCATCCCGCCGCAGGTCACGTCGCTGTCCAACAAGTCGTTGTCGCTCGCCATGGAAGAGCTCTACCAGGGCAAGCTGGAGTTCCACCGTCCGACCCCCGAAGAACTCGAAGAAGAGCGCCTCCAGGCGGTCGCGTTGGAAGAGGCCCGCCAGGACGCCAACAACGACCTGGACGCCTTCACCGATGCCCTCCGCGACGCCTGAGTCGTCCCACCCCCGCATAGTCCTCGGCGTCGCCGGCGGCATCGCCGCGTACAAGTCGGTCGAACTGCTCCGAGGACTGCGTGACGCCGGCTACTTCGTCTCACCGATCCTCACGCCCGACGCGACGCGCTTCGTCGGTGAGGTCACGTTCAGCGCGTTGGCCAGCGAGCCGGCGCGCACCCGGCTGTTCGGCGACCCGACGACACCGATCCCGCACACCTACCTGGGACAGCACGCCGACCTGATCGTCGTCGCGCCCGCGACCGCGCACCTCATCGCGCGCTTCGCCACCGGACTGGCCGATGACCTCCTATGCGCCACGTTGCTCGCGACCACGGCGCCGGTGCTGCTCTGTGTGGCGATGCACTCCGAGATGTGGGCCCAGCCGTCGGTGCAGGAGAACCTCGCGACACTGCGACGCCGTGGTGTCATGGTGCTCGACCCCGAGGTCGGCCCCCTCGCGGGCGGTGACGTGGGGGTCGGACGGATGGCCGAACCGGCGGCGATCCTCGAGCTGATCGAGCGGATCGTGCGCGGCTACCGGGGGCCGCTCAGCGGACGGCGCGTCCTCATCAGCGCCGGCGGGACGCGCGAGGCCATCGATCCGGTACGCGTCATCGCGAATCGATCCTCCGGTCGACAGGGCTACGCCCTGGCCGAGGTGGCGAGTCGTCTGGGGGCCACGGTGACGTTGGTCTCGACGGTCGAGCGAGCACTCGCGCTCGACGTGGCGACAAGGGTCGACGTCGTGCGCGTGGAGAGCGCCGCCGAGATGCGTTCGGCGATGCTCGAGCGATTCGCGACGAACGACTGCGCGATCATGGCCGCCGCGGTCGCCGACTTCACCGTGGCCGCCGCGCCCGAGAAGATCAAGAAGGAGTCGGGCGTGCCGACGCTGCGCTTCGAGGCGACCCGCGACATCGTGCTCGACCTCGTCGCCGCACGCGCGGCGAACCAGGTCGTCGTCGCCTTCGCCGCCGAGACCACGAACGTCCTCGAGAACGCGCGCGCGAAACTGACGCGCAAGGACGTCGATCTGTTGGTCGTGAACGACGTCGCGGCCCCGGGCGCGGGCTTCGAACACGCGACCAACGAGGTGACGCTGCTCGGACGTGACGCCACGAGCGAAACGGTGTCGATGCGTTCGAAAGAGGCCGTCGCGATGGCGATCTTGACTAGGGTGGCCTCATTGTTAACCAAGGAGCCCCATGAGTGACCGCACCCTCTTCACGTCGGAGTCGGTGACCGAAGGACACCCCGACAAAGTGGCCGACCAGGTCTCGGACGCGGTCCTCGACGCCATCCTCGCCCAGGACCCGACGGCGCGCGTCGCCTGCGAGACCCTGCTGACCACCGGACTGTGCGTGGTCGCCGGCGAGATCAGCACCAGCGCGTACGTCGACATCAACCACCTGGCGCGCGAGACCATCATCGGCATCGGCTACAACGACGGCGCGATGGGATTCGACGGTCGCAGCTGCGGCATCCTGGTCTCGCTCGACAAGCAGAGCCCCGACATCGCCGACGGCGTCGACGTGGCCTTCGAACATCGCGCGGGTGACGAGGACGTGCTGAACTCCCAGGGCGCCGGCGACCAGGGCATGATGTTCGGCTACGCCTGCAGCGACAACGACGACTTCATGCCCCTGCCGATCTGGCTCGCGCACCGTCTCTCGATGCGCCTCGCCCAGGTGCGTCGATCGGGGCTCGTACCGTACCTGCGGCCCGACGGCAAGACCCAGGTCACCATCGTCTACGAAGACCACAAGCCGGTCGCCATCGACACCGTGCTGATCTCGACCCAACACGAGGACGGGGTGGACTCGATGACGACGATCACCGACGACGTGCTCGAGCACGTGATCACGCCGATGTTGCCCGCCGAACTCGACACCAGCGGCCTTCGCGTCTTCGTGAACCCGTCGGGCAAGTTCGTGCTCGGCGGTCCCCACGCCGATACCGGTCTCACCGGTCGAAAGATCATCGTCGACACGTACGGCGGGATGGCCCGTCACGGCGGCGGCGCGTTCTCCGGCAAGGACCCCTCCAAGGTCGACCGCTCCGGCGCCTACGCCGCGCGCTGGGTCGCCAAACACGTCGTCGCGTCCGGTGCGGCGGAACGCTGCGAGGTCCAAGTCGCCTACGCGATCGGCGTCGCGCGCCCCGTGTCGGTGCTCGTCGACACCTTCGGAACCGAGCGCGTCGACCGCGCCAAGATCGCCAAGGCCGTCGACGCACTCTTCGACCTGCGACCGGCGGCGATCATCCGCGACCTGGAGCTTCGCCGTCCGATCTATCAGCGCACCGCCGCCTACGGCCACTTCGGCCGCAGTGACCAGGGCTTCACCTGGGAGCAGACCTCACGGGTGGACGACCTGCGTCGAGAACTGTCGCTGTAACGGTGGGCGCCGCGCGCGCGGTCCGGATCATCACCGAGGTCGCGGCGGTCGACCGTCCCTTCGACTATCTGGTCACCGAACGCACGCAGCGCGCCGACGTCGGGGACCGCGTGCGCGTCGACTTCAACGGCCGCTCCGTCCGCGGCTGGGTCACCGGCGCGGCCGACGTCAGCGGCGATCTCAAGCCGCTGACGAAGTGGCTCGGCTACGGACCACCGGCCTCGATGCTCGCGCTGTTGGCGTGGGCGAGCGAGCGCTGGTACAGCCCCCTCAGTCGGTTCCTCCTGTCGAGTTCGCCGAAGCGGCTGATCACCGAACTGCCGAATGCGCCCGCGGCGGCGGCACTTGCGCCCGCGGTGCTGGCCGGCGTGCACGACGTGGAACCCGGCGTGCTCGAGGTCGCGCCGACGACCGATCCGCTGCCGCTGATCCTCGCGGCCTACGAGGCGACCCGCGAGCGCGACGGCTCGCTCCTGGTGCTGGTGCCGACCGACTCGTGGGCCGGGCGCCTGCGCGGCCGACTCGAACAACGCGGCTGCGCCGTGGCGACGGGCGAGGAGCAGTGGGACCGGATGCGCGCCGGTTGGCCGGTCGTGGTGGGCGCGCGCGGCACCGCGCTCGCGCCGGTGCCCAGGGTCGCCGGCGCGGTGATCCTCGACGCCGACGACGAGGCCTACCAGAACAGCGCGGCACCGACGTGGGACGCGGTGACAATGGTGCGCGAACGGTGTCGGCGCGACGCGGCGCCGCTGTGGTGCGCGTCCAGCCTGCCCTCGCCGTCGCTCTTGAACGACGGTCCCTACCGCGCGTGGGGCGACATCGCCGGCGCGTGGCCGCGAATCTCGGTGGTCGACCGTCGACAGAGCGATCCCCACGACGGCGTGCTCGCGCGCCACGCCCTGGCGGCCGCGCGACGGGCCCTCGACGGCGACGAGCCGGTCGCGGTCGTCGTCGTGTTGCAGCGCCTCGGTGACGGTCGACTCGTCGCGTGCGCCAAGTGCGGGGAGCTCGCGCGCTGCGCGATCTGCGCGCAGGCCGAGGAGGTGGTGGACGGTCAGCTGGTCTGTCGCGAGCGCCACGAGCCGCGGGCCAATTTCTGTCGCGCCTGCGGCGCCACGAACCTGAAACGAGTTCGCCTGGGCGTGACGACGCTGGCGCGCGACGTCGCAGCCCAACTCTCACGCGCGGTGAGCGAGGTGACCGCGACGACGGAGTTGAACGCGTCGCTGGAACGCGTCGTGGTCGGCACCGAAGCCGTGTGGCAACGCGTTCGCCGTTGCGGGGTTGTCATCTTCGTCGACTTCGATCAATACCTACTGGCGCCGCGATCGTCGGCGCGCCGCGGCGCCATCACCGCGGTCGCCAAGGCCGGTCGATTGGTCGGTTCGCGTCGCGACGGTCGAGGCGAGGTCGTGCTGCAGACGCGGCGCCGCGAGGACCCCGTCGTCGACGCATTGGTGAAGGGTGACTTCGACGCGATCGTCGAGGACGACGTGGCGACGGCCCGGCTGCTGGGACTCGCGCCCTACGGCGCGCAGGCCGACGTCTCCGGCGAGGGCGCCGAGGCGTTCGTCGAGGGACTGCGTGACGCCCCGGTCACGATCAGCTCGTCGCCGTCCGGTTTCCAGGTTCGAGCGAGCGACGTCGCGACGTTGAGCGCGGCGCTGCGCGCAGCGCCGCGGCCGCAGGCGAAGGTCCGCGTCGCGGTGCACTAGTCGTCGATGGCCCGTGAGAGCCGACGTCGAAGGGCGGGCGGTATCGTAGGGGAGTGACGACGCTTCCCATCCGCGTGTACGGCGACCCGGTGCTGAACCAGGTCACGACCGAGATCGATAACATCGACGGCCGTATCGCGGCGCTCGCCCAGACCATGATCGAGACGATGAACGAGGCGCCGGGCGTGGGACTCGCCGCCAACCAGGTCGGCGTGCAGAAGCGGCTCTTCGTGTACGACAAGGGCGAGGGTCCCCACGTGGTCGTGAATCCCAAGATCCTCGCGACCGACGGCGAGTGGACCTACGAGGAGGGTTGCCTCTCGGTCCCCGGTCTCAGTTGGGAGATAACCCGCGCCAACGCGGTCCACCTGGTGGGCTACGACCTCGACGGCAACGAACTCGACTTGCAGGTCGATGAGTACGAGGGTCGCATCTTCCAGCACGAGATGGATCACCTCGACGGCGTGTTGTTGATCGAACGACTCGACGCCGATCAGCGTCGCGAGGCCAAGCAGATCCTGCGTCAGCGCAGCCTGCGAACTCGCCGCCTCGGATCCCGACGGATTGCACCTCCTGCTGGGTGAGTAAGTGCGTCTCGCCTTCCTCGGGACGCCCGAGGCAGCGGTGCCGTCGCTTCGCGCCCTCGTGGACGCCGGTCACGACGTGGTCGTGGTCATCACGCGACCCGATCGCAAGCGCGGCCGCGGCGCGCGACTCTCGCCCAGCCCGGTGAAGGCGTGCGCCGAGGCGTTGGGGCTGCGGGTCTCACATCGCCTGAGCGACCTCGACGACGTGGACGTCGAACGCGGCGTCGTCGTCGCCTACGGCCGGCTGATCCCCGGTGACGTCCTGGCGCGGATACCGATGCTCAACGTGCACTTCTCGCTCTTGCCCCGGTGGCGCGGCGCGGCGCCGGTCGAACGCGCGATCCTGGCCGGCGACGACGAGACCGGCGTCAGCATCATGTCGCTCGACGAGGGTCTCGACACCGGCCCGGTCCACCTCGAAGCGCGACTCGCCGTCGACGAGAAGTCGCTCTCGACGCTGCTCGCCGAACTGGCCGACGTCGGCGCGCGCGCGCTGCTCGAGGTCCTCGCGACACCCGAGCTGCTGGCCCAGCCGCACGCGCAAACGGGCGAGGCCACCTACGCCGAGAAGTTGACCAAGGACGAGTTTCACCTCTCGACGTCGGCCTCGAGCACGCAACTCTCGCGAGTTGTGCGCCTCGGGCAGGCGTTCGTGATAGTGCGCGGGCGTCGACTCCTCATCGAGAGCGCCACGACCTACGACGGCCCCGACGTGGCGAGCGGCTCGATCGCGGTCCGTGACGGGGTGGTCGTACTCGGCGTCGGCGCGCGGCGCCCTCGTGTTGGATCAGGTGCGTCCGGAGAGCGCCAGGTCGATGAGCGCGGGGGCGTGGTGGTCCGGCGCGCGCTTCGCCGAGGACGTCGCGTGGACGTGACGAAACCCGTGCGCGAATAGGCTGCCGGTGTGACTTCTATTGACGCTGGCCCCTCCGGAGCGCTTCGCGTCGCACCGTCCATCCTGGCCGCCGACTTCGGTTCGCTCGCGAACGCCGTGCGCGAGATCGACGCCGAGACGGACTGGCTCCACGTGGACGTCATGGACGGTCACTTCGTGCCGAACGTGTCGATCGGACCGCCCGTCGTGAAGTCACTTCGCCAGTACAGCGCGAGATTCTTCGACTGCCACCTGATGATGAGCGAACCGGGCCGCTACCTGGAGGCGTTTCGCGACGCCGGCGCGGACGGCTGTACCGTGCACGTCGAGGTCGGCTCGACGGCGACCCTGATCGACGAGGCGCGTTCGATGGGGCTGCGCGTCGGACTGGCGGCCAATCCCGACACGCCGTTCGAGAAGGTGGCGCCCTTCCTCGGGGACATCGACCTCCTCTTGCTGATGACGGTCTTCCCCGGATTCGGTGGCCAGTCGTTCATCGGCGAGGTCATGGGCAAGGTCAACGAGGCCCGACGCGAGGTCGACGCCAACGAGTTGGCGCTCGACATCGAAGTCGACGGTGGCATCGACGTGGTGACCGCCCCGATCGCCGTCGAAGCCGGCGCCAACGTCCTCGTCGCCGGTTCGGCGATCTTCAACCAGCGCGACCCCCTCGAAGCGGCCCACGACCTTCGCGCGGCGGCCCGGACGGGTCGGGCATGAAGTTCTCCAATACCGAGCTCATGACCATGGCGATCGGGGCCGGTGACAAGGCGCGCTTCCTCGCACCACCGAATCCCTGGGTCGGGGCGCTCGTGGTCAGCGATCGCGGCGTCGTGCTCAGCGAAGGTCACACGCAGGTACCCGGTGAGTCCCACGCCGAGATCGAGGCCCTTCGCCGCGCCGGTGACGGCGCGCGCGGATCGACCATGGTGGTCACCCTCGAACCGTGCGCGCACGAGGGCCGCACCGGACCGTGCGTGGAGGCGATCGTCGAAGCCGGCGTCGCTCGCGTCATCGTCGGCACCATCGACCCCGATCCCCGGGTCTCGGGGTCCGGCGTCGAGTTGTTGAAGGCCTCGGGGATCGACGTCGAAGTGGGCGTCGAGGAGAGCGCGGTGCGCGCGCAGCTGGCGCCGTATATATGGCAGCGGGTGACGGGACGACCGTACGTCGTGTTGAAGATCGCGAGCACGCTCGACGGCGTCGTCGCGATGGCCGACGGCACGAGTCAGTGGATCACGGGCGAAGCGGCTCGCCGTGACGCCCACGTCTTGCGGGCCCAGAGCCAGGCGGTCCTGGTCGGGGCGGGCACGGCGCGCAGCGACGACCCGGCCCTCACGGCGCGTCTCGGTGACCTCGTGGTCGAACCCCTGCGCGTGGTGCTCGGCACCGCGCCGCCGGGCGCGAAGATGCGGCCCTGTCTCGAACTGAGCGGTGACCTGTCCCACGTGCTCGACGAGATCGGGAGCCACGACGTCTTGCAACTGCTGGTCGAGGGCGGGCCGACGACCGCGAGCGCGTTCCTCGACGCCGGCCTGGTCAACCACATCGTCTGGTACCAGTCGGCGTCCTTCGCCGGGAGCGACGGTACGCTGGGCGCCCTGAACGGTCTCTCAACCCCGACGATCGCGGCGCTGCGTCGCGGCCGCGTCGTCGACGTGCAAAGGGTCGGCGACGACATTCGGATAGACGTGGAGGTCTGATGGCACTCTCAACCATTGAAGAGGCGATCGCGCAGTTGCGACGAGGCGGCATGGTCGTCGTGGTCGACGACGAGGACCGTGAGAACGAGGGCGACCTCATCATGCCGGCCCAGGACGTGACGCCCGACAGCATGGCCTTCTTCCTCGAGTACACCTCGGGGGTCTTCTGCGTGCCCCTCGAGGCGGCGCGCGCCGACGCGCTCGACCTGCCGTTGATGGTGGTGGCGAACACCGAGGCGCAGCGCACCGCCTTCACCGTGACCGTCGACTACCGCCACGGCACGTCGACGGGTATCTCGGCGAGCGACCGCGCGGCGACCGTGCGCGCCCTGATCGATCCCGAGACGCGACCGAGCGACCTCAACCGTCCGGGGCACATCTTCCCGCTGCGCTACCGCGCCGGTGGCGTGTTGAAGCGCGCCGGTCACACCGAGGCGACGGTCGACCTCTGTCGCCTCGCCGGCAAACAACCATCCGGCGTGCTCTGTGAGATCGTGACGGCCGACAAGTCCGGGATGGCCCGACTGCCCGAACTCGAAGCCTTCGCCGCGCAACACGAACTGCCGATCATCTCGATCGCCGACCTGATCCGCTACCGCCGGCGTCACGAGAAGCTCGTCAAGCGCATCGCCGAGGCGTCGCTCCCGACCGAGCACGGTCAGTTCCAGGCCTACGTCTTCGAGAACGTGCTCGACGGCGAGCAGCACATGGCGCTCGTCTACGGGGACATCTCGACGACGCCCGACGTCCTCGTGCGGGTCCACTCCGAATGTCTGACCGGCGACGTCTTCGGCTCGATGCGTTGTGACTGCGGTCCGCAGTTGGAGACGGCGCTCGCCAAGGTCGCGGCCGAGGGCGCCGGCGTCGTCGTGTACCTGCGCGGACACGAGGGACGGGGCATCGGTCTGGGCCACAAGATCCGCGCCTACGCCCTGCAGGAGGAGGGTCGCGACACCGTCGACGCCAACCTCGAACTGGGCCTCCCGGTCGACTCGCGCGAGTACGGCGTCGGCGCGCAGATCCTCGTCGACCTCGGCGTGCGCTCGATGCGCGTGATGACCAACAACCCCTCGAAGTACGGCGGACTCGAGGGCTTCGGTCTGAACATCGTCGAGCGCGTGCCGCTCGAGAGCAGTCCGACGGCCTTCAACATCGACTACTTGCGCACCAAGCGTGAGCGGCTCGGCCACATGCTCGGGGGGCTCGATGACGTCGAGTGACGAGACGCGCCTGGACCCTCGACGGGTTCAGGAGTTGCACAAGCGCGTCGGGGAACACCTGGAGGGTTCACCGACGGGTCGCGGCGTGCGCGTCGCGATCGTCTGCGCCCGTTTCAACGGCGCGATCACGACGCGACTCCTCGAAGGCGCGCTCGACGTCCTGCGTGACGCCGGGGTCGATCGCGGTGACATCGCGGTCGGCTGGGTTCCCGGCGCCTTCGAGATCCCGCTGATGGCCCTGGCCTTCGCCGACGGCGAACGTCCGGTCGACGTGGTGATCACGCTCGGGGCCGTGATTCGCGGCGAGACCACGCACTACGAGATCGTCTCGGGCGAGTGCGCCCGCGGCGTCCAGGACGTGCAACTGAGCACGCGCGTCCCGGTGGCCTTCGGCGTCTTGACGGTCAATACGCTCGAGCAGGCGCTCGAACGCTCCGCCAAGGACGAGGAGAACAAGGGACGCGAGGCGGCCTCGACGGCCCTCGAGATGGTGTCGGTCCTTCGCCAGGGATCGCTGGGTTCGTAACGGCGATGAGGGGTCGGGTCGAGGCGTTCGACGAGCATCGAGGTGACGGTCACCTTCGGACGGATGACGACGAGGTCTTCTACTTTCACTGCGTGAACATCGCCGACGGTTCACGCCGTATCGCGGTCGGCCAACGGGTCACGGCCCGACGAGGCGTCGGGCACCTGGGTCGCGACGAAGCGTTCGCCATTGAGAAGGAAGGCGCCTAGCGCCGAAGACCTCCGAGACCGCTTAGAGCGTCGTCGTGGTGATCGCGGGCTTCTTCGTGGGCTTGGCCGGCGGATTCCCCAGCAACGTGAGCGCGTTCGAACGGGCGATCGTGGCCTCCGTGATCGCGAAACGGTAGGTCGCGCGGGCGCTGATGCGCTCCGTGGCGTTCGTCGCGACGCCGAGCGACGCCGAAAGGTTCATCTTGGCCGTGTCGACCGCGGCGAGGAACGTGAGGTTGATGACCTTCAATTTGGCGAGATAGAGCTTGTCCGCGGCCCGCCACTCCTTCATGGTCTTGATCACGGGGGTCTTCGCGACGATGGTGGTCGTGGTGGTCGAACTGGTCGTCGTGGTCGTGGTGCCGGCGAGGGCGACCACCGGCGTACCCAGCGCGAGCGTCGCCGCGACCGCCACCGCGGCGATAGTGCGCTTGGCGATGCTCGTCATGGGTGACCTTTCAAAGGAATATATAAATCGTACCGAGCATTCCTTTGAAATTCCTGTGAATCGAGTGATTATCCGTTGTGAACGTCACGCGCCTCACACCGATCGACCGCGCGCCGCCGACCTCGTCACCGACGAGCAAAAACCGCCGGCACGCTGTTCCCGAGAGAACAGCGTGCCGGCGGTTGGTGATGACGTGGACGACTAGGCGGTGGTGGTCGTCACCGGCACGGTCGTCGTCGTGGTGGGCGTCGTGCCACCCGAGGAGGCCGGGGGCGGACCAAGGGCGACCAGCGCCGCGGCCCGAACGACGGCGGCGTTGGCGATCGCCAACTCCAACGTGGCGCGAACGACAGCGCGCTCGGCCGCGGTCGTGGCGCCCGGGAAGGCCGCCGCGAACGCCGCGTCAGCGGCCGCTACCGAGTTGCGGTAGGTCTGGTTGATCGCCTGCAGTGCGACGATGTACGCCGAACGGGCGGTGCCGGCCGGAGGCGCCGGGGGAGCACCGAGCGCGGTGAGCGCCGTGGCACGGGCTTGCATCGCGTTGGCGATCGACAGCGTCAGCGCAGCGCGGGCCGCAGCGCGGGCCGCTTGGCGGTTGTCCGAGCCCTTGGAGGCCTTGATGGCCGCCCAGTACTCTTTGCGAGCGACGTCAACCGAAGCCCGGAAGGTCTTGTTGATGACCTTCAATTGGGCGAGGTAGGCGTTCTCCGCCTTGCGCCACTGCTTCCACGGGGTGTTCGATCCGTGAATCGTCGTGGTCGTGGTGGCAACGGTGGTGGTGGTTGTCGGTGCGGTCGTCGTCGTGGTGTCCGCGGTCGCAATCGCCGGGGCACTGATGCCCAGGGCTGCGATCATGGCCACCGCCACAACGCTTCGTGTCGTGAACTTCTTCATGTGGACCCCTTTCAAAGGAACGAGGCCAACTGTAAAAAGCCAGATTTTGAAAACCCTGTGAAGTGCTTGTTTATTCACTGTGAAGTTGCGCGAGTGAACAACTCCTCATCAAAGGCAAGAAATGAGCAGTACGCTCACAACATGCGAGCAACGCCATGACGACGATTTTGATCGTCGACGACGAGCCGGGTGTGCGCGACCTGTTGCGCGACGCCCTCGAAGTCGCCGGGTACCAGACCGAACTGGCCTCCAACGGCGCCGAGGCCCTGGATCTGCTGCGACGCCACGACTGCGACCTGTGCATCGTCGACATCAACATGCCCACGATGGACGGATTCGAATTCCTCGCCAAACTGCGCGAACACGACACGAAGACCCCGGTCCTCATGCTCTCCGCGCGCGATTCGCCGGTCGACGTCGCCAAGGGCCTGCGCTACGGGGCCGACGACTACGTCCGCAAGCCGTTCAGCCTGGAGGAGATCCTGTTGCGGATCACGGCCATCCTGCGACGCTCCAACGCCGAGACGACCGGCGACCTCGTCCTGAGTTCGGGACCGATCGAGATGAACGTCGACACCCACGAGATCACGGTCGACGGTGAGCCGATCACCCTGTCGGCGACCGAGTTCCGACTGCTCGAGGTCCTGCTCGAACGCAAGGACCGCCTCGTCACGCGCGAACTGTTGCTGCGCGAGGTCTGGAACATCGACTTCGACTCCGAGACATCGGTGCTCGACACCTACATCTCGTACCTGCGACGAAAGATCCACCACGACGGCTTCGCCCCGATCACGACCGTGAGGGGAGTCGGGTTCAAGCTCGTTACGTGGACCCCTGGAAAGTGAAGATTGCCACTCGTCTAACGATCCTCCTCATCGTGCTCACGGTCTTGGTGGCGTTGACGGTCGGGTGGTTCGCGGTGGACGCCAGCACCCATTCGCTCTATTCATCGCTCGACCAGCAGATCAACGCCGTGATCCGCAGCGGCGAGGGACACCCCGACGCGGCGCTGAGCGACGCCCTGAACGTCGTCCAGGAGAACTCGTACGACTTGACCCTCGACGTCGTCGACCCCTCGGGCGCCGTGGTGCAGGTCAACTCACCCGCGTTCGTGGCACTGAAGAAGAAGCCGACCCTGGCCAACGTGCACGCCACGCTGTCGAGGGTGGGCGAGCAGTCGAACCTCCCGGGCTTTCGGGTCCGGTCGATCTACGTCGGCGGTGGTGACTACCTCCTCGTCGCCGGCTCGACGAGCGCGATCGCCCGACAGGGCCGCCGCCTGGCCCTGGACGTGGCGCTCATCGGTTTCATCGTGGCCCTCGTCATGATGTTCCTCGCACGCCGGGTGATGCGAAAGGACCTACGAACGATGGAGCACTTGATCGACTTCGCGAGCGAGGTCGCGCGCGGCGAGGAACGAGGCGAGATACCGCCGAGCGCTGGGAGCCGCGACGTGCGCGAACTCCAGGCGGCGCTCGCCACCATGGTCGCGGCGCTGCACGAGCGGATCGCCATCGAGGAGCGCAGTGTGGAGGCGATGCAACAGTTCGTGGGCGACGCGTCGCACGAACTGCGCACGCCCTTGACGGTGATCAAGGGCTACAACGAGCTCCTGACGAATCCGTCGATCAACGACGAACAGCGCGCGCGCGCCGTCGAACGCGTCCGTCGCGAGGTCGACCGCATGGACCTGTTGGTGGCGGACCTCTTGCTCTCGGCCGAGGTCCGTGAGGCGCCCCAACACCTCAACGCTCGGGTCGACCTCAGCGCCCTCGTCGCTTCGCGCGTCGAGGAGTTCACGAACGACCACCCGGAGCGATCGGTGACGAGTGAGGTGGAGGGTTCGGTCGCCGTACGCGGACGCGAGGACCTGCTCGATCGACTGTTGGTCAACTCGTTCTCCAACGTCGTGCGCCACACGCCGACGGACACCGCCGTGCGCGTCACGTTGCGACGCCAGGGCACGAGTGCCGTGCTGGTCGTCGAGGACGCCGGTGGGGGACTGCCCGAGTACGGGGTGCGCCCCCAACGGTTCCGACGATTCGACCAATCGCGTTCGCGCGAGACCGGCGGCTCGGGACTCGGCATGAGCATCATGGCTGACATCGCCGAGGGTCTGGGCGGCTCCATGACGACCTCGAAGGGCTCGCTCGGAGGCCTCGCCCTGACGTTTCGTTTCGCGCTCGACGCCTAGTGAGACCGCGGTTAGGTCGTCGGGGCGCTCGCCGCTCGAACGTAGAGCTGTTGGACCTCGGCCAGGGCGTTGCGGTAGAGCGCGACGTGTTCGCCGAGCCGCTCGCCGCCGGCCTGGAGCATCGCGGCGACGGTGTCGATGACCAGTTGGGCGCCCGACAGATTCGGCGGCGTCGACGAGAGTTGGAGGGCCGCCAACTGCAAGAGGACGAAGAAGTGGTTGCCGAGGACGGTCTCGACCGGGGTCGATCGTAGGTAGGCGATCTCCTCGGACTCGTCGATGGGGGGTTCGCTCGATTCGCTCACCGCAACAACGTAGCGCCGGGCGCGCGCGGCGCGGCGCGGCGGCGGCGTTCGCGGCGACGCGCGCGAGGGCCGTTCGACCAGGTCTGCTAACGTTATTGGGCAGTTCAGCAAGTGAGGTTGGCAAGGCCAACGTCCACCTGGCCACCGATGTGCGCCGGGTTCCCAGGAGTTTTGCGCCCCGCTTGCCGTGGTGACGTCATTGAGGCGTCACGAAGAGCAAGGAGAGAGTTATCGCAACAGTGCCTGGAGACCACCGCGTCAATGAACGTATTCGCGTGGAGACCGTACGCCTGATCGACAACGAGGGAAACCAACGTGGCGTGATGGCGACCCGTGATGCATTGGCGTTGGCCCGAAGCCTCGACCTTGATCTCGTAGAGATCGCGCCCACCGCGCAACCGCCCGTCTGCCGCATCATGGACTACGGGAAGTTCAAGTTCGACGAGGCGCAAAAGGCCAAGGAGTCGCGTCGAAAGACTCTCAACGTGGGCGTCAAGGAGATGAAGTACCGCCCGAAGATCGGACCCGGTGACTTCGACACCAAGACCCGCCTCGTGGAGAAATTCCTCAACGATGGTCACAAGGTGAAGGTCACCATCATGTTCCGCGGACGGGAGTCGGCGCACCCCGAACTCGGTCGCAAGATCTTGGACCGGATCGTCGAACGACTGGACGACGTCGCCAAGGTCGAGTCGGCCGCGAAGCTCGATGGTCGCAACATGATCATGGTCCTCGGACCAGAGAAGAAGGCGAAGCCGAAGTCGGCCGAGAGCCCGAAAGTCGAAGAATCACAAGAAGTCGCGCCGAGTGTTTCGGCCGAAGTATCGGTAGAGGAGAGTTGAAATGCCAAAGATGAAGACGGACAGTGGCGCGAAGAAGCGCATCAAGGTGACCGGCAGCGGCAAGTTGCGCCGGGGCAAGGCCTTCCGGGGACACCTCATGGAGAAGAAGTCGTCGGTTCGCGCCCGTCGACTCGGTCGCGAGACCGACCTCTCTCCGGCCCTGGAGAAGAAGACCAAGCGCCTGATGGGCATTTAGAGATCGAGTCGAAAGAGGAACTGTTATGGCACGAGTAAAGAGGGCGGTCAACGCCAAGAAGCACCACAAGGCGATTCTGGAAGAGGCGAAGGGTTACTACGGTGACCGCAGCCGCACCTTCCGATCGGCCAACCAGGCCGTCCAGCACTCCGGCGTGTACGCGTTCCGCGACCGTCGCGCGCGCAAGGGTGACATGCGTCGGCTCTGGATCCAGCGGATCAACGCCGGCACCCGGGCCCACGGCATGAGCTACAGCCGATTCATCGCTGGCCTCAACGCCGCGGGCATCGAGGTCGACCGTCGGATCCTGGCGGACTTGGCCGTGAGCGACAGCGCCGCGTTCGCGGCGATCGTCGCCCAAGCCGGCGCCGCGCTCTCCAAGTAGGTCGCCCTGATCGAGGCGTTGGGTTCGTCACACCAACGAGTGCGCCGGCTCCGGCGGCTCGTCCAGAAGCGTTCACTGCGTTGGAGCGAGGGCGTCTGCGTCCTGGAGGGCCCGGACCTCGTCGACGCCGCCCTGGCGAATGGCGCCGAGTTCGAAGCGCTCTACGTCGACGCCGCGGCGCTCGAACTCGCCTCGATCACCGCGCTGACGCAGAAGGCCAACGCCGCGGGTGTGCGCGTCTTCGCCCTCGCCGACGGGGTCCTGGAGAAGATCGCCGACGCCCAGACGCCCCAGCCGGTCCTCGCGGCGGTGCGCTTCGCACGGCCCGACGTGACGTCGCTACCCGTCGCCGGTCTCACGCTCGTCTTGCACGACGTGCGCGACCCCGGCAACGTCGGGACGATCATCCGATCGGCCGACGCCGCCGGCGCGAACGCAGTGATCGTCAGCGGGCAGTCGGTCGATCCCTTCAACCCCAAGACCCTGCGGGCCAGCGCCGGATCGATCTTCCACCTGCCGGTCGTCGTCGCGGAGATCGACGCGACGTTCGCGCACTTCGCTCGCGCGCAGTTGCTCGCCACCGTCGTGCGCGGCGGACGCGGCATGCGCGAGGTGGACCTCACCCGCGCGAGTGTGGTCGTGATCGGCAACGAGGCCGACGGTCTGGACGACGCCACGATCGCTCGCTGCCACGGGTCGATCTCGATACCGATGGACGGGCGCAGCGAGTCTTTGAACGCCGGCGTCGCCGCGTCACTGATCGCCTTCGAAGCCCTGTGGCAGCGCCAAGACGCCGCCGCGACCCCGCCACCCCGTAGCCTTTAAGCGTCATGACCTCACCACTCGCCAATCTCGCCGATCAGACCGCCGAACTCCTCGCCACCGTCGCGGGCCTCTCGAGCATCGAGCAACTGCGCGACGCCGAGCCCTCGATCACCGGCAAGCGCTCGATACTGTCCGCCCTGCAGAAGTCCTTCGGCGTCCTCGCGCCGGAGGAACGCAAATCCGCCGGGGCCCAGTTGCAAGAGGCGCGACGCGTCGTGGAGGCGGCGTTGGAGGCCCGTCGACGAGAGTTGAGCCAACTCGCGCGGGCCCAGAGCCTGCGCGAGGACGGCCTGGACCTGGGCGACGTCGTCGTGGGCGACGTGCGCTGGCCGGCCTCGGTCGGACACCCCAGCCTGATCGCCCTGACCCAGCGCGAGCTCGAGGACGTCTTCGTGGCGATGGGCTTCACCGTCGCCGAGGGCCCCGAGGTCGAGAGCGACTGGTACAACTTCGAGGCGCTCAACATCCCACCGGCGCATCCGGCGCGCGGACTCTGGGACACGTTCTACGTCGAGTTGGGAGAGCCCGAGACGGTCGTACTGCGCACGCACACGTCACCGACGCAGATCCATCTCATGGAAGAGGCCGTGGCGAACGGTTCCCTGCCGATCCACTCGGTGATGCCGGGGCGTTGCTACCGACGCGACACGCCCGACGCACGACACCTCGCCACGTTCCACCAGATCGAAGGGCTCGTCGTTGACCGCGGCATCAGCTTCGCCGACCTGGCGGGCGTCATCGAGACGTTCACCCGCGCCTACTTCGGACCCGACATCGAGTCGCGACTTCGTCCGGGCTACTTCCCGTTCACCGAGCCGTCGGCGGAGTTCGAGGTGACCTGCACCATCTGTCGCGGCGAGGGTTGTCGCACGTGTTCCCAGACGGGGTGGATCGAACTGGGCGGGTGTGGCGTGCTCGACCCGGCGGTCCTCGCGGCCGTCGGCATCGACGGCGGCGAGTGGAGCGGCTTCGCCTTCGGCTTCGGCATCGACCGCTGCGCCCAGATGCGCCACGAGATCGCCGACATGCGCGCCCTGATCGAGAACGACACGCGCTTCCTGGAGCAGTTCTCGTGAGGATCTCGGTGTCGTGGCTGCGCGAATTCGTCGAACTCACCGAGTCGACGGAGGAGCTGCGCGTCATCCTGGACGACCTCGGCCTGGTGGTCGAGGGAATTGAGCACGTCGGCGAAGGTCTCGAGGACGTCGTCGTCGCGCGCATCGACGAGATCCGCGCCATCGAGGGTGCCGACCGGGTCCGACTGGTCGTCGTCGACGCGGGCCACGGCCCCCTCGAGATCGTCTGTGGCGCGAACAACATCGACCTCGGCGACCACGTGCCGCTGGCGCCGGTCGGCGCCGTCCTGCCGGGGGGATTCGAGATCGCGCGTCGACAGATGCGCGGGGTGACTTCGAACGGGATGCTGTGTTCGGCGCGCGAGCTGGGCATGGGCGACGATCACCAGGGACTGCTGCTCCTTGACGATCTGATCGACCCGGTCGTGGGCGTCGGCATCCTCGAGGCGCTGTCGATCACGCCGGACGTCGTCTTCGACATCACCGTGGAGGGGAACCGTCCCGACGCGTGGTCCGTCGAAGGCGTCGCGCGCGACCTCGCCACACGGCTCGGACGTCCACTGTCCGCACCACCGTTGGCGCACGCGAACGGCGAGGCGACGAGCGACTCGTTCGCGGCGGCGGGCATCGACGCGCCCGACCTGTGCGGCCGTCTCACCGTGTCGGTGTTGCGTCATGTGACGGTCGGTCCGTCGCCGGCGTGGGTCGTGGCCCGCGTCCAGAGTGCCGGCATGCGATCGATCTCGAACGTCGTTGACGCGTCGAACCTGGTGATGCTCGAACTCGGGCAGCCGACCCACGCGTACGACGCGGCGCACGTCGCGCGGCGCACGCTGCGCGCGCGTCGCGCACGCTCGGGCGAGAGCCTCCTGACGCTCGACGGCGTGCAACGACAGCTCGCGATGGCCGGCCGGGGGCTCGGCGACACCGGCGAGGACTGCGTCATCGTCGACGGTGACGACCAGGTCCTCGGGCTCGCGGGCATCATGGGCGGCGCGGCGAGTGAGATCAGTGACACCACGACGGACGTGCTGCTCGAGTCGGCGTACTTCGATCCGATGTGCATCGCGCGCAGTTCGAAACGCCACGGCCTGCGCACCGAAGGCTCCATCCGGTTCGAACGTGGCGTCGACCCCCAGCTGGCGCTGCGCGCGACCGCGCGCTTCGTGCAGGTGCTGGCGGAGAGCTGTCCCGAGTTGGAGTGGTTACGCGACCCGCTCGACGTCGAGGGGGAGGTCCCCACGCCACCAACGGTGACCTTCAGCGCGCACGACATCGAACGAGTCCTCGGCGTCGCGATCGCCAGTGAGGACGTGACGTCGATCCTCGAGGGACTCCGGTTCGACGTGCGCGTCGCCGACGAGCGCTTCACGGTCGTGCCGCCGAGCGCCCGTCCGGACGTGCGAGCGGGCGCCGCGGGCAGCGCCGACGTCATCGAGGAGATCGCGCGTCTCTACGGCTATCGCCGACTACCGCGCCACGTGCCGACGTGGCCCGAGCCGGGCGGTCTCAATGACCGTCAGCGGCTGCGCCGACACCTTCGCGACGTGGTCGTCGACCTGGGCGCCAGTGAATGTTGGACGCCGACGCTCGGCAGCGACGCCGACTTCGACCTCCTGCAACCCGGGGTCGCGCGGGTGCGGATCACGAACCCCCTCGCGTCCGACGAATCGGTGCTGCGCGCCACGATGATCACCGGGCTCGTGCGCGTGTGGGGCAAGAACCTCGAACGCGGCACGGGCGACGTGGTGTTGGCCGAGATCGGCAACGTCTTCGTGCACCCCGAGGCGACCAGCGATCCGCGAAGGACCAGGGGCGGCGTCGGGGGCGCGGTCACGCTGGACCTGCCCCGCGAGACCGAACGACTGACCGTCGTGCTCGGTCGCGTCGGTGACGACGCCGCGACGGCCGTGGCGCTCTGGACGACGTTGGCCCAGCGACTGGGACTGGCCGACGTCGTGGTGCGTACCAGTGAACGTCCGGCCCCGGGTTTCCACCCGACGCGCTGCGCCGATCTGGTCGACCGCGCCTCGGGCGCGGTCTTGGGCACCGTGGGCGAGGTCGACGCGCTCCTCGTCGAGGCCGTCGTGACGTCGTCGACGCGACGCCTCGGACTCCTCGACGTCGACTTCGACGCGCTCTGTGACCCCCAGCGGGCCACGCGCCGCGGCGAGTTCGCGAAGGTGCCCAGTCGCTTCCCGAGCGCCGTCATCGACCTGGCGTTCGTCACGCCGAACGCGTTGCACGCCCAGGACCTCGCGCACGAACTTCGCGACGCGTCGGCGTTCGTCGAACGCGTCTCGCTCTTCGACGTCTACCGGGGCGCCAACCTCCCCGAGGGAACGAGGAGCCTGGCCTACAGCGTCCGTTTCAGCGCGGACGACCGCACGCTGAGCGAGAGCGACGTGGCCGGTGCGCGCGCGCAACTCATCGCGCGCGCCGACGCGCTCGGCGCCACGCTTCGTTGATCCCATGGCGCGGACGCGAGGTTGCCGTCGTGATTGAGTTCGTGCCGCCGAGCGAGCGGGGCCGTAACTTCAGCGGTCAGTTCCGCGTACGCCTGGGTGACGCCGACGAGAGCGGCGTGATCCGACTCGACGGCGTCGCGCGAATCCTCCAGGACGTCGCGACCGACGACTGGGAGGAGACCGGTCTCGAATCGACCGACACCTGGGTGGTCCGTCGAACGGCGATCCGGGTGGCCGACGGCGGACGCTGGCCGCGCTACACCGAGGCGCTCACGGTGACGACGTGGTGTGGCGGTGTGGGCGCGGCGTGGGCCGAGCGTCGAACGAACATCCTCGCGCGCGGTCGGGTGCTGCTCGAAGCGGTCGCCCTCTGGGTGCCCGTCGACCCGTCGGGTCATCCCGTTCGCATCAAGCCGGCGTTCTTCGACGTCTACGCCGAAGCGATGCAGGGGAGGAAGGTGTCGGGCCGTGTGCCGACACCCGTCGTCGCGGCGGAGGCGACGACGCGACCGTGGCCCCTGCGACGCGCCGACCTCGACGTCGTGGGTCACGTGAACAACGCCGCGGTGTGGCAGGCGGTGACCGAGGTGGTGACGACGCCGGTGTCGAGCGTGAGCGTCACGCACCACGGCGCCATCGCCGGCGACGACGAGGTGACGATCGCCTCGGTCCCCGGCTCACTCTGGCTGGTGGTCGACGGACAGGTCCGCGTCGCCGCTGAGTACGCCGAGTAGTTCGGACGACGCCGGTTCCTGGGATTTGCTGGTGGCGAAGATGCAGCCGATGAGAACGAGCGGAAAGCCGAAGATGATGCCCGAGGTGAGCGTCTCGTGGAGCCCGACGACGCCGAGGACGACCGCGATGGCGGTGTTGAAGTAGGTCACGACGACCGAACGCGACGAACCGACCTCCTTCACCAATTCGAAGAAGACGAGGAACGCCGTCGCGGTGCACACGACCGAGAGCACCGCCATGCAACTCCAGGTCTCACCGGAGACGTGCGACGGCCAGTGCGCGACCGACCACGGGATCCAACAGATGGCGACGAACGCCGTCGCGCCGGCGACGACCACGACGCCCGGGACGTGGGCCAACTTGGTGGCGAGGATCATCGGTCCGATGCAGTATCCGAGACAGACGACCATCATCAGGCCGATCCACGTGATCGATCCCCCGCGCAGGTCCAGACCGACCAACAGGGCCACGCCCACGGCCCCGACGCCGAGTCCCAGGTAGCGACGCCGTGAGATGTGCTCGCCCGTGCGGCGCACTCGTTGGGCGAGCACGGCGAACAGCGGCACGCAGCAGATGAGCAGGCTGGTGAGCGAGCTCGAGATGTGGCGCTCGGCCGTCGCCATGCAGTACCAGGGGATCCCGAACTCCACGACGGCGAAGGCGATGATCCAGCGCAGATTGTGGAGTAACACCGGAATCTGGCGTCGGGCGATGACGATCGGTGCCAACAACACTGACGCCGGACCGGTCCGCAAGAGGACCATCACACCGGGATCGAGCTCGCGCACCGCGACGCGGATCAGCAGGTACGGGATGCCCCAGATCACGGCCATCGCCAGGAAAAGTGTCCAGCCGCGTCGTGACATGGCGGCCATTCTAGTGGGGCGAGAAATAACTTGCGTTTTTATGTCTCCATGTGCATAAAATGTCATTATGCGGGTTGGAGTCGTTGGCGCCACAGGGTACGCCGGATCAGAGGTCTTGCGTCTGTGCGCGTCCCACGACGACCTCGACGTCGTGGTCGCGACGGGCGAGTCCAACGCGGGCAAGTCGATCCGCGAACACGTACCGGCGCTCGCCGCGGCGTACCCAACGATGGTCTTCGCCGAGACGAACCAGGTCCTCACCAGCGACGTTGACGTCGTGTTCGTCGCCTTGCCCCACGGCGCGAGCCAGCACCTGGTGCCCCAACTCGTGGCGCGCCACGTCACGGTCGTCGACCTGGGCGCCGACTTTCGTCTGAAGGACCACGAGGAGTACCTCGCCTGGTACGGCGCGCGTCACGTGGCGCCGGAACTGCTCGCGCTCGCGGTCTACGGTCTCGTCGAGCGCCACCGCAAGGAGCTCGTCGGGGCGACGTTGATCGCTGTGCCGGGCTGTTATCCGACGGCGAGCGTCCTCGCGCTCGGTCCGTTCCTCGACGCCGGAATGATCGAACGCGACGGCATCGTCGTGAACGCGTTGAGCGGCACCTCCGGCGCCGGCCGCGCGGCCAGTGACCGACTGCACTTCTCGCGACTCGCTGGCAACGCCGAGGCCTACGGACTCCTGTCGCACCGCCACACCCCCGAGATACAACAAGAGCTCGACGCCGAACTGCTCTTCACGCCGCACCTGGTGGCGACGAGTCGCGGCATGCTGGTCACGGCGTACGGTCGCGTGACGGACCGTGCGCTGAGCACGGACGCGGCGCTCGACCTGCTCCGTACGACCTACGCCGAGGACCCCTTCGTCGTCGTCACCGAGGAGCCGCCGACGCTGAAGGACCCCGTCGGCAGCAACCTCTGTTTCGTGAGTGCTCGCGTGGACGCGCGCACGGGCTGGCTCGTCGCCATGAGTTCGATCGACAACCTGATCAAGGGCGCGGCCGGGCAGGCGATCCAGGCCTGGAACGTCGCGAACGGACGCGACGAGACCGCGGGGCTGCCGATGACGGGCGTGACGCCGTGACGTGCGTGGTCGTGAAGCTGGGCGGTCACGCACTCGACTCGCTCGACCCGACCTCGCCGGTGTTGGTCGACCTCGCCCACGACGTCGCACAACTGCGCGACGAGGACGTCCACGTGGTCGTCGTGCACGGGGGCGGACCGCAGATCGCCGATCTGCTCGTTCGCGTGGGCCTCGAGAGCACCTTCCAGGACGGGCTTCGCGTCACCGATACCGAGACCATGCGCTACGTGCTGATGGCGTTGAGTGACGTCAACGTCCGGATCGTGGCGGCGTTGAACGACGCCGGTCTCGCGAGCGTCGGAGTGTGCGGCGCCGACGCGGGCCTGTTGCGCTCAGAATCGGTCGGCGCGCCCTACGACCGCGTGGGCCACGCCCCCTTGGTGAATCGCGACGTGCTCGACGCGCTCTGGTCGGCCGGCCTCACCCCGGTCGTGAGCCCGGTCGCCCTCGACAAGAGCGCGTCGCCGCTCAACTGCAACGCGGACACGGTCGCCGGCGCCCTGGCGGCGGAGATGAGCGCCGACGTCCTCGTGCTGTTGAGCGACGTCGACCAACTGCGGGGCGACGTGGACGACCCGGCCTCGGCCAAGTCGTCGGTCACCGGCGAGGAGATAGAGACCATGAAATCTTCGGGCGCGGCGCGCGACGGGATGAACCCCAAACTGACGGCGGCCCTCGACGCGCTCCACGGAGGCGCTGAGAGGATCCTCCTCGCGAACGGCACCCGGTCCCACGCGCTGCGCGACGCGCTGGCGGGTGCGATCCCGACCACGGAGGTGTTGCGGTGAGCCGCCATTTCTTGACCATCGAGCAACAGAGTGCGGCCGACCTGGATTCCATTTACGCGCTCGCCACGTCACCCTTCGACGACGAGACGTTGAAGGGCCAGGGCGTCGCGCTGTTGTTCGAGCGCCCCAGCCTGCGCACCCGCGCGTCGAGTTCGGCCGCGGTACACGAGTTGGGCGGCTACGCCACGTTCTTCAGCGACGAGGAGATCGGCCTCGACAGTCGCGAGTGCGCCGAGGACGTCGGGCGAACGTTGGCCGAGATGTACGCCATCGCCGGTCTGCGCGTGCGGAACCACGCGATCTTCGAGCGGATGCGCGCGGCCACGAACGACCGCATGTCGCTCATCAATCTCCTGAGCGGCGTCGCGCACCCGACCCAGGCGATCGCCGACGTCCTCACGATCGCCGACCAGTTCGCCAAGGGCGACGTCCACGGTCTGGCGGGGCTCGACGTGACCTACGTCGGGGACGCCACGAACGTGACCCGCTCACTCGCCGTCGCGCTGCTGCGCCTGGGGGTGAACGTCACCGTCGGCGCGCCGCCGAACTACCAGTTGGCGCCGGGCGGACCCGAGGACCCGACCGTCGAGGGACCGGGCACGCTGCGTCTCACCGCGTCACCGACCGAGGCCGTGAAGGGCGCCGACGTGATCTACACCGACGCCTGGGTCTCGATGGGCATGGAGCGCGAGACGGACAAACGCCGTCGTGACCTCTCGGCCTTCCGCGTCGACGAGAACCTACTCAAGCTCGCCAAGAAGCGAACGGTGCTGATGCACTGTCTCCCCGCGCATCGCGGCGACGAGATCACGAACGCGGTGCTCGATAGCGCCCAATCGCTCGTGTGGCATCAAGTGTTTCACCGTCGTTCAGCGATGATCGGCGTCTTACGTTGGATTAAAGAGGAGAGTTCATGACCAAGACCCAGCGCCAGCACCGTATTGGCGAGTTAATCGAGCGAGAGAGGATTTCGACGGCCGCCCAACTGGTGACGCGACTGCAGTCCGAGGGGATCTCCGCCACGCAGGCGACGGTCACCCGCGACCTCCAAGAGCTCGGCACCATCAAGGTGCGTGACGAGAACGGCGTGCGACGCATCGTCGCCGCCACGGCGTCGACCTTCACGCACGCGCCCCTGGACCACCTTCGCCGGATGATGGGCGAGTGGGTCGTGTCCGTCGAGAGCTCGGAGAACCTGGTCGTCGTGCGAACGCCGCCGGGATGCGCCCACGTCGTCGCGTCGGCGCTCGATCGCAGCGCGCTCGACGGCGTGCTCGGGAGCGTCGCCGGTGATGACACCGTGCTGGTGATCGCCGACGAGAAGCGTGGCGGAATGTCACTCGCGACCGAGTTCCGCTCCCTCGCGGGACTCGACGACTCAGTGGTGCCGATCGCGAAGGACAAACAGTCATGACGAAACGAGTGGTGCTGGCTTACAGCGGGGGACTGGACACGTCGGTCGCGATTCGCTGGATGATCGAGGAGTGGGGCGTCGAGGTCGTCGCCGTGCTCGTCGACGTCGGTCAAGACGTCGAGGGCGCGGAGAGTTTCGACGACATCCGAGCGCGCGCCCTGGTCGCCGGCGCCATCGACTGCGTGATCGTGGACGCGCGCGACGAGATGGCCGAGGAGTTCTGCGCCAAGGCGATCGCCGCCAACGCGCGCTACGAGAACAAGTACCCGCTCGTCTCGGCGCTGTCACGCCCGGTGATCGTGCGACACCTGGTGGCCCAGGCGCGCGTCTTCGGCGCCCAGGCCGTGGCGCACGGTTGCACGGGCAAGGGCAACGACCAAGTGCGTTTCGAGGTCGGCACCCACGCGTTGGCCCCGGACCTCGAGGTGCTGGCCCCGGCGCGCAACTGGGGGATGACGCGCGCGGACTCGGTGGACTTCGCCGAGAAGTGGGAGATCCCGATCAAGGCGACCAAGGAGAAGATCTACTCCATCGACGAGAACCTCTGGGGACGTGCCATCGAGTGCGGCGCGATCGAGGATCCGTGGGCCGCCCCGCCCGAGGAGCCCTACACCCTGACGCGCGTGACCAACCTCGAACCCGTGGAACTCACGGTCAGCTTCGAGGCGGGCGTCCCGGTCGCCCTGGAGGGCGTCACCATGAAGCTGGCCGATCTGATCGCGAACCTGAACGTTCGCGCCGGCGCCACCGGCTTCGGGCGCCTCGACATGGTGGAGAACCGACGGGTCGGCATCAAGAGTCGCGAGGTCTACGAGTGCCCCGCCGCGCTCGCGCTGATCACCGCCCACGCCGACCTCGAGGACCTCGTGCTCGAACGTGACGTGCACCACGAGAAGGGCCGCCTCGAGACGCGGTGGTCCGAACTCGTCTACGACGGCATGTGGTTCTCGCCACTGAAGGAGGCGCTCGACGCCTTCATCGCCGACACCCAGCGCCACGTCACCGGTGACGTGCGACTGCGCTTCGAAGCGCCCGGCGTACTACGCGTCGTCGGACGCCGCAGCCCCAAGGCGCTCTACGACTACGGTCTCGCGACCTACGACGCCGCCGACACGTTCCGGCACGCCGACTCCGAGGGGTACGTCCGCATCTACGGACTCGGCGTGAAGACCTGGGCGCAGCGCCAGGGCGCGAAGAACGCCACACCACCTCCGTCATGACGCTCTGGAGCGGTCGCTTCTCGACCGGGATGGGCAGTGACCTCTGGAACCTCTCGGAGAGCTACTCCTTCGACCACGTGCTCTACCCCTACGACATCCTCGGATCGAAGGCGCACGTCCGGGGCCTCGTGCGCGCGGGACTGCTCAGCGACGAGGAGGGGACCACCCTCGAGGCCGCGCTCGACGTCGTCCTGGTCGAGTTCACCCAGGAGCGCTTCGAACGACTCCCGGGCGACGAAGACGTCCACATGGCGATCGAGCGCCGCGTCATCGAACTCGCCGGCGACGTCGGCGCCAAGCTCCATACCGCGCGCAGCCGCAACGACCAGGTCGCGACGACGTTTCGACTGTTCGTCACGGCCGCCGTCGCCGAGGTCGCGGTCGCCGCGCTCGGTCTGATCGACGTCCTCGTCGAGGTCGGTGACCGGCACGCGGACGACTACCTGCCCGGGTACACCCATCTGCAGCGGGCCCAACCGGTCCTGCTCAGTCACCACCTCAACGCCCACGCGTTCTCGCTCCTGCGCGACGTCGACCGACTGCTCGACGCACGCGACCGCATGAGCGTCTCAGCGCTCGGCGCCGGTGCGCTGGCCGGGACCTCCCTCGGGATCGATCCGGCGGTGACGGCCGAGTTGCTCGGCTTCGACGCCGCGTTCGCCAACTCGCTGGACGCCGTGAGTGACCGCGATTTCGTCGCCGAGGCACTCTTCGACATCGCGCTGATGGGGGTGCACCTCTCGCGCATGGGTGAGGAGCTGGTCCTGTGGACCTCCAGTGAGTTCGGCTTCGCGGTGTTGAGCGACGAGTTCACGACCGGTTCATCGATGTTGCCCCAGAAGAAGAACAGTGACGTCGCCGAACTGGCGCGCGCGAAGAGCGGGCGTCTCGTGGGCAACCTCACGGGTCTCTTGGTGACGTTGAAGGGCCTGCCGCTGTCCTACAACCGCGACCTGCAAGAGGACAAGGAACCACTGCTCGACTCCTATCGACAGGTGCGACTGGTCCTCGCGGCGCTGTCCGGGGCGTACGCCTCCATGACCTTCAATAGTGACGTCGCGGCGCGCGCGGCCGACGACCCTTTCATGGTCGCCATCGACCTCGCCGAGGAGTTGGTGGGCGAGGGTGTCCCGTTTCGACAGGCGCACGAACGGGTGGGACGTCTGGTCGCGGAGGCCGTCGACACCGGCCGTTCGCTGCGCGAGGTCGTCGCCGAGGACGCGGACCTCGAGCGCTTCACGGCGCTCTTCGAGCCCGGCGCCGCGTTGGCGCGTCGTCGGTCGCCGGGATCGTCCGGGCCGTCCAGCGCGGGCGCGCAGCGTGCACGTCTGGTCGACGCACGGAGCCGGGCGCGCGAGCGAGTGGCAGCGAGTGCGCTCGCGCCATAAGGCGCGACCGGGTCGCGAGTGACGCATCGCGTTGTCACAGTTCGCCGCCACAATGGGAGAGGCCGCTGGGGCCGAAATCTAGTGTGGAGTTGAATGGTCGAACGTCTGATAACCCCGTCCAAGATCACGGCGTGGTTGGAGTGTTCGCACTTCCTCTCGCTGCGTAATCGCGCCGACGCGGGGACGTTGGTCGTCGAACCACGGCCCCTGGGATCGCTGGCCGATCTGCTTATCGAAAAGGGTGCCCAACACGAGCGCAACTGTCTGCAGGAACTCGAGGACGCTGGTCGACGTGTCTACCAAGTCCCGGGACGCAACCCCGACGAGACCTTCCTGCAGTGGGTGGCGCGAATCGGCAACCCGATGGCGAACGGGCACGACGTCATCTACCAGATGCCGCTGGTGCACGACGGCATTCGCGGCATCGCGGACTTCTTGATCCGCGTGGACGACGGCGACGAGGGCTACTGCATATACGAGCCGGTTGACGCGAAGTTGACGCGCGTCGAGGGCAAGCCGGGACACGTGCTCCAGCTGTGCTTCTACGCGGACGCCCTCGAAGCCCTGACGGGCCGCGTCCCTCGCGAGATGCACCTGTGGCTCGGCTCCGGGGTCAGCGAGTCCCTTCGCGTCGAGGAGTTCCGCCCGTACTGGCGACGGCTCCGTCGCCAGCTCGCCACCTTGTTGGACGAAGACGAGATCGGCGACACGAGGCCCGAACCGTGCACGCACTGCGACTACTGCGAATTCAATTCGATGTGCGACGCGCAGTGGCGGGTCGAGGACTCCCTCGTCTACGTGGCCAACATCCGCACACCCGATCGTCACGCGCTGGAGGGTGACGGCGTTCGCACGGTCGTCGAACTGTCGCGACGGGCCGCGTCCATCCCCGAACTGCACGACGAGAGCCTCGAGCGTCTGGTCCGTCAGGCGGCGTTGCAGGTCGCCTCACGTGAGCATCCCGGGGCGCCGCCGGTCTACGAACTCGTCACGCCGTCCGAGGACCCCGTCTTCGGCCACGGATTCGAACTACTACCCGCACCCGACGACGGGGACGTCTTCTTCGACTTCGAGGGACACCCGTTCTGGACGGCGCAGCACGACCTCTTCTTCTTGAGCGGGCTCCGTTACCGCGACGACGAGGGGGAGTGGTGTTACGACGCGCGCTGGGCCCATGACCTCGACGCCCAGGCGTCGATGGTGAAGGAGCTCGTGGAGTTCTTCGCCGCTCGTCGCCGGGCCTTTCCCGGCATGCACGTGTATCACTACAACCACACCGAACGATCGTCGCTGGAGCGACTGACCCGCGGCACCCCGACCGAGAGCCTCTTCGGCTCGCTCGCCGAGACCGGGCTGTTCGTGGACCTCTACGTCGTGGCCCGCAACGCCTTCCAAGTTGGCACCGAGTCCTACGGTCTCAAGTCGCTCGAACACCTGACGGGCTTCGTGCGACACGGCGGCATCGAACAGGGCGCCGGCGCGGTCGTCGTGTACGACCACTACATGGGCACGAAGGACCCCGCCCTGCTCGAGGAGATCGCGCGCTACAACGAGGACGACGTCGCGGCCACCATGGCCCTGCGCGACTGGATCTTGGAGCGTCGACCAGACGACCTCGCGTGGCGTGACGCCGTGTTGGAGGAGTACGAGGACCCGCTCAACACCGATGAACTCGTCGAGCGGTTGAAGAACTTCGGCGAACACAGTGCGGAGCACCTGCTGGGCGATCTCTTGAACTACTGGCGTCGCGAGCGAGTGGCCAACACCGAACCCAAGTTCGCCGAAGCGGCCTCGGACTTCGCGACGCTCTACGGCAACCCCGACTACATCACCAACCTGAGCTTCCAAGGGTTCGAGAACGTGATCAGTCGTGGCGCCGCGGCCGTCGACGCGCTCTACACGTGGCCCGAGCAACCGGTGAGCGAGGTCTTCGCCGAGAAGCGCAAGGTTCTGTTCACTGGTGTCGGCATCGAACGCGGCTACGGCTACCTGCCGAGCATCGACCTGGAGGCGCGCGAACTTCGGATGCGGTGGTACGAGCACTACGACGAGACGGGCGGCTTCGCGTCAGTCATGACCTACGACGACTACTTCGGTCCAGGTGACAAGCCGGGCGTCTTGATCCACCTGGCCGAGCAGATCTTGGACCCCAACTCGCTCGACCCGCCGAGCCGCGTCTCCATGGCGTTGCTCGCGCGCGAGCGTCCGCGCTTCACACGGGGTGCCGGACCGGCGGATGGCCTCTTCAGCGACGACCTCGAGCGCGCTCTCACGTGGGTGGGCCACCTCGATGACAGCTACGTCGCGGTGCAGGGTCCACCGGGATCGGGCAAGACCTACAGCGGTTCGCACATCATCTATTCGCTCATCAAGTCCGGCAAGCGCGTGGGCATCACCGCGATGAGTCACGCGGCGATCGACAATCTCTTCCACGCGACGTATCAGGTCTTCGCCGACCACGGCGAGTTGGAACTGTTGCGGGCCCTTCGACGCGGGGACAAGCCCAAGTCCGGCCCGCTGCCCGGCGTGCGCTACGCGACCTCGCCCAAAGAAGCCGAGGGCACGGCGTACAACTTGGTCGCGGGCACGACCTGGCTGTGGGCGCGTCCGCAACTGCGCGCCTTCCCGGTCGACGTCCTCGTTGTCGACGAGGCCGGTCAGTTGGCGCTCGCCGATGCCGTCGCCTCCGCCAACGCCGCGAAGAACCTCATCTTGCTCGGCGACCCGTTGCAACTGAGCCAGGTCGCCCAAGCCGAACACCCCGACGGCTCTGGGGCGAGCGTGCTCGAGCACCTCTTGGGTACCCACACGACCTTGCCGGAGGACCAGGGCGTGTTCATCTCCGAGACGCGGCGGATGCACCCAGACGTGTGCCGCTTCATCTCCGACCAGATCTACGAGGGCCGACTCGCCAGCCACGAGTCGTGCGCGCAACAGACGACGACCTTCGGCACCGGGCTTCGTTGGTTGGAGGCCGTTCATTCGCAGCGATCGACCGAGTCGCCGGAAGAGGCGGACCTCGTCATCGCCCAGGTGAGCGCGATGATCGACACGCCGTGGGTCGACCAACGCGGGCGGACCACGAACCTGCGGGCCGAGGACTTCATGGTGGTGGCCCCCTACAACGACCAGGTGGACCTGTTGCGCGCGGCCTTCGACGGGCAGCCCGGCCTGCGAGACGTCCAAGTCGGCACGGTCGACAAGTTCCAGGGCCGCGAGGCCCCGGTCGTGTTCTTCACGATGACCACCTCCTCGGCCGAGGACATGCCGCGCGGACCGGAGTTCCTCTTCTCGCGCAACCGTCTGAACGTCGCGGTGTCGCGCGCGCGGTGTCTGGCCTTTCTGGTGTGCACCGAGACCCTGCTGAACTCGCGGGCCCGCACGATCGAGGAGATGCGCCTGATCGGGACGTTGAGCGCCTTCGTGGAGTACGCCGGTCGGTCGCCCCTTCTCGACAAGGTGTAGGGACCCGGTCCCGGCGAGCGTCACCGTGTGTCACCGACGCGCCAATTTCTGCTACTCTGGTTATCCCATCGCAGAGACCGCGGCCCGGTGTGATTTGCACCTCGGCAAACGGCGCTGATAAGGTGGGCATCCCCGTGGCCGGGGTAATTCGGCCGCGGAATCAACGGAGAAATCCCGAGATGGTGTACGTCGCACCGCTGAGTTCGCTCACGTGTGTCGTCGCTCCTTGAAAACGGAAGAACGAGAGCCAAAAGCCAGTACGGGCGACGATGGACTGATCTAACAGGACGCGTCGTTCGTCAAAAGAAGTATTGCAGTAGGCAACGAGACCACCCCGTGGAAACTCGTTGTCGTCAGGTGAGTATTAGAGTCACTCATCTGGCTCTCTGATTCGTAAAGGACTTCGGTCCTTGAAAAATCTTGATGGAGAGTTTGATTCTGGCTCAGAATGAACGCTGGCGGCGTGCTTAACACATGCAAGTCGAACGGAATCCAAGGAGCTTGCTCCGAAAGATTTAGTGGCGAACGGGTGAGTATCACGTGAGCAACCTGCCCCGAAGACTGGGATAACACCGGGAAACCGGTGCTAATACCGGATGTCTTTCAATGGTCGCATGATCGATGAAAGAAATGTTTTTTCGCTTTGGGAGGGGCTCGCGGTCCATCAGCTTGTTGGCGGGGTAACGGCCCACCAAGGCTACGACGGATAGCTGGTCTGAGAGGACGATCAGCCACACTGGAACTGAGACACGGTCCAGACTCCTACGGGAGGCAGCAGTGGGGAATCTTGCGCAATGGACGAAAGTCTGACGC
Organism: uncultured Acidimicrobiaceae bacterium; assembly: GCA_963700135.1. Taxonomy (GTDB): domain Bacteria; phylum Actinomycetota; class Acidimicrobiia; order Acidimicrobiales; family RAAP-2; genus RAAP-2. The sequence continues at coordinate 465,338 of CAVOWM010000011.1, read as the reverse complement.
AGCAACGCCGCGTGAGGGACGAAGGCTTTCTGAGTTGTAAACCTCTTTCGACAGGAACGATTGTGACGGTACCTGTAGAAGAAGCACCGGCCAACTATGTGCCAGCAGCCGCGGTGATACATAGGGTGCGAGCGTTATTCGGATTTATTGGGCGTAAAGAGCTCGTAGGCGGTTCGACAAGTCGGGTGTTAAACCCCCAGGCTCAACCTGGGGCCGCCACCCGAAACTGTCGTGACTAGAGTTTGGTAGGGGATCACGGAATTCCTGGTGTAGCGGTGGAATGCGCAGATATCAGGAGGAACACCAGTAGCGAAGGCGGTGATCTGGGCCAATACTGACGCTGAGGAGCGAAAGCGTGGGGAGCGAACAGGATTAGATACCCTGGTAGTCCACGCCGTAAACGGTGGGCACTAGGTGTGGGGACTTTTCAACGGTTTCCGCGCCGCAGCTAACGCATTAAGTGCCCCGCCTGGGGAGTACGGTCGCAAGACTAAAACTCAAAGAAATTGACGGGGGCCCGCACAAGCAGCGGAGCATGTGGCTTAATTCGATGCAACGCGAAAAACCTTACCTAGATTTGACATGCTGGGAAAAGCCACAGAGATGTGGTGTCCTTCGGGGCTCAGCACAGGTGGTGCATGGCTGTCGTCAGCTCGTGTCGTGAGATGTTGGGTTAAGTCCCGCAACGAGCGCAACCCTTGTTCTATGTTGCCAGCACGTAATGGTGGGGACTCGTAGAAGACTGCCGGGGTCAACTCGGAGGAAGGTGGGGACGACGTCAAGTCATCATGCCCCTTACGTCTAGGGCTGCACACATGCTACAATGGGCGGTACAGAGGGCTGCTAAACCGCGAGGTGGAGCCAATCCCTAAAACCGCTCTCAGTTCAGATTGCAGGCTGCAACTCGCCTGCATGAAGTTGGAGTTGCTAGTAATCCCGGATCAGCACTGCCGGGGTGAATACGTTCCCGGGCCTTGTACACACCGCCCGTCAAACCACGAAAGTTGGCAACACCCGAAGCCGGTGGCCTAACCGCAAGGAAGGAGCCGTCGAAGGTGGGGTCAGTGATTGGGGTTAAGTCGTAACAAGGTAGCCGTACCGGAAGGTGCGGCTGGATCACCTCCTTTCTAAGGAGCACATCTGTCCACAAGGGACAGACAGCTACCGAGTTGAATGCTGGTTAGTTGGCTACGTGGTCATACCACTGGGGATACCGGTCCCAAGTACTTGTACTTCGCACCGGTCCCGTCAGGTGACTGCGACGTAGCTTGACTCTCGTCTTCCGTTTTGGAGGAGCGACGTTTGCTCCTTGAATGATGCCCCTACGGGCCTCTCATTCCCCGATGTTCCTGGTTGAGCGGAGATTGCTCGATCGGTAGAGCGTCGTAGCGCTGATCTTTGAGAATTCTAGAACGAGCACGAGCATCTATATATCTAAAAATATCAATTTCTCCAAGCTACAAAGAGTCAACGGTGGATGCCTTGGCGTCTAAAGCCGAAGAAGGACGTGGGCGACTGCGATAAACCATGGGGAGCTGTCTACCGAGCATTGATCCATGGGTGTCCGAATAGGAAAACCTTGCACCCGTTATGGGGTGTAACTCCCGCCTGAATATATAGGGCGGGTAGAGGGAACCGGGTGAATTGAAACATCTCAGTAACCCGAGGAGAGGAAAACAAAAGTGACTCCCTGAGTAGCGGCGAGCGAAACGGGAAGAGCCTAAACCGAGCTGGTGTTAAAGCACTGGGCGTTGCCAGTTCGGGGTTGTGGGATTTACTAGAAGGAACCAGCAACCTTCACAGAGTTACAAAATTGATACGTAGCAGAATTACCTGGAAAGGTAGACCAAAGGGGGTAACAGTCCCGTACGCGAAACGTTGAGATCTCTGAGTGAACACCCGAGTAACGCCGGATCCGGGAAAGCCGGCGTGAATCTGTCAGGACCATCTGATAAGGCTAAGTACTCATAGACGACCGATAGTGAACAAGTACCGTGAGGGAAAGGTGAAAAGTACCCCGGGAGGGGAGTGAAATAGAACCTGAAACCGTTGATTTACAATCAGTTAGAGAGTCGTCATAGCGTTACGACGCTATGGCCTCGATAGCGTGCCTTTTGAAGAATGAGCCAGCGAGTTGTGGTACGTGGCGAGGTTAACCCGGGAGGGGTAGCCGAAGCGAAAGCGAGTCTGAATAGGGCGTTCAGTCGCGTGCTGCAGACCCGAAGCCGAGTGAGCTTGCCATGGGCAGGTTGAAGCGGGGGTAAAACCCCGTGGAGGACCGAACCCACCTCAGTTGAAAATGGGGGGGATGACCTGTGGTAAGGGGTGAAAGGCCAATCAAACTCGGTGATAGCTGGTTCTCCCCGAAATGCATTTAGGTGCAGCGTCAGTCGTTCAGCATCGGAGGTAGAGCACTGGATGGGCTAGGGGGCCTACAAGCTTACTGACCCCAACCAAACTCCGAATGCCGATGCTCCAGAGACTGGCAGTGAGACCACGGGGGATGAGCTTCGTTGGTCGAGAGGGAAACAGCCCAGATCTACAGCTAAGGCCCCAAATTCTGGACTAAGTGGAAAACGATGTGAGAACGCTCAGACAGCCAGAAGGTTGGCTTAGAAGCAGCCATCCTTTAAAGAGTGCGTAATAGCTCACTGGTCGAGTGGTCTTGCGCGGACAATGTAACGGGGCTCAAGTCCAGAGCCGAAGCTTAGAATTGCGCATTTATGCGTAGTGGTAGGGGAGCGTCGAATTTGCTGTGAAGCGGAGGTGTAAACCTACGTGGAGCGTATTCGAGTGAGAATGCTGGTATGAGTAGCGAGAGAGGGGTGAGAAACCCCTCCGCCGTAAATCCAAGGGTTCCTGGGGAAGGCTAATCCCCCCAGGGTAAGTCGGGAGCTAAGGCGAGGCCGAGAGGCGTAGTCGATGCACAACAGGTTGATATTCCTGTACCGCCATGTACACGTCCAAACCAAAGTGGGAGTACTAAGGGGCTGACCTTCGGGTCGAACTGACAAATCCCGCGGCGGTTAGCGAAGGAGGGACGGAGGAGGATAGGTGAGCCCAGGCGTTGGTTGTCCTGGGGTAAGTGTGTAGGGCGAGGTGTAGGCAAATCCGCACCTCGTGAAGCCTGAGACACGATGCCGAGCCAATAGGCGAAGTCACTGATTCCATGCTCCCAAGAAAATCTTCTAGCGAGTTGACATGGCGCCCGTACCCCAAACCGACACAGGTGGATGGGTAGAGAATACCAAGGCGATCGGGAGAACTCTAGTTAAGGAACTCGGCAAAATACATCCGTAACTTCGGGAGAAGGATGGCCCTATTAGCGTGTAGGACTTCGCGTCCGTAGCGCGAGAGGGTCGCAGAGAATTGTGGGGAGCGACTGTTTACCAAAAACACAGGAGCGTGCTAAGTCGTAAGACGCCGTATACGCTCTGACGCCTGCCCGGTGCTGGAAGGTTACGGGGATCGGTTAGCCGCAAGGCGAAGCTGAGAACCTAAGCCCCAGTAAACGGCGGCCGTAACTATAACGGTCCTAAGGTAGCGAAATTCCTTGTCGGGTAAGTTCCGACCTGCACGAATGGCGTAACGACTTCCCAACTGTCTCAACTAGAGACCCGGCGAAATTGAAGTACGAGTAAAGATGCTCGTTAGCTGCATCAGGACGGAAAGACCCCGTGCACCTTTACTACAACTTGATGTTGGGTTTTGGTTCAGTTTGTGTAGGATAGCTGGGAGACTTTGAAGCGTTGGCGCTAGTCAGCGTGGAGTCAATGTTGAAATACCAGCCTTTCTGCGCCGGAACCCTAACTTTGGTCCTTAATCAGGATCAGGAACAGCGTCAGGCGGGTAGTTTGACTGGGGCGGTCGCCTCCTAAAATGTAACGGAGGCGCCCAAAGGTTCCCTCAAGCTGGTTGGCAATCAGCTGTTGAGTGCAATGACACAAGGGAGCTTGACTGCGAGACTTACAGGTCGAGCAGGTACGAAAGTAGGGCATAGTGATCCGGCGGTTGCTTGTGGAAGCGCCGTCGCTCAACGGATAAAAGGTACGCCGGGGATAACAGGCTCATCTTCCCCAAGAGTCCATATCGACGGGAAGGTTTGGCACCTCGATGTCGGCTCGTCGCATCCTGGGGCTGAAGCCGGTCCCAAGGGTTGGGCTGTTCGCCCATTAAAGCGGTACGCGAGCTGGGTTCAGAACGTCGTGAGACAGTTCGGTCCCTATCCGATGCAGCCGTAAGTGAATTGAGAAAGGTTGTCCCTAGTACGAGAGGACCGGGACGAACGAAGCTCTCGTGTGACAGTTGTCCTGCCAAGGGCATGGCTGTTTTGCGACCTTCGGGTGGGATAAGCGCTGAAAGCATCTAAGTGCGAAGCCCGTTTCAAGATAAATTCACTCACTGGGTTAACCAGGTAAGGCCCGTGGCCAGACGACCACGTTGATAGGCCGGAAGTGTAAGTGCAGCAATGCATTCAGCTGACCGGTACTAATCGGCCGAGGGCTTGGAGTTTGATGTTCGTGCTCGTTCTAGGACGCTCAAGGAGCCGGCAACGCCGGTTCTGATCTCGAGAGAGATCGGGCGCACAGTTTCCGGTGGTTATGGCGGTGGAGATATACCTGTTCCCATTCCGAACACAGCAGTCAAGCCCACCAGCGCCGATGGTACTTGGGGGTCCCCCCCTGGGAGAGTAGGTCGCCGCCGGGATTTCTTGAAAGGCCCCCACTTCGGTGGGGGCCTTTCGCTGTGTCGGAACGACCATCAATGTGGTCCGGGCCGCTCGGTGCTAGGAACGTAGTCTGCGCAGCGCGAATGGAACGGGAGTTTTTGAGGTTGCCACCAGGAGAGTTCTTTGAGGACATCGTCGACGTCAGTGACGGCGACTCCCGCGTCGACCTGACGATTCGCACCGTCCTGGGTCGGGTGTTCGGCGTCTACGTGATCACGCGCGTCGCCATCTACCTGGCGGCACTCTACGGCAAGAAGGTCGCTGGTTTCGGCAACCTGGGCGGGCTGTTCGCCGGCTGGGACGGTCAGCACTACCTGACGATCGCGCACTACGGCTATCCGCGACACGCCGACGTCGCCCAGTTCTCGCGGCTCGCGTTCTTCCCTTTCTATCCGCTGGTCGTGCGGATCCTCACCCATCTCACGCACCTGACGTACGCGGGGGTCGGGGTGTTCGTGTCACTCGTCGCCGGCGCCGGATTCGTACTGGTGGCGACGAAGCTCGTGGCTCGCGCCTACGACGTGGAGGCGGCCGAACGCGCGGGCATCTTGCTGTGCGTGTTCCCCGGTTCCTTCGTGCTCAGCCTCCCGTACGCCGAGGCGCTCGCGCTGTTGCTCGCGGCCTCGGCGATCCTGGCGATGACGAACTTCCAGCCCTATCGGTCGGGTCTCTTCGCGGGGCTCGCGACGGCGACGTCGCCGTTGATGCTCGGTCTCCTCCCGGTGATGGCGTGGCACGCGTGGCGCACGCGAGAACGCGGCGCGTGGATCACGCTGCTCATGACGCCGCTCGGGTTCGTCGGCTTCATGGTGTACCTGCGGGTTCACACCGGGCACCTCACCGAGTGGTTCGCCGAGGAGCGCCAGGCCTACTCGCACCGCGTCGACCTCCTCGCCCCGATCAGTTGGCTGAGCCACTGGAACAGCGCCGGGATCACCGAGTGGACGTGCGGTGTACTCTTCGTGGCTGCCCTGTGGTGTTTCGTGCGCGCTCGCGTCCCGATCGAGTGGTGGCTCTACAGCGTCAGCATCGTCGTGGTGGTGCTCTTCGACGGCGCGCTCTACGTCACGCCGCGGGTGCTGTTGAACGCGTTTCCCCTGATCCTCGCCGTTGGGGTGGTGAGTGAGCGCAAGAACTTCGTGCGACTCGCGATCTGTTTCGCGATTCTCTTGCCGCTCCTCTTCCTCGTCTACATGACGCTCGGTGACAGCTCCGGTCCACCGTGACGCCGGCGCCGCGCCGCCGTTAGCGCACGCGCGCGTCGTGTCGACGCAGCATGATCTCGTCGACGGTCTCGTCGGCCGTCATGTCAGAGGAGTCGAGCCAGAGCCCGATGCGCGGCGTCTCCTCGGCGAAGGACGCGCAGAAGCCCTCGACGTCCCAGTCGCCGTAGCCGGACTTCTCACGTTGTCGCTCGCGCGTGGCGACGACCTCGGGTCGCGGGTTCAAGACGACCACGTAGAGCGGTGACATCTCGAGTCGGCCCACGACGTTCGCCAACGCGGCGCCGGCGTAGATGTCCTGGAGCACCACCGTGAAGTCGTCGCGCCAGTAGTCGTTGGCGACGCTCGCGGCGATGCGCTGGCGCAGGTCGAGCTGGCGCAGGGCCTCGTCGCCGAGTTCGGGCCCGATCGGATCACGACCGCGCACGATCATCTTGCGAAAGACGTCGCCGCGCACGTGCACGCCGCGCGCGAAGCGCTGGGCCAACAGTTCGGCCACGGTCGACTTTCCCGCGGCCATGACGCCGGTGACGACGAAACCGACCGCCGGCTCGTAGCGTTCCCCCTGGGCGGCCGGCGTGGCCACCTTCGCCGTGCGTGACGAGACGAACGACATCTAGGTCCGCAGTTGGTGGTCGAGCCGGTCGAGCACTTCGTAGCACGGCATCACTTGGTGGACCGAGGCGTTCGGTTCGCGACCCTCGCGGATCGCCGCGATGAACTCGCGGTCCTGGAGCTCGATGCCGTCCATCGACACGTCGACCTTGGAGACGTCGACCGGCTGGTCGTGTCCGTCAATGAGGTCGTCGTAGCGAGCGACGTAGGTGCCGGTGTCACCGATGTAGCGGAAGAACGTGCCCAGGGGACCCTCGTTGTTGAAGCTCAGTGACAGCGTGCAGATCTGACCCTCGGACGTCTTCAGTTGGATGGACATGTCCATGGGGATGCCGAGTTCGGGGTTCGTCGGACCGGCGAGCGCGTTCGCCTGGACGACGTCGGCGCCACACTGGTAGGCGAAGAGGTCGACGGTGTGCGCGGCGTGGTGCCAAAGGAGGTTGTCGGTCCAGCTCCTCGGCTGGCCGAGCGCGTTCATGTTGGTGCGCCGAAAGAAGTACGTCTGCACGTCCATCTGGAGGACGCGAAGGTCACCGGCGGCCACGCGCCGGTGGATCCACTGATGCGAGGGGTTGAAGCGCCGGGTGTGACCGACCATGCACACGAGTCCAGTCGCCTCCTGGGTCGCGGCGACGGCCAGCGCGTCGGACAGGGAGTCGGCCAGCGGGATCTCGACCTGCACGTGCTTGCCGGCGCGCATCACGGCGATGGCCTGCCGCGCGTGCAGCTGGGTCGGTGTCGCCAGGATGACGGCGTCGACGTCCGGTGACGCGAGTACGTCGTCGAGCTCGGTGCTGGCCAGCGGCGCGCCATACTTCGCGGCGACCTCTCGAGCCTGGTCCAGTCGGCGGCTCACCACGGCCGCGATCTCGACGTCGTCGACGCGCGCGAGCGCGTCGAGGTGTTTGAGTCCGAAGGCTCCGGCTCCAGCGAGGGCGACGCGCACGTGATCCCTTCGACGCCGCGACGTTACTTCGTCGGTTTCAAGATGAGGTGGCCGACCGCCGTGTTGGAGGCCGGCACGTGGTAGAAGCGGTAGAGCTCTTTCACCTTCTTGCCGAGCGCGCCGCGCATGATGAGCCACATGATCATCTCGATGCCCTCGGAACCCGACTCGCGCAAGTACTCGATGTGCGGCACCTTCTTCAGCGTGTCGGGGTCCGCGATCAACTGGTCGAAGAACGCGTGGTCGAACTCCGAGTTGATCAGACCGGCCCGCGGTCCCTGGAGCTGGTGGCTCATGCCGCCGGTGCCCCAGACCTGGACGTTGAGGTCCTCGTCGTAGCTATGGATGGCGTTGCGCAGCGCCTTACCCAGTTCGAAGCAGCGGTTCCCGGTGGGCTGGGGGTACTCGACGACGTTCACCGCGATCGGCACGACCTTGACGGGCCACGCCTCGGGCTGGCCGAACATCAGTGAGAGCGGCACCGTCAGGCCGTGGTCGACGGTCATCTCGTTGATGATCGTCATGTCGAACTCGTCCAGGATCAGACGCTCGGTGATATGGCAGGCGAGGTCGGCGTGGCCGATCACCTCGGGCACCGGGCGCGGGCCGAATCCCTCGTCGGCGATGGCGTAGCGCTCGGCGCAGCCGATGGCGAAGGTCGGCAGGACCGCGAGCGAGAACGCCGACGCGTGGTCGTTGTAGATGAGCACGACGACGTCGGGCCGCTCGTCGGCGATCCAGGACTTCGACCATTCGTACCCGTCGAACAGCGGCTGCCAGTACTCCGAGCCCGACTTTCCGAGGTCGAGCGCCGCGCCGATCGCGGGCACGTGACTGGTGGCGACGCCGGCGGTGATCCGGGCCACGCGCTAGCGCCCCTCTTTGATGGAGCGCTGACCCTCGGGGGAACGGCCCCCGGCCAGCATCATCGCGGCGTACTCGTCACTCGACATGCCCGTCATGGACGCGGCGGCCTGCTGGAAGCTCTGGCCGTCGGTGGCGAAGATCTTGGCGAGGAAGTAGATGTTGCCGCCTTCGGCGATGGCGGCGTTGTAGTCGCGCGCGAGCACGGCGCGCTTCTGCGCTTCGGTCATCGCCCATTCGTCGAGGTAGGCGCGCTCGTCGGCGCGGAAGCGTTCGCGGTTCTCCTCCTTCATGAGACTCATGCAGAACTGGTTGAGTTGGAAACCTTGGCGCGAGCGCTTCGTCGTGAACACCGTGGTGCCGGGAATGTCGTCGAACTCTTCGTGATCGTTCATTCGTCGTCCCTCCAATACAGTCGCATCGGATTGTCGACCAGGAGTTTACGCTGCAGTTCCGGCGTAGGAGCCATCTCCGGCACGAAGTCGACGATCGCGCCGTCGTCGGGCATGTACTCGTGCAGGTTCGGGTGGGGCCAGTCGGTGCCCCACAGCACACGGTCCGGGAAGCGTTCGATCACGCGGTGCGCGAAGGGGACGACGTCGCGGTAGTGCGGGGGGCCCTCGAGGCTGAGCCGCTCGGGGCACGTGACCTTGCACCAGAAGTTCTCGTGCTCGTCCATCAGGGCGAGGAAGCGCGCGAACTGCGGACCGTCGATCGACTGGGCCACGTCGGGGCGGCCCATGTGGTCGACGACGACGTCGGTCCCGAGCGACGTGAAGAAGCTCCAGCGTTCCGCGAGGTCCGAGGCCTCGAAGTAGATCACGACGTGCCACCCGAGCGGGGCGATCTTCTCGACGATCCGGTGGTAGTACTCGTCGGGTTCGGGATCGACCAGGCGGCGAACGTAGTTGAAGCGCACCGCGCGCACACCGACCTCGTGCATCTCGGCCAGTTCGTCGGCGCTAACGTCGGGCCGCACGGTGGCGACGCCGCGGGCCCGGCCCCGCGCCGCGACCAGTGCGTCGAGCAGGGCCCGGTTGTCGGTCCCGTGACAGGTGGCCTGGACGATCACGTTCTTGTCGACGCCGAGGAAGTCACGCAGCGCGAAGAGCTGGTCCTTGCCCGCGTCACACGGGGTGTACTTGCGTTCGTCGGCGAAGGGGAACACGTCGCCGGGACCGAAGACGTGACAGTGCGCGTCGACCGATCCCGCGGGCAAGGTGAAGGTGGGCCGTGACGGTGTCGGATCGAAGACCAGCCAGTCCTCGTCCATCGTGAAGGTCGCCACGACCTAGGTCCGCGTCCGCAGCGCCGCGTCGAGGCGGGGAAAGACCCGACGGGCGTTGCCCTCATAGACCTCGCCGAGTCCGTCCAAGTCGAGCCCCACGGCGTCGACGTAGCGCTTGGTGTCGTCGAAATAGTGTCCGGTCTCGGGGTCGACGCCGCGTACCGCGCCGAGCATCTCGGAGCCGAAGAGGATGTTCTTTCGCTCGATCACCTCGAAGAGGAGATCGACGCCGGGCTGGTGGTACACGCAGGTGTCGAAGAAGACGTTTCCCATGACGTGCTCGCCGAGCGGCGGCTTGGCCAGCATGTCGGCCAGTCCGCGATAGCGCCCCCAGTGGTACGGCACCGCGCCGCCGCCGTGAGGGATGATCAGTCGCAGTGTGGGGAAGTCCGAGAACAGGTCGCCCTGGATGAGCTGCATGAACGCCGTCGTGTCGGCGTTGATGTAGTACGCCCCGGTGGCGTGGAAGTTCGGATTGCAGCTACTCGACACGTGGATCATCGCCGGTACGTCGAGCTCGACCATCTTCTCGTAGAGCGGGTACCAGTAGCGATCGGTCAGGGGCGGCCCGTCCCACCGTCCGCCGCTGGGATCGGGGTTGAGGTTGCAACCGACGAAGCCGAGGTCGGTGACGCAGCGCTCCAACTCCTTGATCGATCCCTCCAGGCCCGCGCCGGGTGACTGGGGGAGTTGGCCGACGCCGACGAAGGCGTCGGGGAAGAGGTCGACCACGCGCTTGATGAGGTCGTTGCAGGCCCGTGACCAGTACTGGCTCGTCGTCTCGTCGCCGACGTGTTGTTCCATCGCCGAGGCCCGCGGCGAGAAGATCGTCATGTCGGCGCCGCGTTCGCGCAGGATCCGCAACTGATTGGTCTCGATGCTCTCACGGATCACGTCGTCGTCGATCATGGGGTACGGCGGAGCCGACTCGTTCGCCTCGTACGCCGCGACCTGGGCGCGGCGCCAGAGGTTATGGGCCTCCGGCGCCGTCGTGTAGTGGCCGTGACAGTCGATGATCATTTGTCGGGCCACACCGACGAAGGGACGAAGACGTCGCCGCGCATCAGGAGTCGCGCCGTGCGCAACAGCGCGGCGTAGTTGACCGTCACGTCGTTCCCGTCGACGGTGACGTCGAGGGTCACCGAGAAGTACCCCGTGGGGTGTTCCACGTGGAGCACGTCGAGGTCGCCGCGCGCGTCGACGAGCTCGTGGGCCACGGAACCGGGTACCAGGCACGCCGTCGCCACCGAGACCGCGCCGAACACGCCGATCGCGTCGTGCACGCGTTTGGGAATGAAGGTGCGGGTGCAGATGACGCCACCGTGCTGGGCCGGCGCGAGCAAACACATCTTGGGCACAGTCGCCGCGGTGACGTTCCCGAGGTTCATCAGCGGTCCGGCGGCGAGGCGGACGCGCTCGACGAGCTCGCAGACCTCGCGGTTGCCCTCGATCGCGAGGGGCTCCTCGTACCCGCTCAGTCCGACCTCCTCGGCCTTGAGACAGACGACCGGCATGCCGTTGTCGATGCAGGTGACGCGGATCCCTTCGATGACGTCCATGACGCGGCCGGTGGGGAAGAGTGAACCGCACGAGGAGCCGGCGACGTCGAGGAACTCGATGGCGATGGGGGCGTGAGCGCCGGGCACGCCGTCGATGTGCGCGTCGCCGTCGTAGCGGACACGACCGTCCGGCGTCTGCACCGTCGCGACGGCGAGGCTATGCGTGTTCTCCATCCAGATCCGCACGCGGGTCGTGTCGCCACCCACCTCGACCAGGCCTTCCTCGATGGCGAACGGTCCGACGCCGGCGAGGAGGTTGCCGCAGTTCTGGGAGTCCGACACCTCGGCGCGATCGGGCCACACCTGCAAGAAGAGGTAGTCCACGTCCGCGTCTTCGCGATTGGACGCTCGGATGACGGCGACCTTGGACGTCAGGGGATGACCACCACCCATCCCGTCGATCTCGCGAGGGTCCGGTGAACCCATCGCCGCGAGTAACACCGCGTCACGCGTGCGACGGTCGTGCGGCAGGTCGCCGGCGTGGAAGTAGAGGCCCTTGGACGTCCCACCGCGGAACACCGAGCAGCGGATCGGCATCTGTGAGCTCACGTGTCGTCGGCCTCCAAGTAGGTGAGACCGCGCCGGGCGAGCTTGTCGCGCATGTCATAGATGTCGAGACCGAGTTCGCCCGCGGCGAGTCGTTGGCGCTTCTCGACTTCGTTGACCTCTCGAAGCTGCGACGCCGCGAGGACGGCCTCGGCGTTCGCGCGCGGCACGACGACCACGCCGTCGTCGTCGGCCACGATCACGTCGCCGGGTCGCACCGTGACGCCGGCGCACACGATCGGCGTCTGGACGTTGCCCGGCGTCTCCTTCACGGTGCCCTGCGCGCAGATCGTCTTGGACCACACCGGGAACGCCATGGCCGTCAGCTCGGCGACGTCGCGAACGCCCGCGTCGATGACGAGTGCGCGCACGCCGTGCGCGACGAGGCTCGTGGCGAGCAGCTCGCCGAAGTACCCGTCGTCGCACGGGCTCGTCGGCGTGACGACGAGGATGTCGCCGGGCCGGGCCAACTCGACGGCGACGTGGATGGACCAGTTGTCGCCGGGCGCGACCTCGCAGGTGAGCGCCGTGCCCGCGACGCGCGCCGGCCGATAGATCGGACGTAGCCGTGACGCGAACAGACCGGTTCGCCCCTGCGCTTCATGGATGGTCGCGACACCGAAGTGCGCGAACGCGTCGACGGTCGCGAGTGCCGCGCGTGGAGTGTTCTTCACGACTTGCGCCATGGCCCCCCGAGTCTTTCGCCGTCGAATACGTTTCGTGACCGCCGTGCGCGACGATCGTTCTGCGACCAGACTAAACGCCGCTCTCGGGACTGTCGAGTAGCCTCCGATTCGTCGACGAAGTGTGCCGATTTGTTGGAGGAACGTGACGTCAGTTCGCACGCAGGTGGTCATCATCGGCGCCGGTCCGGCCGGACTCTTGCTCGGTCACCTCCTCCAGCGCGAGGGCGTGGACACCGTCATCGTGGAGACCCGCAGCCGTGACTACGTGCAGCACCGCGTTCGCGCCGGGGTCATCGAGTACGGCATCGCCAACTTCTTGGAGGAGTCCGGCGTGGGAGCGCGGATGCGCGCCGAGGGCTTGGTCCACCACGGTATCGAGTTCCGATTGGAGGGCGTCTCGCACCGCATCGCCCTGAGCGAGCTCTACGAGGGGCGCGCCATCACGGTCTACGGTCAACAAGAGGTCGTGAAAGACCTGATCACAGCCCGTCTCGCGAGCGGCGCGCCGCTGCTCTTCGAGGCGACGGTGACCTCGATCGCCGGACACGACACGACGACGCCCACGGTGCGGGTGACGAGTGACGACGGGGTGATCGAGATCACGGGCGACTACGTCGTCGGGTGCGACGGCTCGCACGGCGTGTCGGCGGCCTCGGTGCCGGCGGACGCGCTGCGCCGTTTCGAGCGGGTCTACCCGTTCTCCTGGCTCGGCATACTCGCCGAGGCGCCGCCCTCGACCGAGGAGCTGATCTACTGTCGGCACCCGCGGGGTTTCGCGCTCTATTCCATGCGATCGCCAACGCTGAGTCGGCTGTACCTCGGCGTGAGCCCCGATGAGACCCTCGACGCGTGGTCGGACGAACGCATCTGGGACGAGCTCTCGACGCGGCTCGCGACCGACGAGGGTGCGTCGATCGCCCAGGGCCCGATCATCGAACGTGGTCTCACGCCGATGCGAAGTGTGGTCGTGGCGCCGATGCGCCACGGACGGCTCCTCCTCGCTGGTGACGCCGCCCACATCGTGCCGCCGACGGGGGCCAAGGGGATGAACCTGGCGCTCGCGGACGTTCGACTCCTGGCGCCCGCGCTGGTGGCCGGCCTTCGCGGCGACGAACAGCGACTGGACGCCTACTCCGATGAGAGTCTTCGTCGGGTCTGGCGCGCCGAGGAGTTCTCCACCTACATGACCCAGATGCTGCACCCACATCCCAGCGACGAGTTCGAGAACGGTGTGCAGCGTGCGCGACTCCGCCAGGTCATCGAATCCGAGGACACCGCGAGGGCCCTCGCGCGCAACTACGTCAACCTGTCCAGTCTCTAGGTGCTCAGAAGGGGTAGAAGGCGATGTCGGCCTGGGCGGTGACCCACTGCGTCTCGGTGTAGGCGTCGAGGTTCGCCAGTCCGCCCATGCGCGAGCCGTTGCCGCTGTCGCCGACGCCACCGAAGGGGATCGTCGCCTCGTCGGCCGGCGTCGCGTCGTTGATGTGGATCGCGCCGGTGGGGATCCGACTCGCCAACTCCAACGCGCGCAGCCCGTCGCCCGAGAGGATGCTCAGGGAGAGTCCGTAGGGCGAGTTCGACGCCATCGCCACCGCTTCGTCGAGCGAACCGAAGCTCACGACCGGTGCCACTGGGCCGAAGACCTCCTGGGCGTAGGCCGGGGCGCTCGTCGGGATGTGCGTCAACACCGTGGGCCGGTAGAACAACTCCTCGTAGGTCCCGCCGGCGGCGAGCGTCGCCCCGGCCGCGACCGAGTCACTGACCATGGCGTGCACGCGGTCGCGCTGCTTGGCGTCAATCAGTGGCCCGAGGGCGACCTGCCCGCTCTTGGGGTCACCGACCGGCAGGTGGTTGGCGTGTTCGACGAGGATCGCCGCGTACTCGTCGGCGACGCGCGCGTCGACCAGGTGGCGTCCGGTCGTCATGCAGATCTGACCCTGGTGGGCGAAGGAACCGAAGGAGCCGACGGTGGCGGCCTTCTCGAGGTCGGCGTCGTCCAAGATGATCATCGCCGAGTTCCCGCCGAGTTCCAGGTGCACGCGCTTCAGGTGCTGGGCGGCGAGCGAACCGACCGCGCGTCCGGCGGCGGTCGAGCCGGTGAAGGCGATGATCCGCACGTGCGGATCCTTCACCAGGGCCTCGCCGACGTCGGCCGCGCCGGGTAGGACGCTCAAGACGCCCGCCGGGAGTCCCGCCTCTTCGAACACCCTCGCCAGCACCACGCCGCCGCAGACCGCCGTTCGGGGGTCGGGCTTCAAGATGACCGAGTTGCCCAGCGCCAGGGCCGGGGCGACCGATCGGATCGAGAGGATCAGCGGGAAGTTGAACGGCGCGATGACGCCGACCACGCCGGCCGGGACGCGGCGAGAGAAGCTCAGTCGCGGCATCTCGCTGCGCAGGATCTCACCGGTCGGGTGCGACGCGATCGCCGCGGCCTCGTAGGACTCCTCGGCCGCGGTGTGGACTTCGAGTCCGGCCTTGAACGGAATGCCACCCGACTCGCGGACGATCCACGACGAGATCTCCTCTTCGTGTCGCTGAAAGAGGTCGCCGGCGCGGCGAAGGACCGCCGCGCGCGCGCTGTGGGGGAGTGCCGCCCACTCGCGCTGGGCTTGGCTCGCGCGCGCGGACGCCGCGGCCACGTCGTCGACGCTGGCGAGGCCCACCCGACCCAACTCGTCGCCGGTCGCCGGCTCGATCACCGAGTAATCGCCGGCGCCGCCCTTGGTCCATTCGCCAAGGAAGATGTTGGAGTGCCAAGTGGCGTCGTCTAGGAGTGACACGATTTCCTCGATTCGGTTGCTATGTCTTGACGTCTTATCACACGAGGGTTAGCCTTCGCGACGTCGACACTCGTGTCGACACCAGTATTCGATGGACGTCGTGACGTGAGGTGGGGAGGGCACTTCGCGTCGTCGCGTGTTCTTACGATCGACGGCACGACGCCTTCTGTCGGCGACGTCATCACGACGGACGCGATCGAGCGCGACAGCGCGGCGCGCGCGTCGAACGAGTGACACGGCGACGAGATGACGCGTTCGCGACATATGACCGCATAGCGAACAACGAGGGCAATAATGTCAACATTCGATGAAGTTCTTGCCTGATTTTCGCGACGCGTGCGACGTAATGTAATGAAAACATCAGTGCAGTCACTAGAGGGGGATTACATGGGGATTGAAGAATCTAGCGGTGCCGGTTCTCCAGAGAGGACCATTCCGGGCTGGGGGAGTGTCGAGTTCGGACGCCGTCTCGGCTTGAAAGCGGTCGCCGGTACGGCGCTCGTCGGGGGTATGGCCGCGCTCGCGCAAGCGTCGGCGGCGTCCGCGGCGACCAAGTCGGGCACCATCAAGATCGGGTACGTCACGCCTTCCACGGGATCGCTGGCCGACTTCGCGGGACCGGACAAGTTCGTCCTCAGTCTGGTGCGAAGCGCGAGCCAGTTCGCCAAGGGCATCACGATCGGCAAGACGAAGTACAAGATCGAAGTGACGGTCAAGAACTCCCAGTCCGATCCGTCGATCGCCAGTACGGTCACGACGGAGTTGATCCAGCAGACCGGTGTCGACCTGATCGTCACGTCCTCGGCGCCCGAGACGACCATTCCGGTCAGTGTCGTGTGCGAGGGCGCGGGCGTTCCGTGCCTTTCGACGGTCTGTCCGTGGGAAGCGTGGTGGGGTGGCTTCACCGGGAACTCCATCGGTCCGGCGGGCAACGCGGTCGGTGCACCGCCGGAGTACTGCACGATGTTCTTCTTCGGGATCCCGGAGTTCGTGGAGTGCTTCTTGCCGATGTGGAACAAGGTGCTGAAGGTCACCGGCGCCAACCAGGTCTACGCGGGGATGTTCCCGAACGACTCGGACGGCAACGCCTTCCGGGCGGCCTGGCCCCCGACGTTGGCGGCCATCAACACGGCCGAGGGCGGATCGCCGTGGACCTTCGTGGACGGCGGGGCCTACACCGACCTGTCGACCGACTACACCGCGATGATCGAACTGTTCAAGGCCGGCTCGGGCGGGAAGGCCTGTGACTTCTTCATCAACTGCCCGCTGCCCCCGGACTTCAACACGTTCTGGAAGCAGGCGTCCCAGCAGGACTGGAACCCGAAGTTGGCCACGGTCGCCAAGGTCATGTTGTTCCCGACCGACGTGTACGCGCTCGGCGACCTGTCGAACAACGTGGCGACCGACTGCTGGTTCTCACCCAACGCGCCCTACAAGTCATCGCTGACCGGCATGACGGCCAACACGTTCGCCGCCAACTACCAGAAGGTCACCGGCCAGCAGTGGGTGCAGTCGATGGGTTCGACGTACTCGCTCTTCGAGATCGTCGTCGAGGCGTTCAAGAAGGTCAGGGACCCGCACGACCGCAAGGCCGTGGCGAACGCGCTGAAGGAGGTGGCCTACGACGGCATCTGCGGGCCGCTCAACTTCTCGGCGAAGACGAACCCGGCCAAGGGCGTCGGCATCATCAAGCCGGTCGGCATCCAGTGGAAGCCCGGTTCCACCGAGCTCGTCGGCCACAAGAAGTTCGCGTGGTCGCCCTGGGTCGTGGACAACACGCTCAACAAGCACATTCCGTTGCAGGCGACACTTGAGCCGACCAACGCTTAGGAACAATTAGTTTCATGCCGCTTCTACAACTGGAAGGTGTATCCAAGCGCTTCGGACAGGTCGTCGTCGCCGATGGGATCACCTTCCAGTTGGACGAAGGGGCCTCCGTGGGTGTCGTCGGCCCCAACGGCGCCGGCAAGACCTCGATGTTCGCGATGATCTCGGGCGACATCAAGGCCGACGTCGGTCACCTGTCCTTCGACGGCCACGACCTCGCGCACGTCGCGACGCCCGAGCGGTGCCGAATGGGGATCGGGCGGACCTATCAGATACCCCAACCGTTCGAACACATGACCGTCTTCGAGAACGCGCTCCTCGCGGCCCAACAGGGCGCCGGGCGTCGCGGCCACGAGAGCTACGACGCGGCCTATCGCGCGCTGGAGCGTTCGGGCCTCGCGGCGCTGTCGAACCGCCCGGCCGGCTCGTTGGCGCTGCTGCACCGCAAGCGCCTCGAGCTCGCGCGCGCGCTCGCCACGGACCCGCGCATCTTGTTGCTCGACGAGATCGCCGGCGGTCTCACCGACGCCGAGGTCGTCGAGCTCTCCGACGTGATCCGCTCGCTCCAGCGCGAGGGCATCGCGATCCTCTGGATCGAGCACGTGGTGCGCGCGCTGCTCTCGACGGTCGACCGGTTGCTCTGTCTCGCGAACGGCGCCCTCGTCGCCGACGGCGAGCCGCGCGAGGTCTTGGCCTCGGACGCCGTGCGCCGGGTCTATCTCGGCGGGCGCATCATCAACGAGAGCGGCGTCGCGTGAGTGACCGCGTCGCTTCGACGCACCTCTTGGAGGTCGCGAACCTCACGGTCCACCACGGGCAGCTCTGCGCGGTCGACGACCTCAGCTTCCACCTGGGCGCGAGTGAAGTCCTGGCGATCATCGGGGCCAACGGCGCCGGCAAGTCGACGCTGTTGCGCACGATCGCCGGACTCCACGCCCCCACGTCGGGGACCATCACGTACCGGGGGGAAGAGATCTCCCGGGTGCGCACGCACGAGCGGGTGCGCCGCGGGATCTCGCTGGTGCCCGAGGGCCGCCGCCTCTTCGCGTCGCTGACCCTGGAGGAGAACATCCAGGTCGGCGCCCAGAAGGCGGCGGCGGGGCCGTTCACCATCGCCGCCGTGTACGAACTGTTCACGTGGATGCCCGCGCGCCGGCGTCAGAAGGTCGGCCAGCTCTCCGGTGGTGAGCAGCAGTCGGTGGCCATCGCGCGCGCCCTGGTCGCCAATCCCCAGGTGCTGATGATCGACGAGGTCTCGCTCGGTCTGGCGCCCATCGTGATCGAGCGGATCTACGAGTTCCTGCCGACCATCGTGGCCGAGGGCGTCGGCGTGCTGCTCGTCGAACAAGACGTCAGCCAGGCGCTGGCCGTGGCGACGCGGGTCCACTGTCTGCTCGAGGGCCGGACCTCGCTCGTCGGCGCGCCCGGTGACCTCAGCTCGAGCGCCATCGAGTCGGCGTACTTCGGGACCACGCAACCGACGGCGACGGGGCCGTCGTGACCTGGATCAACATCGTCGTCTCGGGCCTGCTCCTCGGCGGTTTCTACGCGCTCTTCGCCTGCGGCCTGTCACTGATGTTCGGCGTCATGAAGATCATCAACCTCGCCCACGGCGACATGGCGGTCGTCGCGGGCTACACCGCGGTCTTCCTCGTGCCGAAGTTCCACCTGCCCGAGGTGTGGTCGTTCCTGATCGTCGTACCGATCTTCGCCCTCTTGGGCTACGTCGTGCAGCGCACGCTGTTGCAGAAGAGCATCGACCGCGACCCGTTCACGACGCTGCTCGTCACGTTCGGCCTCTCGGTCGTCATCGAGAACCTGCTGCTCGAGATCTACACCGCGAACGCCCAGTCGATCAACATCGGCTCCCTGATCGCCAAGTCCTGGCAGGTCAACTCCACGATCTACGTCTCGTACCTCTCGCTCACCGTGTTGATCGTCTCGGTGGTGGTCCTCGGCGCGCTGCAACTCTTCTTGTCCAAGACCAGCACCGGTCGCCAGATCCGCGCGGTCTCGGACGACCGCGAGGCGGCCCAGCTCTGCGGTACGAACTATCGCCACATCTTCGGGATCGCGTCGTCGTTGGCCTTCGCCACCGTCGCGCTCGCGGGCATCGCCTTCGGCATGTACTCCAGCATCGATCCGACCGCCGGCGGCGTGAACCTGCTCTACGCCTTCGAGACCGTCGTCATCGGCGGCATCGGCTCGCTCTGGGGGACGCTCGTGGGCGGCATCCTCCTGGGCATCGCCCAACAGTTCGGCGCGCACTTCAACGAGCAGTACCAGATCCTCGCCGGCAACATCTTGTTCCTCGTGGTCCTGGCGATCCGACCCCAGGGTCTGTTCGGCAAGAAGGTGGTGATGTCGTGAGCGTGGAGGACCTCAGCCGCGTCGAGCAGTCGATCACGGTCAGGCGCCACCAGATCCCCGTCGCCTACACGCTGGTCGGGGCCGTCGTCCTGAGCGTTTTCTTCACCTGGGCGCCGTGGCTCCTCCCGGCCTCGGACGTCACGATACTGATGAACTTCTTCATCCTGGTGATCATGGCCACCATGTGGAACCTGCTCGCCGGCTACGCCGGCATGGTCTCGATCGGTCAGCAGGCCTTCATCGGCCTCGGTGCCTACGCCACGCTGTACTTCGCGATCAAGGGCATGGACCCCTTCGTCGCGATTCCCCTCGCGGTCGTCGTCTGCGCCGTCATCGCGTTCCCGGTCACGTACCTGCTCTTTCGCCTGCGCGGCGGATACTTCTCGGTCGCGACCTGGGTCGTCGCCGACAGCGCCATGCTCATCATCGGGTCGATCGCGTTCTTCGGCGGCGGCACCGGTCACTACCTGCCCGGACTGAGCAACATCGCCTTCGCCACGCTCAACCACGACACCTACCTGGCCGCCTGGTTCGTCGCCCTCGTCGTGGTCGTGGCGACGTATATATTGCTGCGCAGTCGACTGGGGCTGGTCCTGTCGTCGGTGCGCGACAACGAACTGGCCGCGCGCAGCTCCGGCGCCAAGGTCACGACGACCCGACGGACGATATTCATCGTCGCGGCCGCGGGCTGTGGCGCCGCCGGTGCGGTGTTGGCGATCTCCCAACCCTTCATCCAGCTCGGCAACGAGTTCAACCTGCAGTGGGCCGCCGAGATGCTGTTCGCCTCGATGATCGGCGGGCTCGGCACCATCGAGGGACCGATACTCGGTTGCGTCATCTACTTCGTCCTCCAACAGACCCTGCAGAACTACGGCGCCTGGTACCTGATCATCTTCGGCGCGCTCGCCGTCGCGGTCGCCATCTGGCAGCCGCGCGGCATTTGGGGGTTCATCCGCGACAAGTTCCACTTCGAACTGCTGCCGGTCGGCTACCGGGTCCACGGGGCCGGGGTGAGCGACGCCGTCCCACGACCGTCGATCGACTGGCGACCGTGGCGTCGGGGGATGTCACCGCCACCGCCGGGCGAAGCCCAGTCGACCTGAGCGGAATCCGCGTCGAGGCACGTTTAGTAGCATTGACCAGTGCCCGCTCGAAATCCTCCGCCTCGTCGCGCCCCCGGTGGGCGAGCGCCGAGCCCGAATCGCGGCGCCCCGAAGGGTGCGGGCCGACCGGGTACCGGCGCCGGACCCCGTAGGGCGCCGCGCGACCCCGACGCACGCTCCTTCGATCGCCGCGAACCGCGCGACGGCGCGCCACGGCGGATCGATCGATCGAAGCCCGACGGACGCCGCGCCGCGCCGCGGCCGAACGGCGCCGCGAAGCACGGTGAACGAGCGCCGCGTCGCGACCGTGACGAACGCGATGACCGAAACGCCGAACGTCGCCCCCGACCGAGTAGCGCCGGCCGCGACGCACGAACCCCGGGCCATCCGGCCCCGCGTGACGCCCGGCCCCCTCGCTACGACGCCTCGTCGCGTGACGGCCACCGAACCCCGTCATCCCCACGGTCACGGTCCGACGATCGTCGCCCCGGCGCGGCGCGACCGGCGCGCGGGCGCCCCGACGCGCGCTACGACGCCACGTCGCGTGACCGACGACCGAGTCTTCCGCCGCGCAATCGCCCGCCCGCACGCGCCCGTGCGGAACGACGACCGCGCGAACTGAGCCCCGAAGAACTCGAACGCGCGAAGGCCGACTCCTACGGCCGCGCCCAAGGCTGGGGCGGCGTCGCGCGAAAGGGCGGCGCCAACATCAAGTCGACCGGTCAGGCCATGGAGGTGACCCCGAGTACCGGCACCAAACCCGATCGCATGTCGACCTGGGTGCAAGATGAGCGTCCGGTGGTCGCCGCGGCGCCCGCGAAGGCCAAACCGAAGGTCAAGTACGCCCTCCCGGGCGACATCGCCGCCGACATCCGCAAGGCCTTCATCGGCACGTCGTACATGCGCGAGAAGATGGTGCTCACGTTGACGAAGGCGGCCGAGGCCTACGATCGCAAGCGCTACGAAGAGGCCCTGCGACTCGGCCGCGTCGTCGCCGACGCCGTGCCGGGCGTCGCCCCGGTGCGTGAACTCACGGGGCTGGCGGCCTACCGGGCCGAGCGTTGGAACATGGCGAAGATTCACCTGCGCGCACATTTCACCATCACGGGCGACGCCGAACACCTCCCCTTGGTGATGGACTGCGACCGGGCGAACTTCCGATTCCGAGCGGTCGCCAAGACCTTCGCCGAACTCGAGGCCAGCGAACCGTCGGCCGAGGTCCTGGCCGAGGGGCGCATCGTCATGGCGGCGTCCCTGGCCGACCAGCGTCTCTACCCCGAGGCGATCGAGCTCTTGACCAAGGCCGGCGCCACCAAGCAGCTCCGCAATCCGTCGTACCGTCACGTGCGACTCTGGTACGCCCTGGGCGACGTCTACGACCGCGCCGGGGACCTCACGTCGGCGCGCGAGTTGTTCGCGCGCGTGGTGATCGCCGAGCCCGAGGCCTACGACGCGAAGGCGCGCTTGGGTGAACTCGGCGCTGGCGTCGCGCGCAAGAACCGCAAGCGGCGCACGACGCCGGTGTCGAAGAAGAAGTCCGCTGACTAACTCATCGCGGCCACGGCCGCCAACAGTGAGACGGTGGTCGCGCGCGCGTCGGTCGTGCGTTCGGCCATCTTGTTCATCGTGTACGCGATGGTGAGTCCCAGGTCCTGGTCCATCATGACGAGTGAGCCGCCCCAGCCGAACCAGTAACACGCGCGCGGACCGATCGGCACGGCGCCGCTCGAGAGCCCGTAGCCCAGACCGAAACTCACCTCAACGCCGAGCACCTGATCGACGCCGCTGACTTGGCGTTGGAAGACCAGGTCGCCCGTCGTCTCGGCGAAGAAACGGTGTCCCTGCGCGTGACCCTTGTTGGCCAGTATCTGCTGGATCGTGGCCACGGAGCGGGCGTTCCCGTGTCCGTTGCCGGCCGGTATCTCCGCCGCGCGGAACCATCGATACTGCGGGCCCGTGGGGTCGAAGACCTTGGGATCGAGCGTGCGCGCGGCGACGGAGTCGGGGTCGAGTTGCGAGAGGTCGATGGGGGGAGGGGGGATCACGATGCTGACGCGAGCCTCTTCAGACTCAGGAAGACCGATGAAGAAATCGGCACCGAGGACCGCGGCGACCTCGCTGTGGAAGTACTGGCCGATCGTCGTACCGGAGATGCGTCGAACAACCTCGCCGATGAGGAAACCTTGGGTGATCGCGTGATAGCCGCTCAGCGTGCGGTCGTCCCACCACGGCCGTTGCGCGGCGAGCGCCGTCGTCGTCAACTCCCAGTCGGCGAGGTCTTCCTTCTTGATGTCCGCCTGCCAGCCCGAAAGGCCGGCGCAGTGATTCATCACGTGACGGACTTCGATGTCCGCTTTCCCGTTCGCCGCGAACTCGGGCCAGTACCGGGCGACGGGGGCGTTGAAATCGAGCTCACCGCGCTCGAAGAGCATGAGGGTCACCAGGAAGCTCATCGTCTTGGTGAGCGACCAGACGTTGACGAGCGTGTCGCGATCCCACGGAACCGTCTTCGCCTCGTCGCGGTAGCCGCCCCAGATATCAGCCACCAGTTCCTCGTGGTGGTACACCGCGATCGCGGCGCCGACGTCCTCGCCGCTCTCGAGGCTCTTCTCCAAGTGATCGACGAGACCCGCGAACTTCTCGGTGGTGGTTCCTTGGACTCGGGACATCGACCACTCCTCAGGTTGGCGCTGGGCTTGAGACTACTTTCACGACGTCATCCCGGTGAGCCCCACGAGGGCCCGGGCGTGTTCGATCTCACCCATGTGGCGCAGCGCGTGCTGGTAGATCCAACACTCGATCGCGTCGCTGCGCGTGATCCCGTGCTCGCCGCCCACGCGCGCCGAGAACGTCTGGGCGATCGTCGGACCGTACGGATAGGTGACGATGATGTCGCCGAATGACGACGGATCGATGGTCGTGACGAAATCCTCAGTCGCTCGAAAGACCAGCCGCTGGAACGCCCGGAACGCCTCGTAGTCACCGATTCGCTGCTCCATCATCTCCTCGACGGTCTTCTCCTTGCCCGGGTCCTCGATCGCCAGTCCCATGCGCGAGGCCCACGACGCACTCATCTGCGGGGCCGGGCCGCCGAGGAAGACGACGCTGCCGTCCTCGATGAGCACCTGGTGGACGAGTGAGAACGCGATCGGCAACACGCCGGGCACGGTGACGCGATTGACCTGTTCGAGGTCCATCGTCGCGC
The DNA here is from genome assembly GCA_963700135.1 of uncultured Acidimicrobiaceae bacterium. Taxonomy (GTDB): domain Bacteria; phylum Actinomycetota; class Acidimicrobiia; order Acidimicrobiales; family RAAP-2; genus RAAP-2. Next base: position 441,594 of record CAVOWM010000011.1, on the reverse strand, counting down.
AGGCCTCGTCGTAGAGCGAGTGCACGGCGGCGAGTCGGCGCGACAGAGAAGATCGGTAGTCCAGGTCCATGGTCGCAGTCTCTCGCACGCGCGACGGCTCGTCACGGACGGGGCCGCGGGACTCATCTTGTAACCTTGGGTCATGGACATTGCCTCGCTACTGGGTGACGAAGCGTCATCGCTGCTCGACCACACGGCCACCGCGTTCCCCAAGGAACTGTTGACCCTCCCGGGGCCCGACTATATAAATGACGTCTTCGCCCTGTCCGACCGCTCGCCGACCGTGCTGCGCAACCTCGGCACCCTGCACAATCACGGGCGACTGGCCGGGACGGGCTACCTCTCGATCCTCCCGGTCGACCAGGGCATCGAGCACTCGGCCGCCGCGTCGTTCTCCCCGAATCCCGAGTACTTCGACCCGGCCCGACTGTGCGACCTGGCGATCGAGGGGGGCTGCAACGCCATCGCCTCGACGCTCGGCACGCTCGGATCGATCTCTCGACGCTACGTGCACCGGATTCCCTTCATCGTCAAGATCAACCACAACGACCTGTTGCGCTACCCGAACTCCTACGACGAGCGCCTCTTCGCCTCGGCGCAGCTGGCCTCGGACCTCGGCGCGGTCGGCATCGGCGCGACGATCTACTTCGGGTCCGAGGGTTCGATCCGCCAGATCGAGGAGATCGGCCGGGCCTTCGCCGAGGCGCACCGCCTCGGCATGTTCACCGTCCTCTGGACGTACTTACGAAATGACGCTTTCGTCAAGGACGGCGTCGATTATCACCTCAGCGCGGACCTGACCGGCCAGGCCAATCACCTCGGCGTGACGATCGAAGCCGACATCATCAAGCAGAAACAACCAATCAACAACGGCGGCTACAACGCGGTGAAGTTCGGAAAGACCAGTCCGCTGGTCTATTCGGAGTTGACGACGGACAACCCGATCGACCTCACGCGCTGGCAGGTGGTCAACTGTTACGCCGGCCGCATCGGACTGATCAACTCCGGCGGCGAGTCCTCGGGCGACAGCGAGAACGACCTCGCGGGCGCGGTGCGCACGGCGGTCATCAACAAGCGCGCCGGTGGTCAAGGTCTCATCCTCGGTCGCAAGGCCTTCCAGCGTCCGATCGACGAAGGCGCGGCGCTGATCAACGCTGTGCAAGACGTGTACTTGGACGAATCCATCACGGTGGCGTAGTTATACGCTTCGTTGATGAGCGCAGACGAAGTCGCGGACGCGGGGTGGTTGACGTGGCCCAACGCCATAACCATCATCCGTCTGGCGTTACTGCCACTCTTCTTCTGGTTGCTCTTCGGCACGAACCACCGCGCGATCGCGGCGTGGTTGCTGGCGACGTTGGGCGCGACCGACTGGATTGACGGCTTCGTGGCGCGGCGTTGGCACCAGGTGTCCAACGTCGGCAAGATCATCGATCCCGTGGCCGACCGGATCCTCGTGATCAGCGGTCTGCTCGCCGTCGCCGCCGCGGCCGGCGTGCCGTGGTGGTTCGCGCTCACGACCTTGGCGCGCGAGCTGATCGTCTCGGTGTTGACGCTCGTGCTCGCGGCCCTCGGCGCCGCGCGCATCGACGTGCTGTGGTGGGGCAAGGTGTCGACGTTTGCCCTGATGACGACCTTCCCGCTCTTCCTGTTGACCACGAACCCGCGTCACGCGCCGTTGCGCGCGTGGCAGCACGACGCGCGCGACGCCTGTTGGGTCATCGGGCTGATGGGACTGACGCTGTCGTGGATCGTGCTGGCCGGCTACGTGAAACCGGCGCTGCGCGCGCTGCGCACGGGACGTCAGGCGCGGCGAATCTTGTAAGTTTGCCCCATGCTGATTCCCACCGACCTTCGATACTCCAACGACCACGAATGGGCGAAGGCCACCGGCGACGTCGTGCGTGTCGGCATCACCGACTACGCCCAGGACGCGCTCGGTGACGTGGTGTTCGTCGACCTGCCCAAGGTCGGCACCGCGATCGACGCGCACGGCGCCCTCGGCGAGGTGGAGTCGACGAAGTCGGTGTCCGAGATCTACGCGCCGGTCGGCGGCACGGTGAGCGCGGTGAACGAGACGCTGCGCAGCGCACCCGAGTCGGTCAACGCCGACCCGTACGGCGAGGGTTGGATCTGCGAGATCACGACGACGAGTAGCGCCGACTTCGACGCGCTGCTCGACGCGCAAGGGTACGCCGCCCTCACTCACAACTGACCCTGACGAACACTCGCGAAGTTAACTAGTGTGAAGCCGATGAACTGCCGTCGATGTGGAGAAATCCTGAACGCCAACGCGAGCTTTTGTTGGTCGTGCGGAGCCCCGCAACACGACGCCAACTCGCCCGAGACGATCGCGGTGCCCGTGGTCACGGCGGCCGAGGTCTTGCACCCCGGGACCACCCGCGGCCCCAACGGCGAGCACGGCGACGAGCTGGTGATCGCGACGGGACTCGAAGCCGGCAGTCGGATCGAACTGAAGTCCGAGATCACGACCGTCGGTCGACACGAGAACAGCGACCTGCTCTTGGACGACGTCTCGGTGTCGCGTCATCACGCGATCTTCACGCGTACGGCGAGCGGACGGATCACCCTGCGTGACCTCAACTCGCTCAATGGCACGTACGTGAACGGCACTCGGGTCGAAGAGACCACGCTGCACTCCGCTGACGAGGTGCAGATCGGCAAGTTCAAGCTTGTCTTCTGGGAGGCGACGCAATGAACGGCAATCAGGGCATCATGCGCATCGGAGAGGTTCACGCTCAACTCCGAAAGTACTTCCCTGATATCGAACTCTCCAAGATCCGCTACTACGAGGACAAGGGTCTCGTGCAGCCGAGTCGAAGTCGCAAGGGCTACCGGCTCTACTCCGAACGCGACGTCGAGTGCCTGCGCGAAGCGATCCGACTGGCCCAAGAGGAGTTCGTACCGCTGCGCGTCGTACGTCTGCGCCTCATCGAGCAGGGACTCTTGAAGGACGTGCCGGTGCCGTCGAGTCCTCGTCACGCCGCGCGCGAGGCGCTCTCGAACGTCGTGTCGATCCCCGCGCCGCCGAGTACCCGGCCGGCGTTGAAGGTGGTGCCGCCGAGCGTCGACGTCACGACCAGCGGCGATCAGCACTACCTGAGCATGGCGGAGTTCCTAGGAGCGACCGGATTGGCGCCGGCCGCGATGACGCAACTGCACGCGCTCGGACTGCTCGCGCCCGTGTCGCTCGGCAACGAGATCGCCTTCACCGAGTTCGACGTACGCGTCGCGACGAGCGCCCAGGCGCTGCTCGAACGCGGCCTCGACGTTCGCCTCCTGGGATCGCTTCGCCGGGTGGCCGAACGCGAGGTCGGTCTCATCGACGACCTCTCGGCACCGCTGCGCTCCAAGGCGAGCGGGCTTTCGGGCGAACAGGCCCGCGACGTCACGGTGGAACTGGCCGGCGAGATCGGTGCGCTGCGCGCGGTGCTGTACGAACGCGCGCTGCAGGACTACCTCGGGCGCTAGACGTAAATTTTCGACCGGTCCCGGTCTAGGCTCTTTGCATGGTTGAAGTGGTGCTTCGGGCGGTGCGCGTCGACGTCGGTTCCTCGACGCCGCTGCTACTGCTCGAAGAGGTGAGCGGATCGCGCGTCCTCCCGATCTTCATCGGCGCGCCCGAGGCGGCCGCCATCGCCTACGCGCTCCAGGGTGTCAAGGCACCGCGACCGATGTCCCACGACCTGCTCGGCAACGTCATCGTCGCGCTCGGGGCGCAACTCTTCGCCGCCGAGATCACCGAGTTGCGCGACAACACCTTCTACGCAAACCTTCGACTGCTGCGCGACCGCGACGAGATCAACGTCAGCGCGCGACCGAGCGACGCGGTGGCGTTGGCGTTGCGTGTCGGCGCGCCGATCCTCGTCAACGACGACCTGATGGCCGCCGAGGGCCGGGTGATGGAACTCGACCTCGATGATGATGACGACGACGAGGACGATGACGACACCGAGCCGCCGAACGAGGCGGACCTCGTCGCCGAACTGAGAGAGTTCCTCGACACGATCCGACCCGAGGACTTTGGTCAGTGAGACGTGGTCTCACGGCGGTCGCCCTCTTCATCGCGTTCGTCGTCATCGTCACGCTGAGTCGCCACGTCATCGGCAACACCTCGAGCACCACGACCACGAGCGTCCCGGTGGTCACCACCACGACCGTCGCGTCTACCACGACGACGACGACGGCGACGGCGACGGCGACGACGTGCCAGGGTAGTGCGTTCGCGGGCGTGTTCAACGAGGGCGAAGGCGCGGCGGGCACGATCGACGCGAGCGTCACGCTGACCAAGCACTCGGCGGGCACCTGTTCGATCAAGGGGTGGCCGATCCTGACGTTGCAGGACAAGAGCGGCGCGGTGCTGCCGGTGAACCTCGTGGACGAGTCGGGTACCGGTAACGTCATCCAGTTCCCGACCGCCAAGGCCAATGAGGCGCCCACGACGCTGACGATGACGAACGGGTCGTCGACGAACTTCTCGCTGGCCTATTCGAGCGTGCAAACCGCCAACACGGTCTGTGACAACGCGGTCACGATCAGCGTGCAGTTCGTGACCGGAGGATCGACGGTGCCGATCACGCCGGCCTATCCGCTCCAGCCGTGCGACAACGGCAAGATCTGGCTCAGTCCGTTCTACTGAGCCGTCACGGTCCTCGAGGAATAAGTGCTTTCTTCCAAAGCGAGGGGCGCCGGTCCACTACATTCTTGGCGTAACGTCAACGACGACGTTGGTCGAGTGAGTCAGTACTCGGTCCGACACGGTTAGAGGGGGAAGAATGAGCGACGGATTGGGTACCGACTTTCTCGGCGCCAAGCAGCCGGAACATGGTGGTCACGAGCGCCTTCGCAAGGGCCAACTAGGACCGCTCGACATCGCCGCGGCGACGATGGCGAACATCGGCCCGGCGATGAGCTTCTACTTCGGCTTCGGCTACCTGGCCTACACGGCCGGTCTGGCGTCGCCGTTGACGATCATCCTGGCCGGTATCGCGATCCTCTTCCTCGGCAACACCCTCTCGGAGTTCTGCAAGGTGCTGCCGTCCACCGGCGGTTTCATCTCCTTCATCGGCAAGACGTTCGGCGGCCGCGCCGCCGTCACGACCGCACTGATGACGGGAGCGGGCTACATCGTGGCGATGGCGTCGGTCGTGGCGATCGTCGGCGGCTTCTTCCAGATCATCATGCAGCACTACAACGTGTCGGGACTCGAGAACGTGCCGTGGATCATATGGACCCTGATCTTCTTGGCGTTCGCGGTATTCATGATGATCCGGGGCATTTCGATATCGACGCGGATCGCCGGCATCTTCTTCGCGTTCGAGATGATCATCCTGGTCGTGGTGAGCGTGGTCGCGTTGATCAAGTTCCACGGGTCGATCTCGTTCCGGCCGTTCGAGCCGAAGAACATCCACAACGGCTTCAGCGGCCTGGCGGCCGGGTTCCCGCTCGCGGTGTACCTCTTCATCGGCTGGGAGAACTCGGCGGCGTTGGCCGAAGAGACCGACAACCCGCGAAAGAACATCCCGCGGGCGGTCTTCACGTCGGCGCTCATCATGCTGGTCTCCTACGTCTTGTTCGCCTTCGCGACCGTCGTCGGTTTCAAGAACAACGTGGCGAACCTGAGCAGCGCCGCCATTCCCTTCATCTCGGTGGCCAAGGGCGTACTCGGCGCGGCGCTGTTCTTCGCGTTACTGGCCGGCATGACGTCCACGCTCGGTGCGTTGATCGCGGGGACCAACTCGCAGGCTCGTCTCATCTTCAACGCCGGACGAGAGGGACTGATCCCGAAGTTCATCGGCAAGGTGCACGACACCCGTCGGACACCGATCAACGCACTGTTCGTGTTCCTCGGGATTGCGTTGACCATCATCGGTGTGTGGGGACTGCTCCACATCGTCGGCTCCTCGGCGAACTCGGCCTCGATGAGCGCCACGAACTTCTTCTTCGAGTCCTCGACGTTCGGCACGATCCTGGTGCTGGTCGTGTACCTGTTGAGCAACCTGGCGTTGCCGTTCTACTACCGGCGCTACCACCCGGATCTCTTCAACCCGATCCGCCACGCGCTGCTGCCGTCGATCGGGGTCGTCTTGATCGCCGTGCCGCTCTACTACTTGATCCGACCGAACCCACCGACACCGCCGTACAACTGGTTCCCGTGGGTCGCGGGTGGTGTCATCTTGGTCTCCATCATCTACGCGTTCGTGCTCGTGGCACGCGACCCCGGCATCGGGGATCGCGTCGGCTCGATCGTCGCTGACGAGTAGGAAGCCCTCGAGCTCAGCCCGGGGTTGGGTTCACGAGGATCCGACCCCGGGTCTCGCCGTGGCGCACGTCCTCGAGCGCCGCGGACAACTCCTCCAGCCGAACCTCTCGATCGGCGAGTGGTTCGAAGTCGATTGCGTCCGCGACCGCACCCAGGGCCGACCAGACGCGGGTGCGTGTCTCGGTCGTCGCCTCGACCGAGTCGATGCCGAGCAACGCCACCGAACGAGTGATGAACGGATAGACCGTCGTCGCGAGCTCCGCGCTCGCGACGAGTCCGCTGGCCGCGACGGCCGCGCCGTAGCGCAGGGAACGGATGATCTGGGCGAGCGTCTCGCCGCCCACGCAGTCGACGGCGCCGGCCCAGGTCTCACTCGCCAGGACCCGACCGGGACTGTCGGCCACGTCCTCGCGTCCGATCACGCGACTCGCGCCGCGTTCGAGCAGCCAAGATGACGCGGCGCGCGTTCCGGTCGACGCCACCGGACGATATCCCTTGGCGGCGAGGATCGCGACCGCCTGGGAGCCGACGCCGCCGGTCGCGCCCGTGACGAGCACTTCGGCGCCTCCTTCGAGTCCGTGGTCCTCCAGGGCCAAGACGCTCTCCATCGCCGTGAAGCCGGCGGTGCCGATGATCATCGCGACGCGCGTGGAGATCACGGCCGGCAACGCGGTGACGTAGCGCGCGGGGGAGTAGAGGAACTGCGCGAAGCCGCCGTCGCGCGCCACGCCGAGCGCGCCGCCGTGGACCGCGACCCGCGTACCCTCGGGCAGGGCGGGATCCGGCGACGACACGACGACGCCGGCGGCGTCGACGCCGGCCACGAGCGACGGCACTCGACGCACGCGACTCTTGCGCGCGGCGACCATGGTGTCCTTGAAGTTCACGCCGCTGTACTCCACCGCGATGAGAAGGTCGCCCTCGTCACGCGGCGCTGGCTCGACGTCGCGAACCTCGGTGGTCAGTGAGTCGTCGGTCTCGGTGACCACGTAGGCGCGCACCCCGTCACACTACGGCTCGAAGGAACACCCGGCGACGCCTACCATGACCATGATGACGACGATCTCGCTGAACGGCCATCCGACGTGGGCGCGGCTGCCGCGCGGGAAGGGCCCGACGGTCGTCTTGTTGCACGGTGGGATGAGCAGCAGTGCGAGCCTCCTCAAGTCCATCGGACCGTCGCTCGCGCGCCACTACCGCGTCGCGGCGTTCGACCGGCGCGGTCACGGCCGGACGGGCGACACCGACGATCCGTTCTCCTACGACGACATGGCCACCGAGACCATCGCGTTCCTCAAGTACCTCAAGCGAAAGGTCTTCCTGGTCGGTCACAGCGACGGCGGGAACGTCGCGCTGCTCGTGGCGATGCGCCGTCCGGACCTGGTTCGCCGCATCGTGGTGATCGGTGCCAACTACCACTTCGAGGGACTGATGCCGTTGGCGAGTTTCGACGTCGAGAGCGAGGAGTTCGCGCAGTGGGCGCAACGCTTCGGCGAGCACTCGCCCGACGGGCCCGAGCACGCCCGAGCGGTCGAGGAGAAGACCCGCGTGATGACGTTCTCCCAGCCGACGCTCACGACCGAGGACCTCGCCACGATTGCGGTGCCGGTCCTGGTGATGGCCGGTGACGACGACGTGGCGACCCTGGCGCACACGTGCTCGATGTACGAGGCGATCCCCGGGGCGCAGCTGGCGATCGTGCCGGGCACCTCGCACATGCTCTTGAAGGAGCGCACGAAGGAGAGCGTGCGCGTCATCGATCACTTCCTCACCTCGAAACTGCCGCCGGCGACCTTCGCGCAGATACGTCGTCCGAGCATCGAGGAACGTGGGTAGAAAGCTCGTCCCGAAAATGGGACCATGGGTACAATTGGCGCAATGCTGACGCGGCTCACTTTCGCGCGCACCCGCGTCTTGACCTGGTGGGGAGCGCTCCCGGGACTGAGCAGCGACGCACTCCTCTACGGCCTGTCGGCCCTGTTCGCCCTCGGCCTCGGTCTGACGTCGCGTCAGGGCGCCCAGTGGCAGTGGGGGTACCTCGCGACCGGGCCGTACGCGCTGTGTGCCCTGGTGGCCTACGGCCTCCATCGACTGAGGCCGAAGCGTACGTCGTTGCTCCGCGTCGCGCTGTTGGCGCTGGTGCTGCTCGGGTCGGTCGCGATACCGCTCGGGCTCGAGGCGCGCTGGCGCGTGGCCCAGCCCGAGGTCGGCGTCATCCGGCGCGCCGGCGAGAACCTGAGCAAGGATCGCAACCTCTACCCGTCCTACGACAAGCACGGCAAACTGGTGAACCCGATCCAGGGAATCCCGTCCTACGAGTCCTTCTTCCCGTACTTCCCGCTGATGGGCGTCTTCGGTCTGCCGTCGGCCGAGACCCACAAGTCGAAGGGTCTGACCGACCCGCGTATCGCGATGTCCTTGTTGACGCTGCTCGCGAGCCTGCTGGCGCTCGGGCTCTTGCGAACGCCGATCACGAAGAAGATCCGGGTGGCCCAGTTCCTGCTCGCGCTGCCGAGCGGCGCGCTGTTCCTGTCCACAGGTGGCGACGACATGCCGATCCTCGCGCTCACGCTGCTCGGCGTGGCCGCGTTGCAGCGACGACAGAACAACTTCGCCGGCATCAGTCTCGGTCTCGCCGCCGCGATGAAGCTGACGGCGTGGCCCATGGCCGTCGGCGCGCTGTTCGTCGCGCGCGACTCGAAGGACCGATCGGACTGGAAGCGGATCTTCGCGTGGGTGACCGCGATCGTCGTGGTAACGGTCGCGCCGTTCGCCGTTCGGGCGCCGTGGGCCTTCATGTCCAACGTCTTCGCCTTCCCGCTCGGCCTCACGAGCGTGACGTCGCCGGCCGCGAGCGCGCTGCCCGGGCACATCCTCACCACGCTCTGGGCGCCGGCCGGTCACATCCTGGCGCCGGTGACGTTCCTCGTCGGGGGCTACTTCATGGCGAAGTACCTACGGCGTCACTGGCCGCCCACCCTCGCGCAGATCCTGGCGATCCTCAGCGTGGTCTTCCTCACGATGATGTGCGTCTCGTCGGCGACACGCATCGGCTACGTGATCTACCCGCTCAACTTCGCGCTCTGGTCGTGGGCGTGCACCGAGACCGTCGTCCCCGAGCGCGAACTGGTTCAGACCGTCTCGGAGTTCTGATAGATCCGGAACGTCCAGTGCACGAGGTCACTCGAGGACTTCGTGACCGTGATACCGACGACCCAGTAGAAGCCGTCGTCACCGGCCTTCTGGAACAGTGACTGCGGTGCGCCACTGCTCGAGCCCTGGGAGAAGAGCCCCCAGCCCCGCGCCTCGAGTTGGGTCTTGTAGAACGTGAGGAGTGACCCGCTGTTCGTCGCGGTGACGAGCGGCTGGTAGCAGTCGAAGTCCCCCGCGCCGGCGTTGGGGATGTTGCCCCCCGACAGGCTCTTCGTGCCGACGGGCACGATGAAGACGTCGTTGATGTTCGACGGGATCTCCGAGGAGCTGGTGCAGTAGTCGAGGACCGCCGCGGACGAGGCCATCTGGAGACCACCGACCACGACCGGCACGGTGGTCGTCGGTTTCGTGACGCCCTGATCGGAGATGAGATTGATCAGCATGAACACGACCAGCACCACCACGGCGAAGATGAGGACGCCGGCGGCCGGCCAGATGCTGGTCGTCGTGGTCAACGGCGCGCGCGGTTCGTCGCTCATTCGCCCCAACCCAGGTGGTCGATCGGGCCACGTCCTCGACCGAGCTTCCACTGCGCGGCGCTGGTGAGCGCGGCGAGCACGAAGGCCTTGGCGTCGCGCGTGGCGTCGGGCACAGCGCGTCCGAGGGCCAGCCCGGCGCACAGCGCCGCCGACAGCGAGCAGCCCGTCCCGTGGTCGTTCGTGGTCGCGACGCGTTCGGCGTCGAAGACGAACACCTCACCTCGCCCCACCAAGACGTCGGGCGTGTGGGCGTCGGCGAACGAGCGTCGCGCGAAGTGCCCGCCCTTGACGAGCGCCCAGGTCGGCCCGTACTCGAGGAGCTGACGGGCGAGGGTCAGCATGTCGTCGTGGTCCGTCACGTCCTCGACGTCGACGCCGCAGAGCATCGCCGCCTCGCGCAGGTTCGGCGTCACGACCTCGGCGTGCGCCAACAAGACGTCGCGGTAGGCCTCCACGCCGCCGGCGTCCATGAGCGCGTGGCCGCTCGAAGAGACCAGGACCGGATCGACGACGAGGTGGGGGAGAAGCCCCTCCGCGGCGAGCGCGGCCACCATCGCCACGGTCGACGGCTGGGCGAGCATGCCGGTCTTGACAGCGGCCACCTCGAAGTCATCGGCGACGCAGCGCACCTGGGCCGCGACCAACGCCGGATCGACGTTCTGCACCGCGAACACGCCGAGCGTGTTCTGGGCCGTCACCGCGGTGAGTGCGGTCGTCGCGTGGACCTCGAAGGCGCAAAAGGTGCGCAGATCGGCTTGAATGCCGGCCCCGCCACCGGAGTCCGACCCCGCGATCGACAGAACGGTGAGGGGTTGCACCTGAACAACCTTAATGAGTGGCCGAGACGGGTTAGTACGCTTGGGACGTGGGAGACCTCTTTCAAATCGGTTCACTGAGTTCTCCGTCGCGCCTCGTCGTGGGCACCGGCGGCTTCCGTTCGATGGAGGTCCTCGGCGCCTCACTGGTCGCGTCGGAGGCCTCGATCGCCACGGTGGCGCTGCGCCGGGTGGACCCCAACGTCAAGGGCTCGATCTACGACCTGCTCGGTCGTCTCAACTTCTCGTTGTTGCCGAACACGGCCGGCTGCTACAGCGCCGCCGAGGCGGTCAAGGTCGCCGAACTGGCCCGCGAGGCCTTCGAGACGAACGTCGTCAAGCTCGAGGTGATCGGCGACGACGTGACGCTGCTGCCCGACACGACCGAGACGCTGGTCGCGGCCGAGCGATTGGTGCGCGGCGGCTTCGAGGTCTGGGCCTACACGTCGGACGACCTGATCGTGGCCCAGCGGTTGGAACAGGTCGGCTGCGTCGCCGTGATGCCGCTCGGCTCGCCCATCGGATCCGGTCTCGGCGTGCGAAACCCCCACGCCATCGCGATGATCTGTGAGCGCCTCGGCGTGCCCGTGCTGCTCGACGCCGGGGTCGGCACGGCCTCGGACGCCGCGCTGGCGATGGAACTGGGCTGCGACGGTGTCTTGGCCGCCTCGGCGATCAACCGGGCCCTCGATCCCGTCATGATGGCCGAATCGCTGCGCGAGGCGGTCAAAGCCGGGTTCTTGGCCCGGCGCGCCGGCCGCATCCCCCCTCGTCTGCACGCCGAAGCGTCCTCGCCGACGCTCGGCCGACCAGATTTGTTTGTGGAATAGGCGCCGCGAAACTACACTCGTGTAGTCCGTCGGGTTAGTCTGGACAGACCTCGGTCGGGAGGGATACGACACATGGCAGATTCTGTAACGTACGGATTTAGTGGCCCGATGGTCTGTCGCCTCACGGGCGTCACGTACCGTCAGTTGGACTACTGGGCGCGCACCGATCTCGTGACGCCGTCGATCACCGCGGCCCAGGGCAGCGGTTCCAAGCGGACCTACTCGTACTCCGACGTCCTCGAGGTGAAGGTGATCAAGTCGCTGCTCACCTCGGGCGTCGCGCTCAACCGCGCCCGACAGGCCGTGGAGTGCCTGCGCAACTCCTTGGGCGCCGATCTCGCCTCCAGCAGTCTCGTGTTGAGTGACGCCGGATCGGTGCTCGCGCGCGACGACGGTGACCTGGTGGACCTGCTTCGCGGCGGCCAGGGCGTGTTCAACATCGTTCCCCTGGCGAACGTGGTCGCCGAACTCACGACCACCATCCGTCAATCCCAGCTCGCTACGTCGGAGAGGGAGACCCGTTCGGCGTGAGCGACCCCTCGCCGATCGACGCCTCGCGTCGTCGGCACCCCAGTCTCGAAGCGGTACCGCGCGGCCAGTTCGCCCACCCCAGTGAGAAGGCCTTCGCGCGACTGTTGAACCTCTACGGCTTCTCGTGGTCCTACGAGCCGGTCGAGTTCCCGCTCGAGTGGAACGAACTCGGCGTGCCGACCAAGGCGTTCCGTCCGGACTTCTATCTGCCCGAACGCCGACTCTTCATCGAGCTGACCGTGCTCGAACAGCGACTGGTCACGAAGAAGAATCAGAAGGTCCGCAAGTTCCGCGCGCTCTATCCGGAGGTCGAACTACTCGTCGTCTACCAGCGCGACTTCGTGGCGCTCCTCGAGCAACACGGTCTCGGAACCCTCGCATCTTTCGCAGCGTAAAGTGGCGACGTGACCGATCGACGCCCGTTTCTCTACGACGCGCACGTCGCTCTAGGGGCCAAGATCGTGCCGTTCGGGGGCTGGGAGATGCCCCTGCAGTACGGATCGGGCACCGTCGCTGAACACCTGGCCTGTCGACGTGACGCGGTCGTCTTCGACGTCAGTCACCTGGGCACGGTGCGCTGTGACGGTGCGACGATGTTCGACGCGTTGCAGTCGACGCTCACCAACGACCTGCGAAAGATCGGGCCCGGACGCGCGCAGTACACGCACCTCTTGAACGATGACGGCTTCGTGGTCGACGACATCATCGTGTGGTGGGTCGGCGAGGACGAGTTCGACGTGATGCCCAACGCCTCGAACACCTCGGGCGTGACCGACGCCCTGCCCGGCGTCGACGTGACCGCGCAACGCTGCGTACTGGCCGTCCAAGGCCCCAACGCGCGCGCCAAGGTCGCCGCGCTGGACCAACGCTTCGCCGACGTCGGACGGTTTCGAGTGACGCGCTTCGACTACGACGGCGTCGAGGTGCGCGTGGCCGGCACCGGCTACACCGGCGAGGAGGGTCTCGAGATCGCCGTGCCCAACGAGGCGGCCGAGGGTCTGCTACAGCGTCTGGTCGACGCCGAGATCACGCCGGCCGGTCTCGGTGCGCGCGACACGCTGCGACTGGAGGCGGCGCTGCCGCTCTACGGCCACGAACTGACGCTCTCCTCGACGACGCTCGAGGCCCGCCTCGGGTGGGTCCTCGGCTGGGAGAAGGAGACCTTCCGCGGTCGCGGCGCGGTCGAGCGCGAACGCGAGCGCGGTCCCCAGCGACTCCTGACCGGACTGATCGTCGAGGGCCGCCAGCCCCTGCGCGACGGCGGCGAGGTCGAGCTCGACGGCGCGGGTGTGGGGACCCTCACGTCGGGGAACTACTCACCGGTGCTCGAGCGCGGCATCGGCCTCGGGCTCTTGCACGGTGAGCTGGACGTCGGCACCCCGGTGTCGGTCGCCCTTCGCGGGCGAGCGATCGCGGCGACCGTGACGACCCTGCCGTTCGTTCGAAAGGCGAAGTGATGGCCGACTACCTTCCGCACACCGACGCCGAGATCGCCGAGATGCTGGCGTTCTTAGGGATGGACTCGCTCGACCAGCTCTTCGCCCACATCCCCCCGGCGGTTCGTCTCACCCAGGGACTGGACCTTCCCGACGGCATGAGCGAACCGGACGTGGCGGCGCTCTTCACCCAGTACACGGCGGCGAATCAGGCCAAGGCGAGCGAGATGACGTGCTTCGCCGGCGCTGGGGTCTACGACCACGAGGTGCCGGCCGTCGTCAAGATGCTCGCCGGACGATCGGAGTTCGTGACGGCCTACACGCCGTATCAGCCCGAGGTCGCCCAGGGCGTCCTCCAGGCGATCTTCGAGTACCAGACGCTGATCGCGCGACTCAGCGGCCTGCCGATTCCGAACGCCTCGCTGTACGACGCGGCGACCGGACTGGTCGAGGCCCTCAACATGGCCCACGGCGCCACGACGCGTCAGAAGATGGTGATCTCGGCCGGGGTGCACCCGCACTGGCGCGAGGTCGCGACGACCTTCGCGCGCGGCACCGGTCACGAGATCGTGGTCGTGCCCCTGAAGGACGGCGTGACCGACTGGGGGAGCGTCGACGCGACGGACGCCGCCGCGATCGTCGCCAGTTACCCGAACTACCTCGGCGTCCTCGAGGACATGAGCGCCGCCAAGGCGTTGGCCGTCGCGAACGACGCCCTCTTCGTGCTCGGCGCCGACCCCGTGGCGGCCGGGGTCGTGAAGACCGCCGGACAGTGGGGGGCCGACATCTTCGTCGGTGAAGGCCAGCCCTTCGGCACGCCGCTGGCGTTCGGAGGACCGTTCCTCGGGCTCTTCGCCTGCACCACCGAGCAGACGCGACGACTGCCCGGGCGCATCGTCGGCGAGACCGTCGACTCCAACGGCCGTCGCTCCTTCGTCACGACGCTGCGCGCCCGCGAGCAGGACATCCGCCGCGAGAAGGCGACGTCGAACGTCTGCACCAACCAGACCCTGATGGCCGTCACCGCCGCGATCCAACTCGGGTGGCTCGGCACGCAGGGGCTGCGCGAGGTCGCGACGCGCTGCGCGCAGGGCGCGCACTACCTGTTCGACGAACTCGTGAAGATCGACGGCGTCGGCGCCGTCTCGTCGCAACCCTTCTTCCGGGAGTTCGCGGTGCGCCTCGGCCGTGACGCCTCCTCGGTGCTCCTCACCATGGCCGGTGACGGCGTGCTCGGTGGCGTCTCGGTCGCCGCCTTGACGTCGGGACCGGACCCGTCGATCGAGGGTGACCTCGACGACGTCTTGCTCGTGACCGTGACCGAGCGGCGCACCAAAGAGGAGATCGACCGTTACGTCGAGGTCCTGCGAAAGGCGGTCGGCCAATGACGAGCCGGGCCCTCTCCGGGGGACGCGCGGCGTCGGCGCCGCTCCTCGGTCACGAGACCGAGCCGACCATCTTCGAGATGTCTGTGCCGGGCCGCTCGGCCTACCAACTGCGAACGACGGGCGTGCCCGCGACCGCGCTGGCCGACTTGATCCCCGCCGCGCACCTCAACGAGGACGTCATCGACGTCGCCGAGGTCTCCGAGCGCGACCTGGTCGCGCACTTCACCCGACTCTCGCACCGACAGTTCTCGGTCGACCTCGGGATGTACCCGCTCGGCTCGTGCACGATGAAGTACAACCCCAAGTTCTGTGACGCGGTGGCGAACGATCCCGGACTCAACTCGGTGCACCCGGGCGCGCCGGCCGAACTGACCCAGGGTTGGCTGGAACTGCTCGCGACGCTCGAGGAGAAGCTCTGCGCCGTGACCGGCATGTCGGCCGCGACGCTGCAGCCCGCGGCGGGGGCCGCGGGCGAATTGACCGGACTGCTGCTGATGCGCGCCTTTCACAGCGCGAACGGCGATCCGCGACGACGGATCTTGATCCCCGACTCGGCCCACGGGACCAATCCCGCGTCGGTGACCCTCGGCGGCTACGAGGTGACCACGGTGCCGTCGAACGACCGCGGGCTGGTCGACCTGGAAAAGCTCAAGGCCGCGCTCGGTCCCGACGTCGCCGGCATCATGTTGACGAACCCCAACACGCTGGGACTGTTCGAAGAGGAGATCACCGAGATCGCCGCGGCGGTCCACGAGGTCGGCGGCCTCCTCTACTACGACGGCGCGAACCTGAACGCGATCCTCGGCGCCGTGCGACCGGGCGACATGGGCTTCGACATCGTGCACATGAACCTGCACAAGACCTTCGCCACGCCCCACGGGGGCGGGGGACCCGGCGCCGGCCCGGTCGCCGTCTCGCGACGACTCGTCGACTTCCTGCCCGGTCCCAAGGCGACGCGACTCGACGACGGTTCCTTCGCGTGGGTGAAGCCCCCGCGCTCCATCGGCCGCGTCCACGGCTGGCACGGCAACGCCATGGTCCTGGCGCGCGCCCTGGCCTACATCGACGTCCACGGCGGCGACGGCCTCACCCGCGTCGCGAAGTACGCCGTCCTCAACGCGAACTGGTTGCGCCACCGACTGCGCGCGACCCTGCCCGCCGCCTACGACCGCGTGTGCATGCACGAGTGCGTGCTCACCGCGACGCCGCTGAAGAACCAGTACGGCGTGCGCGGGCTCGACGTGGCCAAGGCCCTGCTCGAAGAGGGCTTCCACTCACCGACGGTCTACTTCCCGCTCATCGTCGAAGAGGCGCTCATGTTCGAGCCGACCGAGACCGAGAGCCTCCAGACGCTCGAGGCCCTCGCCGAGGCGGTCGAACGGATCGCCCAACGCGCCGTGGAGGACCCCGACGCGCTGCACCGCGCCCCGCAGACGACGCCGGTCTCACGCGTCGACGAGGCGCGCGCCGCGCGCCACCTGATCCCCACCGAGGACGCCGCGAGTCGCTAGGCCGCGTCACGCGCGACGCGACGCCGTCTGCGAGGATGTGGCGATGGGCAGCTCCGTCAAGGTCGAGTCGCTCCGACGTCAGGCGTTGGGCGCGATCGTGCTGCTCTGCGTGCAGGCGGGCCTGGGGATGTTCGTCAACCTCTTCGTGACGATTCCCACCCATCACTCGGGTTCGAACCCGAGTGAGTACTTCAGCGGCTCGACGCGCAGCGTGCTCTGGGCGATCGCGCACGGAGCCGTCGCCCTCGCGCTCCACGTGGTGCTCGGTCTGCTGCTGGCGGTCATGGTCATCGGCGTCGTGGCCGGCGCGATCGGCGCCGGACGGCGCTCGCTGCTGGTGTGGTCGATCATGGGGGCGATGGGCACCATCGGCGCCGGGTTCACGGGCGCCGGTTTCCTCGACTTCAACCAGGACGTGAGTTCGTTCTTCATGGCGATCCTGGCGCTGGGATCGATGTTGTGCTTCGTCGTCGTGCTGTTCCTGCCGCGCCAGGTGGTGACCTCGGAGGGCGCCGCGCCGTCGTCACCGAGGTGAGCGGGGGCTAGTCCCGCTCGGCGTCGGTGATCCCGTGCGTCACCTTGCGCAAGAGACGAGCGAGCTCGCGCTGCTCGGCGGGGGTCAGTGCGCTCACGGCCACGCGCTCGTGCTCATTGAACGTCGGGAACAGCGCCTCGATGAGTCGCTCGCCGGACGGCGTCAGTTCGATGGACACGCGTCGACGGTCGTCCTTGTGGGGGAGACGCCGGATCAGCTTGCGGCCCTGGAGGGTCTTGATCACCCCGGTGAGCGTCCCCTTCGTCACCCCGGCCTCCTCGGCCACGTGTCCGGTCTCTTGGGTGTCCCAGATCCACAACACCCACAGCACCGTGAAGGCCACCCAACTGAGGTCGTACTCCGCCAGGACCGTGCGCTCCATGTGATTGCGCACGGCCGTACCGGCGCGATAGACGTTGGAGACCGCGCTCATGGCGGTGAAGTCGAAGTGCTGTCCCTTCAGCCGGGCCTTGATGTCCTTCTCAGCCTGGGAGACGACGGCCGGCGAGGCCGACCCGATGCGACGGCTCATCGACCACCCCGCAAGGTCGTACCCCCGGCGAACGTCGTGCCCACCGACCGGAAGTAGCCGCCGATGATCTCCTCGGGCGCCAGTCGCGAGAGTTCCTCACTCGGGGAGTCGAAGAGTTCGAGCGTCGCCGTGCCGCCCCAGACCGGTCCGAGGTCGAGGTCGACGCCGGACATGGTCACGACCTCCTCGAGCGAGTCGACGCCGTCGAGTTCGATGCGCGGGAACCAGCGGTGGTGCAACATGGCGTGGCCGTTGACGAAGCCGTTGGACGCCGCGGGACCCTCCAGCGTCACGGTCGCGTTCGCCAAGCGGCGATCGGCGGCCGCCAGCGTCATGCCGAAGGTCGCGCCGGCCTCGAGGCGCGGGCCGGCGCGCCCGACCGTGACCGGGCGGGTCTGGTGGATCGAGCCGAGCTTCTTGGGATAACCCTGCAGGTAACCGCGCACGAGCGCGAAGTCCTTGTCGACCCAGATGAAGACGCAGCGGCTGAAGAGCCGGTCGTCGTAGCGACAGCGCACGACGACGAAGGACTCCTTGTACTGCGAGCGCACCGGGTCGAGCAGTTCGGCGCCGTCGTCGCCACAGCTCTGCCAGTCGGCCCAGATGAAGGCGACCGCGCCGGGGTCCTCGTCGTCGTGGGCGAGTTCGACGTCGGGCGGCAAGAGCGCGCGCACGTTCGCGGGGTCGGTGCGGAACTCGACCGTCAGGAGGTCACCCGAGTAGTGCCACGGCGTCGGCGGCAACATCGACGCGGCGCCCGACGCGGTGCGGGGGAAGGGGATTCCGCGCATCGTCATCAGGCGTTCGTCCATCCGCCGGCTGGCCGGTCGAACCAGATGTGCACCTGTCCGGTGCCAATGGAGTTCTCGTACTCCGAGTACATCCGGCCCGGCGCGACGCACGCGGCGCCGCCGAGGGCGTGGACCATCATCTGGTAGTGGCCGAAGTGTCCCTCCGGGCGAACGCCCATGAACTCGTCCATCTCGTTCACGACCTGGGCGTGATCGCCGCGCACCAGCGCGTCGATCACGCGGTGGTCCCAGCGCCGGGCCTCGTCGGAGTAGATGTGCTCCTCGGGCGCGGCCTCGTGCTGGCGCAGGTCGCGCAGTTTGTGGAAGGTGTGGCTCAGCGCGCCCGAGGCGATGAGCACGACGCGCAGGTCGCTCTGGGCGACGGCCTCGGCGACGACGCGACCGACGGTCGCGAAGTCGCGGATCTCCGCGGTCTGACAGACGCCGATCGACGTCCACGCCTCGTCGCCCTGCAAGAAGCCGAGGAAGTTGAGCGTCGCGTAGGTGACGGGGAGGTGCTCGTTGTCGATGGGCGTGATCCAGCAGTCGTCGGTGTCGTCGGCGATCTTGGCGACCAAGCGCGCGAACTCCGGACTGCCGGGCATGTCGTAGGGCACGCTCGACATGCCGCGGGGCAACTCGTCGCTCGTGAAGAACCCGATCCGGCGTTCGGCGGCCGTGACGACGAACTCCACGGTCGTGAACCAGTGGCTGTCGAAGACGAGCACCAGGTCGGGCTTCAATACGTCGAAGACCTCGGTGCGGAGCTTCTTCAGTCCGGTGTAGAGCGTGCTCTCGTTGCCGTTGTTGAGCTCGCGACGCAGGTCGTCCGGCAGCACGATGGTGGGGACGTGCGCGAGCAGTCCCGCGCCGACGATTTCACCCATGGGTGGTCCCTTCCTTTATCTGTAGTGTCTTGAGGTCCGAATAGAAGTCGAGCGCGTAGTCGCCGCCCTCGCGGCCGATGCCGCTGATGCCCGTGCCGCCGAAGGGCGCCGTGAGGTCGCGCACCAAGAAGCAGTTCACCCAGATCGTCCCGGCGCGCAGCGAGGCGCCGAGACGTTCGGCCCGGGCCTCGCTCGAGGTGTAGACGATCGCCGAGAGCCCGTAGGACGTGGAGTTGGCGAGTTCGGCGGCGTCGGACTCGTCGTCGAAGCTCTGCAACGTGAGCACGGGGCCGAAGACCTCGCGCTGGACGATCTCGGAGTCGTTGGACCGCGGTTCGATGAGTGTCGGCTCGTACCACAGGCCGTCGCGCGTGAGTCGCTCGCCACCGAAGACGACGGTGTCGCCGTTCACCTTGGCGCGCTTCACGAATCCGTCGACGCGCGCGAGGTGCTCGGGATGGATCAGCGGCGAGACGGTGGTCTCGGCCTTGCGGCTGTCACCCAGCACGTGTCGTTTGGTCGCGACCTCGAAGCGCTCGACGAAGGCGTCGCGAACCGACGCCTCGACGAGGAGTCGCGTGCCGGCGAGACAGACCTGCCCGCCGTCGTCGTACATGACGGCGGCCTTCTCGGCGGCGGCGTCGAGATCGGCGTCCGCGAAGACGATGAAGGGCCCCTTGCCGCCGAGTTCGGCCGTGAAGGGAACCAGGTTCTGGGCCGCCGCTTCGCCGATGAATCGACCGGTCTCGGGAGAACCGGTGAAGGAGATGCGACGGACCCTCGGATCCTTGACCAGGGCGGCGCCGACTTCGTTGCCGAGGCCCTGCACCACGTTGAAGACCCCCGGCGGGAAGCCCGCCTCGTCGACGAGGTCCATCAACAGCGAACAGCTGAGCGGCGACCACTCGGCCGGCTTCAGGACCACGGTGTTGCCGGCCGCAAGCGCCGGGGCGCACTTCCACGTCGAGAGCATGAAGGGCGCGTTCCAGGGCGTGATCACCACGGTCGGTCCGGCCGGCATGCGCAGCACCGTGTTGGCCGTGCCGTTGGAGGACCAGCGACGCGGTTCGTAGTCGCGCGCGAGCTCGGCGTAGGCGCGGAAGTTGCGCGCGCCGCGACCGATGACGCGCAGGCGAAGGCTCTCCTCGAGCATCGCCATGTCGAGGCACTCGACGTGGGCGATCGACTCGACGTCGCGGTCGATGAGGTCGGCCAGTCGATCGAGGTACGCGCCGCGCTCGGCACTCGTGAGGGCCGACCACTGCCCGAACGCGGCCTCGGCGGCGCTGACCGCGAGGTCGGCCTCGACGGAACTGGCCCGCGCGACGTCGGCCAACTTCCACGTCCAATCCAGCGGCGAACGGTCCTCGAAGGTCCGCGCGGACGCGATGCGCTCACCGTTGATGTAGTGGTCCGGCGAGACGCTCACGCCGTCGACGTCGACCCGTGGCGAACTCATGATCGGAACTTCGGGTGGACGCGCGGGAACGCGAGCTCGTCACGGGAGGTGGGGTTCGGACGGCGCTGACCGCGGAACTCCCAGTCCGCGCCGAGGGCCGTCGAGCGGACCTCTTCGGTTGAGGTGGGCTGGGCGCCGATTTCGTCGCTCACCGGCGTCGGGCCCTCGACGACGTGGTTCTTCAGGATGCCGAGGCCCTCGACCTCGACGGTCACGACGTCGCCCGGCTGCACGGGCCGCGACACCGCGGGCGTGCCGGAGAGGATGACGTCACCGGGGACCAGCGTGATCAGGCGCGCGATGTCCGCGACGAGGTAGTGCATGTCCCAGGCCATCTCGTCGGTCGAGCCGTCCTGGCGGACCTGGTCGTTGACCAGGGTCAGCATCCGCTTGTTGGCGAAGTCCCAATCCGTGACCAGGCCCGGTCCGATCGGACAGAGCGTGTCGGCGCCCTTCACGCGCAGCATGGAGCCGGCGTCGGTGTCGCGAAAGTCGTGCAGGCCGAAGTCATTCGCCACGCTGTAGCCGGCGATGTAGTGGCCCGCGTCGGCGTAGGCGATGTTGCGCGCGGTCCGGCCGATCACGATCGCGATCTCGCCTTCGAAGTTGAGGTAGCGGCAGTTCGACGGCCGCACGACCGCCCCGCCGTGCGCGTTGAGCGCCGAGATCGGCTTGTGGAAGTACGTCGGCGCGGGCGGGAGCTCGACGCCGAACTCGCGCACGCGCGAGACGTGGTTGAGGTGACAGCAGATGATCTTGGTGGGCGAGACCGGCGCCAGGTGCGTGGCCGAGCGGGCTTCGACGCGACGTCCGTCGCGTGCGACCAACGAGTCGCCGTCGAGCACCACGTCGGTGGCGTTCCCGTCAAGGAGAATTCTTCGAAATTCCACGGCGCTCCCAATGTCGTTTGTATCTAAACGTTGTTGTCCAGACTAGTAAGTTGGCAAGTGGGTTACTCCGCGCCAGAGTGCTACTTTTCCCAACGTATCCCAAGGGGGCCAGATGTCCAGTGAGTTCAATCGTCTGCGAGTGCTGTGGCCCGATCACCTCGGTCTCGCCCGCGGTAAGTACGTGCCGGCGTCGCTCGCCGATCACGGGGTGCGACACTGCACCGGCACGTGGGCGCTCGGCTACGACCGGGGCATGACCCCCGAGACCCCCGGTTCGTACTGGAACGAGGGACTGCCGGACTTCGACGCCACGTACGAGATGAGCGACATCCGACCTGGGTGGGAGAGCGGGACCCGGGTCGTCGTGGCCGATCTCATGCGCCTGGGCGAACCGTTCGCGCCGGCGCCGCGTCACGCGCTGCGCCGCGCCATCGCGGATTGGCAGGCGCTCGGCTATCGACCGTTCGTGGGCATGGAGTTCGAGGCCTACATCTTCGAGCCCGACGGCCACGGTGGCTGGCGGCCGCTCGACACGCCGGGCGCCTACGTCTACGGCACCGGCCCCTCGGTCGACCCCCACGGCCTGCTCGACGCGATCTGGGAGGCCTGTGACGCGGCCGAGATACCGCTCGAGTCGGTCAACTCGGAGTACGACACGCCTCAGTTCGAGTTCACGTTGCGCTACACCGACGCGCTGCGCGCCGCGGACGAGGGCTTCCTCTTCAAGGTCCTGGCCCGCGAGGTCGCCCATCGCCAGGGTCTGCTGTTGACGTTCATGGGCAAGCCGCTCTCCGATCGCGGCGGGTCGGGACTGCACTTCAACATCTCGTTCCGTGACGAGGCGGGGGAGAACGCGGTCTTCGACGCCGCCCAGGACGACGGCGTCTCGGTCCTCGGCAAACGGGCGGTCGCCGGCATGCTCGCGCACCACCAATCCTTGGCGGGACTCTGTGCGCCGACCGTCAACGCGTACAAGCGACTGCGGCCGGCCTCACTGTCGGGCTACTGGGCCAACTGGGGGTACGACCACCGCGGGGCCACGGTGCGCATCCCCCCCGAACGCGGTGAGGGTTCGCGGCTCGAGCACCGACTCTCCGACGGCGCGGCCGTCGTGCACACCGCCATGGCCGCGGTCTTGCAGGCGGCGCGACTCGGGGTCGTGGACGAGCTCACACTCGGTCCCAAGGAGAGCGGCAACGGGCTCGACACCATCGACGCGACGGTCGGCGTGCCGCCGACGCTCAGTGAGGCGCTCGACGCCCTGGAGGCCGATCAGCCACTCGTCGACGCGGTCGGCGCAGAACTGGTGGCCCAACACCTCGCCGTGAAGCGCTCGGAGTGGGAACGCTTCACCGGCGCGACCACCGACTGGGAGATGCGCGAGTACCTGCCGTTCCTCTAGCGCCAGGTCACCCGCACCGGGAGTCTCTTCGTCCCGCTGATGAAGTTCGAGCGGAACCGCTCGCTCGCGCCGGCCGACTCGATGCTGGACCACGCCGAGGCCATCTCTTCGAACATCACGCGCAGCTCGAGTCGGGCCAGGTGCGCGCCGAGACACAGGTGCGCGCTGTGCAGTCCGAAGGCGACGTGGTCGTTCGGTGAGCGGTCCATGACGAACGTGTCGGGGTCGGCGAACTGCTCCTCGTCGAAGTTCGCCGACACGTACCAGAGGACGACCTTGTCGCCCTTCTTCAGCGTCTTGCCCCGCAGCTCGGTGTCCTCGACGACGGTGCGTCGAAAGTGCATTGTCGTGCTCGCCCAGCGCAGGACCTCGTCGACCAACAACTTGCGCTTCGCCTCGTCCATGTCGGGGAGCGCGGCGAAGACCTCGGGACGATCGATGAAGACCTGGGCGCCGGCGGTCATGGTGTAGCGCGTCGTGTCGTTGCCCGCCGCCACCATCAAAGTGAAGAAGTTCTTCAGCGTCGCGTCGTCCAGGGTGTCGCCGTCCTTGGTCGGCGCGAGCAGCGCCGTCAAGACGTCGTGCGTCGGCGTCAGGCGGCGTTCCTCGAGCGCCCGTTGGGCGTACTCGAACAGTTCGATCGCCACGGGACTACGAAAGGGCAAGAGACGGTACGCGCTCGTGTCGCTCTGGTCGACCACGTAGTCCGTGAAATCGGGGTCCGTGTTGCCGATGAGCGCGTCGCCCCGGCTCACCAACCAGTCCAGGTCCTCATCGGGCAGGCCGAGCAGGCGGCCCAGCATCTTCATCGGCAGTTCTCGCGCCACTTCCTTGACGAAGTCGAACTCCTCTTTCCCCTGGAGGTTCGTGAGCACCTCACGGGCCAGTTCGCGCACGGCGACCTCGTAGTCGGCCACGGCGCGTGGGGTGAAGGGGCGCGCGACGATCCGGCGCAGGCGCGTGTGCTCGGGCGAGTCCATCTCCATCATCGTGCGCCGCGCCTCGGTCTCCTCGGCGTCCATGTCCTCCATGCGGATGCCGAAGCGGCTCGAGAACAGTTCCGTGTGGCGACTGGCGTAGAGGACGTCGTCGTACTTGGTCAGACTCCAGAAACCCCGACCCCCGTCGGCCTCCTCGGTCCAGGCCACCGGATCGGTGGCGCGCAGGCGCGTGAAGACCTCGTGCGGGATGCCCTCGACGTAGGTGTCGTGGGACGTGATATCGACTGGCGTGGCGTCGGGCGACATGAAACCTCCTCCGTTGTCCAAAGGGTACTCGTTCGTAGCCAAACGAAATTGTTCGACATCCGAGGCGATTGGTTCGTACTATGGAGAGATGACCAAACCGCTGATCGGCATGTCGGGGCGGCGCTGGCCGGCCTCGGCGCTCGCCAACAACGTGCCCAAGGCCATGTACGACCTCAAGTTCGACCTGCACTTCTCGGACTACCCGGCCTCGGTCGCCGCGGCCGGGGGACTGCCGGTCGAACTGACGCGCGACGCCGACGTCGAAGGGGTGCTCGCCCGACTGGACGGACTGATCCTCAGCGGAGGTGCCGACGTCGAACCCGATCGCTACGGGCATCACGCCGACGAGAACCTCGGCGCGATCGAGCCGGACCGCGACGAGTGGGAGCTGGCGCTCTTCCGCGAGGCGCGCCGACTGGAGATGCCGGTGCTGGCGATCTGTCGCGGCGCCCAACTCGCCAACGTCTACTACGGGGGCACCCTGAACCAACACGTCGAGCTCGACGACGGGGCCGGCCATCCCCAGTGGGACACCGACGGTCACGAGCGCACGCACGAGGTGCACGTGGTCCCCGGGTCGCTGCTCGCGTCGCTCTACCCGGCCACGATCGGCGTCAATTCGCTCCACCACCAGACCCTGGCGATGCTCGGCAACGACCTCGTCGTGTCGGCCACGGCGTCCGACGGCGTCGTCGAGGCCGTCGAACTCCCCGGTCACGACGTCCTGGCGGTGCAGTGGCACCCGGAACTGCTCGACAAACCCGACCCGACCTTCCGTTGGCTCGTGGCGCGAAGCAGCGAGTACTTAGCCCGTAAGCGTTAGCGTGAGCGCCGCGCGGGCGTTGATGGTTCTCACCGAGAACTGGACGCTGCAACCACACCCCTCGTTGAACGACCTGGTGGAACTGGCAGTGCAGGCCGAATCGGTGGGCGTCAACGGCGTGATGGTGAGCGATCACGTGGTGCTCGGGCCGACCTCCAACGAATACGGCGAGCCGCTCAACCTGCGCGACTACGCCATGCCCGGCAATCAGGATCCCGCGACGCCGTGGCCCAGCCCCTACGTCCTGCTCGCCGCGATCGCGTCGCGCACGACGACACTTCGCCTCGTTTTGGGCGCCATCGTCTCACCGCTTCGCCATCCGCTGGTGACGGCGAAGGACTTGGGCACGTTGGACCTGTTGAGCGACGGCCGACTCGCGGTGTTGCCGACGGTCAGTTGGCACCGCGACGAGTACGCCGCGCTGGGCGTGGACTTCCACCGGCGCGGGGAGATCCTCGACGAGCAACTCGCCATTTGGCACCAGGTGTGGACGACCTCGCCGGTCGCGCACCACGGCCGCCACTACGACTTCGACGAGGTCTGGGTCGAGCCGAAGGCCTCGCGCCCGGGTGGTCCGGCACTCTGGTTCGGGGGCTCGACCGTGCACGAGGCGGTGGCTCGACGTCTGGCGACCTACGGCACCGGCTTCAACCCGCTCGGTCGTCCCTCGCCGGAGGAACTGCGGGTGCTCGACGACGCGCTGGCCGCGGTCGGTCGACGCCGTGAGGAGATCGAGATGGTCGGCGGCATCCGTGGTCGTTTCGCAGACGCGAACGGCGTCGCCTCGCTCGACGACGCCTTGGAGGGCGTGCGCGAGCAGTTGACGTTGGGGTACTCGACCATCTGCTTCAAGCCGTCGATGTTCACCGACGCGCGTGACGAGGTCGTGAACGTCTGCGAACGGGTGGTCGAATTCCTGGCGGCGCCCTCCAGTACTTGACACGAGTCGTTTGAGTCCTTACGGTTGGCACTCAACTAAGCGGTTCAATCGATGGGGGATGAGATGGAAAACGACGGCGGGGTACTGCTAGGTCAAGGATCGGGGACGTTGACCACGACCGACTGCGTGGCGCAGTCGATGGCCGTGGGACCGATTTTCTCGGCCGCGGTGATCGGTGGCGCACTGGCCGCGTTCGCCGGCGGCGTGGGACCGTTCGTCGTCATCCTCACCATGGTGGGCATCCTGGGGCTCGGCTACGTGATCAGTGAGTTCGCGAAGCGCTATAGCGGCGCCGGTGCCGTCTACGAGTTCCTCGCGCACACGCTGGGCAAGAAGTCGGCCATCTTCGGCGCGGCGGCGTACTTCTTGGCCTACGCGTTCCTGGTCGGCGGACTGCCCATGGCCTTCGGCAGCACCGCGGTGCCGTTCTGGCAGACGGAGTTCCATCAGAACGTCCCGTGGTGGATCTTCGGCATCGCCCTCATCGTCATCGTCACGGTCATCAACGTGCTCGGCATCACGTTCTCGGTGCGCGCGCAACTCACCGTGGTGGCGCTCTCGATCATCCCCTTCATCATCCTGTCGATCGTCGTCATCTACAAGGGTGGTGTCTCGGGCAACCACTTCTCGGTCTTCGAGCCCAATCACATCGCGGCCGGCGGCTCGGTCTTCAAGGGCCTGCTGTTCGCGATCCTCATGTTCGTCGGATTCGAACTCGCCGCGGTGCTCGGCGAGGAGACCGCCAAGCCCAAGCGGTCGATCCCGATCGCGATCTTCACGGTCATCATCATCACCGCGGTCATCTACGTCGTGACGCAGTACGTCGGGACGATCGGCTCGGGCGGCCCCAAGAACATCCCCTTCGACTTCCAGGCCATCGCGACGCACTACGTGGGCAGCTGGCTGAGCGCACTGATCGGCATCGCGATCATGCTCGACATCATCGGCATCGCCATCGGCTTCTCGGCGGCGTGCGCCCGGGGACTGTACGCCCTGTCGCGCGACCAACTGCTGCCCAAGCCGTTCACCAAGGTCTCGTCGCGGCGCGTGCCGATCGTCGGCACGATGTCCATCAGCGCGCTCATGGTGATCTTGATGGTCCTGGCCGGTCTGATCTGGAACTGGAGCAATTCGACGTCCAACGTGGCCGTGCCGTTCGACGCCTTCTGGATGTTCCTCATCGCCTCGGCCTTCGGGTCCTTCTTGATCTCGCTGATCTACGCCGTCTTGTGCGTCGCGGCGGTCAAGATGTTCATCGCGAACGGGACACTCGGTCGCGGCGCCATCCCGGCGCTCGTCGGGTTCGCCATCTCGGCCGGCGGCATCGCCGCCCAGTTCATCAGCGGGCTCGCCCCGACCGGCACCGCGCTGCAGGGACGCAACCTCGCCCTGGTCGGTATCGTGCTCATCGTCCTGTGGCTCGTGTACCACATGGTGCGCAATCCCGAGGCCGTCGAGGCCGCGGGTAACCACGCGCTGCAGCACCAGCTGACCGAGACGGCGCTCTAGACGTTGGGCGACGGACTCGTCGTCGTGACGGGTGGCGGCTCCGGGATCGGGGCCGCCACGGTCGCCCAACTCCGCGACGCCGGCTACGAGGTGCTCGCGACCGGACGACGCGCGACGTCATTGGCGGCCGTGGCCGCGGCGACGGGATGCGCGACCTTCGCGGGCGACGTCGCCAGGATGATCGACAACGAACGCCTCCGTGAGAGGGTGGCGTCCTTCGAACTGCCGTTGGTGGGCCTGGTCAACGCGGCCGGTGTCAACTATGAGGGCTCGGTGGGCGAGGCCACGCTCGAGGAGTGGAACGAGACGATCGCCGTCAACCTGACCGGTACCTTCGACGTGACGCGACAACTGCTCCCCGCGCTTCGCGCGGGCGGGGGGTCGATCGTCATGGTGGCCTCGGTCGCCGCCGATCGCGCCCCCCGTGGCGCCGCGGCCTACGCCGTGTCCAAGGCCGGCATGGCCATGCTCGGCTACGTGCTCGCCGTCGAAGAGGGCCGCGGCGATCGTCCCGTGCGCTGCAACGTGGTGAATCCCGGCTGGACCCGCACCGAGATGGCCGACCGCGAGATGGCGGCCTTCGGTGCGGCGACGGGCGTGGACGCGGACACGGCGTACCGCGAGCTCAGTCGTCTGGTGCCACTCGGACGGCCCGGCCTCGCCCTCGAGGTGGCCCAGGTCATCGTCTGGCTCCTCGGTCCCGGGGCCAGTTACGTCAACGGCGCGACGGTGAGCGTGGACGGCGGCCACCGCCTGATCGACGCGGGAACCGTCCCCTTCGACTACACCGTCACGCCCCGTCAGCACCCGTAACGCGCGACTCTCGACGCCGCGAGCGGATTGACCGTTATCGTCGTGGCCATGGATCTGCGACTGCGTCCGTACGGCGTCGATGACGAGGGCGCGGCTCGGCGCGCCGACGCGATCGCCGAGGCCGAGGGCTCCATGTTCCTCCTGGGTATGGAGCCGGAGATGACGTGGACGGCGTTCCTCGAGAGCGTCGAGACGCAGCGCCTCGGTCTCTATCCGTCGCAGTACCGCGTGCGGGCGCTCCAGCTGGCGGCCGTGGTCGACGGTGAGTTGGTGGGACGCGCCTCGATCCGTTTCGAGCTGAACGAGTTCTTCGCCACCGAGGGCGGTCACGTCGGCTACGTCGTCTTGCCGGCGTACCGCCGGCGCGGCTACGCCACGGAGATCCTGCGTCAGTCACTCATCATCGCGCGGGCGGGCGGCGTCGATCCGGTGTTGATCTACTGCTCGAACGACAACGTGGGATCGTTCCGCGCCATCGAACGATGCGGGGGAGTCCTCGACGAAGTGATCGCCAACGACATGGGCGAACCGTCGTGGCGCCGCTACTGGATCCGCTGAGCGGTCCTAGAGCTGTTGGGCCTCTTCGACGGTCAGTTCGGCGGCGGGGTCGGCTTCGAGCCGTTCGTCGGGGATGAGTTCGCCACTGGCGATGGAGCGCCCGTACGTGCCGCCCGCCAGTCGCTGCTCGGCCCGGCCGATCGCCGCCAGTCGCTTGGTGAGCGCTTTGGCGACCGCGTCGTCGGTCCCCTCGGAGACCAAGAGCTCCGAGGAATCACTCATGTCACCGTGTTGGTTGGCCGCCGAACGGTCCGATTCGCTATCACCCCGCACGGCGTCGAGCAGATGCTCGACGCGCGCTCGTTCGGCATTCAGTAAGAGTCGGGCCCGTTCACTGTCCACGCCGCTCCAATCTCGATCGATCACGTCAAGTCCGCACGACGGACCTGGTCCGTCCAGCGTAATTCTTCCGGACGAGGACCCCTGAACCTCGGCGACGCGGCGTGGGCGTGCGAACTGCCCGGCCTCTTAAGGTGAAGGGATGCCCGTCGACCGTTCAGATTGATCGTGCTCTGGGCGGCGATTCAACAGACGTGGGAGCCGTTCGTCCTGGTGATCGGCCTCTTGTTGATCGGCCACGTCGCGTCGAGCGACGGCCTCTTCGAGGTCGCGGGCGCCAAACTCTCGCGACTTCGAGGCGGTGCCGTCGTCCTCTTCGTCTCGATGATGCTGCTCGTGGCGTTGGTCACGGCGACGCTCAACCTCGACACGTCCGTGGTCTTTCTCACGCCCGTGCTGCTCCACGCCGCACGACATCGCTCGTTGAGGGAGGACGCCTTCCTCTACGGATCGATCTTCATGGCGAACGCGGCGTCGCTGCTGCTGCTCGGATCGAATCTCACCAACATCCTCGTCTTTGCGCGTGCCGACGTACGCGGTGTCGACGTTCGCGCGCGCCATGTTCGTCCCGTGGCTGGTGTCGATCGCCCTCACAACGCTCGTGGTCCTGATCTGGCGTTGGCGCGACCTATCGACGCGAGCGGATGTCGAGGTGGAGAGCGCGCCGCGCTTCGCGTACGGCCCGGGCATTGTAGGGGTCGTCGCGGCGATCGTCTTGATGCTTGCGGTGAGTCGACCGGCGATTCCCGTGTTGGTGGTGGCGCTGGCGGTGGCCGCCGTCGACGTGGCGATTCGACACCGCTTCTCCGCTGGATCGCTCCTCCGAAGTGCGAACCTGCCGATGGTCGTCGGGCTCTTCATTCTGGCGACCGCGGTTTCGGTCGCCTCGCGGTACTGGCACGTCGCCGAGCACTTGATCGGTACCGCCGGCACCTGGCAAACGGCCGGCATCGCGGCCGCTTCGTCGAATCTGATCAACAATCTGCCGGCCGCAGCGATGTTGTCCGCGACGTTCCCCGCGCACCCCTACAGCTTGCTCTTCGGCCTCAACCTCGGTCCCAACCTGAGCGTGGTGGGCGCCCTGTCGTCGATGTTGTGGCTAAAAGTGGCCCGTCGAGAAGGCGCGACACCCTCCGCGTGGACGTTCACGAAGATCGGCGTCATCGTCACGGCGACGACGCTGGTCGCGTGTCTCCTCGTCACTTGAGTCGGGCAACGCGTCACCAGTGTCGTCGTGCCGCGTTCGCGTGCGCACTCTACTCGGCGCTCAACTGTCCGCGACCGAGTGGTCGGAACGACCGTGACACCGCGAGACGACTTCTTCGCCCGACGAATCGCACCGTCAGCCGGCGTCCACGTCGAGTGGTACGGCCGGAAGAGCGTTCGAAGCTCGGGCCGACCTCAGTATCAGCTCGAACGGGACGGACCGATGACGCGCGAGGGTCCATGTCCCAGATGGGAGGCGTTATGACAGTCGACGAGACGCAGCGAGGGAGCACCACCGACACGAGCGAGGTGTGGAACCACCTGGTTCGCCGACGCCGGTTCGCCCGGTTTCAGCCTCCGGACCACGTATCCCTACGAATCCCGAAGGCGTCGAAGTGATGATGGAGCACTGGGAGGCGGGCACCGAGGAGCCGCCGCACTCCCACCCGGGGGACGACATGACGATCGTCGTCGAGGGAAGATGTCGACACAGCGCTATCGACGCGAGGGGGACCGCTTGGTCGCCGACGGTGAACCGATAATCCTGAACCAGGGCGACGTCGGCTACACGAGTGCCGAACGCGTGCATGACGCCAAGTACCTCGAGGAGTGCCGACTCGTGTACGTCCACAGCGGAGCGTTCGAATTTCTGCCGGTCGATCTCGAAATCGTGTAATTCCCAGCACCGCACGTTTGGTTGCGAACCGTTGTTGACGCGCGGTGACGAGGGACGCGCTCGCAGTGTTGCACTCGGGGTTTTCCCTTAGGGGTTGATGCGGCAGTCAACCGGGGCTGAAAGTTACGATCGGCGAGGTCCACGGCGAGGAGCGTGATCATCTCACCTTCCAGGAGTCACTCTCTCGCGGGCGGGGAACGACGACGATGGTACGTCCACTTGGCCCTCCTTGTCTCACTGGCCGGGTCGCTGCTTTCGTTGATCTACTTGAGTCATAGCATCACGATCCACGTGATATTCGGCGTGTGGTTCGTGGTCATGATGGTGTTTCATCTCTACCAACGGCGTCGAACGATCACGTCGCTCCTTCGTCGACTGTTTCGCGGATGTTCCAGCTCCGGCGCACCGAAGCGTTTGGCGATCTCCGACGCGGTGCTCGAGCTCCTCGTGCTGGACGTGCTCGTGTCCGGCATCGTGGACGCCCTCGCACCAGGCGACGCAGTTCCCCTTCGCGTCAGCACTCGGGTTGCCGCCGGGTCTCTCCCAGTGGCACAAACTCGCCGCCATCGTTCTCGTCATCTACGTCATCGTGCACGTCATGCGACGACGAAAGCGACTCCGACGTTCGCATGTTCAATAGATGGACTCCCGTCTCACGTAACGCCCAGAAGCCAGACGACGAACAGGGCGAAGACGGCGATGATGATCCAACCCGATCGATCGCTCAGGCCCCGGTACGCGTAGGCGAGACGAGGACCACGACGGTCAGGACGAGGTCGCTGATCGCGGTGAAGTTGCCGGCGAACGACGGCGACGCCAACCCGACGATCGCCCCCGGGTATCAAGAGTCCGGCAACGACGTTCAAGTTGTTGCTGGTGGGGCCGTACTCAGCGCGGCGCCCGCGACCTTTCGACGCCAGGTGCACCGCCGACGACCGCGTTCCGCAATTTCGTCACGGCGGCCAGGATGACGGCCACCGACGACGGCGTCGGCCAGGTGGACTGACGACCGACGTGCGCCGCGCCGGCTCCATGGCGACGCTGGACAGGATGACGACGACCAGCGCACCCAGCGCGACGATCACGTCACGCGGGCGACCGCGCGCGGGGCGAATCGACTCCTCTAGTTCCATCTCCTCCTCGTCGACGGCGAGCGCCAACCACGTCAGACCCCGGGTAGGCGAAGGCGGAGAAGCGCACCGCGCGTCAGTCCGAGGACCGAAGTAGGCGACGAGCACCAGCCCAGCGAGAAGAAGAACGAGCCGGTCGGAGACGGGGCGATCGACGCGACCACGCACCAACCAGCGACCCATACGCGACCGCACCGCCGAGGAGTACGACTCAACGACGGAGGCGATGAAACGAGACACGACGTGCCGAGCCCGAGGAGGGCCGCGAGGTCGAACACATCGAACCGATGACGACGCCGGACCCGACGGACCGTTGGCGCTCATGATCGCCTATATCGCCGAGGTGATCTCGGCTGCGTCGGCCGCCAGCGCGGCGACGACACCGAGCAACGCTTCGGACAGGCCGAGTGCTTCTCGATCTGTTCGAGACGAGCTCGACGAGCAACCAGTCTCGTCGCGAGGCCGACGATCGTGCGAAGGCGCGAAAGCAGCGAAGGTGATAGTCACCGCTTCCTCCCAGAGCAGGCACTTCGCTGACGAGGTTCCTGGCTCTCCGAGATAGACGCTATTCGAATTCGGGCGCTCCCGTTGGCGACGTCGCTTGCGAGTGCGTCCGCCAAGCGTTCGGGGAGTCGGGCGAGACCACCGCGCGGGGCTACTCGCGGAACGCTTGTCCGACCCGCACCGAGATCAAACGCTCGACGAGTCGTTTGGGGAGCGGCTGATCGATGGCGAAGCGAACGGCACCGTAGAGAAGGTGTCCACGGCGAGTTCCGCTGTCTGTTCCGGGAATACCGAACCGCTGTGGGGCAAGTAGCTCAAGTGGTTCTTGAACGCGGCGAAGCCAGCGACGACCTTTCCCTCCAGACGAAAGGCCGGAACCTGGTAGGCAATGCCCTGCTCAGCGTCGGGGATGATTTCGAGGATCGTCTCTCGGAGCGCTTGCAGCGTCGTGCGCTTGGGTTCGTCGAGCTGGTCCAGATAGGACGTGATCTCTGCACTCGACATGTCGCAATTATCGGCCGCCAACGCGGCGTAGTCAAACGCTCCCACAAGGGGAGATCGATGTTGAAGGTGGAGGCGTGGTCCGACGGTCATCGTCACGCCGCGCGCAGCAGTGGCGCGCTTCGATCAGCGTCGGAGACGTGATCATGATTCGCACGGTCGCCGTCACACCGATACAGTTGGCGCGTCGTGACATGGGACAGCGACGTATCCGGGCGCGCTTGCTGATTGGACGACGCGTGTACGCGCCCGAGAACCTGGAACGCGAAGACGGACCACCCATCGGCGCGGGAACGGACGTGTACCTCTTCATCTTCAAGGATTGGCCGGCCGCGGAGCGTTAGTCGATTCGCTACATGCGCGGTCGTGTACTGGACGTCGGGTGTGGCGCGGGCCGTGTGGCGCTTGAACTGCAGAATGAACATTCGATGTCGTCGGCCTCGACGCCTACGCGTGCGTCGAAGGCGGCCAAGATCGAGGCGTGGACACGGTGTGACGTCGTCGATCGACCAGTTGGGTGAGAGGATCGAGTCCTTGACTCCATCGTCTTGTTGGGCAACAACTCGGCTTCCGCGACGCGAGAGCGGGCTCGACGTCTTCTGACCATTGGCGACGTCGACCAAGCCCGCGCTCGGAACTATGTCGAGAGCACGAGCGCGACTTCGGCGGCGCGCCCGCGTCGATCGACCTATTCCCGTCGCAACAGGGCCGTGGTGCGAGTCCGGGTCAGGTTACGTTGCGCTACCGCTACGAGCAATGGGGGTCGGAACCGTGGTCTCACTGGGTCTTTGTGCCGCGAAAGGAAATGCAAGCGATCCTGTCGGCACGGGTTGGCGGATGGGCGTCGTTGGGAACGCAGTTAGGCGAGCCGTACGTCGCGATCCTGGCCAAGGTCTGAAGCGTCTGGCGGACGTTGTAGCTAGGCGGACGGTGCGAACTACTCTGGCCGACTCTGGGATGTCGATACTCATAAGTGCGACGCCGACGAACGCCCACACGATGATAAGAGCCAGCCGATCAAAAGTTGCACCCACGGATGAAGACATCCGGCGTGATCCGATTGCTGAGCGGTGCGTAGGCGACCCATCCGAAGTCGGGTCGAGAACCAAGCGACGTCAGCCACTGACCCGAAGCGCCGAGCGCCGCGGCCAGTGCGACCACGACCACCACGCGTTGCGCACGATTCGGTTGACGCGACCATCCGTTCATCATGTCACGGACGTCACTCGTCGCTTCGCGGACACTGCTGCACACCAGCGTGTGAGTCCGTGGCGAGAGTTGGCAGTGCGTTGGAGACGCGCGACCGGATCCGAATTCTTAGCGTCCCTTAATCAAGCTGGCCGTTACGCTGGGATGAGCCGATTTGGTGTCCGTCACCAGAACTGGTTCGACTGCGAACGGAGACGCTCGGTGACCTCTAGTGAACTCGCCACCGACGTCGAGGCGGCGGGCAATGCCCCGAGTTCGACTCGGTTCAATCGGCGGCGACGGGTCGTCATTGAGTGGACGATCATCCTGGTCGTCGCGGTCGCGGCGTCGTTGCTCGTTCGCACCTACGTCTTTCAAACATTCTTCATACCTTCCGGGTCCATGAACCCCACGCTCTGGAAGGGGGATCGAATCGTGGTCAACAAACTCAGCGTGGAGTTCGGCACGATCAATATCGGCGACATCGTCGTATTCAAGGCTCCCTCTGACGTCTCGAGACTCTGCCAGGACCCGGTCACCGATCTGGTGAAACGAGTAATCGGGCTGCCCGGCGATCGCCTTTACTCCAAGGGCAACACGATCTACGTCAACGGCAAGGCGCTGGATCAAAAGTGGACCATCGTCCCCACGCTGGGCGAGCCGATCAAACCGACGACCGTGCCCGCTGGCCAGTATTTC
Source organism: uncultured Acidimicrobiaceae bacterium (assembly GCA_963700135.1). GTDB lineage: Bacteria > Actinomycetota > Acidimicrobiia > Acidimicrobiales > RAAP-2 > RAAP-2. The sequence goes on along the minus strand of CAVOWM010000011.1, from coordinate 406,479 downwards.
ATGATGGGGGACAATCACGACGACTCGTGCGACAGTCGAACATGGGGGACCGTACCGAAATCTGATCTCATCGGCAAGGTGTTCGTGCGGATTTGGCCGTTGAAATCCCTCGAGTGGTTTTGAGCCGTCGCCGCGCGCGCTTTGAACATCGCTGCGACGAGATGAGGCTCGACTGAACGCTCCACGTCCCTCACGCCGGGTGTGAAGAGGACGACCACGCAGATGAGGCCGGAGACGAGGCCGCTCAGCAGCAACGTGACGCGGATGCCGATCGCGTCAGCCGCGACACCACCGAGGAGAATGCCGAGGGGTCCGAGGGAGAACGCCAGTAGGTAGACGAGTGAGGAGACCCGGCCGAGGACCTCACGCGGCACGATTTCTTGCATCATGGCGACCCACAGGACGTCGCCGTAGATAATGAATCCGACCTCGACCGCGCTGCACAATGCCGCGACCCACGGACTGGGCGCAAACGCCATCGTTGCGGCCGCGACACCTCCCAGCGCGTACGCGCTCCATAGGACCGTCACGCGGAGACGAGGCGAGCCGAGGCGGGCGACGACGAGGGACGCCAGGACTCCCGCGGCACCGCCCGCCGCGTACACCAGTCCCAGCGACAGGGCGCTGCCGTGTAGCACATTCCTCACCAGGAGGGGCAGCAGGACGGTGAGTGGCGTCATGCCGATGAAGTTCGCGAGCGCCGCGCCCAACAGGGAGGCGACCAGCCATCGCTGACTGCGCACGTAGGCGATTCCCTCCTTGGCCTCGGCGTAGGCCGAGCCGTGGTGATCGGCTCGCGGCGTTCGAATCCTCATCGCCAGTAAGCACAAGGCTGAAACTGCGAAGCTGAGGGCGTCGATCGCGAAGGACCACGAGTAACCGATGGCCGACACGACGAGCCCGCCGAGCGCCGGGCCGAGGAGGCCCTGGGAGAGTTGGCCGCTCATGGCACCGAGGGCATTTCCTTGAACGAGCAGATGGTCATCGAGTAGCTCGGGCACGATCGCCATCGACGCGGGACCAAAGAACGCGTCCGCGGTCCCGAATATCGCTGACATCGCGATCAAATCTCCGAGTCCCAGGTCGTGCCGAGCGAGGAGAACTGCCACGACGCCCACGGCGAGCCCGCGAACCGTGTCGGAGGCAAGCATCGCCAGCCGACGCGGGACGCGGTCGACGATGACGCCGCCTAACAGCGCGAAGACGACGGATGGCACCGCGCGCGCGGCGAGCACGTAGGCGAGATCGATCGGACCGTGTCCGATGTGGAGCGCCACGAGCGCCAGTGCGATGGTGAACACTCCATCGCCGAGCGACGAAACCGTCTGACCCGACCACAGGAGAGAGAAGTCCCGTACACGTAGTGCCTCGAACGTCCTTCGTGGCTTCGACGGTTCTGTCATAGCAGTTCATCCTGCCATCGCTCGGTGTGACAAAGGCGCTCTCCGTGATTTGCGTCCACTCGATGCACACGCTTCATCCGTGACGCGAGGATGTCAGCCGTAGGCTCGTGACGTGCGGGCCAGTCAGCGTGACCTGAGTGCGAAATTCAGAGACTTCGCCTGATGCTCAAGGTCTTGAACGACTTCGACTCCTGGCAGGCCGCGGCCGTCTCCGCACTGATCGCTGGTGTCGCAACCGCGTGGACCGTGCGCCGGCATCGACGCTCGCGACATCATTTCGGCCTCGTCGGAACTTCAATATTCGCAGTTTTGGTCTTTGCAGTTCTCTTCACCATCGTGTTCTTCGCGTTCATCTAGATAGCCACCCCACCTATCGTGACCGGCCCAGGACCGAGCACCAGAGCGTGGCGAGCATCGTTGGGTGAGGTTCCTGGCGTCTAACGCTGGTTGTAGCGGACCTGGCATGATTCACCGTCGGCCAGGACGATGGTGAAGGTGAACACGCCGTTCCGAGAGCCGGCGCGCACGGCGACGCGCACGACCAGTACTTGGCCCGTGTCCCGCGTAACGAGCGCGGTCGTTCCCGAATGGCTCGTAATGCGGGGATCGCCGTAGAAGCCCGTGCCGTGGACCGTCAGAATCCTGGTCTTGCCGGCGACGGCGTACCCGACCACGGACCTCGCCGTTAGCACCACCAGTGGGGTCTTGACGCTCAGCGTGAAGGTGAACGTTCCGACGTCGCCGGTCGCGTCGCTCACCGTGCCGGTGGCGCGGTAGGTGCCGTCGGCCAATGATCCGCTGGTCGTGACGAGTCCACTCGTGCTCACGGTCAATGCGGGTGCCCCACGCTCTTGGACGAAGGTGACCACCCCCAGGTTGGCGCCGATGGCGAGTTGAGTGCGGAACGACGATGAGCTCGTGGTGAGTACGGTCGCCGACGTGGGCTGACGTTGAACGAGCGCTCCGACCTTTAGGGTGAGCGTGAAGCTCCCCGCGTCGCCAGCCGCGTCGATCGTGGTGCCCGTCGCGACGTACGTGCCGACCGTTAGCGGTCCCGCGGTCGTGACGAGTCCACTCGTGCTCACGATCAAGGCGGGCGTGCCGCTCGTCTGGACGTACGTGACGGCGCCATCGCTGCCCGTGACCTCCAGCTGGTCGTGAAAGGTCGGTAATCCGCTCACCTTGACCGAGGCGGTCGTGGGCAGACTCTGGATTAATTCGCCGACTTCGAGCGTTAGCGAGAACGAACCGGTGTCGCCGTTCGGATCACTGGTCGTGCCCGTGGCGACGTAGGCACCGGGGGCCAACGCGCCACTGGTGGTGACGAGCCCACTGCCGCTGACAGCAACGCGGGGCTGCCAGTGGTCTGAACGTACGTGACCGTTCCGTCGCTGTTCGTGGAGACGATCTGATCCGTGAACGCTGGCGATCCGACCGCGGAGACCGACGTCGTCACCGGCGTGCTCAAGAGTCCGCAGGCGTAGTCACCGTCGTACCCGAGTGATCCGTACTGGATCAGGGCCACGCGTCCGCCGGTGAACGACGTCGTGCCACAGCCCACCTCGGCTGTCGTCAGCGAGCCGAAACCCGCGAGCCATACCGGCACCGAGGGAAACGACGCGTCAGTGCGAACGGCGATGACCTTCCATTGTTGCGAAGTTGAGTAGATGCCGACCGACGCGACGCCGATGTTCTCGAAGGAGGCGATCATGCCTTCTATGGACGCCTCGTCGTACGAGCCCGTCGCGGAACGTCGTCCGTATTCGAGGGTCTCCCACTTGTTCCCTGTTTCCACGTCGAGCCACCACTTCGCCGCAACGGCCGAGGCCGTTGGTGACGACCTGCCGTCCTCCTTCTCCGCGTTGACGGCGTTGGCGAAGGCGAGTCGCGCCGCGTTCCAGCCGTAGTCGTACGAGCAGGCCACCGAGTTCGCGCCGCTGCACACGCGCGGGGACTGCTGGCTCGTTGGCCAGTTCGAAGCGTTCGCGGGACCGGGATCCTCGGTGTTGGCGTAGAAGGCGGGCGTTGCGTTCGCGGCGCCCTCGGCCCAGGCCAGTTCTCGCGAGAGACATGTGTTAGCGCTAAAGGTCGTACCCGCGTTGACGCCCACGATGCCAAAGCCCGGTGAAGGTGGCAAGGACTCGGGGCACTGCGGAAAGCTGATGTCGAAGCCGGTCGCCGTGGTGCGAGGGAAGTGCCGGCTGCGGCGACAACCACAGAGGCCGAAAGTATGACCGCGGTCATAACGACCGCGAACGAGGACTTCGTCAGTAGAGAGTGCACGTGACTTAAGCCTAGGAGTCTCGAACCCGTTTCTCGGAAGAATCGACTTACAGTTTGATGAGAAACGGCGACCTTCGCAGCCCATCAGTAAGGGCCCGTGGTTTGGAGTAGAGAGTCGACGGCATTTCTCCGCACCGTTGCGACGTCGAGCCAACGGCGCCCTAGCTTGACGACAGCAGGGCGTCGAGCCGAGCCGCGAGGACGTCGTCGTTGCCCGTAATAGCGATGAGTTTGATTCGAGAACGTGCACCTCGCACGCACCGCACCGCACCAGGGCGAACGCCAAAGGCGTCGGCGAGCAACGGCGCACACCTCATTCGTCGCTGCGTTGTCGATTGCCCGGGCGCGTACACGAACCTGGAGAGCGCCGTCGTAGCTGCCGCCGACGCTGATCGTGAGCTTCTACCGGATGAACCTTTACGGCGAAACGGATCATCCCGTGAGCGTCCCGGCCCGTGACGTGTTGGTCGACAACGCATAGAACCGTTCTAGCAATGAAACATGAACGAGACGGCAGCGAGCTGCTCGCGGAGTGCGTCGAAAAGGATCACCTCGAACGGACTTGCCGCTCAAGATTGCCCGACGATCTTCGACGTGGCTCTTGCAGCGTCACTCGAACCGAGAGGGGCACTTTCTACACCGCTCCGACTGATCCGGAAAGAACGTTTAATCCTGACGATCACCATCGCGGCAGCGCAACGTTCTCCCAGGTCGCTCCTCCGTTGCTGATCTTATGTACAACCGTCGTGGAGTTGAGGCCGCATACCATCAGGCCGTCAGATATGTTCGTGAAGATCATTGGGGAAACGTTGGTGCAGCGCACTTCGCCGATAGGCGTGAAGAGTGCGCCTCCGTCGCTGATTCGATAAAGGTCGGGCGGAGTCGCTACGGCCCAGCAGTCGAGCACGGCCACGTTCGACGTAATCGGATCGAATACCCGCACCGCTGGTGCCCATGAACTGGAGATCGTTGGGGCTCGCCGGCGACCACGTGGCACCACCGTTCTCAAGTGCCGAAAAGGACTCCTGCATGCCCGTTGGGCACTCGCCGAAGCGAGACGGAGCTCTTCGGCGTGATCGTGCAGCCGCTCACGCTCGCGAGTCCAGGAAACCTCTCTTCTATCCGCGCAAACGTGCGCCCGTTGTCGTGCGAGGTCCACAAGTACGTCTCGGACCCCGTCTGGAGCTCCCAGACCGTGTTGCCGAAGGCACGAGCGATGGTCCGTAGTACGTTTCCTTCCGACCCGTCCCGGTCTTCCACAACCTCGGCAGGGTCACCCAGTCCTTCGCTTCAGCGACGCGCGTCGTGTTGTGAACTGGCCACAAACGATGCTTGGGGGCCGACACGTGACCGAAGTTACGAAGATCTCATTCCTCTCATCCCCACCAGATCGTGAGATCTTTCGCGCCCATGACTCGTCGCCACGTCCGCGCGCCGTTCACCGTCACGTAGAGAGCCGACGGCGAGGATTCCCTACGGTGGCGTAGCCATCGTTGGCGTTGGCGAAAACGACGTCGTCCAACTCGTGCCCGCCGTCCCTCCTTGCTCACGAGCTACCGGCGGTGGCGATACGCGCGTAAATGTCGTCGCGTGACTGTCGGTTCGGTACATTCGTAAGCACGCCGGCGAGTGGCAGCCACTTGTCGTCACCACATAGAAGACCTTCGACGATCCCGCTCGAATCAGAAGAACCGGCGTCTGTATCGACCCTGTTGATGCGAGCGCGCCCGGGGAAACGACGATGGAAGTGAGGAAAATCAGAGCCGCAGCGATCAGCGAACACGCTCTAAGGGCAAATCTCGCCTTCACCTCACCACCATAACGACGAAGACGAAGGCGAAGAGGTCCCCGGGCCGTCATCAACGATCTCCGAGTGGCGACTGCAGAAGCGGAGGCACTCCAATTTGAAGAATCCGTCATCGGGTGAAGGTTATTTGGATAATCTGACCATGAATTTCACAGAACCGATGATTTGACGATGTGCAGGAGGTGCAATGGACTGGGAAGAGGCCGGCCGGGGCTGGGGTGAGCGAGCTCGTGAGTGGGCCTATCTATTCGAGCCGTATTCACTCCCAGCGAATGAGCTCATCCTTCCAAATTGGAAGTCGGTCCCGGAACGCGCCTGCTCGACGTTGCGTGCGGTTCAGGATACGCCGCACGCCTCGCCGCCCTGAAAGGCGCCGAGGTCGCGGGCATAGATGCCGCCGCACCATTGATCGAGATTGCTCGACTGAGATCACCGGAGAGCGATTTTCGTGTGGGGGACATGTTCGCTCTTCCCTTCAACGACGGATCCTTCGATCGCGGCGTTTCATTCAATGGCATTTGGAAAGGATGCGAAGCAGCACTTACCGAGGTGCGCCGAGTTTTGATCGACGGTGGAGTATTCGGAATGACGTTTTGGGGTCGATACGCGAACCTGGGACTCTTGCCCTACTTCCTCAAGATAATCGAACACTCTCCTCAGAGCCACGGTTCGGCGAGCGTGGAACAGGGCGACACCGGTAGGCCGGGGGTCTTGAGGGGATGCTGGAAGCGACCGGGTTTCATCTTCTTGAACGTGGCGAAGTCACCGTGACCAACGAGTGGCCCGACGTAGCGACCGCGGTCCGAGCGCTGGCCGCCGCAGGCCCCTCAGTTCCGGCGATTGAGACGATTGGATACGATCAGTTTTGTGAGGAACTCAACGAAACCTTGACCCCACGGTTTGACCAACGGGGCGGACTTCGAGTCTCATCGGAGTTCGGGTGGGTGACGGCCGCTCGGCATTAGCAACGGTGCATCGGACTTGGTCGTATCAGAGGGCCGACCTACACATTCTCCGACTGGCGAATCTGTTCGTGGGAGACTCAATCTAATGGTCGGCGAAAGTAGTGAACGATGGCTTCTGTTCTGCTTCCGGAAGTGCCCGGGATAATCGCGGTCGGCCCGATGATGGGAACTGCCATGATGAGTTCCCAACCCGCCGCGGGTAGGTCAACAAGGGCGGAGCCCAATTCCCGCCAGCCCTTGTTGCCGACTGGAGTTTATACCTCGGTGTATTCGTAGCGCATTTCGCAACCGTTACCCAAAGGGCGATTTGAATTAACCGAAAGGCCGACGTCCACAATCTCCGAGTTGCGACTCAAAGAGTGGAGATGAGGCTGCGCTTGAAAGGGTCGATGATTGTGACGGTGCCGTTTCACGCGAATTGCCGCCCTGTTGACACTCTCCTGTCTGCCTGGTCGAAGATGGCTGCGGATCATTGACGATCATGTGAAATCCCTCTCGTCGGGAAAGTTCTCGTGGTGGTAGGACATAGCCGAAGAGAAGGGGTGTTGATGACTAATGAACGCGACAACTCAGGATCAGGCGAGCCGGTCAGCGAGATAAGGCGATACGGCTTTCAGAATTCGAAGTGGCGCTTAGGACGCTGGGGCGTTGCCGCCGCTGCTTTGTCGGCCACTCTCTGCGTACTGCCGCTGGACATCGGTGCCGCGTCCAGTTCGCCATTGGGCAAAGTCAGCATCATCACCGGGAGCGTCTCTGAGTGCGGTGTCGGTCCGTCCCCCGGTCTTCGCCGTCCCTTCACGGTCACACTCCATGTGCGTTCAAACGGACGCGTCGTTGCAACCACGATATTGAGGCCCAGTATGCATCTGAGTCACTACGCTTTTGCGGTTGGGCTGGGGACCTATTACCTGACTACAAGTGAGGCGACTTCTCCGCCGCCGCGCGGCAACATTGTTGTGCGCAGGAATTCGAAGGACATCATTGAGGCCACAATTGCCACGGTCTGCCAATAGTTTCCATTTGTCGGTTTGATCCAAGGTTGCAACGGCATCGTTGGACCGACGTACACATTCTCCGATGGGCGAATCCGGACTTGGAGTGAGTCTGTGTTTGACGAGAATTGGTTGAGAGAATCTGGCAACCTTTGAAGTCAGGGAAGAGTTGGGCCGAACATGCGGTCGAGGGAAATGCGGGGTCCGAGCCCGTGTCGCCCTCGACGACCGGGTAGACCGTAACTGACCCGCACCAGTCGAAGTTCCCGGCTCTTTTCGGAGTGACAATGACCGCCGACGGTCCCTTCGACATCGACACCCACATCTCATAGGAAACAATGCATCTTGACAGGTGACCGTCGGCGAGCCGTCCCGGCATGTCGGTGCCGAATATCCAGAACGATGCGATCGCACCGTCCGGCGAAAGTGTGACCGTGGGGAGCGCGCGATCATTCGCAACACCTGCGAAGTCGAAGCGACGTCTGCCGTGCGACTCGCCAACCACCAGGGGTTGAGCGGGCTTCTTCGACTGGACTGAGCCGTAGTTGCCCCAGTAGGAAGCTCGCGGGTAGCCGCGCAAGGTACAGGCGCGCGCGCCGATGTCGGCAACCCAGAAGAGATCACCGACGCTACCCGTGGCGACCGAGACGTCGTATGAGATCACGTTGAGCTGTGTGGTGGTACAAGCGCTCAGCGTGGTGGCTCCGGTTTCTGTTGCCGCAGTAGGTCCGACGACTGTAGTTAGAAACAGCACTAACAAGAAAGCGAACCCGCGAGGCACGACTCGAGTATCGCACTGGGGGTGATTACGAACACATGAAACTTGTTTCGATTCTCAACGTACGCCACTCGAAGTGTTCAGTGGGCCAACCTACACATTCTCCGACTGGCGGATTTCAAGGTTGTCAGGCGGAGAGCCAGAGTCGGCTAGTCGGATGGCGCGTCAGGTTTTCTAGGACGGTGAGGCAGGGAGATGTCTTCTTCGCCGAGAGATTCCTCTTCATCAATCGGAATGCCCACCGATGGCTGGAAGAACTGCTGAGCGATCAACGTTGGCACGAAGGCCGACAGAATCACCACGGTCACAAGTTCGGTGTACTGGGCCTCATTGATGAAATGGTGGGTCAACCCAAAGAGCGCTGATATTGACCCGAAGGTCAAGCCCGTCGCCATGAGCAACGTCGTGTATGCCCTCTCTCGCTTGGGTAACTTGAACGCCGTGGCCGTGGGCCAGAGCCCAATGAATTTCGTCACCATCTTGACGAGGAACAGCGTCCCGATGATTCCGGCGCCCTTGATGAGAGCCGAGTCTGAGATGAGCGTGCCTGCGCGTAGGAAGAAAAACGGCGTGAGCAAAGCGAAGGCGATGGTGCGGATTCGATCGAGGATGACCCGGTCGTTCATGAAGACCCCAGCCACCACTAGTCCGGCCACGTAGGCGGGCAAGACCGCTTCGCTACCCGCCGCTGTGGCGAGGCCGCCAAGGCCCAGCAGGACGACAAAGATGATTTTCACTTCGGGTTCGCTCACCCTGTGCCCGACGTTGGCCACGACCCAGCGGAGCGTCCTCGGCAGGAATGAAAGGACAAGCGTGGTGACGGCAACAAAGACGAGTAAGAGCCAGCCGTATGTGGCAAACAGTCCCCCGAGCGCCAAAACTGTGCCGAGGTCGCAGACGAAACAAGCGGCCAGTATGAGCTTGCCGATGTCGTGTCGATTGAGTCCGGTCTCGACCATCACCGCGTAGACCACCGCTACTGACGTCGTACTGAGGGCGATGCCGGCAATCTCTGAGCCGTGGAAGTTCCAGTCGAAGACGAACCGCGCAAAACAGAATGCTCCGATGAGCGGCAGGATGAAAGCGACAAAACCTAGCGAGAGGCTGGCCTTCCAATGCTTCTTGAGCGATACGGGGTCGATCTCTGCTCCGGCGAGGAACGTGAGCAGAACCGAACCAATACCGGCCAGCAAGGTCGTGTAGTCCGTCTGTTGGACGTGCTCCCTGATCCCTGGGATGTTGCCGCAGATCGCGCCGACCAGGATCTCAACGAGGGCGACCGAGACGCCGACGCGGATGCTGATGAATGACGCTACGAGCGCCATTCCGATCCAAATCGCCATTACGTAGTAAATGTTCACCGTTTCCTCCTGTCACGGCAGGGGTACGGCGGACCGGCCCTACCAGCTCTCGTGTTGCGCTGGTAGAAGCCATCAACCGAAGTCAATCGGCGGTTTTAGGGGCGGGCCTCATCGCTCAATTGCGATGGTAGCAAAGGCGTCGTTGTATGCAAGTCATGCTGGGCAGACCTGCACTTTCTCCGACTGGCGGATCAGTCAGTGGAGGATTGAGTCAGTGACATGATGAGGGCATGATCCGCGCAATAACCCTTGACGCTCACGGAGTTCTATTGCTCCCCGATCCAGGCGTTATTAGAGGCATCCTTAAAGACTTTTCTTGCGAACCAGACAACGGGACCTGTTGGAGAGCCCATTATGAGATGGTCCGACTGCTCGATCTTCAAGTGCAACCGGACTGGCCCACTATGAATCGGAGATTTGCAAATGCCCTTGGAGTAGCTCCATCCGATCAGGATGCTGCTGGAGCAAAGCTTGCCGAAAAGGTGTACCTCGGAACTTCATGGATTCCGGCGCCGGGAGCCACTGCGGCATTAGCGCAACTAATCGCTGCCGGAATTGGCGCGGCCGTAGTCTCCAATACGGTTCACGGCGAGTTGTCCGCATTGCTGGAAAGAGTCGAGTTGTGCAGTGTGGACGGCAATCATCAACGCGTTGCGGCCATTATTGACTCACAGGTCATTGGGATTGAGAAGCCGGATCCTCGCCCATTCCTTTTGGCTCTTGAGGCGCTAGGTGAGAGTCCGGCAAGAGCCGTTCACGTTGGTGATTCATTGCACAGCGATGTGGTTGGCGCGATGGGCGTGGGAATGCGAGCGATTCACATCGATCCACTGAACTTTTGCAACGCGAAAGGTCACGACCACGCAAGGACTTTCGAAGCTTTCGTCGAAGAGTTAATCCAATCCGGTTAGCCGGCTGAAATTCGAGATCGCATTGGTGGACCGAAGTCAACAATCTCTGACTGGAGACTTGCGGACTCGATCACCTAGCCCAGTCTGGCGATAGGCCCGCTTTGGATTGAAGTGATTTCGAACTTGAAACCCGCGTAACAAAAATTGACATCTACCGTTGCTGAGTAGGACTGAGCGAAAGGATGTGATCGGGTTGGCAAGAAGACCTGCATTTTCTTTGTCATGCACGGTCCAGAATTCGGATCTTGCTGGTCGTAGGCATCTCCATAGTTGAGTCCAAACGAGGCGGTAGCCCCGGCGCCGATGGTCACGACTTTTGGTCGCACCTGAACGAAGATCATGCCGCCACCGTCGGTGACCCGCACCCTGTTGAACTTGTACGCAGCGGGATACGTGGTGAGCCTTGGGTAACCCTTAAGCGAACAAGTTGTCTTGCTGATGTTGATGATGACAAAAGGGATACCGACATTCCCTGCAGCGAAATAGGCTCCACTCGACGACACGACAGCCACGGCCAACTGGCTATCGGCGCACGTCGGCACGTTGCTTAAGGCGGAGGCCATCGGTGAACTAGCAGTGAAATTGAGTCCAATGACGCCCAACAACATCGCTGCTGCGACAAGGAATCGACGCAAGATTTGCTGATCTTTCTTGGATGCAAGCATGGCGGTCCTTTCGATTTCTCGATTGCGGTCATGGTAACTCTCGAGGCGACGTCGCATTTAGCCGGGTGATGTGTCGACGGGCCGACGTCAACAATCTCCGAGTGGAGGATCCGCAAGTGGAATTCAGCGAGGTCGCTAGTCGGTCGACCGATAGGTCCGCGCGATGCGTCACAGCAATGACGGGCGTCTAGTTCTGCCTCAGGTCGCGAGACTTCGAAGGCCACCTTGGACGAGGAACTGAAGTTGCCGACGCAGGTTCTCACCTGAATCGTTGCTAAGTGGTGACTGTCCAGAGCCGCCTCCGTGACCGTCGCGCTCGACCTCGTATCGAAATAGTCCGCGGCGCAATCGTCTTGGACTTGCCAATTCAAAGCGAATCCTTCCAATCGAGGTCTCAACTACTGCCTGCCCCGATGAAAGCAGATCGTCGACACTGCTTTCAACAATACGAATCATCCACTCGGGCCATTCGAATCTCGTCGAATCCGTCGAACCAATTTGGAATGCCTCAAGATCTTCATTCTGGAGAATCGCCTCAATGAAGGGTTTCGAACCTCCCACATAGGTCGAATCAAGATCGATCTCCGTGCCTACGCACCACGCAAGATCTGACGGCCACCACAGGTTTGGTGAGTGCCCCTCAAGTATCTCGATCGCTTCCATGAAGGAGGGGCCGAGCGACGCTTTATAGAGCAAGTAGTCGCGATAGCGAGTGTGAACCTTTGGCCAATCCTTCGCTTCGATCGGGATCGGACCCGTCGATCGCGTCCCCAATTGGCCAGGAGAGTAAGTCACTCTCGACCACCAGCCGAAACCCTCCCAGACGCAGCACCAGCACTCTTCGGGCGTCTCAGTGAATCGGCGAGCGATCTTGACGAGAGCCTGAGCGTCGCCAGAGTGGAGAGAGCCTGATTGAGGGCCTTGACTTCTCCAAGGTCGTGGTAGTTCGGGCAAGCGTTCGGGCATTGCCACTTCGAGCCATTGGGAATGAGGCGTCAGTATTTGACCACCCCAGTGGGCGACGTCCCTCCAGCGCACCAACCTGTCGCCATACAACGGCGTTTCAACGGGATGCAAAATTCGAGCGTAGGCCTCGAATCCTGCGGGCACGATTGAAGACACGGTCCCGGCCATGAGGTCATCGAGCTGTTCCAGTAACGATTCAGCCTGACCAGTATCGACACTCCATTGCGGAATCGGTGGCCTCGTCATAAGCTCATCCTTCCAGCCCGCGAACGCAGGAAGTATCAATGAATGTTCGGTGTTCGTTGGGCCGACCTACACAATCTCCGAGTGGAGGATCAGTCCCTGGGGATTGTGACATCCTTACCCAAGACGTCCTCGGAAAGGTTGCGTGAGGCAATATGAGCGATGCCGTTGAGAATACCGAAGTAGGTTCCTTAGTTATGGCAGTGAGTGCTTCGCCGAGTATGCGTATGCGCGACTTTGGTCGGCTTGTTCGACTTTGGCTGAGGTCGCTTGGTCCAATGCGGAAGAAGAAGTATTCGATCGCGATGCTCATCGACGAAATTGATTTGGAACTTCAAGGTTTCAAAGGCTTCAAACTTGTCAAAGAAGTTGGATTTCGTCCGGTGAATCGTGTGCGCTCTCCAATGGGAGCCGAAGGGATAGGAGGAATAACTGGCCAGCGCGAATTCCTGCGCCAAGATCCTTTGAGCGACGTGGTTGTACGAGTAACCCCATTCTCCACCGCAAGGCTCGCGATTCATAACGTTGAACGAGCCAGTGATTCCATCGTTCATGACCCGACAAGGGGAGTTGCGATACCACACTCGCAAGATCTAACAGACCTCCGAATTGAAGGTCTTGAGACAGTATTCGCTCATGAGGAATCGATCGAATCCGGGAACGTCAAGTACCAAGTCCTCATGATTTTCAGCCATGTCGGACAAGTTCACTTTTCAATTCAAGTCAGTTCTCGATCTGATGTTTGGAACTGGGAGAACGCCGTATTGGTGGCTGCAATTCAGGCGGACAAAATTCGACGGACAATGAGCGTATTGACAAACATCTTCTGAGGGCCGACTTACACATTCTCCGACTGGCGTCTCAGAGCCTGGCGGCGTAATTAGTCACCGGTCAAGACGGGGTGCCGAAGGCTATGCGACAGGATGCTTTATCCATGCCTGACAACTGCGCAGCGCCTCTCTTGTTCCCTTTATCGTTGCACCGCCGAAGAGAGACACAACATCTTTGAGCAGTGCGCATGAGGTGTCCGATAGGAAGTAGCGAGTCCCTTGGATCCTGCCCTTTTGATAGGACACCAAGTCGGACGGCCCTCCACAGAAATTGTTGTAGACCTCAACCGTGACCCCGTTTCTCAAAGTTATTTGGAGAACGAAGCCGGTTAGTTCTTCCACGCACCCGAATTGCGGACCGAGAGGCAGTGAATTGAGAGATCGAATCAGATGGGTGAGATTGCCTCCTGAAACGTGAACCTTCGTTGCTCCGGTCGAGCCACTGAGGCCCACGCTCTTGTAGCCGGTGACCGTTGCAGAGATGGCTCCGGCGACGACTTGGGACGACGCGCGACTAGGAACCCAAGTCACTTGACCGTCGATCCGTAACCACGACGAAGATGCGTTCCTCGCTGTAATTGAGTAAGCAAGTTGGCGCAGGTAAATATGCGGCCCGTTCGCGGGAAACTCGGTTGTGTTTTCAAGGACAGAACCGCCCTGGGCTTCTCCGCCATCAACGCCACCCATTGGAACATGGGTCGCAATGAATTCTTCAACAGAAGCTGGCGAACCCAGAACCAGGTAGAAACGATGCATCGTGACGAGATACTTCGTGTCGAAGGTACCAGCACACTGACAGACCACGGCTCTGGCGGGATGCACGAGTGTTGCATTCGGGGGAAGTATGGCCAGATTCAGAAGTTCTCGCGCAACCGATGTTCCCGGAGACACCACGGTCCCGGCGCCAGACACTACGGGAGGCGCCGAGAACATTGAGATCGTCAACGCGAAGACAATTGCCAGGCTTCTAAGAGTCTTGCTGCGAATTTTCTCTGTCATGAGACTCCTTCACAAAGATATTGTCGCATCCGGATTGGATTTTCACTTCACGCCTTTATTTGACCCACTTGACGCAACAGGTGTGCAAGCCTTCATTGGCCCTCCTTTCAGGTGTGACGTTTCTCTCAAGCGAATGAAGATGGTGTCGTCGAGCGGACACTATGGTGTACCAGCCCGTTCGAGGAGTTCGTCGTGAAGTTGCGGCTCCCAGTGTGTGCCTTTGCCGTATCCGCTTTTGCTGCCGTTGATACCCGATAACTAGCCGTTCATCTGTCTCGAAAACAGAAAGGTTTCCAGGACCGACCCGCACATTCTCCGAGTGGCGGTGTACCAAGTGGTCAGAATTGAATGATTCTCCGACTCTGGGGATGAAGTAATGGCTTCGACGCCTCATAGATTCTAAGGTCAGAAAGTGGAATCCGTGAGCGCATCCGGAAAGTGGACACCACGGGAATTCAGGCGTGTTCAGCGGCGCGAATATCGCGTGGGTTGGCACGAATTGGTACTTATCGCGGGACTGCTCGTTTACGGATGGATCTTTGGATACTTAGTTTGGGATCTGGTCGTGGGAATTGTTGTGTACGCCATATTCGTACTGATCGTTAGTCCTTTTGCTCTCTGGAGGTTAAGGCGCGACTTCTCGGAAGAGCGGGCGATCACTTTGAATGACGTTGGAGTCTCTGTTGTAAGCAAATCAATGACTCGTAAAGAGGAATGGGCGAACTACAAGGGAACGAAAGAAAGAAGTGAACACTACGCATTGCAAAAGACTTCTCATCGGCCCGCCACAATTATTTTGAAGCGGTTCTTTGTTGGCCAAGAGGCCGAACTCCGGGCAATCCTCAGAGCGCACACGAACGTGCACTTTCGCGATGTCTCAGACAGCGGTAACTAGAGAAGTGATACGCAGATTAGAACAGCGATGCGCGTCAGGGCTCTCCAGGCATAGTCGGGTGCGATCCCTGTATCACAGCACCCGCAAACTGCATTGCAAAATTCCAAAGGATTGACCGCCGTAGTTTCGCGATGGCCTAGCGAAGTTGGAACGCCGACGGTACCGGATCGACCAAAATTTTGTTAAACCGGAGGAGGTTCTTGACTCCTCTTAGGGCCACGGTCACATCTGAAGAGGGGCCAACTCGCACGGACGTAATTGGAAGTCGGGGCGATGCATCAGGCGACGTC
Organism: uncultured Acidimicrobiaceae bacterium; assembly: GCA_963700135.1. GTDB lineage: Bacteria > Actinomycetota > Acidimicrobiia > Acidimicrobiales > RAAP-2 > RAAP-2. Next base: position 391,091 of record CAVOWM010000011.1, on the reverse strand, counting down.
GGCTCACTGATTACCAGATAAGGAACGATAAGTCCATTTCGTATACGAGTGGGATAGTCCTCTCGTGAGTCCCCTTGAGACGTGTGCATCCGAATAGTGATAAGTCTCCATTCGCATTCCTCTTGGAAGGCAGGCGCCTTGATTGAGAGTGCAATCGGCGCAAATCCCATGATGAATCCAACCCTTAGAAGTTGAAGCTGTGCGAAGTCCAGTGCATCTTGGTCAAGCAGATTCTGAAGAACTAGGAGCCAATCGGTCATGTACCGAAGGATCATCTCCCTCTGCTGCTCCAACTCGTAGACGACCTTCCTAATGTCGCCGCGAGCCAAAGTCAGTGTTCCCAATTCATTGAGGTCAATGCCAATCGAAAAGGCCGAGGACAGGTCTCCATAGCCTCGCCATTGGCTGAGAAGATCGTCTTTCTCACAAAAACAGAACACGAAGCCTGTCAGCAAGTCACCAATGCGATCAAGCGCCCTTGTGACCGATTCGTATAGCAGTACTTCCATCTTCGTAGGACTTGCGTCTTCCATTTGCCCAAGAAAGTGTTCCGATAAAATCTCTCTGCAAAGGGCAACCGCATAATTCATTTCCATCGGATCATTCATGAACGCCACGTGCGATGCCCAAAGACTCTTCGATTCAACTATTCCTTTCAGTCCTTCTGCGTTCGTGTAGTGAAAGAGTGGAGGAACGGTTCCCGGAACAACGCCCTTAATCCACTCACCAGTTACGAAACTGATGATGGCCGTCGAAATTGGGTCGTCAGGCACCGCCGGCTCTTCATGTGCAATCTCGGACATACATCAACTATTGCATGTAGTGTGACACATACTCTCTATACTGCGAGTATGGACTCAGACTTCCGCTCCGACCCGATGGAGACGCCAGAAGGTCAAGGCATCGCAAAAAAAGCCTGGAACGCTTATGTCAAGGCCGTTGATCGACGCGTGCCTCCTTTCGTCAAGGCGAAGATCGAGGCGGCTGCGCTCCCACTAGGGACGCAGATTGTCGAGGACATGATCGGCTTCTGGGTCATGTGGCATCTCTACGGCGGCTTTGAGGGCCTCGAAGAGTTTGGGATGCACAAGTCCACGATCTGGCGCAAAGTGGCCCGGTTCCGCAAGATGACCGGCTCACACCCGGACGTGTACCAGATGCCCGGCATCGCGATCGACCCCAAGGCGTACTGGGTCGAAGCGCAGGTCAAAGTCGGACGTACTCCGAAGAAGCACACGTGATGTAACAGGGTCGCCGGTATACTCGCAAACGTGAGAGTACCGATTTTGAACGAAGTGGCCTCCGGAGTCGACGCGATCTATCTCACCGGGCGCGCGCCACTACCGGACTCCCTCCTCGCACGGCTCGAGACCTCTCGCAGCCTCGCGCAAGAACTTGACGGCAGCCCCCCTTCCAATTTGGAGCCTTGGAAATGCTCATGGCACCGCACGCCTGGGGGAAACACCGATACTGCCTCACACACCCCTTTGGCCGTATCGGGGTCTCACCGAGCCTGAACCTCCCGGCCTTTCGCATCCAACCCCGCGCGGAGTTCTTGCACGGCGTCGGAGTGCGCGCGGCCGTCCAGGGCTTCCGCGACCTCATTGAAGACGAGTGCGGCTTGGTGAAGTTGACGGTGAGTCGCATCGATCTGTTCGCGGATTTCCAGGGCTGGGACCTGTCGGGCGACGATCGCTCCCACTTCGTCTGTCGAGCGTCGGACCTCGGTACGTTTGAAGCGAATGGCACGCTCAACGGACTGAAATTCGGGAAGCGCTCCTCGGGCACGGTGGACGCCCGCCTCTACAACAAGACGATTGAGATCGTCTCTTCTGGTGCGCAGTACGTGCAAGAGATGTGGAACGACACCTACGACCCGGCGCGCGACGTGTTGCGCTTGGAGTTCGAGGTGCTGCGAGGCGCTCTACGCGAGTTCGGACTGGATGATCCTGACGAGGTCCTCGACGCGACGGGCGCGCTCTGGTCGTACTTGACGACGTGGCTCTCCTATCGCGTGCCAACGGGCGACCACACGCGATCGAGGTGGCCACTCGCACCGGAATGGGAGGACGTGCGACACGCGCGGATCAGTGAGGGCGCGATGGGACTGGAGCGCACCTATAGAGGTAAGCAACGCGGTGAATTGGCGAAGATGATGCCGGCCTTTGTTGGCTACGTGGCTCGTTTTGGTGCCCTGAGCGACTGCCACTCGGAGGCGGAACTGCTCGTAGTCCTAAAGGACTACCTCGGGCGCTACGCCAAGGAGACGCACGTGTCGACGGACCATCGCATCTGGCAAAAGCGTCGAAGTTTGGAACTCTTATGATGCCGCCACCCGACTACGAGGCGGTGGCATCGGTACTCGTGACGATCGGGCTGCGTATTGTGAACAAAAACCTAGGACCGAAAGGAGGTCTGCGTGCTAACCCTGGCGTACTGTCGAGTCTCGACGGAGGAACAAGCGGCGGAGGGCTGGTCGATCGAGGGGCAGACGGACAAACTCCGGGCCTATTCGGACTTACACGACTTGGGCGATATCACCGTCATCTCTGATCCCGGTATCTCGGGCAAGAACATGCTGCGCCCGGGTCTACAGCAGTTGCTCGCGGCGGTTGAAGCGGGCCACGTTACGCACGTCATCGTGTGGAAGCTCGACCGACTCTCGCGAAACCTCCGTGACTTGATGGAGCTGCGTGACAAGTTCGACAAGCACCACGTCACGCTGCACTCGGTCTGTGAGAACCTCGACCTGTCAACTCCGGCGGGTCGGTGGTTCTTCTCGATGATGGGCGGACAGGCGGAGTACTACCGCGAGGCGCTCTCGGAGAACGTCAGCATGGGTCTCGACCGGGCGGTGAAGGAAGGCCGCTGGATCAATCGTCCGAAGACCGGTTACGACCTCGTCAACGGACTACTCGTGCCGAACGTCGACGCCGCGCTCGTGATCGAGTGCTTCCGACTCCGAGGTGAGCGACTGTCGTATCGCGTGATTGAAGAGCGGACTGGCCTTAAGTACTCCACCGTCAAGTCGATTTTGGATTCGCGCATCTATCGCGGCGAGGTCTTGCGCAAAGATAAGTGGTACGACGGCAGACACGAGCCGCTCGTGAGCGAGGAGGAGTGGCAGAACGCGCACCGGGGCACGGCGAAGGGCGTCCGTCGGTCGAGTGATCCGCTCTCGGGTCGTGTTGTCTGCGGCCTGTGCAATCGAAAGATGGTCGTGGCGCAAAATGGCAAAAGAAATCTCACCTACAAGTGTCGTCACCGGGGCCAGGGCTGCGATCAGCCGTCACGAAGCAACCTGGGACTGGCTCGGGCAGCGGTCAAGGGACTTCGCCTGGTCGGTCACGACGAGAGCCTTCGCAGCGCAATCCGACGGCGGTTGGCCGGTGGGGGACCGGACGCGGCGGGACTGCCGCGCCGGACCCGACGGGCAGCACCGGCGAAGACGATGAAGGCACTCAACGAGGAACGGCGAAAACTCTTCGACCTCTACTACGCGCAGAAGGTCAGCCAAGATGGCTTTCAGCAGGAGGAAACGCGGATCGCGGTGGCGATAGAGGCGGTTCGCCAACAGATCGCAATAGATGACGACGCGGAGCGACTGAAGACCGAATTAGAGGTCCGCTTCGAGGAGGTCGCGCGCATTCTTGCCGATCTTGATATGGAAGTGGTGTGGGCAGAGGCAGACCAGCGTGAACGGCGCATCCTTGTCGAGAACCTCGTGGAGTGCGTAAAGGTGTTTCCCGATCATTTGGAGGTCAAAGTGGCCGGTAGTCCTTGGATAAACGTCCTGCTCTGGGAAGTCGGACTGAAGGTACCGGAGAATGTTGGTGTCGGAGGTCCGACGTGAACCCGCACGGATTATGGCCGAACAAGGGTGGGGGAGTCGTTCACCGGAATTGTGTCGTCAGTGCGCGAGTGACATTCCCAGGATGAACATGCCAGAGCAAAGAAGTGGGGTAGTGGTGATGAGCGCTGCGGCGTAGCCCCAGTGGTGTTCGCGTTGGAGGATCATGGGAACTGCGAGGGCTGAAGAGAATGTGGTCAATCCCCCGCAAAATCCGGTCAAAACAATTGCCCTCATATTCGCGTCGCCAATCGGAACCAGTCGATACGCGGCGTAGCCGGCGATGCCGGTACCGAGCGCGTTCGCCGCGACCGTGGCCCACGGTCGACTCGTCGGGTGATTTCGTCGCACGAGGTACTCGAAGCTGTAGCGCAGGACGCAACCGACGGCGCCGGCGATGGTGATCACGAACAGCGTCATGCTCGACGCCGATGTCGACCTAATCCGAGCATGCCCGCAAAAAGGCCGCTCAGGATGGCCCCTGCGGCCACGAGAAGACACCCGCCTATGGTGAGGTGCCAGAGTGCGGCTAAATCGACGAAGAGGCCCGAATAGGACGTCAATCCGCCGAGGAACCCCGTGACGAGCAGTAGACGCATGGGATCGTTGGGATCGTGGTGACGCAACCGGTGCCGCATGAGGTCGGTCGCGACGAAGACGCCGATGGTGTTGATCGCGAGCAGTACCCAGGGGATCTGATGGGTCCAATCGGTGGACGGATAGACGGCCGTCCCTCGAGGAATGCCGTAGAGGTTGACGCGTAAAAGCAGGTCGCGAATCAGCGTGCCGACGCGCGCCGCCGAGCGCGACGAACAACATCGGCGAGACCGAACTGTCGTGGAGAGAGAGTGATGTGAGCGCGCATCGGTACATCGAACTTAGTTTGAGGGGGATTACGCTTTGTTCATCACCGAGGGGTTCGCAGGTGCCGAAATTCTCACCGCGTGCGATTCAGAACGTAACTTTACATAACGTACATTATCGGCGATAAAGTGAGATTTCACTGTTATACTGGTCGGTATGCGTCGGCTACTTTGTGCTGCCCTCTTAGTGGCATCCAGCATCGGGATCATCGTGATTCCAGCCGCGGCCGACAGTTCTTCCGACAAGGTCCTGCTGTCATTTGACTACAGCGACAACAGCGCGCCGCCGTCGGCGTCCAACGGTCCGTTCAACGTCATCGTCGACGTCTTGCCCGGTGACACGACGGGACTCGTGCGGATGTTCGCCGTGGCTCCCGCGAGCACCAACGATTCGAACATCGTGTGCCACTTCCAGTGGATCGATCAGAGTCAGGCCGAGTGCGCCTTCAACTTCCCCGACAGTGGCGTGTGGGCGATCCACGCGCAGTACGTGACCGCTCCCCAGACCGACGTCGTGGCGGTCGCCGTCACGAACCTTCGCGTCCTCAACTAGTTCTGGACCCGTGGGTCCGGTCAGGTTCCGCGTCCTCTGGGGTGATCCCTTCAAGGGCATGTCGCAACTGATAGTCGAGGCCCACGACGCCGAGGAGGCGTTGGTGGTCGCGCACTCGCTCCACCCGGAACTCCCCCGGCCCCGGGTCGCCTTGCTGGTCAACGAGTAAGCGGCCTTCATTGGTCCCCGTCGCGTGGTTTACACTGCGCACATGAGTTCACTCTTTGACGTCAACGGCAAGGTCGTACTGGTCACCGGCGGGAGCGCGGCATCGGCGAGATGATCGCGCGCGGCTTCGTCGAGGCCGGTGCCAAGGTCTATATCTCCTCGCGCAAGGCCGAGGTCGGCGACGCACTCGCCCAGGAGCTCTCCAAGAGCGGTTCGTGCACTTCCCTGCCGGCCGACCTCTCGTCCGAAGCCGAGTGTCAACGGCTCGCGAACGAGATAAAGGCACGTGAAGACCACCTCGACGTCCTCGTGAACAACGCGGGGGCGGTGTGGGGGGCCAAGCTCGAGGACTACGACGAGGCGGCTTGGGAGCGCGTGCTCGGTCTCAACGTGAAGGGCGTCTTCCACTTGACGAAGTTCCTGCGTCCGCTGCTCGACGCCCAGGGCACGGCGGAGAGCCCGTCACGAGTGATCAATATCGGATCGATCGATGGCATCCACGTGCCGGTGATGGACACGTTCGCCTATTCCGCCTCCAAGGCCGCCGTGCACCAGCTCACCCGACACCTCGCCAAGACGTTGGCCCCCAAGATCACCGTCAACGCGATCGCCCCCGGACCGTTTCCGTCGAAGATGATGCGCTCCACCCTGGAGGCGATGGGCGACGAAATCGCCAAGGCCGCGCCGATGAAGCGCATCGGCCGACCCGACGATATGGCCGGCGCGGCGATATTTCTCGCGTCCCCGGCCGCGAGTTACATCACCGGGGTTATCCTGCCCGTCGACGGCGGTATCGCGACGCTGGCTTAGCTCTTGGGCTGCGTGCCCAGGGTGACGCTGATCGTGAGGTGACGTTTGCCCCGCACGACGTGGAGGGCGATGACGTCGCCCGGACGCAACGCCGAGATGACGCTCCCAACGTCTTGAGCGCTGCCGATCGACGTCTTGTTGATGCCCACGATGATGTCGCCCTGCTTCACGCCGGCCGCGGCCGCGCCGGTCCCCGAGATGACGCTCATCACGACCGCTCCAGCCGACACGGTGAAGCCGTACTCTTCCTGCAATGACGGCGTCATCGACGTGATCTCGACACCGATGAAGGCGCCGTGGTTGACGACGCTCTCGCCGGCCTCCAGTTGCTTGAGGAGCGATTCGATCGTGGCGTCGGGGATGGCGAATCCGATGTTCTGCGCGCTCGTTCCGTCCGGCAGGGTGCCGGCCACGGCCGTGTTCATGCCGATGACGTCACCACTCGAATCGAGCAAGGGGCCACCGGAGTTCCCGGGGTTGATCGCGGCGTCGGTCTGGATCATGTTGTCCAGGGTCTCGCTCGACGAATTCGATCCGGCGGTGACGGTGCGACCGAGCGCCGACACGATGCCCGAGGTCACGGTCGGCGTGCCGGCGGCGAGTCCCAGGGCGTTGCCGATCGCCACGACGGCGTCTCCGACGACCAATTCGTTCGAGTTGCCGAAGGTGACGGGCGTCAGACCCGAGATGTTGTTGATGCGTATGAGGGCGACGTCGTCGATGGGGTTGGTCCCGATGAGCGTGGCGGGCAACGCCTTGGTGGAGCCGGTGCGCGTGACGGTGATGGTGCCCCCGTTGACCGCCGCGGCGATGACGTGATTGTTGGTGATGACGAGACCGTTCTTGGTTATCACCATCCCGGTGCCCTGATCCTCCTCGCCTTCGCCCTTCACGTCAATCGAGACGATCGAGGGCAGCGCCTTGTTGATCAGTTTGGGAATGCTCATGCCGCCGGGGAGATAGCCCGCGCCCGGCTTATTCGTCACCGCGTCGATGGTCACTCCCCCGGGTCCCGAGTTCGTCGTCGACGCGTAGTGACCGGCCAATCCGCCGACCAGCGCCGCGACCAAGAGCAGCGACACCCGCGTTGACCAGAGAGAACGCTTCAGAGGGCGTACCGACGGCTGTGACGAAAGTGGCACGACGTCGACGACGGGAGCAGGGATCGGCGGCGACTGGTGTCGCCGCGCCCTCGGTCGCGGCCGACGATTCGTGCGTCACGGTTGACGGGTCGTCGGTCGTCGAGCGGCTCGGTCGCGGCGACCTCACTCGGCGTCGCTTCGGCGTCGTCACCGGGATGATCACTCATGCGAACATGCTAGGCACTCAATCTAAAAATGACCTAAATGCGGTCCGAAATGTTTGCCAATTGGCGAGCGGCTAGATTGGAGACCCTATGTCGCGTCGCATTGAGATCGAAATCACGAGTCTGAACGGCGACGTGGCGACGTGGCGCGCGGCGGGCGCGAAACTGCCCAAGGGTGTGCTCAACTCCTCGCTCGTTCCCGGTGGCCCGATCGTCGGCAACGTCTACCGCGCTGACGTCGAACAGTACATGGAGGGCATCGAGATCCTCTCCGTGATGGCGCCCAAGACCGCGTCGCCGCTCGATCCCCGCAACGAACGACTCGAGATCATCCCCAGCGTCAAGACCGGTCCTGACGTCGTCGTCACCTACGCGCCCAAGGGCCGAGGCGGTCCGCGCCGTGACGGCGCGGACACTCGTCGTGATGGTGGGCCGAGTCGCCGCGAGGGTGGTCCCGGTCGCCGTGAGTCCAGTCCCGGGCGTCGCGACGCCGGTCCCGGACGTCGCGAGAGCGGATCCTCGCGTCCGAAGGATCCGAGACTCGCGACTCGTCGGCCCGTCCCGAACGCACCAAGCGGCCGCCAAGGACTCCGGTCGACCGCGACGCCAGCTCGACGTCCGGTGAGCGCCCGGCGCGCGGACCACGCACCGATCGACCAGCGCGCGGCGCGCGTCCGCCGCGACCGGAGCGCCCGTCGGGTCCCGTACAGCCGCCGATGACGACGACGCACCGCAACGCACTCCTGGCCACCCTCTCGCCGGAGCAATTGCCCGTCGCCGAACAGCTCTTGCGCGGTGGCATGCCGTCGGTGCGCGCGGCCGTCGCCGAACAGAACAAGAACGCCACGGCGCAGGGCCGCCCGACAATCGACGCCGCCACGATCGATCGCATCGCCGAAGAACTCCTAGGCAAGACCAACCTCGCGCTCTGGAAGGACCGCGCCGCGGGCGCCATCGGCGCCGGACGCGAGCTGCGACTGCGTGACCTTCGCGCCGTCGTGACGTCCGCCAAGACGGTGTCGCTCGACGACGAGGCGCGAGCCCAGCTCAAGGAGCTCCAGGTCGTCGCTCACCGCCCGCCTGGAGCACCTGCGAACGCAGTGGAACGCGAAGCTCGAGTCCGCGGTCGAGTCGAAGAACGTGAAAGAGGCGCTCGCCCTCGTCGCACGTCCCCCGGACATGTCGACGCGCGTCAGTGCCGAGATGGCGGCCAAGGTCGTCGCGATCACCTCCGAGGCACTGAGCGCCGACGCCGATCCCACGCAGTGGAAGGAGATCGTCGAGTTGACGGTCGACACCTCGATTCGTCGCAACGTGAAGCCGTTGGGCATCCCGAACGACGAGTCGTGCAAGGCGGTCGCGATCCACAACGCCGGCGCGATCCCGGAGTTCGCGAAACTGTTGGGCATGAAGGTGCCACCACCGCCGCCGCCGACGCGGATCACGCGCCGTCCGACGACGCGTCGCCCGCCTACTCGCCGCGCATCGTAAGCAGACGCGCCTTCCAGCCGAGGGACTCGTAGAGGGACTTCATCCCTCGATCGCCCGGCAGGGCCAAACCGTCCTTGGGCGGACACTCCCCCACCATCAGCTCGCGCAGCAGTGTCGTCGCGACGCGACCTCGTCGATGATCGTGGCGCGACGAACACACCCTCGACCACCTCGTCACGGACCACCGCGAACCCCAGCAGTCCCGTGTCGTCGCTGATCGTCCAGAGCGCGCCGGCGCCGGCCAGGTGCGAGAGCAGGACGTCCTCGGCGACACCTCGTCGGATCGTGTCGTAGAGCTCGGGACCGCCGCGATGTCTCACGAGTCGCTTTCGGGCGTGATCCCAGAGATCAAGGAGTTCGTCAGACACCCCACTGGTTTGGGCGACGCGCACGTCAGCCACTACGGGTTCGGTGGGAGAACGGGTGCGTCGAACTCACACGCAGTCACGACAGAGCATCTTCGCTCGGTCCGAGAGCTGACTCGTCTTCTTCAGTAGTCGGCACGACGTGCAGCGGAACTCGTCGTCCTGCTTGGGCAGAATCGTCTCGGCCGGGTCGACCAGCGTGTCGATCTCGCCGGGGGCCTCTTCGTCGTCTTCGGGCGTCGAGGTTCGCCGGATCGTCTCGGCAAGTACCTCGTCAAGCGCCAATTCGATGTCGGCGTCGTCCACCACGTCGTCGTCTTCGACGACCACGACTTCGGGTACGACGTCCTCGTCTTCGATCTCTTCGACGTCATCCACGTCGACCACGTCGTCCACTTCCACGTCCTCGACGTCTTCGACGTCCACGTCCTCGACGTCCTCGAGGTCCTCCTCACCGATGGTCTCTTCGTCGAAGCCGTCGGCGAGCTCCTCTTCGTCGAATACTTCGTCTGAATTGCCGTCACTAGACATAAATCCCTCTTCTATAGCGCTGGCATTGTAGAGCCTTTTAGTCCCCGGGTGACGCCATTTGGCATAAACAATGCCTAAGGACGAGAAAAGCTAGCGATTGAGCCGGTTTCGCTCGGCGGCGCGTTCCGCTTCGAGTCGTTCGAGGTCGGTATCGGAGAAATCGACGTATTTCATGGCGTCGGCGATCAACTCGTGACCGGCGACCTCACGCACCAGTCGGGCCATCTCCTGGGCGACGCGACGGTAACTGGGATGGCCCTGCGGACTCGAGCGCAACTCGATGAGATGCATCGCCTCGCGGGCGTTCATCTGCATCACGTAGCGAATCCGAAACGCGAGCGCGACGGCGTACTGCGCCTGTTCCGGGAACTCGCGGCGCACGTCGTAGTAGAGGTCGGCCGAGCGGCGCAACGACTCCTCGTAGCGATCGGCGAGGCCGGCCTCTCGGACGACGTCCGGGATGTCGTAGCCGAGGTCCGCGGTCAGCGGCTGCCACTCGATCGTGAGGAGTCGGTGGCGCTGCAGGTCGCGGAACGCGCCGTAGTCGGTCACGAGTTCGAATCGGTAGTCCGTTCGTTCGAAGGCGCGTCCCGGTCGGTGTCGACGGTTCTTGCGCTCCCCCACGTAGGTCGCCATCAACGCGCGACGTTCCGACGCGGACATCGTCGCGACGCGCTTCTCGGCTTCGTCGTGCCCGACCGTCGAGTTCGCGAAGACGATCGCCTCGAGCACGCGCGACTCGCCGTCGGGGTCGAAGGCGACGAGTCGGACCTGGTCGGTCGGCTCGTCCTCGGCCACCGCCGCCCACGTCGAGGCGATGAGCTCGCGCGTCGCGCCCTTGGTCTCGGACAGGTACGTCGACCACGCGACGCCGCGCTCGGGCACGTCGACGCGCTTCAAGAACGACGGGATGACCTTCACCAGTTCGTCCATCATGAGTTGCCCGTAGTGACGTACCTCGAGCAGCGGGTGGGCGCGCATGTGCAAGAGCAGCGACTCGTAGGCCTGCCCCGAGGCGTAGATGCCGAGGTTCGAGAGCGCGCTCGCCGGCAACAGTCCGCGCGTCGCGTCGAGCGCCTTCGCGCGGATGGCCTGGCGGTACACGAAGTCGGTGTCCTCGGGGGTCTTGGGGTACTTCTTCGTCAGCCACTCGGTGAGGACCGGCAACAGTTCGGCGTAGGTGTCGAACATGCGATCCATCTCGCCGACGTAGCGCGCGCCGAATCGAGACTCGAGGAGGTCGTGGTCGCGATAGAAGCGGTAGTGGCCGTTCGAGAACCGTCGGTCGTAGCCGAGGTAGCGGGTGGACTGCTCCAGGTAACTCATCAGTCGGCCCCACTCGAGCACCTTCGTGAGCACGTTGCTCGCCTGCTCACAGGCCAGGTGGACGCCACCCAACTGGGCGACCGAGTCGTCGCCGTACTCGACGAAGATCCGCTGGTAGAGCTCGTCGGCGCGGTCGAGCCCGACGGTCGCGTCGATGGAGGCGTCGCCCGCGAGGTCGAGGTCCCCGACGAACTCGTCCAAGAAGAGTCGACGCAGGCTCTTGGTCGAGCGCGAGTAGCGCGCGAAGAGGGCCCCCTTCACGACCTCGGGCAGATTGACCAGGGCGAAGACCGGTCCCTCGAGGTTCGTGAAATAGCGGCGCAGGACGGCGACTTCGGCGTCGGTGAACTCTTCGGCGACGTAGACGTGCATGGGATATCGAGGCTAGAGGCGAAATCAGGCGCGCGGGTGGACGCTCGAATAGCCCGCCACGACGCTGCGCAGGACCGCGTCGCGGGCCTGGGCGGCCACCTCGGCGACCGAGGTGAGGTCGCTGATGCGGGCCAGTTGCTCGCAGAGGTCGGCGACCTGCTTGGCGTTTCGCACGAAGTCGCCCGGCGAGGTCTGGCCGATCTCGACGTCGGCCAGGTCCAAGACGGTCCCGAGCGAGGCACCCCGGGCCCAGGCCGCGATGGTCGTGGCGAACTTGCCGTCGGGCTCCTTGGCGCTCGGGACCCGGAAGCGATTCTCGACCTCCTGGATCGACGAGCGCGGTCAGGGCGATCTCGGCGAGCCGGTCAGTGAGGTTGCCGCGACGCTGTTGACCGAGTCGGTCGTTCAGGTTGCGCTTCTTCTTGGTCGTCACCTGGCGTGCGGCGTTGGCCAGACGACCGGCGCGCTTGGATTCGAAGACGAAGCACGACAGCAGGCCGGCCAACTGCGCCGGCTCCAGACCCTCGAAGACGCCGGTCGTGATCGACTCGGCGATGAGCAGGTCGCACTCGTGGTAGATGGACCGGAGCAGTTGGCCCTGGTTGGTGAGTTGCCAGCCCTCGGCGTAGCCGAGCTCTTCGAGGACGTGGTGGCGAGCGACCATCTGGTCGCCGAGGGGCCGCTTGTTGCCCGTCGGACGATGGTCCGTCTCGAACTGCGCGTAGGAACGCTGGACGACCTCGAGCGCGGTCTCGTACTCGAAGTGGTTGATCAGGTTCGCGGTGAAGTTGTAGGTCGGTCGAAACGACGAGTGCAGGTCCGAGGGCGGGGCGAGCGCGACGCGGCCCACGTCGACCAACGCCACCTCGGGCGCGAAGCACACGATGGCGTGGCCCTCGTCGTCGAGGCCGCGCCGACCAGCGCGACCGGTCATCTGGGAGTACTCCGCGCTGGTGAGGAACTTGCGGCCGGCGTCGGAGTACTTGGAGAACCGCTCGAGCGCCACGGAGCGCGCCGGCATGTTGACGCCCAAGGCGAGGGTCTCGGTGGCGAACACGACGGCGAGCAGGTTCAGTTCGAAACAGGTCTCGACGATCTCGCGGAACGCCGGCACCATGCCGGCGTGGTGCATCGCGAGACCGCGACGCAGACAGTCGATGAAGTCGGCGTACTCGAGCGCCTTGAGGTCGTCGTCGGAGAAGTCGGCGAGACGCGACTGCGCGATGGCTTCGATGTCCCGGCGCTCTTCGGGTGTCGTGAACATGAGCCCGTCGCGTCGGCACTGGTGGGCGGCGTCGTCACAGGCCGCGCGAGAGAAGATGAACACGATGACCGGCAGGAGGTCTTCACGCTCGAGCGCGTGGAGGAGTTCACTGCGCCGCGGCGCGCGAAACGGCGGCGGCGGCGCGCTGGTCTTGGGGCCCTTCCACTTCGGACCGGGCCGGAACTTCCTCGTCGCCTTCATCAGGTTGTCGACCCGACGGGCCTCGTCGGAGAGTCGTGGGCCGTCGAGCAGGTCGACGATCTCGACGTCGGACTGTCCTCGTGCGCATCACGGCCAGGTGATTATGCAGTTGGATGGGTCGCTCGTTCTCCACGATGATCGCCGTGGGGCCGCGGACCTCGGCGAACCACTCCCCGATGAAATTGGCGTTGCCGATGGTCGCCGAGAGCGCGACGAAGCGCACCGCGGCGGGCGTCAAGATGATGACCTCCTCCCACACGCCCCCGCGAAAGGGGTCCTGCAGGTAGTGCACCTCGTCCAGGACGACGAGCCCCAGGGTGTTGAGCTGGTGCGACTCGGTCAAGAGCATGTTGCGTAGCACTTCGGTCGTCATCACGACGACCTCGGCGTTGGCATTGATCGACACGTCGCCGGTGAGGAGTCCGACGCGTCGTTCGCCGTAGAGGGCGCAGAGCTCGCCGTACTTCTGGTTGGAGAGTGCCTTCAGGGGCGTGGTGTAGAACGCGCGCTCGCCGCGCTCGAAGATGCGGCCGATGGCGTAGTTGGCGATGAGCGTCTTGCCCGAACCCGTCGGAGCGCTCACCAACACGTTGACGTGTTCGTCCACGGCGTCGATCGCCTCGAGCTGGAAGCGATCGAGTCCGAAGGCGAGGCTGTTGAGGAATCGACCGCGGTAGTCGCCGTCGCTCACTTCTTCAACAACTTACCTACGCCGATCGAGATGAAGTAGAACACGGCGAGTGGTAGCGCCAGCGCCATCATCGAGAGCGGGTCGCCGCTGGGCGTGAAGACCGCCGCGGCGACGGTGATGGCGATGAGCGCGTAGCGCCAGTAGTGCAGGAGCTGTTTGGGAGTCACGATGTTGGCCATCTCCATCGCGACGAGCACCACCGGGAACTCGAAGGTCACCCCGAAGATGAACATCATCAGCAAGAACAGCGTCAGGTACTGATTGGGGTTGTACTCGGTCAGGAGTGAGCTGGCCGCCGATGTTCTCCAGGAACTGGATCGCGTGTCCGAAGCTGAAGTAGGCGACCGTCATGCCCGAGATGAAAAAGACCAGCGAGGCCGAGACGAACGGGATGATGTACTTGCGCTCGCGGGCCTTGAGCCCCGGCGTGATGAAGCGCCACAGCTGCCAGAAGAGGACCGGCGAGGCCAGCAGCAGGCCGCCGAAGAAGGCGATCTTGATGCGGAGCGTGAGTCCGTCGAGCGGCGCGGTGACCAGGAACGTGCAGCCCTTGTGGGCCGCGCTGCGCGCGGCGCAGTAGGGCTTCTGGAGGAAGTTCAAGATGCGCTGATAGAAGATGAACGCGCCGACCCCGAAGACGGACACGGTGATCGATGAGACCAGGAAGCGGTGACGCACCTCGGCGAGGTGCTCGGCCAGCGTCATGCCGGATTGGGCTTTGCTGAATCGCGACACGTGACCTAGTTCAGCGACGGATCAGGCGGTGGCGTCGACGACTCGGTTCGCGCGGCGACCGGTCGACTGGGCGGGGTTATGAGCGGCGGCGGCGTGGTCTCGGGCGCCGGTGCCGCGTTCTTCCTCACCTCGGCGGCCTCTTTGGCGTCGACTTGGTCCGACAGCTGGTTCAAGAGGTTGATCGGGCTGCGTACGATGCGCGCGATGTCCCCGGTGCTCGGCAGATCGGGGATCGCGTCGCGCACCTCGCTCTCGACGCGCTCCTGCAGTCGCTTGAGCGCGCGCCAACTCGAACCGAGCCGGTGCGCCACCTCGGGCAGCTTGTCGGGGCCCATCAAGAGCAAGACCACGGCCACGATCACCATGACCTTTATGGGACTGAGGAACATCAGACCATTGTAGGTCGGCGACTACAGAAATCCGATGCGGGAAAGGGGCCAGATCCGCACGAAGGCCTTGCCGATGATGTCCGAACGCGGGACGGTGCCCCACATGCGACTGTCGCACGAATCGGAGTGATTGTCGCCCATCATGAAGTACTGGTTCGCCTTCAAGGTGATGGGCGTGATGGGCTGGCCGAGCGGCTCGGTATGGCTCCACTTCTCGTCCAACGCGTGCCACGGCTGGTGCTGCGAGACGTTCTCCAGGTAGATCGTGTTGCCCTTGGACTTGAGGGAGTCGCCGGGCACGCCGATGACGCGTTTCACGAGGTCGGTGACCGGCTCACCGCAGTTCTCGGCCGGTGGCGCCTTGAACACGACGATGTCACCCACGTTGATCGTGCCCCACTCGACGGCGAGCTTGTTCACGATGATGCGGTCGCCGATCTGCAGCGTCGGCTCCATCGACGCGGACGGGATGAAGAAGGTCTGGAAGGCGTAGGTGCGCATCAAGAACGAGACGAGCACCGCGATGACGATGATCGCGGTCCACTCGATCAGGGCGCGGCGCCGGGGCCGGGGTTTCTTGGTGGGAGACGGTTCCGTCGGCGGCGGATCGGGCGTCAGGACGGCCGCGGACTCGTGGGGGGTCGAATCAGACACTCATCAAGGTTAGTCCGCTCAACCGTGGCGTTCGAGAGAGAGCAGGAGCTTCTGGAATCGCTCGTCGGTGCTCTTGAAGGGGTCCTTCAGCAGTACCGTGCGCTGCATCTCGTCGTTCAACTTCAGGTGGACCCAGTCCACGGTGTAGTCCCGGCGCCACTCCTTGGCGGCCTTGATGAACGTGCCGCGCATGTGCGCGCGCGTCGTCGGTGGCGGCGTGTGCGTGGCGGTGGCGATCTCTTCGTCGCTCACCATCCGTCGCATGTGACCGCGGGCCTGACGCCGATAGTAGAGACCGCGCTCGAAGCTCGTGTCGTGGTACAGCAGGTCGATGAGCGCGATCTTGGGGTCGCTCAGTTCGACACCGCTGCGCTCGCGCTCACGCTCGATGATCTGCAGTTTGGCGATCCAGTCGACGCGGTCGGCCAGACCCATCGGGTCGTTGCGGTACTGCTCGATCACCTCTCGCCACAGCTGCACCGCGTGCACCTGGTCGGCCGGCAGTGGGTGACCCTGCAAGAACTGCTCCGCGCGCTCGCACAGGTCGTCTTGGATCTCGAGCGCCGTGAGGTCGCGCCCGTTGGTCAACTTGACGGGCTCCTTGCTCCAGAGGTCGTAGGAGATGTCGCGCAGGGCGTTGATCGGTGAGGCCATGTTGTAGTCGCGCAGGACCGTGTTGCGGTCCTCGATCATGGCGAGCACCACGGCGGCCGTGCCGAGCTTCAGGTACGTCGCGAACTCGCTCATGTTGGAGTCGCCCACGATGACGTGCAGTCGCCGGTACTTCTCGGGGTCGGCGTGCGGTTCGTCGCGGGTGTTGATGATCGGGCGACTGCGCGTCGTCGCCGAGGAGATCGCCTCCCAGATGTGTTCGGCGCGCTGGCTCATCGAATACGCCGTGCCCTTGGCGTTGGTGACGACCTTGCCGGCGCCGGTGAAGATCTGACGGCTGATCAGATACGGGATGAAGACCTGTTCGAGGCGCGTGAGGTCGTCGATGCGCTCGATGCAGTAGTTCTCGTGACAGCCGTAGGAGTTGCCGGTCGAGTCGGTATTGTTCTTGAAGAGGTAGATGTCGCCGCGGATGCCTTCGTCGCTGAGCTGTCCCTGCGCGTACTCGACGAGCTCGCGCAGGATCGACTCCCCCGCCTTGTCCTGGGCCACGGCGTCGACCAGCGTGTCGCACTCGGCGGTCGCGTACTCGGGGTGCGAGCCGACGTCGAGGTAGAGCCGGCTGCCGTTCTCCAAGAAGACGTTGCTCGAGCGCCCCCACGCGACGACCTTGCGGAACAAGAAGCGGCTAACCTCGTCGGGGCTCAGGCGCCGCTGCCCGCGCAGCGAGAAAGTGATGCCGTACTCGGTTTCGATGCCGTAGATGCGTCGCAGCACGTCGTCACCCTTGCCGATCCCTCAGCGAAGGAGCTCGCTGACTTGGTCGTCGTTGAGACGTGAGAACGTGCGTCGGCTCCCGCGGTCCTCGAGGATCCCGACCTCGAGGTCACCGACCTCGATCGTTCGATCGGGTCCGGCGAGGGCGCCCACGGCGTTCTTCAGCGTCACGGAGAGTGTTTCGAGGGAGTCCTCGGAGGCGGCGAATCGGGCCTTGATGGTCTCGGCGTCCCCGCCCAGGACGGCGAAGCGCGGCTCGTCCGAGATGGTGCCCTCGTAGGCGATCCGGTAGAGCTTGGTCGGGCGGGTCGTGTTGCCCAGCTGGGCGACCAGGATCTCGACCTCGAGCGGCTTTTGGCCCTCGGTGAACATGTCGCCCAGGTGCTGGGCGTAGTAGTTGGCCAGGGCCCGCACGTCGACGTCGCCGCGCGAGTAGGTGAACCCGGTCGAGTCGGCCCACCGGATGCCGGCCTCGCGGAGCCGGTCGAACTCGTTGTACTTGCCCACGCCGGCGAAGGCGATGCGGTCGTAGATCTCGGAGATCTTGAAGAGCGACGCCGAGGGGTTCTCGGCCACGAGCACGACACCGTTGTCGAAGATGGCCCCGACGATGGAGCGGCCCCGCGCGATCCCCTTCTGGGCGAACTCGGCGCGGTCGCGGATCAGCTGTTCCGGCGCGACGTAGAAGTAGTTGCTCATCGCAACGAGCCCCCGGCCACGCCGCCGCTCTGGGTGCGACGCTCGTTGATGACACGAAAGCGCGTGGCCACGTCGTCGTGATCGAGTTCCTGGAAGCCGTCCGCGGAGATCGTGACGATCATCGGATAGATGTTGCGCACGAAGTCCGGTCCCCCGGTGCTCGGGTCGTTGTCACCAGCCTCGTAGATGGCGAGGGCGCCGAGTTCGATCGCGGCGTCGCGGTCCAGGTCGGCGCTGAAGCCGAGGCGCAGCGTGCCTTCGGCGAAGGGCGTGCCCGAGCCGATGGTCGAGAAGTCGAAGCGCTCGTAGCAGCCGCCGGCGCCGTCGTATTCGAAGATCCGACCGGCCTGCAGCGCCGTGTCCCAGCCGGCCAGCAGCGGCATCACCAGCAGCGGCGAGGTCAGGTTGTTGCGCTGGATGATCGGTGAGAGGTAGTTGGCCTTGCCCTCGAGACTGAGCGCGGTGTCGGTCATCTTCTCGTAGTGCTCGAAGGACAGCTGGGCCATGCGGATGAACTCGATGCCGCGCGCGGCCGTGCCCGAGATGGCGATCGCCGTGTAGCGATCCGCCGCCTCGATCTTGCGGGCGTCGCGACTCGCGATGTAATTGCCCGTCGCCTGGCGGTCCCCCACCATCACCACGCCGCCGTCGTAGCGCACCGCGATGACGGTCGTCGCGTGCGCCGACACGGCGCCCGCGCTCGACACCGGCGGCGTCAGTCCCGTCGATTGGGCGAAGTGGAAGAACGAGGGCCCCGGATCGTCCGAGGCGCTGAACAGCGGTAGACCCATCTACTCGCCGCCTTTTTGGACGTAGTTGCGAACGAACTCCTCGGCGTTCTCCTCAAGGACTTCGTCGATCTCGTCGAGCAGGTCATCCAGGTCGGCCTTCAACTGGTCGCCCTTGGTCGCGTCGACCGTGACGGGCGGCGCCGATTCGCTCGCTCGCTCGGTGCGCTGTTTTTGGATTCGCTCTTGTTCTGTCATACGTTTGTTCTACCTGTCTAGTGCGTCGAGAAGCGCGTGTGCCGTCGCACTCGTTTCTAGCAACTCTTCGGTGAGAACGCGTGTACCCCTCAAGGGATCGAGCATCGGCACACGTTGCAGCGGTCCTTCGCCCAGATCGAAGACGACCGAATCCCAATTCGCCGCCACGATTTCGTCCGGGTAGCGCGCCACGCACTGGCCGCGGAAGTAGGCCCGCGTCTCTTCCGGTGGGTTGTGAACCGCTTCACGAACTTCGTCCTCGCCGTGCAGCGCGCGCAGACCGACGCGCTGGGCGAGGGATCGCTCGGGGCGCAGGTCGTGGTACTGCAGGTCGATGGCGTGCAGGCGCGCGTCGCCGTGGGCCAGGCCGTGGCGCTCCTGAAAGCCCCGAAGGACCCGCAGTTTGGCCACCCAGTCGACCCGGTCGGCCACGGCCGCCGGATCGTCGCGCACGCCGTCGAGCATCTCGCGCCACTGGCGAAGCACCAACTGGACCTCCTCGGGCGGGGCCACCGCGTCGGCGCCCTTGCGCTCCACGTGGTCGTCCGCGAGGTGCCACAGTTCGTCCTGGAAGTCCCACGCCGTCCGATCGCGGTCGTCCTCGCACAGCACGGCGTACTTGAGGCTGGGATCGAGCGCGAAGCCCCGGACCGCGCCGACCGGCTGTCGCGGCATCGCCGGAAAGGCCCCGAGGCCGGAGTCCTCCAACGCCGCGAGCAACAAGGCGGTGGAGCCGAGCTTGACGAAGGTGGCCACCTGGCTCATGTTCGCGTCGCCGATGATGACGTGGAGCCGACGGAAGCGCTCGGCGTCGGCGTGGGGCTCGTCGCGCGTGTTGATGATCGGTCGCTTCAGCGTCGTCTCGAGGCCGACGACCTCTTCGAAGAACTCGGCGCGAGAACTCAGTTGGAAGAAGGGATCGCCGTCGAGGCCGGCCTCGGTCTCGGCGCCGACCTTGCCGGCGCCGATGATGATCTGGCGCGAGACGAAGTGCGGCACCATCGCGCGCACGAGGTGGTTGAACTCGACCTCGCGGCTCACGAGGTAGTTCTCGTGGGTCCCGTAGGAGTTGCCCTTGCCGTCGGAGTTGTTCTTGTACAGCGTGATCGCCTGATGGGGCTCGACCATCTCGTTGGCGACCATCAGGGCCCGGCGCATGACCTCCTCGCCGGCGGCGTCATAAAGCGTCGCCTCGAGCGGCGTGCGACACTCCGGGGAGGAGTACTCCGGGTGCGCGTGATCGACGTAGAGCCGGGCGCCGTTGGTGAGGACGGTGTTGGCGAGGTGCGTCTCGACGACGGGGGCGAAGGACGTGAGGTCGGGCAGACCGCGCGCGTCCATGTCGGGTGTCTCGCCCTCGAAGTCCCAGTTGATCCGGGTGCGCCCCTCCTGGGCGTAGGCGTTGACGATGATGCTCGAGGCGACGATCTGGTCGGCGTCGGGACCCCCCGCGATGCCGTACTCTGTCTCGATCCCGAGGACCTTCGCGACGGACATCGCGTTAGAGGTACTGGCCGGTGCCGACGTGCTGGATGGAGCGACCGCCGAGGACGTCGGTCTCTTCGCGGTTCACGAGGGTGCGGATGAAGATGATCCGCTCGCCCTTCTTGCCCGACACGCGCGCCCAGTCGTCCGGGTTCGTCGTGTTCGGCAGGTCTTCGTTCTCACGGTACTCCTGTCGGATCGACTCGATGAGGTCGTCGGCGCGCAGCCCGCGACCCTTGTCGGCGATCTCGCGCTTCACCGCGAGCTTCTTGGCGCGCCGCACGATGTTCTCGATCATGGCGCCGCTCGCGAAGTCCTTGAAGTACAGGACCTCCTTGTCGCCGCCCTGGTAGGTGACCTCGAGGAACCGGTTCTCGTCGGTCACGCGGTACATGTCGGTGACCGTCTCTTCGATCATCACCTGGATCGCCTTGGCGCGGTCGCCCCCGCCCAGGTCGTGGATCGACGTCTCGTCGATGGGCAGGTCGTGGTGCAGGTAGCGCTGGAAGATCTGGGCGGCCGCGTCGGCGTCGGGGCGCTCGATCTTGATCTTCACGTCGAGGCGGCCCGGGCGCAAGATGGCCGGGTCGATCAGGTCCTCACGGTTCGTCGCCCCGATGACGATGACGTCGCGAAGTGACTCGACGCCGTCGATCTCGGCCAACAGCTGCGGGACGATCGTCGACTCCATGTCCGAGCTGATGCCCGTGCCGCGGGTGCGAAACAGCGAGTCCATCTCGTCGAAGAAGATGATGACCGGCACGCCCTCTTCGGCCTTCTCGCGCGCACGCTGGAAGACCACGCGGATCTGCCGCTCGGTCTCCCCCACGTACTTGTTGAGCAGTTCCGGGCCCTTGATGTTGAGGAAGTACGAGCGCACGTTGCGGTTGCCCGTGAGCTCGGCGACCTTCTGGGAGAGCGAGTTCGCCACGGCCTTGGCGATGAGCGTCTTGCCGCAGCCCGGCGGACCGTAGAGCAAGATGCCCTTGGGCGCCGGCAGGTCGTAGTCGTTGAACAGCGCGCGGTGCAGGTACGGCAGCTCTACGGCGTCGGTGATGGCCTCGATCTGGCTGTCGAGGCCCCCGACGTCGGCGTAGGTGATGTCCGGGACCTCTTCCAAGATGAGCTCTTCGGCCTCTTGGCGCAGCAGCTTCTCGACCAGCAGGTTCGAGCGCATGTCGAGCAGGAGGGCGTCGCCGCTGCGCAGTTTCACGTGGCGCAAGGAGTCGGCCAGTTCGACCACGCGTTCCTCGTCGGCGCGGCCGTAGACGAGGACCCGACGTTCGTCCAGGACCTCTTTGACGGTCACCACCTCGCCCTGACCGTCGGACTCGCGCACGCCGATGACCGTGAAGGACTCGTTCAGCACGACCTCGTTGCCGCGGTCGATCTGGCCCGGGTCGAGGCCCGGGTGCAGGGCCACGCGCATCTTTCGCCCGGAGGCGAAGATGTCGACGGTGCCGTCCTCGTTGAAGTCGATGAAGGTGCCGTAGACCGCGGGCGGCTGCGTCAACTTCTCGACTTCGTCACGCAACGCCGCGATCTGATCACGCGTCTGTTGGATCGTGATGGTGAGCTTCTCGTTGTTCGAGCGACTCTGGGCGAGGGCGCCTCGGGCCTCGAGCAGTTTCTCCTCCAGCATCTCGATTCGTCGGCTGGCCTGCTCGACGTCGCTCATGGCCGAATCGCGCGGAGAACTGACCACGACCTGGTCGTCGTTCTCGGGAATGTCGTCACTGCCGAAGGGCGCGGAACGGTCCATAACGTCACCCTAGGTGAGCGCGGCACGCCAGTGAAAGTCACGAGCCTTCGGAGGGGGCCGCTAGAGTTACTAGACACATCGCGCCACGAAGGGGCCCCGCAATGAAGGTTTGGATTGACCAGGACTTGTGCACCGGAGACGGTCTCTGTGAAGAGATCTGTCCCGACGTGTTCACCCTGCTCGACGACGGCCTGGCCTACGTGAAAGAGGGCGCCGAGGTGAAGAGCGCCCCGGGTGGCGCCGAAGGAATCGCCGTCGTACCGGCCGGTATGGAAGACGCCGTCACCGAGGCCTCCGAGGAGTGCCCCGGGGAGTGCATCTTCATCGAGAACGACTAAATACCCTCCACGCGCTTCACCAACCGACGCGCGCTCGTGATGAAACCGGTGTGCGCGACCATGCGGTGGTCCGGACGAACGGAACGTCCGTCGATGTGCCAGGTACGCCGGAGAATCTCGACCGTCTCTTCCAGACCGAACGAATGGTGACGCAGCGTCTCGCGCAGTAGTTGCGTCTGGTTGATCGTCGGCAGGTAGGCCAGGAGGATGCCGCCGGGCCGAAGCGCACCCTCGGCGTGCTTGACCACGTCCCACGGTTCGGGCATGTCCAGGATGATCCGGTCGAGGTCGGTCTCGTCGATGCCCATCGTCACGTCGCGGATCTGCACGTCGTAAGCGACGTCGGATCCGAGCATGTCGTGCACGTTCTTGGTCGCCTGCAACGCGAAGTCCTCGCGGATCTCGTAGCCCGTGATGAGCGCTCCCGCGCGCAGCAACGTCATCGAGAGCGCGCCCGAACCGACGCCGGCTTCAAGGACGCGCATACCGGGACCGACGTCGGCCTGCATAAGTATTGTCCCGAGGTCCTTGGGATAGATCACCTGGGCTCCCCTTGGCATCTTCAAGACGACGTCCGACAACGTCGGTCGCAGCGCCAGGAAGCTCCGTTCGGTGCTACCGCGGATCAGCGAGCCCTCGAGCACCCCGATGATGTCGTTGTGTTGGACGATGCCGGCGTGGGTGTGGAACTCAGCGCCCTCGCGCAGGGTGATGAGATAGTGACGGTCCTTGGCGTCGATGAGCATCACCCGTTCGCCCAGCTTGAGGACGGCGGCGCTCATTTGGCCGATTTTTTGGGTACCGGCGCGCGCGCGGCGCGCGAGTCCCAGAGCTGGAAGAGCACGAGGGCGCCGGCGACCGAGAGCCACTTCGGGGACTTCTTGGCCCAGGCCTTGGCGATCGCGCTCGCCGTGGCGAAGCCGAAGAGGCGCTTCAGCATCAAGACGCGCGCCTCTTGCGGACCTGGCGGCCGCGGTAGCGGCCCCAGACGTAGCCGGTCATGACGCCACCGACGCCGGCGATCGACGCGGCCGAGTTCTTGGACGGCGTCAACTCTTCGAGGTCCTCTTGGCTCGGCAGCAGCGCTCGGATCGACGCCTCGAGCTGGCGGCGGGTGGCCGACTGCTCTCTCACTTGGTGTCCTTCAGCCGTTTCTTGGCGGTGCCGCTCACGATCCGCCAGACGGTGAGACCGATCACGATCGCCGCCAGCACGGTGACGATCAGGTACGGGATCCACGACAGCGTCCCGTCGAGCACCTTGAACTGGTCCTGGAGGAATCGCAGGGCGCCGAACAGCAAGAAGAAGTAGCCGAAGCCCACGAGGAGACTGCCCAGCGCCCCCCACGCGACGAAGCGTCCCATGTCCTTGAGGGGCTGGATGGTCTCTTCCTTGATGTAGCGAACGGCCAGACTCTTGATCTCGTCGAGGTCGCGCTGCAGCGAGTTGCCTCGCAGGAACTTGCGCCAAGTGGCCTTTTTCACGACCTCAGCCTACTCACCACGCTCTTTGATCAGGTAGGTGGAGCTCGCCGTCGACACTAGATTCCCCCGATCGTCGAGGACGCGCGCCTGCAAGAACGCGACGACCTTGCCGGGCTTCAAGACCGTCGCCGTGCACGTGAGGACGTCGCCGCTGCGCGCCGGTCGAAGGAAGGAGGACTTCATCTCGGTGCTGGCGACGTAGACCTTGCGGTCCTTCACGCTCAGCACGGCCGAGGCGCCCATGGCCGAGTCCATCATCGCGGACAAGAATCCGCCCTGCACGATCCCGGCCGGGTTGAGGAAGCGCTCGTCGACGCGCATCCGCCACACCGTCGTGGCGTCGGCGCCCTTCTCCACGCACGTCAGGCCCAGCGTCAGATCGCAGTTCGGCGGTACCTGGAGGGCCATCGCCACAGGCTATCCGTGGGTCCTTCGCTCGTCGGCGCGAGCCCATTCACTACTGTCGTAGCCATGACCGACACTCTCTTTTCCGGCGCCAGCGAACTCGAAGGAAAGACCATTCGCGAGATCGCCGCGGTGGCCATGGACGCCCCGGCGGCGGCCAACTCCGGCCACAGCGGCACGGCTATGGCGCTCGCCGCGCTCGGGGTCACGTTATGGGGACGCGTCATGCGCCACGACCCCACCGACCCCGAATGGAGCGACCGGGACCGCTTCATCTTGAGCAACGGACACGCCTGCATCCTGCAGTACGCGCTCGCGCACGAGTTCGGCTACGACCTGTCGGTCGACGATCTGCGCGCCTTTCGCCAGCCGCACTCTCGAACGCCGGGCCACCCCGAACGCCACTGCGCACCGACCGTCGAAGTGACCACCGGCCCGCTCGGACAGGGCATCGCCAACGGGGTCGGCATGGCGATCGCCGAGCGTATCTTGCGCAGTGACTTCGGGCCGGAACTGGTGGACCACCGCACCTGGGTCATCGCCGGGGACGGCTGTTTCGAAGAGGGCGTGAGTCACGAGGCCGCGTCACTGGCCGGCACGCTGGGCCTGGACCACCTCACCGTCTTCTACGACAACAACCACATCACCATCGACGGGGCGACCGAGCTGGCGTACCGCGACGACGCCGTCGAACGCTTCACGGCCTACGGCTGGCACGTGATCGACGTGGGCGACCGGGCGAACGACCTCGACGCGCTCGAACGCGCCATGCGTGAGGCCATCGCCGAGACGGACCGTCCCACCCTCATCGTGGTGCGCTCGCACATCGGCTTCCCGTCGCCCGAGATGATGGACAACCGCGAAGCGCACGGCTCCCCCTTCAAGCCCGCCGTCATCACCGAGGCCAAGAAGATCCTGGGTGTGCCCGACGAGGCCTTCCACTTCGACCCGGCCGTGCGCGCGCAGTGCCTCGAGTCCTTGCAGGGCCGTCGCGAGGAGCGACTGGCGTGGGAGTCGCGACTCACGGCCGCGGGCCGCACCGGCGCCGCACTGCTCGAACAGCTCAACGACAACGGCGCGGCGAAGGTCACGACGTGGCCGGAGCCGTTCGCGGCCGGTGCCAAGGTCGCCACGCGCAAGGCGATACAGCGCGCGATGGACACCTACGCCGTCCAGACCCCCGGCATCACCGCGGGCTCGGCCGACCTCACGGACAACACCGGCATGTCCCTGAGCGCGCTGTCGGTGCAGAACGTCGGCAATCCCGGCGGTCGCCAGTTCCACTACGGCATCCGCGAACTCGCTATGAGCGCCACCTTGACCGGACAGGCGCACCACGGTGGATTTCGTCCGCTCGGCTCGACCTTCTTCGTCTTCAGTGACTACGCGCGTCCGGCCGTGCGCCTCGCGGCACTGAGCGACGCGGGCGTGATGTTCGTCTACACGCACGATTCGGTGGGTGTCGGTGAAGACGGACCGACGCACGAGCCCGTGGAGCACCTGATGGCGCTGCGTGCGATGCCGCACCTCCACGTGGTGCGCCCTTCGGACGCCAACGAGACCCTCGACCTCGTGGAACAGTTCTTGAGCGCCCCCGCGCCAGTGACCACCGCGATGGTCCTCTCTCGCCAGGACGTGCAGGTCTTCAACGACGCCGACGCCAAGGCCTCGAAGGAGAACGCCCGCCGTGGCGGCTACGTGGTCCGTGAGAGTCCCGACGCCGTGTTCACGTTGGTCGCCACCGGCTCCGAGGTCCAACACTGCCTGAGCGCCAACGAGACCCTCGCCGCCGAGGGCATCGTCACCCGGGTCGTCGCGTTGCCGTGCTGGCGCTGCTTCGACGCGCAGACGAGCGAGTACCGCCAGGGCGTCCTGCGTCGCGACCTCCCGTCGGTGTCACTCGAAGCCGGCGCCACCCTAGGGTGGACCAAGTACGTGGACCAGGCGATCGGCATCGACTCCTTCGGCATGTCGGCGCCCGGCAGCTACGTCATGGACTACTTCAACATCAACGCGGCGACGGTGGTCGCGCACGTGCACGAAGCGCTAGGAGACAAGCGATGACCAAATTGGACGAACTCTACGCGGACTACGGACAGAGCCCCTGGATCGACAACATCCGCCGCGACTGGCTGAACGACGGCACCCTCGCCGGCATGGTCGCCGAGGGGGTGCGCGGCGTGACGTCCAACCCCTCGATCTTCGCCAAGACCTTGGCGACGTCCTCGGCCTACGACGACCTGCTCGAGGGCAAGGCCGACGTGGACGTCGAGGTCCTCTTCGAGGAACTGGCGGTGCGTGACGTTCGTGACGCCTGTGACGTTTTGAGCGCGGTGCACACCGCCTCGTGCGGCGCCTTCGCCGCGAAGGAGCGTCGCTACTGCGACGGGTTCGTCTCGCTCGAGGTCTCGCCGCGACTGGCGCGCGACACCGTCGCCACGGTGACCGCCGCCAAGCGGCTGGCCGCCGAGGTCGGTCGCCCCAACGTGATGATCAAGATCCCGGCGACCAAGGAGGGTCTCCCGGCAATCACGGAGGTCCTGGGCGCCGGCATCAACGTCAACGTGACACTGATCTTCTCCCTCGATCGCTACAACGACGTCGTCACGGCCTGGATGGAGGGTCTCGAGCTCGCCCTGACGCGACGCAGCGACATCAGCGCCATCGGCAGCGTCGCGTCGTTCTTCGTCTCGCGTGTCGACGTCGCGGTCGACGCGTTGCTGCCCGAGGGCGATCCGCGTCGGGGCACGACGGCGAACGCCCAGGTCGCCGGGGCGTACCAACTGTTCCGTCGCCGCATGGCGAGCGAGCGCGCCGTCACGCTCTTCGACGCCGGCGCGCAGGTGCAGCGTCCGTTGTGGGCGTCGACCTCGACCAAGAACCCGGCGTATTTCGACCTGCTCTATGTCGACACCATCGTCGGTGACGAGACCGTGAACACCATGCCCGACGCGACCCTGGCCGCGACGCTCGACCACGGGAACTTCGCCGCGTCGGAGTTGCGCAGCGATGAGAGCATCGAAGCGGCCGCGGCGCTGCTCGAGCAGTTGCCGGACAACGTCTCGCTCGCGGCCGTGACCGAGAAGCTCGAGATCGACGGCGTCACGGCATTCGTCACCTCCTACGAAGAGCTGCTCGCAACGGTGAAGGGGAAGATCGACGCGCACGACTAGGCGGCGGGGATGGAGCCGGGCGGTTCACGTCGCGAGGGGTGCGCCCTAGGATGTCGCAATGACGTCGTTGCGAGGGGCCGCCACCAACTCCGAACTCCTCGCACGGCCCCTCGAAGAACTGGCGGCGGCGGCCTTCGCCACGGCGCGCGCGGCGCACGGCTACGTCGTCACCTACTCTCCCAAGGTCTTCATCCCGCTGACCAAACTCTGTCGCGATCGCTGCGGCTACTGCACGTTCGCCCAGGCGCCGGCGCACGTCGAGTCGCCGTACATGGGTCTCGACGAGGTGATGGCCGTCGCCCAGGCCGGGCGCGACGCGGGCTGCACCGAGGCGCTCTTCACGCTGGGCGAACGCCCGGAGCTGCGCTACGACGAGGCCGCTCGCTGGCTCGCCGCTCGCGGGTACGAGTCGACCGTTGACTACGTCGCCAACGCGGCACAGATGGTGCTCGAGAGCACCGGACTCCTTCCGCACGCCAACGCCGGCGCGCTCTACCGTCACGAGCTCGCCCAGCTGCGCACGGTCGCGGCCTCCCAGGGCATGATGATCGAGGCGCTCGCCGACCTGGCGGCGCACCGTCTGGCCCCGGACAAGGAACCCCAGCGCCGCCTCGACACGTTGCGCTACGCCGGAGAGTTGCAGATCCCCTTCACGACCGGACTGCTCGTCGGAATCGGCGAGACGCGGGCCGAACGTCTCGCGACCCTCGAGGCGATCGCCCAGTCTCACGAGGAGTTCGGACACGTCCAAGAGGTGATCATCCAGAACTTCTTGCCCAAGGCCCGCACCGCGATGGCTCACGAGCCGGCCGCGAGCGATGAGGAGTTCCACTGGACGATCAGTGTCGCGCGACTGATCCTGCCGCCGTCGATCCATCTCCAGGCGCCCCCGAACCTGAGCGATGATCCCACTCGGCTGCTCGACTTCGGCATCGACGACTTCGGTGGCATCTCGCCGGTCACGGCCGACCACGTCAACCCCGAACGGGCCTGGCCGGCCGTCGAGGTCCTGGGTGCGCAGTGCGACGCGCGCGGCTTCAACCTCGAGCCGCGCCTCACCGTCTACCCGGAGTTCATCGCCACCGCCGGCTTCCTCGACGACAAGGTCCGGCCCTCGGTGCTGGCGCACGCCGACTCGACGTTCCTCGCGCGCAACGACGCGTGGGCTTCGGGGTACCGAGGTGACGCCCCCGAGTCCGCCGACCAACAGGTCGCGCACCAGCGAGGTGTCGTCACTCCTCGCGCGTTACGAGCCGGGCTACGCCTTCGACCGTGACGAGCTGCGCACGCTCTTCCTGGCGCGAGGGGCCGACTACAACGCCGTGGTCGAGCACGCCGACGCCGTGCGCCGTGACCTCGTCGGCGACGCCGTCACGTTCGTGATCAACCGCAACATCAACTACACCAACGTCTGCACGTTCAAGTGCCGGTTCTGTGCGTTCTCCAAGGGCCCGCTCTCGCTGAACCTGCGCGGTGACCCGTACCTGTTGACCCTGGACGAGATCAGCGAACGGGTCCGCGAGGCCGAGGCCAAGGGGGCGACCGAGGTCTGCCTCCAGGGCGGCATCCACCCCAAGTTCGACGGCGACTACTACATCGACGTCGTCGCGGCCGTGCGCGCCGGCTCGCCGCGGATCCACATCCACGCCTTCAGCGCCCTCGAGGTCTTCGAGGGTGCACGCCGTTCCGAACAGGACCTGGGCACCTACCTCACGCGCCTCAAGGACGCCGGCCTCAAGACGCTGCCCGGCACCGCCGCGGAGATCCTCGATGACGACGTCCGCAAGGTCCTGTGCCCCGACAAGATCAACTCGGACCAGTGGCTCGAGGTCCATCGCGCGGCCCACGGCGTCGGGCTCCGCTCGAACATCACGATCATGTTCGGCGCGGTCGAGGGCGTCGACAGCTGGGTGACCCACCTGCTGCGCACACGCGACCTGCAGCGCGAGACCGGCGGCTTCACGGAGTTCGTGCCGCTCCCCTTCGTGCACATGGCGACACCCATCTTCCTGCAGGGTCGAGCGCGCCGTGGCCCCACGTTCCGCGAGGCCGTGCTGATGCACTCGGTCGCGCGGCTCCACTACGCCACGCTCATCGACAACATCCAGGTGAGCTGGGTGAAGATGGGCGTGGAGGGCTCTCGGCGCATCCTGGACGCCGGCGCGAACGACGTCGGCGGCACGTTGATGGACGAGAACATCTCCCGGGCGGCGGGCGCGAGCCACGGCCAGGAGATGGACGTCGACACGCTGCGGGCCCTGGTCGAGCCGTTGGGGCGGCCCCTGGTCCAGCGCAGCACCCTCTATCAGACGCTGTAGCCATGGATGAGTTGATCGATGGGTTCCTCGAGGCGTTGCGCCGCGACTCCTCGCTCACCGACGAGCGCATCGAGGTGCTGCGCGCGCTGCTCGTGCGCTTCGTGGACCTGGCGATGGTCGACCATGACCTCGGCGACCTCCGCGTCGCGGTGCAGGCGCTCAACGAACTGACCGAGGCCTCGACGCTCTTCTCGTTCTGGCGCGACGTCCCGAAGCTCGCCATCTTCGGTTCGGCGCGCACGGAGGTCGCGCACGCGCTCTACGAGATGGCTCGCGACCTCGGGGCCGTGATGGCCGAACGCGGCTGGATGATCATCTCCGGCGCCGGGCCGGGCATCATGGAGGCCTCGGCCAAGGGCGCCGGACGAGAGCACACGCTCGGCGTGAACATCGAACTGCCCTTCGAGCAGTTCTCCAACCCGTACATCGACGCCGAGACGATGCTGGTGGCGATGCAGTACTTCTTCACGCGCAAGGTCGCGATGACGCGGCCCTCGAACGCGTTCGCCATCTTCCCCGGCGGCCTGGGCACGATGGACGAGACCTTCGAGGTCCTGACGCTGCTGCACACCGGCAAGACCTCCCCGGCCCCGGTCGTCCTGCTCGACACGCCGGACGGCACCTTCTGGCGCCAGTGGATGGACTTCGTCAACCACGCCGTCATCGCCGATCACTACATCGACGAGTTCGACATGTGTCTCGTCCGACTCTGCACCACGGTCGAAGAGGCAGCGGGCGAGATCGACCACTTCTTCTCCAACTACGTGCGCTTCGACGTGCGCGGGGATCGCGGCTTCATCCAGGTCCGGCGCCGCCCGAGCGACGCACAACTCGACGAACTCGCGACGATCGTGCCGCGTTTCGCCCAGGGTCGCGGTTTCGTGCTCGAGGACGACACGACGATCTCCTTCGCCTTCGACGGGCGCAACTACGTGAACCTGCGGCTGTTGATCAACCAGATCAACGACTGGCCCTAGTCGTCGCTCGCGCCGCGCAACAGCATCTCGGCCTTCTGGAGACTCCGGCGCACCTTGGCGAGACGTCGCTCCAACTCCTTGGCCTCGTCGGCGCCGTCGGCGCGCAGCTGGGCGCGCACGGTGTCGAAGATGGCGTCGGCGACCCGGCTCTCGAGGGCGCCCACCTCGTCGGCCAAGGTGTCGAAGGACTCCACTATTCGAGGGTCTCGAACGGCAAGTCGTCCTCGGCGTACTGTGCGCGCAGCACCTTCTTGTCGAACTTGCCGACGCTGGTCTTGGGGACGGTCTCGATGAAGGCCCAACGTTCGGGGAGCCACCACTTCGCGACGCGCGACGGCGAGGAACTCCTGCAGCTCTTCGGGGCTGGCGGTCGCGCCCGGGCGCAACACCACGCAACACAGCGGCCGTTCCTGCCAACGTATCGTCGGGCACCGCGATGACCGCCGCTTCGAAGACCGCCGGGTGGGCCATCAGCGTGCCCTCCAGGTCGACCGAGCTGATCCACTCGCCGCCCGACTTGATGACGTCCTTCGAGCGGTCGCTGATCGTCATGAAGCCCTCCGCGTCCAGGGCGCCGATGTCGCCGGTGCGCAGCCAGTCGTCGTGGAAGCGCTCGGGGGCGTCCACGCCGAAGTAGGAGCCGGTGATCCACGGCCCGCGAATCTCGAACTCCCCGACGGTCTTGCCGTCGCGCGGCAGCACCGTGCCGTCGTCGGCGACGACGCGCACTTCGACGCCGGCGACGACGCGACCCGGCCTTCACGCGGTAGTCGATCTCCATGTCGGCCGGGGTTCCCGACGGGCGGGATCGACACGGCGGCCAGCGGACTGGTCTCGGTCATCCCCCACCCCTGGATCACGTCGATGCCGAATCGATCGCGGAAGGCCTCGATCATGACGCGCGGCACCGCGGAGCCGCCGGCGACGATGCCGCGCAGGCTCGAGAGATCGGCGTCGGGCTTGCCCTCGGCGACGCGCAGCACGTCGTTCCAGATCGTCGGCACGCCGAGCGAGATGGTGGGACGCAGCTCCTGGATCATCTTGACGATGGGCTCGCCCTGGAGGAACATCTGGGGCATGATCAGCTCGGTGCCGGCGAAGAACGCGGTGTAGGCGGCGCCCCAGGCGTTGACGTGGAACATGGGCACGATCAAGCAGACACCGGTCGCGCTCGCAGAAGCCGATCGAGTTCGCGCGTCGTCGAGGCCATCGAGTGCAGCCACGTCGAGCGGTGCGAGTAGACGACGCCCTTGGGGTTGCCCGTCGTGCCCGAGGTGTAACACATGATCGCGGCGGAGCGCTCGTCGAGCACCGGCCACTCGAAGCCGGGTGACTCGGCCGTGAGGAAGGTCTCGTAGTCGATCGTCTCGCCGAGCACGCCCGCCCTCGTCGGGTCCGTGGACGATGATGTGCTTGACCGTCGGGATCTGGTCGCGGACCTTCGCGAGGGCCGGGATCAACGAACTGTCGACGATGACCACCGAGTCCTCGGCGTGGTTGATGATGAAGGCCAGCTGTTCGGGGAAGAGCCGGATGTTGAGCGTGTGCAAGACGGCGCCCATGCACGGGACGGCGACGTAGGCCTCCATGTGCGCCTGGTTGTTCCACATGAACGTGGCCACGCGGTCACCGGGCTGCACGCCGAGCTTGATGAGCGCCGCGGCCAGCTGCTCCGCGCGCTTGGAGACCTGGTAGAACGTCGCCTCCTCGACCCCGTCGGGCGTGACGGTAAGACCTTCTTCTCGGAGTACACGAACTCGCCGTGGCGGATGATGCCGCTGATGAGCAGTGGCGCGTCTTGCATCGTGCTCTGCACGGTTCCCCCTCATAGTCCTGTTGCGTCGATGCTACAAACTCTGCGCGGCGAACCGCGTTCGCTACCAGGAAAGGCTGTAGGGCTCGACGGGCGCGGGCAGCGCGCTCGCTCGGCCCGTGAGGCGCGCGTCGACCGCCGCGGCGGCGCTACGACCCTCGGCGATGGCCCAGACGATCAGGCTCTGCCCGCGAACGGCGTCGCCGCAGGCGAAGACCGGCGCCGACCCGTCGAGTGCCGTGACGCGCCAGTCGTGCGCCGACCGACAACGTCGCGCGCGGCGTGACGAAGCGCTCGTCCGCGAGGCCGAGGCGCGTCGAGCTCGGGACCGACGAATCCGGCGGCGATCAACACGAGGTCGGCCGGCATCGTGATCGTCTCACCCGTGGCGTCGTCGCGCACGACGATGCGCTCGACGCGCTCCGTCGCCGTGGAACTCCAGCGTCTCGGTCGAGAAGCGCCGCTCGCCACCTTCGTCGTGGGCCGAGGACGTCTTGAAGAGCCGCGCCATCGTCGGCCAGGGCTGGTCCTCCGGACGCTCGTCGGGCGGACGATCGAGGATCTCGATCTGCACGACCGAGCGCGCGCCCTGACGGTGCACGGTGCCGAGGCAGTCGGCGCCGGTGTCGCCGCCGCCCAGGATGACGACGTGGCGATCGCGCGGCGTCGATGAGCGTCGGCGCCTCGTCGCGCACCGCGCGGTTGGCCGCTTCGAGATACGTCATCGCCGGGTACACGCCGGCGAGCTCCGCTCCCGGCACGGGGATCAGTCGCGGTCTCGTCGAGCCGAGGGCGAGCACGACGGCGTCGAAGTCGCGCTGCAGGTCCGCGAGCGGCGTGTCGTCCTCGCCGACGTCGCACGTTCGTGTGGAAGGTGACGCCCGCGGCCGCCATCACGGCGAGGCGTCGTTCGAGGACCGCCTTCTCGAGCTTGAACTCCGGGATGCCGTAGCGCAGGAGTCCGCCGATGGCGTCGCTGCGTTCGAAGACGTGCGACCTCGTGCCCCACGCTCGCGAGTTGCGCGGCGGCGGCCAGCCCGGCCGGCCCCGAGCCCACGACCGCGACGCGCTGCCCGGTGCTGGCGGTCGGCGACGTCGGCGACGCCGATAGCCGTGGGCGAAGGCGTGTTCGACGACCTCGTACTCGATGCGTTCGATCGTGACGGGGCTGTCCGAGATGCCGAGCACGCAGGCCGACTCGCACGGCGCGGGACAGAGCCGTCCGGTGAACTCGGGGAAGTTGTTGGTGTCGAAGAGCTGCTCGGCGGCCTCTTCCCAGTGCGCGCGGTAGACGTGGTCGTTGAAGGTCGGGATGCGATTGCCGAGCGGGCAGCCCTGCATGCAGAACGGAATCCCGCAGTCCATGCAGCGCGCCCCCTGGATCGAGACCTCGTCGTCGCTCTGGGGCTCGTACACCTCGCGCCAGTCGCGCAGGCGCACGGCACCGGCCGGTGGCGCGGGCCCTGTCGCGGGTACTCGAGGAAGCCGGTGACTTACCCATTGCGCAACTCGTCGCGCATCGCGCTGGTACTCCGAGGTCTCGATGCGCACGAAGTTCATGCGCTGCGCTCGCCAGTCCTCGAGGATCGACTGCGGCCCGCGGCGAACCGGTCTCGTCGACGAAGCGGGTCGAGCAGCGCGCGCAGGCGCTCGTCGTCCTCGTACTCCAGCGGATCGATCTCGTAGACGCCGGCGCTCAGGTGGTCGTGCACGCTCTGCGTCGGGGTCGTAGAGGAAGAGCGTGCCGCCGGACATGCCCGCCGCGAGGTTGCGCCCGACGCCGCCCGAGGATGACGACGACGCCCCCGGTCATGTACTCGCACGCGTGGTCGCCGGTGCCCTCGACGATGATGGTCGCGCCGGAGTTGCGCACGCCGCAACGCTCGCCCACCACGCCGCTGATGAAGATCTCACCGCTGGTCGCGCCGTAGCCGATGACGTTGCCGGCGATGATGTTCTCCTCGCTGGCGAAGGTCGCGTCGCGCGAGGGTCGGATGACGATGCGCCCGCCCGACAGGCCCTTGCCGGCGTAGTCGTTCGCGTCCCCGGTCAGCCGAAGGGTCATGCCGCGCGGGCATGAACGCGCCCAGGCTCTGACCGGACGATCCCTCGAGGTCGATCTCGATGAGGTCGTCGGGCAGCTCGCGCGCGCCGAGGGCGCGCGTGATGGCGCTGCCGGTCAGCGTGCCCACGGCACGATTCACGTTGCGAATCGGCGTGGCGAAGCGGAACGGCGTGGTGTGCGTCGCCGCGCTGACGGCGTCGTGGAGGAACGTCCAGTCGAGCGCGCCGTCCAGGCCGTGTTCCTGCTTCACGCTCTGGTGGCGCTGGTCCGGCGCGACGCGTCACCAACAGCGCCGAGAGGTCGAGGTCGCTGTGCTCGTCATCGGCCGGGGTGATCGACGAGCCGGCTGGCGTCGCCGATCACCTCCTCGAGTGTTCGCGCGCCCAGGAGCGCGAGGTACTCGCGGACCTCTTCGGCGATGAACTCGAAGAAGTTCTCGACGAACTCGGGCTTGCCCGGTGAAACGTTCGCGCAGCCGGGGGTTCTGCGTGGCGATGCCCACGGGACACGTGTCGAGGTGGCAGACGCGCATCATGACGCAACCCGAGACCACCAGCGGCGCCGTGGCGAAGCCGAACTCCTCGGCGCCGAGCAGCGCGGCGATGATGACGTCGCGGCCGGTCTTCAGTTGTCCGTCGACCTGCAGCGACGACGCGACTGCGCAGGCCGTTGGCGGCGAGCGTCTGGTGCGTCTCGGCGAGTCCGAGCTCCCACGGGGTGCCGGCGTGCTTCAGCGACGTCAGCGGCGCGGCCCCGGTGCCGCCGTCGTGTCCCGAGATCAGGATCACGTCGGCGTGGGCCTTGGCGACACCGGCCGCGATGGTGCCGACGCCCTGTTCGCTCACGAGTTTCACGTGAATGCGCGCCTGGTCGTTGGCGTTCTTCAGGTCGTAGATGAGCTGGGCGAGGTCCTCGATCGAGTAGATGTCGTGGTGCGGCGGTGGCGAGATCAGGCCGACCCCCGGCGTCGAGTGTCGGGTCTTGGCGATCCAGGGATAGACCTTGGTGCCCGGCAACTGTCCCCCTTCGCCGGGCTTTGCGCCTTGGGCCATCTTGATCTGGATGTCGTCGGCGTTGACGAGGTATCGACTCGTCACGCCGAATCGACCGGAGGCGACCTGCTTGATCGCCGAGCGTCGGTTCCAGTTCGGGTCCGAGGTGTCGAATCGTTCGGCGTCCTCGCCTCCTTCACCGGTGTTGGACTTCGCGCCGAGTCGGTTCATGGCAATCGGCGAGCGTGGTGTGGGCCTCCTCGGAGATCGAACCGTAGGACATGGCGCCGGTGCTGAAGCGCTTGATGATGGACGGCAGCGCTCTCGACCTCCTCCAGGGGCAACGGCGTCGCGCTCGGCACCAGGTTCATCAGCCCGCGCAGCGTCACCAGCGCGCCGGACTGGTCGTCGACCAGGGCGGTGTACTCCTTGAAGATGTCGAAGCGCTTCTCGCGCGTGGCGTGCTGGAGCTTCTGCACCGTGCGGGGATTGAACAGGTGGATCTCCCCGTCGCGGCGCCACTGGTACTCACCGTTGTTGCGCATCTCGACGCGCTCGCCGTGCGCCGGTTCGTAGGCGCTGGCGTGCAGGGTGAGGACGCTCGGCGCGATGTGCTCGAGCGTGATGCCGCCGAGGCGCGAGTGAAACCCGGGAAGTACCGCGCCGAGCACCGTCGTCGGAGACCCCGACCGCCTCGAACAGTTGCGAGCCGACGTAACTCGCGACGGTGCTCACGCCCATCTTCGACATGGTCTTGACGACGCCCTTGTTGAGCGCCTTGCCGTACTGGTAGCGCGCTTCGAAGGCGCTCAGCCCGCTCAGCTCGCCCTCTCGACCAGCGCGTCGATCGACTCATAGGCGAGGTACGGGCAGACCGCCGACGCCCCAAAACCGAGCAACAGCGCCACGTGGTGGACCTCGCGCACGTCGCCCGCCTCGATGATCAGCGCCGCGCTGGTGCGCAGATGCTCGTCGACCAGTCGGTGGTGCACGGCCGAGGCGAGGAGCAGACTCGGGATCGCCGCGTGCGTCGGCGAGGTGTTGCGGTCCGAGAGGATGACCATGTTGGCGCCGTCGCGGACGTTCGTCACCACTTCGTCGCACACGTCGCTCGATGGCCGCAGCCAGTCGCTCGGCGGCGGTGCCCGCGCCGTGGGCGTCAAAGAGACCGTCGATGACGACGGTCGAAAACCCGTCATACGCTCGGACTCTCTCGATGTAGCGAATCTTCGCGAGTTCGTCGATGCTGAGCACCGGCGACGGCAGCACGATCTGGTGGCAGTGTTCGTCGCTCTCGGTGAGCAGGTTCTCCTCGCCTCCGATGGTCGACGCGCGTCGAGGTGACGAGCTCCTCGCGAATGGCGTCGAGGGGCGGATTCGTCACCTGGGCGAAGAGTTGAGTGAAGTAGTCGAAGAGCGAACGCGGCAGCGACGAGAGCGCGGGCAACGTCGGTGTCCGAGCCCATCGAACCAATGGGCTCCTCGCCCACCTGGGCCATGTGGCGGATGATCAGTCGCAGGTCCTCTTCGCTGTACCCGAAGTTCTTCTGCTGGCGAACGATCGACGCGTGACTCGGCGTCGAGCATCGGCGGCGCCTCGATCTCGTCGAGGGACACGCTGCTGGTCGTCGAGCCACTCGCCGTAGGGGGCGCTCGCGGCGAGCGAGCACTTCAACTCCTCGTCGTCGATGATGCGGCCTTGCTCGACGTCGACCAGGAACACCCGTCCGGGCTGGAGGCGACCCTTGCGCTCGATGTTGGACGGATCGATCGGCAGCACGCCGACCTCGCTGGCGAAGATGACACGCTGATCCTTGGTGACCCAGTAGCGAGCCGGACGAAGGCCGTTGCGGTCGAGCACCGCGCCCACCACCTTGCCGTCACAGAACGTGACCGAGGCGGGTCCGTCCCAGGGCTCCATCAGTCCCGCGTGGTAGCGGTAGAAGTCGCGACGCGTCAGCGCTCATGTTCGTCGATCGCTCCCAGGCCTCGGGAATCATCATCAACACGGCGTGCGGCAGGATCGGCCCGGCTGGACCAGGAGTTCGACCACCTCGTCGAAACTCGCCGAGTCGCTCATGTCCGGCGTGATGATCGGAGTGAGTTCGCGCAGCGGCAGGGGGAACACGTCGCTCTCGAGGGTGGTCTCGCGCGCGGTCATCCAGTTTCGATTGCCGCGAACGGTGTTGATCTCGCCGTTGTGGGCGATGTAGCGAAATGGTTGGGCGAGGTCCCAGCGCGGCAGCACGTTGGTCGAGAAGCGACTGTGCACGACCGCGATCGCCGAGGTCAGGCGCTCGTCGCGCAGGTCCTCGAAGTACAGACGCAGCTGGGGCGCCGTAGCATTCCCTTGTAGATGAGGACGTGCGGCGAGCACGACGACGCGTAGATGTCCAGTCGGTGTTCGATCACCTTGCGGGCGCAGAAGAGTGCCCGCTCCAAGTCGGACTCGGAAGCATCGTCGGTCGCGACGATGAGTTGCTGGACGAACAGCGGTTCGCTTGCGCCGCGACGTCGGACCGAGGAGCGAGGAATCGACGGGGACGTCGCGCCACGCCGAGTGAGGTCAGTCCCACTCGCGCGAGGACTCGCGTCGATCTCGCGCGGAGCTGCCGCGAGGTCCGCTGTCTCGGGGATCATCCACTGCGCGATGCCGTAGTGGCCCGGTGCGGGCACGACGTCGCCGAAGACCTCGCGAATGAACGAATCGGGCATCTGGATCAGCATTCCCGCGCCGTCGCCCGAATCGACGTCCGAACCAGTGGCGCCGCGATGCTCCAGGTTCTCGAGGATCGTCAGGGCGTCGACGAACGGTGGCGTTGCGTGGCGCGTGCGGTGAGGTCCGCGACCATGCCCACGCCGCAGGCGTCGTGTTCGAATGAGGGGTCGTAGAGGTTCTTTGTCATAGCGTTTCCTTACGGGGCAACGCTGACCCACCACAATCTATACCGAAAGTTCGCTTCGCTCTTCGTCCTACGCTGGCTGGCGTGAGCTCGACCGCGGCGAGCGTCTCGTCGTCGGCGGTGGCGTCATCGGGCTGTCCAGTGCCTTTCGCCTGGCCCGCGACGGATGGCGCGTCACCCTCTTCGACCCCACCCCCGCGCGGGCGCCACGTGGGCGGCCGCGGGGATGATCGCGCCGAGCGGCGAGATCGCGCCGGGCGAAGATGAGAACTATCGACTTCAACGCGGGCCTTGGCGCGTGGCGACGCTCGCCGCGGAACTGACGAGGTCACGCGCGCGAGCTCGCGATCGTCGAGACGCGGCACGCTGCTCGTGGGTTGGGACGCGAGTGACCGCCGACTGGTCGAGCAGTTCGCTCAGGTCGCGGACGAGTTTCGGCGCGACCGGCGAGCGGTGTCACGTGACGACGCCCGAGCTGTTCGAGGGTGTCACCCCGCGCATCAGCGAGGTGTCCTCGTCGACGGTGACGCGTGGGTCGACCCCGACCAGGCGGTGCGCTCCTCGCACGACGCCAACGAACGCCTGGGGGTCAACGTCGTCGACGAGATGGTGATCAGCGTCTGCGCGTCGACGGGACGCGTCGAGGCTGGCGACCGCGTCGGACACGTTCGGCGCCGACGTCGGGATTCTCGCGACGGGCGCCGCGCGCTGCCCGTCGGGGCCAGTCGCTCCGGGCGGCACACGCGGTGCGCCCGGTGCGCGGGATGACGGTGCGCGTACGGGGACTCGACCGCAGTGCGCCAACCGTGCTGCGCGCCTTCGTGAGGGGTCGCTCCGTTCTACATGGTCAGTCGACCCGGCGGCTACTGCGTGCTGGGCGCGACCTCCGAAGAACGACGCGAACCGGGCTCGAGGTCGGCGAACTTCAACGGCTTCTGCGCGACGCTCTCGACATCGTGCCGGCGCTCGAAACGGCGACGTGATCGAGACCGCGACGGGCTATCGTCCCGCGAGCAAGGACCTTGAACCGTTCTTCGAGGTCCTGCGACGACGGCGCTGGGCCTGGTCGTCGGGCCACTATCGCCACGGCGTCACCCTGGCGCCCCTCGCGGCCCTCGAGGCCCTCGATTCGCGGAGAGGCTCGCATGATCAGAGT
The DNA here is from genome assembly GCA_963700135.1 of uncultured Acidimicrobiaceae bacterium. GTDB lineage: Bacteria > Actinomycetota > Acidimicrobiia > Acidimicrobiales > RAAP-2 > RAAP-2. Next base: position 351,577 of record CAVOWM010000011.1, on the reverse strand, counting down.
GAACGGCGATCGACGAGGACTTCGTCGACGAGACGGTCGACGAATGCTGTTGGCGCGACACGACATCGAACCGCGCGGCATCGCCGTCGCGCTCGACGGCGAGGTCGTGCGGCGCGGCGACTGGGCCGAGCACGACAGTTCGTCGACGGGTGCGCAGATCGAAATAGTCACCGCCGCGGCGGGAGGATGAGAGAAGGGAACGATGATGGCAGTTGACGAATTACTCGCAGCGCTCGATGAGCGAATCCTCGACGCACTACGGGCGAAGGCGACCGGCGAAACCATTGCCTACCTCTGCGAGGCCCGGGCGTGGCTGACCAACCCCGACCAGTCGCACGGTGCGCACCGCCCAGCCACTGAGAAGGCCAGCGACTAGATTGTTCGTTCGCGGGCTGTGGCTTAGTTTGGTCTAGAGCGCTCGGCTGGGGGCCGAGAGATCGGGAGTTCAAATCTCCCCAGCCCGACCAACCACAGTGACCGTTGAGTCCGCGAACTCGCGAGAAGCGGGCCGCTAGTGTCAGGCGTAATGCCAGGCGGTTGGAACGGAGCGACGCGGCGAAGTCCCGTTTGCCGCACCGTCAGGGTTTCACTCGCCGGTGTCATTTTGTGCGTCATCCTCACGTGGTCGCCGGTGTCCCCCGCGGCGTTCGCCACCACGTCGACAACGCCGGCCACCGCCCTTTCGCTGGAGTCATTCGACTTCTCCAGTCCGTTGCTTGGGTTCGGCCTCTTCACGAAGCAATCGCTCAACGCTCAGCAGTGCACTGACTACGTTGGCCAATCGACCGACGGTGGCGCGACATTTGAATCACTCGTCGACGTAATGTCCTGGAACTGCGCCAAGAGCTCACCTCTTGGCTCGTGGCGGAGGGCGTCGGCGACGTGTTCCTCTACGGCCCGCAGTTCTAGGTCAGTCACGACGACGCCAAGACCTGGCGTCGAAGCACGCAGCCGGTTCAGCTCTCGACGTTGATGCCGTCGGCCCGTCCGTGTGGATCGTCGTTGCGATGTGTTCGAACGGGCAAAGCATCACGGACGCGGCGTGTCGCGTGGAGTTGCGTACCTCGAGTGACGGCGGGCGGAGGTGGACGACGTCTTCGGCGCGTCCGAAAGGCGCGAGCACCGGATACCGAGTGGCGCACAGGGCCAGAGTACCTACTTCGCGTAATCGAACCGTTGCCTACTTGATGTTGGCGCCATCGGTGAACCTGAAGGGTGGCCCCAGTGTGGTGCCGCTGTGGTACCGTCCAACGGTGGCGCCACGTGGACGAGTCGTCACGTGCCCTGCGGGATCGGGGCGTCGTCGGCGGTGTTGTCGGCGGCCCCGAACGGAACCCTGATGGCGGTGTGCGCGTCACAGCCGAGTGTGGGCGAGCAGATCAAGTCGGTGCTCGAGTCGGCAAACCGCGGTCGCACGTGGGTGATCAAGACCCGCTCGGACATCGACAACGGCTACCTCGGCGCCATCGACCTCGTCAACCGTGACGAGGCGTTTTTGGTGGGCGGGCGGAGCTCTTTGCTGGTGACCCACGATGGTGGCACCATCTGGCGAGCGGTCGAGCCCCTGATCGGGAGTTCGGCGGGCGGCACGTTCCAGGTGGAGTTCGTCAACGCCACCCACGGTCTCGTGTTGGGCAATGACGACAGTGACAACGAACGTCTCACCCTGTGGAGCACCCATGACGGTGGGCGGCATTGGCGCACGGAGCCGACGAGGGCCGCCGAGGCCCGGCCACGTTGAGCCAAGACCGATGCGATGGGGCGGTGAGCGAGGTCTGTATAGAAGAGCGCGTCACCAGAGAGAAGAGAGACCACATGGCCGCCACCGATGAGGACGCGGGAGTGCTCGTCCCCCTGCTGGGACTGGACGTCGAGATGGGATTGGACGACGCGATGAGAGCCGTCTTCAGTCCTTCCTTCGACGCCGAGAACGCGTCGAGGGACCGGTCCGCGAGATCCTCGTCTTCGGCGAGGCCGTGGGTGTTTTCGTGAAGTACCGCGACATCGATCGGGACCTGGAGCGTGACGTGTACTGGTTCGACGGCCTCTGGAGTCGGTGCGCTGCGCACGCGCTGGCCGCACGATCCGAAGAGAACGAACCGTCGCTGCGCGAGAACTTCGAACGGTTGTTCTCGATCAAGAACTCCTAGGGATCCGTTCGACTCGAGCGTGTTGCGCCTCAGTGCGGACGCGACGGACGACGCTCCGGCGCGACGGCGACGTTTCGAATCGTGCCCAGCCCCTCAATCGTCGTCTCGATGACGTCGCCCGGCTGCAAGAACACGGGTGGTGTTCGATTCTGTCCGACGCCCTCGGGCGTGCCGGTGAAGATGAGGTCGCCACGGCGCAGCTCGCACACCGACGACAGGTACGCGATCAGTTCGGCGACCGAGAAGACCATGTCGCTCGTGCGGGAGTCCTGCATCGACGAACCGTTGAGCCGCGTGCCAATAGTGAGGTCCTGGGGATCGGGGACGTCGTCCGCGGTCGTCAGCCACGGACCGATTGGCGCGAAGTTGCGGAACGACTTCGCGAGCGAGAACTGGGCCGGTGTACTCCGAAACTGCACGTCGCGTTCTGAAAAGTCCTGACCGACGCAGTAGCCGGCGACGACGTTGAGCGCGTCATCGACGCTGACGTCGCGCACCGTGGCGCCGATGACGACGACCAGTTCGGCCTCGTAGTCGGTCGTGGCGCCCGGGATGGGCAGCGACTCGTTCGGCCCACAAACCGACGAGTTGAACTTCGTGAACACCATCGGCTCCGTGGGCACGCCGAGTCCGGACTCCGTCGCGTGGCGCCGGTAGTTCAGCCCGATGGCGAAGACCTGTTGTGGATTGACGACGGGACCCAATCGTGGGTCACGCGCGAACTCCGCGACGTCGATCTCTTCCGGGACCGGTTTGGCCGTGCGACACCAGGCGTCGAGTTTGTCGAGTTGGCCCAGGCACTTGTCGATGGAGGCCGAGAACGCGCCTTGTGAGGCGGTGGCCACGTCGACGATGCCGTCATCGAGCACGATCGTCGCGCGTCCGTTCAGATTGGCCAGTCGCATCGTTCCTCCCCGGCGATCCGTCCTGCGAAGCCTAACGAGACCGGCGGACTCGCCATCAATTGGTCAAATGGGGCAGTCCGGTAGAATCGTCGGGTTGAGGCCGGTCGAGACGGCGGGCGTTCGTGGCGCCACTAGGGGCGCCGACGAAATCGAAGTGCTGAGAGAGGGTGATGCCGGCCGCTGGCCGGACACGGTATGGACAAGAAGGACCCCTTCGTCTTACGCCACCTCGCCGACGTCCAACCGGAACTCTGGTGGCTCGATTCGGACCCACTCGAGCCGGCGCCGCACTCGGCGCTCATCGGTGACATCGGCGCCGACCTGTGCGTCGTGGGCGCCGGGCTACACCGGTCTGTGGACCGCCCTGCTCGCCAAAGAACGCGACCCCGATCGCGAGGTCGTCGTGGTCGAACAGTACGAAACGGGCGCGGGTGCCTCGGGACGCAACGGCGGGTTCTGTTCGGCCTCGCTCACCCACGGGTACCTGAACGGCGTGCGGCGCTTCCCCGATGAGATCGAACTGATCCAGCGGCTCGGACGCGAGAACCTCGACGAGATCGAGGCGACGGTCGCGCGCTACAGCATCGAGTGCAACTTCGAGCGCACCGGCGAACTCCAGGTCGCCGTCGCGCCGTGGCAGTTCAAGGGCATGGCCGAGCAGGCCGAGCGTCGCAACGCGATGGGCGACTCCGTCGAGGTGCTCAGTCAGGAGGAGGTGCAGTCGCGCGTGCACTCCCCCTCGTACGTCGGGGCGCTCTTCGACCATGACGGCACGGCGCTGGTCGACCCCGCTCGACTGGTCTGGGGCCTCGAGCGGGTCTGCATCTCGCTCGGCGTGAAGATCTTCGAGAACTCCAAGGTCGAATGGCTCGAGGACCTCCACGACGCGGTGCGTGTCCACACCCCCTACGGTGCCGTCACCGCCGCGCGCGTGGCGCTCGGCACGAACGTCTTCCCGTCGCTGCTCAAGAAGACCCGCAAGTACGTCGTGCCGGTCTACGACTACGTCATGGTCACCGAGCCGCTCTCCGACGCGCAGCTCGAGAGCATCGGCTGGTCGGGTCGCGAGGGATCGCCGACTCGGGGAACCAGTTCCACTACTACCGGCTCACGAGTGACAACAGCATCCTGTGGGGCGGCTACGACACGATCTACAACTTCCGCGGCAAGGTCCGCCGCGAGTACGAGTTCAACTCCGAGACGTACGCGACGCTGGCCAGCCACTTCTTGAAGACGTTCCCGCAGCTGGCGGGCGTCAAGTTCACGCACGCCTGGGGCGGCGCGATCGACACCTGCACGCGCTTCTCGCCGTTCTGGGGGACGTCGCACGAGAACAAGGTCGCCTACGTCCTCGGCTACACCGGTCTCGGCGTCGCCTCGACCCGTTTCGGCGCCGCCACGATGCTGGACCTCCTGGACGGACTCGACACCGACCGCACGCGACTCACGATGGTGCGCAAGCGGCCGATGCCGTTCCCGCCCGAACCGTTCAAGTGGATCTTCATCCGCATCACCCAGTCGGCCATCAAGTACGCCGACGAGCACGAGGGTCGCCGCAACCTGTGGCTGAAACTGATCGACCTCTTCGGCCTGGGCTTCGACTCCTAACGTCGAGGCCCGGGCCGAAGGAGCGTCAGACGATCGTCAACTCGACAGTGAGTAGACCACGGTGACCTGCACCGTGACGGGCTGCGTGCCGGTCTGGATCGGCACCGCCGCCGAAGCGCCGTGCCACTGGCGAACTCCGGGTAGTAGACGCCCGAGCTCTGGTTCTCGTTGTCGGTGATCTTGACGATGCCGGTGACGTGCGTGTCGCCGGCCTGGGCCAGTTGACCCGCCGCCAGACGGGCGTGGTCCATGGCGCGGATCCGCGCGGCGCGCAGCAACGACGAGTCATTGGTGATGGTGAACGACACGCCGTCCAGTTGGACGCCGTTGCCCACGGCGCGCGCCGCGGCGTCGATCGCCGTGCCGGCACGCTGCACCTTGTGCATGGTGACGTTCAGCGTGTCCTGGACCGTGAAGCCGGTGACCACGCCCTGACTGTTGGTGTTGTCATAGATGTTCAAACCGGACGTCTGCATCTCCTTTGCGCGTCACGCCGTTCTTCAACAGCGCCGCCTCGAGGCTCGGACCTTGTTGTCGTTCTCGTTCAACGCCGCCGTCGCCGTCGGGATTCACCGTCGAGACGCCGATCTGGAAGTTGATCGTGTCGGGGGTGCCCTGGACCGTCCCCGAACCGGTCACGGTGATCGTCGACCGGGCGGCCGGTCCCGTGGTGTCCGAGTTCGACGCCGACGAAGCCGACGGCGACCACGACCAGGGCCGTACCATGGTGAGCACCCAGCCCATCAGTCGGGGACGTCGTGCGTGAAGATGTCCCTCACCGTCGTGGTGGGAATGCCATCTGTTCGCTCGTGGTTGTCGTGTCATCACTCATTGGTTCTCCTCCGTCGTGGACGCCACCGCCGAGAATCACGTGGATTCCCGTCGAAACGCCGTTCATTAACTACCTGTCGTGCGGAGCGCGAAACTTTCTGCGCCGACGACTCGCGAACATCCCGTGCACGGCGTAAGGCGTCAGGCGTCGATGACTCGTGCTTCACGACACGTCGTATATCGACGCGGACGTCGAGTCGGCGTCAGTCCTCGGAGTCGGCGTGGGTGTCCATGAGCCCGGCGATCATGTTCACGACCGTCGGGTCGGTCAACGTCGTCACGTCACCCGAGGATCGATTCTCCGCCACGTCGCGCAACAGGCGCCGCATGATCTTGCCCGATCGGGTCTTGGGCAGTTCCGGCGTGAGGATGATCTGACGCGGCTTGGCGATCGGGCTGATGACCTTGGCCACGTGCTGCGCAACTCTTCGATCACGACGACCTGGTCCTTCGCCGCGTCGTCGGCGGACAGCTTCAGCGTGACGAAGGCCACGATGGCCTGACCGGTCGTCTCGTCCGACGCGCCGACCACCGCCGCCTCGGCGACCGACGGGTGTCCGACCAGCGCGTGCTCGACCTCGGTCGTCGACAGACGGTGTCCCGAGATGTTCATGACGTCGTCGATGCGACCGAGCAGCCAGATGTCGCCGTCCTCGTCGCGCTTGGCGCCGTCACCGGCGAAGTACTTGCCCGGGAAGCGGCTCCAGTAGGTCTCCTTGAAGCGTTCGGGGTCGCCGTAGATGCCGCGGGTCATGGCGGGCCACGGCGCGGTGATGACCAGGTACCCGCCTTCGCCGTTGCCCACCGAGTTGCCCTCGTTGTCGACGACGTCCACGCTGATGCCCGGGAAGGGCGTCATCGCCGCGCCGGGCTTCGTGGCCGTGATGCCCGGCAGCGGGCGTGATCATGATGCCGCCGGTCTCGGTCTGCCACCACGTGTCCACGATCGGGCACGTTGCCGCCGCCGATGTACTCGCGGTACCACATCCACGCCTCGGGGTTGATGGGCTCGCCGACCGTGCCGAGCAGGCGCAGGCTCGAGAGGTCGTGGCCCTGGGGCCACTCGTGTCCCCACTTCATCAGGGTGCGGATCGTCGTCGGCGCGGTGTAGAGGATCGTGACCTTCTTCTCCTCGATGATCTTCCACCAGCGGTCCTTGCCGCCCGAGTCCGGCAGTCCCTCGTACATCACCTGGGTCACGCCGTTGATCAGCGGCCCGTAGACGATGTAGCTGTGGCCGGTGATCCAACCGATGTCGGCCGCGGTCCAGCAGATGTCGGTCTCGGGCTTCACGTCGAAGATGTAGTTGTGCGTCGTCGCCACGTGCGTGAGGTACCCACCGGTCGTGTGGAAGATGCCCTTGGGCTTGGCGGTCGTGCCCGAGGTGTACATGATGAACATCGTGTGCTCGGCGGGGAACGACTCGCAGCGTGTGCTGGTCGCTCTGCCGCTCGACGACGTCGTGCCACCAGTGGTCGCGACCTTCGTTCCAGTTGACCTCGCCCCCGGTGCGACGCACGACGAGCACGGCCTTCACGTTCGGGCACGACTCCAGCGCCTCGTCGACCGCGGGCTTGAGCGGACTGGCCGCGCCGCGGCGGAACGCGCCGTCGGCGGTCACGACGAACTGACAGTCCGAGTCGAGGATGCGACTCGACGAGCGCCTCGGCCGAGAAGCCGGCGAAGACGACCGAGTGCATGGCGCCGAGGCGCACGATGGCCAGCATCGTCACGACCGCCTCGGGGATCATCGGCATGTAGACCGCGACGCGGTCGCCCTCTTTCACGCCGAGTTCGGTCAAGGCGTTGGCCGCCTGGGCCACGAGCTTCTGCAGCTCGGCGTAGGTGATGGTGCGCGCCCTCGCCCTCGGCGTCGGCCACCCAGTGGTAGGCGACCTTGTCACCGTTGCCGGCTTCGACGTGTCGGTCGACGCAGGTGTAGGACGCGTTGAGGGTGCCGTCACTGAACCACTTGGCGAAGGGCAGGTCCCACTCGAGGCTCTTCGTCGGCGCGGTCGTCCAGGCCAGTCGGTCGGCCTGGGTGCGCCACCACGCCACGGGGTCGGCCGCGGCCTCGGCGTAGATGGAGGGTTGCGCGTTGGCCTGCTTGGCGAACTCAGCGGACGGCGCGAAACTTCGGGTCTCTTCCAGCCATGCTTCAAGCTTTGCTTCTGTCATGTTCTTCCCTTGCTGTGATGTGGATGGAATGCGTCGAAGCGAATGAAATGTGTGGTCGTCATTGCGACTGAAGCCGAGAGTAGTTCTCTATCGGCCCAGAATGCCAACAGCGCCCGAGCCTGATGGCTGGGCGCTGTTGGCGGTTGGGTCCGGTGGCGAGCCACCAGTGACACCGAGGTTAGCCCAAAGGACCGACCGGTAGCACGACCTTCCCGTGAGTTTCGTTGATCACGCCAGCGGCCGACGCGTACCAGGCGAGGAGCGCGGTGATAATGCCGAGCCATCCGCCGATCTTGGTCATGTCGGTGTGACCGCCGCCCCACGCTCCGATGGTCAGGAACAAGAAGGCCAGGGTCAGGGCGATGAACACGAACAGCACCGCCAGGTTCGTCTTCATCGCGGCGACCGTCATGTACGCCGTGAAGAGGATCCAGGGCAAGAAGTACAGGCCGAGGGCACCCTTGACCGCGAGACCGCCCTGGAAGTTGATGAAGAAGTACACACCGATCCAGAACGCACCGTATGACGTGAACGCCAGTGCACCGAAGGTGTTCTTGCGCGCGAACTCCCACATGCCGGCCGCGAACTGCGCGGCGCCACCGTAGATGAATGCCAGCGAGATAAAGCCCGCTGCGGCAGCACTACTCGTCCCACCGAACTTGAACAGTCCGATGTTGAAGATGCTCACCAAAAACGTGGTCATAGCGAAACCGGCGAGTCCAAGCGGACCGGGGTCCGCAACTCTGTGTTCCATGTAATTCCCCCCACATAGGATTACTTCCACCGCCGGGTTGACGGCTACTGAGATTTAACATCACTTGACATCGGGCGTGAGGGATAGAATCGTCCCAACTTCGTGAAGAGGTTCACAAGGAAGCGACCCTGTCGGCTATTTTCCCTTGTAAATACTCGCGAGTAAGCGCAATCCGCGTCGCCCATGACGCAGATTTAAAGTACAGAAACCGGTCAGCTGTCCATAGCTGTACGGAACTCTCGGACGAAGCGCTCCACGTCCGACGCGTCGCCACCGTCGAGAATCACCTGCACGAGCGCCGATCCCACGATGGCGCCGTCGCTCGACGCCCGCGGCCTGGCGGGCCTGGGCCGGGCTGGCGATGCCGATGCCGATGAGCGCCGGTACGTCACTCGTGCGCCGGATGGAGCGAACGACGCGTTCGCCGTCCCCTCCCCCTTCGGATTGGCCCGTGACTGCCATCCGCGCCGACGCGTAGGCGAATCCCTGTGTGGTGGCCGCGAGCGCGTCGACCCGGTCGGGCGGCGTCGACGGGGCGACCAGCAGCACGGTCGCCACGTCGGCCACGTCGCAGGCTTCGATCCACGGCGCGGTCTCTTCGAGGGCGAGGTCCGGGATGATCGCGCCGGTGATGCCGCTCGCGGCGAATTTGCCGGCGCAGCGCTCGAGGCCGTAGTGCAGCACGATGTTGTAGTACGTCATGGCGACGAACGGCACCTTGACGTCGATCCGGTCCAGGTCGTCACAGATCGAATCGAGCGTCGTGCCCCGCGCCAGCGCTCGCAGGGCGGCCTCTTGGATCACCGGTCCGTCCATCATCGGATCGGAGAACGGGATGCCGATTTCGACGGCGTCGGCCCCCGCGTGGACCGCCGCCTCGACGTGCTCGGTCCAGTCAGCCGTGACGCCGCCCATGAAATACGGCACGAGGAGTTTTCGCCCGCCGTCGCGCAGCGCGCGAAGGTCGCGTTCGAGGCTCTTCACGACTCGCCGCGCAAGATCGCCTGGACCTGGGCGACGTCCTTGTCACCTCGCCCGGAGAGGTTGAGGAGCACGGTCGAGCCGCGAGGGACCGCGGCGCCGGCTTCTCGCGCGAGCCACGCGACGGCGTGGGCGGTCTCGAGGGCCGGGATGATGCCCTCCTTCTCGCTCAGGAGTCGCAGCGCGGGAATGACGTCCTCGTCACCGATCGGGTAGTACTCGGCGCGCCCGACGTCCGCGAGGTAGGCGTGTTCGGGACCGATGCCCGGGTAGTCCAGTCCGGCCGAGATGGAGTGCGCCTCTTCGATCTGACCGAACTCGTCTTGCATCAAGAATGACCGCATGCCGTGCAGCACGCCGGGTGAGCCGCTGCCCACGGCCGAGCCACCGGCCGCTTCGATGCCCACCAGACGAGCGCTCGTGTTGGCGAAGCCGGCGAAGACCCCGGCGGCGTTCGAACCGCCACCGACGCAGGCGATGACGACGTCGGGCACGTCGACGCCGAAGTCCGAGAGTTGGCGCGCGGCCTCGTGCCCGATGATGCTCTGGAACTCGCGCACCATCCACGGGAAGGGATGGGGACCCATGACCGACCCGATGCAGTAGTGCGTGTCCTCGACACAGGTCACCCACTCGCGCATGGCCTCGTTCACGGCGTCCTTCAAGGTCCGACTGCCCGACGTCACGGGCACGACGCGCGACCCGAGCAGTTCCATGCGAAAGACGTTGAGGATCTGGCGTTCGGTGTCGACCTCGCCCATGAACACCGTGCACTCGAGACCGAGTCGCGCCGCGGCCGTGGCGGTGGCGACGCCGTGCTGACCGGCGCCGGTCTCGGCGATCACGCGACGCTTGCCCATCCGCTTGGTCAACAGCGTCTGGCCGATGACGTTGTTGATCTTGTGCGAGCCGGTATGGGCGAGGTCCTCGCGCTTGGCGTAGATCTTCAGGCCGAGGTGCTCCCCGAGACGACGCAGCGGTGTGACCGGCGTCGGACGCCCGGCGAACTCGTGCAAGACGGTTCGGTACTCCTCGACGAAGGACACGTCGCCCCACGCCTCGCGAAAGGCCGCCTCCAGTTCGAGACACGCGGGCACCAGTGCCTCGGGGACGAAGCGACCGCCGAACTCGCCGAATCGCCCACGGTCGTCCGGCTCGGACATGTACACGATGGGCTCACTCATGAGGCGCGGCGCTCCTCGAACGCGGCGCGCGCGTTCGTGACGAAGCTGTGGATCAGGTCGCGATCCTTGACACCGGGCGCGGTCTCGACGCCGCTCGCGCTGTCGACGCCCCAGACCCCGGTCTGGGCGATGACGTCGGCCACGTTGCGGTCGCTCAACCCACCGGCGGCGATGACGGGCACGGAGAACGACCGCGTCGCCAACTCCTCCCACGAATGGGCCACGCCACTCCCGGGTGACGCGCCGTCCACCATCACGGCGTCGACCGCGCGCTCGTCGAAGCCGTAGAACTCGTCACTCCCGATCGACAGCGCCTTGATGATCGACACCCCGCGTTCGCGTAGTCGCTGGTGCAGGTCATCGCCGAGTGGTCCGTGGACCTGGACGGCGTCGGGTTCGATGAACTCCGTCGCGTGCACGATCGCGTCGTCGTCGTTGTCGAAGAAGATCAACGTTCGAACGATCCGACCCCGCACCGACTCGGCGATGGCCAACGCTCGATCGAGCGACAGGTGTCGCGGCGACGTCGCGAGGTTGAGACCCACGGCGTTCGCGCCCGCGTCGATGGCCGCGATGGCGTCGCCCAGCGACGTGACGCCACAGATCTTGACGAAGAAGGGACCGTCGAGCTCAGCCACGGCCCACCCACGGTACCGACGAGAAGGCGCGAACGGTGTCGGTCACGTCCTCGGCGGTGACGAACGCCTCACCCACCAGCACCGCGTCGAACCCGACGTCGGCGGCCCGACGGACGTCCTCGCTCGACGCGAGGCCCGACTCACAGACCGCGACGACCGATGACGGCAGTGACGAGATGACGCGCGCCGCGTTGTCGCGATCGACCTCGAACGTGTGGAGGTCGCGTTGGTTGACCCCGATGATCCGCGCGCCCGCGTCGAGCGCGCGCTTCGCCTCTTCGTGGTCGTGCACCTCCACCAGGGCGTCGAGGCCCGCGACATGCGCCACACCGAGGAACTCCTCGAGTTCGTCGTCGCTGAGGGCCGCGACGATCAAGAGCACCGCGCTCGCGCGGGCGTCGGCGGCGTCGAGGACGTCGTTCGCGCTCACCGTGAAGTCCTTGCGCAACAACGGGAGCCGCACGGCCTCGCGAACCGCGTCGAGGTCATCCAGTGACCCGGCGAAGTGCTCGGCGTCGGTCAGGACCGAGAGCGCGGCCGCTCCCCCGTCGGCGTAGGCGTGCGCGAGCCCGGCGACGTCGAGACCCTCGCGCAGCCAGCCCTTGCTCGGTGAACGTCGCTTCACCTCGGCGATCACCTTGACGTGACCCTCGCCCGCCTCCGACAGCGCGGCGAACATCGACGGCACGGGCGTACGCTCCACGGCCACTCGATCGCGCCACTCACGGTGGTCGGCCGCGGCGCGGTTGCGGTGATACTCGAGGATGTCATCCAGGTACGTCGCCATCACGAAATCGTAGTTGTGCCAGGCACGTTCTCCCTCACGACTAACTTGTGCGTATGTCACGCCCTCGTGCGCGAGTCCACTGATGCCCGGAACGTTCTCGAGCGACGTCTTGAACCCACTCGTGCGCGGCACGGACCTCGAACGCGCCCAGGCGCGCGCGGCCCTCGTCGAGATCCTCGAGGGCGAGGTCGAGGGGGTCTTGATCGCCAGTTTCCTCACGGCCCTCACGGCCAAGGGCGAGACGGCCGACGAGATGACCGGATTCATCGACGCGATGATCGACGCCGCCGACACGTTCTCGATCGGTCCGGACGCCATCGACATCGTCGGCACGGGTGGCGATCAGCTCCACACGGTCAACGTCTCGACGCTGGCCGCGTTCACGGTCGCCGGGTGCGGCGTGCCGGTCGCCAAGCACGGCAACCGGGCCGCGTCGTCGTCGGTCGGATCGGCCGACCTCCTCGAGGCCCTGGGCGTTCGACTGGACGCGCCCCAAGAGGTCGTGCGCGCGTGCGTCGCGGGCGCCGGCATCGGTTTCATGTTCGCGCCGACGTTCCATCACGGACTCGGCTACCTGACGCCGATCCGACGAGCCCTCGGCTTTCGAACGGTGTTCAACGTCCTCGGCCCGCTGGCCAATCCCGCGCTCGTACGCCGCACCCTCATCGGCGTCTCCCAGACGCACCTGCTCGACCCGATGACCCACGTGCTGGTCGCGCGCGGCATCGACCACGCGATCCTGGTGAACGCCGACGACGGCCTCGACGAACTCTCCCTCGGCGCCGCGTCGACCCTGCACGTCATCACGCCCGAGGGCGTCGACGTGCAACGCCTCGACGCCGGCGCGGTGCTGGGACTGCGACACTCGGCCAAGGACATCCGCGGGGGCGATACCCAGCACAACGTCGAGGTGGCGCGGGCATTCCTGGACGGTGCGCGGGGGCCGGTCTTCGACGTCGTGTGCGCGAACGCCGCGCTCGCGCTCATCGTCGCGGGCCGCGCCGCCAACCTGATCGAAGGGTTCGAGTTGGCGACCGCGAGCGTGGCCGAGGGTCGCGCGGGCGTCGCGCTCGAGCGACTCGTCGATCTCTCGAACGCCTAGAGGGCCCGCAGTTCGTTCTTGTACCAACGGGCGTTGGCGACGTAGGACGCGGCGTTCTCGACGATGCTGTCCTCGCCACTCGAGTCGAGTTTGATGACCGCCGGTACGCCGACCGCGAGTGCGTTGGCCGGCACGTCGACGCGGTTGCGCACGACCGCCCCGGCGCCGACCGTCGCGCCGGTGTGCACGGTCGCCTGGTGCAGGACGATCGAGCCGCTGCCCACGAGCGCGCGGTCCTCGATGACGCAGCCCTCGAGGTGCGCGAGGTGTCCTACGACGCAGTCGTCGCCGATGACCGTCGGGAAGTCCGGGACGGCGTGGATGATGGCGCCGTCCTGGATCGACGTGCGCTCACCGACGATGATCGTGCCGTAGTCGCCGCGCAACACCGCGCTCGGCCAGACCGACGACTCCGCGCCGATGCGCACGTCGCCGATCACGACAGCGTCGGGGTGGATGAACGCGTCGGGGTGGATCGACGGCGTCCGGTTTCCAAGGGCGTAGAGGGGCATGGGTTCTCCTAGTGGCTCAGCCACGAAATTAACTGATAGATCCGCCAGATGACGTAGATGATCGTCACGACGATGAAGAACCGCCAACGCCACGGGATCGGCTGGCGAACCGGCTCCTCGACGGGCTCGCCGCAGATCTCGCAGGTGTCGCCCTCGACCGGGCGATCGCAGCGCTCGCACCACGTCGTCACTATTCAATCCGAACGCGGACGCGCAGGGGTTGCGAACCGAGCGAGAAGCGCTCGCGCAGCGAGCGTTCGACGTAACGCAGGTACGTCGCGGGCAGTCGTCCGGCGATGAAGAGGGTGAAGGTGGGTGGCTCGGTCGCCCCCTGGACGGCGTAGCGGATCTTGCCCGTCGGCGCGGGTTGTTTCACCTGCAGGTCGCGGATCGCGCGATTCAGCGCACCGGTCGGCACGCGCTTCTGGTAGTCGGCGGCGGCGATCGCCAGCGCCGGCAGGATGCGGTGCACGCCCTTGCCGGAGGTGGCCGTGGTCTTCATCACCGGCGCGTCGCCGAGGAAGGCCAACTTCTCACCCACCGTCGCGAGCACCGCGTCGCGGTCGTCGACCGCCACGAGTTCCCACTTGTTGAGCACGACCAAGGACGGACAGCCGGCCGCCGAGATGCGCTCGGCCAGACGTTGGTCCTGCCCGGTCGCGCCGAGCGTGGCGTCGATGACCAGGATCGCGATGTCGGAGCGGTCGAGGGCGTCCAGGCTGCGCAACACGGCGTAAGTCTCGAGCCCCGCTTCGGTCTTGGCGCGCCGACGCATCCCGGCCGTGTCGATGAAGCGGATGAGCCCCACGTCGGTCGACACCAGCGTGTCGATGGCGTCGCGCGTCGTGCCCGGCAGGTCGTGCACGACGGAGCGCTCCTCGCCGATCAGCTGGTTGAACAGCGTGGACTTTCCCACGTTCGGTCGTCCCACGATCGCGACGCGCAGGGCCCCGTCGTCGTCGGCGTCGGCCACCTCTTCGACCAGGTGGTTCTCGTTGAGTTGGGCCACGATCACGTCGAGCAGGTCACCCGTCCCGCGACCGTGCTGGGCGCTCACGGTGTGCGGGTCCCCCGCGCCGAGACCCAGGAACTCCCAGCTGCTCGCCTCGTGCTGGGCGTCGTCGACCTTGTTGACCACGAGCAGCACCGGGCGACCACTGCGCAGCGCCCAGCGCGCGGCGTGGGTGTCCTCATCGACCATGCCCGTCGTCACGTCGACGACCAGCAGGACCAGGTCGGCCGTCGCGAGCGCCGCCTCGGCCTGCTGGGAGACCTTGGCCTCGAGGGAGTCACCAGCTTCGAGCCACCCGCCGGTGTCGACGACGTCGAAGGTGAGACCGCCCCACTCGACCTCGACGGCCTTGCGGTCGCGGGTCACGCCCCGGTGCTCTTCGACGACGGTGACGCGCTTGCCCGCGAGACGGTTGACCAGTGAGCTCTTGCCGACGTTCGGTCGACCGACGATCACGACCTGGGGTTTCACGCCGGCACCCCCGAACGCACGGACGTCAACGTCGCGCGGAGGTCCCGACCCGTCGTGGGCACGACGGTGACCGAACGGCCGAGGTCACCGAGGTCGAGCCCGTCAAGGAACCGCCCCTCGGAAAGACAGACGTCGGGCAACAGCACGACGGTCTCGGGCGCCACGTCGGCGAGGGCGTCGATGAGGTCCTGGCCCGTCAACAGTCCGGCGACCTTGATGTTGCCGCCGAAGAAACGGTTCTCGACCGCCCGGATCCGCACGTCGGCGAATCCCTGAGCGTCGAACATCTCGCGAAGGAGGGGCGCGGCGTATTCGCCCGTGACGACGAGCACGTCGTCGCCGCGTGGGACGTCACCCTCGCCGCCGCGCGGCGCGCGGTAGCCGAGCGCCGGTGCCCCGTCGACGGACTGGAAGAAGCCCGTGCCGAGCTTGTCCATGGGCGTCTGGTCGACGAAACTCTGGACGAAGGCGGCGACCAGCCCGATGCCGTTCTCGGCCTGGTCCAGGCTCTCGAACGTCGCGGCCGACGGTGGCGTCGCGCCGGCGACGAGGTAGAACTCGTCGCTGGCGAAGACGCTGACGCGTCCGAGGATCTCAAGCGTGAGCGATTGGAAACGCTCGGCGAGTGCGACGACGTGTCGGGCCTCCTCCGGCGTGTGCGGGCGCATGGTCGCCTCGTCGGAGAAGGCGCTGACGCCCACCGGCACCAACGCCACCGACGCGAGCTCCGGGTAGAGCGATAGAACGTCGTGCAACGTGCGCTCGAGGTGGGCGCCGTCGTTCACCCCCGGGCAGACGACGACCTGCGCGTGCACCTCGACGCCTTCGCGCAGCAGTTCCTTCAGCCAGCGCAGGCTCGTCGCGCCGCGGGGATTGCGCAGCATCTCGGCGCGCAGTTCGGGATCGGTCGTGTGGATCGAGACGTAGAGCGGCGAGAGGCCCTCGTCGAGCACGCGTTCGAGGTCGAACTCGGTGAAGCGGGTCAGGGTCGTGTAGTTGCCGTAGAGGAAGGAGAGGCGAAAGTCGTCGTCCTTCACGTAGAGCGATCGACGCATCCCCTTGGGGAGCTGGTAGATGAAGCAGAAGGAACAGTGGTTGTCGCACGTGCGGATGCGGTCGAAGACCGCCGAGTCGATGCCGAGCCCGAGCGGCTGTCCCTCGGTCTTGGTGATCGTGACCTTGCGGGCCAGGTCCTCACCCTCGCGCCGCACGACCAGGGTCACGGTTTCGCCGTCGATCAACTGCTGGTATTCGATGATGTCGCTCGGCTCACGACCGTTCACGCTGACGAGTTCGTCACCGACGGCCAGATCCGCGCTCGAGGCCGGAGAATCGAGGGAAATTGAGGAGATTCGGGCGCCCGACACCCGTCCAGCCTACGAGGAATCATCAACTCCCATTACTAGGCTGGATTTCGTGAACGTGGACAAGGTGGTACTCGCGGCGCCCCGGGGGTTCTGCGCCGGGGTCGAAAAGGCCATCAAGGCGCTCGACTGGATGACGCGCGTCTTCGCGCCGCCGGTCTTTTGCTACCACGAGATCGTCCACAACCAGTTCGTCGTGGACTACTTCAAGTCCCTCGGCGTGGTGTTCATCGACGACGTCACGACAGTGCCACCCGGCGCACCGGTGATGCTGAGCGCGCACGGATCGCCGCCGCAGGTCATCGAAGCGGCCCGCCGCTCCGGCGGCACGGTCATCGACGCCGTGTGCCCGCTCGTGACCAAAGTCCACCACGAGCTGAAGGTCCGCGCCCGCAAGGGCTACACCGTGCTCTACGTCGGCCACGAGGGCCACGAGGAGGCCGTGGGGACCATGGCCGTGGCCCCGCACTCGGTCCACCTCATCGAGTCGACGGCGGACATCGACGCCCTGGGCGACCTCGCCGGCCCCTTCGCCCTGCTCAGCCAGACCACGCTCAGCCTCGACGAGTGGCAGGACTTGCGCGAGTACGCCGAGGAGAAGTTCCCCGACATCTGGATGCCCAATCGCAGCGACCTCTGCTTCGCGACGACGAACCGCCAGGCGGCCCTTCGCACCATCGCCGCCGAGGCCGACGCGGTCGTCGTCATCGGCTCGGCCAACTCGTCCAATACCGTCGCGCTGACCAAGGTCGCCGAAGCGGTGGGCTGTCCGAGGGTGCTGCGCGTGAACGGCGCCTTCGAGCTGCCCGACGACCTGACCGGCACCGTGGCCGTGACGGCCGGCGCCTCCGCGCCCGAGTCACTGGTGAACGAGGTCCTCGAGGCGCTGAACCCGACCCAGGGCGTGACGGTGACGTCGGTGACGGTCGAGGACGAGTACTTCCCGCCCCCGCCGGAGCTGCGCGAGATGCTCAAGTCGCTCTCGGCCCTGTTGGACCTGACCCTCGACACGCCCGCGACGTCGAGCTTCGACGGCGAGGCCGATCGGCGCTTCACCGCGGCCGAGGTGCTGTCGGCGGCGAACCGCTAGCCCCGGAGGACGCGTCGCACCCCGATTAGTATCTACCAGTGAGTTTTTTCTCGCGTCACACGCGTGTCGCCCGTCGGCAGCGACCGTGACGCGTTCGTGGGTCATCTCGGGCCGCCACAGCGAGACGAAACCGTTGGAGGAGAACGATGGTCAACGATGATCTAGAGCAGCGCCGCTCGTCACGTCTTCGCGCCTACGCCATCTCCCAGGCCCTCGCCCGGCTCGAGACCGACCGTCCGGGCTTCGTCCCCGAGGCCATCGTCGCCTCGATCTGCGCCTACGAGGAGGAGGGCAACATCGCCCACGTCCTCGAGAAGATGCCCGCCTCGGTCAACGGCGAGCCCTACACGACGCTCGTCGTCGTCGACGGCGGCGACGACCGCACCGCGGAGATCGCGCGCTCCTTCCCGGGCGTCGTGGTCATCGAATTCCCGGTCAACCTGGGCCACGGCGTCGCCCTGCAGGTCACCTACCGCTACTGCGTGGACCACGACGTGAAGTACGTCGTGACCCTCGACGCCGACGGCCAGAACGACCCCTCAGAGATCCCCCAGATCCTCGCTCCCCTGCTCGCTGACAGCGCCGACTTCGTCCTGGGCAGCCGGGTCCTCGGCGTCGACAAGACGACCGACAAGGTCCGCAAGCTCGGCGTGCGGTTCTTCTCGTTCATCATGAACCGCATGACCGGCTCGCACATCACCGACACCTCGACCGGCTACCGGGCGCTGCGTGTCACGATGCTGGCCGACGTCGTTGACCGCCTGCGCCAACAGCAGTACCAGACCTCGGAGCTGCTGATCACCTGCCTCAAGAGGGGCTGGCGCGTCAGTGAGGTGCCCACCGAGTGGTACCCGCGCGTGTCGGGCGAGACGAAGAAGGGCGCCACGTGGACCTACGGGTTCCGCTACGCCCGCGTGGTCTTCGGCACCTGGTGGCGCGAGCGCTAGCTCGCGCTTGAGTCGGGCTCGGTCTTCGGGACCGTGAAACTCTTGCGGTTGGCGTCGTCGAACACGCGCGGGGGCGTCTTCACCTTCGCCTTCTTCGGCTTCTTGGCTTCTCGGCCTTGCGGATTCTTCATAGTCGAATCCTACGCCGTCCGTCGCGATTCGACGCGACGCGCACCGTCGACCTCAGCCGTCGAGGCTCTCCCAGTACACCGCCTGGAGGGCCTCGCGCAACTCTTCGCTCTTGGCCGCGAGCGCCGAGCGCGCGACGCGACCTTCTGAGGACGGCGGGTCAATCGGCGCGCCGACGACGATCCGGATCTTGGACGGCCGGGGTACCTTGGCGCCCTTGGGCATCGCGCGGTCGCTGCCGCCGATCCCGACCGGGACGACCTTCGCGCCGGTGCGCGCCGCGACGAACATCGCGCCGTCGTGCAGCGGTGCGACGGCGCGACCCTCCTTGCGGGTCCCCTCGGGAAAGAGCACCAGCGCGTGGCCCTCTCGCAGCACGGCCTCGGAGTGCGCCATCGACTCACGGTCGGCCGATCCGCGATGGATCGGGAAGGCGCCGAGGTGCGCGATCAGCGGCCCGAGGAGCGGCACGCGAAAGAGCGAGTCCTTGGCCATGAAGAACACCTTGCGCTTGGAAATGAACAGCGTGAGGGCGAAGTCGACGTTCGAGCGGTGGATCGGCGCGATCAGCACGGGACCCTCGAGCGGGATGTTCTCGGCGCCCACGACGCTCGGCCGAAAGAGCAGTGCGGAAAGGCCGGACACGATCGCGGCGCACACGCGATACGTGAAGGTACGTCGCTCGCTCAGGTGGAGAGGTTGTGCTTGAGCCATTGAACTATCTCCTGGGCGACGTCGTCGACGTCTCGACCTGTCGTGTCTAGCACGAGGGCGTCGTCGGCCTGGCGAAGCGGCGAGGTGACGCGCGTCGAGTCGGCCTCGTCACGTCGGGCGACCGAGTCCTCGCCCTCGTCCCCGCGTCGACGGGCGCGCTCTTCGAGCGACGCGGTGAGAAAGATCTTCACCGAGGCGTTCGGAAAGACCACGGTCGTGATGTCGCGCCCCTCGACCACGGTGCCGAGCGGCTGAGCCGCCGCCAATTCGCGCTGTCGCGCCACCATCGACGAACGGACCCGCGGGTTCGCCGCGACGACGGACACGGCGACGTTGATCTCGTCGGTGCGGATCTCGTCCTCGACGTCGCGACCGTTCACCGTCACGCGCGGCAGGGTCGTCAGCACGACGTCCTCGGCCACGGCCGCGAGCGCGTCGTCGTCGCGCACGTCGACGCCGCGGTGCAGCGCCTCCCAGGTGACCGCGCGGTACATCGCCCCGGTGTCGAGGAACGACCAGCCGAGCAGCGCGGCGACGGCGCGGGCCACGGTCGACTTCCCCGAGCCGGCGGGTCCGTCGATGGCGATCACGAGACCGCTCACGCGAGGCGCTCGAGGTCGTCGAAGAAGTAGGGGTAGCTCGAGGCGACCGTCTCGGCCGCGCCGATCGAACAACCCTGGCCGGCGCATCCGGCGACCGCGCTCGCCATCACCATGCGATGGTCGAGGCCGGCGTCGACCTCGAAGGCCGCGAAGCGCGACGCGCTCCCGAGTCCCTCGACGAACAGGTCGTCGTCCTCGGACCACGCTCGACAGCCCAGCTTCGTCGCCAGCGCCAACGACCCCTCGAAGCGGTCGGACTCCTTCACGCGCAACTCACCGACGTCGCGGAAACAACTCACGCCCTCGGCCGCCGCGGCGGCGACGACCAACACCGGTACCTCGTCGACGGAGGGGATCTCGCTGGCGTGCACCTCGGTCGCGCTCAACGCTGAACTGCGCACGGTGAGCGACGTCGTGGCGCCGCGCGACTGCAGCGTCATCGTGGCCCCCATGCGCTGGAGCACGCCCAAGAAGCCGACGCGCTCGCGCGCGCTGTCGATGTCCAGGACCTCGAGGTCGGCGTCGGGATGGACGCAGCCCAGGACCGCGAAGAAGGCCGCCTGGGAGGGGTCCCCGGGCACCAGCCAGTTGCGCGCGAGGGGTCGCCCGGGCCAGATGGTGACGCTGCGTCCCTGACCGCTCTCGACGCTCTCGAGCGCCACGCCGGCGCGCGAGAACATCTCTTCGGTGGTCGGTCGCGTGCGCACGTGTTCCACAACGGTCGTCGGTGCACTGGCGCCGAGCGCCGCGAAGAGGATCGCCGACTTCACCTGGGCGCTCGCCATCGGCACGTCGTAGCGGATGCCGCGCAGGTCCTTCGTACCCACGACGTGCAGCGGGGCACACAGGCGCGGCCCCCGCCCGAGCACGCTCGCGCCCATCAGCGCCAACGGCTCGGCGATCCGGTCCATCGGGCGCTGGGACAGCGAAGCGTCGCCGACGAGTTCGTGCTCGCCCGCCACGGCACTCACGAGGCCCGCCAGGAGTCGCATGGTCGTGCCGGAGTTGCCACAGTCCAGTGCGGCGTCGCTGGCGTGCAGTCCCTCGGCGGGCCCGGAGACCGTCACGACGTCGTCGCGGACGCTGCGGATCGCGCCGAGCTGCTCCATGATCTGCGCGGTCGCGGCCACGTCGAGACCCGGCGACAGGCCGCGGATCGTGCTCTCGCCGTCGGCCAGGGCGCTGACCATGAGCGCGCGGTGCGACGTGCTCTTGTCGCCCGGGACGCGCACGCTGCCGCGCAGCCGTTCGAAGTGTTCGACGGTGGCGGTACTCATTCGTGCCCGACCTGGAAGCCGAGCGCCGTGAGCGCCGCGCCGAACATCTCGGACTGCCGTGCGTCGACGGCGAGCAGCAACGTACCGCCCGGTGCCCTCGATGCCGTGGGCGATCTCGATGTCGTAGATGTTGACCGCGAGGTCCGACGCCGAGCGCGTCACCCGGGCCAGCACCCCCGGTTCGTCACTGACCTTGACGCGGAGATAGGCCAGGTCCTCGGTGCTGAGTGCGCGACCGGGGAGTTGTCGTCGCGCGCTGGCGGCGCTCAACAGGCTCTCGAGGATCACCTCACGGCCGTCACTGGCGAGCGCCTCGCGCAACGTCGTGAGTCGTCCCTCGAGCGCCTCGAGGCTCGCGATCACGGCGTCGCGATTCTCGAAGAGGATGTCGGGCCAGATGCCCGGGTCACCGGCGGCGATCCTCGTCATGTCACGGAACCCCCCGGCGGCCAGTTGCAACAGGACGGCGTCCTGCTCGGCGACCTGGCTGGCCTCGTTCATCAGTGAACCGGCGAGCAGGTGCGGCACGTGGCTCGCGATCGCGACCAGGCGATCGTGGTCGGCCGCGCTCACCGCGACGACGTTCGCGCCGATCTCACGCAGGATGCCGTGCAGCGTGCTGTAGGTGGAGGGCGACGTGTGGTCGGTGGGCGTGAGGACCCAGGTCGAACCGCGAAAGAGGTCGGCGCGCGCGCCCGACAGTCCGCGTAACTCCGAACCGGCCATGGGGTGACCGCCGAGGAATCGCTCGTCGGCGACCTGGGCCACGATCGATCCCTTCACGCCGGCGACGTCGGTGACGACGACGTCGGGACTGGTGAGTCGCGTCAGCACCTCTGTGGCGACGCGGGCCACGACGCCGGCGGGCGTCGCGATGACGACGAGGTCGACGTCGGGTGCGAGGTCGCGACCGGTGACGACGTCGCGCGCCAGCGCGGCGTCGAGCGTCGCGGCGTCGGCGTCCTCACCGGTCACCCGCCAGCCGGCGTCGGCCAGCGCGAGCGCCACCGACGCGCCGATCAGACCGAGACCGACGACGTGGGCTCGGCGACTACTCGGGGAGGTCATCACGCAGGCCCTGAGCGTTTCGAAGGTAGACGTGTCGAAGATCGCTGCGGGACCTGGTCGTGTAGACGTGGATGAGTATTCGGATGCACCTCGGCATCGAGCCGGGCACGTCGATCTCGCTGGCGCACAGGAGCGGGACGTCACCGAAGCCGACGCCGCGCGCCACGGTCGCGGGAAAGGTCGAGGTGAGGTCGCGGGTGGTCGTGAAGATCACGCTGACGACGTCGTCGTGGGCCAGTTCGTTGCGGTCCATCATCGCGCGCAGCAGCTCCTGCGTGGCGGACTCGATCGCCGCGGGGGTGTCCTCATCACAGGTGGTGGCGCCGCGCAGGCCCCGCAATTGCGCCGATCTCATGTAGGCATCGTAGAGGCGATTGCCTCACTCATCCCAACCGCCTCCATCAGTCGACGCACTTCGGCCAGTGAGAGTTGGCGTGAGGAGCCCGGTGAGAGCGTGGCGTCCTGGATCGGACCGATGCGCGTGCGCACGAGCCGGGTGACGTCGTGACCGACGGCCGCGCACATCCGGCGGACCTGACGGTTGCGGCCCTCGTGGATGACGATGCGGAGCAGGCCTTCGCTCACGCGGCTCACCTGGGCCGGACTGGTCACGCCGTCGTCCAACTCCACGCCGTCGCGCAGGCGCCGGATCGCGGCCGGTGACGGGTCACCCTCGACGCGCGCCAGGTACTCCTTGGGGATCCCCGAGCTCGGATGGGTGAGCAAGTGGGCCAGGCGTCCGTCGTTGGTGAGTATCAAGAGGCCTTCGGTGTTCATGTCGAGGCGCCCCACGGGGAAGATCCGCACCGGGCTCTCGACGAGCTCCAACACCGTCGTTCGCCCGTGGGGGTCCGACGCGGTGGTGACGACGCCGTCGGGCTTGTTCAACAAGAAGTACACCGTGTTCTGCGCCGTCGGGGCCAGTGAGCCGTCGACGCAGATCACCTGGGTGTCGGGGTCGACCCGATTGCCCAGCTCCGCGACGCGGCCGTCGATGGTGACGCGACCCTCGCTGATGAGGATCTCGCAGGCGCGCCGTGATCCGAAGCCCGCGCGCGCCAGGGTCTTTTGCAGGCGCTCGCCGTCGTCCAACTACGAGACCTCGGAGCTTTCGTCGACGTCGAAGCCCATCTCTTCGACCAACCGGTTCGCGGTCTCGATCGGGGGCATGAACTCCTCGATCGGTGGCAGGTCCGCCAGGGACGCCAGGCCCATGCGGTCGAGGAACAGCTCCGTCGTGCCGTAGAGGATTGGCTGACCCGGTCCCCCGGCGCGGCCCGTCTCTTCGATGTACTGGCGCTGTTCGAGGAGTCGACAGACCCCGTCGACGTTCACGCCGCGCAACGCCGTGATCTGGGCCCGTGAGATCGGCTGGCGGTACGCGATGATCGCGAGCGTCTCGAGCGCGGCCGAACTCAACCGGTGCGAGACGTCGCGACTGGCGAACTTCGCGACCCACGTCGCCACGTCCGGCGAGGACTGCAGCACCCAGCCGCTCGCCAACTCGGCGAGTTGGAAGCCGCGTCGCTCCTCGAGGAACTCATCGCGCAGGCGCCGCAGCGTCGTGGTCACCTCGGCGGCGTCGGTCTCGACGACGTCGGCGAGCTCCTCGGACGAGATGGGCTCGAGGGCCACCGTCAACATGGCCTCCAGGATCTGCTCGAGTGAGAACTCATCCCTCATAGACGTCAACCCTTCCGATGTCGAGGTCCGCCGCCTCGTCGATCCACGAGATCTGGACGTCGCCGAAGGTCGAGCCCTGGCCGAGTTCGACCAGGCCGAGCTTGCAGAGCTCCAGCAACGCCAAGAAGTGGACGATGATCTCGATGCGACTGCCCAACGACTCGGTCAACGCGCGAAGCGAGAGGGTCCCCATCGACGGGAGGCGCTGGGAGAGCGACACGACCGTCTCGGCGACCGAGACCGCGTCGACCGTGACGTGGTTCAGGCGCAGCACCGGCACGGGCTTCTCCTCGATGCCGCGCAGGTACGCGCCGGCCAAGATCGCGGTCGTGACGCCGGCGAGCAGGTCCGGCGGGACGACGACGAAGCCGTCGTCGATGCCGCGCAGGCGGGGGTAGGCCCGGGCGGCGCGTTCCAGGAGCGACACGAAGGCGTCGGAGAGCGCGGCGTACGTGCGCAGTTCCAGGAGTCGAGCGAGGAGGACGTCGCGCTCCTCCCAACCGACGAACTCCTCGTCGGGTTCGGTGTCGTCGCGTCCGGGCAGGAGGCTGCGGCTCTTCATCTCGAGCAGGATCGACGCGATGAGGAGGAACTCCGACAGTTCCTCGACCTCGATGGTCACCGCCTCGTCGCGCAGCGCGGCGACGAAGGCGTCCACGATCGGACCGAGCGGCACGTCCAGGACGTCGACGTCGTGACTGGAGATCAGTTGGAGGAGCAGCTCCACCGGGCCGCTGAAGGACGGCGTCGTCACGACGAAGGTCACGAACAGACTCTACTTCCAAAGCACGAACGGACTTCACGTAGAATTGCGCGATGAGAATCTTGTCGGGCATGCAGCCGTCGGGCACGTTGCACATCGGCAACTACCTGGGCGCGCTGAAGCAGTGGGTCGACGCCCAGAGCGCGGACGCGTTCTACTGCGTCGTCGACCTGCACGCCCTCACCCTCGAGATCGAGCCCGCCACGCTGCGCGCCCAGACCTACGAACTCATCGCCACGTACCTCGCGGCCGGACTCGACCCCGAGGTCTGCACCATCTTCTTGCAGAGCGAGGTGCCGTACCACGCGCAGATGAACTGGCTCCTCGAGTGCGTCGCGACCTACGGCGAACTCAGCCGCATGACGCAGTTCAAGGAGAAGTCGTCGCGCAAGACGGGCTACCGCGTCGGTCTCTTGACCTACCCGGTCCTGATGGCCGGCGACATCTTGCTCTACGAGACGGCCGAGGTGCCGGTCGGCGACGACCAGCGCCAGCACCTCGAGTTGACGCGCGTGATCGCCGAGCGCTTCAACAATCGCTACGGCCCGACCTTCGTGGTGCCGATCGGGGTGCAGCCCAAGGTCGCCGCGCGCGTCATGGACCTCCAAGAGCCGACGCGCAAGATGTCCAAGTCGATCTCGAGCCCCCTGGGCTCGATCTTCGTCACCGACTCACCCGACGAGATCGACAAGAAGATCAAGAAGGCGGTCACCGACACCGACAACGACGTGCGCTACGACTGGGAGACCAAGCCCGGCATCTCGAACCTGTTGGAAATCTATTCGAGCTTCAGCGGCGAGACGCCCCAGGCCGTCGCCGAGCGCTACACCCGTTACGGCGACCTCAAACGCGATCTCTCGGCTCTCGTCATCGAGTCACTGGAGCCGATTCACAAGCGCTACGACGAACTCATCGGTGACCCGGGCGAGTTGCGCGCCGTCGCCAGCCGCGGTGCGCTCAAGGCGAGCGATGTCGCGGGCGCGGTCTATCGTCGCGCGGCCGGCGCCATCGGCCTCATCTGATCAGGTTGAACCACCAGTTCTCGAGGTCGCCGAAGGCGTTCGAGCCGAAGTGGAACACGTACTCGCTCAAGAGGACGAAGATCAAGACGAGCGGCAGCGCCCGGGCTCGCCAGTGGTAGTACGTGCCGAGGTGCCGGTTCGGGACGAAGCGTTCGATGATGGCCGAACCATCGAGCGGCGGTATCGGCAACAGGTTGAAGACGGCCAACAGGAGATTCGACAGGCCCAACGCGAGTCCCGCGAAGTAGAGCGAGTTGTTGGTCACGACCAACTGGCCGGCGAGACTCGAAACGGCGAGGTCGCACATGACGAGTCCGACGCCCGAGAGGATGATGTTCATCAAGGGGCCGGCGAGCGACACGTAGAGCGACTGCTGTCGGGGCTTTCGGAGTCGTGACGTGTTGACCGGCACCGGACGCGCGTAGCCGAAGAAGGGCAGACCGAAGAGGATCAACAGCGCGGGCAGGAGGATCGTGCCGAAGGGGTCGATGTGCACCAGGGGATTGAGCGAGAGTCGCTTCGCGTTCTTCGCGGTGGGATCGCCGAAGAAGTTCGCGACCCACCCGTGGCTGACTTCGTGCAGGATGATCGAGGGCACGAGGGCTATGTAGAAGTAGTAGGTGTGGAACATCGCGGCTTTCGAGTTAGTCGTGCGCCCGAGGGTGCGCGTTGTGGTATTCGCGTTTCAGTGACGTTACCGCCACCGCGGTGTAGATCTGCGTCGTCGAGATCGAAACGTGCCCCAAGAGCTCCTGGACGACGCGGATATCGGCGCCGTGGGCCAACATGTGCGTCGCGCAACTGTGGCGAAAGACGTGCGCGCTGATGCGCGAACGCTCGATGCCCACCGGCAGGGCCCGCTTGTCGATGATGAGGTCCACGCCCTGTCGACTGAGCGCTCCCCCGCGGGCGTTCAAGAACAGCCGCGAGTCCTTGCGCGCGTCCGGGAACGAGCCGCGACCGCGCGGACCGAGGTAGTCGCGAAGCGCCGCGGTCAATTTGGTGCCCATCGGCACGAGACGCTGCTTCGAGCCCTTCCCGGTCACGAGGATCAGCTGTTCGTCGAAGTCGAGGTCGCCCAGCGCGATCCCGACGACCTCGGAGACCCGGGCGCCGGTGCCGTAGAGCAGTTCGAGCAGCGCGCGGTCGCGCAGGTCGCTGGGCGTCGTGTCCGGGATGGAGTCGAGCAGCGTCGTGATCTCGTCCTCGCCGAGGGGCTTGGGGAGCGATCGTCCGCGTCGACCGCCCTTCAATCCGGCGCTGGGGTCAGCGGCCAGGTACCCCTCGACGACGAGATAGGCGAACCACCCGCGAATCGAGGCGACCGATCGCGCGATCGACGTCTCGGCGCGCTTCTGGCGTCGTAGGTGGTTGGCGTAGCGCTCGAGGTCTCGTTCGCGCAGGGCCTCGAGCTCGACGCCGGTGTCGCGCGTCCAGGCGAGCAGTTTCGTGAGGTCTCGGCGGTAGGCCTCGATCGTGGCGCGGCTCCGACCCTTTTCGATGGTCAGCCACTGCAGGTACTCGGACAGGTACCGCTCAGAGGTCGTCGAAGAACGTTCCGAAGACGCGACCGAGGGCGACGACGGTGGTGTTGTCGATCGCGGGCTCACGACGAAGAGTCTCGCGCAATTCTTCGCGTGAGAACCACCGAACCGTCGAACCGGCCTCTTCCGGGCCGGCCGGCGCACGCGACGCGTTCGTCAATGACCGCGCTTCGAAGATGGTCATGAGTTGATTGGACCAACCGGGCGACGTCATGAACCGGCCGAGCAACGTCCAGCGCGCCGCTTCGCACCCGAGCTCTTCCAGTAGTTCTCGTTGGGCCGCCGTCAACGCGTCCTCACCGGGTACGTCGAGCGTGCCGGCCGGCACCTCCCAGCAGAATCGATCGAAGGGCGTGCGGTACTGGCGGATCAGGCCGATCTCGTCGTGTTCGTTGATCGCGAGGATGGCGACCGCGCCGAGGTGCGTGACGACGTCTCGTTCGAAGGTCGTCCCGTCGTGTTCCACCGTGCGCTGTTCCACACCGAAGACGTGGGACTGCAGGAGTTTCGTCGTTCCTACGACGCGGAACGCTTCGCTCACAACGTGGCGTCGACCGATTCCGGATCGATGATGTGCGGCTCACGACCCTCGGCGCGCGCCGCGGCCGCCTTGATGAGGCCGAGGAAGAGCGGGTGCGGACGATCGGGGCGGGACTTGAACTCCGGGTGCGCCTGGGTCCCCACGTAGAACGGGTGCTCGGCGATCTCGGTGAACTCGACCAGTCGGCCGTCGGGCGAGGTGCCGGAGCAGCGCATGCCCGCCGCCTCGAACTGGGCGCGGTAACGCGAGTTGAACTCGTAGCGGTGGCGGTGGCGTTCCGAGACGACCGTCGTGCCGTAGAGCTCGGCCACGACCGAACCTTCGTCGAGCATCGCGGGGCAGGCCCCCAGCCGCATGGTGCCGCCCAGGTCGGTGACGTCCATCTGCTCGGCCATCAGCGCGATGACCGGCGCCGAAGTGCTGATCGAGATCTCGGTCGAGTGCGCGTCGCTCAATCCCAGACAGTGTCGGGCGAACTCGACCACCATGACCTGCATCCCCAGGCACAGGCCCAGGTAGGGGATGTCGTGCTCGCGCGCGATGCGCGCCGCGGCGATCATGCCCTCGACGCCGCGCTCGCCGAAACCACCCGGCACGACGATGCCGTCGAGTTGACGGATCCGCTCGGCGTCGATCTCGGTGGGGACCCGTTCGGCCTCCAGCCACTCGATTGCCGTCTTGGCGCCTACCGCGAAGCCGGCGTGACGGATCGACTCGCCCACCGAGAGGTAGGCGTCGGGCATCGTGACGTACTTGCCGATGACCCCGATGCGGAGCGTCTTGGTCGTGCTGTGGACCCGGCGCACGACGTCGCGCCACGCGCTCAGGTCGATCGGGTTGGCCTCGAGGTCGATGCCGAGCGTGTTGCACACCATCGTGTCCAGCCCCTCGTCGTACATCGTGATGGGGATGTCGTAGATGCTCGGCGCGTCCACGGCCGAGATGACCGCCTGCATCGGCACGTCGCAGAGCAGCGAGATCTTGCGCTTGAGGCCGTCCGAGAGCGGCTGGTCGCTGCGACAGACGATGACGTCGGGCTGGATACCGCGCGAACGCAGCTCGGTCACCGAGTGCTGGGTCGGCTTGGTCTTCTGCTCGCCCGACGGCGCGAGGTACGGCACGAGCGTCAAGTGGACGTAACAGACGTTGTCGCGGCCGGCGTCGCGTCGGAACTGGCGGATCGACTCGATGAACGGCACGATCTCGATGTCCCCGACCGTGCCCCCGATCTCGACGATCACGACGTCGGCGCCGAGGGTGCCGAGGCGTCGCACGCGCTCTTTGATCTCGTCGGTGATGTGCGGGATGACCTGGACCGTCTTTCCCAGATAGTCACCTCGGCGTTCCTTGGCGATCACGTTGGAGTAGACCGAGCCGGTCGTGGTGTTGGACATCTTCGAGAGCGACTCGTCGATGAATCGCTCGTAGTGGCCGAGGTCCAGGTCGGTCTCGCCCCCGTCGTCGGTGACGAAGACCTCGCCGTGCTCACCGGGGTTCATGGTGCCGGGATCGACGTTCAAGTAGGGGTCGAGCTTGCACATCGTGACCTTGAGGCCCCGAGATTTGAGGAGTCGACCGAGCGACGAGGCGGTCAGTCCCTTGCCCAGAGAACTCGACACACCACCAGTTACAAAGACGAATTTGGTCATTCGTAAACCGCCGCTTCCACGGAACACCAGCATAGCGACGCGCTGTGACCTTACAGAACTATTAACGCGGTGTTTCCAACATCTGACGCGCGAGCGCCCTCGATTCGACCGTTATCTCGTCGCCGGCGAGCATTCTCGCAATCTCCTCGACTCGTTCGTCGCCCTCCAACGCCCGCACCGACGTGCTGACGTCGTCGCGACCGATCTGCTTTTCGACGACGAAGTGATGGTCGGCCTTGGCCGCGACCGACGCGAGGTGCGTGACGGCGAGGACCTGTTGACGCTGGCCCAACTCGCGCAGACACTCGCCGATCTGTTGGGCCACTTGGCCGCCGATGCCGGCGTCGACCTCGTCGAACACCGCGACGACGTCCTCGTGCGCCGATTCGAGCGAGAGGGCCAACAGGACTCGACTGAGCTCTCCCCCACTCGCGAGCGCCTGCAACGGTCCCTCGGGCTGTCCCGGATTCGGCGTGAACAGTATTCGTGCCTCCGACCCGTCGTCCCCAGCCACGACGAAGCGCAGTGACGCGTGGGCGAGCGCCACGCGCGACAACTGTCCGGCGACGGCGCGCGTGAGGGCCGCCGCCGCCGCCGTTCGATCGAGCAACGCCGACTCGGCCAGTGCGCGGACCCGCTCCTCCAGCCCGGCGATCTCCCCGTCGAGGGCGACACTCCGGCTCGCCGCGTCGCGCAGCGCGCGCTGGCGAGCGCGCAACTCCTCCAGCGCGACGAGGGCGTTCGACAGGGAGCCGTGCTTTCGCACGAGTGACTGCAGGACCGTCGCGCGATCGTCGAGTTCCTTCAGCGCCGAGGCGTCGAAGGAGTCGGGATCGGACAACGCGGCCAGTTCGTGCACCGCCACGCGGGCCTGTTCCAGGGCCGCACGCAACATCGAGCGCGCGTCGTCGTAGGCCTCGCCGGCCGGCAAGCGCGACAGCGACTTCGCGAACTGGGCGAGGACACTGTCGTCCGCGTCGGCGTCGAGCTGATCCAAGACCTCGACGAGTGCCGCCTGGCCGTCGCGCAGCGCCGTCAGGCGGGTCAGCTCTCCCAACGTGTCGTCCAGTTCCTCGGCCGACCGGATCGAGGCCGCCGTGAGCTCGTCGATCTGAAAGTCGATGAAGTCGAGCTCGCGGGCTCGCTCGTCGGCGTCACCGCCGAGTGTCGAGCGCTCGCGCTGGGCGTCGTGCAGCGCCCGTCGCGCCGCCACGAGCTCGTCAACCGAGACGGCACCCTTAGCGTCGACCAGCCGCAACGCCTCACCGCGGTTGCGCAGCGTCAAGGAGTCGTGCTGTCCGTGGATGACGATCAGTTGGTCGGCGAGTCCTCGCAGCGTCTCGGCGCTGCTCGAGGCACCGTCGACCGCGCTGCGCAGTCGTCCGGACGCCCCGGAC
This sequence comes from uncultured Acidimicrobiaceae bacterium, assembly GCA_963700135.1. Taxonomy (GTDB): domain Bacteria; phylum Actinomycetota; class Acidimicrobiia; order Acidimicrobiales; family RAAP-2; genus RAAP-2. The sequence continues at coordinate 320,674 of CAVOWM010000011.1, read as the reverse complement.
TCCCTCGTCAACACGATCTCGCGCTCGCCGTTGAGGTCGAAGACCGCCGCGGCCCGCATGTCGCTCGCGATCGCCGCGCGCGTGACCGAACCGTCGCCGCCCAAGCAGAGGTCGAGGGCGCCGAGCAGCAGTGTCTTTCCGGCGCCGGTCTCACCGGTGAGCACGTTGAAGCCGGGTCCGAATTCAAGTCGAGCCTCTTCGATGACGCCGAGACCGTGGGCGTAGAGCTCCAACAGCTGGGACTTAGGCATGACCCTCTCGAAGGCCCTCATGCAGACGCGAGGCGAGGTCGAAGCTCCTCGTGGCGACGACTTGGACCGGCGTGGGGCTCTTGCGGACTTTGACGAATTGACCGGCGCTCAAGGAGCCGATGTCGCGACCGTCCGCGACGATGATCGCCGGCTTATCATCCGCGACCAGGCGAATCACCTTGTCGTCGGCGACGACGATCGACCGGTCGATCGTGAAGTGCGGCGCCACCGGCGTCAAGATCATCACCGGCAACGTCGCCTCGACGACGGGGCCGCCGGCCGAGAAGTTGTAGCCGGTGCTGCCGGTCGGCGTGGCGACCATGACGCCGTCGGCGGAGTAGGTGAGGTACTCGTCGTCATCGACGTAGGTCTTGACGCGCACCATGTGACCGGCGTGCGCTCGCTCGACCACGACCTCGTTGAGCGCGAACTCCTCCACGCTCGACCCCGAGACCGAGATGAGCAGCGCCAGGCGATCGACGACGTCGTCGCCGGAGAGCGCGGACTTCGCGTCGGCCACGACCTCATCGGAGGGGACGTTGAGCAAGAAGCCCAGGCGGCCCAGGTTGACGGCGAGGACCCGCGCGCCCAGCGCGTGGGCGAGTCGCGCCGACTTCAAGAACGTCCCGTCACCCCCGAGGCTCACGACGAGCGTCGCCGGGTCGAGGTCGGGCGTGACGTCGACGTCCAGCAGATGCAAACTCGACGAGATCCCGTCCTCGTGCAGTTGTCGACCGGCCTCCTGGGCGAGTTGCACCGCGTCGGTGCGGTTGCTGAAAGCCGTAAAGAGAAGTTGGGTCACCATTCACCTCGTGGCTCAATGGTAGTTACAACGGTCGCCGACGAGGCCCGGCGCGGCTCCCGGACTCGGGTGGGACCGGGTGTCGCTCGGTATGCTCGAGGCGTACGGATCGACGACGTGCTGTCGAACCGGAGCCGAGGGAAACGAGGGTGGTGGCGATGATCTACGTCTTCGCGGGCATTGTGGTGGTCGTGCTCGTCGTCGGTGCGGTGATGATGCGACGCAAGTCCGATAAGCGCGGCGTCAGTTACGCGCCTGACCCGAGTATCAAGCCCGGTGAGGGCTACCAGGGCTTCGGCGTGCGCCCCGGCCCGGGCACGGTCCCCGAGGTGGCGATCCCGACACCCGAGGAGGCGTCCCAGGAGATCGCGCACGACGATTTCGTGAGTGACGCGGCCGACGACCTCCTCGACCCGGCGAATCCGCAGCACGCACAGTGGGTGAAGGAGCATCCCGAGATGGAGTCCGACGCCGAGTGGGTGGCCGAACATCCCGAGGACGACCACTCATAACTTCCTCGTCGCGGGGTCGATTCCCTCGTGAGCGAGCCTGTGTCGGTCGAGTGGAGCGCCGATTTTTCTAGGTCCTGTGTCAAGATTCACTCAATGCATGGTGCCTCGTTCGGTGTTCAACCGTGGTTGAACTGAAGTGAGTACGCCCTCGGCGCTCTCGATCTCGTGGCAGAGTCTGCTCGAGGCCCTCCCCGACGGCACCGCGTTGCTCGACGCGCACGGCGTCATGCACTACGTGAACGCCGAACTCGCGCACCTCACCGGCTACCAGCGTGAGGAGTTGGAGGGCCAGAACGTCCAGCTCCTGATTCCGCCGGACCTACGCCCGCTGGAGGGCGAGGCCCGCCGCCAGTACGCCCAGGACCCGGACGCCCGACTCATCTGGAACGACCGCGACCTCAAGGTGCTCTGCAAGGACGGCACCCTGCGATCGGTCGACTTCGCGCTGTCGCCGCTCACCGTCGACGGTCACCACTGGACGGTCGGCTGCATCCGCGACAACAGCGCCCAGCGCGCCGCCGAACAGGCCCGTCTCGAGGCCGAACAGCACTTCCGCCTGGCCTTCGAGGACAACATGGCACCGATGGTCTTCACCGACCTCGAGGACCGCATCATCGCGGCGAACGACGCGTTCTGCACGATGATGGGTCGCACGCGCGCCGAGCTGATCGGCTTCGACTCCAAGCCGTTCACCTATCCCGACGACGTCGGCATCACCGAGGCCTCGCACGCACGATTCCTGCAAGGCGAGATCCGACAGGTCCGCTACGTGAAGCGCTACCTCCACAAGGACGGTCGGATGATCGTCGCGGAGGTCTCGAAGTCCCCCGCGCGCGACAAGACCGGCAAGACCCTGTACTTCATCATCTCCGAGCGCGACATCACCGAGGAGCGGATGCTGACCGCGCAACTGTCCCACCAGGCCCTCCACGATCCCTTGACGGGACTCGCCAATCGGGCCTTGCTGGACGACCGACTCTCCCAGGCGCACTCGCGCATCCTGCGTCAGGGGGGTCACGGCGCGCTGTGCCTCTTGGACCTCGACGACTTCAAGGGCGTGAACGACACCTACGGGCACCTCGTCGGTGACCAGTTACTGGAGGCCGTGGCCCGTCGCCTCGAAAGCGTGACGCGATCGACCGACACGCTCTGTCGCTTCGGCGGCGACGAGTTCCTCTACCTCGCTGAAGGGGTCAGCGGCACCGAAGAGGCGGAGTTGATCGCCGAGCGGTTCCTGCGCTCGCTCGACGAGCCCTTCGCCGTGGGCGACCTCGTGCTCGAACAGCGGGCCAGCCTCGGGGTCGTCGTGTGGGACTCGTCGAACCTGGAGGTCTCGGACGTGCTCCGCGACGCTGACGTCGCCCTCTACGAGGCCAAGCGGCTCGGTAAGGGAGGTCGCTACGTCTACGTCCCCGGCATGCATCACCAGGTGGTGGACCGCTTCTCGATCATGCAAGAGCTACGCCAGGCGGTGTCGGCCGGCGACCTCGCGATGCACTACCAACCGATCGTGCGACTCTCGACCTGTGAAGTCGTCGGCTTCGAGGCGCTGATGCGCTGGCACCACCACGAGCGCGGCTGGGTGGCGCCCAGCGACTTCATCCCCCTCGCCGAACAGAGCGACCTCATATTGGAGCTCGGGGCGTTCGCCCTCCACGAGTCGGTCATGGCGGCTAGCGAATGGGCGCGGGTCAATGACTCCCTCGCCAATCCCTACGTCTCGGTGAACCTGTCGGCGCGTCAGTTCCACGACCCCCGACTGCTCTCGCGCGTCAGGAGCGAACTGGACGTCAGTTCGTTGCCGGCCGATCGGCTCATCCTCGAGATCACCGAGGGCGTGGCGCTGATGGAGATCGCCGACACGTTGAAGGTGATCGAACAGTTGACGGACCTGGGCATCGGCGTGGCGTTGGACGACTTCGGCACGGGATTCTCCTCGCTCTCCTACCTCGCGCTGTTGAACCCGATGATCATCAAGGTCGACCAGATGTTCGTGCGCCCGGCCATCATCAGCAAGCACAATGACCGGCTCCTCGAGACGATCATCTCGCTCGGCCACAACCTCGGCATGACCGTGCTCGCCGAGGGGATCGAGACGTTCGATCAACTCGAGCAACTGCGTGAACTGCACTGCTCGCTCGGACAGGGCTACCTCTTCTCCCACGCGGTGCCGCTGGACGAGGCCACCGCCATGGTCGGCGCGCTGCTCACCGCCTGAGCGTTCCGTCACTGACCCGACGCGTCGCTCGAGCGACGGCGCCATTACGCTGTTCCACCTAGTCATGCGGGGCGATAAGCGGGGCTGCGAAGGAGGAGCACGTGAGTTTTCCCGAATCTGTTCAACGACTGGCCCGGCAACGCGCGCGCGGCACGTGCGAGTGCACCGCGAGTTGGTGTCCCCACTACGGACACTGCCGACTTCCGGCCAAGGAGTTCCACCACAAGAAACCTCTGGGCGCCGGTGGCGACGACGAGATCGCGAACTGCCAATATCTCTGCGCGCCCTGTCACCAACGCGCGCACACGACGTCGGAACAACTCGGCAAGATCTGAGGCCCGGGTCGACGGACCGACGTCGGCCCTAGGCCGAGACGGCCTCTTCTATCGAATGGTCGATTCGGGCGTCCTCGATGAGCCACGCGCCATCTCCGACCCCGTGGTGCAGCCCGCGCCAGTCCGTGAATGCCCGACTGCACTCACCGTTCCAGAACCTCATTTTAGATTTTTTTTTTTAGCTTCGACTTCAATTTCGACTTCGACGTCCGGTTCGAGCGGTTCTTCGAGCAGTTCTTCGAGCGGCTCTTCCGCGAACAGGTCGGGTCGCAGCGCCATCGCCTCGTCGAGCTCGATGACGTGATTGAGCCAGTACTCGTCGAACCTCGCGTGCCAGCGCTCGGCGCCATCGGGCGTGGCGAAGGCCTCGCGCACCAATCCGGGCGCCAACAGCGCCACGAATCCCGGGACTTCGACCGCCAGATAGCGAAGGCGCAGGAAATCCAAGAACGTGATCGTCGGTGGCGCGGCCGGGACCGTACTCATCGCGGGCAGCGCCTCGCGCACCCGATCGTCCTTCAGGAACGACGAGGTCAAGAGCAGCGCCAGGACTTGCTCCTCGGAGTTCTCGGCCATCGTGATGAGACTCTTGCCAACGTTGTCGCGACCGTGTCCCGAGCCGCCGAAGACCTCCTGGACGATGCTGCCCACGTTGGCGATCAGTCCGAGGAGCCGCAGCGCGACCGGCCGGGCGTTGGCGATCTCCTTGTCATCGAGCGACGCGACCAACTGGATGAACGGTGTGTCCATGCTGCCCTGCATCGCCGAGAGGGCGACCTCCCCGGCTCGACGTTGCTCTTCCGCGTTGAGGGCGAGCGCGCCGCGACCGGGGTCGCGATCGAAGAGCGCCTCGTCGTCTCGATCGAGCGCGCTGAGGTCGCCGTGCATGAGGTCGATCAAGAGCGCGGAGAACTCGGCGTACAACTCCGAGCCGCGGCCCAGGCGCTTGCGCGCCGACACCATCGCCGGACCGACCTTCAGATGTTCGAAGAAGACCTCTTCGAGGACGTCGCGTTCGCCCTTTTCCACCTCGACCTCGGCCGTCTCGGTCGCCACCATGCGGATCTCGCGCAACTGTTCGTCCCAGCGCGTCGCGCGCTTCAAGAGATAGGTGCGGATGAGGTCGGGCTCGACGTCGAACCCCTCCCACCACAGGCGCCACGCCAGCTCGTCGAGTTGCTTGGTGCTCGCACGCAGTTGCGAGATCCGCAGCATCCGTTCGGCCGTGCCGCTGGGATAGCGGGCCAGCGAACTGCGTCCGCCGTTCTGGTCGTGGAACGGCTCGCCGATCAGGCGACGACGATGCAGTCGGGCGAGTTGGTCACGCGTCGTCTCGACGCCCGCGAAACCCAGATAATCGAGGATGTCTTGGGTCGGTTCCCAGGACCACGGCTCCTCGTTCCAGCTCACCTCTCGACCTTAGTTTTGCGTTGGGTGAAAATTGAGGATTCCCCCGGCGAGGGTTCTTCACGATCGCGTCGTCGAGCCCTACGCGCGCAACCCGCTCACGATCGCTCGTCGGTCGTCGTCGCTCAGCGCGTACGGCGCGTAGATGCTGAAGCGGCTGATGACGTCGCTGAGGCGCGAGCGAACCTCGGCGCCGACCTGCGCGGGCCGCGCGACCACGCTGAAGGCGTTGAGGACGTCGTCGTCGATGAGTTCGCCCATCTTCTCCCACTCCCCCGACTTGGACAGCGTGTTCAGTTCGGTCTGCAGATCGCCCCAGCCGTGCAGCTCGAGGACGCCGCGATAGGCCGGTGTCGAGCCGTAGAACGCGATCTGGCCGCGGACGCGTCGCGTCGCGTCGGCGAGCTGTTCGTCCGTGGCGCCCGTCGCCACCAAGCCGGAGAACGAAATCGGGAAGTCCTTGACGTCGCGCCCGGAGGCGGCGAGCCCGCGTTCGAGCGCCGGCAACGTGACCTCGCGGATGTAGCGCTCGGTGGTGAAGGGGTGGACCAGCAGTCCGTCGGCGACCTCGCCCGCGACCTCGGTCATCAGTTCGCCGACCGCCGCCAGGTAGACCTTGGGCGCGCCGTAGGGGTTCGGTCCGGGGTTGAAGAACGGGGACATCAGCGTGTGGCGGTAGTACTCACCACGGAAGTTCAGGGGGGCGCCCTCGTTCCAGCAGGCCCAGATCGCGCGCATCGCCAGGACGTACTCGCGCATGCGCGGCGCCGGATGCGACCAGGGCATCGAGTAGCGCTTCTCGATGTGGGGCTTGATCTGTGAGCCCAGACCGAGCAGGAGGCGACCACGTGACAGGAGTTGCACGTCGTTGGCCATGGTGGCGGTGATCATCGGACTGCGCGCGAAGGCCACGACGATGCCCGTGCCGAGTTCCAGCGTCGTGGTCGCCGACGCCGCCCCGGCGACGATCAACAGCGGGTCGTGTCCGGTCTCGGCCGACCACGCGCCGTCGTAGCCGGTGAGTTCGAGTTCGCGCGCCTCGGCGCCCACGTCGTCACTTCGAAATGAGAGACCGCCGTCGACCAACATGGGCGAAGTCTAAGCCGGTGACGCGCAGTGACCTCAGGTCGTGAGGCTCTGCCCGACCATCGCGTCGACTTCGTCGTGCGGCACGGCGGCGGAGAAGAGATAACCCTGTCCCAGTTGGCAGCCCAGGCGCCGCAGCCGGCTGAAGTGCGCCACGGTCTCGATGCCTTCGCCGAGCATCGTCATGTCGAGTTTGCGGCCCATCGAGATGATCGACTCGAGCAGGTTGTCGTTGCGGATCGTGTCGTCGACCGGTCGCACGAACGACTGGTCGATCTTGATGATCCGGGGGTTCAGCTTCGAGAGGTACGACAGGGATGAGTAGCCGGTCCCGAAGTCGTCCAGCGCGATGCCCACGCCGAGGACGCCGAGGTGTTCGAGTACGGACATCGTCTCGGCGATGTCGATGAGCGCGACGCTCTCGGTGATCTCCAAGATGAGGTACTCCGGCGGCAGTTCGCTCTCACGCAGGAGGGACTTCACGGTCGGCACCAGACCGGGGTCGAGGAACTGGCGCGCCGAGAGGTTGACCGTCACGTACGGTCGACGCGAGGACGGCTCCGGCGACGTCCACCGGCTCGCCTCGCGGATCGACTCGCGCAAGGCGAACGACCCCAGTTCGAGGATGAGGTCGCTCTGTTCGGCGAGCGGGATGAAGTCGTTCGGCGGCACCCACCCACGCTCGGGGTGGTTCCATCGCATCAGCGCCTCGAAGCCGACGACCTCACTGGTCGTGAGGTCGGCGATCGGTTGGTAGTGCATCGCGAGGTCTCCGGCGTTGAAGGCCTGCCGGAGCTCTTGGACCAGCGAGAAGCGGCTGACGGCGTTCTGGTGCATGGTCGGCGTGAAGACGACGTGGTGGCCGCGGACGTTGCGCTTGGCCTCGTAGAGCGCGGCGTCGACGTTCTGGATCGTCTCGGAGAAACTGGTGCACGTCGAGTCCCAGATCACGATGCCGATGCTCGCCCGCTGTTCGATCTGGAAGCCGGCGATGTTGTAGGGCTCGGCGATGACGCGGATGAGTCGCTCGGCGAGCACCTCGGCCTCCTTCGGCGAGACCAGTCCCTCGGCGAGGTAGAGGAACTCGTCGCCGCCGAAGCGGCACAGCGTGTCGGCGGAGCGAGTCACCAGCTCGAGACGATTGGCGATGGCCGTCAGCAACTGGTCGCCGACGAAGTGACCGTGCGTGTCGTTCACGCCCTTGAAGTCATCGAGGTCGATCAGGAGGACCGCGCCGATGCCCCCGTGACGTATGACGCGGCCGTGCGCCTGCGCCAGGCGGTCTTCGAAGAGCGCCCGATTGGCGAGACCGGTCAAGGGATCGTGCCACGCCTGGTGCTTAAGTTGCGCCGCGAGCGCGCGTTCCTCGGTGATGTCGCGCTCGGAGAACACGAAGTACAGGATCTTTCCATCGGCGTCGCGCGCGGGTGAGCGCGACACCTCGACGTCGATGACGCGACCATCCTTTCGCAGGTAGCGCTTTACGTAGCGCTCCTGTTCGACCTCGCCGGAGATCAGTCGCTGATGCGTGCTCTCGGTGATCCCGACGTCGTCGGGGTACGTGAAGGGCGTCGAGTCACAGCCGAGCAGCTCCCCCTTGGTGAACCCCACCATGTCGCACATCGCGTCATTCACGGCGATGATCCGGTCGTTGGCGTCGGCGAAGGTCATGGGCGCCATGTTGTTCTCGAAGGCGACGCGGAAGCGTAGTTCGGCGTCCGCGCGGGCGCGCTCGATGGCGCGTTGCGTGCGTACGTCGCGTATCGCCACCACGACCCACGAACCCTCTTCGAGCGCGAGGGGCGAACGTGAGACCTCCACCGAGATCTCTTCGCCGTCGCGACACAGCAACGTGAGGTCCTGGTCGTTCCATATGGACGCCACCGCCGTGTCGGGACGTTCGCGGCGGGCCCGGAGTAGGCGTTCGCGCAACCGTTCCGGCACCAGGATCTGTACATCTTGACCAATAAGTTCGCGCTGCTCGTAGCCCGTGAGCGACGTCAACAACCCGTTGACGTAATGGACGACGCCGCGACCGTCCAACAGGGCCGTGGGATCGGGCAGCGCTTCGAGGAGTCCGTTCCACGACGGCGGATGGGCCGATCGGAACGCTGCGGAAGAGCCGTCGGTGACAAAATCGCTCGTCGAGGACCGAGCAGACGCCGACTTTTTCACTCGGCGCGTGGCACGAGGACGTTCGGAGAGGTCGGTCACGAAATTACGCTAGGCCGCAGTGCCGTGGTGATTGTCAACAAGTTCTCAACAATGCCCCAATTGTCGCTCCACGGCATCACTCGGCTCGGCACGCGACGGCGCCGGCGTCGCAGCGTCGCGCAATCGCCCCTGACTCCTCAGGTGACGCAGTAGTTCAACGATTGCCCGCGACGCGACACTTACATGTCACCCACAAGTCCGCTGTGAATCGCGAGCGCACTTCACACAGGTTGTCGTCATCGTTGTGCACAGGAGAACGAGTGCACTCGGTTGCGAGAAACGTGCGTGTGTGGTGCGCAAGAACGTGAGTTGCCTGCGTTACGGTTCAGTGAATGAAAACCGCCTCGGGACCCTCCGACCTCATCCGGCGTGAGCGAGCACCGTCACGCCGGTGTCCCTGTGGGGTGCGATGACGGTCGGCGACCGCAGACTGGCCCGACTCCTCAACGCCTTCCCCGAGATCGTCGTGGTCCTCGACGGCCAGGGCAACGTGTTGTGGGCGAATCACCTGGCCGAGGAGCTTTTTGACCGGCCGCTCGAGTCCGCCATCGGCATGTCCGGGATCGACCTGGTCCACCCCGACGACCTCGAGATCGTGCTGCGTTCACTCGAGACCGTGCAGAACAAGAACGTCGGCACGCCGCTCGAGATACGGGCCAAGATCGGTGACGACTGGCGACTCATCGAGCTGATCGGCACGCCGGTGCCGTGGTTCCAGAAGGGCGCCGTGCTCTTCAGCATTCGCGACCTCACGGATCGTCGACGCTTCGAGTTGGCTCGCGACAACATCGCGCGCTTCCGATCGCTCGTGCACAACGCCACGACGATCATGATGTTCGTCTCGCGAAGCGGCGACGTCGTCTCGGTGTCGGGCGCGATGACCCGGATGCTAGGACACGACCCCGAAGCCGTCGAACGTCAGCCGCTCGCCAACATCGTGGCCGTACCCGACCGACCGGCGCTGCGCGTCGCGATCGAGAACGCGCTGCGCAGTTCCAGCGCCTCGCACCCGGTGGTGCAAGCGCTGCGCCTGCTGCGCCGCGGTGGCGAGGAGATGATCTCCTACGAACTCTCCATCGTCAGTCTCGTGGACGACCCGACCGTCGGAGGGTTGGTCGTCACGGCCCACGACGTCTCGGCTCGGGTGAACGCCGAGATGGAGCTCCGCAATATCGTCCGCGAACTTCGCGAGACCTCTTCACTGCTCAACGCGACCCTGGAGTCGACCGCCGATGGGCTGTTGGTGGTCGGCATCGATCGAACGATCTCGAGCTTCAACAGTCAGTTCGCCGAGATGTGGCACCTCCCGACAAACCTCGTCGCCGCCCGCAACGACCATCGGCTCATCGACTACGTGGCGGATCAACTCGTCGATCCCGAGTCCTTTCTCGCGCGCGTCAACGACCTCTACGCCCAGCCCGAAGCCGAGAGCAACGACACGCTCGAATTCGTGGACGGGCGCGTATTCCAACGGATGTCCAAGCCGCAGTACGTCTCGGGCGAAGTGGTCGGTCGGGTGTGGAGCTTCAGTGATATCACCGAACAGAAGCGACTGGAGAACGACCTCGCCCATCTCGCCTTCCACGACGCCCTCACCGGCCTGCCCAATCGAGCGCTCTTCCACGACCGGGTCAACCAAGCCCTGGCGCGTTCGGAGCGCAGCGAGAAGTACGTCGCCGTCGTGATGTTGGACCTCGACAACTTCAAGAACATCAACGACAGCCTCGGTCATTCGGCCGGCGATGACTTGCTTCGCGTCGTCGCCTCGACGCTGGTGGCCAGCCTTCGAAAGTCCGACACCGCGGCGCGTTTGGGCGGTGATGAGTTCGCGGTGTTGATCGAGGACGCGGCGAACCGCGAAGAGGTCATGCAGATGGCCGCTCGACTCATGAAGACCCTGCGACAGCCGGTGGTCGTCGACGGCCAAGAACTCACCTCGACCGTGAGCATGGGCGTCACCTTCGGCCGCAAGGGTCACACCGGTGATCAGCTGCTACGGAACGCCGACCTCGCGATGTACCTCGCCAAGTCACAGGGCAAGGACCGCATCGAGGAGTTCCAGGACCAGATGCACGTCGCCGTGGTCCAGCGCCTGGAACTCGAGACGGCCCTGCGCCGCGCGGTGCTGTCCGAAGAGTTGCGCGTGCACTACCAACCGATCATCGACCTCACCACCGGCGGCATCGTCGGCTTTGAGGCGCTGGTTCGCTGGCAACACCCCACGCAGGGCCTCCTGCCGCCGATGTCGTTCGTCCCCTTCGCCGAGGAGATCGGCTTCATCCACCAGATCGACCAATTCGTCCTGACCGAGGCGTGTCGCCAAGCCCGACGGTGGCAGGGAATGGGTCTCGCACCGGCCGAGCTGTTGATGAGCGTGAACCTCTCGGCGCGCGAGATCTCCGACAGTTCGATACGCGAGAGCGTGAGTCTCTCGTTGCTCGAGACCGGCTTCGAGCCGCGACACCTGATCCTGGAGATCACCGAGAGCGCCCTGCTTCGGGACCTCGAGGCCACGATCCGCAACCTCGAATCGCTCAAGTCCCTGGGTCTCAGCATCGCCGTCGACGACTTCGGCACGGGCTTCTCGTCGTTCTCCCACCTCGAACAGCTGCCAATCGACATCTTGAAGGTCGACCGATCCTTCGTCGCCAACATCATCGCACCCGACGGACGACCGAGCCTGGCGCCGGCCATCGTGCAACTGGCGCACACCCTCGGCCTGACCGCGATCGCCGAAGGGGTGGAGTCACCCGACCAGGTCACGCCCCTTCGTGACCTCCAATGCACCCTCGCCCAAGGCTTCCACCTCGGCAGGCCGCTGGACGCCGAGGAGACCGAGGGATTGCTTCGCGCACTGGCCTCCTAGAGTGCACTCGGGCGCGGCGTCTCGGCTTCGCCCCGCAGAGAAGGAGAGTGTCGTGAGTGACGACGAAGCCACAAAGGCGGTAAACGATTGGAACGCGACGATCATCGCGGAGTTCCGGTCGAACAACGGTGTCGTGGGCGGACCGTTCGAGGGCGCGCCGGTACTGCTCTTGCACACCAAGGGCGCCAAATCGGGCAAGGAACGGATCAACCCGATGATGTACCTCGACTACGAGGGCAAGCGTTATATCTTCGCGTCCTACGCCGGTGCGCCGACGCACCCCGACTGGTACCACAACCTCGTGGCCAATCCCGACGTCACGGTCGAGGTCGGCACCGAGACCTACGAGGCGACGGCGAGTCCGGTCTCGATGGACGAACGTGATCGGATCTACCCGGTGCAGGCCGAGCGGTTCGCCAACTTCGCCGAATACGAAACCCTGACGACGCGAAAGATCCCGGTCGTCGAATTGACGCCGAAGAGTTAGTGCGACGCCGCTAGGACTGCGGCGTTCGTCCGGTCTTCGGATCGACCCACTGATACTGCGAGGCCAACGAGGGCTTCTTCGAGCCGATACGATTCTTCGCGGCCTTGCGCGTGGCGAGGATGCCGAACACCACGACGAGCGCGCCAGCGGCCAAAAGGACGAAGCCGCCGAAGTAGGCGTAGACGACGTGTTGGCAACCGGCGCTCATGCCGAATCCGACGTACTTGCCGACCGACGTGTTGCAGACGCTCTGTTTGCTGTGTTCGGAGGCGACGAAGTAGGCACCGAACCCCATGATCACGAGGCCGAATAGTTCGAACATCCTCTTCACCATGGACTCAACATACCGCGAGCGTCGACTGTTTTCCCGACGCCGACGTCACGCACGGCGTTCGTTCGGGACATCGCACGACAGCGTTCGAGTACTTTTGGTGCATACCGACCTTCGAAGCCCTCGTCATCCGTGTCTGAGACCCCACGCGCGAACGCGTCGCACGACCACATCGTCGCGTCAGGACTGACGAAGTCCTTCGGCACCGTGCGGGCCGTGCGGGGCCTCGACTTCGAGATGACGAGGGGTTCCACCGTCGCGCTGCTCGGGCCCAACGGCGCTGGCAAGACGACCACGATCGACATGCTGATCGGACTCACTCGACCCGACGCCGGCGCGGTCTCGCTCTTCGGGGCCACGCCCGACGAAGCGGTGAAGGCGGGAATGATCGGTGCGATGACCCAGACCGGACAGCTCATCGAGTACCTGTCGGTTCGAGAGTTGGTCACGATGATGGCGGCCATCTATCCGTCACCCCTGGCCGTTGAGGAAGCGCTGCTGATCTCCGGGGCCGACACCTTCGCTGATCGCCCGACGCGCAAGCTCTCGGGTGGCGAGACCCAGCGGGTTCGATTCGCCATCGCCCTCGTGGCCGACGCGGAACTGCTGGTGCTCGATGAACCGACGGTGGCGCTCGACGTCGAGGGCCGCCGCGACTTCTGGAGCGCCATGCGCGCCTTCGCGGCGCGCGGCAAGACCGTCATCTTCGCGACCCACTACCTCGAAGAGGCCGACGCCTACGCCGACCGCGTCATCCTCATGTCGCACGGCCGCATCGTCGCCGACGGCGCGCCCACCGAGATCAAGGCGACGGTCGGCGGGCGGATCATTCGTGCGACGCTGCCGGGGGTCGAGCTCACGTCACTCCAGGCCCTGCGCGGCGTGAGCACGGTCGACCGCAAAGGCGACGCCGTCACGTTGAACTGTTCGGACTCCGACGCCACGCTGCGCGACCTCTTGTCCGCGTTCCCCCAGATCCACGACATCGAGGTGCGTGGCGCCGGACTCGAGGAGGCGTTCCTCGAGTTGACCCTCGATCCGGACGAGACGCCGTCGTGATCGAGTTCACCTATCTCCGCTACGAAGTGCTGCGCACGTGGCGCAACCGACGGTTCTTGCTCTTCTCCTTGGTCTTTCCGTTGGTACTCTTCCTCGCCGTCGCCGGCCCGCATAAGAGCGCCGTCGTGGACGGGATCTCCTTCCCGCTGTACTACATGACGGGCATGATCGCGTGGGGCACCATGGTCGCGGTCATCTCCAGCGGGGCGCGCATCGCGGCCGAACGCGCCGTCGGCTGGACGCGACAACTGCGCATCACGCCGCTGCCGACGTGGTCGTACTTCAGCGCGAAGATCTTCTGCGGCTACATGATGGCGGTCCTGAGCATGGTCGTCCTCTTCGTCGCCGGCACGTCGGTCGGGGTGCGACTCCATCCCTTCCAGTGGTTCGTCATGATCGGACTGCTGCTCGTGGGACTGATTCCCTTCGCGATCATGGGCGTCATGTTCGGTCACCTGTTGAAGCTCGACTCGCTCGGCCCGGCGATCGGGGGCGTCACCTCGCTCCTCGCGCTGCTGGGCGGCGCCTACGGCCCCCTGGTCACCGGCGGCGCGCTCTTGGCGGTGGTGAAGTGCCTCCCGTCGTACTGGCTGGTCCAGGCCGGCAAGACCGCGCTCGTCGGCGGCGGCTGGCCGCTCGAGGCCTGGGTCGTCATCGCGGCCTGGTCACTCGTGCTGGCGGTCCTCGCCGTGCGCGTGTACCAGCGCGACACCAAGCGGGTCTAGTCGTGCTCGCCACCGGAGCGCCATGACCACACCGACCGTGATCACGTTCTCGAGCGAACGCGGCGACGCGGTCGCGGCGCTCGACGCCGTGTCCGACGGGCGGGGCTGGTGCAACCTGTCACCCAACGTCGAAGAGGACGTCCCCGACATGAAGGTGAACTACTTCGGCCTGCGCTTCAACAAGGGCGTCACGGTGGCCAGCTACGTGAGCGCCCCACCCCGCCGTGGTGTCGCCCAGCCGTCGACGCTCGGCGTCTTGCATTCGCGAAGTCGCCTCGGCCGGGAGCGAATCACCACGTTGTTGGCCGGCGCGCCCTTCACGGTGCGCCAAGACCACAACTCGCGCGGTCTGCTGCTCGAGGTCCCCGTCGCCACACCGGCCGACCAGGTCCTCACGGTCATGTGTTCGCTCACCGAGGCGCTGTGCGACTATCGCCTCACCGGCACGTGGACCCTGAGCCAGTTCCTCTCCTGAGTCACCCCGAGCGCGAATTGACGAAGTTCACGATGGACTTCGTGAACTGGGGGTCGCGCACCGCGCTGAGGTGATTGCCCTTCAGCGTGCGGTACGTGGCACCGGGGATGCGCTTCGCCAACACCTCGGGCGATCCGGCCAACTGATCGGCATCACCCACGAGGATCAACGTCGGGACCGCGATGGCCTCGACGTCCGTCGTCTCGCCGTCACGCGACCTCGAATGCGCCGCCAGTGCGAAGCGGTCGGCGCCCGTACTGTCGGCGAAACGGCGGAAGCCGGCCGCCAGCGGACTCTCGATGTCGGCCGGTCGCTCGGTCTCGAGCGCGTCGGCGATCGGCACCGTGCCGAGCGGTCGCTGCTCGCCGCCCCACTCCCCTCCCACGCCACCGAGGACGAGCGAGCGAACCCGGGGGTCGCGCGTCGCGAGTCGCCCGGCCACGATTGCCCCCATCGAATAGCCGACGACGTCGATCGCGTCGAGCGACGCGTGCTCGAGCAGCGCCTGAACGTCGCGCACCATGGCGTCGTTCGCGTACGACGCGGGATCGTGCGGCTTGGCTGACTGTCCGTGTCCGCGCGCGTCCGGTGCCAGCACGCGACGACCGGCCTCGACGAGGCTGTCGACGACGCCCGTGGCGACCCAGTTCGAGGCGTGGTCCGCGGCGAAGCCGTGGAGCAACAGGACCGGCTCCCCGTCGCCCGCCTCCAGGTACGCCAGTTCCAGGTCGTCGAACGAGGTGAAGTGCTGCATCGCTACCCCCTTATCCGTCACTACGCACTACCCAGTACTACTCGTCAGCCACTCCCTGATCCTCGAGCCAACGCTTGACGAGCCCCTTGGGCGCGCGCGCCAGCCAGGCGTCCGAGATCAACTCGACGAGTTCGTCCGGCTCCACCTCGGCCAGCGACGGGATGCGCACCAGGATCCACGGATGGCCGTCGAAGTGATCGGTCGTGAAGAAGACGCTCGAACGCTCCTGCAGCCACATGGACTTCATCTCTTCGTCGGCGACGCGGATCGCCAGGACGTCGTCCAGGCGCTCTCCGCTCACGGGATCGACCGCGTCGCGCCGCTGTGTGCGGTGGAAACAGAACAGTTTCTGGTCGACGACGAACGCCGGGCGATCGTCGTCGCGCATCTCCTTGGTCGCCCCTGGCATCGACAAGGCCGCCCGCTCCACGTCGCGCATGTCCACCATGGTTGACCATTCTCCGGTCCCGCGCCGCGGTTGTCAATTGGTCCGGCGAACGGTAAGTTCTTCGAGTCCGGCTCCGGACACCGAGGAGGTCATCGTGAGGCGCCTACTGGCATTCATCAGTGTGGTCGTGGCCGTCACGGTGCTCGCGCCGGCCCTCGCCAGCTCGGCGGCGACGATCTCGCAAGCGAAACTCGACGGCGAGCTGCTCAACGCGAGTCAGATGCCCACCGGATGGACCACGTCGGTCACTTCGAGCGAGGGCGTCGGGTGCGTGCACGACCTGCTCGAACCCAAAGGGTTCACGCAGACCCGAACGGCCCAGGCCTACTTCCTCGGCGACGTCGACCATCTGCCCCTCTTCGACGAGAAGATCGCGACCTATTCGAACACCAAGAACGCCTACAAGACGATCATCGCGCACATCAACGCCTGTCACACGTTGCGCGGGACGTTCGACGGCCTCGCGGTCTCGGGCTCGGTCGGACCCGCGAGCTTTCGTCGCGTCGGCGACGCCAGCGCCGCCTACGCCATGACGGTCACGGACGCGCGCGGCACCCTGCACTACTACTACCTCATCACGCGTAAGGGCAACGTGCTCGCCGCCTTCCTCGAGGGCAGTTATCCGGAGGTCATCCCCAGTGAGTTCCAGGACCTCGTCAACGCCGGCGTGAAGAAGCTGACCTGAGGCCCTCACTCGATGGCCGCCCTTCCGGATGAACTCCGGGGACCGCGGCTTCGCCTGGTTCGCGTGACGCTGGGCGACGTCGACGAGGTGCTCGACGCGGTGCGCGCCAGCTTCGCCGAACTCCATGACTGGATGGTCTGGGCGCGGACGATGCCGACGAAAGAGGAATCGGTCGCGGTGACCAACGAGAGCATCGCGCTCTTCGACGCCGATCAACGTTGGTCGTACTGGCTTCGCGAGATCGAGGACGGGGCCCTGGTCGGCAGCGCCAGTCTCAGCCGTCGTGGCGTCGACGGCGAACTCGAGATCGGCTATTGGGTGCGCTCGGACCGCACGGGCCGCGGCTACGCGACCGAGGCGGCGCGTGTCCTCACGGACGCCGCGTTCGACGCCGATCTCGACGTCGCACGGGTCAAGATCTCGATGGACCGCGCGAACGCGGCCAGTGCTGCGGTGCCGCGCAAACTGGGTTTCGTCCGCGACGACGAGTACGAACGCGACGTCCTCACGCCGGCCCACTCGGGAACCGGCGTCGCCTGGGTGATCGGACGCGAGCAGTGGCGACGCGAGGAGCGCTGAACGACACCGGTCGCCCGCGCGACGACTACGCCCAACCCAGTTCGTCGAGGCGGGGATCGCTGATGCCGAAGTGGTGCGCGATCTCGTGGATGACCGTCTTTCTGACCTGGGCCCGCACGTCGTCCTCGTTCGCGCACACCTGACAGATGGTCCGCTGGTAGAGCGTGATGCGATCGGGCATGACGGCGTTGTAGTTCGAGAAGCCCCGACGGGTCAGGGGGATGCCCTCGTAGAGGCCGAAGAGGTTGCGCCCGCGCGCCTCGTCCTCCACGATGATGGCGACATTGTCCATCCGCGACGAGAGCGACTCGGGCAGTGACGCCACCGCCTCCGCGGCGAGCTCCTCGAACCGCTCATTGGTGACTTCGAACACCTCCGAAGCGTAACGGTGTCGCTGCCGCGAGCGGCACGTCTCGCACCATCGCGTTGTCGTCGACGGGGTCAGTCGCCCGTGGCGCCATCGATGCGTTCGCGCAGCAGGTCGGCGTGACCGTTATGACGGGCGTACTCCTCGATCATGTGGAGATAGATCCAACGAATGTTGCGCGTCCATTCGGCGTGATGGCCACGGCTGGGCACGACGTCGTCGAGCGAGAGTGTCGCGGTCGCCTCTCGGCACCGTCGGCACTCCTCGACGAAGTGGGCGAGGTCCGCGGCCGCGTCCGCCGTATCGAGACTCAACAGATCGGCGTCCGGCTCTTCATCGGTGCAGTAGTGAAAGTCGACGTCCTCGCGGGCGGCGTGGCGTCGGAACCATCCGCGCTCCACCTCACTCATGTGGCGCACCAGTCCCAGCAGCGTGAGGTCCGACGGTTCGGCGGCGCGTGTCTTGAGTTGCTCGGACGTGAGTCCTTCACACTTCATCAGCAGCGTGGCGCGGTGGAACTCGACCCATTCGTCGAGGGCCTGCTTCTCGTCCGAAAGGCGGCTGGGGTCGGCGCGCCTCGTCGAGCCGAGGGGCAGGATGACGGTCACGGCCCGACGCTAGCAACGCGAGGCCACGCCGATGAGTCAGAACGTGTGGCGGGTGTGACTGAACGGTCCCTTGGCGAAGGCCAGCACCTTCGTCGGCGTCACCTTGAAGACGTACACGTCGCCGTCGTAGACGGTCTCACCATCGCGGTGATGGAAACAGTCCGCTCCTACGGCGTAGATCCAACGTCCGTCCCACTTGTGGGTCCACACTTCCGCCACGCGGGTGAGTTCCTCCGGTGACGTGACGCGCGACGCGGCGCCCTCGACGACGACGTCCAAGCCGTGGTCCCAGTTGTTACAGCCGGTCGTGAGAGTCACGTGGCTATGGTGGGTCAGGTTCACACTCTTCTGTTCTTCCGGCCCCGCCGCGAAGTAGAGCGCGTCGTCACTCCACACGGCCACGAGCGGGGTCACGTGGGGACGACCGTTCGCGCGCACCGTCGCCACCCAGAAGAGTTCGGCTGCGACGATGACGGCCAGTGTGTCGGCCCACGACGTCGGCTCCGCACCTCGGTCACTGAAGCGCTGGTCCAGCTCAGTCTGCGGTTCGGTCATGGTTCTCTCCCGTGGTTCGTCGACATCACAGTACGTCGGAGACTTCAGTCACGCTGGGTGCGACCCGTCACTGCAGCGCGACGAGCGACATCACGCCGGTGGGCCCGCGCTCTTCGACACCGTTGCCTGACGTGCCCGACGTGACCAAACGGTCGCTCGCGCCGAGCCGGATCACCTCGCGGTCGTAGAGATACAGTGGCCGATTCGCGTAGGTCACCTGGAAGTCGCCGTCGGCGCGACGCACCACACCGACGAGCGCTTGGTTCACGCCCGCTCCGAGGCGCGGCATCGCGCTCGTCAGCACGGGGGTCCAGTCGCTCGTGCAGTCGTCGTCACACTTCGAATCGCCGAACGTGATGGTGCCCGCGTACACGGACACCTTGATCGCGTCGACGTTCCCGTCCTCTTCGACCGCCAGGGCTCGTTGCCCGTCCGCCAGGGTCTCGACCTCGAGCGTCGCGACGCCCGGCGCGGGCGCGCCGCTGCGTGACGAGACCAGGTACCAGTACCCGTGCCACGGCGGGAGAGGCTTCACCGTCTCCATGAAGTTCTCGCCCTGGGGGACGAAGGGCTGGGAAGACGGGTCGAAGAGATAGAGGGGATGACCGCCGTAGGTGACCTGCTTGCCAATGCCCGGACGCTCGATCGTGCCCAGGAGCTTCGCGTTGACTCCTCGTCCGGCGACGAGCGCGCCCTTGGTGGTCAGCGCCGGCCAGTCGTCAGAACTGACGTCGGCCAGAAAGTCCGCCTCCGGCCCCGTACAGGTGAGGGGCACGCTCTCCTTGGCCCCCAAGTCGTAGGCCACGATCTTGTGCGTGCCGCACCCGAGGTGGTGGCCCACGTCGCCGCTGAATTCATAGAGGGGGAACTTGTACAGGCCGCCACTCGGGCTTCCGCCGACGACCAACACCGAGCCGTAACGCGTCGACGTGATCGACGACACCACCGTGACCTTCGGTGCCGGCGTCGAGGTGAACACGCCCAGCGACGCCAGCACGAACAGCGCGACCACGGCGGCACCGACGATCCAGGCGACGAGGGTGAGGGAACGGACGTCGTTTCGACCCAATACGCGCACACCAAAGACTACGGGACGTCCTCGCCCCCGCCACACGCCACCGTCAATGGACGACTTGGGCCGCGATGAACGCCGCGGCGATGACGACGCACGCGACGCGCAGCGCCCACCGTCCCGTTCGACTGTGCGGTCGCCTCCCGGTAACGCGCCACACCTGTTGGGACATGCCCGCCGGACTGAAGGGATCGGCTTCGAATCCGCTGCCGGCGTCGGGCCACATCACGGGTGGTGTCCAGTCACTCTCCAGCGCCGACGGCGTGCCGTCGTCCGTCGGCTCGTCGGCGGTACCCATCACCTCAACGTTACGGCGTCGCCGCGGCGGCGTCGCCGTCACCGGTTCGGCGACGTGCACGTTGAGACTTAGGGTGAGGATATGAACTTTCCCGAACCCACTGGCCCGGTCCTCCCCCGTGATGAGGTCTTCTTGATGTACCTCGACTTCTTTCGCGAACGCGTCATCGAGAAGGTCACCTCGCTTCCCCTCGACGCCTTGATCGTGAGCGTCGTCCCCACCGATTGGACGGCCTTGGAGCTGGTGAAGCACCTCACGTACGTCGAACTGCGATGGCTGTCGTGGGGATTCGAAGGTCAGGTCGTGGACGAACCGTGGGCCGACCACGTCGGGGATCGTTGGTACGTGGGACCGGACGACACGCTCGACTCCCTTGTCGACGCGTTGCGCGCGCGCGGCGTCGAAACCGCCGCGATCGTTCGCCGGCACGACCTCGATGATCACGGCCAGCCCGGACCGCGGTGGGAGGACGGCGAGCCGCCCACGCTGGAGCGCATCCTGTTTCACCTCGTCCAGGAGTACGCCCGCCACCTCGGGCACCTCGACATCTACACCGAACTCGTCGAAGGGCCTAGCGGCGAATAGCGTCAACGGCGCAGTCGAGTGGTCACGGGACCAACGCCAGGCGCACTCCGTAAGAATCTCCGAATAATGAGATTGGCTCTCGCGCAGTACCGGTATGGTCAGACCACGCACCATTGGAGGAGGGCATCATGCTCGGAGACAAGTCAGAACACTTCGAAGGTAAGGGCACCAATCTCACCGACTTGGAGTTACACCTCACGGAGTATCTGAAGAATGACGGCTTCACGGTTCAGACCTCGCCGCCCGGGGAGAACGGGACGGTCATTCAGGCCGAGAAGAGTGGCTTCCTGCGCGACATCGTCGACGCCGGTCGCGCCTTCACGATCACGATCACCGGCACGCCGGCGGACTTCACCGTCCGCTTCGGGATCGGCAAGTGGGTCCAGAACCTGGCTGTCGCCGCCGTCGAGACGCTCCTGCTTTCGGAACTCTTCCTCCCCATCGACGTCGCCGACGCCCTGTGGAGTCTCGAGGTGGAAGACCAGATCATCGCCGATCTGAAGAAGTTCGTCGGTTAACCGCCGGCCGTTGGTCGGCGTCGCATTCGACTACGAGTTCTTCCTCGCGGCGCGTCTACTGCTCGTAGCGCTCGACGGTGTCCACGTCACGAACGTGGGCCGCGTCGGGGTCACGACCGAACTCCCGCAGCGCGCGGCGCTGTCGTAGCAGGTCCCAGCATTGGTCGAGGGTCTCTTCGATCTGCGCGAGCCGCGCGACGTCCTCCGGCGTCTCGTTCTCACGCAATACCTTCTCCTCGTCCACCAAGGTGTTGATCCGCTGATAGATGTCTTCGTCGACCACGTTGAACCTTCCTCGTCGCTCCGCGGCCGCTCGCACCCGAGTGGCCTACTGCGAATGTACTCACCCGATCAGATCGGTAGATCACCCGTCGCCGATGACGTCGAGCCACTGTCCTTAAAGGCCGCGATCGCGCGTTCGGCGATCCTCATCTGGTGGATCTCGTCCGCGCCGTCGGCGAGCCTCGCCCAGCGCGCGTGTTGGAGCATCGAAGCCAGCGGCGTGTCGGTCGAGTACCCGAGGGCGCCGTGCACCTGGATCGCGCGGTCGATGATCCGATTCAGGCTGTTGGCGACAAAGTGCTTCGTCATCGACACCTCCGTGCGAAAATCGTCACCGCGGTCGATTTTGTAGGCCGTGTGCAGGACCATGAGCTTGCACTGGTAGAGCTCGAGCGCCGAATCGGCGATCATCCACTGGACACCCTGCTTCTCGGCCAACGTCGAGCCGTGCGAGTAGCGGTGGATGGAGCGATCGACCATCATGTCGAGCGCCGTCTCGGCCTGGGCGATCCATCGCATGCAGTGCGCCAGACGGGCCGGTCCCAACCGGGCCTGTCCGAGTCGATGGCCGTTGCCGCGCCCGCCCAGGATCTGCTCGTCCCTCACCCGCAGATCCTCGATCACGATCTCGCTGTGCCCGGTGGAGCCGTGCATCGTCTCCACTTCGCGTACGTCGTTCCAGCCCTCGGACGGGATGTCCACGAGGAAGGCCGTCGTCGCGCCCGACGAGCCCTCCGGGACGTCCGGCTCCGTTCGAGCGATGAGGATGGCGAACTGCGCGCGCCGGGCGTTCGAGATGAACCACTTGTGGCCGTTGATGATCCACTCGTCGCCGTCCTTCTCGGCGTGGGTTCGAATGAGCGTCGGATCGGAACCGGCGACCTCAGGTTCGGTCATCGCGAAGCACGACATCACCGTCCCCTCGCACAAGGGCCGTAGGTAGCGCTCCTTTTGCTCGTCGTTACCCCAGTGCAGGAGCGTGTGCATGTTGCCCTCGTCGGGCGCCATGCAGTTGAGGACCCAGGGGCCGATGCGGGTCTTGCCGGCCTCGGCCTGCACCATCGCGAGTTCCACGTGACCCAGGCCCATCCCGCCCCATTCCTTGGGCATGTGCGGCAACCAGAGGCCGAGCGCCTTGGCCTGCTCGCGTAGGTCGAGGATGGTGGTGAGATACTCGCGGCGCGAGAGAGCGACCTCGTCGCCCTCCGGTCGGGCGACCGCCGGGATGATGGTGCCCTGCACGAAGTCGTGCACCCGCCGGCGGATCTCTTCGTGTTCCGGGGCGAGGGTGAAGTCGATGGCCATGGCAGTCTTTCGTAATGTTCACGTCGAGGGTGACGTCGAGATTAGCCCCGTCGATTCGACGCGACGTGACGGTCGGTCGCGCTCGCTACGACCCGGTCGTCGTGAAGAAGGGATCCGGCACACCGCTCTGGAGAAAGCGCGAGAGACTCTTGAGGATCATGGCCCACGTTTGGGCGGTGAAAGCCAGCGCCGACTCTGCGTAGTCGGGTTCGAAGTCATAGTGGCGGAACTGGACGTCAGTCTGGCTTGGGTCGGTGCCGTGCGGGCGCAACGTCCACTCCCACGTCGAGCCGCGCCAACCGGGGAAACCGGACTCGACCTTCATCCGCACCAATTCGTTGGCCACGAGTGAGACCGCCACGACAAGGTCTACTGGGGCCTCTTCGAAACCGAAGCGCCCGTGGTGCTCGTCGAGCTCACAGTCCGACGTCCAGAACGCCCGTTGTCCCTCGGTCGAGCGCAGGACGTCGTAGACGTCCGAGGGGTTGGCCTCGACCGTCGTCGCCAATGCGATCCTCAATCCCACGCGCCACCCCCCGTCGTGACCTCACTTTACAGCGGGACTCCCGCGATGGCACGTCCGACGCCACCACATCGGGTGATCGCCTCGTACGTCGGCCGGTCCCGTCGCGACGAATATACCGTACGATGCTCTCGTAGTGAGAGGCGCTTCAATCGAGGTGAGGATGAGTCAATGACGCTACAGGGACAGTACGAACCGAGTCCGGCCGAGTGGGTGCGCGACCAGGTCGCGTTGTACGAGAGCAGCGGCGGCACGCAAGGCAACACCCTGCGCGACACCGGACTGCCCGTCGTGATCGTGACGACGCGCGGCAACAAGACCGGCAAGGTTCGAAAGACGCCGCTCATGCGCGTCGAGCACGACGGCGAGTACGCGCTCGTCGCGTCCCAGGGTGGTGCGCCGACGCACCCGGTCTGGTACTACAACCTGATCGCCAACCCCGATTCGGTCACGGTCCAAGACGGTCCCGAACCGTTCGAAGTGAGCGTCCGACAGGTCGAGGGCGAAGAGCGCGCGACATGGTGGGAGCGGGCTGTCGCGGCCTTTCCGCCCTACGCGCAGTATCAACTGAAGACCGAGCGTCGCATCCCGGTCCTCGTCGCGACCAAGCGATCCTGAGGGGCCGTCGAGAACTGACCGCGCACAGCGCCGGGGCTCTAGTGTTCTAGTGACGTCCGCACGCGCCGTTCGCGCACCGGATTGAGGAGACGACGACATGGCGAACTGCCCCACCTGTGGCACCGAGCAAGTCCCGGGCCAGCAGTTCTGTGGTTCGTGTGGCGCGCCCACCTCCAGCGCCTACGCCTACCCCGCGCCGATGGCCCCACTCGAGGGCACCGGTCCCTCTCCCTACGGGTTCGCGCTCGCCGGTTTCTGGCGACGTTTCCTCGGTTTCTTCATCGACGGAATCGTGCTCTACGCGATCGCCGACCTGCCGCTGCGCCTGGTGCACGCCAACATCTACACGACCGTCGTCATCGTCACGATCATCACGTTCCTCTACGGCTCGATGTTCATCGGACTGGGCGGTGGGCAGACGCCGGGTATGCGCGCGGTCTCGGTGCGATGCGTCGACGAAGACGGCACGAGCGCGCTCAACTACCAACGCGCCGCGCGGCGCGCCTTCGCCTACGGCGTGCTGGCCATCATCCCCAGCCTGTATCACTACCACACCTACACGCACCCGACGACGATTCAGTTACGCCACGAGTCGCACGAGTTCCTCATCATCTTCGTGCTCGCGCTGCCCCACTTCATCGATCTGTTGTGGGTCGCCTGGGACAAGAGCAAGCAGACCCTTCACGACAAGTTCGCGCACACGGTCGTCATCAAGACGAAGTAACGCCGCGTCGCCAGACTCGGTCGGTCAACCCTTCGACTCGGGCGGGCGGACCATCACGCGTTCGTCGGGGGCCCGAAAGCCGAACCGTTCGTACAGCCCGTGCGCGTCACTCGTGACGAGCATCCAGCGGAACGCTCGTCCCGGCCCCTCGTCCACCATCGACCGCATGAGTCGCTTGGCGAGACCTCGTCCCCGATGATCGGGCAGGACGAACATGTCACCTAGATAAGCGTCGCTCACGCCGTCGGAGATGGCGCGGGCCCCGCCCACCATGGCGCCGTCACTCGTGTCGTACACCCCGACCACGCGCCACGCGCCTCGCCACTGGTGTTCCACGTCCTCGCGCGTTCGCCATCGATTCCAGTACGCCTCATTCGAGAGGAACCGCCAGACGACGTCCAGGTCAACGCGCAGTCGGTCATCGTCGACCTCGTAGCCCGCCGCCTCGGCCCTCACGGACGCCCGCGGACTGACGTATCGATACCGGTCCTCGTCGTCATGGGCCAATCGTAGGACCAGCGGACTCTCCGTCGATCGGGCGCGGTGGAGGTGTTCGCCGAGGCCCGGAACCGACGACCAGCGATAGTCATCGACCACGTGGTCGTCCGGGCGTGCGCGACCGTGGGCGTCGCGTGGCCCGCGCCCGTCGAGTGAGTCAGCGCGTCGTCACCGTCACACGCTTCCAGTCGAACCCGCCGTCCGTCGTCGCTTCGAGCTGGTTGCTCCCCTGCTGGTAACTCGGTGAACACAACGCGACGCCGTCAAGTTCGTTACTGAAGACCATCGCGTCGATGCTCGATGCGGTCTTCGAACAAGAGAGCTTGCCCAAGGTGGTCACCGATCGCGGCGTCGTGTTCAGTCGTACGAGGGGTCCCGCCTCGCCGTAGTCCAAGAACGCGAACGTCGGAGTCGCCGCGTCGAACGATCCGCCGCCCGTTCCGAAGAACTGATCTTGCGGCACCGACGACCACGACACCCCGGCGTCCTTGGAGAAGAAGAACGACTCTTGCATGCCCGTGGGACACGCGGCCCACAGATCCGCGGCCGATTTCGGCACGAGATCGCAGGCATTGACGCTGCCCAACAGCGGCGCCGTGATCTTCGAGAAGGTCCGTCCACCATCGCGCGAGAAGAAGATGACCGCCGGCCCCGAGGGTTGCTCGGAGATCCAGACGTCGTTCCCGTAGGCCGCGGGGACGTAGGGAAAGCCCCAGGCGTACTTCCCGGAGTGACCCAGCGGCATCGGTGACGACGTCCACCGGCTCGCCGCCAGCGACGATCTCGCGATCGCGTAGCCGTGGCACGAGTCATCATTCTTGGTGCACACGCCGGTGATGGCGTAGATCGCGCCACTCGTCACCGTAAAGCCGAGCGGTGCTCCGGCACCGCCAATCGAAACCCGATGCCACGTCCGCGCGCCGTTCAACGTCACGTAGAGCGTCGAGGGTCCACCCCAGCCGACCAACGCGTAACCGTCACTCCGGTTCGCGAACTCCATGCTCAACAGCGTCCCCATCGGATTTCCCGCCTCGGACCCGATGGGCGGGAGGTTGACGGTCGTGAAGCTGGTGACCTCGACGGTCGAACGCTCCAGTCGAAGACACGAGGGCTTCGCGCAACCGGTCGTCGCCAGGAGGTAGACGGCGTTCGAAGAGCCGACCTGGTAGATCGCCAGAGGCGTCACACGTGGCGAAGACGCACCCGCCGCGGGTACGACTACTCCCAGTGCGAAGAACGCGGCGGCGGCGATCGACACGCGACGCCGGATATGACGGGCTCTACGAGGGCGATCCGACCGTATTAACTTCTCCACGGATTTCATCATCGCAGGTCGCCTGGCCGCGCGCGCCGCGCGACGTGCGACGATCGACGTGGTGTTTCGTGTTGCCTCGTCGGGGCTGTCGCGTCAAACTGTGGCATGACGGGACCGTGGACGTGTTGAGCGATGAGTGAGTGTTTGGTCTGCCAGGAGATCGATGGTGACGTGCGCGTGCCGGGCGGGCCCCTGGAGTCCGGCGCGCTCGCGATGGCGGTGCACGTCCCGCCGCTGGGCGATGGCGACGTCTACCTCGGCCACCTGCTCGTCGTGCCTCGCCGACACGTCGCGGACTTCGCCGGTCTCGACGACGCGGAGGCGGCGGCCATCGGTGTCCTCCTGCGTCGCTGGTCGAGAGCTCTGCGCGCCGCGGGCGCCGAACGCGTCTACGTCGCGACCATCGGACACTCTTTCGACCATCTCCACGTGCATCTCCTGCCACGGTGGCCGGACACGCCGACGGACGTTCCCTGGCACGAGGTCGATGAGTGGCCGGGCGCGCGTCGCGCGAATTTCGAGGGCGCCACGGCGTGGGTGACCCAGCTGATTGCGCTGACGGAGACGTAATCGCCGGATCCTCGCCCCAAGACCGGCCACGTCCGTCGCTGGACGGCGCCGGGATCCACGTCGGTTCTAGGCTTGGAGATACGAACACGCGTCGCGTCACGCTCACCGCCGTCACCGCGCTCTTGGTGGTCGGTTTGCTGGTGGTGATCTCGGAACGCTCCGCGGGCGGTCCACCTCGCCTTGACGGTCAGGTCCTCACGTACCGGGTGCCCCACGAGCGCTGGTTGAGCGACGACGGGATCCTCTTCTCGCGTTTGAGTGGCTCGCAGCTCTCACGCGTGAAGGTGAGCCCGCGCGAAGCGGCCCTCGAGGCGCTCGAGGGGTACGATCTCAGCGGTCGGCCGCACGTCGTCTTTGAATCCCTCGGCGGTTACGTCGACAAGAGCGAGATCATTCGGGACTGGGTCGGAACGAAGTCGTGGGTGCCGAGGGCCATCCCCGCCTACTTCCTCCGGATCCACGGACGAACCCGGGCGGCGCTCGACTACCGCTTCGGGATTACGTCGGACTGTGACGTCATACTCAGCGCCACCGCCGCCCAGCGGTTCTACGAAACGACGTGCGGCGGCCTGTACGACTGACCATCGTCCGCACTCACCGAAGGACCGCGCGGAGGCCGGCGGCGTACTCGGGACCGGGACGTAGGTACGACCCTCGAATGATCGTCCAGGCGCGGATCCGGTACTCATCGAGACCGGCCGCCACGAAGGCCTGAATCCGGCGCTCCGTCGTCTCGACGTCCTCCAAGCGGTTGTCCATGGGGTTCCAAAGGAACGAGGGAACGTCATACTCACGATCGGCGAGGTACGGCTTCGAGTCGATGGCGACGAAGCCGTCGCCGGAACGCAGGATGTTGTGATGATGAAAATCGCCGTGCACCACCCAGTCCGCTCCCGCGCCGATCTCGGCGAAGAGTTCGCGTGCGCGCGCCGCGAGCGCGGAACCAACGCGATCGGCTTCGTCGAGCCAACGGGGCACCTGCGGACCGACCGATCGGAATGGCGTCGTGGCCGGGCGCCAGAGCCGTCGCGCAACGTCGAGGGCGACGGCCGTCGCCTCGTCATCGGGCATCTTCGAGATATCCGTACCGGGCAGGGCGCGCTCCTCCAGGAGCGCTCGACCCGATCGGCGAACGACGCGCACGGCGCCGTCCCCGTTCCAGAGCTCGAGCGCGTCCGGTTCATGGAGCGCCTCCGTGTCGCCACCCCAGGCGACCTTAAGGACGAGGCCGTTCGTCGTCGGCGCGACGTACGAGACATTGGAGAAGTCAAACGGCGGCTCTAGCTCGACCCCCCACTCCTTGGCGCACGCCATGGCCAGCGCCCGTTCGACGCTGAGATCCACCATCGGTTCGAACGGGTCGGCCATCCGTGCAGCCTACGGACATGCTCCGTGACGCTCGTGATCGACCCGCCACTTGGCAACGTATCGCGCCGCGTTGGGGAGTCGCGCTCTTCCGAAGGGACAGGTGCAGCGCCGGCTTCCCGTCGACGGCCTCGACCTCGAGAAGTGTCGAGCTTCCGAGAGCCTCGTTCGTGAACAGTACGCTCGGGGTGTGTTGGAACGGTGGATTCGCTTGGTCGTCAAGCGACGATTCATCGTCATTGCGATCTGGGTGGCACTGACCATCGTCGGTGCGTTCTCGACGACCCATCTCACGGAGCTTCTCTCGACCTCGCTCACCGTGCCCGGCACCGACTCGGCGCAGGCGAACGCGATCCTCATCCGAAACTTCCACGAGAACGTCGAAGGTACTTTCACAGTGGTCGTACCCTTCACGAACGCCACGACCAAGGAGATCACGGCGCTCGAGGGCAAGATCAACGTCGCGGCGACGAAGATACCGACCGGCGCCGTCAGCGAAGAGCGCGCCGTGGGTGGCCTGCTCTACGCCAACGTCAACACCTCGATGGACCTGGGGCGTGCGGCGAACGTCACCGGGCAGTTGCGTACCGCCTTGCGAGACGCGGGACTCCCGCACGCGCTGGTGACGGGTCCGCCGGCGCTCCAACACGACATCACCCCCGTACTGAAGAGCGACCTTCGACGGGGCGAGATCCTCGCCTTGGCGCTCGCGCTGCTCCTCCTCGTCGCCGTCCTGGGGATCTGCTGGGCGGCGCTGATCCCCTTCCTCGTCGCGGGCGCGACCATCGCGGGCACGCTGAGCGTGGTCTACGTCCTCGCCCATCACTTCCTCATGGTCCTCTACGTGCCCAACGTCGTGGAGCTCATCGGCCTGGCGCTCGCCATCGACTACTCCCTGTTCATCGTCCATCGATTCCGCACCGAGGTGAGTCGTGAGAACGTCAGCGTCGACGACGCGATCGTCGCCACGATGCGTACCGCGGGCAAGGCGGTGATGTTCTCCGGCCTCGCCGTGGCGATCGGTCTGGCGACACTGCTCATCGTGCCGGTCCCGTTCGTGCAGTCACTGGGCGCGGCCGGGTTGGTGGTGCCGGTCTTCTCGCTCGCCTGCGCGCTCAGTCTCCAGCCAGCGCTTCTGTCGTTGCTCGGTCGCCGAGGCGTGCGACCGGTCGTCATACGGGGACTGATGGCGCGACGCGACGTCACGACGGGTCTCTGGGCCCGGGTCGCGCGCGGGGTGATCCGCCGTCCCGTGCTGGTGCTCGTCACGACGCTGGTCGTGCTCGGTGGGGCGACCTTCTCCATCTTCTGGATGCAACTCACGCCGGGATCGGTCACGGCGATCCCGCAGAACATCCAGGCCGCGCGCGCGCTCACGCTCGTGAGCGGACGAGCGGGTCCCGGCGCCATCACGCCGATCGAGATCATCATCGACACCGGACGCAACCACGGCGCGGCGTCGGGCGTCGACTCACGAGCGCGATTGGCGTTCGCCAAGGCGATCCTCAAGAACCCCGAGGTCGGCATCGTCGCGATCGGACACACCAAGCCGTTCGTCGACTCCTCGCGTCGCTACGAACAGATCCTGGTGGTCAGTCGTGAGTACTTCGGAAGCGCCAATTCCCAGAATCTCGTCAACGTCCTGCGCGACACCACGATCCCGTCAATGCACTTCCCCGCCGGCACGAAGGTCTACGTCGGCGGGGCACCGGCCCAGGGCGTCGACTTCCTCAACAGCGTCTACGGCGCGCTGCCCTGGATCGTCCTCTTGGCCTTCGTGTTCGCGTACCTCATACTGGCCCGCGCCTTTCGATCGTTGGTTCTCCCCTTCATCGCGATCGTGTTGGACCTGGTGTCGGTGGGCGTGGCCGACGGCGTACTGGTCGCGGTCTTTCGTTTCGGGATCGGCTCGCAGATCTTCGGCACCTACCACGTGAGCCAGATCGAGGGCTGGGTGCCCGTCTTCTTGTTCGCCATGCTGTTCGGCCTCTCGATGGACTACGAGGTCTTCATCGTGAGTCGCATGCGCGAAGCCTGGCGCAACGGTGCCACCAACGCCGACGCCATCATCGAGGGTCTCTCCAACACCGGCGGCGTCGTGACGAGCGCCGCGTTGATCATGGTGGCCGCACTCAGTGGACTGGTATTCGGCCACATCGCGGGACTGCAGGAACTCGGCGTGGGGTTGGCCTTCGGCGTCCTGGTCGACGCGACGCTGGTGCGCGGACTGTTGTTACCGAGCATCATGACGCTCATCGGTCCCAAGACATGGTGGATGCCCGCGCCGGCCCAGCGCTTCCTACGCATCACCGCCCCGCCCCTCGAGAACCGAGGGACGGGGCGGTAGCCCTTGCGTAGGTGTTACTTGACGATGGTGATCGCGAAGTGGATCGTCGGTACCTGATAGCCGAGTGCTAACCCCGGGAAGTCGCGGTTCGACGACAACATCGGCACCATGCCGTACGGCGTACTCGCGAAGGACGGTGACAGCGAGTACAGCATCGGGTAGAGGTCGATGAGGTGCGTACCCGGAGCGCCAATGGCCTTCAGGTGCACGACCATGTAGCCGTTGGAGTTGAAGCCGCAGCTGTAGCCGATGTAGCTGTTGTCGTAGTCGACACCCAGCGTGTTGTCGAGCTGCGTCCAACCAACGCCCTTGATGCTGATGGTGAACTCTTGACCGTCCTTGAACGTATGTGAGCCCACGCCAGACTGGCCAGCCGCGATCGCGGCGGGCGTGTCGGTGTCGTTGGCGGTGGCCAGACCCATGCTGACCAATTTGCCGGCGGCGTTATAGAAGGGAACGATGCTCTCCTTCACGTAGAACGGAACCTGCGCCTCGATTGTGGTGCCGTACAGGACCTGCACGACGTGGAATCCACCGAGGTTGTCCGGGACCGTGATCTTCTGGTCGATCGCACCATTGACGACCGTTGCGGCGCCGAGGGGTATCGAACTGAAGGCCCAACAGGTGCTCGCACAGTTCACACGGTTACCCACCACGGTGGACCAGGACAACGTCACTGCGCCATTCACGGGAAGACCGGTGACGTTCAGCGTCGTCGACGTGTCGACGGGCCCACTTGCGGGTGTCAGCGTCGCGACGGCGTTGCTCGCGGGATCGAGGCCGGCCGTGGACATCGTGGTCACTTGACTGTCGGTGGGTGCCACGTTGGCGGGCCACGTGATGTACGGCGCCGGAGGACCGTTGTCCTTCGTTACCTTGAACTTGACCATGCCACCATTGGTGTAGGGAATGGGTGACTGGATGACGTTGAGGTACATGTAACTGATCGCGTTGCCGACCTGGATGTAGTGGGTACCCACCGGTCCGGCCGCTCGGATGACTACTGACGCGGTACCCCGAGTCCAGTTGGCCATCATCTCGCCGGTGTAGTGGTTGTCCCACAGGACCTCGGCACCGCCGGTGTAGAGGCTCGCACCCATCGACGTATACGTGATCGTGATCGGCGTGCCGATCGGTCCACTCCGCGGCGTCACCGTGAGGATCCGAAGGAGCTCGAATCCGCCGTGCGCCAGTGCCACGCCGTTTTGTACGGCGTAGATGTCGTGAACGCCCCCGAAGTCGGCGGGCGCGGTTGTCGAGAAGCTGAACGAACCAGTCGCGCTGGTCGTGACCGTGGTCATATTCACCGTGAACTTGCCATAGGACGTACCCATGTAGTTGACGGTGTTGGGTTCGACGTCAGCCAGCCAGGTAGCCGAGTTCGTCGACCACGTCAACTGCAACGTCGCGCTGTCCGGGAGTCCGCTGCCGGTGATGACCATCGGCGTACCCGTGACACCTTGATCGGGCGTCACCGTGAGGGTGCCCATGGTCGCTGGCGTCGTGAACGTGGCGCTCGTCACGCCCGTGAAGGGCAAGGCCGCTACGCCGGGAATGCCGGTAGGTGCGGTCAGTGCGTACGGCACCGCCGGAGTGGCCGCGTTGCTGATTCCGGCGAAGAGCGCGACCGGTACGACCGCCGCGACAATGACCCGAATAGCAACTGTGGGGAGAAGTCGCGTGAGGCGATTGGTTCTCATGATTTTCCTTTCGTACGACGTGGTGACTGCGGTGGAGTGGGACTTAGGACATGGACTTCAGACTCTGATTCGCTTTTTGATGCACTCAAGCCCGGGCAGGCGATCCAACTGACTCGCTCCGCCCGGGCTTGACGGTGTTACGTACTACGACCTCTGCTGACTACGCAGCGGGCAATGCGTTGAGGGTGGCAATCGACGTCGGGCTGAAGTCCGACTGGAAGGTGGCCGAGGCGCCCGGGACTGCGGGGGTCACGACGACCGTCTTCTTGTACGACACGCGGTGGGTCACCACGTGGCCGTTCCTGACGACCTTCTTGCCGTTCTTGATCGTCGGTACCAACTTGGTCATCGTGACGACCTTGGTCACCGCCGGTACGGAGATGGTGTTGAACGTCACCTCGTAGGGGATGATTCCGAGGGTGTCATAGTCACCCTTCGCGGTTCCCGTGGCAAGAGCGGCGGTCCAGAATGCCACGCCGCCGTGGTTGCCGTAAGCCAGGGCCAGCGGTGTGGTGACGCCGCTAATTACGACGTCCGCAGACGAGACGTTCACCGGTGTCAAGGGCGCGCCGCCCAGACTCCAGTCGTTGCCGTAGACGCGGAACACGATGGTCTGACCAACGATGAACTCATTGGTGATCTCGCAACCGGCTCCGAATTCAGGAGCCAGGGCGCCAGTTGCTCCAGAGGCGAGGATGGTGTCCACGTAGAGCGAAATCGGAGCGGTGGGCGTGCCCTGAACCGGACCGGCGATGGTCACGTCGTAGGCCGCAGCCGTGGCGTTGGCGTAGTCGGTGGTGTCAGTGGGCACGAATGAAGCGCCGAAGACGACCGCACCGGCCGCCGTGGGCGTGTACGTGCACGAAGCGATGAAGGGCGTAACCGTTGTCGTCGCTACCGCTGAACATCCGGAGATGGTCGCGCCGCCGACGGTGAAGGTGACCGCGCCGGCCACGCTCGTCGTTGCGACCAATGGTGGCGTCGAACCGGGGAACGTACCCTTAGCACCGCTCAACACCACGGTTGGCGTCGTCGTGGCCGCCGAGGCGGATCCCATTCCGAACGTGATGACACTGCCGAGGGCCAGAGACCCTATGGCAAGTATTGACATGATTCTCTTCATTTGATTCTCCTCTTTCTTAGGTAACGACTACTTCTTGACGGTGACGACCGTCTTGATCGTGATGACACCAGTCAGCGTCGCGTTGAACGCGTCGTTCTCGCTCGTTCCGGCGGTGGTGTTCTGAATGGAGAACGAGCCCTTGAAGCTCAGGGTGCCGGTGGCGCCCTTGAACTTGCCGGTGCCGCTCAGGATCTTCGCGGTGCCGACGACCGTGACGGGTGTCGGGGCCGCGCTGTTGACCGCGCAGGCCTGGGTCTTGGACGACGAGACCACGCTCAACTTCAAACCGCTGGTGCCGACGAGGCTGCCCGAACCGGTGAACGGGTCACAGGTGTTCGCAGCGGAGCCTCCGCCCAAGCCCTTGACCGTATTGGCGCCGTAGGTGCCGGTGCCGTGACCGTTGACCGACGTCGCCTGGACGCCAGTACTGCTCCACAGCAGCGCCATGGTGCCGGTGTACGTGCCCTTGAAGGTGACGTGCGTGATCTTGGTCACCTTCTTCGTCGTGGCGACGTGACTCGTCAGCGACGCGCGGCTCGCGGCGTTCGACGCGACGGCGCCGGCGGGGATCGCCGCGCCGAGTGATGTCACGAGGGCCAGTGTGCCCATCGCGATCACCTTTCGGGTGGTCGACACTTGCGTAACTGCCTTGACTGAGTTCTTAAGATTCCTCATGGAAATTCCTTCCGATTTGCGATTCGTCATGAACTCATCTTAAAAATCGACCACTCCGAAAACCCTTTGTTTCTTGGGGTCCAAAGTCCTTAATCACCATGTCGTTCGCTCCCAAACGACTTTTTGCCGTACCAGAAACTCGAAATGTGACAAAGGTCCCTACGCGGGTGACTGAAAAGTGACGACCTCACCTGAGCAGTCGACGCGCGACGGCGTCGCCGCGTCGACGACGTGTCGGTGACGACTCAGAAAATCGGACTACAGCGAGTGAAATCTCGTCGCGCGAGGGCGACGAACGCTCAGCAGAACAATGAAGTCGTCAAGGGGCGCAGCTCGGACGATTTGCTCACTGCGAAACCCTCGGCGGTCGCAACCACTACGCCGGGTGGGCCTCGAGGTAGCGGAGTTCAAGTGGCTCGGCCAGCACGGGACCGAGCAAGTCGATCATGCCGTTCTCAATACGCCAGTTCAGGTACGCCTCTTGTTGGGCCTTGGAGTCCCAGTCCTCGATCAATACCACGGTGTCCGGGTTGTTCGCGTCAACGAAGGTCTCGACCGAGACGCATCCGTCAAAGGCTCGAGTGTCGGCCAGGGCGGTGGTGAACACCGTCAACAAGTCCGCCCCCATTCCCGGATTGCATTTGAAGACCAGCGTGACCTTTTGCATGTACGTACCCTCATCTGTCGGTGGTGCCCGGCGCCGACGAGTCGCCGGTCCCGTGAGGGTCATTGATAGCAGATTGAAGGACCGCTCGCCCGATCAAAAGGTTCGGCGGCACCAAGCTCACCCTGACACAGCGGGCGCTACGTCGCAGTACCACAAAGCGGAAGCCGCTCGAGTCAGGCGGGCGGGATTGTGTAGCGCGAGAACAGATGAAACCCGATGAAGATCCAGACGATGACGAGGATGACGCGACCGGGGACGCGTCGAACGACGAAGTTGAGCGCTTGACTGAGCGTCGCGACACCAGTTGACCGGCGTCGACCCACGACGTCGGTGAGCACCGCGAGGACGAGCAGCGTGATCCACAGCGCGGTGACGAGCATTCACGACCTCCCCGTGGCGATCGAACGTCGAAGGCCTCGCAACGGCACTACGGCGACCACGAGCCACGTGAAACACACGAGGCCGCGCTCCCAGCGATGCGCGAGCAGATGGTCGACCGTCGTACTGAGCGTCGGCACGCTGGTGGACCGCCCGCCGAGCGCAAGTCCAAGGACTTCCAAGGTGACGGCGACGAGCAGCAAGGCGATCCAGGGGACGACGCTCGCGAGCGTTACGTGACGGTGACGCTCCACGCGTGACGCCCGGACGTCGACGCGAGTAGTCGAGAGCCCTCCCGATGCCACAAAGGCGACGACGACCACCGCACAGGGAACGGCCACCAGTACGTAGGACGCGGTCGTGAACGGCGCGACCCCGGCCGTCACCCAGGAATAGGCGCCGAGAACCATGAACGCGACGATCGTTCTCATGTGATGGACACACTATCCACGCGTCGCGGAGCCGACGTAGTCCAAGGTAGGGAGATGCCGGAACGTCAGTCGACGGACGATGGTCGCCGTACGAAGGTCGACACCGACCCAATGGACGCGTAGGAGAGACGTTCCCGGATCGGTCAGCTGTGACTCGACGCGACGACGTGGCGATACGTGTGGCCCCGATCGTCCGCGATCTGCGCCCGACGCGTGACTTGACGAGCGCCATCGTGAAACCCGCGAACCCACCACCGGCGATGACGAGGTCAACCGCTTGGGTCCCCGGCATCATCGCGATCTACAGAGCCTTCTCGCCGTTAACGAGGTCCTCGTGTATCGCCATCGCACGAAAAGCGAGTCACGACCGACTTCGATCAGCGGCGGCGGCGAACACCACCTCGGTAACATCGACATCGTGGCCCCACAATCCGAAGCCGACCAACGAGGCGTGTATCTCACACGCGTCAGTGACGCCCTTGATGACTTTCTCTATGGCGTGCACGCCGACCCGATGACGCGTCACGACGAATGGATGGCGGCACTCGAGCGAACACTGCCCGATGACGGCGTCGGTGGGGACGTCGTGATCGACGAACTCGTACGCGAGGTCGTTCCGAACGGCGCTCGAATCAACGAACCCGGCTTCTGGGGGTGGATCACGACTGAACCGGGCGCCGTTGCGACGGCCGCGTCGCTCGCGGCCACCGTCGCCTCTCCCCAGCGTTACACGCTCACCGCGTTCAACTACCTCGAGGAGCTCTCGCTCGAGTGGCTTGCTCAGCTCTGCGGACTCGGCTCTCACATGAAGGGCGTGTACTCGAGTGGCGGTTCGGTGGCGAATCTGGTGGCGTTGGGTGCCGCCCGACAGTGGGCGCTCGAGCAACGAGGCGTCGACGCGGCGGCCGATGGACTGGACGGGACGCGCTGCGCCATCTACGCCTCCGAGGAGTCCCACCACACGATCTTGCGCGCGGCCGGGGTGCTCGGACTGGGCCGCCGTAGCGTGCGACTCATCCCCTCCGACGACCTGCAGCGACTCGATTCTGTGAAGTTGGTTCGAGCACTCGAAGATGACGCGGGCGACGACGTCACGGCACTGGCCGTGGTCGCCACGGCCGGGACGACCAATACCGGTGCCATCGACCCACTTCGGGAATGTGGAGAACTCGCGAGGCAATACGGTGCGTGGTTCCACGTCGACGGCGCGTACGGACTACCGGGGATCCTCGACGAGCGCGTCCGGCACCTTTACGACGGACTGGAACTGGCGGACTCGGTGATCGTCGATCCGCACAAGTGGCTCGGCGCGCCGACCGGCATCGCCGCCACGTTCGTGCGCGATCGAACGATCCTGCACCGAGCGTTCACCCAGGAACCCGCGGACTACCTGGAAGGCTCCTTCAGCGACCCGCACGACGCCCAGTCCTCACTCGAGTCGATGGGCATCCCCTACGCGGACTTCGGTGTCGAACTCTCCTCGCCCGCGCGCGGCGTCGTCGTCTGGAGCATCCTGCGCGAACTCGGTCGCAGTGGCGTCACACGTCGGGTCACCCGCGACAACGACTTCGCACGCCACCTCGCGACCGCGGTGCGCGAGCACGACCGTCTCGAACTCCTGGCGGAACCGGTGCTCTCCATCTGCTGCTTCCGGTATCGTCGCGACGGCGGCGCGGACCTCGACTCCCTCAATGAGCGGGTGCACCGGCGCCTCCTCCGAGAGACGCCGTACCTACCGAGCGCCACTGTCGTGAACGGCGCCTTTGGACTTCGACCGTGCTTCATCAATCCTCGAACGACCATTGACGACGTCGACGGTCTCGTCGACGCCGTCGTCCGAATCGGCGATGAATTGACCTTCGCATAGTGTTTGCAGGCGACGCGTCGGAGAGTCGGACGTCCGCGCCGTAGGCCCGCCCGCGCTGGGCATTGACAGGCGGTGAGCGGTCGTTCAGTATTGACGGATGTCGGCGACGCTCATCGTGCTCAATGGACCGAGCAGCGCTGGAAAGTCCACCATCATCGCCGCGCTCCAGGACCTCTGGCCTCGGGCACTCTTCGCATCGGGCCTCGACGTGTTCATCGGAGGTTGGCCGAGTTCTCACGTCACACTCCCCGAGAGCCACGCCACGACACCCTTCAACGGGATGCGCATCGTGCCCGGCGCCGGTCCAGCGCCGTCCTGGATCCCGGAGTACGGGGATCAGTTCCACACGATCATGAGGATCGCCCACCAGTCGTGGGCCGCTATGCACGACGCAGGACTCGATCTCGTCATCGACCACGTCATCTTGGACGCGACGCTGCGCGAACAGGCGCGCGGCACACTCACGGCGGCGTACTGGGTCGGCGTGACGTGCGATGTTGACGAACTCGTGCGCCGCGAGCGTGCGCGAGGTGATCGGCGCCTCGGCTTCGCGTCGGGTACGGCCGCGGTCGTACACGATGAAATGACCTACGACTTGACAGTCGACACGACGGCCACCCCGGCCGACGTACTGGCTCGTCGCATCATTTCGTCGATCAACGATTCGACGGGTCGATCCGTCATCGGATAGATGCGTGGTACGTGCGTGCGGTCGACTCCTCTGTTGACAAGAGGATGATCGGGTCCGTCACTGGACGAGCGGACGGCGACGCAGTACATTGACGTCGTTCGCCGTGCGGCACGCCTCAGCGGTCGCGCAAACAAGGAGTGGCCAGTGCGCACATTGATTTCGATGACCTACGTCCTGTTCGTGAACTCAGTGTCCACCAAGGACGACACCGAGGACTTCCGATTCATCGGTAGCCTCCCCGACGACCCCGACGAGGAAGAGGCCATACGCGCGTTCCTGGCCGGCGCCGACCTCTACCTCATGGGTCGCGTCCTCTACGAGGAGTTCGCCGGACACTTCAAGGGCAAGACCGCGGCCGACCACCCCTTCGCCCCCATCTACGCGGCGACCGACAAGGTGGTCTTCTCGCGCACGCTCGCGTCAGCGGACTGGGAGCGAACGACGATCAACCGCGGTGACGTCGTCACCGAAGTCGAGCGGTTGAAGAGCGAGGGCGATGGCTACATGATCGTGACCGGTCGTGGTGGCATCACCCGCGCCCTGTTGCACGCCGATCTCATCGACGAGTTCCGCATCACGGTCTTCCCGCTGCTGGCGGGCCAAGGCACGCGAGAGTTCGACTTCGACGTCGTCGGGGAGTCCAAGCAACTGGAACTCGTGTCGTGCCGGCCGGGCACCAACGGCGTCGTCGTCCTGCACTACCGCCGTCACCGTTGATCATCGTCTCGACCGGTCACGCGCTTTCTAGTTACTGCCCGCGATCGTTGCGTGGCGCGACCGCCGGGTCGCCTCACCGAATGTCGGGTCGAGGACCCGTTGGGGCGATCTCGCCTCGATACCCGGACGAGTGTGGCGAGAGCGACGACCTGGAAATGGGCGCCGCGACCGTCGATACAATGCCACCATGTCCGATGACGTAGTGCCGATGATGTCGTACCGTGACGGCGTCGACGCCCTCGAGTGGCTCGTGTCGGCGTTCGGCTTCAGCGAGCACGTCCGGATGGTGAGCGACGACGGGAGGCTCGAGCACGCCGAACTAGGCGCGGGCACCGGGACGATCATGCTCGCGACGCCCAGCCTTGAATACGAGGGACCGGCGCTGCACCGCACCCACTGTGAATCGTCCGCGCGCTGGCAATCCGTGCCGTATCTCGTCGACGGGTTGCTGGTCCACGTCGACGACGTCGACGCGCACTGTGAACGGGCGCGAGCGCACGGAGCCACCATCCTGACGGAGGTCGAGACCACCGAACACGGGAAGAGATATCGCGCCGAAGACCTCGAAGGGCATCGCTGGATGTTCGTCGAACGCGGAACGAACTCCTGACGAGTACCTCGCGAGAGGCGTCCGATCAGACGGGCACGGCTATGGCACCGAACACCAGACATTCGAAGTGCGTGGCGTTTGTCTGCGCGATGCCGATGGAGATCGTGCCACTCAAACGCAAGTTGTCCCTCAGGAAGACACACCGTGGATCGCTCGTGGTTTACACCGGCTCGCTCGGAGATCGCCCGGTCGTGGGGATCGTCACGGGTATCGGTGGCGTCCTTGCCGCTGAGGGGGTCGAGCACCTGCTTGAGCGGATCGAGATCGAACATCTCGTCGTCGTCGGCATTGCCGGAGCGCTTGACAGCGAGGCGCCAATCGGCGCGCTCGTCACACCGTCGGTGGTCGTCAACGGCACCGACGGCGCTGTGTACCGGCCCACGCAACTCGGCGGAGGGAAGCCGACGGGAACACTGTGGACGTCCGACGACCTCATCACGGACCCTGACGTCATCACGCGCTTGCGGACCGAGGGCGTGGTTGCGTTGGACATGGAGACGGCCGTCATCGCTGAGGTCTGTCAACGCCACCACGTTCCCTGGTCGGTCGTTCGCGCAATCAGCGATCGTGCGACGGAACTCAGCCTCGATGAAGAGGTCATCCGCCTGGTCAACCGTGACGGTACCTTCAACGTGAAGAGGATCGCCGCCTTCTTCGTAAGGCACCCAGGACGAGTGCGGGCCTTGGTTCGCTTGGCCAAGGACGCCAAACTAGCTGCCGCCCACGCCGCAGTCGCGGCCATCAATGCCGTTTCGCAACCTGCGCGCCGCCCGCCGTTCTCGCCGGACGCGTAAGCATCCACCTCGTCATTCAAGACCGCTGCCTCGGGCCCAAATCGCACGGCACGGCAGCTGTGCATTTGAGACTCGAAGTGTCTCGTCGGCGACGCGCCAGCCGTAGTGAAGTCTCTGTGGTTCGGCGTTTTTCCCGGGGTGGGCATCCGCACCGTCTCCGTCCGCACAGTCCCCGTGGGCCAGTGGTGCGGCGAGATCCCTGCGTTGTGCGTAGTCCGACCCGGTCGTATACGGTCGTGCGGATGGAGATCGTCGAGCCGGCGCGGGTCGAGGAGCGGCCCGAAATCCCGTACGTGGGGATTCGCGTGATAACGCCCTTTCGGGGGATGTTGTCGGTCCGAGATCGCCTCCTGGAAGACGCGCGCGAGGCAATCGAGGAGGTTGGTATCGAAACCGTCGGATTCGGCTTTCTCCGGCTGCACATCATTGACATGGTCGGGCCAATGGACCTCGAAGCGGGGTACTTCACGGTTGGAACAGTGCACTCCGACCACCCGATTCTCCGATCTGGCTCGATGCCCGCGGGACGATTCGCGACGATCAAGTATCAAGACCACGCCCGGAGAGCGAATCAGGCCCTGCAAGATTGGGTGCGCGACCACGGCCTGGCGCTCGACCGATGGACCGTCCCCGAGGGTGATGCGTTTGCGTGTCGCTACGAGGCGTACTGGACCGACCCGTCAGTCGAACCGCGCAAGACAAGGTGGCACGTCGAACTGTCCATGCTCTTGGCTAAGTAGGGCCACTTGAGTCTTGGGGGCCCGGCCCAATTTGCAACCTTTCACTGGCGACTGGTTATCCCAACTTCGAGTAGAGGTCACGCAACAATGCGATTTCTGCGGCGTGATGAATGAATTCATCGAGCACGTGCAAGATCAGGTCAACGGCAGAGGAATCTTCAAAGGGTCCGAACTCGGGCCCAATCGGAACCCACAAGCGTTGCTCCGGAAACGCAACAACGCCACGGCGCCAATTCTGGAAGTTCCGTTTCAGAAAAGTGATGGCAGTAGCGGCATCGTCGGGAATGGTGAACTCGACGTTGTACGGCGAGCCACCACCAACAAACCACTTCGCAAACCCACCGAGTACCTGGCCACCAAGATGGCAGGTTCTCCAGGCAATCGTCGTCAGTGGTGGACCATCCGGCCCACTCTCACGATCCATCGTCCACAAGCCCGAATCGCTC
This sequence comes from uncultured Acidimicrobiaceae bacterium, assembly GCA_963700135.1. Taxonomy (GTDB): domain Bacteria; phylum Actinomycetota; class Acidimicrobiia; order Acidimicrobiales; family RAAP-2; genus RAAP-2. The sequence continues at coordinate 279,051 of CAVOWM010000011.1, read as the reverse complement.
TTGCGAATCGACCATGCATCGTCAACGGGCTCCCAGAAGTACTCCTCGTCACTCAATCCTGCAACACGAGTACGCAGGCGCTCCCAAGCGAAGTCGAACACGTCGAGTAAGGAGTCGCGTGTATCACCCACTCCACGAATGTAACAACCGAACTGATTTTGAACGGAAGTCGGACTTAACGTACCGTAAATTGCTGGTGTCGGAGGCCCGACGCAAAAGTTCTGCTACCAAGGGACATTGGCGCCTCAGAATCTAAACGCGATGGGCGATTATCATTGACCGACTCTTCCGTCGATGCACTCCCGAAGTAAGTCTGCGTGCCCGCAGTGACGGGCATACTCTTCAATTCTGTGCACCATCAATTCCCGAACCGCAATTCCAACGTTGCCAAGACGCTCGCTCAAGTCCGGATGTTCGGCGATTACGGAGTCGGTTGCAGCCTGCTCGATTGCCAGCGTCGAAAAGGCACCCGCCACCTCGTCCTTGTCGTCAACAGCATTATCAAAGTCTGCGTCATGTCCACCATATATCTTCGGGAGCGGATCGCCCTCACTAATCCAATTGCGCCAATCCCGTTCCGCTTCGGCGAGATGACGTACAAGTCCAAGGAGCGACATCGTTGACGGAGGAACCGATCGGCGCGCCAGTTGCTCCGAAACCAGTCCCTCGCACTTCATCAGTAGAGTCAATCGATAATTCTCGAGGTAGTCCCGCAGCGTCGCCAATTCGCCATCAGGACTTACCGATTCACGCTCGCGAGGGTCATCGTTTGGGTCACACCACATGTCCAAGTAAACGGTTGCTTTTGTCCACCTCGAGGGCTGTTCTCGCATGAACCCATTCTGGACCACGGAGAACCGCATGACGCGTTGGGCCTGTTGGTGTCGGAGGCCCGACGCAACAGAAACGCCACCACGCACTGGAGGCTCGCGTCGTTCACGAGTCTTTGGCACTGAAATGACGACAAAGCGTAACAGTCTCGTCGAATATTCTCCCAAGGTGACACAAGTGGAGCCAATTCGCGATGCAGCGGGCGCGAAGCGGTGGTTTTCGCTCGCATCGAAGTGTGTTCCCATAGATCACCCTGGACTCATTCCGGGATCCCTCGAAGAGGTTCTGCATCAGCTCCGCGGCCAACAGAGTTCAGCACGTTACGCCCATTTCGTGGCAGTCGAAGATGGCGTTGACGTGGCGTATGGGACAGTCCGCCTGCCCTTACGAGACAACCTTTCGAATTCCACGGTCTCGATTTCGGTACTCCCGGCACGTAGAAGTCAAGGCATCGGTACTGCATTCGCTACCCAGATCATCGCGTTCCTTCGGAGTGAGGGCCGGACGAGCGCGGTGTGGTCGGTGGGATCTGCATTGAATGAAGAATCGCGCGGATGCGCTTTCTCGCGTGCTTTAGGTGGCCGGAAAGTGCTCTCGCGACTGCGACGCGAACTCGACCTGACTGTGATCATCCAGAAGGAACTTGACAAGCTCGTCAGGGCGACGATCGACGGACGCGATCGCGACTACGAGATCGTCACGTGGGTAGACCGAGCTCCCGACCACCTTGTTGAAGGAGTCGCTCAGCTCGTCGGTCGTATGTCAACGGACACGCCGCAAGGTGGCCTGTCATGGGAGGCCGAAGTGTGGGATGCCTCGCGCTGGCGTGAGAAGGAAGCCGATGCCTTCGATTCGGGACGCGGACGTGTTGCGGCCGGCGCCGTTGATCGAAGCGGCACGCTGGTTGCCTTCACTGACATCGGATTCTGGAAAAAAGAGCCAAGCGTGGCGGAGCAATGGAACACAATCGTCGATCCGGGTCATCGCGGACACCGTCTTGGCCTCGCCGTCAAGTTCGCAAATCTTCGTCACCTGTGCACGGAAGTTCCCGGAACGCTCAGACTCGAAACTTGGAATGCGAGCGAGAATGTTCGGATGATCGCGATCAACGAACTTCTAGGTTTTCGGATCGTCGAACGCATAGACGAGTTTCAGTTGACGTTTTGAAGCCCCTGCTCAGTGTTGGAGGCCCGACGCAACAGTTCTGCCTCCTTGACAGGCGCCTGATTAAAGGTCCGAATCGCTCCGCCGGCTAGATAGTCTCAGACATGGCCGCAAGAGAACACTCCGTTTCCGTGCTCGGGTTGGGACTTATGGGATCCTCCTTGGCGCAAGCGTTTGTGGCGAGAGGCTACCCCGTGACCGTGTGGAACCGCTCGACCGAAAAGGCGAACAAGTTCAAGGACTCTGCCACCATTGCCCCGTCTGTGTTGGAAGCATGCACGAACAGCGAGGTGATCGTTCTCTGCCTCCTTACCTATGATGAAGCCAATTCGCTACTGCGCAACCCAGAGACGCAAGCATCCCTGAATGGGAAAGTGGTCATTCAATTGACGACCGGCACTCCCGAAGCGGCCCGTCTTCTGGCTGCGTGGGCCGAAGCGCACGGGATCTCCTACCTCGACGGCGTAATTGTTGGACCTCCATCCGGAATTGGCAAACCCAATACGCAGATTCTTTACGCCGGTGCACCCGGTACGTACGAGCACAATCATTCGCTACTTCAAGTTCTGGCCGGTCAATCCGTTTTCGTGGGCGCAGAAGTGGGGAAGGCGAACGCCCTCGACATGGCAATGCTCGAGATGTTCTACGGGAGCTACGCCGTCGTTTACCACTCGCTGGCGCTTTGCGCAGCGGAGTCGGTACCGCTATCGGATCTCCTTGTTTACGCACGCGGTCTGTTCAATGAGAGCACGGTTGCGTGGATCACTAGAGGAATCGAGTCGGGGATCTACCCGGTAGGGCACGCGACAATGTACACCCACGTCTCGTGGGTCAGGCAACTGATCCAAACAGCCCAAGACGCTGGATTGGACACAACGCTGCCGACCGCACTTCTTCAGTGCATGGATAAGACCATTGAGCTTGGCCACGGGGAAGATGACTTCCAGGCGATGTACGAGGCGTTCAAACCGCGTGAACAGGCGATCGAAGATACGACACGATCAGCCACAAGTGGAAGAGGGCGAGGGGTCAAAGAGTAAGGCGCTGATTCGTAATGCGACTCATTGATATACGTCTCGTCGATGCCCGATGGTGACGACCACGATCAGAAGGACTCGGTCGTTAATCGTGTAGATAATGCGGTAGTCACCAACTCGGAGTCGATAGCCGTCGCGTCCTCTCAGCGGCCTCGAGGCCGGAGGGCGGGGATCCTTCGCTAAAAGCGAAATCGCCCCTTGAATTCGTGGCTGTGTCGAACGATCGATCTTGCGAAGCTCTCGGAGTGCCGCCGGTCGGAACTCAATCCGATAGTCGCTCACGACCAGCCGAGATCAGTCTTCACTTGCTCCCACGGAATATTGTCTCCGGCTTCGGCCATGGCCAAGTCGAAAGCAGCGATGTCTTGTGACTCTTCGTACGCCTCAAGCATCACGTCGTACTGAGCGGGACTGACCATAATTGCCGCCCGTCGACCGTAGTGCTCCAGCTCGACCGGTTCGGATTGCGACATCTCAACGACCTCAGACAACTTTTCGCGCGCTTTGCTAACGGAGATTCTCACCATTTCAATATTGTACAACACTATTAGCCATCTTGTACCACTTAGTGTCGGAGGCCAGACACAACGGTTCTGCAACCTCGCATTTGCGGCTCAGAGAATTCAACGTGCGAAACGTCACCGACAGGAAATAGCAACGACAGCTGGAAGATCCACGATGGCGCTTTGGTCGGCGGTGACGCTGAGGGTTCCGCCCCGGGAAACCTAGGTGGCGATTGGAGACAGATGAAGCCGGTGTGCAATCGCCGCAATGTCCTTTTCCGCTGAGCTGGCAATATCCCAGACGAGCTGATAGGCATCATCATCCTTGAGATCGGGCGCAAACCCGTTCAGGTCACAAAAGACGACGGTGCTGAGCCAGGCAATTCTCTTGTTTCCATCCACAAGCGCGTGATTTTTCGACATCGAATGCAGCAGCGCGGCCGCCTTGAGATCGATGAATTCGTATGCGTCTTCACCAAACGCACTCGACCGAGGTCTATTAATAGCTGAGTCCAGTAGTCCGAGATCTCGAATGGGGCCAACGCCAAGCGTGCGAATCATTTCTACGACGTCTTCAATTTCCAGGTACTCGAATTCGATCATTCAGCGCCGAGACGCTCCAAGACATCGGCCCACCGAACTGTCATTCGTCGTGTGGCGTCCGACACTCGTGCGTTGTGGCCCGACCGCTCGTACCGTTCTAGAACGGCACGTCGAATAATCTCTTGACGCGAGATTCCTTCGGCCTGCGAAAGCGAATCAAGTGCCACCTCGAGCGCGGCGTCGGTGCGAACTGTGAATGCCATAACTGTATGATACCACTTCGGTATCACTTTGGTGTCGGAGGTCCGACGTGACAGGTCTGCAACCTTGCATTGGCGATTGACTTAGTTCGTGTCGAACTCGCAATCAGATGGTGACACCTCGGAATAGAAGCCATCGACTTGACATAGGGTTGAAACAATTGTCAATGGCTCACTCGAGTCCTTTAAGTTCCGCCATTCCTTAACTGTTCTTTCGAGTCCTCCTCGCGCGATACGGTCAAGCGAAACGAAGGCATACCGACAATGCCTTCAAATTTCGGTCACCGGAATCGCCGGAGCGTCTCGACGTGCTTTCTCGGTGGCGGTATCAAGTTCGCCTAGGAGCGTGTAAGTGGCATGCTCAAGATCCAACCCATGAGCGTCGGTGCGGTCAAGCCGTTCGATGAGCGACTTTGAAGCGAGAGCCTTCCCGCCGGAGGCACATGCTTCGATCCTTGATGCCTCGTTCACTTCATCTCCCATGGCCGTCACCTCCGAACGAGCGACCGATTTGAAAAGACCAACAAATAGGGTCGCACCCCAATGAAGTCCAAAACGGAGAACGACCTCGTGCGGTGAAATATCACTCTTTATGGCAATATCGGACGCTGCGTGTCGCAACGCTCGAGCTGCCTCGATCGAAGCCCGGGCGGCAGCGGATTCTGAACCAAGGTTCTGCGCCAAAAAGAACGCCGTGACCCCGTCACCGAGATGTCGCCCGACAATGCCACCGGCGTCCACCACGCACTGATCAGCGGCTCTGACGAGTCGACGGGATAGGTTGAAATAGTCCTCCGTCGACATTCGACGGGCGAGAAGTGATGATGCCTCCAAGTCCGCAAACAAGATCGCGGCAGGCCGACGTTCCGCTGAAACAATCTCTCTGATCCGCTCGAGATGGCGAACGTCGCTCACACTCGCGATCATTCCAATCGTCGACATGCCAACCGCCGGCTTCACAATCGCAACGAAGCCCGCCTTGCGGCCGTCGAAGTCATAGACAGGAAAATTCGTATCGCGCGAACCAAGCTGGATTCCCCACTCTGTTTCGTCCTTGTACTGATGAGAAGAAACATGCCTGCTTGTACCTTCAGGAAGTTGCTCCACTAGGTCATGAAAGAGCGGATCGGTCAGGTCGCGGAGCGCTGACCGACTACCAGCCGTGGCCGTCAACATCTCGGGAAAGTACTGTGTAAACAGTTCGCGCTGAAATTCATTTGAGCGAACAGCTTCAGTCCAGTGTCCATAGACCGCCATGCTCTCAGGTGAGAAACAGTGATGACCTATCGGGACAGGCGCAAGACCTCGAAAACCAGCCCATGTTCGACGCATTTCATCTGTGACATAGACAGAGCGAAATTCTGTGTCGTACAGAACAGCCCAATGGCCTGCATCATTTAACGCTCGCGCGAACTCAGCGAGCACGGGATCTTCGGGAAACACCGATGGCTCATCGAAATCCATGCATCGACGGTAGTCGACTTGTACTCCAATCTCACTGTTCGTATCAACGTGACCAGTGTCGTGACACGTCACACCAACCAGAAAATCAAGCAGCACCTGATTCGATTCATTGACATTCGATCGAACAGGTTGGCCGCAGTCATGCTGGTAGTTGGTGTCGGAGGCGGTCTGAGGTTCCATAGTTTCTGGGACAGCATGTGTCACCAATTCTGGGACACTTCCAACCTCGGAGGTGCCCATGGATCTGGCCAAATACGCCGTCACTGCTGTGCTCGTGGAGAAGAGGTCGGTGCGCGCGGTGGCCGCCTCGACCGGGCGGTCGAAGTCCTGGGTCCATCGTCACGTCCAGCTCTACCGCGAGGGTGGCGAAGCGGCGCTGGAACCCAAGAAGCCCGGTCCCAAGGTCCAACCGGGCCAGACCCCACCCGAGGTGGAAGACGCGATCGTCGCGCTGCGCAAGCAACTGAGCGAGCGCGGTTGGGACGCTGGCGCCAAGACGATCCAGTGGCACCTCGTCCAGGACGGCATCGACGCACCGGCCCTCAGCACGATTCACCGCGTGCTGCGACGGCGCGGTTTCGTGACACCGCAGCCCCAGAAGCGACCACGCTCCAGTTGGATCCGCTTCGAGTCCTCGTTGCCCAACGAGACCTGGCAGACCGACATGACGCACTGGCAACTGGACAACGACGAGCACGTCGAGATCATCAACTTCATCGACGACTACTCGCGCGCGGTGCTGTGCTCGCGTGTCGTGAAGGTCGCCCTGGCGGCCGACGTGGTGCGACTCTTCTTCGAAATGACCGACGTCTACGGACTACCGGCCTCGGTGTTGAGTGACAATGGCGCCATCTACACCACGGCCTTTCGCGGTGGGCACTCGGGCTTAGAGATCGAACTGGCCCAGCTCGGCATCCGCTTCAAACACGGCAAGCCCTACCACCCCCAGACCCAAGGCAAGGTCGAGCGCTACCACCAGACGTTGAAGAAGTGGCTGCGCAAACAGCCGGCCGCGGACAGCATCGAAGGCCTGCAGTCACAGATCGATGGCTTCGTGAAGGACTACAACGAAAAGCGGCCACATCAAGCTCGGGGCTGTCCGCCGATGCACGCGTGGCGAACCCTCGACAAGGCGACGCCGGAGTTCGACGGTCAACCGCTGCTCGCCAAGACCCGAGTGCGACGCGACCACGTCGACCACTGGGGATCGGTGACACTTCGCTACCGACGCAAGCTCCACCACATCAGCGTCGGTCGTCCGCATCGACACAAGCGCGTGCTCATCTTGATGGCCGATCTCGACGTTCGCGTCATCGACGAAGACGGCGTCTTGCTGCGGCATTTTGAACTGGACCCGACGCGCGACTACCAAGCGAGGAGCCGAAGTAGTCTCTGAGGGTTCGTTTGTCCCAGAAATGGTGAGACATCACATTGGTGTCGGAGGGCCGACCAACACAATCTCCGACTGGCGAGTATTGCCCTGGGGACTGAATTCCCAGGTAGTGATTGTCAATGTGACCCGCTCGGTCACTATTTAATGTTTCGAATGAATGACCCGTTGGACGAGTTCCATTCCATGACTGAGCCGAACTGATTGACCACCCACACGCGAGAACGGGTGGTAGCGACAGCAGTGAAAGCGCCACCACCGTGGGAGTGACCTATCTGCGCTTTGGTCAACCTGTAATACGTGTCCTTCATAGTTCGTATCACTGATCCTGTGTTCGCGTTCAGTTCCGTGACACTGCCAGTGTTGTCAAGGTTCGTTATCCAGAGGTGCGATCCTTCAACAATCATCGCGGTCACGTATCCAACGACGGGCACTTTGTGCTTGATGACCCGAATCACCGAGCCCGTACGACTATCGAGTTCGACGAGCTGTCCGTAAGTGCTGCCCGTGATCCAGACTTGATCTCCGTCGGCTGCAAGGATCCCTCTGGTGTTGCGCCACGGTCCGTTTCCAGCCTTGAATACGCGGATCACGGAACCCGAAATGGCGTTCAGTTCAATGATCTGGTTTCCCGTGACAGTCAGGTCGGACACCAATACGCGTGAGCCGCTTATCGCCATGTTGAGGGGACTGTAGAACATATCGGGTGCCATTTTGGAGACGGCTTTGATGTGGAGGCGAACAACGCGAATGAGCGCGCCGCTCTGGGCGTCGAGTTCCGTCACGGATTCGTTGTGAGCGTTTAAGACCCAGACGTTCTGTCCGCTGAAGTCGATGGGTCCTGATTCAAAGTCGAAGTCGTAGGTCTTGGCGCTTATCACTCGGACCAAGGCTCCATCGCTTGCGTTCAACTCCGCCAACGAGGTGCCGCTTATCACCCACAGATGCCCGGCGTTATAGAAGATGAAATCCGGCTGAAGGTGGCCGTCATCCTGTGCGGTGATAATGCGAATGACCGATCCAGTGTGAGCATCGAGTTCGACGATGTTCCTGCCGAAGTTGACGACCCAGAGGTGAGAACCATGCGAAGCGATGGCCCACGGCTCTTGGAAGATATCGGGCGATTTCGCCGACGCCGAGACTTCCGAAGAAAAGGGCGACGCTATGACTGGCGTAATGGTGACACTGCCAAATAACGCCATCGCGATGAACCACCGAACATGAAAGCGAGGTCTCTTCGTCACGCGATGATCGGCTGGGGAGCGAGCACTTTGGATTCATTGACGGCGTCCCGGTCTGTTGGTTCTGGCATTAGGCCACCATTCAATTGGTCAATATGAACTGTACGTCCCGTGACAAGAGTCGCCGGGCCGACCTACACATTCTCCGACTGGCGCTTGGTGACGTGGTCGCAGGAATAGGGCTCAAGTCGGCTGACGTCTTGGGTTCTGTTCATGTCGTGGTGTCTTGGCCGCCTACGTGGATCGACTCCCGAATCTCATGAATTACGTCAGCCTGTTTCTGTGGTGTCCAGCCGGGATTCTGAGCTAATAATTGTTCCCTCCAGACCAGCGGTCGCAGAGCGATTGATTTTCCGTTCCTACGAACGACCACAGGTACTAATAGAGTTTGTCTACCCCAATGAGATCGCAAAATGTCCAATGTCTGAATATCGTCGACATCGACTGATCGCCGGATGAGGTTCTGGCTTTTGATCTTGGTTGGGAATACTTGGACAGTTCCAAGAAGACACACTGACAGCCAAATTACGGCGAATCCAAACGTGAAACAGAGAACACTGAGGGTGACCGGTGACAGGCCCTGATTCTTTTCGCCGAACGCCAAAAGTCCAAGGAGGACTAAGAAAACACCGAAACAGGCGATGAGGTTTCGAAGTACACGCAGCATTCTGATTCTCTTGGGCGAAAAGAATTGAATGGCATTGAAATGAGTCGGACTTCTCTCTAAATTGGCCACGAAGTCAATTATGGTCGCCGGAGTGCTGCGAGGATTTGGCGGTGAGTTTTAGGGGCCGACCTGCACAATTTCCGACTGGCGTTTGTTGCCGTGGTGAAGTTGTTCACACACGCGGACGTGTCGCGTGCACTCAAGGTTTATTGGCGCCGCGGTTCCACATTGCGAATCCCTGCTCGATTCCAGTCAAATTGTCCGCAAGTCCCAAATGTTTGAAGTGTTCTTGGTCGACAGTGCGGCCAAGCCCTTGCAAGCCCGGGAAAAGCGTTGCTGGCGTGATACCCACCTTCGCAAGAAATTGCAATGCTTCTCGTTTGACGCTTGCCGGAACTCTGACTTTGCACAGCACGTCCTTACCCTCGAACCTGTTCATTTTTGTTCGAAATGTGTTCACATTCGCGACAGGTGGGTTGATGTTTTTAATCTGCCAATTGCGCTTTGATTTGAGACGATCAATGGGAAACAAGACGTCTCCCGAAAGCGTAAATACGGATTGTTGTGCGGCCATGCGAATATCTGTCCACTCAGGAATCAAGGGCAGCGGCCATCTAGAATTCGTATCAATTGCGTTTCTGATTCGTTCATTTTGCACATGTTGAAACGATCTTCGCGCTGGATCCACTATTGGCAATAGGGCAAATTGGTCCCATGCCTTTACCTCAATGACCCCAATGTGAGTCGCCGCACAAATCGTTGCGTCCATTGCCCAAATTGCCGCATCTTTTGTTTCGTCTAAAGATTCAATCGCGAAATATAGGGCAATGTACGGCGAGTACGTCCAATCTAGAAGTCTTGTAGGGGCGCCATAGTGCTGCATCAGAGCGAGCCATCCGAGAATGTCGGAGTCGTCGGGAACGATGTCAAGGATAGTTCGAACTTGTCTTTTGAAAATGCCGAGTAAGGAGCTTTCGAATGCGATTGGAACAAGCGTTGGAGACCTCAACTTGTTGTAGTTACGAGCAATCTTGGGCGAAAGGTTCCATCGGTATTCCGCTTGTCCTCTGAAGAGCCACCAAGTCTTCAATGCTCCGAGAATCCATGAGTGGAGTTCATCCCAAGTTTTGATGTCGACTTCAATGGACTGCACTTGAGGATTTGGCATACTTTTCCTTAGTTGGATTTGGATTGGGTGCGCTCCATGTATCACAGCACCCTCAAACTGCATTGAGTCATATTGACATCGAACGAGACTGCCCGCATGAAGTTTGTAGTGCGCGTGATAACTGCATTTGCCCCCCCCCAGCTAATGACCGCAAGAGACTCTGACCAAATTCCTTTAGGAGACCGCTTGTAGTGGTTCCCACAGACATTTAGAATGAGTGGTGCGTGGGAGACGTTGAAAGATGTCGAACGAAGGAGGCATCCGAGCGCAGGGGCCAAGGGAAGCAGTTCCAAAGATGACAATGACTAAGAGCACGCAGTAACCGGCCGGTAAAAAAGGCTCGGAACCACTAGTTCCCTGGTGGTGCAGATCCCGATTGATACTTAAAACGACTTTGTCCCAGAAACCGACGCAGGTCCTGGGCAGCTCGCCACCATAAGCGGGAGTGACGAGCAATCCGCAGTCTGGATTGCTCGTTTTTTTGTGTCTTCCAGACAGCGGAACCCTATCGGTTCCTAGTCAAAGGCATGAAATGAACGAAGACTTAAACGATCACTCGGAAACTGCGTCTCCGACTGTGATCAGCAACGAAGCAGCACCGAGCCCACGGCCAGTAGTGGAGTTGTTATCCGGTGTCGATGCTCTCTACCTGTCTGGTCGAGCGTCTCTACCAGGTGTTCTCCTCGGGCGCCTCGAAGTCGCTCGCGAAGAGGCAGTGCGGGCCAACGAAGCACGACCCTTCGAACTCGGCGGCATTGAGTTTCAGATCCGGCCTTATGGCTGGCGGATGTACCGCTACTGCCTAGACCATCCGTTCGGTCGCGTCGGTTTGACAACGAGTAACAGCCTTCCCGCGATTCGTGTGCAACCGCGCACGGAGTTCATGCAGGGTTCTGGGCCGCGTCCGGTGGTCGAGTGGTACAGAGACCTCCTGGAAAGCGAGTGCGGCGCAGTGCTGTTCTCGGTGACTCGCCTAGACCTCTTCGCAGACTTCCAGGGTTGGGACCTCGACGGTGATATGCGACGCGAGTTCGTGTGTCGAGCGAAGTCGCGCATCACATACGAAGATGACGAGCACTTCAATGGCTTCATCTTCGGCAAGCGCGACACGGGAACCTTCTCCGCTCGCATTTACGACAAGACAATCCGCGCGGAACAAAATGGCGAAGGCTATTGGCCGATGATCTGGGGTGAGAGCTTCGATCCCGCAAAGCCGGTCCTACGCGTCGAGTTTGAAATCAACCGGTCGGGCCTGCACCAGTTCGGGTTGTCAAGCACTGAGGATGTTCTCGACGCTGCGGGCGCGCTTTGGCAGTACCTGACCGCTGAGTGGCTTACGCATCGTGTGCCGGGAGCGGATCAGACGAAGTCTCGTTGGGCGATCTCTCCTCAATGGGAAGGGGTCCAACGCGCGATCTTCTCAGAGAACCAGCATGGTCTCAATCGGGTGTATCTCGGCAAGCGTCGCGGTGGGGTGGCGAACCTTATGCCCAGCCTGGAGGGTTACCTGGCAAGTTTTGGCGCTTACGCCGGGGCCGCGTCACTGGACAATCTCTTGCCAGATCTGCGAGACGCACTGGCCCAGCGTGAAAGAGATACAGGAATCTCCTTTGGTGATCGCGTGACAGAAAAGCACCGGAAATTCGGTCTTCCATGACGAGTCAGCCGAACTACGACCGGGTTGCGGAAATGATGGTTCGCGTTGCGCTGCGGATGACCGACCATGATGAATCAAGGACGGAAGGAGAAGCCGATGTTGACACTGGCGTATTGCCGCGTCTCGACCGAGGAGCAGGCTGAGGAGGGGTACAGCATCGAGGGCCAGGCCGACAAGTTGCGCGCCTATTCCGCACTGCGCGATCTCGGCGAGGTCGTCGTCATCGCGGACCCCGGACGATCCGGCAAGGACATGAAACGGCCAGGACTGCAAGAACTGTTGGCGGCGGTTGAGGCGGGTCACGTGAGTCACGTCATCGTGTGGCGTCTCGACCGACTGTCGCGCAACCTCGGCGACTTGATCTTGTTGGCTGACCGATTTGGTGAACTCGGTATCGCGTTGCACTCGGTCTCGGAGAATCTCGATCTCTCATCCGCATCGGGTCGGATGTTCTACAACATCCTCGGCACGTTCGCGCAGTACTTCCGCGAGCAACTTTCGGAAAATGTTCGAATGGGTAATGAGCGAGCTGTCAGGGAAGGCAAGTGGATCAATCGACCGAAGACGGGTTACGACTTGATCGACGGCGCATTAATCCCCAACGCCGATGCGGTTCGTGTTCAAGAGGTCTTCCGACTCCGCGGTCAACGTCTCAGTTATAGAATCATCTCCGAGAGGACCGGGCTCAACTACTCGACTGTCTCTTCGATTCTGAAGTCCGAGATTTATCTTGGTCGGGTACTGCTCAAAGGTCAGTGGTATCCAGGAACGCACGTGGCGATTATCACCGAAGCAGAGTGGCGAGCGGCGCACGTCGGCTTAGCGAAGGGCGTGCAACCGGCGAGAGACGTGCTCTCAAGTCGTGTTCGATGTGGCATCTGCGGCAAGCGCATGGCGGTCGCACAGAACGGACAGGGTGGGACGTTCTACCGCTGCTGGAATCGAGGACAAGGCTGCGATCAGCCAGCACGTAGCACCAAGGGTCTATCGCGGGCTGCGGTTCTCGGAATGGCGCTACTTGGTTCCGATCCAGAACTGCAAGGGGCCATTCGTCGAAGGATGGCGGGCGGGACACGCGGGGACCCCGGAGGGGTGCGCGGGAACCGCCCGGCACCTACGTCGGTGGACCTGGCGAAATTGTCGGACCAGCGCAGGGCACTCCTTCAACTTCACTACAGCGGCAAGATCAGCGCGGACGGATTCAAAGAAGAGGAGGATCGACTTCTCGTAAACATCGAATTAGCGCGGACGCACGCGACACTCATGGCTTCCGAAGCGAAGTCTCAGAGCGAACTGGAACAGCGATTCGAACGGGTCGCTGAAGTGCTCTCAAGCCTTGACATAGGAGCGGTCTGGAATGCGGCTGAGGACTCCGAGCGTCGAGTCTTGGTTGAAGAGTTCTTGGAATGGGTAACGGTCTTTCCGGACCATTTTGAGGTCTCGGTGATCGGCGCTCCGGCTTTGAATGTCCTCCTCGGTGAAGTTGGACTGAAGGAGTCGGAGATTGTTGGTGTCGGAGGCCCGACACCGCAGAAGTGCAACCCTTCATCGGCGGCTCACTTCCGGCATATAGGAAATCGCAGCAGAGCTCCGAGTTCAACGTTAGATGTCAGTCACTTTCTCGATCAACTGGGGCCGGCTGGGCCACCTTGAGTTGGGCGCGTTGACTCTGACAGCGGTTCGGCGGCTTGCTCCTCTTTGATGGATAAGCACATTGCAACTTCACATTGCCAATCAAGATCACCTGTGGGTACATTAGGCAAGTTGAGGAGTTAATTTCTAGTGGCAGGGGGGGATTCGATGGCTGACTTTTCGAGTTGGTATTTCGGGATGGACGGGCAGAGCGTAACGCCTTTCCCTACTTGCGGAACTTTGAGTAAAGACTTCTACATTGGGCGACTCGGCGGTGAAACAACGCCCGGCGGTGGACCGTTTGTCGTCGCTACTGCCGAGGCCGTCGGCGCACTAAGAACGTTTGCATACTGGGACGTTGCCGGACCCGGTCCCCGTACTGGCACCGCCGCTTTCAATTGGGGTGTGGATCAAGCAAATGCGTTCATGGAGGCGTGGGCTTTGAACCAATATGTCGGGAGCGCCACATTGTTCGGCGACTTCGAAGGGCCAAACGGAGGATGGACTAATGGAAACGGTGGACCCAACTTCCAAACGCTCCAGGGCTTCTTGGAGACGTTGACTGGCGGAAATTTCGATTTCGTTCCTGGTGTCTACATCACGCAGGATAATTGGGACAACTGGTTCGGGCAGACTTACATTTCTCCAACACCGTTCGTCTATTGGCTTGCGGATTCGCTGTGCAAGACCTGCTCTGATGCGGAGTCGTTCTTCAACTCAACGATCAGCGGGTCGAGTTACGATCGCGGCGGAGACAAGGTCATGATTTGGCAGTACGCGATTAATACTTGCTCAAATTCCGGCAATAAGGATCTTGACATCACTCCCTATAGCGGTTTTTTGAACGGACGGTGGAATCCCACAGCGGCGTAGATGGCGACCGGCTACGGAGCCTGCCGTCGATTAACCCGTTGATTCACCTGAAGATACCCAAATGGGGTGAAGCATGGTCGAACGGTCGACATGTCCATCCAGGTCCTACTCTTGGTTCAGGCATATTACTTGGTCGCCGCGAAATGGTTATATCATCGCGCGCTGCTGGGGAAGTGGGGTGTCATGGTTAAGCGAGTTCTAATGACTGTACTGATTGTGCTGTGTGGCCTTATTCCGATAACGACACTCGATCAAATTCGGGCCTCGGCCGGCGTCTCGATACCACGTTGCTCATTTGGCGAACTCGAGGTGGCTTCAGGGTGGGGGTCCGGCGCCGCAGCTGGGAGTTTCGGACTTCCCTTCGTGATTGTGAATACGAGCCACAGGTCCTGCTACTTGAAAGGATTCCCCAAGATAAGTGTCGTTACGGAGAAGCCGCTGGCACATCGCATCACCGTCATTCACTCCCCCAGAATCTTTTTCGCAATCGTGAAACCCAGGCGCGTAAACATTCCGGCGGGCGGAGTGGCTTCATTCGGAGTGTCGGGAGTCGACGCCATGAACCAGAGTTCGGGAAACGGCGCTTCGTGTACGGCGGCTTACTTTTACACGGAGCTTCCAAACGGCAGCTCGCGGTCGTACGAGAATGTTGAGAACATCAACATTTGCTTCTCTGGATTCAAACTGGTAGTGAGCGCAATTGAAGCAGGACCATCTCCTAAGCAGATTTAGCGAGGAAAAGACTCAATAGCACGATGGCGCCACTTTCTCCGATGTTGGTTGCGCTCGAGGCAACAACCGGCGCCCTGACGAATGCGGCATCGCACGATGGATTGCAGCAGTACTTGATTGACGTATATGTGAGTTCATCACGCTTTGTTCCCTTGGCCTTTCGTCTTGTTACGTCCAGCAGCCCGAGGACGGCGGGCGCGAAGCGCCAGGCCGTCCGTACGGGCCCGCTGAGTGATCACCAAAATCGTTGTCTTCCTTGAAATCCAAAGGTTCATTTGGACTTATCGCTGAAAGTTGTGTCCCAAAACTCGAGAAAAGTGTGGCTACTTAAGTAGAGGGCGAAATTATCGCTCCGCTGTTCTTGTTTCTGACGACCGTTGTCAATGGCTATCTAGACAAGGAACCCAAACTCGATGACTCGGCGTCACTTCGGATCGGTCAGAAAGCGTCCATCGGGTCGCTGGCAGGCGCTCTTCTGGCAGGACGAACGCGTTCAATCGGCGGGCACATTCGCGACGAAAGCTGACGCCCAGGCGTGTCTCTCCGCGATGGAGACGGACCTTCGAAGGGGTAAGTGGATTGACCCTAAAGGAGGTCAGGAGACGCTCACGTGACTACGCCAACGAGTGGCTGAGTCAACGAACCGATCTGGCGGAACGAACTGTGGAACTGTACCGGCACGTTCTGGATAAGCACGTACTTTCAGTTCTTGGCGCCTTGACGCTGGCTGAACTTAGTCCGACCAAAATCCGTTCCTGGCATGCAAACATCGCGAAGGATCATCCCGCCACGGCATCGAAGGCATATCGATTGCTGTCTTCCATTATGCGAACGGCCGTTGCCGACGGCTTCATCTCGACATCTCCTTGCAAAGTGGAAGGCGCCGGCACCGAGCATGCGGCTGAGAGGCCGATTGCTACCGTCGACGAGGTCGACTTGCTTACTCAAGGGCGATGCCGGAACATCTCCGAATCGTTGTTCTGCTTGCCACCTGGTGCCAGCTTGCGTCGGGGAGAGATTCTCGGTCTTCGGAAGATGGACATTGATCTCAAGCAAGGGTGTGATCCACATTCTCCAAAGCCGCACATTCGCCATGGATGGCAAGCCAATTGTGAAGCTCCCTAAATCGAACGCCGGTCGACGGACAATCTCAGTTCCTCGACCCGTTATGAACGCGCTCATCCAACATCTTGAAACATTCACTCCGCCTGAACCGGAAGCCCTTGTAGTAGTCGGGAGAGGAGACTCAAACCTCTCCAGGGACGCCCTCCAAGGATCGTGGGAAAGAGCGCGACTCGCTATCGGCCGACCTGATCTACGGCTACACGACATGCGTCACACAGGTTTGACGCTTGGCGGCTGCTACAGGAGCCACCACCGCTGAATTGATGCACCGAGCGGGCCACGCCTCATGCACCCGCGGCCCTGCGGTATCAGCACGCTTCGAGAGATCGGGATCGGCGCTTGTCGGAAGCGCTGGAGGCCATGATTCGCGACCAAGAGAATTAGAGATGCAACTTCGAGGTCAATTTCGACATCTCAATGTTGAGAGCGGGAAGGTTAGGGCAATTGACTTCTTTCCGTGAGTCGTTGCGATCGGCGTTAGGAATGCCACCACCAACGTCGACTTGCTGGACTGAATGGCGGCAACTGGATCGTGCATCGTCGCTGCTGGAAGGGCTGCGGTTGCGGCGCACCAGTAGTTCGATCCGGGCTTGAGGATAACAAGGTGCTCGGCCGTCTGAAGCGCGGATCCGGATACCGCGACGAGAGTCCCGTCGGCTGCGATCGTCATTACCTCGCCGAAAGGAGCGAATTGCCCTCCGACAGGCACTCCGTTCATCTTTGGTAGTGAGACCGTTGTCCAGTGGATTCCATCGCGGGTGAAGATGAGGGCGTTGGCTCTGCTGCGATCGACAAGGAATTCGTCTCCTGAAGTCGTGGCGACAAGCTGCTGACTGCCGCATTGGCTCACCGACTTGACTGCACCGGCTGAACGCCATCGTGCTGTCTCCGTTCCCTGTCCAGTCGCAATGACAAGTACTGACTGCTGCCACTCTGACATCCCACACGCTCCCTGCGGGGCCTGCGGGCCGAAGATCACACAGGTCCCATTTGCTGAGCAACCCAAGTGCGTGTCCATCCAGGACTGTCCACCCGTTGGCGATGTCGCGGCAACGATCGTGGCCGATTGACCCGGCTTCATTGGGAAGAAGATTTTGCGCGAATAGAGCACCTCGACTCCGCCTGGACGCTCGATGAAGCCGGCAAAGTCCGTCAGCGGGTAAGCACGCGGGGGAGGTATGAATCGCCAGCTCCTACCCAAGTTTGAACTTACGAGCGCGACGTTGTAGACCGGAGGAATCGATCCACCCCGACTCGCTTCGAATCCGGCGTAAACGGTCTTCGGATGGCTTGGGTCCAGCGCGACGTCTTCACACGTTACGGCGATCTTCAAGCTCTCTGGTGAATCATGCAGTCCAAGGTGGGAACTCTGGAGTATCCGGCTCGACGGAACTCACTGAGACGAGAGTTGGCGATTGCCGCCACCTCGAGCAATCTCCACGCCTTTCTGGGCGAACACCAACCGATGTTCGATGCTGCGGGGCTCGGCGGCGATAGGGCTTCCCCAACCCGCGGGCTGGATGAGCGTGGGCCGGACAACTCCCAATGACGCCCACGTGATCGAATGGCCAGTCGTCGCCGCACCCAAAGACGTCGCGTTAGCGGCGCTCAGCCGCGATCGTGGCGATGACTAGAAGGACTCGGCGAAGGATTGGCCACGCCTCACTATGGCACCGCACCCTCGGCGTCGTGGCTCGGGGGTTAGAGCTTCAAACGTCGGGGTAGACCACGTTCGATTCATTTCCTTTGGCGAACCTTTTCGGGCATACTGCGGGCATACTGCGGGCATATAACGGGCATGTAGC
The DNA here is from genome assembly GCA_963700135.1 of uncultured Acidimicrobiaceae bacterium. GTDB lineage: Bacteria > Actinomycetota > Acidimicrobiia > Acidimicrobiales > RAAP-2 > RAAP-2. The sequence goes on along the minus strand of CAVOWM010000011.1, from coordinate 260,959 downwards.
AGTGGTAAATGGTGGTTACTCGTGGTCACTGTTGGTCACTCGCGGACACACCAAAACCCTTGTAAATAAAGGGTTTTGGGGAGATTTTCCAGAGCACCCCCAACGGGATTCGAACCCGTGCCGCCACCTTGAAAGGGTGGTGTCCTAGGCCGCTAGACGATGGGGGCCTGCACTACTTGTCACCTGGTACTTCGTTGGTGGTCGGGCTGCCGGGATTTGAACCCGGGACCTCTGCGTCCCGAACGCAGCGCGCTACCAAGCTGCGCTACAGCCCGCAGCGAGTTGCCTCGCAGCCCGATAATCCTAGTCGGTGGCCGGTGAATCGAACAATGCTCAGATGACCGAAGGGACTTCCGGCGCGGCTGGCTTGTGGTACTCGACCACGATCTCACTGATTCGCCGGCGTTCGACCGACTGTACCCGGAAGGTCCAGTCCTTGTAGGTGTAGGTCGTGCCGGCCTGAGGGATCTCGCCCGCGAGGTCGAGGATGAATCCGGCGATCGTCACGTACTCCCCCTCGGGGATCGTGATGCCGAGGGCCTCTTCGACCTCGTCGACGTGGGTCTGACCGTCGACCAACCAGCGGTCCTGTCGGATACGAACGATGGTCGGCTCCTCGTCCTCGTCGAACTCGTCGTTCAGGTCGCCGACCAGTTGTTCGAGGATGTCGCGGATCGAGACGACACCGGCGACGCCGCCGTGCTCGTCGAGCACGAGCGCGAAGGTCCGGCGCTTCTCTCGCATCTCGCTGAGACTCTCCAGCAGGTCCATCGTCTCGGGCAACATGAACGGCCGGCGGATCTTTCGAGCGATCTCGCTCGCCGAGGGTAGCGAGACGCCGATAGCCCGTTTGGCCGTCGTGCTGCGGAACAGGTCGTTGACGAAGAGCACGCCCTCGACTTCGTCCAGGTCGCCGTTGACGACCGGGAAACACGAGTGACCCGTGTCACGGATCGCTTCGGCGATGAGTTCAGGTGTCACGGGGGTGGTGAGGAAGTCGACGTCGGTGCGCGGGGTCATCACGTCGCGGAGTTCGAGTTCGCTGAGCTGGTCGACGCGTTCGTGGATCGCGATGGCCTCGGGTGACTTCGGTCGCGACTCTTCTCGCCCGATGATGCGCTTGCGAAGCCGAGACAGTCCCGAGGGAGCGGGCTGTTCGTCGCTCATTGAATGTCGGCACTCCCGACACGAACGGTCGCGGGGCGCAGTGACTCATCCTCGTACTCTTCGCCGCGCAACAGCGCGCGCACTGCGTTCCGCAGGCGTTGCGGGTCGAGTGGCTTCACGAGGAAGCCCTCGGCTCCGCTGCGACGGGCCAAGAAGACATCCGGGCGACGATCGAGCAGCATCAACACGGCCACCGGCTCGGCCGCGCCGTAGGACTCCTCGTGGCGAAGTTCCATGCAGATCGCCATCCCGCCCATGGTGCCGATTTGGAGGTCGACGACCACGAGGTCGACGCCACCTTGCTCCACGCGGGCGATCACCTCGGGACCGCTGGCGGCCTCTTCGATGACGAGGTCTGGGCCCTCGAGCGTGGCGCGAAGCTCCTTGCGTAACGAAGCGAGGTCACTCGCGAGGAGAACAATGGCCATTGGTTCAGCGTAGCGGAGCATGAAATTACCTCGATGTAGTCGCAACGTTGTTGCGAAAAATCCCCTTGCCCGTCCGACGGCCAGTGGTTATCCTGCGGTTCTAGGTCAATTCGGGGGGGAGTGACTTATGGCGATTACGCCTTTGGATTGGACTGACGCCGCCGCGTGCAGGAACAGTGAGGGCGCGCTTTTCTATCCGGCCGATAGCGCGGAGCGTAAAGAGGATCGGTTAGAGCGTGAGTTGGTGGCCAAGCGCATCTGTGCCAGTTGCGGGGTGCGTGAAGAGTGCCTGGAAGCGGCGCTGGCCCGACACGAGTCCTACGGGATCTGGGGTGGACTCAACGAATTCGAACGGCGGGGCCTACTCCGCACGTGAGCGAACCCACCCGAGTTGCGCCGGACTCACGCGGGTGAGGACGATGAGCAACGCGAAGGTCACGATGTGGACGCCGGTGCAGTACAAGCAGATGTGGTCGATGATGATCAGTTCGGCGTAGAGCAGCCACAGTACGAAACACATCGACACGATGACGATCACGAATCGCGCGACGTGAATCCAGTAGTTCTTGGCCCGCCAACCCCACGGTGAGTTGAGGACCGTCAACACCACGTAGGTACCGAGTCCGAGGAACGCCACGGGGATCCCGAGCAGCCGGCTCTGCGCCGACGTGGTGACGGCCGCGCAGTTGACCAAGCCGTTGTCGGTGCAAAACAAGTCCTGCGGCTGGAAGTGCGTGATGGTGAGGTACGTCGAGATCGCCAAGCCGATGAGGCTCAGACCGAAGGTCGTGGCGACGGCCCAGGTGGGAACGCGCCCGAGCGTTCGATTCACTTAAGCTTCATGGCCGATTTGGCGGCCAAGACGCCCGGGCTCGTGCACACCATGGATGGCTGGTTGTTCGTCAAAGAACAGATCGCCGCGGTCTGGTAGTTCGCCGACGCGATGATCGCGTCCGTGACCGGACTCGTCGGATCGCTGAGGCCCGTGGCGATTTCTGATCGTGTGAGATTCGTCAGCGTGTCGGGCGAGTAACTGGCACCCGAGACCAGGAACTTGTTGTCGAAGGTCATGAACGGGATCGGGTTTCCGTCCGCCGTGCTGAGACCCGGGATGAACTTCGGCGTGTCGTACTTCTCAACCAGCTTCAACTCTTCCTTCGTCGGTTTTTGCAGGGTTTGGTAGTTCGTCCCGGCGGCGTTCAGGTAGTTGGTTTGCTCCTCAACGCTCGTGAAGACGATGTACTTGGACTTGTACGTCGCTTTCACGAAGGTGAACGTCGGCGTGTTCGGGTAGACGTCGTGCGCGTAACTCGTCATGTCGCCCAGTCCCGACCAGGTGCCGAATCGGCTGAGGGCGATGATCGTCGACCAGCGTTGCGCGGCGCAGTAGGGACAGAATTCGGCGCCGACGTACAGGACTTCGGGCACGGTCGCGCCGTAACTGTTGCGCGCGACCAAGGGCGGTTGACCCTTCACCTGGATGGGCGGCGTCACCTGCTCGACGCTCGACGTGGCGCCGACCGTGTTGAAAACGGACGCGGGGACCTTCGTCAACTCGGAGAAGGTCGTGGGATCGACGGGCGTGAACGCTCCCTTGCCACCCGTCGACGCCGGTCCGCCGCTCGCGACCTTGATAATGACCAGGGTGGCGACGATGACGACGACGAGGCCGACGGCGAGCCACGTGAAGAGTCCGGCCGGTCGACCGCTGGTGGACTTGGCGGGCGGGCGCGCCGGCGCACGCTTGGCCGCTTGGGTTGCGGGGCGACTCGAGGCGACGTTCTTCTTCGATGCGGGGGACTTGGCCACAATGCTCCTTGTTGCGCTTAGGACAACAAACTTAGTGGACACGCCATCGGCGTCGATTGCAGGCCCGGGTCGTAGGTAGTTTTCACTATGGCCGAAATTTTGAGTCCCCGTCCGGCCGCCACCGTCATTACCGTTCGTGACGGCGTCAATGGTTACGAAATTCTTATGCTCCGTCGAAACCTCAACAGCGATTTCGTCGGCGGCGCGTACGTCTTCCCGGGTGGTGGCGTCGATGAGTCGGACGCCGGCCCCGCGGCCCAGCGCCTCGCCTACGGACTGAACGACGCCGACGCGTCGCGGCGACTCGGCTTGGAACGCGGCGGACTCGCGTACTACGTCGCGTGCCTGCGCGAGCTCTTCGAAGAGGCCGGACTCCTCATCGTGTGCGACGAGCACGGGGAGGCCGTGCGACTCGGCGACCCCGCTGCGATCGCTCGTCTGGCGGCGAGTCGTCGCGACGTGAACGCCGGGACGTTGCGCTTCATCGACATGTTGGACCGTGAAGGACTGCTACTGGACCTCCGAGGATTGGAGTACGTCGCGCATTGGGTGACGCCGGTCGGGCCACCGCGTCGATACGACACCCGATTCTTCGTGGCGCTGGCTCCCGTCAACCAGGTGGCGACGCACGACGCCGGAGAAACGGTGGCCGATCAGTGGATTCGTCCCCGCGAGGCACTCGACGCGCAGGCCCGAGGCGACTTCGAGATGATCCTGCCCACGATCAAGAACTTGGAGGCGATCGCGCACCTGCGGACGTCCTCGGATGTACTCGAGTACGCGCGATCGCTGACCGAGATCGTGCGCGCGGAGCCGCGGATCGTCAATCGCGACGGCGCGATACGGATCCTGCTGCAGGGCGACGACGGCTACGACGACTGAGTAGTAGCGACGGCCCTCGCGAGGGAGTCGAGCATCCGAGCCGAGCAACCCGCGGCGCCGAAGGGCGGCGCGACGTCCTCGAGGATGCGACGAGCGAGTCGATGGAAGACACCGTCGTCGTCCTCGACCAACACCACCGGCTCGCCGTGATCACCGCCTTCACCGATCGCCGCGTTCAGTTCGATCTCGGCGAGCAACGGCACGTTGAGTTCCTCACTGAGCGAGCGTCCGCCGCCTTCGCCGAAGACGTTGTGTCGTCGACCGCACTCGCAGTCGAAGCCACTCATGTTCTCGATGACGCCCAGCACGCGAATGTTGGACTTGCGCGCGAAGTCCGCGGCGCGCGCGGCGACGCGCTGGGCGGCGATCGTCGGCGTCGTCACGACCAACTGACCCATCTGTGGCAGGAGTCGCGCGAGGGTCATCGCGATGTCCCCGGTCCCCGGCGGCGTGTCGATCAAGAGGTAGTCGATCCCGGACCAGTCGGCGTCCCCGATGAACTGGGCGACGGCCTTTTGCACCATGAGCCCGCGCCACATGAGCGCCTGGTCCTCGTCCGCGAGCAGACCCATGGACAGCAACTTGATCGAGCCGGCACCGACGCGACGCTCGAGCGGTTGCATCTTGCCCGCGGTCGCTTCGACGTCGCCGTGGATGCCCAGGAGGCGACTGAGCGAGAATCCCCAGACGTCGGCGTCCAGCACACCGACGCAGCGACCGGTCGCGGCGAGGGCGACGGCCAGGTTCGCCGTGATCGAGGACTTGCCCACGCCGCCCTTGCCTGACGCGATCATCAAGACCGGCGTGTGCACGGGGATCGACGTCGACGGGGCGTTGCCCTGGGCGATCGTGCGGGCGCGCTTCATGAGCGCGGCCTTGGCCGACGCGTCCAGGACGCCCATGACCAGCTCGACCCGCTCGATGTCGTCGAGCGAGAGGGCGGCCTCTCTGACGTCACGTTCTATCTGACCGCGCAGCGGGCAGCCGACCGTCGTCAACGAGACGTGCACCACGGCGCGGCCCTCGGCGACCTCGATGTCACCGACCATGCCCAGTTCGACGATCGAGGCCCCGAGTTCGGGGTCGAGTACCCGAGCGAGGCGCTCTCGTAGGCGGTCGGAGGAATGCACGTTGAAACGCTACCGGCGAATGGAGGGGGGTGTTCATTGGCGAAAACCCTCACTATCATGGGACCTAGAACTCTCGAAGGAGCGCCATGTCGAACATGACCACCACCAGCGTGAACTTGACCAAGAAGGATCCCAACCCGATCAACTTGACCGATGGCGCCGCTGAGAAGGTCGCCGAGCTCATCGCCGCCGAGGGCGTCGAAGAGCTCCTGGCCCTTCGCGTCTCCGTGAAGCCGGGCGGCTGCTCGGGCTTCAACTACGACATGTATTTCGACTCGGAGTTCGCCGATGACGACATCGTGCGCGAATTCGGCACCGTCAAGGTCGTCGTCGACGCCGCGAGCGCGGAACTACTCAACGGTTCGACGCTCGAGTACTCGGACTCCCTGCAGGGTGCCGGATTCCACATCACGAATCCCAACGCGACTCGCACGTGCGGGTGCGGCAACTCCTTCAGTTAGAGCCGGCTCGTGGCGGTCACGTTCGGTCCCTACTCCCACTGGCGTCGTGCCGGTGACCTCGTCGTGATCTCCGGGCAGCTGGGCTTCGTCCCGGGAGGCGACAAACCAAAGATGGCCGAAGGCGGCGCCCCCGAGCAACTTCGCCAGGCCCTCGTCAACGCGCGCGCCGTGCTCGCCGAAGCCGGCGCCACGTTCGACCAAGTCGTGAAGGCGACCCTGTTCCTCACCGACATGGGGGTGTTCGCCGCGTGCAACGAGGTGTGGATCGAGGCCTTCGAGCCACCGCGCCCCACTCGTTCAGCCATCGCCGTTCACCAACTGCCACTCGGCGCGCTGGCCGAAGTCGAGCTCTGGGCGTACGCGCCGCTGAGTTAGACGGAGTACTCGTTCGGCGACGTGCCGAACTTGTAACCGACCGAGCGCACCGTTTGGATCAGGTGGGCGTACTCCTCACCCAGCTTCGCGCGAAGTCGTCGCACGTGTACGTCGACCGTGCGCGCCCCGCCGTAGTACTCGTAACCCCACACCCGGCTGAGCAGTGTCTCGCGGGTGAAGACGCGATTCGGGTTCGTCGCGAGGAATCGCAATAACTCGTACTCCATGTAGGTCAGGTCCATGACGCGTCCGGCGATCGACGCCTGGTAGGTCTCGAGGTTCATCGACAGGCCGCCGTGTTCGACGCGCGGCGCGACGTTGTCGTTGCCGGCGCGCCGCAAACGGTGACGCAGACGTGTCGCCAACTCGCTCACGTCGAAGGGTCCGACGACGAAGTCGTCGAACAGGTCCTCGCGAAACGTGAGTTCGTCCAGTTGGTAGTGGTCGAGCAACAAGATGATCGGGCCGACGGCCCGGCTTCGCGAGCGCAGCTGTCGACAGAGGTTCATCGCTTCGGTGAACGGGAAGGCCGCGGCGTTGATGACGGCACCGGCGAAGCCGTCGGTCGGCTCCAGCGCCGTGACTTCGTTCAGCCGACCGGTCACGGCCACCGCGGGGGTCACCCCCGTGACGTCGAACGCTTTTCGCACCGGCCCCTCGCACGAGGGCACGCAGAGTACGACGTCGATGTTCACAGCAGCGGGAGGTAGCGCTCGAGTTCGAAGGGCGTGACCTGCCCGCGATAGGCGTCCCACTCGGCGCGCTTGTTGCGCAAGAACCACTCCACCTGATGCTCGCCCAGCGTCTCGTGCAACAGCGCGGAGCATTCCATGAGGTCCAGGGCCTCGGCGAGTGACTGGGGCAGCGGGGCCGTGCGTTCACCCTCGGTGGGCAGTTCGTACCCGCCGCGCACGCCGCGCAGTCCGGCCGCGAGGATCACCGCGAAGGCGAGATACGGATTGGCGGCCGGGTCCGGGGACCGGTACTCCACGCGCGTCGAATCCACCCGTCCGGGCTTGACCGACGGGATGCGCACCAGTGCGGCGGCGTCGTAGCGGGCCCACTTGGCCTCGACCGGCGCCTCAGCTCCGGGCACGAGTCGCTTGTAGGAGTTGACCCACTGGTTGGTCACCGCGGTGATCTCGGGCGCGTGTCGCACGAGTCCGGCGATGAACTTGGTCGCTACGTCGCTCAACCCGTAGGGACCTTCGCCGATGAAGGCGTTCTGGTCGTCGCGCCACAGCGAGAGGTGCGTGTGCATGCCCGAGCCCTGGACGTTGACGAGGGGCTTGGGCATGAAGCTGGCCGACACGCCGGCCTGACGCGCCAACTCCTTCACGACGTGGCGCACCGACATCACCGTGTCGCCCATCGTCAGGGCGTCGGTGTAGCGCAGGTCGATCTCGTGCTGACCGGGTGCGTCCTCGTGTTGGGCGTGCTCGACGCCGATCCCCATCTCTTCGAGCGTGAGGACGGTACGTCGCCGCAACTGGCTCGCCGTGTCGTCGGGCAGCAGGTCGAAGTAGCTGCCGCGGTCGATCGGCACCGGGGCCGTGGCGGTGTCAAGTCCCTCGAAGTAGAAGTACTCAATCTCGGGCGCGACGAAGAAGGTGTAGCCCTGGGCGCGCGCTTCGCCGAGGACGCGGCGCAGTTGCTGGCGGGGGCATCCGTCAAAGGGCGTGCCGTCGATGTTGACGATGTCGCAGAAGACGCGCGCGACACCGGCGCCCTCTTCGTACCAGGGGAGCAGCTGGAAGGTGGTGAGGTCCGGTCGGGCCAGGACGTCGGACTCCTGCGTGCGCGAGAAACCGTCGATCGAACTGCCGTCGAAGGTCATGCCCTGGTCGAGCGCGTCCTCGAGCTCGGCGGGGGTGACGTGGAACGCCTTATGGCGTCCGAGCACGTCGGTGAACCAGAGCTGGACGAAGCGGATGCCGCGTTCTTCGACGGTGCGCAGTACGTACTGGGCCTGGCTCTGCATAGGAACCATTCTCGCACCTCCCCGCTCACCGAACTTTTGGCTCGAAAACAACGAAACCCGCCGCTCCTTCGCGGCGGGTTTCGTCACGTGATCCCTAGCGTCGAGCGGCCGCTTTCTTCGCCGGAGCCCTCTTGGCGACCGTCTTCTTCGCCGGCGCCTTCTTGGCAACCTTCTTCGCAGCGACCTTCTTCGCAGCGACCTTCTTCGCCGGCGCCTTGGTCGCGGCGCTCGCCGCGCCGCAGACCGTCTCGGTGATCAATCGAGCGACGACGTACGGGTCGACGTTGGCGTTCGGACGACGGTCCTCGATGTACCCCTTCTTGTCGCGCGCGACGTGGGCGGGGATGCGCACCGAGGCGCCGCGGTCCGACACCCCGTAGGAGAACTTGGACCAGTGGGCCGTCTCGTGCGCGCCGGTGAGTCGGTCCTCGAGTCCGACGCCGTAGGCGGCGATGTGTTCCTTGATGCGCGTGCCGAGTGATTCGGCGGCCGCGACGACCGCGGCGTAGCCGCCGTTCGCGCGCATCTGCTTGGTGGAGAAGTTGGTGTGCGCGCCGGCGCCGTTCCAGTCACCCTTGACCGGCTTGGCGTCGAAGCTGACGTCGACCCCGAACTCCTCGGCGATGCGCTCGAGGATCCAGCGGGCCAACCACAACTGGTCGCCGATCTCGACCGGGCCGAGCACGCCGACCTGGAACTCCCACTGACCCATCATCACTTCGGCGTTGGTGCCCTCGATACCGATGCCGGCGCGGATGCAGGCCAACGTGTGCGCCTCGACGATGTCACGTCCGGGCATCTTGGCGCCGCCGACGCCGCAGTAGTACGGACCCTGGGGCGCGGGGAACCCGTCCTCGGGCCAGCCGTACGGCCGGCCGTCCTGGAAGAACGTGTACTCCTGCTCGATACCGAACTTCGGTTCGAAACTCGCGTACTTCTTCGCGACCGCGGCCGTCGCGGCGCGCTCGTTGGTGACGTGGGGCGTCAAGTCGGCGTTGAGGACCTCGCACATGACCAGGAGGTCGTTCGCGCCGCGCAGGGGGTCCGGAACCGTGAAGACCGGCACGAGGACGCAGTCCGAGAAATGGCCGGTCGCTTGATTCGTGCTCGAACCGTCGAAGCCCCACACCGGCGGCTTCTCGCCCGCGGCGAGGACCTTGGTCTTGCTGCGTAGCTTGCGGGTGGGCTCGCTACCGTCGATCCAAATGTATTCGGCCTGATACTTCAAAGTCGCTCCTCATAGATGTCGTTGCACGTCGTTCGTTCCCATCCAGTTTGGTGCAGCGAGGTCGCGCGCCACCCCCACTTTTGTTAACCGCGTGTGAACGTTCGCCAGAGTTGGCGAAGCCTCGCCCCGGTAGGCTCACGTTCGTGCCCGTGATTCGACTCGCCATGGCTCAAATGAACGCGGTCGTGGGTGGTTTCGCACAAAACGTCGAAACGCTCGGACGATTCCGGACCCAGGCGGCGTCGGCCGGCGCCGACCTGGTGCTGACGCCCGAGTTGTCCCTGATGGGCTACCCCCCGGAGGACCTGCTCCTGAAGGAGGGCTTCATCGAGGCGTCGCGGGTGGCGCTGATCGAGATGGCCCTCTTGGACAACGTGCCGCCGGTCCTGGTCGGCACCGTGGTGAGCGAAGGTCTCGAGGACATCTCCCTGGCGCCTTCGAGTGACGGACGTGACGAGGCGCGGCCGGCCTTCGGCGAGCTCGGTCCGCCTCACATCGCCAACGCGCTCGTGGCGCTGAGCGACGACGGCGTCGTCGCGATCGCCACGAAACGACTGCTGCCGAACTACGACGTCTTCGACGAGCAGCGCTACTTCCATCCGGGCATCGGCGCGCACACCATCATCAACGTGCGCGGCGTCGCGGTCGGCCTCATGATCTGCGAGGACGTCTGGATCGCCAACGGTCCGGCCGCGCAGTTGGCCCACGAGGGCGCGACGATGCTGGTCGTGGCGAACGCCTCGCCCTACGCGCGCGGTCGCCGGGAGGAGCGTGAGGCGATGTTGCGCGAGCGCGCCCTCGAGACGAACTGCCCGATCGCCTACGTCAACCTCGTGGGCGGCCAGGACGAGCTCGTCTACGACGGTCAGAGCGTCGTCGTCAACGCCCAGGGCGACGTCATCGCCCGGGCCGCGGCCTTCAGCGAGGAACTGCTCGTCTGTGAGATCGACGCGCGCCCGTCCAGCGTCGGCGTGCCGGTCACGATCGCCTACGCCCGCGACGACGAACGACTCTCGGCGCTGCACGTGAACCGGATCGCCGAGCCCTTGAGCGAAGTCGAAGAGGTCTACCAGGCCCTGGTGATGGGGACGCGCGACTACCTGCGTAAGAACGGGTTCCGAACGGCCGTCATCGCGCTCTCCGGCGGTGTCGACTCCTCGCTCGTCGCCGCCATCGCCGTCGACGCCGTCGGCGCGCGCGCCGTGCGCGGCTTCGCGATGCCGTCGCGCTACTCGTCGGCACACTCGGTCACCGACGCCGAGGAGCTCGCGTCACGACTCGACATCGAGATCACGACCATTCCGATCGAGAGTGCCCACGTGGCCTTCGGCACGGCGCTCGGCGACGTGCTCGACGGGGAACCCACGGGCATCACCGACGAGAACCTGCAGTCACGCATCCGCGGCGTCTTGTTGATGGCCATCTCGAACGACACCGGGGCGATCGTGCTCACGACCGGGAACAAGTCCGAGATGGCGACCGGCTACTCGACGCTCTACGGCGACTCGGTCGGCGGTTTCGCGGTCATCAAGGACGTGCCCAAGACGCTCGTCTACGAACTCTGTCGCTACCGCAACGACCTCGCCGCCAAGGACGGGGACCCCGAACCCATACCCGCGGGCGTCCTCACCAAGGCACCGTCGGCCGAGTTGCGCCCGGACCAGCGCGACGACCAGTCGCTGCCGCCCTACGACGTGCTCGATCCACTGCTCGAGCTCTACGTGGAGGACGACGCCACGGCCGAGACCATGATCGCCAGCGGTCACGACCCCGCGCTGGTCCTGCAGATCACCCGGCTTGTCGATCGCAGCGAGTACAAGCGCCGCCAGATGGCGCCCGGCGTGCGGATCTCCAAAAAGGCGTTCGGGCGCGATCGCCGCATGCCGATCACGAACGCCTTTCGCCAAGAGACCCTGTGACGCCCACGAACCGCGAGATCGCCGAACATCTGCTCGCCTGCTACGACACTATTTATATGGTCCTCGGCGAGAGCGCGCCGACACTCACCAACGACGCCTACGTCGTGCGCGCGTACGAGAGCGCCCGGGCCTACGGTGAGCTGGCGCTGGCACTACGTGCGCACCTGGGCGAACCGGCCGTGACGCCGGTCGCGGTGCTCGACGAGGTCCTTCGGCGCGCCGTCGCCGGCGACGAGTCGGGCGCGATGGTCCTCTACGCCATGGCGATGGTCGTTGGTCCGCGGCTCCTGGTGTCGCTGCTCGACGCGCGCGGCGCCCTCGTCGATGACCCGCGACTCACGGCGCTGTTCAACGAGGCCTCGATGGCCTGCGTGCGCGACATCCGCGCCACCGGCGAGGTCGCGAAGGACCAGGCGCCGATCGAGGACGCGCAGTGGCAGACCCTGGCCCGGGGGCTCTCGAGCGCGCTCGATGAGGCCGGAAACGCTGAGAGTTTGGGTATTTCCCGGTAAAGTTGCCTCCGCCCGTATAACTAGAAGTACCGGAATCTCCGGTGTCGGGAATCAAGGGAGAGCCAATGGCAAAAGATCGCGTTGATAGGGATGACGAGGACCTCGTACGTCTCTACCTCTCCGACATCGGTCAATACACCCTTCTGACCAAGGACGATGAAGTCCGCCTGGCCCAGACCATCGAGGAAGGTCGCGAGGCCAAGGCCGAGCTCGAAGCCTCCGAGACCGACAAGAAGATCAAGCTCACGCCGAGCAAGAAGCTGGCCCTCAAGCGTTCGGTGCACCGCGGCGACCAGGCCGAGCGGGACTTCGTCCAGTCGAACCTGCGTCTCGTCGTCTCGATCGCCAAGAAGTACCAGGCCTCGGGCCTGCCGCTGCTCGACCTCATCCAGGAGGGCAACCTCGGGCTGATGCACGCCGTGGAGAAGTTCGACTGGCGCAAGGGCTTCAAGTTCTCGACCTACGCGACCTGGTGGATCCGCCAGGCGATCACCCGTGGCATCGCGAACACCGGCCGCACGATCCGGCTCCCGGTGCACGCCGGGGACACACTGGCCCGCGTCCAAAAGGCGCAGTCGCGACTGGAACTGAAGTTCGGGCGACCCCCGACCATCAAGGAACTCTGCGACGAGTGCGAGATGCCCGAGGACAAGTTGATCGAGGCGCTGCGTTTTCGCTCCGAGCCGATCTCGCTCTCCGAGCCGCTGCGCGAGGACGGCGACGCCGAACTGGGTGACGTCGTCGAGGACCGCTCGGCCGAGTCACCCTTCGACGTGGCCGCGGTCAAGATGATGCCGGCCGCGATCGAGAAGCTCCTCCAGCCGCTCGACGAACGCGAGCAGAAGATCCTGCGTATGCGCTTCGGACTCGACGGGGCGGGCGAGATCCGAACCCTCGAAGACGTCGGCGCCGAGATGAACCTCACGCGCGAGCGCATTCGCCAGATCGAAGCGCGCGCGATGAGCAAGCTCCGTCACCCGTCGTCGGACACCGGCGCGCGCGACCTCCTGACGCTCTAACGGCGTTGGTACGTGCGTCCCAGCACGGCCGCGACCCCGATCAACAGCGCGCTGAGTAGATAGGGCACGTTCGAGCGCGTCCGGTCGTGGGCCCGCACCGGGTGTCGGAAGTCGAGTATCGGCCACTGGTTCTCGTGGGCCGCCTTCGCGAGTTGGCGATCGGCGTTGACGGCGTAGGCGTGGCCGACCGATTCGAGCATCGGGATATCGGTCTCGGAATCGGAGTAGGCGAAGGATTCGTTGAGGTCGATGTCGCGCTTCTGGGCCAGTTCGCGGATCGCGATCGCCTTGTTCTCGCCCTGGGCGAAGAACTCCATCTCGCCGGTGAACTTGCCGTGTTCGTCCACCTTCGCGCGCGAGGAGATGGCCCCGGTGACGCCGAGCAGCTCGGCGAAGGGTTCGACGATCTCGGCCGGCGAGGCGCTCACCAACCACACCTCGTCGCCCTGGGCCAGGTGGTGGTCGATCAGTTCCAGGGCCTCGCCGAAGATCAGCGGCTCGACCACGTCGTTGATGGTCTCGGCCACCAGTTTCTTCACCTCCAGGTGGTCCCAGCCCTTGGTGATCTGCAGCACCGATTCGCGGATCTTCTCGAGCTTCTCCTCGTCGGCGCCGAATCGCATGAACATCGTCTGACTGAGCACGCCCCAGAGGAGCGTGCGACGGTGCAGGAGCCCGCGGGCGTGGAATTCCGGGCCGAAGGCGACCAGCGACGACTTGGCGATCACCGTCTTGTCTAGGTCAAAGAAGGCCGCTCGCACCCATCCATGCTAGGTCCGGTGGGATTCGCGGGGGCCCGGACTCACGCCACGAAGGCCGACGCGCACTCCTGGGTCGCGTCGGCGCGCGTGATCAAGATCACGTGATCGTGCTCCAAGAAGTGCATCGACGCCGACGGTACCAACGGCTGGCCGCTGCGCACGACGGCGACGACGCGCACCGAGTCCGGGAGGTGCAACTCATCGAGGGTGAGGTGATTCGTGACCGCCGGCGCGTCGGCCGCGAGCGTCACCTCGATGAGGCGCATACGTCCCTGCGCGAGGTCCATCAGGTTGATGATGGCGCCCACTTCGACGGCCTCGTCGACGAGCGACGTGATCAGCGTCGGCGTCGAGACCGAGATGTCGACGCCCCAGCTCTCGTTGAAGAGCCACTCGTTGCGGGCGTTGTTGATGCGGCTGATGACGCGCGGCACGCCGAACTCCTGTTTGGAGAGCCAGCTGATCACCAGGTTGTCCTCGTCGTCGCCGGTCGCGGCGATGACCACGTCGACGCTGCGCAGGTCGGCGGCGGCGAGGTTCGCGTACTCGCACGCGTCGGCGGCCATGACGTTCACGCCCGGCAACATCGCCTTGAGGCGTTCGGCGGTGGTCGACACCTGTTCGAGCAGGGTGACGTCGTGGTGACGGTCCACGAGGTCGAGCGCGATCGAGACGCCGACCGAACCGCCCCCGGCGATCATCACCCTCATCGTTGCCCGTTCTCGATGAGGGACTTCAACTCGTCGAGGCCGTCGGTGGTGACGAGGAACTCGAGCACGTCGTCCTCTTGGGCGAAGAGTCCCTCGATGTTGACCCGGCCCTGTCCGCCGCGGATGACGCCGACGACGCGGATGCTGTCGCCGTGGTCGTAGTGACTGATGGGCTTGCCGGCGAGCACGTCGGGGACGATCCGTTCGACGAGGTGCAGGGTGCCCGAACTGGCCGTCCATTCGACCGAATCGTCGGCCGGCAGGAGCCACCGCTTGACCTGTTGGGTGGTCCAGAGCGACGTCGCGACCGTGGGAATGCCCAGTTTCATGTAGATGTCGGCGCGGGCCGGGTCGTAGATGCGCGCGACCACGTTCTTGATCTCGTAGTTGTCGCGCGCGATGCGCGCGCAGAGGATGTTCGTGTTGTCGCCGCTGGTCACCGCCGCCAGCGCGTTGGCGCGACGCGCGTCGGCCTGGAACAACACGTCGCGGTCGAACCCCGAGCCGACGATGGTCTTGCCGTGGAAGTGGTGCAAGCGCCGGAAGGCGTCGCGGTTCTTGTCGACGACGACGACGGAGTGACCCTCTTCGGAGAGCTGCATCGCGAGCTCTGATCCCACTCGACCACAGCCGACGACGACGATATGCACAAGGTCATCTGAACACACTTCTCGACGAAGGTGCAACTGACGACACGGGCCGCCGCGCGTCACCGGAGCGCTTCGGGGGCCTCGTTTAGTATCGAATGAGTGTCAGAAGCCGATAAGCAGATTTCCAAAAGTTCGCTCATTCTGACGTCCCACGCCAACTTGGCCGACGTGTATCCCGAGTCCCTGGGCTACCGGATCAAGCGGATCCTGCTCGGCAAGCCGTTCGTGACCGAACAGCTCAGCGGCGAGCGACTCAACCGGGGGATCGCACTCGGCGTCTTGGCGCCCGACTGCATCTCGTCCTCGGCGTACGGCACCGAGGAGATCCTCACGCAGATGACGCCGTACATCGGCCTCGCCGCGTTCGCCCTCGTCGTGCCGATCATGTTCGTCATCTTGGGCGTGCTCTTCTTCGTCACCACCAGCTACATGGACGTCATCAAGTACTACACGACGGCCGGCGGCTCGTACGTGGTGGCCCGCGACAACTTCGGCCCGAAGATCGCCCAGATCGCGGCCGTCGCGCTGTTGATCGACTACACGGTGACGGTCGCCGTGCAGTGCTCGGCCGGCACCGCCGCGCTCACCAGCGCGCTCCCGGGGCTGCGCCACGCGCCCGACCCGCTCCTGATCACGGTGGGCGTCGTCCTCATCCTCATCTACGGCAACCTGCGGGGGCTGAAGGAGGCCGGCAGCTACTTCGCCTTCCCGACGTACTTCTACATCCTGATGATGTCGGCCACCATCATCTTCGGCGTGTCGAAGAAGATCGCGGGAACGCTCAATCGCATCCCGTTGCCGATGCAGAAGGACCTCATCGACCACCACCTCGGCTCCAAGGGGACCGGCGTCTTGATGGGGCTCGCGTTCATCTCGCTCCTGCGCGCCTACGCCAACGGCGGCTCGTCGTTGACCGGCCTCGAGGCGATCTCGAACGGCGTCGCGAGCTTCCGTCGCCCCGAGTCGTCCAACGCGCGAAAGACCCTCGTCACGATGTCGAGCATCCTGGCCTTCCTCCTGCTCGGCATCACGCTGCTCGCGGCCTGGACCCACGCGATCCCCTACGCCGCCGGCTCGCCGACCGTCGTCAGCCAAGAGGTGCTGGACGTCTTCGGCGGCCACGGCGTCGGCCACGTCATCTACTACCTGGTGTTGCTCGCGACGATCATGATCCTCTACACCGGAGGCAACACGTCGTTCAACGGCTTCCCGTTCCTGGCGAATTACGTCGCGACGGACAAGTACCTGCCCCGACAGCTGACCAAACGCGGGCACCGCCTCGCGTTCTCCAACGGCATCATCGTGCTCGGGATCGTCGCGCTGACGTTGATCGTCGTCTTCAACGCGTCGGTGAACGCGCTCGTCGCGCTCTACGCCATTGGCGTCTTCACGGGCTTCACCCTCGCCGGCGCCGGCATGGTCGCGCGCCACCTGCGCGAGAAGACCGGCAAGTGGCGCTTCGGCGTCTTCGTGAACGGCCTCTCGGCGACCGTGACCTCGGTCGTGGTCCTGATCTTCCTCATCGCGAAGTTCAAGGAGGGTGCCTGGATCATCGCCGTGGTCGGTCCGCTGATGTACTGGGCGCTGATCCGGCTGAACAAGCAGTACGTCCGCGAGGAGCGGGCCTTCGAGGCGGTGAGCGGTCGGGCCGCCACGATGAACATCCGGATGAACCGCGTCGTGGTCTTCGTCGACACCTACGACCTCGTCACCGAGCGGTCCCTGCTCTACTGCCTCTCGCTCAACGCCTATTCGATCCGCGCGGTCCACTTCGACATCGACCCGGTCGTCACCGCGCACCTCGAAGAGAAGTGGGGCGCGCCCGGCACGGCGTCGGCGGGCATCACGCTGGAGATCGTCGAATGCGACGACCGAAGAGTCGATCGCGCCGCGCTGGAACTCGTGGCCGACGTCGTGCGCGACCCGGAGGTCTTCTGCATGGTGATCCTGCCGCGCCGGGGCTACGTCTCGCGGCTCCAGCGGTTCTTGCACGACCGCAGCGCCGACGCGATCGCCGGCGCCATCATGCACGTGCCGCGCACCGCCGCGACCATCGTGCCGTATCGCGCGGTGCGCCGGATCTCCGAAGGCGCCATGCAGGAGGCGCCGCGCAGCGACGAGGTCGTGCGCGGCGGGATCCGTGACAGCGCCCACCTGGTCGCCGACGTGAAGTTGGCGCAGCGTTCCGTGGACTCCGAACCGATCGGCGGATTGGTCGAACGACAGTTCGCCGAGATCGCCGGGCGGGTCCGTTCGATGGCGATCAACCACGAGAGCGGCGGCCACGAGCTGCGCTGCGTGATCGCCGACAACTCCGGCTCGGTCACGCTCGTCTTCCAGGGACGATCGAACATCCCCGGCATCGAACGCGGCACGCGACTCCTCGTGCGCGGCACGGTGACGTCGCTTCGACGCGAAGCCGTGATCCTCAATCCGCAGTACGAGATCGTGGCGGCGCCGGCCGGCGACAGCTAAGGATCGACGATCGGCGAATCGCCAGTGCTCGCCCCGTGATTGACGCGACCGATGGGTCGTCGACATTCCCCATGACGCCGGTAGGGTCGAAGACCTGTCTATCTTGTAGAGCGCAAGGTGCGGTGGCGCTCGCCACGACGTGATTCGTAGAAAAGGAGGAGCATGGCCCGAGCACTCGTCATCGTCGAATCGATCGCGAAAGCGACGAGGATCCAGGGCATGCTCGGCGCCGACTACATCGTGAAGCCCTCGATCGGGCACATCCGCGACCTCCCGCAGAGCGCCGCGGACATCCCGGCGTCGGTGAAGGGCGAGAAGTGGGCGCGCCTCGGCATCAACGTCCACGACCACTTCAAGCCGGTCTACGTCGTCTCGAGCGACCGCAAGAAGATCGTCGCCGAACTGAAGGCGGCCCTGAAACAGGTCGACGAGCTCTACCTCGCGACCGACGAGGACCGCGAGGGCGAGGCCATCGCCTGGCACCTCCAGGAGGTGCTGAACCCGAAGGTTCCCGTCAAGCGCATGGTCTTCCACGAGATCACGCCGGCCGCGATCGCCAAGGCGGTCAGTGAGACCCGCGACCTCGACCTGCGACTGGTCGACGCCCAGGAGGGCCGCCGGTTCCTCGACCGCCTCGTCGGCTACGAGGTCTCACCGGTGCTCTGGCGCGCCGTCGACAAGGCCCGATCGGCCGGACGCGTCCAGTCGGTCGCGATCCGCCTGGTCTGTGAGCGCGAACGCGAACGAATGGACTTCACCTCGGCGACGTGGTTCGACGTGACGGCCACGCTGGACTCGCGGGGCAACGCCTTTGACGCGACGCTCGAATCGGTCGACGGCTCGCCGCTCGCCACCGGCAAGAACTTCGACGCCGGCGGCGTCCTCGACGCCAAGGCGAAGGTCCAGGTCTTGGGCGAAGCGTCCGCGGCGTCGATCGCCCGGGCGCTGACGGGCGCCGACGTGACGGTGACGTCGGTCGCGTCGACGCCGCGCACCCAACGGCCACAGCCGCCCTTCATGACGTCGTCGCTCCAGATCGAGGCGAGCCGCAAGTTGCGCTTCGACCCCGAACGCACGATGCGCGCGGCCCAGCGACTCTACGAACAGGGCTGGATCACCTACATGCGCACCGACTCGACGACGTTGTCGGACGAAGCGATCCGGGCGGCGCGCGCGACGGCGGCGGCGATGTTCGGCGACGACTACGTCGCCGACGCGCCGCGGCGCTACGACCGCAAGGTGAAGAACGCCCAGGAGGCGCACGAGGCCATCCGGCCCGCGGGCGAGTCGTTCCGTTCGCTCGACGAGGCGCAGTCCCAGCTCGGGCGGTGACGAGCTCGCCGTCTACGACCTGGTGTGGAAGCGCACGCTGGCCTCCCAGATGGTCGACGCTCGACTCACCCAGGACAAGGTCCGACTCGAGACGACGCTGCACGGCGTCGCGGGATTCGACGGTGACGTCGTGGCCGGGCTGTCGGCGACCGGGCTGCGCATCGAGTTCCCCGGGTTCCGTCGGGCCTACGTCGAAGGGACCGACGACCCCGAAGCCGAGCTGGCCGATCAAGAGCGGATCCTGCCGCCCCTCGCCGACGGGCGAGGTCGTGCCGGTCACGAACGCCGAGGCCAAGGGCCACGACACGCAACCGCCGGATCGCTACTCCGAGGCGACGCTGATCAAGAAGTTGGAGGACCTCGGGATCGGTCGTCCGTCGACCTACGCGTCGGTGATGAAGACGATCGACCGACGGGGCTACGTGTGGAAGAAGGGCAAGTCGCTCGTGCCGGCCTTTCGGGCCTTCGCGGTCGTCAACCTCCTCCAGCAGTACTTCGCCGACCTGGTCGACTACCAGTTCACGGCCGCGATGGAGGACGAGCTCGACGAGATCGCCCAGGGGAACCAGGACCTCGAACCGTGGCTCCAGCAAGTTCTACTTCGGCGATCCCTCGGCGACGACCGAACTGGCCAAGCTCGGTCTCGAGCACATGACGCACGAGCCGCACGAGTTCGACTTCGCGGCGATCAACTCGATTCCCCTCGGCGTCGCCGACGACGGCGTCGCGGTCAGCGTGCGCTCGGGTCGCTACGGGCCGTACCTCGTGCACGGCGAGGACCGCGTCTCGATCCCCGAGGCGACCGAGCCCGACTCGCTCAGCGTCGCCAAGGCGCTCGAGCTGCTCTCGGCGCCGAGCAACGACCGCGAACTCGGCGTGGACGACGACACGGGCCTGCCGATCTTCTTGAAGGCCGGTCGCTACGGACCCTACGTCCAGGTCGGCGAGATGACCGATCCCAAGGAGAAGCCCAAGACCGCCTCGCTGCTGACGACGATGTCACCCGAGACCATCACGCTCGCCGACGCGAAGCGACTGCTGTCGCTGCCGCGGGTCGTGGGTGAACACCCCGAGGGCGAATCGATCATCGCCCAGAACGGTCGCTACGGTCCGTACATCACGTGGGGCAAGGAGACCCGCTCGCTCGAGGACGAGGAGCAGATCTTCACGATCGACCTGGCCCAGGCGCTCGCCCTCTTGGCCCAGCCCAAGCAGCGCGGCCGCCGGGCGGCCGCCGGACCGCTGAAGGACCTCGGCGAGGACCCCGTCACCAAGCGCAACGTCGTCGTGCGCACCGGTCGCTTCGGCCTCTACGTCACCGACGGCGAGACCAACGCGACGCTGCGACTGGGCGACACCCCCGAGACGATCACGCTCGATCGCGCCGGTGAGCTGCTCGCCGAACGGCGTAACGCCGAGCCCTCGAGCCGGCCCCGCAAGGCCGCGAAGTCGGCCAAGAAGGTGACGAAGAAGCCGGCGAAGAAGACGACCAAGAAGTCGGCCCCGAAGAAGGCGACCGGGACGGTCAAGCGCGCGGCCGTCGCCCAGGGCGCCAAGTCGAACGCCGCGTTGATCGCGGCGGCGCACGCGGACGACTGATGCGGCGCGGCACCTTCGTCGTGTTCGAAGGGATCGACGCCAGCGGAAAGAGCACGCAGGCCCGCCGCGTCGCGGAGTTGCGCGACGCCCACTTCACGTTCGAACCGGGTGACACGCCCCTCGGCGTCGACCTTCGCCGCTGGGTCCTCGACGCGGCGACGCCCATGACGCCGATCACCGAAGCGCTCCTGATGTTGGCCGACCGCGCGCACCACGTGCGCACCGTCATCGAGCCGACGTTGGCGGGCGGTCGATCGGTCGTCTCCGATCGGTACTTCGCCTCGACGCTGGCCTACCAGGGCTACGGCCGCGGCGTCGACCTCGATCGCCTCGAGGCGGCGACCGAACTGGCGATCGGCGGGTGCCTGCCCGACCTGACGGTGCTGATCGACACGCCGCTCGACGTCGCCAACGAACGCCGGACCCCGGACGCCCGCGACCGCTTCGAGTCGGCCGACCTGGACTTCCACCAGCGCGTGCGCGACGGCTACTTGGCCATCGCGGCCACGTGGGGCGATCGCTGGTGCGTGATCGACGGATCGCGCAGCGAAGCCGAGGTCGCGGCCCTGGTCGATGAGCGACTCGCCTCTTTACCATGGTGAGATGACGGACGTCTTCGACGCGCTGGTGGGCCAAGAGGCCGCGGTGGCGGCGATGCGCCAGTACGTCAAGGCACCGGTGCACGCCTACCTCTTCAGTGGGCCGGTCGGCTCGAGCCTCCACGACACCGTGCTGACGTTCGCCGCGGCGCTGCAGTGTCCCGAGAACGGGTGCGGTCACTGCGACGTCTGTCGATTGGTGCTGAGCGAGGCGGACGCCGACGTGTACGTCGCCGAGCGCGCCGGACTGGCGTGGCGGATCGACGAACTGCGCGAGGCCGACCGGGTCAGTCGACGGCGCCCGCTGGGGACCGGCTACCAGATCGTCGTCATCGAAGACGTGGAGCTCACGACGACCGGTTCGTCGCCGAGCGCGCCGGCGCTGTTGAAGTCCCTCGAAGAGACACCGACGCGAACGATCTTCCTGTTGAGCGCCGAGGACGTGCCGCCGGCGCTCGACACCATCGCCTCTCGCTGCGTCGAACTCAAGCTCAAGGGCCTGAGCGAGGAGGGGATCGCCGAGGTGTTGATCCGCGAAGGCGCGAGTGCGCTCGCCGCGCGCGCGGCGGCGAGCGCCGCCAACGGGAACCTGCGGCGCGCACGGATCCTCGGGGGCGACGACGAACTGGCCCAGCGCATCGCGCAGTGGCGATCGGTTCCCGATCGATTGAACGGGACGCCCGCCACGTCGGCCGCGCTGGCCAGCGAGATCGCGCGCGCGCTCGACGACGCCATAGCGCCGCTCCAGCGAGTCCAGAACGAGGAGATGGAGCTGCGGCTCCACGAGGCGCGCCAGATGGGACAGCGGTCGGTCGCGAACCGCCGTGACACCGAGGCCCAGTTCAAGCGTGAGCAGCGTCGCTTCCGGATCGACGAACTGCGCTTTGGGCTCACCGCGTTGACGAACGTGTACCGCGACCGCATGGTCGAGAGCCTCGAGGGCAGTGAGCTCGGCGACGCGAGGGATTCGTACCGCGTCGGGGCCTCCATCCGTGCCATTGGGGTCTTGAGCGAGGCCACCCGACGCCTCTCGTCCAACGTCGACGAGACGCTGCTCTTGAACGACCTCATGCTGTCGCTGATGGAGTTCTGAGCGATCTCGAAGTCGTCCGCGCGCGACCCATCAGGTAGAGTTGCTTCCTGCGCCTGGGTAGCTCAGTCGGTAGAGCAACGCATTCGTAATGCGTAGGTCGTGGGTTCGATTCCCACCCCAGGCTCCACTTTCACGGACGTTCGCTCTTCGCTACCGTGCGATGAGATCCCTCACGATGGCGGTGAAATCCTCGGATCGCTCCTCCCAGTTCTTGTACCGGTCGAAGCTCGGGGCGCCGGGCGAGAGCAGCACGACACCGCCGGTCGCGAGTGCGTGGCGCGCCTCGTTCACCGCGTCGCGCATCGACGACACCGCGATCTGCAAGACCTCCGGCGAGCGTCGAGCGACCGCGTCGCCGATGCGCACCCCGGCCGCGCCCATCGTGAACAACACGGTGGGCGCACGGCGCCGCGCGATCGCCGCGGCGATCGGCTCGTAGTCGACGCCGCGGTCGAAGCCCCCCGCGATCAAGGCGACCGGGTCGTTGACAAAGACCTCGAGTGCCGCGACGACCGGAAGGGCCGACGTGGCCAGCCCGTCGTCGACGTAGCGCACCGTCGCGCCATTGACCACTTCGCTCGCCACCGAGGTCAACCGACCGCGAAGTGGTTCGAAGGCCCCGGCCGATTCCAGGACCCGCGAACGAACGTCGTCGATCGTCCGGTTCGTGACGAGGGCGGCGACGTGCAGGGCCAGAGCGACGTTGGTGTCGTTGTGCGCGCCCAGGAGGCCGAGCGACGCGGCGAGGTCGCTCTCATCGGGAGCCACGAACGTGACGTCGCCGCCGAGTTCGTCGGCGTAGGCGCGCGTGGTGGCGTTGTCCGCGACGAGCGTATGGTGCTCGCCCGCGGCTCGGGTGAGCGAGAGTTTGTCGCGTCGGTACTCCTCGAGCGACCCGTGCCAATCCAGATGGTCCGAGCCGAGGGAGGTGACCACGACGACGAACGGCGCCACGTCGATGTCGACGCACTGGAAACTCGAGACCTCGAGCACGAGCCAACCGTGCGCGACGTCGAGGTCGGGGTCGTACGGCGGCTGACCGAAGTTCCCGAGACGCTGGGCCGTCTCGCCCAGGCACTGCAAGAAGAAGGTCACGAGCGCGGTCGTCGTGGACTTTCCCTTGGTCCCGGTGATCGCCACCACGCGGGAGCGGTCCGTCTCGTGGAGCCACAGGTTCAACGACGACGTGACGGTGACGTCCTCCTCGAGTTCGACGACGTCGGCGCGACGGCGCGGTACGCCCGGGCTCTTCAAGACGACGTCGCAGCCGCGCAGTGCCTCGAGGCCGCCCTCGGACGTGACGAGCACGACCGGGTCGACGTCGGCGTCATCGACGATGACGAGCTCGCTCGCGACGCCGCGCAATCGTCGCTCGGTCGCCCGCCCTTCGACGCCGTAGCCGAAGATCCCGACGCGTCGCCCGGCGAGGTCAGCGAAGCCAGTGGGCCGGAACACGACTGGGTCCTTGTGGTTCGAGCAGGTCGGGGAGTTCGACCCGGGTCCGCAACTCTTTGGCCAGGTCATCGAGCACCGTCACGTCGCGCCACTCCTCGTGGCGACTCACCTCGGTGAGCGCCACGGCGCTCTCGTCGGGGTCCCCCACGCACTCGAACGGCTTGTGCTCGGCGCCCAGTCCGACCAGCGTGCGCAGTTGCGCCTCGCGTCGCGAATCGCTCAACGGTTCACAGGCGAAGATGTCCCAGAGCGCGGGACGCGACAGGAACGGCGCGAGCACCAGGTTGACGAAGAGGCACTTGTCGCACTCGCCGCACCAGTGACGCGCGCGTTCACTCGGCGCCTGGGTGAAGGCGCGATTGCAACTCCGAAAGACGTGGTGGTACTGCTCGAGTTCGCTGAACACCTGGGCGACCCACAGTTCGCTGCGGTCGCGCAGGTAGCTCGCCACGACCAGTCGCTCACCGACTCGTTCGGCGACCGCCGAGGCGATCAAGTTCTCCGCGTGCCAGGACTTGCTCCACTGGTGGTTGATCTCGGCGTTGTTCCATCGGACGTTGGCGACCGAGGACGAACGTTCGTTGCTGAGCGCGACGCCGCCGCGTCCGGAGGCCACCGCGGCCACCGCGGCCAGCAACGTCACCATGGTCGTCACCGGCACGTGCCCGTTGAAGAAGGAGTCGTCGCCCCGCACGATCTGGGGGTCGAGCGTGCGCGAGGCCCGGATGACCTCCAGGCCCGTCACCGCGGCGGTCTCCTCGAGCGGCGTGAAGCGGCCGGACGAGGGACTGACCACGAAGAGCGTCTGGTCGACGCGGCCGCGCAATTGCTCGACGGTCACGACCGAGTCGATGCCGCCGCCGAAGGGCGTGAGCACGCGCGCCGGGTCGAGGATCGGTTCGTGGTGAGCGACCCCGACGAGACCTTCGATCGTGACGTCGCCGAGCGGCATCTGATTGCGGTAGGCGAATTCGCCGAGCCCGTCGGTGAGCGCGGCCTTCAAGAGCCGCCGACCGTTCGTCCCGAGCGGCGTGGCGTCGACGTCGATCCGCCGCGCCGCGCCGGCCTTGTAGTACGAGAGACCGGCGATGAGGTACCAGAGTTCGGCGAGCGCGACCACGGCCGGCGCCGTCAACGTGTCCACACCATCGAAGGTGACCGTCTCCACGAAGTGTCGGCCGTCGAGTTCGTAGTGACCGCGCAACGTGTCCGGCGTCACGTCCAGTCCGACGTAGCGAAAGAGCTCGGCGCGCTGATTCACGCGATGACCCGGCGCGCGACGAGGCCGAAGCGTCCGCACGGACGCGCCGCGCGGTCGCTGAAGAACTGCGCCCCGCCGTCGGTCGACTGCGTGGCCACGGTGATGTGGTCGTCGGTGATCTTCAACGCGAGGAGCTGGGCGAGCGCGACGGCCCGTAGGTCGAGTCGAGAGCGATCGCCCGTGTCCGGCGTCACCGCGCCCGCGACGGCGCTGAAGTGCTCGGCGACGTCCGGCCCGACCTGGTAGGCCGCGGCGGAGATCGACGGACCGAGGAACGCGTGCACGGCGTCGTGGTGCTCGAAGTTCTCGAGCGCGCTCTCCAGGACGTTGCTCTCGAGCCCCCGCCACCCCGCGTGGACGACCGCGAGCGTCGGCGAGTCCTCGTCGACCAGCAGGATCGGCAGGCAATCGGCGACCAGTACCGCGATGGCGAACTCGTCGCCGTAGTCGATGATGACGTCGCCAGAGCTCTCGGGGGTCGCCTGGTTGGCGTTGACGACGTCGCGGCCGTGGACCTGGTTGACGATGACGAGTCGGCTCGCGTCGACCCCGATGGCATCGGCGACGCGTCGGCGATTCTCCTGGACGTTCGCGGGGTCGTCGCCCACGTGGTCACCCAGGTTCAACGAGTCGAACGGCGCGGGGCTCACCCCGCCGGTGCGGTCAGTGACGAAGGCCTGGACGCCAAAGTGTCGGGCGAACTCGATCGGATAGACGCTGAGCGCCCCGCGGGGGCCCGCCGCCAGCGTTAGTTCGACGCTCACGAAGGCAGTCGTCCTCTGAGTTCCGCCTGGCCAGAGGCCTTCGGTGGCACGGCGCGCGGGAGGCTCTTCCGTCTCGTTCTCACGACGAGAGCCTACGGCGCTGGCGCGAAGAAGTCATCCCTCGAGCGGGGTTGCCTAACCTTCTCAAGATGACGTCAGGACTGCTCGAGCGCTGTCATTTCGCCCCGTCGGGGACCGGAGTCGACCTGGCCGTCTCCGGTGGACCGGACTCGCTGGGACTCCTCCTCCTCGCCCTCGAGGCCGGTCTCGTGCTCACCGTGCACCACGTCGACCACCACGCGCGTCCCGCGAGCGGTGCGGACGCCGATCACGTACGAGAGATCTGTCGACGACTCGACGTCGACTTCGTCCGACACGACGTCGTCGTCGCCGCGGGCGCGAACTTCGAGGCACGGGCCCGCGCCGCTCGACGCGCCGCGATGCCGCCCGACGTGCTGACCGGTCACACCATGGACGACCTCGCCGAGACGGTGCTGTTGAATATGCTGCGCGGCGCGGGCTTGGACGGGCTGTCGCCGATGGTGAACGACCCGACGAAGCCATTGCGCGACGTCCGTCGTGTTGCGCTGCACGAGTTCGTCGATTCGACCGGCATCGTCGCGCGTCACGACGAGACCAACGACAGCCCGGCCTTTCGCCGCAACCGGGTGCGTCACGAGTTGATCGAGCTGCTCAACGACGTCGCCGAGCGCGACGTGGTGCCGATCCTGGCCCGACAGGCAGCGTTGTTGTACGACGAACGAACGTGGCTCGACGAACTGGCCCGCGACGACCGCGCCGTGTCGCTCGAGGACGCGGACTGTCGACTGTTGCGGACCTGGCCACGGGCGCGGTTGCGCCGGTGGTTGCGCCAACAACTGCGCGGCACGGACGAAGGTGACGGGAGTCATCCACCGAGCGCCGACGAGGTCGAGCGGGCGATCGAAGTCGTCGAGGGCGTCGTGGTGGCGACCGAGTTGAGTGGCGGTCGTCGACTCTCGCGACGGGGCCAACACCTGTCGTTGGACTGATGCCACCGGGTACGCTGGCCATTCATGGGTAGCCACTCTTCGAACGACTTCACCGCACTGTGGGCGCAGCACGACCTCGGTGAGGTCGTCGTCTCGGCCAAGGAAGTGCACGACCGGGTGCTCGAACTCGGTCGCCTGATCACCACTGACTACGCCGAGAGCCCGCCGCTCCTGGTGTGCGTGTTGAAGGGCGCCATCAACTTCATGTCCGACCTCATGCGCGCCATCGAGCTGCCCGTCGAGGTCGACTTCATGGCGGTCTCCTCGTACGGCGCGGCGACCAAGACGAGCGGCGTCGTGCGCATCGTGAAGGACCTCGACGTCGACCTGCTCGGGCGTGACGTGCTGATCGTCGAGGACGTCGTGGACTCCGGACTCACGCTGAACTACCTGCGCCAGTACCTCGGCGCGCGAAGTCCGAAGAGCCTCGAGGTCTGTGCGCTCCTCCTCAAGGAGGGCGAGCAGCGCGTCGAGCAATCGCTGAAGTACGTCGGCTTCACGATCCCCTCGGACTTCGTGGTCGGCTACGGACTCGACGTCAACGAGCGCTACCGCAACCTCGACGCGATTTACACCTTCACCGGCGAGGCCTAGACGTGGTCGACCACGCGCGAGTGCAGAGCCTCGTGCGCGAGCTCCTCGAGGCCATCGGGGAGGACCCCTCGCGACCCGGACTCGTCGAGACGCCGCGGCGCGTCGCCGACATGTACGTCGAACTGTTCCAGGGCATCGAGGCCGATCCCGGCGAGCACCTGCGCGTCATCTTCGAGGCCGGCCACGACGAGATGGTGATGGTGCGCGACATCGCCTTCACCTCGCTGTGCGAGCACCACCTGGTGCCCTTCGTCGGCCTCGCGCACGTGGCCTACCTGCCCGGTCCCGAGGGCAACATCACGGGACTGTCGAAACTGGCGCGACTGGTCGAGGGTTACGCGCGACGTCTGCAGGTCCAAGAGCGCATGACCACCGAGATCGTCGAGGCCATGGAGCGCGAACTGCGTCCGCGCGGCTCGATCGTCGTGATCGAGGCCGAGCACTTCTGCATGTCGATGCGCGGCGTGAAGAAGGCCGGCGCGACGACGGTCACGTCGGCCGTTCGCGGCACGTTCCGCACCGACGCGGCGAGCCGGGACGAAGCGCTGCAGTTCATCCACCAACGTCGGTCTGCATGGCGCTGAGCCCGAGCGTCATGGGCATCGTGAATGTCACGCCGGACTCCTTCTTCCCCGACTCGCGCACCCTGGCCACGGCCGACGCCGTGGCGCGGGGCCGAGCGCACTTCGAGGCCGGGTGCGACATCGTCGACGTGGGTGGGGAGTCGACCCGTCCGGGCGCGACCCCGGTCGCGCCCGACGAGGAGATCGCGCGCGTCGTGCCGGTCATCGAGGCGCTGGCCCACTTCGGTCCGGTCTCGGTCGACACGCAGAAAGCGGTGGTCGCGCGCGCCGCGATCGCGGCGGGCGCGAGCGTGCTGAACGACGTCTCGAGCACGCTGGTCGACGTGGCCGGTGAATTGTCGGTCGGCTACGTGGCGATGCATCGCCAAGGGGATTCGACGGTGATGCAGTTGAACCCGACCTACGACGACGTCGTGGGCGAGATCGCCGACTTCTTGGTGTCGATGGCGCGACGCGCGAAGGACGCGGGCGTCACCCAACTCTGGCTCGACCCGGGCATCGGCTTCGGCAAGACCACCGCGCACAACATCGCGATCTTGGCGCACGTGTCGCGCTTCGTGGCGATCGCGCGCGAGCACGGCGCGGGCGTCTTGATCGGCACGAGTCGCAAGCGCTTCCTCGGCGACTTCGGGGGAGCGGCGCTCGACGTGGACCAGCGTTTGGAGGGTTCCATCGCCACCGAGGCGTGGGCCCTTTTGCAGGGGGTGAGTATGGTACGGGTACACGACGCTGCGGCCGCCGTTCAGCTCCGTGAGCTGCTCGTCCGTCCCGTCGAGGAGGTAGTCGCGTGAGGGGCAAGTGGGCTGCGGGTATCGAGCCGCGGAGTTTCACCTGGGTGTACAAGGGGATACTGGCGGTCTCGGAGCGTCCGGGCGGCTCCACGACCGTGCACCGCCGCGTGCGGCGCGACGAGGAGCTGCTCTGGTTGAAGCACCAGGGATTCGGACGGGTGATCTCGATCCTGCCGGTGATGCAGAACCTCAGCGCCTACTTCGAACACGGCCTCACGGCGAGCCACTACGCGCTGCGCGGCGGACCGCAACAGCGCGAGGTCCTGGAAGCCTGCTACCTGGACCTCGCCAATTCGATGTCGAACAAGACCATGGTCCTCCTGCACAGTGACGAGGTCTCGGACCGCCTCCTCGGCGTGATCGCGGGTTACCTCGTGTGGAGTCAGCGCGTGCCGACCGTGCCGCTCGCCATCGCCTACGTGGAACGACTCTTCAAGCGTTCGATCGGTCCGGACGGTCGAACCGTCCTGTTCGACCTGCCCGAGGTCAGCGCGTGAACGACGTCATCGAGCTGCGCGATCTGCGCTGCAGCGCGGTCGTCGGTGTGTTGGCCGAAGAACGCGACCGGGCCCAGCCACTCGTCTTCGACCTCGACCTGGTGCGACCCTTCGAAGAGGCGGCCCTCAACGACGACATCACCGAGACGACCAACTACGCCGACGTCCTCGGTCTCACGGTCCGCACCGCGACCGAGGGTCGCTACCTCTTGCTCGAGACGCTGGCCTACCGCGTCGCCTACGAGGTCCTCGCGCTGGACGAGGAGATCGCGTCGGTCACGGTCGCCGTGCGCAAGGTCCGACCGCCGGTCGTGGAGGACGTCGCCTCGGTCGGCGTGCGCTGCACCGTCCAACGCGCCTAGTGCGCCGCGCGTACCTGTCGTTGGGCTCGAACATCGGTGATCGTGGCGCCCACCTCGTCGCGGGCGTCGAGGCCGTGGTCGAGACCGACGCCTACCGCGTCTCCTCGGTGTACGTGAGCGAGCCGGTCGGCGGCGTGGCCCAGGACGACTACTGGAACATGGTGATCGAACTCGAGACCGACGCCAGTCCCCTCGAGCTCTTGCGGCGCGCGCGACGCGCGGAAGCGGCGAGGAACCGGGTCCGCGACGTGCGGTGGGGGCCGCGGACCCTCGACGTCGACGTCCTGCTCGTGGGCGACGAACGCAGCGACGACCCCGAGATCGTCGTGCCGCATCCGCGGATGTACGAACGGTCCTTCGTGCTGGTCCCGCTGCACGAGTTGGCGCCGGACCTGGTGTCACGGGCGCAGTTGGACGCCGGCGCGGGGAAGGTCACGAGACTCGGTACACTCGAGTCGTTGCGCTAATACCGAACGGCACCCGCGAGGGGCTGGAACGGACAGGAGCAGTCATGAAGATCTCAATCGTCGGAGCCGGTCGTGCGGGCTCGTGCTTTCGCGTCGCACTCGAGCGGGTGGGACACGTCGTCGAACTGCTCCACCACGAGGACGTCGCGTTCGTCGGCGACGCCGCGCTGGTCCTGCTCTGCGTCCCGGACGACGCCCTCGCCGGCGTGGCCGCGAGCATCACCCCGAGCGGCGATCGCGTGGTCGCCCACGTCGCCGGTTCGCGGACGCTGGAGGTCCTCGCGCCCCATCCGCGCGTCGGATCGCTGCACCCCTTGATGGCGCTGCCGTCGGGGAGCGAGGCCGAGCGCCTGATCGGCGCCACCTACTGCGTGGCCGGGGACGACCTCGTGCGCGACGTGGCGCTCTCCTTGGGCGGGCGGATCATCAGGTTGCGCGACGATCAGCGCACGATCTATCACGCCGCCGCGGTCGTCGCCTCGAATCACCTCGTCGCGCTCATGGGACAGGTGCGCACGCTCGCGGAGTCGATCGGGCTCTCGCTCGATGACTTCTTGCCGTTGGCCCAACAGACACTCGTCGACGTCGCGCGCTTCGGACCGGACGAGGCCCTGACGGGTCCGGCGTCGCGCGGCGACATGGCGACGATCGACGCGCACCTCGCCGCGATTCCCGAGTCCGAGCGCGCCACCTACGTCGCGCTCGCCAACGCCGCCTTCGAACTCGCAGAACTGCGCCGCGCTCAGACCCCGGCCTGATGCGCCGCATCAGCGACGTGGAGGAGTGGCGCTCCTACGCCGACGCCCAGCGCGCGGCCGGTCGTCGCGTCGGACTGGTGCCGACCATGGGGGCGCTGCACGCGGGGCACGTCTCGCTCTTCGAAGCGGCGAAGGCGAACGGCGACGTGGTGATCGCCACGGCGTTCGTGAATCCGCGACAGTTCAACGACGCGGGGGACCTCGCGCGCTACCCGCGCACGCCCGAGGGCGATCGCGCGCTCGCCGAGACCCACGGCGTCGACTGTCTGGTCGAACCGTCGCTCGACGACATGTGGCCGGCCTATCCCGAGCCCACGCCGACGACCGTGACGGTGCGCGGTCTGCGTGACGTCCTGGAGGGCGACGCGCGCCCGGGGCACTTCGACGGCGTGGCGAGCGTCGTCGCCAAACTGCTGATCGTGACCGGGCCGTGTCGCGTCTACTTCGGCGAGAAGGACTTCCAGCAGTTGGCGGTCATCCGTCAGATGGTGGCGGACCTCTCCTTCGCGGTCGAGGTCGTCGGGTGCGCAATCGTGCGCGACGCCGACGGCCTGGCGCTCTCGAGTCGCAACGTACAACTGAGTGGTGACGCGCGCGCTCGCGCGCTCGCGCTCTCGCGCGCGATCTCGCGCGTGGCGAAGACCCCGGGCACCGCGAGCGAACTGCGCCGTGTCCTGCACGAGACGCTCGACGGCGGCGGTGTCGACGTGGTGTACGCCGAGATCGTCGATCCCCTGACGTTCGCGCCCTCGCGCGACGACGCGTCGGGCGTCGCGCGCGCGCTGGTCGCGGGGATCGTCGACGGCGTGCGACTGATCGACAACGGACCGGTCCTACTCAAAGGAGACACCTGATGCTGCTGGCCATGGACGTGGGCAACACCGAGACCGTGATCGGTCTCTTCGGACCCGAGACCCCCGAGACGCCGGACGCGATGGGATTCGCGCGCGCCACCGACGAGCGCGGGCTCGCGTTCCACTGGCGGATCTCGACGGTCGCCGAGCGCACGCCCGACGAACACGCGATGGTGCTGACCCAGCTCCTCGACCTCGAGGGCCTCGACCTGCGCACGGCCGTGACGGCGATCGCCATCTCGTCGTCCTCGCCGATGGCCAACACCCAACTGCGGCGGATGGCGAATCGCTGGTTCTCGTCGCTCGACTTCACGGTGCTCGGACCGGGGACCAAATCGGGGATGCCGATCCTCTACGACAACCCCCGCGAGGTCGGCCCGGACCGCATCGCCGACGCGGTGGGCGCCTACGACCTCTATCCCGGGGCCTCCATCGTCGTCGACCTCGGCACGGCGACCGTCTTCGACGTGATCAGCGCGAAGGGCGAGTACCTGGGCGGCGCCATCGCCCCGGGGGTCGCGATCTCGCTCGACGCGCTGTACTCGCACGCCGCGGCGCTGCGCTCGGTCGAGCTGGTGCGGCCCCGTTCGGTGATCGGCCGGTCGATGGTCGAGTCGATCCAGTCCGGCGTCCTCTACGGCTTCGCGTCCCAGGTCGACGGCATGGTCGAGCGCATCCTCGAAGAACTCGGCGAGGCGACGGTCATCGCCACCGGCGGCCTGGCCGGACTCATCGCGCCGCACACGAAACACGTCCAACACGTCGAACCGTGGCTGACCCTCCACGGATTGCGTATCGTTCATGAACGGAATCATTCGGGAGACAATTCGTGACAGTGCCGTACTCATTTGCCCACAACGCGTTCGCCGCGGCGCTGCAGGACAGCTACGACCACCTCGCCGACGGCGAGGAGTCGGGCGACTCGGTGAAGGTCGCGGGGCGCCTGATGCTCCTGCGGCGTCAGGGCAAGTTGGCCTTCGCCACGATGCGCGACTCCAGTGGCGAGATCCAACTCTTCGCACTCGACGCGGTGACGGCCGATTTCGAGGAGTTCACGAAACTGCACCTGGGCGACTGGGTCGGGGTGAGCGGCGAGGTGGTGCGCACCAAGCGCGGGGAGCTGTCGGTCAAGGTGGCGACCTGGGTGACGCTGGCGACGGCCGAACGCAACTTCGGTGACAAGTGGGCCGGCATCGCCGATTTCGACCTGCGCTATCGCCACCGAGAGGCCGACCTCTGGGCCAACCCGATGTCGCGCACGACCCTGAAGCGGCGCAACGACGTCATGCGCGCCGTTCGCGAGCGCTGCT
Source organism: uncultured Acidimicrobiaceae bacterium (assembly GCA_963700135.1). GTDB lineage: Bacteria > Actinomycetota > Acidimicrobiia > Acidimicrobiales > RAAP-2 > RAAP-2. The sequence continues at coordinate 228,101 of CAVOWM010000011.1, read as the reverse complement.
GGGCGCAGGGCTTCATGGAGGTCGAGACGCCGATCTTGAACGCGATCGCGTCGGGCTCGGACGCGCGGCCCTTCGCCACGCACCACAACGCGCTCGACACGGACTTCTACCTGCGCATCGCGCCGGAACTGTGGCTGAAGCGCCTCGTGGTGGGCGGCTTCGAGCGCGTCTTCGAGATCGGACGCGTCTTTCGCAACGAGGGCGTCAGCCCGCGCCACAACCCCGAGTTCACGATGCTCGAGATCTACGCCGCGTACTGGAACTACGAGGACATGATGGTCTTCACCGAAGAGCTGACCGCCGGGGTGGCGATGGACGTGCTCGGCACGACCGAGGTCGAGTACCAGGGACGGCCGTTCTCCTTCGCGGCGCCGTGGCCTCGGCGCACGATGGCCGAACTGGCCAGTGAAGGGGTCGGCGAGGACGTGTCGGTCCACACGCCGCGCGAGCAGCTGGCCGCGATGCTCCACGAGCGCGGCGTCGAGGTCCACCGCGCGTGGGGCGCCGGACGGTGCCTCGCCGAACTGTTCGAAGCGACCTGTGAGTCCACGCTGTGGAACCCGATCTTCGTCACGGACTTCCCGGTCGAGATCTCACCCCTGGCCCGTCGTCACCAGCGCGATCCGGACCTCGTGGAACGCTTCGAGTCCTACGCCGTGGGGCGCGAACTGTCCAACGGGTTCTCCGAGCTGGTCGACCCGCTCGACCAGCGGGCCCGCTTCGAGGACCAGGCGCGACTGGCCGCCGAGGGCGAACCCGAGACGATGCACATCGACGAGGATTACATCAAGGCGCTCGAATGGGGACTGCCGCCGACGGCCGGACTCGGACTCGGGATCGACCGCCTGGCGATGCTGATCGCCGACGAGTCGAACATCCGCGAGGTGATCGCCTTCCCGACGCTCAAGCCGATCGTCGACTAGTACGTCGGCAGGTCCTCGAGCAGCGACTCGATGAGCGACCCGAAGCCGTCGCGCACCTGGGCGCTGGGTAGCGTCGCCAGCGCGACGTGGGCTTCGGCGAGGTAGGACTGGGCCGCCGCGATGGTGCGCTCGATGCCGTCGGTGGCGACGACGAGCTTGCGCGCGCGTTCGCGGTCCTCGTCGTCGAGCACCGCGCCCAGGACCCCGCGCAGCTCGACGCCCACGTTGGCGTCACGCAGGGCGAAGATCGTCGGCAGGTTGTAGATGCCCTCGGCGAGGTCCTGACCGGCCGGCTTGCCCAATTCGTTGTCGGTGGCGATCACGTCCAGGATGTCGTCGCGCAGCTGGTAGATCATGCCGAAGCAGCGACCGAACTCGGTGAGGGCGTCGCGCTGGTCCTCGGGCAGCTGCGCGGTGAGCGCGCCGACGCGACAGCTCGACGCCATCAGCGCGGCGGTCTTGCCCTCGATGGCCGCGAAGTAGTCGTCCTCGGTGCGCTCGACCGAGAAGGCCGTGCGCACCTCGGAGACCTGTCCTCGCGTGAGGGCCGCGAGCGTGCGCGCCAACAGTCCGGCGACGTCGGTGCCCAGGTCGGCGGCGATGGCCGCCGAACGGGCCATGAGGTAGTCGCCGGCGACGATGGCGATCAGGTTGCCGTAGCGCGCGTTGACGCTGTCGACGTTGCGCCGTACCTCGGCCTCGTCCATGACGTCGTCGTGGTAGAGCGAGGCGAGGTGCATCAGTTCCAGGGCCACGCCGCCGAGCAGGTCCTCGCGGGTGCCGGGGCGCTCGCCGCTGGTCGCCGAGGCGACGGCGAGGATCGGCCGTAAGCGCTTCCCACCGGCGTAAATCAGATGCGTGGTGACCGAATCGAGGTACGAGTCGCCGAATATGACCGATTCGGCCAGTAGAGTCTCCAACCTCGCGAGGTCGTCTTCGACCGATGCCAGTTGCAGTCGCTCGTGAGGGTTCACGGTCCCACACTAATTGAGGTCCCGTTGACCATTCTCTGAGGTCCGAGGGGTGGGACTCAACCACCACACCTCACCGGTACACTTTTAAGTATTGACGCACAAAGGATGACACTTGTTCGAACGATTTACTGACCGTGCCCGCCGAGTACTCGTGCTCGCGCAGGAAGAAGCACGTGACCTCAACCACGCGTTCATCGGCACCGAGCACATCCTGCTCGGACTGATCCGCGAGGGCGAGGGCGTGGCGGCCAAGGCGCTGGACGCCCTGGGGGTCACGTTCGACGTCGTGCGCGAGAAGGTCGAGGAGGCCATCGGCGCCAACACCAACCCCTCCCCGGGATCGCCGCCGTTCACGCCGCGCGCGAAGAAGGTGCTCGAGCTCTCGCTTCGCGAAGCCCTGCAGCTGGGGCACTCCTACATCGGCACCGAGCACATGCTCCTCGGCCTCGTGCGCGAGGGCGACGGCGTGGCGGCCCAGGTCCTGAGCGACCTCGGCGCCGACATGGCGCGGGTGCGCACCCAGGTGATCCAGATGATGTCCGGTCAGGCCGGCAAGGAGTCGGGCGGCCAGAGCGCGTCGGGCGGCCAGAAGAGCGACCCCGAGGGCGCGGGCGGCTCGGCCGTCCTCGACCAGTTCGGGCGCAACCTCACGCAGTTCGCCCGCGAGGGCAAGCTCGACCCGCTCGTCGGGCGCGAGAAGGAAGTCGAGCGCGTGATGCAGGTGCTGTCGCGTCGCACCAAGAACAACCCCGTCCTGATCGGGGAGCCCGGCGTCGGCAAGACCGCGATCGTCGAGGGACTCGCGCAGAAGATCGTCGCCAACCAGGTACCGGTCACGCTCGCCGACAAGCAGCTCTACACCCTCGACCTCGGCGCCCTCGTCGCCGGGAGTCGGTACCGCGGTGACTTCGAAGAGCGCCTGAAGAAGGTCCTGAAGGAGATCCGCACGCGCGGGGACATCATCTTGTTCATCGACGAGATCCACACGCTCGTGGGGGCCGGCGCGGCCGAGGGCGCCATCGACGCCGCCTCGATCCTGAAGCCGATGCTCGCGCGCGGTGAACTCCAGACCATCGGCGCGACCACGATCGACGAGTACCGCAAGCACATCGAGAAGGACGCCGCGCTCGAGCGCCGTTTCCAGCCCGTCAAGGTCGAGCAGCCGTCGGTCGCGATGACCATCGACATCTTGAAGGGTCTGCGCGAGGTCTACGAGGAGTTCCACGCCGTCAAGATCACCGACCAGGCCCTGATCGCCGCGGCCAACCTCGCCGATCGCTACATCTCGGACCGCTTCTTGCCCGACAAGGCGATCGACCTCATCGACGAGGCCGGGAGCCGCCTGCGCATCCGTCGCATGGACACGCCGCCGCAGCAGAAGAAGTTCGACGAGGACATCATGCGCGTGCGCGCCGACAAGGAGAGCGCCATGGCCAGCGGGGCCCTCGAACAGGCCAAGGCCCTCGACGAGCAAGAGCGCGAACTGGTCGCCAAGCGCGACGAGCTCGATCTGACGATCCAGGCGTCGGGCGGCGTGGTCTTCGACCTCGTCGACGAGGACACCATCGCCGAGGTCCTCGCGGTGTGGACCGGCATCCCGGTCTACCGCCTCACCGAGGAGGAGACCACCAAGCTCTTGCGCATGGAGGACGAACTCCACAAGCGCATCGTCGGCCAAGACGAGGCCGTCATCTCGATCAGTCGCGCCATCCGCCGCACCCGCGCGGGCCTCAAGGACCCGAAGCGTCCCGGTGGCTCCTTCATCTTCCTCGGACCGACGGGCGTCGGCAAGACCGAGCTCGCCAAGACCTTGGCCGAGTTCCTCTTCGACGACGAGGACGCGTTGATCCAACTGGACATGTCGGAGTACATGGAGAAGCACTCGGTCAGTCGCCTGGTGGGTTCGCCCCCCGGCTACATCGGGTACGACGAGGGCGGCCAGCTCACCGAAGCCGTCCGTCGCAAGCCGTTCTCCGTCGTGCTCTTCGACGAGGTCGAGAAGGCGCACCCCGACGTCTTCAACACGCTCTTGCAGATCCTCGAAGACGGCCGTCTCACCGACGCCCAGGGTCGCGCGGTCGACTTCAAGAACACGATCCTCATCATGACCTCGAACCTCGGCACCGCCGACCTGCGGAAGGCCGCCATCGGCTTCGGCAAGGCCTCGGACGTCGCGGACCACGAGCGGATGAAGGAGAAGGTCCACACCGCCCTGAAGGCCCACTTCCGCCCGGAGTTCCTCAACCGCATCGACGACACGATCGTCTTCCACGAGCTGAGCCGCGAAGAGGTGATCTCGATCGCCGACATGTTCATCGCGCGTCTGCGCGACCAGTTGGCCGTCCAGGGACTCGGACTCGAGCTCTCGGCCGCGGCCCAGGGCTTCTTGGCCGAGAAGGGTTACGACCCCGAACTCGGTGCCCGTCCCCTTCGACGCGCCGTCCAGCAGTACGTCGAGGACGCCCTGAGCGAGAAGATCCTCTTCAAGGAGTTCCACGCGGGACAGACCATCGTCGGTGACATCGCCGAGGGCCCCGACGGACCGTACTTGACCTTCGAGGGCGTCGAGGGCCTGCCGCCCTCGGTCGACTTCGAGGACCTCTCCGACAACGCCTAGCGTCACAGCCCACCCGTAGCCTCACGAGGGTGAAAGCCCACTCGGTGCACGTCTGTCGCGAGTGCGGCACGACGTCGCCTCGCTGGAGCGGCCGATGCTCGGGGTGCGGTGAGTGGAACACGCTCGACGAGGAGCGCACTCGGTCCCACAGGCCCGTGTCGCCTCGATCACCACGACGTCACTGCGCGACGTCGCCGCCACCACGGCCGCCGTGCGCTCGACGGGCGTGGGCGAGCTGGACCGGGTCCTGGGCGGCGGATTCATCGCCGGCTCGACGACGCTGCTCTTCGGCGAACCGGGCGTCGGGAAGTCGACGCTCGCCCTGATGTCGCTGCGCGAGTTGGCGGCCGACGTCGACGGAGCGTCCTCTTGATCGCGGCCGAGGAGTCCGTCGCGCAGGTGGCCCAGCGCGCGCGCCGTCTCGGTGAGGTGCCGCCCGGACTGGAGGTCGCGGCCTCGACCAACGTCGACGTCGCCGAACAACTGCTGCGCGAGCGGCGCCCGACGCTGTGCGTCGTCGACTCGATCTCGGCGATGAGCGACGACGCGTTGGGCAGCGTCGCCGGGTCGGTGCCCCAGATCCGTCACGTCGCCGAGCGACTGTGCTCGGTCGCGAAGGAGACCGGCGTCGCGCTCTTGCTCGTGGGTCACGTCACCAAGGACGGCGAGCTGGCCGGTCCGCGCGCCCTGGAGCACTTGGTCGACACGGTCATCCGCGTCGAGGGCGACCGTCACGGTTCGCTGCGACTCATCCGGGCGCTCAAGCACCGGTTCGGACCGACCGGCGAGGTCGGACTGTTGGAGATGGCGCCCGACGGGCTGCGTGAGATGCCCGACGCCACGATCTTGCGCGGGCCCGACCTGGACGTGCCGGGCGTCGTGTTCACCGTCACCAACGACGGATCGCGCTCGTTCCTGATCGAGATGCAGGCGCTGGTGGCGACCGGCGGCGGTTCGCCGCGCCGCGTCGCCCACCAGGTCTCCTCCCAACGACTGGCCCTCTTGCTGGCGGTGCTCGAGTCACGCTGCGCCATCGACACGAGCGCCCTCGACGTCTTCGCCGCCACGGCCGGCGGCCTGCCGGCCAACGAGCCGGGCGTCGACGTGGCGCTCGCGTTGGCGGTCGCGTCGGCGGCCCTCAACTTCGCCGTCCCGCGCACGATGGCCGTGATGGGCGAGGTGGGCCTCGCCGGGGAGCTGCGCGCGGTCACGGGTCTCACCCGACGGGTCCGCGAGGCCTCTCGCCTGGGCGCGACGCTGGTGGTGGTGCCGCGTGACGGGGAGTTGGAAGACGTGGCGGGCGTTGAGGTTCTGCGCTGTGCGACGCTGGCCGAGGCCATCGAACGGGCGCAATCAGTCACGATTTGAGCAATCTCTGGTAGAATAATTAATCCCCCTAACGCCGTTCTGGCAGATTTTTCACTGAGGAGAACCTCGTTTATGACTGTTCGCAAGTACAAAAAGGGCGATCGACTCGTCTACCCCCACCACGGCGCCTGCACCGTGGAAAAGATCGAGAAGATGACCGCTTTTGACGTGAAACAGGACTATCTGAAGCTCAAGGTCGCCTACACCGACCTGGTCTTGATGGTCCCGGTGGCCAACGCCGAATCGGTCGGCCTGCGCGACGTCATCAACGACGAAGAGGTCGAAGAGGTCTTCGCGGTGCTTCGCAAGAAGGAAGCCCGTATGCCGACGAACTGGTCGCGTCGATTCAAGAACCACTCCGAGAAGCTGCGTTCCGGCGACATCTACCAAGTCGCCGAAGTCGTGCGCAACCTGTCGATCCGCGACAAGGACAAGGGACTGTCGGCCGGCGAGAAGCGCATGTTGACCCGCGCCCGCCAGATCCTCGTCTCCGAGTTGACCTTCGCCTTGAACGTGGACACGGAAGCGGCGGAAGAAAAGCTCGCCTCGGTCCTCCCGTAGTCATGTCGGTCGCGGCCGTGATCGTCGCCGCCGGTCAGGGCCAGCGCTACGGCGGCCCGAAGCAGTTCGCCGTCTTGAACCACGACACCGTGACGACCCACAGCGTCCGCGCGGCCCGTTCCGTCGCCGACCACGTGGTGCTCGTCGTCCCCGCGAACTACCAGGGCAACGGCGAAGGCGCCGACGTCGTGGTGGTCGGGGGATCGACCCGCGCCGCGAGTGTGCGCGCCGGTCTCGCCGAATGTGGTGACGCTGACGTGATCGTCGTGCACGACGCCGCGCGACCGATGGCGACGCCGTCGCTCTTCGTCGTCGTCGTCGAGGCCGTGCTCGCCGGCGCCGACGGCGCCATCCCGGGCTTGGCGATCTCGGACACGGTGAAACGGGTCCGACGCGACGGCGCCGACACCGTCGTCGCCGGGACCGAAGCGCGCGACGAACTGGTCACCGTCCAGACGCCCCAGGCGTTCTCGCGCGACGTCCTGGTCCGCGCCCACGCCGCCGGCGACGACGCCACCGACGACGCGGCCCTCGTGGAAGCCCTCGGCGGACGGGTCGTGGTCGTGGCCGGTGAAGTCGACAACGTGAAGATCACCGTACCGGGCGACCTCGCCAAGGCCTCGTCGATTGTGACGCGACGATGAGGATCGGTCACGGCCTCGACGTCCATCGCGTGAGCGACGACCCGTCACGCGCGCTCTGGCTCGGACTCGTCGAGATTCCGGGCGCCCCGGGATCTGGTCGGTCACTCCGACGCTGACGTCGCGACGCACGCGCTGTGCGACGCGCTCTTGGGCGCGGCCAACCTCGGCGACCTGGGACGCCACTTCCCGGATCACGACCCCCAGTTCGCGGGCTCGTCGTCTCGCCGTCTGCTCGAAGAGACCGTGGCGCTGGTCGCGGCGGCCGGCTTGCGCACCATCTCGGCTGACCTCACGATCATCGCCGAGCGCCCGAAGCTGTCTGAGTACATGTCGCGCATGTCCGAAGAGCTCTCCGCCGTCGTCGGCGCGCTCGTCACGGTGAAGGCGACGACCGCCGAAGGTCTCGGCGCCCTTGGACGCGTCGAGGGGATCGGCGCGAGCGCGGTCGCGCTATTGGAAGAGACGTCGTGACGCCACGTCCCGCGCCACGCAAGGGTCCTCCCGGACGGTCCTCGCGCCAAGGCGGTCGCCCGATGACCGGCGGTCAGGTCGGTGGTCCGCGACGCGCGCCGAGCGGGCGCGAGAAGGAGGGACTCGGCGGCGAGCAGGTCGAGGGACGTCACGCCGTGCTCGAACTCCTCAAGGCCCGTCGCCGCCAGATCCAGAAGATCTTCGTCGCCGACGCCCAGGACGCCAGTGAGACGCTCGACGCGATCGAGTTCGAGGCGCAGCGACAACGAGTACCCGTCCAGGTCATCTCGATGGCCCGGCTCGACCGCGAAGCGCGCACTGAAGGCCATCAGGGCGTCATGGCGATCGCCGCCCGACTTGAGACGGTGAGCCTCGACGAACTACTCGAACACCGCCATCCCTTCTTGCTCGTCTGTGACGGCGTCACCGATCCGCGCAACCTCGGCGCCATGCTGCGAAGTGCCGACGGCGCGGGCGTGACGGGCGTCGTCGTGCCGCGTCATCGCTCGGCGCGCATCTCGCCGTCGGTCACCAAGACCGCCGCCGGAGCCATCGAGTACCTCACGTTCTGCGACGTCGGGCGGTGTGCCGGCGGCGCTGGAGGTGCTCAACAAGGCCGGTGTACTCACCGTCGGCCTCGCCGGCGAGTCGCGCGACTCGATCTACGACCTCGATCTGGGGACCACGCCCGTCGCCCTCGTCGTCGGGGGAGAAGAAAAGGGACTTTCCGTGTTGACGCGCAAGCGTTGTGCGGCCGTTGTGTCGATACCCCAGTTGGGCAAGATCAGTTCGTTGAACGCCGGTGTCGCCGTGTCGGTGGCAGCCTTCGAAGTGGCGCGTCAGCGAAGTCGACGTTCGTAGCACTCTTCGATTAGGGACTTCGTACCCTACGAAGGTTGAACGCGCGATGTCTAGTCTTGCGAGGCAAGGGAAAGACTGCAGCAGGATTTCATCGTCCCTGAATTTCAACTGGAGACGTCACCGTCTGGATTGAACACTGTGTGTTCTCCTCGGAATGGTGGCTGCGGGAAAAAGCGCTCGTTCGTCTAAGAGCGTCCATCTCCTATCAAGGACGTCCCATGCGCACCGTGTCCATCAGTTACTTCGCCATGCTTTGCGATCGGTCTCAGTCATGAGATCGACTCGAATATCGGGACTCTTTGCCAATGCCCGCCGTACCATGGCAATCCTTTTAGCAGTCTTGTTTATTCAAGTCGCGATTCCATCAATAACGGCGACTGCGTCGACACCGATATTTCACACTGTTACATTCGTTGAGAATGACGGTCCGTCTGATCCGGCGTACACCTCGCAATCTGCAAATGTACAGACTGCTCTCACGGCGTTCGCGAATCTGAATCCGGCTTTTGTCAATCCCGGCTTCTCCTTTGTCGATTGGAATACAGAACCAGACGGAACTGGAACTTCATACGCAAACGGATCCATGTATAGCTTTGCCGCAGCTGAGGTCCTTTATGCCACGTGGTCGAGGATCAATCACACAGTCACTTTCGTTGAGAACGACGGTCCGTCAGATCCTGCTTATGCAACCCAGGCCGACAACGCAACTGCAGCTCTGACGTCATTTGCATCATTAAGTCCTGAGTTTTCTAATCCAGGATTCACCTTTGTCGGTTGGAACACTGACGCAAACGGAGGTGGAAACGCCTACGGGGACGGATCGCAGTATTCATTTGTGAGCTCCATTGTGCTCTTTGCAATCTGGTCACCAATTCCAACGACAACGGTGAACTTCGACTCCACAAGTGGGACGGGGTCGGTCGGTGCCATATCAAATCTTGTGGGCGGTTCGACATCATTGCCTTCCGGAGCCGGAATGAGCAACCCTGGCTACACATTCGTTGGTTGGAATACCGCCGCGGACGGTTCTGGAACTGAATACGCAGCTGGCGCAACCTATGTGTTCTCGGGTAACCAAACGCTTTACGCGCAGTGGTCACCCGACACTTATGTCGTTACTTTTTCATATGATGGTGGGGCAACGGGCATCACTTCCGAGAATTTCGTAGTTGGTACTGCGGCCCTAACCCTGCCAACCCCAACGTTCATTGGGAGCACTTTTGATGGTTGGTACAGCGCCCAGACCGGCGGGCTACTCATTGGATTGAGTGGTTCCACCTATGTGCCAACCAGCTCGATTCAGTTGTACGCACAATGGTCGTCCATAGCGATTGACACATTGAATTTCAACGCAAACGGCGGAGTCGGTTCCATCACTTCGTATTCGGCTGATGACGGAACATTGGCAACATTGCCCACAATCGATGGGATTACCTTTGAGGGTTATGCATTTGGAGGCTGGAACACCGAAGCAAACGGAAGCGGAACGCAGTATGCCGAAGGTCAGAGTCTGACCTTGACCGGCAGCGAGACCCTTTACGCGCAATGGACCGCGGGACCGAGCTACACGGTTACGTTCGATGCCAATGGTGGAAGTGGCTCAATTGACCCAATCAACGGAACTCCTGGTTCAACGATCACCTTGCCAGATCAAAGTGGACTCATTCACGCAGGCTTCATACTGAGCAATTGGAATACAAATCCAAAGGGAACGGGCATCGCTTATCCGGTTGGTCAAGGTCTGAAGCTGTCCGAATCGTTCGTTCTCTATGCGCAATGGAGTGGGCACAGGATTGCGACGCTCTTCGGCGCGATTGGGACTTTCAAGAGCGGTTCCTCAGTACTTTCCGCAGCCTTGAAGAGTCAGATCAATCGTGTCGCATTGACGATCAAGTCGAGAAAGTATCTCAAGATTGACCTCTTCGGCTATAGCGCGGCAACGGGCCTCAAGTCTTTGAACATCTCGCTCAGTCGAAATCGAGCTCGGAACGTTGGAGGGTATCTCCGCAACAGGCTGCGCATTCTCAAAGTTCGGGGAGTAAGCATTTCCTTCTCGGGTCAAGGTGCGATTGCTGGCCAAAACAGCAACGAGTATTCAAGAGTGGAAGTGTTCGGGGTCTAAGACTTTCGAAGAGCTGACGTTCCGTGAGCCGTGGCGCGAAGCAGTATCTCGTGTCCACGGCTCTTCGGTTGCGGAGTGGAGCGGCGCAGCGATATCGCGTAGCAATTGAGGCGACGGGAAATCTGCAGGGGAGCCGGTGGAGGGATTCGAACCCACGACCTGACGATTACAAATCGCCTGCGCTACCAGACTGCGCCACACCGGCTTGGATGTCCAAGGTTAGTGAAAATCGTCCGGTCTCAATATGTAGGCTGAGACGAATGAGCGATTCATCCCAGCCCCATCACGGCGCCAACCCGCCAGGCTCTCACTACCAACCGGCGCTGAGTGTGGTGTTGATCATCGTGGTCCTTTTTGTTGCAGCCGCGTTTCTCATGATCCGCTACGTGAGCCCCGCGTCGAAGACGAGTTCCTCCACGACGTTGCCGCCCTCCGAGACGACGACGACGCTGCATCATCACACCGTGGCCAAGTCAACGGTTCGAGTGCAGGTCGCCAACGGCACGAACGTCCCCAATCTGGCCCGTGGATACTCACAAGAGTTGTTGACCCAGGGGTGGAACACGCTCCCCGGCGTCAACGGTCCCCACGAGAAGTCGACCATCGTGTACTTCAATCCGGGATTCAAATGGGCCGCGATTCAGATCGCGAACAAGATTCACGTGGGCCTTCACTCGATTCAAGCGCTCAACGGGCAACGTCCGGTGCCCGGCGCGTCGAGTGATGACGTCATCGTGATCCTCGGACACAACTCCGCCAATCGAGGCTGATCACGCCTGCGGCGGCAGGTGCACGGAGTAGCGCTTGAGCGCCGCTCGCAATACGTCCATCGACATTGGCCGCAACTCTTCGAGAGGACGATTGCGATGGCGGCGAACACCGAGGTCGACCTGCGCCAAACTGCGCACGCCGAACTGTCGGGCGATGTCGATCAGGAGCGCGATCTCGACGCCGTAGGCCTTCTCCAAGGTGATGGCGTCGAAGGCGCTGCGGCGACCCGCCGTCTCGCCGGCCAGGGGCTGGCGTATCTCGCCGAGTCCGGGGTAGAGCAGGGAGAGGATGGGACGCGCGGCGAGTTCATTCACGCGGCCGCCACCGGTCGGCATGTTGTGCAGCGGTCGCTCGTAATACCCCTTCACCAGCTGGGTTTCGGGACGCTCCAGGAGCGGTTGGATGAGTCGGGCGACGAACTCCGAGGTCGTATTGACGACGTCGGCGTCGAGGAACACGATCAACTCCGAGGTCGTCGCGGCGAGGCCGGCTCGCATGGCCTCACCCTTGCCACTCGGTCCATCGAGGTGAATCACCCTGGCGCCGTGGTGGTTCGCGACGGTGGAGGTGTCGTCGACCGAGTTGTCGTTCACGACGACCAGTTCGTCGACCAGTTCGCGGTGCGCGAGCACGGCGTCGAGGACCGCGCCGACGGTCGCTGATTCGTTGCGGGCCGGGACGACGACGGCGACGCTGGTCTGGGGCTTCAACTTGATGACGCGCTCGAGGTTGAACTCGTCGCGGCTCAGCGTCCACGGGACGTCGGGGCTGCTCACCCGTATGAGGTTACGGGACGGGCGGGGGGACCGAACTTGACAGGGGCCGTGTGGTCGGCGAGAATTGAGGGGTCATCAAGAGCGACTGAGGGACGGCCCCGTTGAAGTCGCGACAACCAGTGTGATACCCGAGCAACCCGCTCATCACACCAGGTGCCAAAGGCCGAACGATGAAAAGGGAGTTATGAGTTTCGCTACAGGTCTTCTATGTCGAGAGTGCGGTGCCACCTATCCCAGTGAGGCGCGGTACTCGTGTGACTTCTGTTTCGGTCCCCTCGAGGTCGATTACGACCTCGCCGCGGCCCGGGGTGTTCTGACGCGCGAGTCCATCGCCAGTGGTCCGAACTCCATTTGGCGCTACGGCGCGCTGCTGCCCGATCCCGGTGACGAACCGGTCGACCTCGGCGCCGGCTGGACGCCGCTTCGCCGCTCGACCCGCCTCGCCGAGGCGCTCGGCGTGCGCGAGCTGTGGCTGAAGGACGACACTCGAAATCCGACCGGCTCGTTCAAGGACCGCGTGGTGTCGGTCGCGCTCTCGAGCGCGCGACGACTCGGCTTCACCACCGCGGCCTGCGCGTCGACAGGAAACCTCGCCACCTCGGTCGCGGCCCACGCCGCGTTCATCGGCTGGCCCAGCGTGACCATCATCCCGGCGGACCTCGAGAAGTCCAAGATCGCGATGGCCGCGATCTTCGGGGGCACGGTGCTGGGTGTCGAGGGGAACTACGACGACGTCAACCGACTCTGCGTCGAACTGGTGGCCGAGCACGAAGACTGGGCCTTCGTGAACGTGAACCTTCGCCCGTACTACGCCGAGGGCTCCAAGACGCTGTCCTTCGAGATCTGCGAACAGTTGGGCTGGCGAACGCCGGCACAGGTGGTCGTGCCGCTCGCCTCGGGCAGCCAGTTCACCAAGGTCGCCAAGGGATTCAAGCAGTTCATCGAACTCGGCCTCGTCGACGGCCCCGCGCCCGTGCTCTTCGGCGCGCAGGCGACCGGTTGTTCGCCGATCGCCGCCGCCTTCGCCTCGGGGGCCGAGGTCGTCACGCCGCAGCGCCCGAACACGATCGCTCGTTCCCTGGCCATCGGTAACCCCGCCGACGGTCCGTACGTGCTGGACGAGCTTCGCGCGCACGGGGGCGACTGCGGTTCGGTGCCCGACGCCGAGATCCTCGAGTGCATCGGTCTGCTCGCCGAGACCGAGGGCATCTTCGCCGAGACCGCGGGCGGCGTCACCATCGCCTCCCTTCGTCAGATGATCAACCGGGGCACGATCGACCGCGACAAGTCGATCGTGGCGATCATCTCGGGCCACGGCCTCAAGACACTCGACGCGATCGTCGACACCGCGACCGTGAGTTCGACGATCTCCCCGTCGCTCGAGGCGGCCGAAGAGGCGCTGCGCTTCCACCAACTGGTGGCCGCGTCATGAGCGTCACGGTCCGGCTTCCCAGTCAACTGCGCACCCTCGTCGGGGGAGCGGGTGAGGTGCCGGTCGACGCCGTCACCGTGCGTGAGGCGATCCTGGCCGTCGACGCGACCTACCCGGGCATCGCCTTTCGGGTCCTCGACGACCGCGGTGCCCTGCGCCGATTCGTGAACGTCTTCGTGGCCGACGAGGACGTGCGATTCCTCGACGGCCTCGACACGGTGCTCGAGGCCGGACAGACCGTCTCGCTCGTGCCGGCCGTCGCCGGCGGCTGAACGCCGTTAGCACTCGCCTCCTTAGACTGCTAATATTGCGTTGCACCAAAAGGGTGTCTCGCTTTAGGAGGAATCACAGTGGCGAAACTGATCTCATTCGATGAAGAGGCCCGCCGGGCGCTGGAACGCGGCATGAACAAGTTGGCCGACGCCGTTCGCGTCACCCTTGGACCCAAGGGCCGAAACGTCGTCTTGGACAAGAAGTGGGGCGCCCCCACCATCACGAACGACGGCGTGTCGATCGCGAAGGACATCGACCTCGAGGACCCCTTCGAGCGCATCGGCGCCGAACTGGTGAAGGAAGTCGCGAAGAAGACCGACGAAGTTGCCGGTGACGGCACGACGACGGCCACGGTACTTGCCTGGGCGATGGTCCGCGAAGGTCTGAAGAACGTGGCCGCGGGCGCCAACCCGATGTCGCTGAAGAAGGGTATCGAGACTGGCGTCGAGGCGGCCGTCGCGTCGCTCCACGACCTCGCCAAGCCCGCCGACACCAAGGAGCAGATCGCCCAAGTCGCGTCGATCTCCGCGGCCGATGACGAGATCGGCGCGATGATCGCCGACGCCATCGACAAGGTCGGCAAGGACGGCGTCATCACCGTCGAGGAGAGCCAGTCCTTCGGCATGGAGATGGACCTCGTCGAAGGCATGCGCTTCGACAAGGGCTTCATCGCCCCGTACTTCGCCACCGACACCGAGCGCATGGAGGCCGTTCTCGAGAACGCCTACATCCTCTTGGTTTCGAACAAGATCACGTCGGTTCGCGACGTCCTCCCGGTGCTGGAGAAGGTCATGCAGTCTGGCCGTCCGCTGTTGATCATCGCCGAGGACATCGAGGGCGAAGCCCTCGCGACCCTCGTCGTCAACAAGATCCGCGGCACCTTCAAGTCCGTGGCCGTGAAGGCCCCCGGCTTCGGCGAGCGTCGCAAGGCCATGCTCCAGGACATCGCGATCCTGACCGGCGCCACGGTCATCTCCGAAGAGATCGGCCTCAAGCTCGAGACCGCTGACGTCGAGATGCTCGGGAGCGCCCGAAAGATCGTCGTCACGAAGGACGAGACGACGATCGTCGAGGGTGCCGGCTCCGAGGACGACATCAAGGGACGCATCAACCAGATCAAGGCCGAGATCGACAACACCGACTCGGACTACGACCGCGAGAAGCTCCAGGAGCGTCTGGCCAAGTTGTCCGGTGGTGTCGCCGTCATCAAGGTCGGCGCGGCCACCGAGGTCGAGCTGAAGGAGAAGAAGCACCGCATCGAAGACGCGGTCTCGACGACGAAGGCCGCCATCGAAGAGGGTGTCGTGCCCGGCGGTGGCGTGGCCCTCCTTCGCAGTCAGGTTCGGGTCCTCGAAGCGGCCGACAAGCTCAGCGGCGACGAGGCGACGGGTGCGCGCATGGTGGCCAAGGCCGTCGAAGCGCCACTCAACCAGATCGCGGTCAACGCCGGTCTCGAGGGCGGCGTCATCGTCGACAAGGTGCGCAACCTCAAGAAGGCGACCGAAGGACTCAACGCAGCGACCGGTGACTACGAGGACCTCATCAAGGCCGGCGTCATCGACGCGGCGAAGGTGACCCGCTCGGCGTTGCAGAACGCGGCGTCCATCGCGGCGCTCTTCTTGACGACCGAGTGCGTGATCGTCGACAAGCCCGAAGAGAAGGCCGCGGCCATGCCCGGCGGCGGGATGGACGACTACTAAATCGTCCGCGGCACATTCACTGAGGAACCGTGGGGCCTTCGGGCCCCACGGTTTTTCAATTGGCGACGCCGAGTCGGAGATTTCGCGCGAGGTCGTAGCATTGGGCCATGACTCCAGAACCGCTCGCGCCCTCGCGCGGGCTCAACGTGCTGCACTTGTTCTGCCACCCGGGCGCCGACGTGGACGCCGGCGCGGTGCGAAAGGCCATCGACGACGCGCGGGGCGGCGGCCTCCAGGTCGTGAGCGTCGCGATCATGGGCGCGAAGGCCGACGTGTGCTTCATGATCTTGGGCGAAGACCTCTGGACGCTACGCCAACTGCAGTCGAAGATCCAGGCGGCCGGGTTCGTCGTCGCCGAGAGCTACGTCTCGGTCACCGAAGTGAGCGAGTACGCGGCCGGCATGCCCGAGAAGATGCTCCAGGACCGACTCTTCCCGGCGCTGCCACCCGACGGGAAGCGCGCCTTCTGCTTCTACCCGATGTCCAAGCGCCGCGACGAGGCGAACAACTGGTACGCCCTGTCCTACGACGAGCGTGAGCGACTCATGCGTCAACACGGATCCCTCGGTCGCGAGTTCAAGGGCCGCATCCTGCAGGTCGTGACCGGATCGACCGGCCTTGACGACTGGGAGTGGGGCGTCACGCTCTTCGGCGTGCACGTCGATGACTTGAAGGAGTGTGTCTACACGATGCGCTACGACGAAGCCTCGACGCTCTACGCCGAGTTCGGCGCGTTCTACACGGGACTCGTGGGGACCCTCGACGAGGTTCTTGACGCCACGTTGGCCTAGGGCGCGTTGGTAGCGTCATCGAGATGGAACCGATTCCCGAGAAGACGCTCCTGCGCTGGGCCGAGTCGTTGGCCGGTGTCGCGCGCACGGGCCTGGGATTCACCGAGAGCCAGTACGAACGTGAGCGATTCGAAGAGGTCCTGAAGATCGCCGGTGACATCAAGGCGGCCGCCGAGACCGGACTCGAAGGCGTGCTCGACGCCGACGGCTACGTCGTGGAATGGATGAAAGAGGTCGGCAAAGGCGTCGCGGGTTACCAGACACCCAAGGTCGCGGTCGGCGCGGCGGTGACCAACGACCGCGGAGAACTTCTCCTCATCCAGCGCGCCGACTCCGGCGTGTGGTTGTACCCGACCGGATGGTGCGACGTGGGTTACTCCGCGGCGGAGGTGGTCGTCAAGGAGGTCCTCGAAGAGACGGGGATCGAAGCCGAGCCGATTCGCCTCATCGGCGTACTCGACGGCATGCGCCTCGGATCGTCGCGGATACCGCTCTACTCACTCCTCTTCTACTGCCGCGCCGTGGGCGGCGAGATCAAGATCCACCCACTGGAGTGCACGGACGCCGGCTGGTTCACCCGCGACAACCTGCCGTCACCGATCGTCGGCGCGGAGCTGTGGGCCGGCCCCATATTCGCCGCCATCGACGGCGAACACCGCGACGTCTTCTACCAAGATCTGCGTCGCCCGGTGTGGAGGGGGGAACCATGAGCGTGCTGGTCGAGATCGCGACCGATGCCACCGATGAGTTGGTCGAGGGCCTCAATCGACTCCTGCCGCAACTGTCGTCGAACGCGGTGCCGCTCTCGACCCACGACGTCGAAGAACTGGTCGCGTCGTCGGCCACCGTCGTCTTCATCGCTCGTGACGAGGGCCGGATCGTCGGATCGTTGACCCTGGTGGTCTTCCCGATCCCCACGGGACTGCGAGCGTGGATTGAGGACGTGGTCGTGGACGGTTCGGCTCGAGGCGCCGGGGTCGGTGAAGCCTTGACGAACGCGGCGATCGAAGAGTCGCGCCGACGCCACGTGCGGTCGATCGACCTCACGACGAGGCCCTCACGAGAAGCGGCCAATCGACTGTACGCCCGGCTCGGTTTCGAACTTCGAGAGACCAACGTGTACCGTTTTGTCCTAGAAGATCATTAACCGGACATTTCTCCCCCTACTCGCGTCTATCTCGTTACTGTCGCAACCGTTGTGTGGAGTGAAGGTTCGAGAGATCATCAAGGAACTTGAGCGCGACGGCTGGGTACAGGTTCGGCACAGAGGGAGTCATCGCCACTCCCACCATCCGACGAAGCCTGGCACAGTCACGGTGCCGGGTGCGATGGGAGATGACCTGCACCGAGAACTGCTCGGTAGCAGTATGAGGCAGGCCGGAAAAGAACGGAGAAGGCGATGATTGAATACGCAGTAGTTATCGAACGCTCTCCGAATAACTACGGGGCGTGGGTACCCGATCTCGATGGATGTGTCTCGACAGGCAAGACGGTCGAGGAAGTCAAGGTAAACATCGCCGACGCCATAGAAATGCATATTGAGGTAATGCGCGAGCACGGCGAGATTGTCCCACCGCCGTCCGCACAAGTGGCAGTCGTGCAGGTCGCCTCATAGGCGCGTGGTCGTAAGTTCGTCCACCTCGGCGAAGACCGCAAGAGGAATGGTTCTCTTCGATCTCGACAACACGCTGCTTGATCGTGACGCGGCGTTCGCAAAGTGGGCATTGTTGTTCATCAACCACCACGACCTCGACTGCGACGCATGGACGGTAATCGCGTCGGCGGAACGAAATGACGCCGAGAAATACGATTGCTCGATGGAAGTTCTCGAACTCACGGGCGACGACGCTGCGTCGGCGACCGCCCTGTGGGCGGCCTGTGGATTGACGCGACCGTGGAACGATCCCTCCGCCGATTTCGCGCGCGCGTTGGAGGGGGCGACCTCCGCGGTCCTCGGCGTGAAGCAGGACGGTGAGCTTGCCGCCACGGCCATGGTGGGCAGCGACGGCCATCGTGGCTGGGTCTACTACCTCGCCGTTCGCGAGGACCATCGGCACGAAGGTTTCGGATCGGCACTCATGAAGGCCGCCGAGGAGTGGTTGCGCGCGAGGGGCGCGGTCAAGCTCCAAGTGATGGTTCGGAGCGAAAATGAGCCGGTATTCGGCTTCTATGAACGCATGGGCTACGAGATCAACGACGTCAGCGTGCTCTCGCGGTGGCTGTAGTCATTTGATCGACACGGTGGTCCAATCAACGGCACGGTCGAGTGTGACGCCAATAGCGTCGTCGTCGTGGACCGTGTCGCCAGCCCCGTACTGCAGGAGTTGTTGGACGAAGAGCTCGGAGCCGATCCCACGACGGTGCGGGGGCTCACGAATCATCTCCCGATGGCGCTCGTGGCCAAAGAGGGACTGGGCGCCGACGCCGATGAACTCGTCCGATTCGCCGCCGCGTACTCGTCGCGCATCGCGGCCCTCGTGGAGTCGTCGGTTCGGCTCGACAAGCATACGTGGGAGTCGGCCATCGGCCACAAGGACGCCGCCGCCGACCTGAGGGAGTACTTCGTCCGACAGGTCGCCGATCATGGTGCGGACGACACCTTGCGGTCGCATCTCCCGGCGCTGATCCCGGGCATCAGTGGCGCGGCCTTCCACGGCGTCATCAGACTGGCCTACGCCATCGAGGTCTCCTCACCGTCGCGGATCGCGGCCGGCTTGGCGTACCTCGCGGAGGTGGCGAGACCGCTGCGACCACTCGCGGCACCGCGCGCGTCGACGCCCGATCCGATCCAGGTTCTCGTCGAACTGTCGAACAACCCGAACCTGCCCGCGCCGTCGAGGATGAAACTGATCGATGAAGAGATGCGTCACGTGGTGCAAAGCGACGCCTTTGACGCCGCTGTCGCGTCCTTCGCACTCGCCGAGGACGCCGACCAACGATTGGCGCAAGCAGCCCTCCATCTCTACGCCGCGACTGACGACTTCACGGCCCTCCACGGTGTCACGGGTCTCGAGGCGATCGCCTTCATAAGTCCTTGGATCGACGACCGCGAAGCGCTGAGCCGATTCACGTTCCAGGCGCTCGCCGCCGCCTACCTCTCGATCGGAGCGCCACCTCTGTGGTCCCGCGCGCGACTGGACGAGTTCGCGGGGTCCAATGGACGCGACGCCGACGACGTGATGAGAGTCGCCGCCTACAACGATGACGAACACGTCGCGAAACTCGTCTACACCGCGCGGCGGTCGTGGGAGAGGACCGACGACCCCTTGTACCTCGCCGTGGCGGCACGAAAGGCCTACCCGACCTCATAGTGAGCGTTCGAGCCTCACGGAGGACTCGCCGTGAACGGATCTCGGCGAGTCGGGCCCTAAAGGACCCGGTGTCGTCACCGGCACGTCACGTCGCGCCGCTGCTATGAACGGTCCGTCGCGGTCGTCTCGGAGCGAGGTCGACGAGCGTCCATCGATTCGACGAACTGGACGATATGGAAACTCGAAAGCGAAGCATTGTGACCGGCGTGGGCGTGGCGTCGTTAGCGGTCTTGTCGATCAGCCTGGGCGCGTGGGTGTGGAGCGCGAACGGCCACGCGGCACGGTCGGCCGTGACGACCACCTCCGTCCCGGCCCATTCACCGGCGCCCGCGCCGACCACGCCCCTGAAGGCGCCCGCGACGTCGGTGG
Source organism: uncultured Acidimicrobiaceae bacterium (assembly GCA_963700135.1). GTDB lineage: Bacteria > Actinomycetota > Acidimicrobiia > Acidimicrobiales > RAAP-2 > RAAP-2. Next base: position 208,137 of record CAVOWM010000011.1, on the reverse strand, counting down.
CCAACGAAGCACTCTTCTTGAGTGACGTGACCGAAGTCGATCCCGCGCTCGCCACGTACGAGCATCGCGCGGGGAACGTGGCGCTTCGATCGCTCATCACCGACGGTTCTGCGTTCTGCGCGTTCTTGGACCGCGACCACGACATCGACACGGCGATGGTGTCGGTCGTGGTCGGTGCCCGTCAGGTCGAGTCGCAGAGCCACTTGCCGTTGTCCGTGACGACGTTCAACTCGGTCGACTCCGTGGCGTTGTTGACGCTGTGCCCGTCACTCCAATCGATCGTTCCATCGTCGGACCGGGCCAAGATCGACAAGCTTCGCGCCTTGCTCACCCCGCCCTCCAGCTGACCCCTCAACCGCGCCGCGATCTCGATTCGTGATCGTCACCTTCGCGTCACTTCGGACCGCGTGGAGCGCGCAGAGTGGTCACGGAAGAGTTGCACTCCCGTGTGCCACGTGACGGCTTCGCTTAACCCGAGGTCGATACGGTGCGCCGTATGAAACTCATTCAGTCATCCAAATACCGTCTACGAACGATCACCATGTCGTTCGTCCTAGTGCTGGCCACGGTCTCCGGCGTGGGCGTCGCGACGTCCTTCGTGGGAACGACGCCGTCGGCCGCGGCGCCGACGACGTGTCCCGTCGGCAGCACGCTGCAAGTTGCGCGCGGCGGCTCACCGAACGACGTCGAATGCGTGATCACGTCGACCGGCACCCCCGTGGGCGGCATCAAGCACGTGTGGCTGATCATCCTGGAGAACAAGTCCTACGACGAGACCTTCACCGGGCTCAACCAGAACAGCTATCTGTGGCAGACGCTGCCGGAGCAAGGGGCACTCCTCACCAACTACTACGGCACCGGTCACTTCAGTATGGACAACTACATCTCCCTGGTGTCGGGGCAGTCGCCGTCCTACGGCGTGCAGGACGACTGTTCGACCACGGCCAACATGACGAACAACAACAGTGGCATCATCACGACCGGGACGGTCGGGACCGCGACCGACACCGACGGGACCAGTGACGCGAGTGGCACCAACACGACGGCCCCCAATCCCAGCGGCGCGGGTAACGGCAACTACGGTCAGTTGCTCGTCCACGGTGGCGTCGACGCGGCGCTCGGCAACAACGGCTGTGTCTACCCGACGAACGTCGCCACGCTCTTCAACCAGTACAACGCGGCGGGCGTGTCGTGGAAGGCCTACGCGCAAGACCTCGGTGGAGCGCAGCCGATCGGTTCGCCGACCTACGTCACCGGCACCACGCCCGGGATCACCGACACGGTGCCGGGGCGCGACGACGGCGCGTGTGGCTACCCGGGCACGGCGAGTGCCGATCCCGTCACCAACCCGACCAACCTCGTCGCGCCCAGCGGCGACGTGACGAGTTTCACCGGCGCCCAACCAGCCAACGCCAACAGCAACGGCGACCCGGCCGACCAGTACGTGGCCAAGCACTTCCCGACGGGGTGGTTCACGGCGCTCACGGGCGAGTCCGCGGGAACCCAGAGCGGCGTCACGTACGCGGCCCAGCCGGCGCTGAACGAGCCCGCGACGCCCGAGTTCGACGGGCCCGGCGCGCCCACCTCGGGCACCGCGGACACCAACTGCGACGCCAATCACGTCGCGAACCTGGACGACCCGACCTACGGGCTCGCCCATGACTTGGGCCTGCCAGCCAACGAGGTCCCGGCCTTCAGCTGGATCACGCCCGACAACTGCAGCGACGCGCACGACGCCACCTGCCAGGGCAACAACCTCTCGGGCGCCTTCAACGCCAACGGCACGCCGAACTACAGCCCGGCCGGACTTCCGGCCTATGACCCGGAGGCGACGACGCCGAAGAACTACACCGGTGGTCTCTACGCGGCTGACCTGTTCCTGCGCTACTACATCCCGCTCATCGAACAGTCCAAGGCCTTCGCGGACGGCGGCTTGATCGACGTGACCTTCGACGAGGCGAACCCGCCCTTCACCGTGGGCAACAGCTTCAACAACGTCCCCGCGGCCGGTGACGTCACCACGTCCGGGGCGCCGGCCGACCAGCCGACGTTCGGCTCGCCGGGCACGACGGCCCCGGGGGCCAACTCGCTCTACGGCGCCTACGGCGTCCTCGCTGACGCGGCGGGCGAGAACCTGAACGGCAACAACGTGTCGACGGAGCCGACCGGTCCGAACGACCCCGAGGTCACGAACTCGAGCGGCCAGCAGTTGCAGCCCGGTCCCGGCGCGTCGGGATTCATCGATCGTCCGACCGGTTTGGCGGGCGAGAGTCCGAACCTCAGTGGCTCACCGGGCACCGCGACGGAACCGGCACTCGTGGCGCCGGGCTCGAGCATGGTGATCGACTCGAAGATCAACGCTGACGACACCGGTCGATTGGTCTCGGGAACCGGAATCCCCGCCGACACCTTCGTGGGTGCGGTGAGCGACACCGGTCCCATCTCCCTGTCCGGCAACGCCAGCACCACGACGGCGTCGAACAACTACGCCAAGCCGTGGCTGGGGACGTTCCAACTCCTGAACGACGCCGGTCAACCAGTCACCTTGAGCGCCGGCTTCGTCGGCAACATCACCCTGGGCGCTGAAGGCGCCGTCTCGACGGTCGGCACCGCGGGCTGTCCGACGGGCAGCGAGGCCGCCACGACGACGGGTTGCGTCACGGTCGATCCCCTGTACGACCCGACGGACTTCACGCCCGGCGGTGGTGACACCGGCACCGTCTTGATCAGTCCGCTGATCAAGCCCGGCACGGTGTCGAGCACGTACTACAACCACTACAGCACCCTGCGAACGATGGAGGATCTCCTCCTCACGGGTCAGACGTGCACCAACCCGACCAACGCCGATACGCCGTTGGTCGCCGGAACCGTGTGCGGAGGTCTCGACGGGAAGGGTCACCTCGGCTACGCCGCGCAGGCCGGACTCGCGGCCTTCGGACCCGACGTCTTCACCGCGCAGTCGTTCACGACGCTCTCGTCGCCTCCGGGGTTCTTCCCGGTCAGCGGCAACGGCTCCTCGACGGTGTACTGCCCGTCGTTCGTTCGGCTGGGTCGCACCGGTTCGAACGGGCAGGACGGCTTCGGTAGGGATGGCGGATCCGGCGGATCGGGCGGTGCGCCCGGTTGCGGCACCGACGGCGGCAACGGCGGCAGCGGCGGTGGCGGCAACTCGAGCGCCGGCGCCGGTGGCGCGGGCGGCAACGGCGGCAACGGGGCCTGTCCTCCCGAGGAGTGGAGCAACGGCATGTGGCTGACCGCGGCGGGCGCCGCCACGACGCCCTACGACACGCCACCGTGTAACGGGACGTGGGGTAACGGCGGTAACGGCGGTAACGGTGGCAACGGCTCGCATTCGACCCCCGGACAGCCCGGTGGCGACGGCGCGAACGGCACGCCCGGAAAGCCGGGTGCTGATGGCGCCAACGGAGCCAATGGCTGACGAGTGCACGCTGTCTCAACGCTGAAACGACGTCTGACGGGTGGGACGCGAGGTCGGGCCTTGGGGCCCGGCCTCGCGCTCCTCGTCGCCGCGACCGTGTGCTCGGTCGTGTTGGCCGGCTGCGGGACGGCGACGTCGTATCCCTCGTTCCTCCCCAAGAGGACACTGAATCCCGACGTCGATCAAGTGATGATCGGCACTATGGCCAAGCCGGCCCTCCAGATCGAAGGGCTCCCCGTCGCGGTCCGTACTGACGCGTTCCACGTGCGCGTGACGGTCAGCGGACCGATCGTCCCCGGCGAAGGACTACCGGATCAGCCCGCGGGCACCACCTGCACCTGGACCGTGACGATGAAGGACGCCAGCGCGGACGTGCCCGTGTCGATCGCGGACTTCCACTCCGTGGACCATCTGGGGGCGGTCTTCTTGATGGGCCTCGTCCCCGGCGAACACGCCCTCCCGCGAGTCCTCCGCCCCGGACAGAAATTGACGTTCCAGCTGCGGGCCTACGAACTCGTGGGTGAGGGGATGATGCAGTGGGCTCCCGACCACCGCCACGTCGTCGCCTACTGGGATTACACCGTCGAGAACGACTGATCGACGCGTCCGTCGCTCGACGGACAGTGGACGGACGATTGTAGTGTGCCTGGCATGATCGAGGTCTCAAGGTTTCGCCTGAAGAGCGACGCGGTGGTCGACGACTTCCTGGAAGTGAACGCGGACTTTCAGCAGCACTTCATCTATCAGCAGGAGGGACTCGTTCGTCGCACGCTCGCGACCGGTCTCGACGGCGAGTGGCTGGCGATCACGTGGTGGCGTTCGATGAGCGACGCTCGGCGTTCGACCGCGGCGGCGAAGTCCTCGCCGATCGCGATCGCCTTCAACGACTTCGTCGCGTCATCGTCGGTGACGACGGACTACTTCAAAGAGCTACCGGGTTAGGGCCCTACTGTTGGACCAACATGACGAAGTTCCCCTCGGGGTCTTCGATCGCCGCCAGCGACTGGCCATTCTCGAGATCGAAGGGAGGGATGGTCTCCTTACCGCCGAGTGCGATCGCCCTGTCGATGGTCGATCGCAGGTCGCCGACCTGGACGTAGAGCGATACGTCGGGCTTCGCGCCCGCTTGAATGTGTCCGGCCGGGCCGGGTTCCGGTCCGCCGATGCCGGCGGGGATGTCCATGATGGGACCGTCGCCGATGCGCCAGTTGAACAGTTCGGCGTAGAAGGAACGTTGGCGTTCGGGGTCCACCGCGACGATCGACCAGTGAACCACGGGACGGGCCCAATCGGAAGTCATAGGGCCACGATAGTGAACGAACATTTCGGGCGGCCGCGGCGGCGAAATAGGGTGACCGGATGGGTCTTGAACTTGTCAGTGTCATCGTGCGGGACTACGACGAGGCGATCGCGTACTTCGTCGAGGTGCTCGGCTGCGCCGTGGAGGATGACTCGCCGTCCCTCGACGGCGATGGTCAACCCAAGCGGTGGGTCGTCGTTCGACCGCCCGGGTCGGGTTGCGGCATCCTGCTCGCCCAGGCGCGAGGTGCGGAGCAAGAGGCATTGATCGGGCGGCAGTTCGCCGGTCGGGTCGGACTGTTCTTGCGCGTGGACGACTTCTACGCGTCGTACACGCACATGACGAACCGCGGTGTCGAGTTCCTGACGACGCCGCGCACCGAGTCGTACGGGCTGGTCGCCGTCTTCCAGGATCTGTACGGCAACAAGTGGGACCTCCTCGGGGCGGCGTGACGATCGATTGAGTGTGTAGTCTCAGGTCTTCCAGCGGTCGAAGCGGGTCACATGGCAAAGTCGAGACAGCCGTTCGAAGTCAAGGGCGTGGCGACGCTCGCGCCCCACCTCAATTCGGCCTACGACATCGACGTCGCGATGATGACCGAGTTGGACCTCGGCGTGATACGCGTCGACCGCCATGACGGGCCGAGTTGGGTGGCGCGGGTCTTCCCGGCGACCCGCTCGCTCGACGACGTCCGCCGCGACGCCGCGGTCCTCGACCGACTGGAAGAGGGAGGATTCCCCGCCGAGAGGAACGCCGCGACCGATCCGGTGTCGATCCCACGAGGGCCAGGCCGTCCTCGTGACGACCTTCATCCCCGGCCAACGACCGAAGGCCGGCGCGCGCACGTTCGCCTATCTCGGGTCACTCCTCGGCGCCCTGCATACGCGAAAGGGCGAGCAGGTTCCTCCCGGGGGAGGCTGGCACCATCTCATCTCGGTGGGGACGCCGAGCGATGAGGTACGAGCGTTGCGGTCGCTGCTCGAGCAGTTCGCGCCGTCCGTCGCGGCGTCGGACAAGAAGGTGTTCGGTGCACTGACGAAGGCCGTGGACGAGATCGACGCCTGCGACGACCTGCCGCACTGCTTCGTCCATCCCGACATGGTGCCGTCGAACGCCATCGAGGTGGATGACGGCTCGATGGCGATAGTCGATTGGGCCAACGCCGGGCGGGGTCCTCGGCTCTGGTCGATCGGGATGTCGCTGTTCGCCGCTGGCGTTCGCGACGCTCGACTCGTCGAGAAGTTCGTCTCGCGCTACGTGAAGTGGGGTTCGCTCGAACCCGAGGAGCTGGACCGCCTCGACGGGGCCATCCGGGCGCGACCGTTGACGATTCACGCCTGGGAGATCGCCCACGGACGAACCTCGCTTGAGCGAGACCGCCGAAACGCTCCGTTTCCTGAAGCAAAGTTCGCTCGAGATCGCCGACGCCGCCCGTTACTCGTTCTCACTACCTCGATAGGCCGTCCGCTCTCGGGCACGCTCGCGGGTGTCGGGCCGTGGCGGTGGAGAGTGACTGGCAATACACTTTGCGTTTTATGAGGTCCCGATGAGCCAACTTCGTTACACGACATCGATGTCGCTCGACGGCTTCGTCGCGGGTCCCCATCAGAGTCCGCAGCATCCATTGGGCGTCCGCGGCGAACTGCTGCACGGATGGATGCGGGAACTCGCGGTCTGGCGAGCGCAAGCGGGATTGGAGGGCGGCGTGGTCAACGCGAGCACCGAGATCCTCGAACGCGAGGACGTGAACGTGGGGGCGATCATCATGGGTCGAAACATGTTCGGTGGTGGTCCGGGACCCTGGCCCGAGGTTCCGTGGAACGGTTGGTGGGGAGAGAATCCACCGTTCCATATGCCCGTCATCGTGCTGTCGCACTTTGCTCGCAAACCACTGGTGTGCGAGGGGGGCACAACGTTCACCTTCACCTCCGAGGGGCTGGACTCGGCGCTGGCGATGGCGCGAGAACGAGCCCACGGTCGCGACGTCGCAATCTCCGGCGGCGCGGGTGTCGCACGTCAGTTCCTCGCTGCTGGTCTCGTCGATGAGTTCATGATCCATCTGGTGCCGGTACTGCTCGGCGCAGGGGTGCGGCTCTTCGAGGACGCGGCGTTGCCCGTCATCGCCCTTGAGCAGACTGACGTCGTCGAGGCACCTGGCGTGACGCATCTCACGTATCGCGTGTCACGTCCGGCGTGATGCGCGTCCCTGACCTTGCCGCGTCGCACGGTGTTGCGGTGTCTGACGCGTCGCGACACGTCGCCTTCATTCGCAATGTGATGATCGGGCGGGCCGGACTTTCTCGCGACGTCCTTCTCTCGATCTTCGCCGACGCGGGTGCGGTGGATGCCCGGTCGCACTTGGCCACGGGCAATGTCTCCTTCGACTGGCCCGGCGGCGAGATCGCCGCGCTGATCGACCAGACCCAGGCGGGCATCGAGCGCACGATGGGACGGTTCGAACCGGTGTTCGTGCGCAGCGTCGCGGCGCTTCGGGCTTCAGTCGAGTCCGAGCCCTTCCGGGTGACACCTATCGCGGACGTCGGTCATCGCTGCGTGACTTTCACGGAATCCTTGGCTCGCGTCGAGTTGCCGGTCGTCTCGGTCCGCGAGGACGCCTACGTGTTCGACGCCATCGGCACGGACTGGTACTCCGTCACCCGTCTCGTCGACGGACGGGGTGGGAACGTCAACCGCATGATCGAACGGGCGCTGTCGTGCGCCGCGACCACCCGCAACTGGAACACGATCGAGCGGGTGGTGGAACTGCACGCGTAAGCGCGCGCGTCGATCGGTTGACACCATAGGGTCGTTGTGTTTGTATTCGGACATGACAATCTCCAAGGTCCAAGTCGTGTCGGTACCCGTGAGCGATCCCGATCGCGCGAAGGACTTCTACGTCAACACCCTGGGCATGGAGTTGCTCCAGGACGTGCCGATGGACGAGTCGACACGATGGGTCCAAGTCAGCCCGGCCGGCTCGGAGGCGTCGATCACCTTGGTGACGTGGTTCCCGTCGATGCCCCCCGGTTCGCTCAAGGGACTCGTGCTCGAGACCCAGGACCTGGAGGGGACGATCGCGGAGTTCGCGTCGCGGGGTTTCGTCATAGAGGGCGGCATCGACGAACAGCCCTGGGGACGCGTCGTCAGTTTTGACGACCCGGACGGGAACGGCATCGTGCTTCGCGCCCCGCCTCGAGAACGCCGTGAGCGCACGGCGTCCCGAGCGGAGGCGTCACGTCGAAAGGGCCAACGTCACGAGAAGGAGATGACCATGGCACCTGAGGTATCGACGACGTACGTATGGCCGTCGCTGTCGGCGCGCAACGCTCGCGCCCTCATCGACTTCTACGTGGAGGCGTTCGGCTTCACGATCTCGGCGCTCTACGGCGAAGGCGACCACGTCGATCACTGCGAGATCCTGTGGCCCCTCGGCGGGGGCATCATGCTGGGTGACTATCGCGACGACGGTGACGAATTGGCGCTGCGCTCGGGAACGTTCGGCGTCTACGTGGTGACCGACGATCCCGACGCGCTGCACGACCGAGCGTTGGCCGCCGGCGCGACGCTGGTACGCGCACTGAACGACACGGACTACGGATCGCGCGAGTTCGCGGTGAAGGATCCCGAAGGTAACCGCTGGTCCTTCGGGACGTATCGCGGCGCCGAGCACTCGCACCCGCATTGAATCGACGCGTTCACGCTGAGTCCTCTACGGCGGTGACGGCACCGTCCTTAGACTCGAGTCGTGACCGACCGCCGCCCCGGACACGGCCGCTACGCCAAATTGGAGCGTGAACAACGGTGGTTGCTGACGAAGCTGCCCCCGGGTCTCACGGACGAGCGCGTCATTGTCGACCACTACTGGACTGGCACGTCACTGCGCCTCCGACTGATCGAGGAGCGCGACGGTGTGCATTACAAGTTGTGCCAAAAGGTACGACTCGACGACGATGACCCGGCGTTGGTGAAGATCACCAATATCTACTTGAGCGAAGCGGAGTTCCTCGCCCTGTCCGTGACGCCGGCCGCCATCATCTCGAAGAGTAGGTGGACCTGGAACTCACATGGCGTGCGCTACGCGGTCGACGAGTTCAAGGGGCGACACGCCGGTCTCGTGTTGGCCGAAATCGAATTGGGCGAGGACGATCCACGCGTCGGCGACCCGGACTACGCGGCGGCCGAGGTGACCCATGACGACGCGTACTCCGGCGGATGGCTCGCGACGGCGTCGAAAGACGACCTGCGTCGCGTCGTGCACGGGTAGTCCTCGGAGCCTCGTCACGAGCGCCGGCCGTCACGTCGCGCCACTACGATGGCGCCCGAGGCGACATCAACGTCGACGGCGCCGGGTGACGAACACTTGGAGAACCGTGGAACACGTTGCGTATTGCGATGCCCTTACCGTGGAGGTCGCTCGGTTCGCGAACGTCATGTCGGAGCTGCCATTGGACCAGGACGTCGTGACGTGTCCCGGCTGGAGCGTGCTCGACCTCGCCGAACACCTCGGCGTGATCCACCGTTGGGCCGAAGAGTTGGTCCGACGTCGCTCGCCGGTCAGGATCGCGCGCGAGAGCTCCGACGCCGTGAGGGCCGCGGTGAATCCCGAGTGGATCAGCGCGGGTGGCGCGCGACTGGTCGCGACGCTGCTCGACGCGAACCCGAACGATGAGATGTGGGCGTGGGGACCCGATCAACACGTTCGTTTCTGGTCTCGCCGTCAGTTGCACGAGACCTTGGTCCATCGCATGGACCTCGAACTCGCGGCCGGGATCGAACCGGACGCGAACCCCACCGTCGCCACTGACGCCATCGACGAGTACCTCGCCAACGTCGAGAAGGTCGCCCGCCGCTCGCCCGACCTGTCGAAGCTTCGGGGTCATGGAGAAAGGCTGGCGTTTCGAGTTCGCGAACCCGAGACTCTCTGGTCGGTCACGTTGGACCCGGACGGCTTCAGCGTCTCGAAGGTCGACGGCGCGTTCGATGCCGAACTCGTGGCGTCGCCGGTCGAGTTGCTCCTGACGATCTTGGGGCGCCGGGGGGTTGCGACGGGCGGGGCGAGCGTGATCGGTGACGCACGCCTCGTCGACTTCTGGCTGACTCACTCCGCCTTCGATTGAGTGAGCGGCCGTCGACGGTCCGTCAGCCCGCACCGCACGAAGTGCATTGCGACGTCCCGGCGGGAAACGCGGTTCCGCAACTCTTGCAGAACGTCTCCGGCCGATCCTTCGGACCGCAATCGTGGAAGAGCGCGCGATTGCCGGGAAGCGCTTCGCCGCACCATCCGCAGATCTTCGGTCCCGATGTCCTCGTCGGGGGAGGGCTCGCCGCGACGACCGGCGCGGCGACCGGTCCGCTGCCGGGGCTCGCGCCCGACGACGGCATCCCGCGCGCGGCGCGCGCCGTGGGAGCGTTCGGCGACCACCGTCCGGCTGGCCTGGTCGGCGACTCGGGCGGGCGGGCGGGGCCGTCACCGGTGAGGGACGGCCCTCGGACACCGGCCAACGAGAGAACGCGAATACGAGGAAGAAGACCCAGTTCGCCAAGAAACTCAGCTGATCCAAGTGCCACACGATGCCGATGGTGGTGATCCCCACGAAGCCGACGGAGTCGCCAAAGAATATTGCGTTGACGTCGTGCCAGAAGATGATGAACGCGATGATCGTCAAGATCAGTGGTGCGAGAGGCAGGAGTATCCACACGGACGAATATCCCGCCTGCGAAATTATCCGGGTCATCGCGTAGTAGTTCAGGGCGACCACGCCGATGGCGATGAGGAGTTCGATCCACGTGCCGGCCGACACCGAAGTTACGAAGGCGCCAATCGGTGTCAGGTGACCCATCGTCGTCGAATCTCCCAACACCGGAACCCATTCGGGCGACCATCGTCCATTCCTCACGAGGATTGTAACCCGACGAGTTCGTTCGACCCGGCATCACGATCGTGGCATTCGCCGTTGAAGACCGTCGAACGCGTTCGATTGTCGCGCACCGTCGCTGGGGTTCACGACGGTCGTGGAGTCGACATTTGTAGGCTGCACCAGTGTCCGATGACCGTGGAGTGACCGAGGGTCGATTCGCGCGAGTGGTCGTCCAGGGTACGTCGGGAAGCGGGAAGTCGACCTTGGCCGCGGCACTCGCCAACACGCTCGGAGTGCCGTACCTCGAGCTCGACAACATCTTCCAGCAACCCAATTGGACGCCACTCGACCTCGAAGAGTTCCGGCGTCAGGTCGGTTCCTTCGTCGAGCAACCTCGCTGGGTCGTCGACGGGAACTACAGCCAGGTTCGCGACATCCTCTGGCCCATCGCCACGTCGATCGTCATCATCGATCTCCCCAGGCGAATCGTCATGTCGCGGGTCATCAGACGGACGTTCCTACGAATCGTCAAGCGAGAGCAGTTGTGGAACGGCAACCGCGAGTCATGGAGCAACGCGCTGTCACGCGACCCCCTGCGCAACATCATCCTGTGGTCGTGGAACACGCATTCGAGATTTCACGTCGCGGTACCCGCGGAAGCTCGCGAGTCCGTGGGACCCGAGCGCGTCATCGTCCTCACCAGCGTGCGCGAGGTTCGACGGTTCCTCGACCGCGGCCGCCGCGCGCTGAACGGGTCACCGTCACGCGCCGTCGCTGGCGAAGGCGAGGGCGTTCTCGATGGCCCGGTAGCCGATCGGACCGTACGTGGGCTCATCGCTCTCGCCGAGGAGGATGAACATGAGACCGAAATGCACGGCCCACCCAAGGGTTCGTCGGATCGTCGCGTCGTCGACCTCGCCGTACGCGCGCAAGAACGCATCGATTGAATCGATCGGCAACGAGAGGAAGCCACCGGCCAGGTCGGTGGCCGGATCGCCGGCGCACAGGTCACCGAAGTCGATCACCCCGACGAGCGCGTCGTCGCGAACTATGAGATTCGCGGTGTGCGGGTCACCGTGGATCCATTGCGGCGGCGCGGCCCACGGCGCCGCGGCGAGCGACGTCTCCCATACCTCGAGGACACGGCCGCGGTCGATCGACGCGCCGACGTCATCCAGGCGGCGCAGAAAGTTCGCCTCCTGGGAACGCAGCGGCACGCCGCGGAACTCATTCGTCGGCGCGTCCGCCGGCGCGTCGTGGTGCAACGCGCGAAAAAAACCGCCGAGATCGGCCGCCGCCGCACCCAGGACCGGCGGGTCGACCAGATTGCCCGGCGTGCCCTCGATCCATTCCGCGATCGTCCAGGGCCACGAGAAGAGTTCACTTGGTCGCCCGACGCGAATCGGTGTCGGAATCGACAGTGGAAGTCGGGGCGCCAGCACGGGCAACCAGCGTTGCTCGCTCTCGATCAGCGACACCGCCACCTGACGTCGCGGCAGTCGGACCACCAAGTCGGTGCCGAGCCGCCAAATGGTGTTGTCGAAGCCTGGCGTCATCTCTCGGACGTCGTCGCTCCCCAGATCCGGGTGCTGGCGACGCACGAGTTCTTGGACGAGTTTCGCGCTCACGTCGACTTCCGCGCTGGGCCACCTCACGGAGTCCGACTCTAGAGCCGTCGCGGGTCGAACGCGAAGTCGCGACAAAGGTCGCGAGGCCTCGCGGCATACGAACGTTTCGCCGCCGCGCCGATCATCGGTCGTGCTCGTGCAAGTATCGGACCATGAAGGTTGCGGTCATTGGCGCCGGCGCCATCGGCGCGCCGATCGCGGCACTACTCGGCGAACGGGGACACCCCGTCGTGCTCGCGGCGCGCGGCGCCAACTACGACGCCATCGCCGAGCGCGGCGTGAGGGTCGCGACCCCCGATCGAACCCTGAACGGGAGATCGACGTCGTCGACGGCGTCTCGGCATTGCGCCTGGAATCCGACGACGTCGTGGTCCTGTGCGTGAAGAGCCAAGACACCGCCGGCGTCCTCGAGGAGTTGGTCAGCGTCGCCTCGCCGGCGACGGCCGTGTTCTGTGCGCAAAATGGTGTCGCCAACGAGCGACTCGTCTCCCAGCACTTCGTCAATACCTACGGGGTGTGCGTGATGTCGCCGGCCTCGTACCTCGAACCGGGTCGCGTCGAGGTCTTCTCCGCCCCGGTCATCGGCGTCCTGGACGTCGGTCGGTGGCCCAGCGGCGTTGACGACACAGCCCGCGCGATGTCGGCGATGCTCGCGGACTCCGGGTTCGCCTCCATGGCCACCGAGGAGATCGAGACTCTGAAGTGGGGAAAGTTGCTCTCCAACGTCATGAACGCCCTCGAAGTGCTGTGCGGGACGGCCGCGCGCGACGACGAACTCGAAGAACGGATCCGTGATGAGGCCGTCACCTGTCTTGCGGCGAACGGCGTCGACGTGGCGCGGGCCAGGTCGCTCGCGGACGAGCGCTCAAAACTCGTCAACTACCACTCCATCGGGGGCATCCGTCGCGTCGGGAGTTCCTCGTGGCAGAGCGTGTTGCGCGGTACGGGAAGCATCGAGACCGACTACCTAAACGGCGAGATCGTCGCGCTCGGACGACGCTTCGGCATCGCCACGCCGGTGAATGAACTGCTGGTGCGACGCGCGAACGAGATGGCGCGCGAGGGTCTCGCGCCGGGATCAGTCACTGTCGCGGAACTTCATCGGGAACTGGGCGATCGCAGCTGACGGACGACTCACGCTCGGTGACGCGGGTCTCGCGGTCGTAGACGTCGGGCCGACGAAAGTCCATCACCGAGATCTGCGACCTGCGCCGAGCGACCTCTTCCAGTTCCAGTGTGGCCGTCACCACCTCGGGCCGTCGCTGGTCGCCTGGGCCAGGACCTCGCCCCAGGGGTCGACGATGAGTGAGTGCCCGTAGGTGGCGATGCCTTCGTCGGTCGTGCCGGACTGCGCCGCCGCCACGACGAAAGCGTGGTTCTCGATCGCGCGCGAGCGCACGAGGAGGTCCCAGTGGGCGAGCCCCGTGACGGCGTTGAAGGCGGCCGGGATGGCGATCACGTCAGCGCCAGCCAGGGCCAGTTTTCGGTACAACTCGGGAAATCGCACGTCGAAGCAGACCGAGAGACCGAGCGCGTAGCCGTCGAGTCGAGCGACCACGATCTCCTCGCCGGGGGCGATGACGTCGGATTCGCGATGGACGATCGCGCCGGGGACGTTGACGTCGAAGAGGTGGACCTTGCGATAGGTGGCGATGATCGCGCCGTTCGGGCCGATCACCACGCTGGTGTTGTAGAACTTTCCTTCGATCGGCGACCGCTCCAGGAGGCTGCCGAGGTGCAGCGTCACCTGGCGAGCCGTGGCGACCTCGGCCATGCGACGGGTCGTGTCGCCCGGCACCGTTCTGCCGCGTCAGCGAATCCGGAGAAGGGGCCGAGGAAGTTGAAGTACTCGGGACTTGGACGTACTGGGCACCGCGGTCGGCCGCTTCGTGGACGAGTCCAACCGCCGCGTCGACGTTGCGCGCGATGTCCGAGCCGGAGGACAGTTGCACCGCCGCCACGTTGAGCTTCATCGACCCTCCTCGGACCGCGTTCGTACCTGCAACTTACCGTCCGCTCTCGTGACCCGCGACCGCAACGCGTCGATCGTGGCCATTCGTCGGCGCGGACAGTGTCCCCGCTGAGGCGATAACGCGCCGCACACGTCGGTCGAGATCAATGGAGCGCCGCGAGCAGTCGGAGGTTCTCCTCGGCGTCGCCGAGGTGGTGCTCGCACTCGTGGAGCGCGTTTAACATCGCTCCCGAGATCGTGATCTCGAGCGGCGTTTGCGAGCTGTAGATCAGGTGGCGATCGTCGAACCCCTCGGGCAAGCTCGCCACGGTCTTCAAGAACAGATAGGTGGCCACTTGCAGTTCGACCGCCACGTCCGAGGCCGCGTCATGGGCGTAAAACCCGATGTCGACGCGCTCGTCGCGATAGATCGGCGTGCCCACCGGCACGTCCAGGATCGACGCCAGCACGATCCTCTCGCGGATGCTCAGGATCACGTCACGCAGGTGACCGCCGTATTCGAGGATCGACCACCGCTCGTCGCTCGGTCGTCGGTCCACCGAGGCGCCGGCCTGGCGATGATCGCCACGAGGGACTCCACCGCGGCGCTCATCCGGGTCGCGACCTCGGCGCGCGAGCGGTCGCCCAGGAGAACCCACAGTGTTCGCACGTTCGTACGTCGTTCGCGGGCTCGTTGCTCACGGGTCTCATGTTGCCATAGGAGGGCGGTTCGCGCACTCATCGCGAGGCGCGATCAGTCCGATGACGTCCATTCGTAGTGGCGCACGATCTCGGCGACCTCAATCTCGTACTCGGTGTAGAACGCCGCTCGACCGAGGGCCTGCGCCTCGAGGTGTTCGGGCACCTGTTTCCACGCCTCGAGGTCGGACATGGACTCGAAGTAGGAGATCGTGACCCCGCGTCCGGACGCCGCGTCGCGAAAACTGGTGTGGCCGATGTAGCCCGGGGCCGCGGCGACCAGCCGGTCCATGCGGGCCGACCACTCCTCGTACTCCGCGTCGGATTGGTCGGTTCGCCGGGACCGGAAGATGCAGACGACGTGGCGATCCGAGCTCATCGACGCATCGTATCGTCGCGAAGCGCTCAGATCATTGGCGTTGGCGCGCCGGCGCGTTCGAATGTATCTTGACGACATGACACCAGTTGATCGCTACACGCACGGTCATCACGAGTCGGTCCTGCGCAGCCACACGTGGCGCACCGCGCAGAATTCGGCCGGCTTCCTCCTCCCGCATCTGAAGAGCGGCGACAGTTTGCTCGACGTCGGCTGCGGACCCGGGACGATCACGATGGACCTAGCCGAACTCGTCGCCCCGGGTCACGTCGTCGGCATCGACCGTTCGAACGAGGTCATCGAACGCGCGCGCGAGGCGGCCGAGGCGAGGGCGCTGTCGAACCTCTCGTTCGAGGTCGGTGACGTCTACCACCTGGAGTTCGAAGACGACTCGTTCGACGTCGTCTACGCCCACCAAGTACTCCAGCACCTGAGTGATCCGACGCGCGCGCTGCGCGAGATGCGTCGCGTCCTTCGCGACGGCGGATGGCTCGCGGTGCGCGACGGGGATTACGGCGAGTTCACGTGGTCGCCACCGAGTGACGGTCTGACCCGGTGGATGGAGTTGTACCACCAGATCACTCGTCGGAACGACGCCGAAGCCGACGCCGGTCGCTATCTCGCCGAGTGGGTCGAAGCCGCGGAGTTCGGGTCACTGGAACGCTCGAGGTCGGATTGGATCTACGAGAGCGTCGAGGAGCGCGAATGGTGGGCCGACCTGTGGGCCGACCGCGTCCTCTACAGCGAGTTCGCTCGACAGGGTCTCGAATACGGACTCACGACGAGTGAGGAGCTCAGCGAGATCAGCGACGCCTTTCGAGCGTGGTCCGACAGCGACGACGGGATCTTCGTCGTCGTCCACGAAGAGGTACTGGCCCGCAAGTAGGCGAGCGTCGCGGCGGGCGCTCCTACTTGGCGACGAAGTGCGGGTTGTAGATCAGTCCGACGACGTGTCCGCTCGGGTTCTCGACCGAGGCGACGATGATGCCGTCGCCCACGTCCTGGGGTGCTTCCAGGAGGACGGCCCCGTTCGCTTCGGCATCGGCCACGGCTTGGGCGACGTCGTCGACGCCCCAGTAGGTCGTGGGGCTCGCGTCGGTCTCCTCGGTCGGCACGAGACCGAGTTCGTAGCCGGCGACCTCGAAGCCGACGTAGAACGGCTCGTCGAAGTAGGGGTCGACACCGAGGTAGCGCGCTCCACCACGACTTGGCGGCGGCGAGGTCCGTCGTCGGATAGATGAGGGTGCGTAGACCACGTAGTTGAGTTGACATGCGCTCAACGTAGCAAAACCCTGTGACCCGAACAGGGCCGACACGGGGACCGCGAGCGTGTGACGGCGCGTCAGCCCCGCTGGGGTCGGATGAACGTCGGCGTGAGGGCGTCGCCGCGAACGAGGTCCACGACGCGTTCGAATCCGGCCGCGACCGCGAGCATGATCGTCTCGTCACCCGGCCGAGCGACGATCGAGAGTCCGACCGGGAGGCCGTCGATCACGCCCATCGGCACGGTGGCAATCGGCCATCCGGCGATCGATGACGCCTTCTTCACCTGTGACCAGCGGGCGCTCCCGCTGCCTCCCAACACGAGGTCGTTCTTCCAGGCCGGGCTGTAGCACGGCGCGATGAAGCAATCAACGTCGATGAGTGCTGGTGTCAGGCACTCGTCAACCGCCCACGTCAGGTTTCTCGATCTCGCGTCGCGATAGCTGTCCACCTCTTCGTCCTCCCGTCGCCAACGCCTGGTCGAAGAACTCGTGTCCGAAGAACGCGAGTTCGGCGTCGCGATGTTCGTTCTCGAAGTCGATGCACTCCGCGAGGGTCGATGGTCCCACACCACCTCGCCGCTGCAGGAAGGCGGTCAGGTCGTCGCTCATCTCGCTGAGCAGTACCGTCAGTTCGTCGGCTTCGACCGCGGCGTCGGCCTCGGCGACCACGACCTCGGCGAACGGCGTCCCGGCGCTTCGCGCCGACTCGATGACATCGAGAAACAGTTGGTCCGTCGCGGGATGGCCGGTCGTGAAGTTCGTCGCGACCGCGACGCGCGCGCCGTCGAATCCCGCGGTCGACACGTTCGAGGACGTGGTCGAGGCCAGTGAGGACCTCGTAGAGGGCGGCGACGTCGCGCACCGTGCGCGCCATCGGACCGGCGCTGTCCTGGCTCGACGAGATCGGCACGATCCCCTCGCCGGGCACGGTGCCAACGGCCGGTTTGATACCGACGACCCCGTTCAGTGACGCCGGACAGGTGATCGAGCCGTCGGTCTCGGTGCCGATCGCGAGTGGCGCGAGCCGCGCCGCGAGGGCGGCGCCGGAACCCGATGACGAACCGCCGGCGCAGCGGTCCAGTCGATAGGGATTGAGGGTGAGTCCACCCACGGCCGACCATCCGCTGGTCGAGAAGGGTGAGCGCATGTTGGCCCACTGTGAGAGGTTGGTCGAACCGAGGATCGACGAGACCGGCGTCACGGAGTTTCGTGACGAGCGGCGCGTCGCGGAGACCGGTCGACCGAGCAACGCCGTCGAGCCGGCGCTGCCCGGGAGGCCCACGACCTCGACGTTGTCCTTGATGAGAATCGGTACGCCGTGCAGTGGACTGCGGAGCACCCCACGGACGGCGCTCCTCGTCCAGGCGCCTCGCGTTCACTGAGGGCGTCGGGCGCGAGCGCCAGGACGCTGCGCAACTCGATGTCGCTGCCCGGCGTGTCGATCCGCGAGATTCGCTCCGTCAACGCGCTGACGATCGCCACCGACGACGTCGCGCCCGAGGAGAGGGCGTCGGCCAGTTCCAGTGCCGTGGCGTCGTACAGTTCGGTACCCGAAAGTGACATGATCCTCCTCGACGACGCCGAGGCTAACACTGGGTATTTCGTCGATCGACGGGTGAGTCGGCGGGTGCCGGCGTGCCCGTTGGAAGATGCGCGTCGCCGTTAGAGTCGTCGAATGGTCAAATTGGAAGCGAAGTCGTCCGAGGAACTGACGTCGTGGATGCCGAACAAGAAAGAGCACTACGTCGCCGAACGCGTGAAAGCGGGTGAGAACCCCGAGGTCGCGCGCGCGATGTCCGAAGCGCAGTTCGCCGAACTCTTCCCCGACGGGAGTCCCGCGGAGGGCCAATACGTGATGAACGTGCTGGTCGATGACGAGTCCGTGGGCACGTTGTGGATGGGTCGACCCTTCTCCGGTGACGCCAGCACCTGGTACATCTTCGACATCGAGATCGCCAAGGAAGTGCGCGGCCGGGGCTTCGGTCGTTCCACGATGGAGGCCGCGGAGGCGTGGACCCGCGAACGTGGTGGCACGCGCGTCGCCCTCAACGTCTTCGGACCGAACCTGACCGCGCGATCGCTCTACGACTCCCTCGGCTACGAGGTACTCGCAACCTCCATGTTCAAGGACATCTAGCGCTGGGGCATCGACGATCGGCGTCACGCTCGTCCGCTCGGTTCAACGCCGGCGACAGACGAGTTCGCCCTTGCCGACGGTGGCCACCATGGCGTCGACCCGGTCGTCGTCGAGCACGCGGTCGATGAATGAGTGGAGCTCCTCGCGGTGGCTCGTCGCGTTGTCGGCGATCAGGATCCCCCCGGGCACCAGCTTGGGCACGATCACGTCGTAGCACGATTCGTACACGTCCTTCTCGGCGTCGAGGAAGCAGAAACCCACGTCGTCGAACTCGTCGGCGTGATCGAGGAAGTCACCCTCGACGAGCTGCACGACGTCGCTCACGCCGGTGCGCGCGAAGGTCGCTCGGGCCAGACTCGTCTTGGCGGGCAGGATCTCGAACGTGGTGAGGTGTCGCCCGCTCGCGCGACAGGCCTGGGCCAACCACAACGCGGAGTAACCCGCGCTCGTCCCGACCTCGATCATCGCGCCGTCCGGCGCGGCGGCGGCCCACAGGGCGATGAATCGTCCGGTGTCGAGAGTTATCTGGCGTAGACGTTCGAGGTGCGGCGTGCCGTCGACGCGATCTCGCTCGTCTCGTGCTTCGAGTTCGTGCATCATGTCGAGCACGTCGGCGCTCAGGTCAGGAACATGGAACCTCCTCAATTCGGTCCCAACCTACTGGTCAGCCGCCGACGATCTCGAATCACCGCGGCGTCGTCAGGTCGGTTGGTCCTTCGCGTAGTACGAGATCGTCGCACGCAGCACGTCGTCCCAGGGCGTCGCGTCGAGTCCGAACGTGCTCCGGGTCTCGGAGTCGTCGATGATGAACGGGGACTCGAATTGGTACAGGGTCTTGGGCAACTCGCGAAGGTCCGTGTTGAAGAGGCCCAGCGCGCGCAGTGCCAGCGTCGGCACCTTCGTGAGCTTCACGTTCGTGGCGCCGACGAGGCGCGCGATGTCGTCGATCGCCTGGCGCACGGAACGCGGCGGGTTCGCCGGCGCGTGCCACGCACGACCCCAGGAGCGATCGTCTTGGGCGCAGGTCACGAGGGTGCGCGCGACGTCGAGCGTGTAGTTCCAACTGTGGGGGGCGTCGGGATTCCCGATGACCTGGCAACGCTTCTTCGCGAGGATGCGCGGGATGAGCAGCCCGAGATAGCTCTCGGAGCGCGGGCCGATGAAGTCCGAGGCCCGGACCTCGGTCGCCTTGACGCGGCCCTCGTCGTGCGCGCGCTTGGCGTCGCGCCACATGGTCGCGCGCACCTGCGCCTTCTCGTAGTCGGCGTTCAGCGGGTCGTGGGGGGTCATCGGACCGCTCGGACGGCCGTAGGCGTAGAGGTTGTTGAGGGTGACGAGGTGCGAACCGCTCGATTCGGCGGCCGCGAGGATCGCGTTCGCGATGGGTGGCCAGTCGGTCGGCCAGCGGTGGTACGGCGGATTGGCGCAGTTGAAGATCGCGTCGGTGCCGGCCGCGTGACGCGCCACCGTCGTCGGATCCGAGGCGTCGCCGGTCACCGCCTCGATGAGCGGGTGCTCGGGCCCCACGCCACGGCGCGAAAGGAGTCGGACGTCGTGTCCCTGCTCGGCGAGCTCGTCGGCGACCACGGTGCCGATCGCGCCGGCCCCGACGATCAAATAGGTTCCCACGGTTCCTCCTCTGTTAGGAGAGCACTGCTCTCCTAACCAGTGTGGCACAGTCGCAACGGCAATGCAAGAGCACCGCTCTCCTCTTTCGTGCACGGACCCGTCTGACCTGCGATACTGGTCGGATGACTGAAGCCCGCCTGACCCGCGCCGAGGCCCGCGTGCGCCAGATTGAGCGGATCAAGTCGACCTCGCGACGCCTGATGGCCGAGAAGGGCGCCTCGGGTCTGTCGCTTCGCGAGGTCGCCCGCGAGATGGGCGTCGTCTCCTCCGCCCTGTATCGGTACTTCGCCACGCGCGACGACCTGCTGACCGCGCTCATCGTCGACGCGTACAACGACCTGGGGGAGTTCGCCGAACGCGCGGCCCTGCGCGTACCGCGAAGCGAGCCGCGTCGCCGCCTCCACGCCGCCGCGTCGGCCATTCGCAAGTGGGCCAAGTCGAATCCGAACGAGTACGCCCTGCTCTACGGTTCGCCGGTTCCCGGCTACGAGGCCCCGCAGTTCACCGTCGAGCCGGCCGCGCGCGTCGCCCTGGTCCTGGGTTCGATCGTCGCCGACGCGTGGCAGCAGTCCAACGGCGAGGCCGTCCCGGACGACGACGAGTCGACGATGAAGGGACTCCTCGAGACGCGCAACCTGGACGAGGCGATGCCCGGCGTGCCGGAGCCGGTGCGCGCGCTCTCGCTCATGGTGTGGTCACAGATCTTTGGCTGCATCAGTTTCGAACTCTTCGGGCACTACAAGGGGTCGGTGCGCAACGCGAATCGATTCTTCGCGATCGTCGTGGACGAGGCCGCCAACCTGGTGCTGCCTCCGAGTGAGTGAGCGAGACGGCGTGCGGCTCGTCTACCCACTCGAGACGGAACGTCTCGTCATCCGCGCGCTCACGCCTGATGACCTGGACCGCCACCACCTGTTGTTCTCGAATCCCGACGTGGTGCGCTACCTCTACTTCGGGCCGTTCGATCGCGACGCCGCCTACGATCACCTCCTTCGTCGCAGCACCGTCGACTTGCCGAGCGAGACCGAGTGGATCAATTTCGGCGTCGAGGTGAAGGGCGAGGGGGTGCTGATCGGCGAATTGGCGATGGGATTCATCAGCGCCACCCACGAGCACTACGAAGTCGGCTACGTGTTCGACCCCGCCTACGCCGGACGGGGCTACGCGACCGAGGGAACGGCCATGATCGTCGAACTGGCCTTCTCGGCGCTCGGCGCCCATCGGGTGAGCGGACGACTCGACGCGCGCAACGTCGCCTCGGCGCGGGTGCTGGAGAAGCTCGGCATGCGACGAGAGGCGCACTTCCTGGAGAACGAATTCGTCAAGGGTGAGTGGACCGACGAGCTGGCCTACGCGGTGCTGGCCCCGGAATGGCGCGCCCTGCGCGGACCGGCGACCGAGTTCCAGCTGCTCGACGAGCGCTGACGGACGTCGCTACGCGCTGATCGAGCGATTCGGCCGGAACCACTTGTACTCGATGTTCTTCGCGATCTGCTGGGCCAGGAGATCGCTCAGTTCGCGCGCCACCAACCACAGCGCCAGATCGAGTCCACTCGTGACGCCGCCACAGGTGATCAGGTCCCCGTCGTCCACGACCCGATCGGGGACCACGACGACGCCCAGCTCGGCCAGTTCCTCGTGCGCCGTGTGATGCGTGTTCGCGCGGCGACCGGTGATCACGCCGGCGTGGGCCCACAACATGGTCCCGGTGCAGACGCCGGCCATCAGCATCGCGCTGACGTGGCGGCTTCGACGAGCAGGGGCGCCAACTCGCCCTTCTGGTACTCGGCCCACGCTCCCTGCTTCGATCGAGCGTTCCAGCCGCCCCCGGCGACGATGACGATCTCGGCCTCGCCCGGGACGAACGTCGCGTCGGTGGCGAAGGTCAACCCGCTCGCGGCGACTACCGTCGGCTGTCCGGTCGAGGTGACCAGGCGGACCGAAAAGTCGATGCTGAGTTGACCGGCCCGTCGCAGGATCTCGTACGGACCCAGCGCGTCCAACTCGTCCAGTCCGTCAAAGACCACGATGTCGGCGAGCATGACCTGAGTGTAGAAGAGGTCCTTGCGAATAAGGAGTTTCGGCGACGCCGACACCGGACGGTCGACCGGTTCTGCGTTGACGCGTGAATCTAAGAATTGACTAAGCCGACCGCTGTAACGCCACGGGGACTCCCAAGACTGTTCTTCATGCCGTGTCGCGACCACGTGACCTCCCGGGTCCATCCAATGAGTCCTCGATCGCGCCGTTCGAGTGCATCGCGCTCGAGGGTCCAGCGGTGACGCTCTTCTTCGTCGCGTTCGTCGCCGGGCTGATCGCGGGCATCTCGCCGTGCATCGTGCCGGTGCTGCCGATCGTGTTCGCCGCGGGCGTCGCGGACCCTGACGCCACGGACGGCCCCAAGAGTTCCTGGCGCCGATCGGTCGCGATCGTCCTGGGACTGGTGTTGAGTTTCAGCCTGCTCGTCCTCGCCGGCTCCGCGATCTTGTCCGGCCTCGACCTCCCGCAGGACTTGCTGTTCTGGGCCGGTGTCGTCCTCCTGGGCCTGGTCGGCGTCGGCTTCCTCATCCCGCTGATCGGCGAATGGCTGGAGCGCCCGTTCGCCCGCCTGGCTGGTCACCAACCGAGTAGTTCCAGCGGCGGCTTCGTCATCGGATTGGCCCTCGGGTTGGTGTTCACGCCGTGCGCCGGTCCGGTGCTCGCGACCATCACCGCACTCGGCGCGACGCGCCACGTCCATGTGGAGACGGTCTTCATCACGCTCGCCTTCGCCGTCGGCGCGTCGCTCCCGTTGCTCTTCATCGCCCTCGCGGGCAGTGGCCTGGTCCGTCGGGTGCAAGCGGTCCGACGGCGCGCGCCACTGTTCCGCCAGATCGGCGGCGTCGTGCTGTTGTTGATGGCCGTCGGCATCGCGACCAACGCGTTCAACTCGCTGCAAACGGCGGTGCCGGGCTACACGAACACGCTCCAGAACAAGTTCGAGAACTCGTCGAGCATCCGTCAGCAACTGGACGCGCTCAAGAGTGCGAAGGGTTCGAAGGTGTCCGGGTCGCTCATCACGTGCCCGGAGGCCACGCCGGCCCTGGTGACCTGCGGACTCGCGCCGAACTTCGTTGACGTGACCAAGTGGTTGAACACGCCCGGTGGTCAGCCCCTGTCGATCGAGGGCCTCCGGGGCAAGGTGGTGTTGGTCGACTTCTGGACGTACTCGTGCATCAACTGCCAGCGCTCGCTGCCGCACGTCGAGGCGTGGTACAAGCGCTACGCGGCCTACGGACTCGAGGTCGTGGGCGTGCACACGCCGGAGTTCGCCTTCGAGCACGTCGTGAGCAACGTGAAGGCGCAGGCCAAGTCCCTGGGTGTCAAGTACCCGATCGCCATCGACAACAACTACGGCACGTGGACGGCGTACGACAACAACTACTGGCCGGCCGAGTACCTGATCGACGCCCAGGGCGTCGTGCGCCACGTGGACTTCGGCGAGGGCAACTACACGTTGACCGAGGACCTCATCCGCAAGCTCCTCGTGGCCGCGCACCCCGGTCTGAAGCTGCCCCCGCCGACGTCCGTGCCGAACCTCACGCCGTTCGTCGAGACGAGCCCCGAGTCCTACGTCGGCTACAAGTACGGTCTCACCTACCTCGACACCAACGTCGAGCCGGCGGAGAACGTCGCGGCCCAGTACCACTTCCCGAAGGACCTGGCCTCGACGACGTGGGCGCTGGCGGGGACCTGGGACGAGCACGCCGAAGAGGCGACGTCGGTCAAGGACGCCAAACTCGAGATCAACTACTTGGCCCAGGACGTCTACCTGGTGATGGGCGGCCGCGGCACCGTGACGGTCTCGGCGGGCAACGGCACGCCGCCCACGACGATCCACGTGAGCGGCGTCCCTCGTCTCTACACGCTCTTCCACGCCGACGCCTCGTCGACCGGCACCATGCTCTTGACGTTCACGCCGGGCGTGCAGGCCTTCGATTTCACCTTCGGCTGAGTCGATTCATCGACCCGGCGACGTCGCCGTAGTCCCGGCGGAAAGGGCAAGTACACTCCGAACAACGGGCTGAAGAGCGACGAAATGGATCGTTATTGGCCGACATGAAGGGATTCAGATGGTTGGAATTGTGTTAGCAGTGGTCGCGGGAATCATCGTCCTGCTCGTCCTGTCGGCGATACTGAAGGCCGTTCGGATCGTCCAACAGGGATTCGTCGGCGTGATCACCCGCTTCGGTGAGTTCAAGGACATCAAGAACCCCGGGTTGACCTTCATCATCCCCTTCATCGAGGTCATGAAGATCGTCGACGTCCGCGAGACGCCCCGCACGGGCGACCGCCAGCAGGTCATCACGCGCGACAACGTGGCGGTCATCGTCAACGCGACGATATTTAGTCAGGTCGTGGACGTCCGTCTCGCCCTCTTCACCAACTCGGACTATCTGGTCAGCGTCGACAACTTGGCGCGCACGTCGGTTCGTGCCGTCTTCGGCAGCATCACCCTGGACGAGGCGTTCTCCCAGCGCGAGCGCATCGGCACGATGCTCCAGACCCAGATGGAAGAGGCCACCGACAAGTGGGGCGTTCGGATCAACCGCGTGGAGGTCCTCGAGATCACGCCCCCCGAACAGATCCTCCAGGCCATGGCCCTGCAGAAGCAGGCCGACCAGGAGAAGCGCGCGCGCATCTTGGAGTCCGAGGGACAACAGCAGTCCGCGGTCAACGTCGCCGACGGTCAACGCCAAGCGGCGATCAAAGAGGCCGAGGGCGCCCAGCAGTCCGACATCTTGCGCGCCCAGGGTCGACGTCAGGCGCTCATCCTCGAAGCCGAAGGCCGAGCCCAGGCCATCGCCTCGGTGTACGCGGCGATCAAGTTGCAACAGCCCGACCCGACACTCGTCGCCATCTTGCAGCTCGACACCCTCTCGAAGTTCGCCGAGAGCGCGAACACCAAGTTGATCATCCCCGCCGAGAGCGCGGCACTGCTCGGCGCGGCCCAGGCCATCAAGAGCGTGATGGCCGACGTCCCGAGTACGCAGTCCTGATCACTCGGCGGCGCGCGCGGCGCCGTCACGGGGTCTAGACGGGGTCGACCCAGAGCGTCGTGCCGTAGGCCTTCTTCACGACCACCGGCGTGCCGTCGGGCAACTGCGCCGGCCAGTCGGTGACGGCCTTCCACGACTCGCCTTGGATCTTCACGCGGCCGGGGTGCGTGGCGTCGCCCACGGGCATCTCGACGGTGCCGCGCATGTCGGTCATCGCCGTGTTCGTGGGCTGGGACATGTCGATCTCGAACCGGTGGTGATGGAACCTTCGTATGGCGAAGGGCCGCAGCGTGACGAGCGACACGGCCGACACGATGAGCCACGCGCCGGCCTGAAAGGCGAACGGTAGGCCGGCCAGCGCGAGGACGAAGGAGATCGCGGCGCCGAAGCCGATGAAGACCGCGATGAAGGCGTTCGAGTGGAGTTCGAGCACGAACGAGAACACGATCAATGCGACCCAGAACAAAACAGCAAGCATAAATCGCAGTATATGGCCGGTCGCAAAAACCGCACAGTTCATGACGTGACGGCGTCTCCGGCGACGTTCTGGGCTGAAATTCGGTGGCGGACTCGGGGGGAATCGAGCAACGACCGTCGTTACTATGAAGCCGTGGTGGACGTCGCCCCCTTCCTGTGGTTCAACGACAACGCGGAACAGGCGCTGGCGTTCTACGCCGACGTCTTCGACGACGCCGAGGTCGTGGACGTCACGCGCATGGACGTACCGTCGATGCCCAACGGGGGCTTCGTCATCGGGACCATCCGCATCGAGAACCTGACGCTGTCGATAATGAACGGCGGTCCGGCGCACTCGTTGACCGAGGCGTTCTCACTCGTGGTCTCGTGTCGCGATCAAGACGAGGTCGACTACTTCTGGTCGGCGTTGGGCGACGGCGGTGCGCCGGGTCCATGTGGCTGGCTGAAGGATCAGTTCGGTCTCTCGTGGCAGATAGTCCCGACGCTCCTCACCGAACTCCTGAGTGACCCTGATCCGGTGAGGGCCGCGCGCGTCCGTGACGCGATGTTGACGATGAGCAAGATCGACTGCGGCGCACTGCGCGCCGCGTACGACGCGTGAACGTCGCTTCGGCTGACGCCGCGCGGGAACGATCGTGAGCGGGCGCGAGGTGGAACTCTTCGAGAGTCGTGACGCGCAGGTCGGCGAGATGCACGTTCGTCGAGCGCTCCCGACCAAGGGCCGCCGGACCGTGGGCGCGTGGTGTTTCGTCGACCACATGGGACCACTGTCACTCGGTCCGGATCGCTCGGTCGACGTCGCGCCTCATCCGCATATGGGGCTCCAGACCGTGACGTGGCTCTTCAACGGCGAGTTCTTGCACCGCGACAGCCTCGGATCGGAACAGCTCATCCGAGCCGGTCAGCTGAACCTCATGACCTCGGGGCATGGCGTGGCGCACTCCGAAGAGAACCCTGGACGCCGCGCCGGTGAGTTGCACGGCGTGCAACTGTGGGTCGCGCAGCCGTCGACGACGCGCGATGGGGGCGCCGATTTCGAGCACTTCGCCGAACTACCGCGCGTCGACGCGGCGAACCTGACGGCGACCGTGCTCGTCGGCGCGTTCGGCGCGACGACGTCGCCGGCGCGACACGACAGCGAACTCGTCGGCGTGGAACTCGACCTGCACGGCGGACCGGTCACGATCGAACTGCAGCCGCGCTTCGAGTACGCGATGATCGTGACCGAGGGCGCGGTCGTGGTCGACGGCACGACCGTGGCTCCGGGCACCCTGGCCTACCTCGGTACCGGGCGCGAGGAGTGTCGTCTCGACTCATCGAGTCCGAGTCGAGCGATGTTCCTCGGTGGGGTCCCCTTCGACGAGCGACTCTTCATGTGGTGGAACTTCGTCGCACGGACCCAAGAGGAGATCACCGACGCGTGGCGAGCGTGGGCGACGGGCGACGAGCGATTCGGTCGCGTCGACAGCCCGTTCGCGCGCGTCGAGGTCAGTCCTCCGCCGTGGTTCATGGCGCTGCACTGAGCCCGTCGTCAGTGGCGGCATCGCTCCACACTTTTTCCAGCGCGATAGTGGCAGATTCGCCAGCACTACGATGGGCGTAGCCATTGCGTTGAGAGGACCATGGTGCGAAAGCGAAACTCCGAGAGTGAACGCCTTCGCGTTCCTCCACCGATGATCAAGCGGCGCATTGCCTCGGGTCGCGGTGCCATGGAACAACCGAACGTCACCCACGATGGCGAGGCACGGCTCACGCCGCAGTTCTGGCTCGCCGTCGTGCTCACGGGCGTCGTGACCGGTCTGTTCGGTGACCTCTTGATGTGGATCCTCGCCGAAGTCGAACGGGCCGGCTACCACTACCACGCCGGTTCCGTTGAGCGTGCGGTGGCGGCGGTGAGCGCGAGCCGGCGGATCGTCGTACTACTGATCGGCGGGGTGTTCGGCGCCGTGTCGTGGTATCTGATCAGGCGTTATCTGAAGCGCGAGAAGTCCGATATCGACGACGCGATATGGAACGGCGACGGCGAGCTGTCGCTCCGTCGAAGCCTCTTGACGTCCGTGGTCTCGGAGATCGTGATCGGACTCGGCGCGTCCATCGGACGCGAAGCCGCCCCGAAGTTGATGGGCGGCGCGTCGGGCAGTGTGCTCTCGCACTGGTTCAACCTGAGTCCCTCCCAGAAGCGACTGCTGGTCGCCTGCGGCGGTGGCGCGGGACTGGCCTGCGTGTACAACGTGCCACTCGGCGGTGCCATCTTCACCGCCGAGGTGCTCTACGGCAGCTTCGCGCTGCCCGTCGTGCTGCCCGCGCTGGCGACGTCACTGATCGCGACGATGGTGGCCTGGCTGTACCTCCCGTCGCGGGCCACCTACACCGACATCCCCGCGTATCGGTTCTCCGGATCGTTGATGGTCTGGTCGCTCCTGGCCGGCGTCGTGATCGGTCTCCTCGCCGTCTTCTACGTCCGTCTGATCGGATGGGCCTCACACTTTCGCGCGAAGGGCGCGCAGATCCTGTGGATCATGCCCGTCGTCTTCGTCGTCTTCGGCGTCATCGGCATCTGGTACCCCCAGCTCTTCGGCAACGGCAAGGACATGGCGCACGACGCGTTCCTCGGCCTCGGCGGCCTCGGACTGCTGTTCGCGCTCTTCGCCTTGAAGCCCCTCGTCACGGCGATGATGCTCGGCAGTGGCGCGGCCGGCGGGGTGTTCACGCCCTTCCTCGCGACGGGCGCGCTCTTCGGCGCCTTCTTCGGCGCCCTCTGGATTCACCTGTGGCCGGGCACGCCCGTGGGAGCTTTCGCGCTCGTGGGCGCCGCCGCGATGATCGGCGCGTCGATGCAGGCCCCGCTCGCCGGCCTCGTGCTCGTGTTCGAACTCACCCACAGCGGCTTCTCGTTGGCCGCTCCGATGATGGCCGCCACCGTGATCGCGACGTTCCTGGTGCGTCAGATCGACGGCTACAGCATCTACTCGGCTCGACTGCCGCGCCGAGAGGACCCCGCGACGTTCGCGACGCCGGAAGGGACCTAGACGGGCGGGTCCGTCTGGTCGCGTGGAAGAATGGGTTCGTGTACGTACCCCCGAAGCACGCCATCGACGAAGCGGCCGCCTGGGACGTCGTGCGCGAGGCCGGGGCGGGGATGCTGGTCGTCGAGACCCCCGACGGGCTCCAGAGCGTCTTCGTGCCCGTCGTCGTGAGCGACGACCGATCGACGATCCTCACGCACGTCGCCAAGGCCAATTCGTGGTGGCGTTCGCTCCACGATGGTGACGAGGTCCTCGGCCTGTTCCTCGTCGCGAGCGCCTACGTGTCGCCCACGAACTACCCGAGCCGATTCGAGAACCCGGGGGTCGTGCCGACGTGGAACTACGTGGCCGCCGAAGTCCGTGGCCGTCTCCACGTGCACGACGACCCCGAGTGGTTGCATCGACAGGTGCGCCTCGTGACCGGACAGTTCGAGGCCGGTCGAACCCCCGAGTGGCGCGTCGAGGACGCGTCCGCGGAGTACGTGGATCGTCAGGTGAGGGCCATCGTCGGCATCGAGATCGAGGTCGTGGCGATCCAGGGCAAGGCCAAGCTCTCGCAGAACCGGCCGGACGTCGACCACGACGCGGTGCGTGACAACCTGGCCCAGGGAACGCCGGCCGAGCGCAATGTCGCGGCGCGGATGATCGATGACGAGTGAGTCGACGCTGAGCATCCGATTGTGCGGGGCCGACGACTGGGAGGACCTGCGCACGATTCGCCTGGAGGCCCTCGCCGACACCCCCGAGGCCTACGGCTCGACGTACGAAGAGATGGCACGCTGGTCCGACGCGCAGTGGAAGAACGCCGCCTCGACGCGGCTGTACTACCTCGCTCATCGCGGCGGGCGCGTGGTGGGCATGGTGTCGGGCGGTTTCAATGACGCCTATCCCGGGACGCGCTGGCTCTACGGCATGTACGTGACGCCGAGCGAGCGCGGGACCGGCACGGCCGAACGACTGGTGCGCTCCATCGGTGACTGGGCGACGAGTCATGGCGTCGCCCAGGTCTACCTGCACGTGGGATCGTCGGTCCCGCGGGCGCGCGCCTTTTACGAGAAGATGGGGTTTCGAACGACCGGGGAGGCTTTTCAGATGGAGCGCGACAACTCCTTGACGCTGTTCACCATGGTGCGGGACCTTGACTGAGGACGAGTTCCGGGTCGAGCGCGTCTCGGCCGACCAGCTGCACGACCTGCGTCGCCGGGTGCTGCGCAACGACGATCCCGTGCTCTATCACCCCGACCCGCGCGACGAAGAGCCGACGTCGGTGCACTACGGCGGCTTCCTCGGCGATCGACTCGTCGTGAGCGCGTCGTTCTTCCCGTCGGCGCCGCCGATGAACGCCACGCTCACCACGTACCAGCTGCGCTACATGGCGACCGACTTCGACGTGCAGGGACGCGGGTACGGCGCGCGCGTGCTGGCCGTCGCCGAGGACGACCTTCGCGCACGAGGCGTGGAGCAACTCTGGGCGAACGGTCGCGACACGGCGCTCGGCTTCTACGAGACGGTCGGGTGGCGATCGATCGAGAACTCCGAGCACCTCAGCCCCGAGACGATGCTGCCGCACACCGTGATCTTCAAACGCTTAATAAGCGAGTAAGAAACGGACCCGCGTCCAAAGCGACGTTTCGAGTGATTAGTAGGTTTGGGGGATGCGAAAGACCCTCCCCGTGATCGTCGTCGTCATCGTGATCGCCGCGATAGGGGGACTGGCCTACTTCCACTTCCGTACGACGTCGAGCACCACCACGACCACGCCTACGACCACTACGACACTGCCGACGTACCCGACCGCGCCGCTGACCGGCCTGCCCGATCCGACCGGGCTCTCGGTGAAGCGTCCGGCGCTGACCGTCAAGATCGAGAACACCCCCCAGGCCCTGCCGCAGTGGGGAATCGACCAGGCCGACGTCGTCTACGAAGAGATCGTGAACGGGGGCATCACCCGACTGGCCGCGATCTTCAACTCGCACGCGCCGGCCAAGGTCGGACCGGTCCGCTCCGTGCGACCGACCGACACGCAGGTCGTGTGGCCGATCGGGGGGATCTTCGCCTACTCCGGCGGCGCCCCCTACGCGGTGGCGTCGATCTCGACGGCACCGGTGAAGCTCATCGACGAATCGAGCGCCGGCACGGCGATGTTCCGCGACCCCGACCTCTACGCACCGCACAACCTCTTCGCCATCGCCCCCCAGCTCTTCGCCTTCGGCGGCACGCCGGTGCCACCTCCGGCGCTGTTCTCCTATCGGAGCGCGACGCAGAAGGCCGGGGGCTCGCCGGTCGTGAGTTTCGTCGTCCCCTTCCCCAGCATCTACCCCGTGACCTGGACCTGGGACACGGCGACGACGTCCTGGGACCGGACGCTCTTCGGCAAGGCCGACGTGACCGGGACCGGCGTCCGTGAGTCACCGAAGAACGTCATCGTCATGTGGGTGAATTACGTGAACGGCATCGGCACCGAGGCCTCCTACGCCGACCTGCAGGGATCAGGGTCCGCGGCGTTCTTCGTCGACGGCAAGGAGACCACCGGGACCTGGTCGCGCGGCCCCTCGAAGGCCGACGTCATCCAGTACAAGACGGCGAACGGGAAGACGGCGTTGATGACGCCCGGTCAGACGTGGGTCGAACTGTTGAACGTCGGCACGACGCTCAACGTCACGAAGTGACCGCGGCCTCGAGTCGCTCCAGGGTCGCCACCATCGCCGAACGGTTCCGCTCGGGGAACCCCATGGCGATGATCACGAAGGCCCACGGACGCTCGTAGTTGAACGACTCGGTGACCAGGGTGCCGCCCCCGACCTCCTCGAGTTCGTAGCGCCAGACGAACCGCGCGAAGTGGTGCCACGCGATGCGGCGATTCTCGTCGAATTCGATGACGCGGTTGCGCGTGACGTAGCCGAGACCGAGCTTCATGCGCATCGAGAACGTCGAACCGAGGGACAGTCGTTCGGGGGCGCGTTTCACCGACGAGACCGATCCGGACCCGTCGAGACGCACGTGCTGGCGAGGGTCCGCCAGGAGATCGAAGATCCGCGACGCCGGGGCCGATATCAAACGCGACACGGAAATCGAGCGTGACGACGACATCGGGCCAGCGTAGGGTGGGAAGTTGACGCGGCGATCGGACGTAAATGAACTACAACGAATTCCTGATTGACCTCCCGGACGGGAGGTGTCTCGAGGTGGCGACCCTCGGGGACCCGGCGGGTAGGACCGTCCTCTTCCATCACGGGACGCCCGGTTCGGCCAGCAAGGTGAAGATGATCGCCCCGCTCGCCGACGACGGCCGCGTGTTCCTCGTCACTACTTCGCGCGCGGGCTACGGCAAGTCATCGCGTCAGGAAGGTCGCGACGTCGCGTCGGTCGTGAACGACTCGCGCGCCGCCCTGGACTCGCTTGGTCGCGGTGAGTACGTCGCCGTGGGGTGGTCGGGGGGCGGTCCGCACGCACTGGCGTGTGCCGCGCTTGACGCGCCGCGCTGTCGCGCGGCGTGGTCGCTCGCCGGCGTGGCGCCGACGAACCTGGACTTCGACTGGACCGAGGGGATGGGGCCCGAAAACGTGGAGGAGTTCGCATTGGCGAGAGAGGGCGGCCCGGAATATGAGGCCCACATCGCGATGTACGGCGACGTGTTCGCCGCGTCGACCACGGGCAACATTGTCGAACTCTTCGGCGGACTGCTCTCGGATCCGGACAAGGAAGTCTTCCAATCGGAGTCTGTGCGTGCGGATTTCGTCGCGACGTTGCACCAAAGCGTCGAGAATGGCTGGCGCGGTTACTTCGATGACGACCAAGCCATGATGAAGCAGTGGGGATTCGACCCCGCGTCGATCACTGTTCCAGTCGCGGTATGGTTCGGCGATCGGGATCTGATGGTGCCGCGCACGCACGGGGAGTGGCTCGCGAAGAACCTGCCCACGGCGAGCCGGCACTTCTTTCCCGGCGACGGACACGTCACGCTGTTCGTCAACCACCTCGACGAACTGTCCGCGGCCATTGAAGCTCTGTATGCGTAAGCGCACCGCGACGGTCGCGCGAGACCGAGGCGGACCGTCGTGCGCCTAGGCAACCTCTACGGCCCGGACGCCACGTTCCTCGGTGTACCGGGCGCCGACCCCGACGTCGCGTCGGAGTGGTCCTCGGCCGGCGCCGCGATCATCGGCGCGCCCTTCGACGGGGGGACGTCGCACCGACCGGGCTGTCGCTTCGGTCCCCAAGCGATACGCGTCACCGACTACCTGCCGCATGACGGGATGCGACCGAGCCTCGCGCTCGGGATCGATCCATTGCGGGACCTCGCGGTCGTCGACCTCGGCGACGTCGAGATGCCCTCGGGCGAGACCGAGAAGTCGCTGCGACTGCTCGAAGAACGAGTGGCGACGGTTGCGGCCGCCGGCGTGATCCCCATCGTGTTGGGGGGTGATCACACGATCGCCCTGCCGGACGTGACCGGCGTCGCCCGACACGTCGGCTGGGGTCGGGTCTCGGTGATCCACTTCGACGCCCACGCCGACACCGGCGACACCCAGATGGGTTCGCTCTACGGGCACGGCACGCCCATGCGCCGACTGATCGAGTCCGGCGCCTGCCGCGGCGACCGTTTCTTGCAGATCGGACTGCGGGGCTACTGGCCCGAACCGGCGACGCTGGACTGGATGGCCGAGCAGGGGATGCGTTCGTTCGAGATGAGCGAGATCGTCTCGCGCGGCCTCGACGACGTGCTCCGCGAGGCGATCGCCATCGCCACGAGCGACTGTGACGCGGTCTTCTTATCGGTCGACGTCGACGTCGTCGATCCCGGTTCGGCCCCCGGCACCGGCACGCCGGAGCCGGGCGGTCTCACGAGCCGCCAGCTCCTGGACGCCGTGCGCCGCATCGCGATGGAGGTTCCGATCGGCGGCGTCGACGTCGTCGAGGTCTCCCCGCCCTACGACCACGCCGAGATCACCGCCTACCTGGGCAATCGGATCGTGCTCGAAGCGCTGGGCGGCATCGCCTGGCGACGAAAGTCCCTGCGCGGCGAGACGACGCGCGCGCCGAGCGACCCCTTGCTGGAGCGGCCCTAGTCCTTCATCGACGCGAGGATCTGATCCACGAGATCGTCGGTCGTGTTGGGGTGCAAGAACGCCAGGCGTCCGACCGTCTCGCCCTCCCACTTGGTGGGCGTGACGAAGGCGACCTGCTCGCGCAGGAGTCGATGACTCCACTCGGTGTAGTGCTCGCTCGTCCAGCCCTTGCGGCGGAAGAGGACGATCGAGAGGCTGATGGGTCGGACCATCTCCAGATAGTCCAGTGCTTCGATCTTCTGCTGCGTGCGACGCGCGAGGTCGACGGCGCACTGCACCGCGCTCTCGTAGGCCGCGGTGCCGTTGGTGACGAGCGAGAACCAGAAGGGGAGACCGCGGGCCCGTCGCGACAGGTGGATGGCGAAGTCCGAGGGGTTCCACTCGTAGTGCTCGTCGTCACTCGAGTGCAGGATGTCGAGGTAGCCGGCCTGTTGGGCGAGGACCTTTCGCGCGACGGTCGGGTTGCGGTAGATCAGGGCGCAGCAGTCGAGCGGACCGAAGAGCCACTTGTGCGGGTCGACGATGAAGCTGTCGGCGTGTCGCAGTCCGGCGAGGAGGTGGCGCTCCGTCGGGCGAGAACAGCGCGGCCCCGCCGTAGGCGCCGTCGACGTGGAACCACAGGTCGTGCTCGCGCGCGTAACTGCCGAGGCCCTCGAGGTCGTCGACGATCCCGGCGTTGGTCGTGCCCGAGGTCGCCACGACGCCGATCACGCTCTCCGGGTCGGGGTCGGTCGCCATCGCCCTCTCGAGGCTGTCGCGCGTGAAACGGTGATCGTCGGTCGTCACGATGAGCGGCTCGATGCCGAGCACGTGCAACGCCTTGCCGATGCTCGAGTGCGCGTCCGAGGAGATCGCGTAGCGCACCTCGTGCGGCAACAGGTTCGCCCGCTTGGCGCGACCGACGTCGCGACCGACGGTGAGACTCGACAGGTTGCCCAGCGAGCCCCCGGAGACGAACGCGCCGCCCGAGCCCTCGGGCATGCCGGCCAGCTCCGCCAGGTACGCGAGCGCCAGGTTCTCGGCCTGGACGACGCCGCTCGACTCCAGCCAGCTGGTGCCGTTGAGACCGGAGCAGGCGACCACCATGTCGAACAGCAGCGAGTTCTTGGTCGGGGCGTTCGGGATGAAGGCGAGGAAGCCGGGCGAGTCGATCGACACGACCGCCGGGGCCAGGTCGTTCTTGAAGTACTCGAGGATCTCGTCGGCGTCGTGACCCTCGGGACGGATGAATCCCTTCATGTCCCCGGGGGCCGACGAGGCCAAACTCCCGAAGTCGAGGGGCACCGGCTCCATCGAGAGGCGGTCGCGGCAGTAGTCAAAAACCTCGTCCGCCAGCGTGGCGTCGTACTCAAACATCGGGTGCCCCATTGCACGGCCTTTCGAAATTGATCCCTGTCCATCGTACGACCTCAAACGACCTCGTCGGACCCGGCGCGGCCGCCCGGAAGTAGCCTCTCGTGATGGGAACGCAGCGAATTGGCTACCTCGGACCGGAAGGTTCGTTCTCGCACGAAGCCGTCTCCACGATCGACGGCGTGACGAGTATCGCCTGTGACACCTTCGCCGACCTGCTGGCGTCGGTCGCCGACGGCACGCTGGACCAGGGGTTGGTGCCTCTCGAGAACGCGATCGAGGGGACCGTGTCGGCCACGATCGACGGGCTGGTCTTCGATCACGACTTGGTGATCGTGCGCGAGATCGTCATCCCGATCCGACTGCACCTGCTCGCGAGGCCCGACGTCTCGATCGATGCGCTCACGAGCGTTCGCAGCTACGTCCACGCGTTGGCCCAGTGTCGCGGCTACCTGCACGGACTCAACGTGCCGCGTCGAGCAGACGACCTCGACGTCCCAGGCCGCGCGAGAGGTCGCCGAATCGACCGCGCCGTGGGCCGCGGTCGCCTCGTCGCTGGCCGGAGAGCTCTTCGGACTCGTCGCGCTCGCGACCGACATCGAGGACCATCCCGACAACGCCACCCGCTTCGTCGTCGTGGGACGCGACCGGGTCGCGGCGCCCACCGGTCACGACCGAACCACGATCGTCTGCTTCCAGGACGCCGACCGGCCCGGTTCGCTCTACGGCATCCTGGGCCGTTTCGCCGCGCGCGACGTCAACCTCACCAAGCTGGAGAGCCGACCGACGAAGCGGGGTCTGGGCGACTACTGCTTCGTGATCGAGTTCGAGGGCCACGTCGCCGACGACGTGATCGCCGATTGCCTGGCCGACCTGCAGGCGCACCTGGCACGCGTGAAGTTCCTCGGCTCGTATCCGGTCACGGGGCTCGAGGCCTCCGATCGGCGCGAGGAGGTCGCCGAGGCGCGTCGCTCGGCGGACCAGTGGATCAAGGAGATCCGATCGCGCGTCTCGTCCTGAGGCCCCGTCAGCGGATCAGGTCGTCGGGATGCGCTCGGGGGCGTTCGCGACCACCTGGGACACGGCGACGGCGCCGAGGTGCTGGTCGATGACGTCGAGCAGCTGTTGCAGGTCGAGCGGCTTGGAGAGGTAGTCGCGCACGCCGGCGTTGCGGAAACGTCGGCGCTGCCAGGTCGTCGCGTCGGCCGAGAGCACGACGACGGGGATGTCGATGGTCCGCGAATCACCCTGGAGGCGCTCGAGGACCTCGAAGCCGTGGATGTCGGTCAGGTGGACGTCGAGCAGGATCAGGTCCGGTCGATACTGCTGGGCGAGCTCGACGCCCAGGCCACCCGTGAGTGACGTGAGGAGATTGATGTTCGGGCGTTGCATGAGGAGGCGCTCGACCAGTTGGACGTTCGCCAGGTCGTCTTCGACGTAGAGCACCGTCGACGCCGCGCTCGTGGCCGCGCTGAGCGTGAGTGGGGGTTCGGTGCGACTGGCAGTCGACGTCGGGCTCTTGACGTTCGGCAGTTCGATCCAGAACGTCGAACCTTCGCCGACCGTGCTCTCGACCCCGATGGTACCGCCGATCGCTTCGATGAGGCCCTTGGAGAGCGCCAGTCCGAGCCCGGTCCCCTCGATGCCCGTGGTCTCGGCGTCGAGTCGGTCGAACGGGGTGAAGAGGCGGTCCAGGAGGTCGGGGCTGATGCCGGGACCGGTGTCGCTCACCGACAGTCGAACCTTGCTGCGGGGCCGGGGCGCGCAGGTGATGGTGACCGAACCGCGCGGACGGTTGTACTTGATGGCGTTGGACAGGAGGTTCAAGAGGACCTGCTTCAGACGCTGCTGGTCGCCGAGCACCTGGAAGTCATAGGCGGACTGCGAGAAGATCGTGACCCCGAGCACGTTGGCTTGGGGCGTGACGAGTTCGACGCACTCGCGCTCGAGGTCCTGGAGGACGATCGGTTCGATCAAGACGCTGATGTGGCCCGACTCGATGCGCGAGATGTCCAGGACCTCGTTGATCAGTTCGAGCAGGTACTTGCCGGAGTTGTGGATGTAGCCGACCATCTCGAGCTCGTCGGGTGACGTCAGCTCCATCTCGAGGATCTGGGCGAATCCCAGCACTGAATTGAGCGGGGTTCGAAGTTCGTGGCTCATGCGCGACATGAAGGCACTCTTCGCGGCGTTGGCGCGCTCGGCCGCCTCCTTGGCCTCCTTCAGGACCGCTTCGGCGGCGACGGCCTCGCTCACGTCGCGCGAGACCAGTACGGCGCGGGGCTCGCGACCGCACTCGTCACGGATGAGTCGACCACGGGTCTCGATGGTCAGCATCTTGCCGTCGACGTGCAGCGCGCGGAAGCGGTAGTTGGTCAACGCGCCGTCCTCGCCCTGGAAGAGTCGACGCAACTCGGTCGCGACGTGATCGCGGTCCTCGGGCAGCACGATGTTGAGCGAGTTCGTGCCGCGACGTTCGACCTGTGACACGCCGTAGATGCGGTCGGTGCCGGGGCTCACGTCGAGCACTTGGAACCTCTCGTCGATGGTGATGATCGAGTCGACGACCGCGTCGAGGATCGCGCGCTTCGTCTCGAGACTGCTGGCCAGGTCCATCTGTCCTTCGACCTGGCTCGTGATGTCGCGTCCGGCGGAGAAGACCAGGCCGTTGCGCCCCTGGCAGCTCCACTCGATCCATCGATACTCGCCGTCACGTCGACGCTGGCGGTTGCGGAACTCGATCAGGGTGGCGTCCGGCGCGTTGACCAAACGATCGAATTCACGCACGGTCGCCACGACGTCGTCGGGGTGGATCAGGTCGATGAAGGGCCCGCTCTGGAGGTCCTCGAGCGTCCAGCCCATCTGTTCGGGCCACGCCGCGTTGACGATCTGCCAGGTGCCGTCGCTGCCGAGGATCGACAACAGATCGGTCGAGTTCCAAATGAACTCGCCGAGAATCGAGTTGTCGTAACTCTCCCTGGACATGAACAACGCTCCGTTCGGTAAGCATTTGTGTGAACCACAGATCGCCCTGCTGCGCACATCGACCACGTGCGAATACGCAAGCCGTGACTAAAACTTTACTAGCGACACTCGTTGTGCTTCCTTAGTATCCGCTGTGAATACGCGTGTGCGCAATGACGCGACCGCGTCACGTCAGAAAAAAGTTGCGCGCTTGATGCGGTGTTGCGAATGGTTGCGCACGTCGCAACGCGAGCGCGAAACGACTACACCAAATGTCAACTATTGGCCGGCACTCGATCGAGTGAGTCGAGGTAGTAGCGGATCTGGATCGCGACCGCCGCGCCCTCCCCGACGGCCGACGCGATCTGTTTGGTCGAACCGGCGCGCACGTCACCGGCGGCGAAGACGCCGTCGACACTCGTGCGAAAACTCGTGTCGGTGACGATGAATCCGCGCTGGTCCACGTCGAGCGCGTTGTCGAGGAAGCCCGTGTTGGGATCGAGTCCGATGAAGACGAAGGCCGCGGCGGTGGCGTGCGTCGCGTCCGTGCCGTCGCAGGTCAACGTGATCGACTCCAGTTTCCCGGAGGCGTTCGCGTTGAACGACTTGACGGACGTGTCCAGCAGTACCGACATCTTCGGATGGCGCAGGACCTTCTCCTGGAGGAGCTTGTTGGCCGTCAGTTTCGACATGGCCTGCACGACGGTCACGTGCTCGGCGAACTGCGTGAGGAACAATCC
This sequence comes from uncultured Acidimicrobiaceae bacterium, assembly GCA_963700135.1. Classification (GTDB taxonomy): domain Bacteria; phylum Actinomycetota; class Acidimicrobiia; order Acidimicrobiales; family RAAP-2; genus RAAP-2. The sequence goes on along the minus strand of CAVOWM010000011.1, from coordinate 169,187 downwards.
CTCTTCCAGTCCGCTGTTGCCGCCGCCCACGACGGTGACGTCCTTCGCGCCGCGATAGAACGGCCCGTCGCAGGTCGCGCAGAAGTGGATGCCGGCGCCGATCAGGTCCGCCTCGCCCTCGGCGTCGGTCCGTCGGTACGTCGAGCCGGTCGCCACGAGGACCGCCGGCGCGTCGACGGCGTCGCCGGTCGAGAGCTCGACGCGCAACATCGGTCCGTCCCGTTCGATCTTGGTGGCGCTCACGGCCTGGAGGATCTCGACGCCGTAGCGCAGCGCCTGTTGGGTCATGCGCTCGGCCAGTTCGGCGCCGCCGACGCCGTCGGGGAATCCGGGGTAGTTGTCGAAGCGCTCGGTCACGCCCGCCTGGCCGCCCGGCGCCGACTTCTCCACGATGAGCACCTTGGCGTTCTCGCGCGCGCCGTAGATCGACGTCGTGAGACCAGTCGGTCCGCCACCCACGATGACGAGGTCGTACTCGCGCGCCGCGGCGACGCGCGAGAGTCCGATGCGATCGGCCAATTCGTCGTTGGACGGTTCGGCGAGGAACCCACCGTCGGGAAAGACGATGGTCGGGATGATCCGCTTACCGTCGTTGCGCGCTTCGACCTCGGCCGACTTGTCGGGGAACTCCTCCAGGTCGATCCACTCGTAGGCGACGCGGTGCGACGCGAGGAACTGCTTGGCGCGGCGACAGTCCGGGCACCAACTCGCCCCGTAGACGACGATGGGGGATTCAGACGGCGACATGGATTCCTCTCAGTTGTCGGCTCGGTATTGACGGAACAGATTGACGAGGCCCTCGACGACGTCGGCCGGCAAGTCGTCGGGACCGACCTTGCCGCTCGCCGCGATCGTCGCGCGCATCTGATCGAGATAGGCAGTACAGGCGTCACAGCCCGCGAGGTGCTTCTCCAGACGACGGCGCTGACGTCGTGGCAGGGTGCCGTCCAGATAGTCGCTGACCAGTTCGACGGCGTCGCGACACACGAGGGGTGACGGCAGCAACTTCATATCTTCGATCCCTTCACGGCCTCTTCGACTATCCCTCGAACCCGGGCTCGGCCTCGGTGCAAGATCACTCGCACGTTCGCCTCGCTGAGTCCGAGAAGTGTGGCCACCTCCTGTGTTGATAGTCCTTCGACGTCGCGAAGCGTTACGACCGACTGCTGGGGTTCGCCCAACTCGTCGATCGCGGCTCGAACGGCGCCCAGGAGCGACGCGTTGTCGAGTCGGGTGTCGATGGCGTCGGTGAAGGGGACCGGCGGGTCGCTCCAGAACCCGCCCTGGTCGAAACGGTGCGCCGCCACGCTCGGTCCCGACTCACTCGGGTCCACGGGCACCGATCGATGTTCCTTGACGCCGGACGTGCGCGCCCGATTGACGCAGATGCGCAGGAGCCAGGTCTTGAACGAACTGCGACCTTCGAACTTCTCGACGCCACGCAGGACGGCGATCCAGGTGTCCTGGGCGACGTCCTCGGCGCTCGTGGCCGACGCGACGTAGTAGCGCGCGACCTTCAGGAGCGTCGGGTGGTAGCGCCGTACCAGTTCGGTGAAGGCCGATTCGTCGCCTCCGAGCAGACTCTCCAAGAGCTCGGCGTCATCCACGGATTGAACAGTACCCGGCGCCGAAACCGTTCGTAACGCGCGGGGACCGCGAGGCAGCGCCTCGCGGTCCCCGCGTCACGTACTCGTCGCTCAACTGATGGCGAGGCCCTCAGAGGCAACGGGAACGTTGAAGATCGTCTCGATCTGCGTGAGCGCGCCGTTGGCGCCGATGGCGAAGGCGTCGATGGTGCCCGCGCCGCCGCTCTCGACGTAGAAGAACTTCCCGTCAGGCGAGACGACGGAGTCCGTCGTGCCGGCGTGGGCCGTGGCCGCCGTCGCGCTCACGAGGAGCGGTGCGCCGCCGGCGTTCTCCGTGAAGGAGCTGATCGTGGCGCTGCCCGCGTTCGAACCGTAGAACACGCCGTTCGCGCCCGAGATCCAGCACAGTGCCGCGGCGCCGTCGCTGACGGTACCGAGCGAGGTGAGCGAGCCGTTGGCGTTGACGCGGTACGTCGTCACCGAACTGTTCGACGCCTCGGCCCCGACGACGTTACCGGCCGCGTCGAACGTGAAGGAGAACGGAAGGGCGTTGACCGAGGTCGTGACCACGGGTGCCGAACCGAGTGCGCCGTTCGCGCCCACCGAGAAGACGTCGTAGGCGTTGGTCGACAACTTGGTCGTGACGATCAGGTGCTGGCCGTCGGGGGTGTAGGCAACCTCACCGGCGCCGTGGTGGAACTCCGGCGGCGTCGTGTTCGACAGACCGAGGCTGCGCACCTGACCGGCGAGCGGCACGAGGCGACCGTTGAACCACTCGAACTCGGCCACCGCGCCGGCGCCGCCGGCGTTCAAGACCGAGACCAGCCGACCGCTGGTCGCGATGGAGTCGGGGAAGAGACCACCGCTCGGCAGCTGCTGTTCCACGTTCAGGTGTGTCCCGTCGACCGAGAAGACGGTCACGGTGTCACTACCGGGGTTCGTCGCGATGAGGTTCGCGCCGTCGTTCGCGAGTGCCAGACCGCCCTGGCTCGCCAGGGGATCGGCCGACGCGCCCGCGCTCGTGGCACCGAGGCCGCCGGTGGCGTAGGTGCCGGCGTATGAGATCGTGCCGTCGGTCGCCTGTCGGTAGCTGAGCACGCTGTTACCGCTGCTGGCGTCGGTCTCGACGAACAGCGCTTGGCGATGGCCCCACTGGTTGAACGTCCGTGGCGTGGAGGCGCCCGCCGTCCCGACCGCGATGAAGCCGAGGCCGAGGACGAGGACTCCCGCGCTCACCGCGCGAAGTGGTGTACGTAATTTCATGAAAATCTCCTTGGTTGGTTGGTTGTTTGGTGCCAACCTCCAGTCCCGCGTCACGCGTTCGCGTTACAGCACGTGTCGTGCGCGGCGATGGTCGCCGTGCGCCATGAAGCGCCCGCGTAGCCCAGTGGTGGAGCACGTCCGTGGTAAGGAAGAGGTCGTCAGTCCGACTCTGATCGTGGGCTCAAAACAGATTGCAGTAGGAGAACACCATGCACGCACGAACGACATTCGCAACGCTCGGTGTCACGTTCGCACTCTGCTGGGCTCCGCTCACAGTGAGTAGTGCGTCTGCGTCGCGCACGCCCGCGCCACCGGACGCAAGAACGTGCCTGCCACTCGTGAATGATCTCGAGTCGCTCAAGACGATGAGCTTCATGGCCAACGTCCCGCTGACGGCCACCGTGGCGAACGGTCCTCGCATGGAGACGTACCTGCGCTCCTTCGTGATCGATCTCAACGAGCAAGCGTCGATCTTCACCAAGGAGATCACGCCCACGACCCCACCGAGCGTCACCGCGCAACTGCGCGCCGCGATCACGCAGTTGCGCCGCGAGGTGCCTCGGGCCCAGGCCTACCTTGACGCCGTTCGTCAGATGGTCGCCACGAAGAACCCGAAGCCGCTGAAGCTGGCCAACGCCGACGTCGCCGTCGACGCGAACACGAGTTGTCTCGTCTGGGCCCAGCAGCTGATCCACGGGTTCGTCCTCGCCGAGTCCGCCATCGGCTTCGCGCAGGACGGTCCCCTGCCGGGTGCCGGACCCAACGCAGTGGCGACCGCCAAGGATCTGCGCGTTGAAGTCAGTGGCTACGGCACCGGCCCACTGTTGGTCGTCAAGGTACTCAACGCCAAGCCCAAGAACGGCGCCCTACGTTCGGCCAAGGTCGCGTTCACCGGGTCTGGTTACACCGTCGACGTCTGTATGACCTTCGCCGGCATCGTCCACGAGAATTACGAAGCCTTCAGCGCGACGGCCTGCACGTAGTTGCGCTTTGACGATGTCGGTACGCCTCTGAACGTGCGGGGGTTCGCGCTGATAGTGCTTCAAGGCCGGACCATTGAGCGGAGGGAGTGGGATTTGAACCCACGGTGGGCAAGCCCACGCCGGTTTTCAAGACCGGTACATTCGGCCGCTCTGTCATCCCTCCGGGGACAACCTTAGAGGACGGCTGCCTACTTCTTCTTATGGAGGCGGTGACGTGCGGCGACGTCGAGCACGGCTTTGCGCAGTCGAACCGACTGGGGCGTCACTTCGACGGCCTCGTCGTCGGCGATGAACTCGAGCGCCTGTTCGAGCGAGAAGATCGTGGGTGGCGCGATGCGCTCGGTGTTGTCGCTGCCCGAGGCGCGCATGTTGGTGAGCTTCTTCTCCTTGGTGGGGTTCACGTTCATCTCGTCCGAGCGCGCGTTCTCACCGACGATCATCCCTTCGTAGACCTCGACGCCGGGTCCGACGAACAGCGTGCCGCGCTGCTCCAGGTCGAGCAGGGCGTTGCCGGTCGTGTCGCCGCGACGATCGGCCACCAACACGCCGTTCTGGCGCAGGCGGATGTCGCCGAACCACGGCGCGTAGCCGTCGAAGTTCGAGTGCATGATGCCCGCACCGCGGGTCTCGGTCATGAACTCCGTGCGGATCCCGACCAGGCCGCGCGCCGGGATGCGCCACTCGAGGCGGACCCAGCCGGTGCCGTGGTTGATCATGTCGATCATCGTGCCCTTGCGCGTGGCGAGCAGCGTGGTGACGTTGCCGACGAACTCCTCGGGCACGTCGATGGTGACGTGCTCGACCGGTTCGTGGATCTTGCCGTCGACGGTCTTCGTGACGACCTGGGGCTTGCCGACGGTGAGTTCGAATCCCTCCCGGCGCATCGTCTCGATCAGTACGGCCAGTTGCAGTTCGCCGCGTCCCTGGACCTCCCAGGCGTCGGGGCGCTCGGTGTTGAGCACGCGCAGCGCGACGTTGCCCACGAGTTCGCGGTCGAGTCGGTCCTTCACCATGCGCGCGGTGAGCAGTTTGCCCTCGGTGCCGGCGAGCGGCGAGGTGTTGATGCCGATGGTCATCGAGAGACTCGGCTCGTCGACGTGCAGCGGTTCGAGGGCGATCGGGTTCTCCGGGTCGGCGAGGGTCTCGCCGATGGTGATGTCCTCGAAGCCGGCGACCGCGACGATGTCGCCGGGTCCGGCGCTCTGGGCCGGGACGCGCTCGAGCGCCTCGGTGATGAACAGCTCGGTGATCTTGGCGTGCTCGACCGTGCCGTCGATGCGGCACCAGGCGACGCGTTGGCCCCGTTCGAGGTTCCCGTTGATCACCCGACAGAGCGCCAGGCGTCCCAGGTACGGGGAGGCGTCGAGGTTGCAGACCAGTGCCTGGAGGCCGTGGCCCTCCTCGTACTCCGGGGCCGGCACGTAGTCGGCGATCGTCTGGAAGAGCGGCGTCAGGTCGCCGGAGGTGTCGTTCACGTCGAGCGAGGCCCAGCCCTGGCGGGCGCTCGCGTAAAGGATCGGGAAGGAGATCTGGTGCTCGTCGGCGTCGAGGTCCAAGAACAGGTTCTCGACCTCTTCGACGACCTCCTTGATCCGGGCGTCGGGGCGGTCGACCTTGTTGATGACGAGGACGACCGGCAGGCGCTTCTCGAGGGTCTTGCGCAGGACGAACCTGGTCTGGGGCAGCGGCCCCTCGGCGGCGTCGACCAGCAAGATGACGGCGTCGACCATGGCCAGGCCCCGTTCGACCTCACCGCCAAAGTCCGCGTGACCAGGTGTATCGATGATGTTGATCGTGAGGTCGTGCCACTTCACGGCGGTGTTCTTGGCGAGGATCGTGATGCCCTTTTCGCGCTCGAGGTCACCGGAGTCCATGACCCGGTCGGTGAGCTCCTCGTGGGCCGTGAAGGAGCCGGTCTGGCGCAGCATCTTGTCCACGAGCGTGGTCTTGCCATGGTCCACGTGGGCGATAATGGCGATATTTCTAAGGGAAGTTCTGAGAGTCATGGCACATCAAGGCTACTCGGCGTCCCCTCGAGTCAGAACCTAGGCCGCCAGGAGCGCCCCTCGACGTCGTTGCGCGACGGCGGTGCGAACGAGGTCGCGCGCGCCGCTGCGCAGGTCGCTCATCGTGCCGTCGACTGAGAGACAGACCCCGGCCTCGGGCCAGAGGCCGACGTAGCGCACCGGGGCCACGCCGTCGTGGTCGGCCAGGGCCTCGATCGTCAGGTCCGCGCGAAGTCCCGGTCCGGCGCTCTTGCCCGGGGCACCACTGCGGACGCGCACGATGGTGCGCGTCGCGCCGGCGTTGACGACGAGGTCGCGGCGGGCGCGAAGCGTCGTGCGCGCGGCGGCGACGTCGTAGTAGGCGTCACTGGACGCGACCTCCCACGGCGCGTCCAGCCACGACGAGATCTCCTGGAGTTGGGTCGCCCAGTTCACCGCCTCGGCCGTCACCAGTCCGATGACGGGATGCGGCGCTGACGCCAGCCAATCCGAGAGCGATCCGTCGCGCGCGTACCCCGACGCGGCGCGCAGCATCTGGTCGCCCAACTCGTCGCGCACGGCGTCGCGTACCGACATCGGACGCGCGCGCATCCGACGCACGGCCGCGTTGCCGAGGACGCGTCGCGCGCTCGCGGGTGACCAACGAAACGCACTGCCGTTTCGTCCGGCGCGCTCCACGTTCCAGGCGTCGAGGCGACGGTGTCCCGGCACGCCGACGGCCCGGAATCGCACGGTGAGCGAGGCGCGGTGGGCGTCGGTCAGCTGGACGGGTTCGGCCGGCGCCGTCGCGATCAGGTCGTTGAGGTCGGACGTCGTCAGTCGGCGATGCAGCAACGTCACGTCGCGCTCCACTGGTCGCGCACGCAACCGAGCACGTCGTCCACACTTCGCGCCAGCAGCTCGTAGTCGACGTCACGAAGCCAGATCTCACCGGTGGCACTCGAGAACGTGCAGGTCCGTAGCGGCATCACCGACGTGCGCAGGGTCTGCAGCAACGCGTGGAAGCGCATCGTTCGTTCGGCACCCTCGCCGAGTGGGGAGGTCGTGACGTCAAACAGCGCGATTGACGCCACTTCACTCGTCGAGGTGCCGATCATGAGGTCCACGACGTCGCGCAGCACGACGTTGCCGCCGGCGAGTCGCTGGATCGCGCGCACACCGCTTCGCGGCAACCAGCCGGCCGGGATCGCACCCAGGGCACGCGTCAACGTGACGCAGTGCGCCTCGACGTCGGTCGCCAGGCGGGCGCGGTCGTCGGCGTCGAGGGCGTTGAAGCGCTGGAGCAGTTCGTCGGCGCCCACCTCGCCACGCCACGCGGCGACGGCGTCCTCGAAGGCGTGATCGATCGACATACCGACGCTCAAGAGCCGCAGCAGTTGTCCGACCAGGACGCCGCGGATCCGGCCGATCGAGGACTGGGTGAGATCGGTCGCGGCGAAGCGTTGCTGCAGCGACGAGGCCCGCACGACGATGGGGTTCTCGAGGCGCGCGGCGCCCAATGCCTCGAAGATCCCGTCTTCGAGGAGCGAGCGAAGTCCGCTGGCGCTCGCGACGTCGATCAGGGGACGCTTCGTCCGGTCGCCGCGCATCGCCTCGACCACGCTCAGCGGAGAGGAATCGAGCATCGTGGTCATGCATCAACTTTTGCGCCCCCGTGTGACACGTCGTAGCGTGACGACGTGTTCATCGCGGTCTTCTCGGTCTTCATTGCGGCGACGCTGGTGCTGGTCGTGTTGACGATGCGCTGGGCCGTGCGCCGTGACCGCGAACGTCGCGCCGCGCAGTCGCCCGACGAGAAGACCCCCTAGGGTTTTTCGGCCTGCAGTTCCTTCAGCGCGCGGTCGATGTCCGCGATTGCGCGCTCGATCACCGAGAGCCTCGCGGCGAGCGCCTCGTCGACCAGCACCTGGACCCGGTCATCCACCCGGTCGTCCACGCGACGGTCGATCTGTTCGCGCAAGCGCGAATCGAGTGAGTCCACGAACGGCTGGGTCAGGTTCTTCAGCCGAGCGCGCAGGTCCTGGACCTTCTCGCCGAAGGCGTCGGTCGAGTCACTGGATTCCTTGGGCGTTTCCGGTTCGTCGGCTTCGCTGGTATCCGACGTGTCGGCGTTGTCACTCATGGGCCCAGACTACGGCGTGGTCGGCGCGCAGTACACGCCGGCGTTGAACTGCAGGGTGTTGAACTGACCGGACCACGGTGGGTTCAAGAGCGTGGACTCCTCGGCGGCCAGCGTCGACGTCGGGGTGCAGGCGGCGGCGAAGGAGATGTAGCCGCGGATGTTGGATCCGGTCGCGCCGCCGATCGGCGTCGGTCCGCCGTTGCCGAAGGCGACGGCGACGAAGACCGGCATCGACAGCGTGACCAAGTCGTAGTTGCGATACTCGGACTGCGAGGCGTACACGCCCGCGTTGAGTGACGGGTCGACCGACGCCATGCCGCTCACCCAGCCCTTCAACATCGCGCTCCAGTAGGTCGCGTACTGCGCGAGGGTGGCGCTCGAGGATCCGGCCGGCGCGTCCAGGCCGGAGTGGTTGTCCGGGTACCCCTCGGGGTCGAAGATGACCCAGTCCGGTTTGAGTCCGACGCCGAGGGAGCGGTACTGATCGATCTGGGTCGCGACCCAGGCGCCGGCCGCGAACCCGTGGCTGTAGTAGTTGCTCGTGGTCTGGGGCTGGCCCTTCAGGGGTCCGCTCACCGTCCAGAACGAGAGCCACGTGACGCGCTTGTGCGAGTTGTAGATGCTCTGGCCCATGAGGAAATCGGGTGAGTCCGCGACGTTGGTGGTCGAGGTGAAGCCGACCCATGGCGAGCTCTGCGTGCCGAGGCCGCCGGTCTCACTCACGATCGGCCATCCGTCGGTGATGGCCTGACCCCACTTGGACGAGGGGATCGCGTAGACGCCGACGCCCTGGGGCGGCGGCGAGTTGACCCCCGCGGCGTAGAGCGTCAGCGTCGAGCCCTCCTGGATGCCGGTGACGGCGTCGGCGACGGTGCGCGCCGAACTCCCGCCCGTCGCCGAGACGTCGGTGGCGCTCCAGGTCGAGGTGCCCGCGGCGCTGGTGAGCGAGAAGAGGTCGCCCCAGTTGGCGGCTTGGCCGTCGATGGAGGTCGAGCTCGGCGTGACGCTGACGAAGATCGCTCCGCTGAGCGGTGGCGCCCCGGTCGCGGCGCCGGTCACGTTCACGGCCGACCACACCGGCTCACTCGCGGCGTGACTCGTCAGCGCGCTCGGGCTCGACGTGATCGGCGACGCGAAGAGTTCGACGTCACCGCTACTGGTGAGGGCCGCGATGTCGACGCCCGACGCGTCGTAGCCCATCGCGAGCGTCCCGGCGACCTTGGGCGCCAACGTCAACGTCGTGACGTCGAGCTCCGACCACGAACTCAGGGTCGGTCCGGTGTTGGTGTAGACGAGCAGGTCACCGACGTTCGACGTCGTCACGAACGACGCGACGGGACCGGGGATGACGATCGGGTCACTCGCGAGCGCGACGCTCGAGGCCGGGAGCGTCGTCGTCGTGACCGGCTTCGTCGTGGTCGTGGTGGGTGGCTTCGTGGTCGTCGTGACCGGCTTCGTCGTGGTCGTGGTTGGCTTCGTCGTGGTGGTGACCGGCTTCGTGGTCGTCGTGACCGGTTTCGTCGTGGTCGTGGTTGGCTTCGTCGTGGTGGTGACCGGCTTCGTGGTCGTGGTGACGGGCTTGGTCGTCGTCGTGGTGGGTGGCGCTGACTGTGCCGCCACCGTGACACTGCCGGGGACGCCGGTCATGAACGGAATGGGGTGGCCGGCGGCCCAACCCAACTGCAACACCTCGATCGTGCTCTTGGTCGTGCGAAAGGCGATCGTCGCGCCGAGGCCGCTGACGAGGATGCTCGGAAGTCCGTTGGCCGCCGTGACGCCGGTCATCGCCGAGAGGTCCGTCGCGACGTACGGCCGCCACGCGCCTTGCCCGTGGAGGTGGCGCCACAAGGGCGAGACCGGCTCGTTGCGGCTGAGCAGGATGAGGTGGGACACGTCGTCGACGTAGAGCAGGTCGACGTCGCCGTTGGGATCGAAGAACGGGATCGGATCGGACGACGGCGGGGGGAGGCTGTTCTGCGGCGTCGAGAGGTTCGTCCACGCCGTCACGCCGGCACTGGTCTGGGAGTAGAGCGCCAACTGACCGAGGTTCGTGCGATAGGCCAGGACGCCCTCGGTGGCGTCGCTCGCGGCGTGCGGGGCGCCGATCATGGTCGTGCGGTCGATCTTGCTCTCGAGCGAGACCGCGTTCCACGGCAGCGGTCCCGTGCCCGAATCGACGAATTGGTAGATGGGCAACCCCGCCGGCGCGGCGAGGGACGTCGCTCCCCGCGAGCCAGTGGCCGCGAGGGTGATGCTGGCGAGCACCACGGTTACTAAGAGCACTACCCGTCGAAGTTTCACTCGTGTCCTCTTGGGCGCTAACCCAATTCGTCGTGCACTTCCGTTAGGAAGTCTAGGGGTGACGTATTTTTGAACTCGTGCAACGACCGCCCGATCAGGCGGTGCGTATTACTTTCGCGTGACGATCGACTTCGCCGGCGACGCCGCGCCCGCCCCGTTGGCGTTGAGCGCTCGCACCGTGACGCGGTAGGCCTTGCCCTTGGCCAGATCCTTCACCGTGATCGACGTCGCGCCGTGCGCCAACGCGGTCCACTTCGATCCGCTGGTGAGCGAGTACTGGTACGCCGTGATCGCCGCGCCGCCGTCCGATGAGGGCGCGCGCACCACGAGTTCGAAGCCGCCCACCAACGCCGACAGCTTCTCGATGGTCGCGCGGCCGGGGACCTTCGTCGTCGCGTTGGCGCCGGCCGTGACCTGGATGGTCGCCTTGTCGATGGACTGGGCTTCGTAGTCGACGGTGAGGTCGATGGAGCCGGGCGCGCTGCCGGTGACGCTGAACTGCGCGACGCCGCTCGCGTCCGTCGACACGGTCTCGCTCGCGCTGCCGTTCGTCGTGGCGCTGGACGGGTCGCCGTCGATCAGCACCTGACCGTTCGATCCGACGTTCGTCGCGGTCACGCTGACGAGCGCGTTGGCGAGCGGGTCGTCGTTCGTGTCGTGCAACGTCGCCGTGACGTTGACCGGCACGTTGACCGTCGCGCTCGTGGCCGACACGGCGAAGGAGCTCTTCGAGGCGTCGAACTTGGCCGGACAGAGACCGGCGAAGAACCCCGCGCCGTCGGGGCTCCCGAGCCCCGACGCCTCGTCGTAACCGACGCCGGCGCTGTACTCACCGACGTTGTAGAGGTCGTTCGATCCGGTCGTCACGTCGACGAAGCCGGTCGAGGCCATCGCGTAGAGCGACGGGTTGATGAAGCCGAGGCGACTGGTGCCGCAGGACTGGGCCGCCACGGCGATCAGGGAGCTCACCATCGGTGAACCGATCGAGGTACCGCCCACGGAGTTCCAACCGGCCTCGCAGTCCTGATGGCACGCGCCTTGGCCCGAACCGGTGAAGTACTGGATGAAGCCGGTGTCGGGGTCGGCGTCGCTCGAGAGGTCGGGCACCAGGCGCATCGTGTCGCTGGCCGAGATCCCCGGTGCGTTCTGCCACGACGGTCGCGACCACAGGCTGGAGACGCCGCCACCGCCCGCGCCGGGATTGCCCGTCTTCACCGGCGTGTTCCACACGGTCTCGCTGAGGGGGTCGATGTCGTTGACGGTGAGCCCGCCCACGCCCGTCACGTACGGCTGGGAGGCCGGGTCATCGACGGCCGGGTCGTTGTTCGTGATCCCGTTGCAGTCCGACGAGCCGTCGTCGCCGGCCGCCGACACGATGGTCTGGCCCTGGGCCGCCATCTGCTCGAAGATCGGCTGTTCGGCCGACGGGTCCCCGCTGGGGTCGGCCTCGCACGTGCCCCACGACGTGGAGACGATCGTCGCGGTGTCGTCGTCGGCGATCTGCTGGTACGTGTCGATGGGACCGTTGCTGTTGTTCGGTCCCTGGTAGATCTCGATCGACGCGCCGGGTGCCATCGCCGTCACCTCTTCGACGTCGAGCGTCGGTTCGTCGTCGTAGCCACCCGTCGGACCGCCGTCGACCGAGACCGGGGTGATCGTGGGGTCGAGCCCGTAGCAGTTGAGGAAGGTCGCGAGGTCACCCGGGTCGTACGCGCTCAATTCGTAGACGGCGATCGTCTGGCCCACGCCGGTGATGCCGTTCGCCCACATCGGCGTGAGCCCGTAGAGCTGCGCGAACTGGAAGGGCGTGTAGCCACCGTCGGCGTTCGGCGTCGTCGAGGTCTCGCCGCCGTCGTCCGGACAGGTCGTCGCGATCGCCGTGTTCGAATGGACGCGCGAGACGATCGTGTTGGTCGACGGCTGCACGACCGAGGAGAGTCCTGCGACGCCGGCGATGTGGTGCGCGATGGCCCCGGGCACGGTACCCTTCGTCGCGAGTTGCGCGGCCAGCACGCCGTTGGCTCGACGGACGGTCTCCACGCGGGCGGCGAAGGCGCGCGCGATCTCGGTCGTGGTGCCGCGCACGTGCAGGACGAGTCGTCCGCGGCTCAAGGAGCCGACGCGCAGTCCGAAGCCCGCGAAGTACGAGCGCACGGCCGCCACCGACGAGGCGCTCGCGCCGTAGCGCTGGGCGAACTGGCGCGGCGTGAGGTAGTGGTGGTAGTTCGATGACGCGGTGTCCGAGAGACTCGCGATGTAGTTCGTCAGCCCCGTCTCGTCGCGCGGCGCGAGCGTCACGTCGAAGGCCGTGGTGATCCCCTGATGGACGACGGTGACGTTCGCGGGGACGGGCGCGGCGCCCGCGACGACGACGCGCGCCTCGGCGGCGCCGGCGTTCAACACGGGAAGGGCGAGCGCGACGAGCGCGACGCTGCACGCCACGAGGGGCCAGCGAAGTCGGAGGGTCTCGCGGCGCATGGCCTCAGCCTAGGAAAGTTCGAACGTCGGGGAACTATCAGGTTCGAATGTTGTCCAAGAAGTTAGATGATTCTTACGACCGATTGTTTGTTACGGCGGCGTAACGGCGCGAGAGGTCGGCGCACTCCTCACAGATCCTCTCGGGGATGACGCCGCGGCGCATCAGCCAGCCGAACACCGTGCACCCGAGGCAGTAGCCCAGGAATCCCTCGAGCGACGCGGCCGCGATCAGCGGCACGAGGATCCAACGCGCGTCGCTCCACCCCGCGCTGAGCCAGACGATGGTCGCCGCGCCGGTGAAGGCCAGGCCCATCGCTTGGGCGAAGCGCTTGGGCGGCCCGGGGACCGACTTCTGCCACGTGGTGAGTCGCGGGGCGGCGACGCGCACGGCGAACTGTCCGAGCGGCGAGACCTTCGGACCGGCCGCGACGCGCGCCACGAAGCCGTAGGTCAGGGGGATCAGGAGCCACGCCGTGTTGGTCGCCAGCGCGACGACCGACATCGTCACGACTCCGATCGCCACGGTGCGCGCGGCCGCGTCGTTCACGGGGTTGGGGAAGGAGAAGAACTGCTTCATCGACAAATCTTATCGATAATGTCGTCAATTCGCTACGCCGTGAGCGCGAGGCGCACCGTCGTGACCAGGCCCACGACGATGATGACGACGCGCACGACGTTGGGCGAGAGCCGCAGGATCAACAGTGCCCCGAGCCATCCGCCGACGAGCGTGCCGACCAGGAACATGTAGACGGCGTCGACGATGAGGTGGCCGCGCACGACGAAGATCAGCGCCGCGATCACGTTGATGATCAACGACAGCACACTGCGCAGACCCTGGAGCTCTTGGATCTCGAAGGGCAGGCTGAGCGCCATCACGGCGAGCAGCAAGATGCCCATTCCGGCGCCGAAGTAGCCGCCGTAGACGGCCACGACGAAGACCCCGACGAAGAGGCCCCAGCGCCGGGCGCGGTGTGCGTGATCGACGTGTGCCAGACGCTTGGTGATCAGCGGTGCCAGCGCGAAGAGCAGCGTCCCCGAGCCGATCAGCCACGGCACCACCAGGGCGAAGAGGTGCGGTGAGCCGAGCAGCAGGAGCGAACAGCCCGTCGCGGTGCCGAGCACGCACGAGGGCACGAGCGAGCGGATGAGGTCGCGGTGTCCGCGCAGTTGGACGCGGAAGCCGCGAATGCCGCCGAGGTAGCTCGGGACGACGCCGACGGTCGTCGTGACGTTCGCGGTCAACGCCGACGCGCCGGTCGCGAGGAGCGTCGGGAACGTCACGAACGTCCCGCCGCCGGCGATGCCGTTGGCGATCCCGGCGCCGATCCCGGCGAGGAGGTAGACCGTCAGTCGCCAACCCAAAGGAATGGTGGCGAGAATCATTGTCGTTAGCATACGAAAAGTGAAATCTTTGCGAACTCGACGACCTAATACCAGGGTTTCACGTGACCGTCATCTACCGTTAGCGACGTGTATCTGATGAGCGGTGAATTGATCGTCCCGAAAGACGCACCCGTCGATCTCATCCGTGCGGCCGGCGGCATCATCCGGCGCTTCCTCCCCGGTGGTCGCGTCGAAGTCGCGTGCATCTACCGCGAGGCGCGCGGCGACTGGACCTTCCCCAAGGGCAAGATCGACGAGGGCGAGACCTTCGAACAGGGAGCGCTGCGCGAGGTCGTGGAAGAGACCGGCATGCTGTGCGAGGTCATCCGCTTCGCCGGCACGACGAACTACACGCACCGCAAGGGCAAGCCGAAGATCGTGGCCTACTACTTGATGGAGGCCAGCGTCGGCGAGTTCACCCCGAACGAAGAGGTGGACGAACTGGTGTGGGTGCCGCTCGAGAGCGTGCGCGCGCACCTGACGTGGAGCCGCGATCGAGAGCTGTTCGACGAGGTGATGAAGTTCCCGGAGCTTCGCGCTGAAGCGTCCTAGCGCACTCGTTCCAAGAAGAGTCGCGTGGACTCGTGCTGCGGGTGCGAGAAGACCTCCTCCGGCGTACCTTGTTCGACCAGCACACCACCATCGAGGTAGACAACTTTTTGTGCGACGTCGCGCGCGAAGTTCATCTCGTGCGTGGCGATCAACATAGTCGTCCCGGTGTGCGCGAGGTCGCGCAAGAGGTCCAGCACTTCGCCGACGAGTGACGGGTCGAGCGCGCTCGTGACCTCGTCGAGCAAGAGCAGCGCCGGCCGCATCGCCAGGGATCGCACGATCGCGACGCGCTGTTGTTGGCCGCCCGACAGGCGGTCCGGGTACTCGTCACAGCGGTCGCGTAGGCCGATGCGCTCGAGGAGCTGCAGCGCTTCGCCCTGGACGTCGCCGCGCTTGCGCTTGAGCGCTCGCACCGGGCCCACGAGCACGTTCTCCAACACCGTCAGGTGCGGGAAGAGGTTGAAGGACTGAAAGACCATGCCGGTGTGACGACGGACCTTGTCGGGATCGATCCGCACGTCGGTCAGGGATTGACCGAACAGGGTGATGGTGCCGCCGTCGATGGTCTCGAGGAGGTTGACGCAGCGCAGCAGGGTGGACTTGCCCGAGCCCGAGGCCCCGATGAGGCACACCACCTCGTGTCGGTGCAGGTTCAACGAGATCCCGCGCAGGACCTCGTTGTCGCCGAAGCGCTTGACGACGTTGTCGAGTTCGAGGATCACCTCGCTCACGAGGACGCCAGACGTCGGGCGCGGTCCCTCGCGATGAGGCGGTCGGTGACGCGGGTGAGGGGGATGGTCATGGCCAAGAAGAGGAGCGACGCGACCACGAGTCCACTCGAGTTGAACTTGGACTCCTGGAAGATGGTGCCGGCCTGCACCGCTTCGACGACCCCGAGCACCGAGAGCAGCGCGGTGTCCTTCTGCAACGAGATGAAGTCGTTGAGCAGCGGCGGGATCACCGTGCGCACGGCCTGGGGGAGGATCACGCGGCGCATCGTGGTCGCGTTCGTGAGGCCGAGGGAGCGCGCGGCGAGGAGCTGACCGTTCGGCACCGAGTAGATGCCGGCCCGAAAGACCTCGGCGACGTAGGCGGTGTAGGTGAGTATCAGCGCCGTGCAGCCGTAGACGGCGAGCGACTGGTTCGAGACGAAGCCGAGTTGCAGGGCCGGGAAGCCGTAGCCGATCAAGAGGAAGACGAGCAGGACGGGGATCCCCCGAAAGACGTCGGAGTAGATGATCGCCAAGATCCGAAACGGCAAGAGCACCGGCGACTTGGACATACGTGTCCAGGCGAGTGCCAACCCGAAGGCGAGGATGAACACCTCGGCGATGAGGAAGATCTTGATGTTGATGAGGAGACCCAGGCCGACCGAGCTCAACGCGTCGCGGTGATCACCGACCAGCGAGAGCCACATGTCGTGCGGGTTGAAGAAGAAGTGGCGCACCGTCGCCCCGCCCGGCGCCAACGCGAAGACCGTGATCAGTCCCCCGATGATCAACACCGTCGAGAGCACGCTCACGACGATCCCGCGTCGACCGAGCAGGAGCTGCTTGCGCCGGGGCGCGAAGAACGACGGCGTCTCGTCCGACAGACTCACGTCGGTGACGTCGGCCATCGAGACTACGGCTTGATGACGGGCACGCTCGTGTAGATACTGAGCCACTTCGACTGGAGCGAGGCCAGCGTTCCGTTGGACTTGATCGCCGCGATGGCGGCGTTCACGCAACCGACGAGCTTGTCGCCCTTCTGGAAGAGCAGGCCGTAGTGCTCACCGACGCTCGGGAACTGACCGACCTGGACCGCGATGTTCTTGTTCTTGGAGTTGACGACCTCGCCGGACCCGGGCGACGCCATGTACTGGCCGTCGGGTGTGTCGAGGACGATCGCGTCGATCTGTCCGTTCTCGAGCGCCGAGGCGGCGTCGGCCAGCGAGTTGTAGACGCGAGGGGCCTTCGTGGGCTGGATGTGCTGATCGATGTAGAGCAGTCCGGTCGTGCCGACCTGGTCGCCGTACTGGTACGTCTTGAGTTCGGCGGGCGTGTGGTCCTTGACGATCTTGCTGCCCTTCAGGGCGATGATCGACTGCTGCACGTCGTAGTAGCTGTTGGAGAACGTCACGACCTGCGCGCGCGCGGCGGTGTAGGAGATCTCGTTGATGTCGAAGTCGAAGTGCTTGTTGCCGGGCGCGAAGCTCGAGTTGAAGGGCTCGTGGACCCACACCACGTCCGACTTCTTGACACCGAGCTCCTTGGCGATCGCGTAGGCGACCCCGGACTCGTAGCCCTTGCCGTTCGAGGGCGTGTTGTTCACGAACCACGGCGTGTAGGCCGGCGTGTCGGTGGCGATCGTGAGCTTGCCCTTGGTGTACTCCTCGGCGCCGATCGAGCTCTTGCACGACGTGAGCGAGGGGAGCGAGGCGGCGTTGGCACCGACGCCGCTCGTGAGCGACACGATTCCGATGGTGGCGAGTGTCACGAGGCCCGCCAGCGTGAGTCGTAGGTTGCGCATTGGTTTCCCTTCTGGGTCGTGCGTGGTCGTGGTCGCCAGTGTAACGCCGGGTTTCGTCTCGTTTCCTACGTCGTCGACGTCCGCCGACGTGACGACGCGGATGAGAACCTCGCTAGTGAAAACCATTTTTATTAGTGACGTCGCTTTAGTAGGATGGGTCGGCTGGGAGAGGTGGGTGAGTTCGGTTTAAACCACATTCCTGCTAAGAATGCGGCCTGCGAAAGTGGGCCCGAGGGTTCAAATCCCTCCCTCTCCGCCATTACCACCGAGCGCAGTGCGCTCGGTGTTGTCGTCAACTGAGGAGACGTGGTGCGGTACTGGATCGAGACGCTCGGGTGCCCCAAGAATCACGTGGACTCCGACAAACTGGCGGGCCTGCTCGAATCCCAGGGCTACACCGTGGCGACGTCGCCGGCCCGCGCCGACCTCGTGGTCGCCAACACCTGCGCGTTCATCGAAGCGGCGCGCGAGGAGTCGATCGAGACCGTCCTCGCGCTGGCCGACACCAAGCGTTCGAGCGCGCGACTCGTCGTCACCGGCTGCATGGCCGAGCGCTACGGCGACGAACTCGCCACCGCGCTGCCCGAAGTCGACCTCGTCGCCGGTTTCGGCGAGAGTCTGACGGCGACGCCGCCCTCGACGCCCGTCGCGCTGCGCACCCGAGCGGTCCCGTCCTTCGACCTCTTGAACCTGCCGCGTCCGACGTCGGCCACGCCCTGGGCCTACGTGAAGATCGCCGAAGGGTGCGACCGGCGCTGCGGCTTTTGCGCGATTCCGTCATTTCGCGGCGACCAGCGGTCTCGTTCCACCGAGGAGATCCTGACCGAGGCGCGCGCGCTCGCCGACGGCGGCGTACGTGAGCTCGTCCTGATAGCCCAGGACCTCGCGAGCTGGGGACACGACCGCCGGCGCGCCGGTCGCGGCGAACCGGTCGAGGTGCTCGACGACGGCGGCACGCAGCCGTTGATCGAACTGACCCGGACGCTCGGCCGCGAGGTCGATCGGGTGCGACTGCTGTACCTGTACCCATCGGGTCTGACCGGTGGGCTCATCGACGCGATCCTCGAGAGCGGCGTGCCGTACTTCGACCTCTCCCTGCAACACGCCTCGCGGCCGCTGCTGCGCGCGATGCGACGATGGGGCGACGCCGAACGATTCCTCGAACGCATCGGCGCGATCCGCGCGAGCGAACCGGACGCGACCTTTCGTTCGTCGTTCATCCTGGGTTATCCCGGCGAGACCGAGGACGACCAGCGACGACTGCTCGAGTTCATCGACGAGGCGCAACTCGATTGGGCCGGGTTCTTCACCTTCTCCTCCGAAGAGGGCACGCCGGCCCACGCGATGGGCGCCCAGGTCCCGCACGAACTGGCGCTCGAGCGACTGCGCGAGGTGAGCGAACTCCAAGACGACATCACCGCTCGTCGTCGAGACGCCCTGGTGGGCACGACGCAACGACTCCTCATCGACGCGCCGGGCGTGGGGCGCAGTGCCCGCGAGTGCCCCGAGATTGATGGCATTGTGATGGTGGATCGGTCACTGCCCGCAGGGACGATGGTCGAGTGCGTGATCGTGGCGAGTCACGGAACGGATCTGGAGGCGGTGCCGGTATGACGAGCGAACCCACCTACGGCGAGTCCGCACTCCTCACGCCCGCCAACATGCTCACGGCGTCGCGCCTCTTGGTGGCGCCGGTCTTCATCTACCTGATCGTCTTCGACCGGATCTCGTGGTGGACGGCGCTCGTCGGGTTCCTCGCGGCGATGTCGGACTACTTCGACGGCATCGTCGCGCGCCGCCACGGCACCACGACCTCGGGCGCGTTCCTCGACCCGTTGGCCGACAAGGTGATCGTCCTCGGGTCGCTCTACGCGCTGATCCTCGCGCGGCCGCACGGCCTCGATGGATTCATCATCCCCTCGGCGATCATCACGCTGCGTGAGATCTGGATGAGCGTCTTTCGCTCGCGCGCCGCGCGGCGGGGGATCTCGATCCCCGCGAGCAAGCTCGCGAAGTGGAAGACCTTCACGCAGGACTGGGCGATCGCCTTCTGCGTGATCCCGGTGACGGCGCACCACACCTGGATCGGCGTCACGGTCATCTGGATCGCGGTGGTCCTGACGATCTACACCGGCTGGCAGTACTACGTCGACGGCAAGAAGGTCGGTCTTCGTGCGAGTTGAGATCGTGGCGGTCGGCACGGAGTTGCTGCTCGGTCAGATCCCCGACACGAACTCCCAGTGGTTGGGTGAACAGTTGGCGGCCAACGGCATCGCCTCCCAGTTCCACCAGCACGTGGGCGACAACCACGAACGGATCCTCCTCGCGTTTCGCACCGCGCTCGCGCGCAGCGACGCGGTCATCGTGTGCGGCGGACTCGGACCGACCCAGGACGACATCACGCGCGCCGCACTGGCCGAGGTGATGAACGTCCCCCTCGAACGCGACGAAGCGATCGTGGAGAAGATCCGCGCGATGTTCGGCGCGCGTGGTCGCGCGATGCCCGAGAACAACCTCCTGCAGGCCGACGTGCCGCGCGGCGCGACGATCATCCCCCAGACCCGCGGCACCGCGCCGGGGCTCATCTGCGCGGTCGGTCAGAAGGTCGTCTACGCCGTGCCGGGCGTCCCGTACGAGATGACCGACATGTTCGAACGAGCCATCCTGCCTGATCTGGTGGCGCGTCAGGCGGCCGCGGGCACGACGTCGGTGATCACCAGTCGCGTCCTTCGCACCTGGGGCGCGAGTGAGTCGGCGTTGGCCGAGGCCGTGGCGCCGCGCTTCGACGAGCTGGTGAACGACGACCGGGTCACGATCGCCTTCCTCGCCTCGGGCATCGAGGGCATCAAGGTCCGACTCACGGCGCGCGGGGACGACACCGCGCACGCGTCCGAGCTCCTCGGGCACGAAGAGTCGATCGTGCGAACGCTCATCGTGGACCAACTCGGTGACATCATCTTCGGCGTCGATGACCAGACCATGGAAGACGTCGTGGCGGCCCAACTCCTCGAACGCGGTCTCACCTTGGCGGTGGCCGAGTCCGTGACCGGCGGCCTCATCGCGTCACGCCTCGTCGGTGTACCCGGGGCGTCGCACTGGTTTCGCGGTGGCGTCGTGAGCTACGCCTCGGAGGTCAAGTTCGACCTCTTGAAGGTGCCGGTCGGTCCCGTCGTCAGCGCCGAGGCGGCCGAGGCGATGGCGATCGGCGTGCGTGATCTGCTCAACGCCGACGTCGGACTGAGCGTCACCGGCGTGGCCGGTCCCGAAGAACAGGACGGTCAGCCGGCCGGGACGGTCTTCGTCGGCCTGGCGCGGGGCGACGCCGTGCACCACGCGGCGTTGCGACTCCCGGGTGATCGTCCGCGCGTGCGCGCCTACAGCGCGATCAGTGCGCTCGACGTGCTTCGAAGAGCGCTGGACGCCCCGTCCTAGGTTGTCGGTTTCTCACGTAAGGTCCAACTGAACGTTCGGAGGTCGACATGTCGTCATTGGAGATTCGCGTGGATCCGAGCGCGATGGGCGTCGACCCTGTGCGACTCGATCGGATCGCGCCGCACTTCGACGCCTACGTCGAGGACCGGCGACTTCCCGGGTGGCTCGTCACCGTCGCGCGCGGGGGCGAATTGGTCTGGAGCGGCAAGGGCGGGTTCCGCGACCGCGAGCAGAACCTTGCGGTGACCGACGACACGATCTGGCGGATCTATTCGATGACCAAGCCGATCACCTCGATCGCCGTGATGATGCTCTACGAAGAGGGTCGCTTCGACCTGACCGACGACGTCGGTCAGTGGATCGAGGCGTTGAAGGAGCCGCGCGTGTGGGCCGGCGGCACGGCCGCGAAGCCCCTCACGGTCCCGGCCATCGAGCCGGTGCGCGTGCACCATCTGCTCAGTCAGATGAGTGGACTGACCTACGGCTTCCACCGCGCGCACCCGACCGACGAGATCTACCGCCTGAAGGGCTACGACTTCGTGTTCGCGCCCGGCGCGGACCTCGCCCAGGCGGTGCACGATTGGTGTACGAGCCCCCTGGTGTTCCAACCGGGCAGCGGCTGGAACTACTCGGTCTCGGTCGACGTGCTCGGACGGCTCATCGAGATCTGGAGCGGCCAGAGTTTCGAGTCGTTCCTTCAGGAACGGATCCTCGGTCCATTGGGCATGACTGACACCGACTGGTTCTGCCCGCAGGACAAGTGGGACCGACTGGCCCAGCTCTACGTACCCCACGGCGGCGACTCGTTCCCGTTCGAGGAGTTGGCCACGGGCGCGCGACACGAGCCGCGCATCCACGGCGGTGGGGGCGGACTGGTGTCGAGTGCGAGCGACTACCAGCGGTTCATGACCATGCTGCTCGGAGGCGGTGAACTCGACGGCGTGCGGCTGATCTCCAGTCGAACGCTGGAGTTGATGACGCGCAACCACCTCCCGAACGACGTCGACCTGGAGGAGTTCGCCCGGGACTCATTCTCCGAGACCAGTTACGCCGGCGTCGGCTTCGGCCTCGGTTTCTCGGTGGTCCTCGATTCGGCGAAGAACAAGAGCCTCGCCTCCGAGGGGACCTTCGCGTGGGGTGGCGCGGCGTCGACGGCGTTCTGGGTCGACCCGGTCGAGGACCTGTGCGTCGGCTTCTACACCCAACTCCTGCCGAGCGGCACCTATCCGATTCGACGGGAACTCCAGCAGTTGGTCTACCAAGCATTGGTGGATTGACCAGAATTTCCTTGATTTCACTGTATTTCTGATGCCTCAGGGTGCAGTATTGAGGGGTCCTCGGAATATCCATTTTACGAACACTTGTTCGTAGTACCGTGAAGGCGGGTGGAGACCGACCGATGTCACAAGAGGCTCATAGCGTTCCTCCGATGACGAAGAACAAGGAGACAGTAATGGCAACCGATGACCGTGAGAAGGCCCTCGACGCCGCACTCGGCCAGATCGAGAAGCAGTTCGGCAAGGGCTCGATCATGCGCATGGGCGAGAACCTGCACATGAACATCGAGTCGATCCCGACCGGCGCCCTCGCGCTCGACATGGCGCTCGGCATCGGCGGACTGCCGCGCGGTCGCATCGTCGAGCTCTACGGCCCGGAGTCCTCGGGCAAGTCGACGCTGGCGATGCACGTGGTCGCCGAAGCGCAGCGCAACGGCGGCGTCTGTGCCTACATCGACGCCGAGCACGCCATGGACCCGGTCTACGCGCGCGCCATCGGGGTCAACGTGGACGACCTCCTGATCTCCCAGCCCGACACCGGTGAGCAGGCCCTCGAGATCACCGACATGCTGATCCGCTCGGGCGCCCTGGACGTCATCATCATCGACTCGGTGGCGGCGTTGACGCCGCGCGCCGAGATCGAGGGCGACATGGGCGACTCGCACGTCGGTCTGCAGGCCCGTCTCATGAGCCAGGCGCTGCGCAAGCTCACCGGCGGACTCTCCAAGTCCAACACCGTCGCGGTCTTCATCAACCAGTTACGCGAAAAGATAGGAGTGTTGTACGGCTCACCAGAGGTCACCCCTGGTGGGCGGGCGCTCAAGTTCTACGCGTCGATCCGCCTCGACATCCGTCGCATCGAGTCGATCAAGGACGGCACCGACGTCGTCGGCAACCGCACTCGGGTGAAGGTCGTGAAGAACAAGTGCGCCGCCCCGTTCAAGCAGGCCGAGTTCGACATCATGTACGGCCAGGGCATCAGCCGTGAAGGCTCGGTGCTCGACGTCGCCGTGGAGTTGGGCTTCGTGAAGAAGGCTGGCGCGTGGTTCACCTACGAGGGTGAGCAGATGGGTCAGGGACGTGAGAACGTGAAGGCCTTCCTCCGCGAGAACCCGCAGACCATGGCCGAGATCGACGGTCGCGTGCGCGAGCACATGGCCAACGCGCTCTTGCCCGACGTCGTCGGCACCGGTGTGGAGATTGACATCGACACGCCGATCTCGCTCGACTGAGCGTCGCACGGCACCGCCGGCGTGATCTGATCACCGGCCTTCGGGCGATGAAGCACGCGCACGCGTACCAGTAGCGTGACGTCGGTGGATAATCGACTTCGCTTTCGCCAATTTCTCGGCGCCCGAGTGCGCGCCGCTCGGCGCTACCTCAACGAAGTCGCCACCGTTGGACCGAGTGATCCGTACTCGAAGACGTTTCAGTACTTCGGCAAGGGGGCGGCGCTCATGGCGCCCCAGGGCGTCATCTACAACGAGCGCTACCTCGCCATCGGCGACGAGACGCTCATCGGGCCGAACGTCTGTCTGACCGCCGGTATCAGCGGCGAACAGACGATGCTCAGTTCCCCGGTCGTCACCATCGGGCGCAGGTGCATCATCGGACGCGGTTCGCACATCATCGGTCACTGGTCCATCGTGCTAGGTGACGAGATCCAAACCGGGCCGTACGTGTACATCACCGACGAGAACCACACCTACGAGGACCCCGAACAGCCCATCGGCTGGCAGACACCGACCGAGGCGGCGGTTCGTATCGGTTCGGGGAGTTGGCTCGGGGCCAACGTCGTGATCCTTCCCGGGACGGAACTCGGTCGCAATACGGTCGTCGCAGCCGGTGCGGTCGTTCGCGGGAAATTCCCCTCACACGTCGTGCTCGGGGGCGTCCCGGCCAAGGTGTTGCGTCACTACTCGCGCGAGAACGGATGGCAATCGGGACCGCCGAGTGAGTAGGAGACTCGGCGTCGACCTGTCGCCGCTGCGGGTCTCCACGCAGTACCGCCGACTCTACGTCGCCGGGTTCGTGACCGCGCTGGGGAGCCAGGCCACGTACGTGGCGGTGCCGTTCCAACTGCGCCTCCTCACGCACTCGACGCTCGACGTCGGGTCGCTCGGCCTGGCCGAGTTCTTGCCGCTCATCGTCTTCGGTCTCTACGGCGGGGTGCTCGCGGACCGACTGAACCGACGGCGACTCATCATCTCGATGGAGCAGGTCCTGATGATCTCGACGGCGGTCCTCTTCATCAACGCGCTGTTGTCGCACCCGCAGGCGTGGATCCTCTACGTCGACGCCTTCGTCGCGTCCGCCGCCGGCAGCCTGCAGCGTCCCAGTGTCGAGGCGCTCAACCAGATGTTCGTGCCGCACGACCTGCAACGATCGGCCTCGACACTCGCGAACATCCGGAGCACGACGGCGTCGATCATCGGGCCGGCCCTCGGAGGTGTCGCGGCCATCGCGTTCGGGCCGGCGTCGGTCTATCTCGCCAACCTCGTGACCTTCACGCTCTCACTGATCCTGCTCTTCACCCTCCGCGCCACCGCCGCGACCGCGCCGGGGCAGAGCGACGTGGCGGCGCTGCGTTCGGGACTGCACTACGTCAGGTCGCGTCCGGACATCGTGGGCACGTACATCGTCGACCTGCTGGCGATGATCCTGGCGTTTCCGGTCGTCATGTTGCCCTTCGTGGCGGCGCGGTTCCACGTGTCCTACGCGTTGCCGCTGCTGTACTGCGGCATTCCGGCGGGGGCGTTGATCGCCACCCTGACGTCTGGGTGGTCGCGCGGCGTCCATCGATACGGCCGCGCGATCGTCTACGCCGCCGCGCTCTGGGGCCTCGGCATCGCGCTCTTCGGGTACTCGTCGATCCTGTGGCTCGTCTTCGTCGGCCTCGCCGTCGGGGGCGGCGCGGACGCGATCAGCGGCATCTTTCGCACCACGATGTGGAACGAATCGATTCCCCTGGAGATGCGCGGCCGCATGGCCGGCATCGAGATGATCTCGTATTCGCTCGGGCCCACGGCCGGACAGTTCCGCGCGGGCGTCATGGCGGCGTGGACGACGCTGCGCTTCTCCTTGACCTTCGGGGGGCTGGCCTGCACCGGTTCGGTCGGGGCCGTCGCGCTCGCGCTGCCGCGACTGTGGAGCTTCGACGCGCGCACCGACCCGAACGTCGCCGCCGTGCGCGAGATGCGCTCCGGCGAGGATCACTCCGAGTCCTAGTCACGAAGCACCAACCTCTACGCTTCGAGGGTGAGTTCTACGACGTTTCTCGTGACCGTGAGCGGACCGGACCGGGTGGGTGTCGGCGCCGAACTCTTCGCGGCGCTCACCTCCCTGCAGTCCCGCGGCATCGAGATCACCGACGTGGCCCAGATAACGATCCGCGGGGCCCTGGTCCTTTGCGCCGAGGTGAGTTCGCGCAACGCCGTGACGCGAGAGGTCATCGAAGCGGCCCTGGCCCAACGCGACATCGTCAACGCTGGGATCACCGCGACGGTCGAAGCGGTGACGCCGAGCGACGTGAGCGACGGGCGTCGACTGCTCGTGACGTTCCTCGCGCCCAGGATCGGCGCGACGCAACTGGAGAGCGTCTTCGCCGCCATCGCCGCGTCGGGCTCCACCTGCGAGCGGATCGTGCACCTCGCGAGCTACCCCGTCGATTGCTACGAGCTCGTCGTGCGAAGCGCGGATCACGCGGCCCTTCGTGAGTCGCTGGTCGACGTCGCCCGAGCGGCGGGCGTCGACCTGGCGGTGCAACGGGCCGGACTGCATCGACGCGCGAAGCACCTCGTCGTGATGGACGCGGACTCCACGTTGCTCCAGGACGAGGTCATCGACCTGTTGGCCGAGGAGTGCGGGTGCGCGGCGGAGGTCTCGGCCATCACCCAGTTGGCCATGTCGGGCGAGATCGATTTCGCCGAGGCGTTGCGTCGCCGCGTAGCGCTCTTGGAAGGTCTGAGCGCGTCGGTGCTCGACGACGTGCGTTCGCGACTGCGACTGACGCCGGGCGCGAGGACGTTACTGCGTACGCTGCAGCGACTCGGCTACGTGCCGGCCGTCGTGTCGGGCGGTTTCGTCGAGGTGCTGGCGCCGTTGATGGCCGAACTGAAGGTCGAACACCTCGCGGCCAATCGCCTCGAGATCGTGGACGGCAAGTTGAGCGGACGAATCATGGGTGAGATCGTCGACCGGGCCGGCAAGGCCAACGCCCTTCGACGGTTCGCCGATGACGTGGGCGTCCCCCTGGAACAGACCGTCGCGGTCGGTGACGGCGCGAACGACATCGACATGTTGTCGGCGGCCGGTCTGGGCATCGCCTTCAACGCGAAGCCGGTCGTGCAAGAGCACGCCGACACGCAACTGACGGTTCCCTACCTGGACGCGGTGCTCTATTTCCTCGGCATCAGTCGCGAGGAGATTGAGACGGCGTAGGGCGACGGAGTCGTGAGCGAATCCGTCACAGGGTTACGCGACTCCAAGGATCGGTCCGAGCACGCTTGGAATGTCCCCTCGCACGACGACGTCAGCGATGTCGTCGTACGGCGTCGGATCGGCATTGATGATCACGAGCCGCGCCCCCCGCTCGGTCGCCTTGGGGACGAGTCCGGACACCGGGTGGACCGAGAGCGTGGAGCCGACGCAGATGAGTAGTCCGCTCCTCTTGGCGAGGAGTTCCGCCAGGGCGAAGTCCTGTGCGGGGAGCGCTTGACCGAAGCTCACGACCGCGGTCTTCAGGATGCCGTCGCAGGCCACGCCGTCGACGGTCGCCTGGCAGTGAGGGTCGCGCTCACCGGCCGCCACACGCTCGAGTACCTCGTCCGTGGGCGTCTCATGACCACAGCGCAGGCACCGGGTCGTGCGAGAGTTCCCGTGGACCTCGATGACCAGGTTTACGTCCGAACCGGCCGCCACGTGCAGGCCGTCGATGTTCTGCGTGATGAGGGCCTTGAGCTTGCCCGTTCGTTCGAAGGCCACCAGGGCCCGGTGAGCCGCGTTGGGTTCGACAGTGACGCCACGTCGCAGTAGTAACTGTCGCCACGCCTCCTCGCGGACCTCGGCGGACGACACGAAGGTGTCGATGTTGGAGAGGCGTTCGGCGGCCGGGTTCTTCGTCCATACCCCGTCGGGACCCCGGAAGTCGGGGATGCCCGACGCCGTCGAGACGCCGGCCCCCGTGAGGACCACGACGTTCGACGACGACGCCACGAGCTGTCGAGCGGCCTCGACGGCGGTATCGGTCACACCGGGGAATGGTACGGCACGAGTACACGAGGACCGTTCGTTGTGTTCGGTTCGGACGCGGGCCGACGAATCACGCTCGACGGCCGGCATTTTTGTTCCGGATTTGAGGTTGTCGCCGTCGCCGACAATTTATCTTTTACTGGGTAGTAAGGTCAGTCCCAGTAGGGAAGGGGGGCCCGTGAAAGTTCGAATTGACCCTGAGATCTGTCAAGGTCAGGGACGTTGCTTCTCGATCGCGCCGGCGGTCTTCGATTTCGATGACCTGGGTAATGGCGTCGTGATCGGTGACGGCACGTTGACGAACGACACCAAGGAACTGGCGCGACTCGCCCAGTCCAACTGCCCCGAGCACGCGATCTTCATCGAGGAGTAGCCATGTCCGACAGCCCCCTGGTTCAAGACTTCGCGACCGATTGGGACCACTCTGATCCGCAGTGGGTCGCCGACCCGTACCCGATCTGGGAGGACCTCCGTCAACGCTGCCCGGTCGCGCACACGGAGCGTTATGGCGGTGGCTGGTTCCCCGCCACGCACGCCGGCGTGTCCGAGATCGCCAAGGACACCGAGAACTTCACCAGTCGCACCGTGGTCATCAACAACGGTCGGCCGACCGAGTTGGACCTTCCGGCCCCCATCGGCGTGGCGCCACCCATCACCTCGGACCCGCCGTTCCACGCGATCGCGCGCCGGTTGATCCTGCCGGCCTTCGCGCCCGGCCCCATCAACGCCCTCGAGCCGATGATCCGCGAACTCTGCTCGAGTCTGCTCGACGGTCTGGACGGCGAGGACGTCATCAACGCCGGCACCGAGTACGCCCAGTACATCCCGCCGGGCGTCATCCGCGGGATGTTGGGCTTCCCCGAAGAGGACATCGAGAAGTTCCTCGAGATGGTCCACATCATCATGGAGGGCATCGACCACCCGGAAGAAGAGCGCATCGTCGAGTTCGAGCCGATCGAACAGTACTTCGTGGCCCAGATGGAAGACCACATGGACAACCCGCGCGACGACCTCACGTCGTACCTGTTGAACGTCGAACTCGAGGGACAGAACCTCGCGCTCGAGCACGTCTTCGGGACGATGATCCTGATCCTCGTCGCCGGCATCGACACCACGTGGTCGGCGATCGGCTCGGCCATCTGGCACCTCGCGCACAACCCCGAGGACCTGGCGCGCTTGGTGAACGAGCCCGACCTGATGCCCGTCGCCATCGAGGAGTTCCTGCGCTTCTACGCGCCGGTCACCATGGCCCGACTGGTGAAGCACGACATGGAGTACCAGGGCTGTCCCATGAAGGAGGACGACTGGATCCTGCTCGGCTTCCCGGCCGCGAACCGCGACCCGGTCGCCTTCAAGGACGCCGACAAGTTCATCATCGACCGCGCGGAGAACCGTCACGTGGCCTTCGGACTAGGCATCCATCGCTGCGCGGGATCGAACCTGGCGCGCCTCGAGATGCGCGTCGCCCTCGAGGAGTTCATCAAGCGCTACCCGCGCTTCGAGCTGGATGACCCCAAAGCGGTGACCTGGGCGCCGGGTCAGATCCGCGGGCCGAGGAACCTGCCGATTCGCGTGCTGCGCTAGAGGGGGACTGGTGACCGACCTCATTGACGACCCCCTGGCGCACAAGCAGCCGGTCCAGGACTTCGCCACGGACTGGGACCACACGGATCCCCAGTGGGTGAACGATCCCTACCCGATCTGGGAGGACCTGCGGGGGCGCTGTCCGGTCGCGCACACCGATCGCTACGGCGGCGGCTGGTTCCCCACGACGCACGAGATGGTGTCGTCGATCGCCAACGACACGGAACACTTCACGAGTCGCATGGTCGTCGTCGTCAACAACAAGTACCCGCCGAACTTCATCCCCGCGCCGATCGGCGGCGCGCCGCCCATCACGTCGGACCCGCCCTTCCACGCGATCGCCCGTCGGGTCATCCTTCCGGCGTTCGCGCCCGGGCCGGTCAACGCACTGGAGCCCCAGATCCGTGCCCTGTGCAACAAGCACCTCGACCTGATGGAGGGACACGAATTCATCGACGGCGGGATGGACTACGCCCAGTACATCCCCCCGGGCGTCATCGCCTCGATGCTGGGCTTCCCGCCCGAGGACGAAGAGATCTTTCGCGACATCATCCACCTGATCCTGGATCTCATCGACCTGCCGTCCGAGGTCCGCGGACCGATGTTCGAGCCGGTGGGCGAGTACTTCGCCAAGCAGATCGACGACCACATCGAGCACCCCCGCGACGACTTGACGAGCTACCTCTTGAACGTCGAAGTGGGTGGCCACAAACTCGAACGTCAGCACGTGTCGGGGACGATCGTCTTGATCCTCGTCGCCGGCATCGACACGACGTGGTCGGCGATCGGCTCGGCGATCTGGCACCTCGCGCGTCACCCCGAGGACCTGGCGCGTCTGGTCAACGAGCCGGAACTCTTGCCCGTCGCGGTCGAGGAGTTCCTGCGCTTCTACGCCCCGGTCACGATGGCCCGACTGGTCGCCGAGGACTACGAGTTCTTCGGCTGTCCGATGAAGAAAGACGACTGGGTGCTCCTGGGGTTCCCGGCGGCCAACCGTGACCCCGAGGCCTTCGAGGACGCCGACCGCTTCATCATCGACCGCGCGGCCAATCGCCACGCGGCCTTCGGCCTGGGCATCCACCGCTGCGTGGGGTCGAATCTCGCGCGCCTCGAACTACGCGTCGCGATCGAGGAGTTCATCAAGCGCTTCCCCCGGTTCGAACTGGCCGACCGCGACGCGGTGACGTGGGCGCCCGGTCAGGTGCGCGGACCGCGCCACCTCCCGCTTCGCGTACTGCCCTAGGGCCTACAGCCCGAGGTTCGGGCGCGCCTCGTCCCAGAGTCCGGCCATCCACGCCTCCACGGCGTCGACCTCGCGCGGCAGCGCGCCCGAGAGGTTCCTCGAGCCGGTCGCGGTGACGAGGATGTCGTCTTCGATGCGAACGCCGATGCCGCGGTACTCCTCGGGCACCGTGAGGTCGTTCGCCTGGAAGTACAGTCCCGGTTCGACCGTGAGGACGTAGCCCTCTTCGAGCACGCCGTCGCGGTACATCTCGTCGCGCGCGTTCGCGCAGTCGTGGACGTCGAGCCCGAGCATGTGACTGGTCCCGTGCAGCGTGTAGCGCCGGTGCAGTTGGCGCTCCGGGCGCAGCGCCAACTCGGGATCCTCCTTCAAGATGCCGAGCTCGAAGAGACCCTGGGCGAGGACCTTCATCGCCGCCTCGTGCGGTGCCTTGAACGCCGCGCCGGGCTTCACGGCGTCGATGCCCGCCGCTTGCGCGGCGAGGACGAGTTCGTAGATGCGACGCTGGGCCGGGGAGTACGTGCCGCTGATCGGCATGGTCCGCGTGACGTCGGCGGTGTAGAGGTTGTCGCATTCGACGCCGGCGTCGAGCAAGAGGAGATCGCCCTTGCGCACGGCACCGGTGTTCCTCATCCAGTGCAACACGGTGGCGTTCGAGCCACTGGCGGCGATCGTGTCGTAGCCGGTGTCGTTGCCTTCGACGCGGGCGCGCAGGTGGAAGACGCCTTCGATGACGCGCTCGCCGCGACCCTCGGCCGCGGGCAGGGCGCGGACCACGTCCTCGAATCCCTTGACGGTGTAGTCGACGGCCAACTGCAACTGGGCGATCTCGAAGTCGTCCTTCACGAGGCGAAGCTCGCTGAGCGCGGTGGCCAGGGCGTCGTCGTCCTTGTTCTCCTCGAGGTAGTCGTCCAGCGTGCGGTCGAATCCGCGCACGCTCACGATCTCGGTCGTGGCCAACGCGTCGAGGTCGCGCTCGAGGGTCTCGAGCGGCGCCGTGTCGATCGCGTAGTAGGTGGCGGCCTCGGCGACGCCGCGGCGCGCGCCAACCCACAGTTCGCCGTAGCGGCCGTCGGTGAAGAACTCGTGCGTGCGGTGGTCGCGCCGGTCCGCGACGTAGAGGGTGGCACGCGGACCGTCGGCGCTCGGCGCGATGACGAGCACGGCGTCGGGTTCGTCACACGCGGTCAGGTAGAAGAAGTCCGTGCCCGCACGGAACCGGTAGTCCGTGTCGTTGGCCCGGACCTTGAAGTTCCCCGTCGCCACGACGATCGTGCGACCGGAGAACGCCTCGGCGATGCGCGCGCGCCGCGCCGCACAGAACGGGGCCGCGGGGTGCACCTCATTACTCGGCTCGACGCTGCCCCAGTCCTTGGTCATGTGCTCGACCAGGGCCCGCGGCACGGCCGGTCGGTGGTCACCCGTCCAGATCCAGTGCTCGGAGACCGGGTTGTCCTTGGAGACGTCCGGTTCGGGGATGGCGGAAATGTTCTCGGTCATAGTCGTAACTTACAACCGACCTGGTCGCTCACAATAGGCTCCCCCCATGGACATCAATCTGACGCGCGAAGGCCCGGTGGCGGTGCTGACGTGGAACGAAGGGGAGAATCGGGTCAACCTCGATTCGCTCGCTCGGCTCAACGAGTTGCTCGACGAGCTGGAGAGTTCCGAGGGTCCGCTCTCGGTGGTGCTGACGGGTTCGGGCAAGTTCTTCTGCAACGGTCTGGACCTCGGACGCTTCGCCGACAAACGCGACGAGTTCGTCGAGACGCTGCACATGTTGGAGAAGACGATCGGCCGACTGCTCGTCTTCCCGGCGTACACGGTGGCCGCCATCAACGGCCACGCGTTCGCCGCCGGGGCGCTGATCTCGTGCGCCTTCGACTACCGCGTCATGCGCGAGGACCGCGGCTACTGGTGCATGAACGAAGCCGAGATCGGGTTGGCCCTGGACGAGCGACTGTGGTCGATCCTGACCAATCGCCTTCCTCGTGCATCCGCCATCGTCGCGGCCTCGACCGCTCGCCGATTCAGCGGCCCCGACGCGTTGCGTTTCGGCATCGTCGAAGCGGTCGCCGGTGAAGCCGAAGTACTCGAGAACGCCGTGGCCGTCGCTGACGCCATGGCGCACCTCGATCGGCCGACGCTCGGTGTGCACAAGCGCCTCGCGCACGGTGCCGAGGCGAGTTACCTCGGCTTCGAGCTGTGACGAACACGCGCCCGACCCATGATTGTCGAGAAGTTGTTCGCTCCCCACGCTGAGTCGGTGGTGCGCTTCAGTATCGTGGTTCGGTGAGCTTGAACGTCTATCGCGGCTGCTCGTGGCGAGAGAAGCGCGACGTCCTCAACGTCTTCTGGCGTAGCGACGTCGAGGCCAGTCCGAGCGTCGTCGATGCGGCCGTGCAGTACGGCTACTACGCCGTCATCTGTCTGGTGGTCGTGATCGTGGAGCTCGCGGTGATACTGGCGGTGGCCCTCGAGCGCAACGCGCTGATCGCCGCGGTGTCGGTGCTCGCCGAAGTCTTCATGATCTGGTCGACGTGGTGGGCTGCCAAGCGGTATCGGATGTTGAAGACCCGTGCGACCGGCTGAAGCGAGCGCGAGTTAGTTGACGCCCGCTGTCGTCGTCACTTGAATTGACGACAACGTGGCATCGCCGGGCCACCACGCGGCGAACAGGCCGTTGCTGACCGTGGTCACGACAGTCGTGCCATCGCTGAGCAGCAACATCGCTCCCGAGACCTGCGAACCGACCTGTCCTTCGATGACGGAGAAGTACTGACCGTTGTCAACCGTGGTGTTGTCGGTGTCCACCGTCACCGCACCGGGAGCGGGTGGCGTGGCCGACGACGGTGGCGTAGTGACATTCTGCGTACTCGACTGGTGGACGACCGTGTTGCCGTCGGCACTTCCGGCGGCGCTACTCATGCCGATGGACTCCCCGTTCTGGCTGAGAGAAGCGACGTTGGCGCCGACGACGCACATCGCCGGGTTCGACGTGCCGAAGAGGATCAACGTATAGGGACCGCGTGCGTCACTGAGCGAGACCGGCGGCAGTGTCGCCGAGATGGTGGATCCGGGTTGGCCGGCGAGGTTCCCCGCGAGCGCGGCGCACTCGGCTTCGGCGGTGCTGAGCTGATTCGATGACGGGGTGGTCGGTTGGGCGCTCCATCCGGCGAACGCCGGCGACGCCCATGGCCCCAGGATTCCGACGAGAAGCGCCGTGATGGCCACCGCTCCGCCGCCGGCGCTCGTGAGCACGATCCGACGGCGCCGTCTCGGGGATGGCGCCGTGACCTCGTCGATGAGGTGCTGGGTTCGCACGGCGATCCATTCGTCGTTCAACTCCGGAACGCCCGGGGTGTCGATCACTTCATTCATGGTGCCTCCTTCGTGACGCGGTCGTCACGACCGAGTCGTAGTTGTAACTTGCGTCGCGTGCGCGAAACTCGGGAGCGGACGGTGCCCACGGGAACATCGAGGGCGACCGCGGTCGCTTCGTAGCTGAGCCCGCTCCAGAACACGAGGAGCACGATCTCGCGCTCCTGTTCGGAGAGGTCTCGGATGACGTCGTTGACGTGGCGCAGCGAAATCTCCGCGTCCAATCGATCGACCACGCCTTCGTCGCTCGGAAGTGTGCGATTGCCGTCGAGGCGCCGAAGTGCATTGGTGTAGCGGCGAAGTGAGCGCGACGCGTTTCGCGACGTGTGATTGGCCACGCCGAGCAGCCACGGCAGCGCCGAACGTTGTTCCAGCACGACCTGGTCGCGGCGGCGCCACGCTTCGAGGAAGACGACGCTCGTGACGTCTTCGGCGATCGTGGCGTCACCGGTCCGCCAGTAGCAGATCGAGAAGACCGATCGCGCGTGGCGACGGAATATCTCGCCGAAGGCCTCCGGGTCGGACGCCGAGAGTTCCCACAGTTCAGCGTCGTCGAGGTCTTCAAAGGTGCGCACGATAAATAGTGTCCGATGGCGCCGCTCCGGTTCCCTTTACTTCGTCCGGAGTCCGTAGCGGTCGGGTTTCAAGGTCTGGTGTTCCATTCGGCGACGAAAGAGCCGCTCATTCAAGCGAGATCGGCCCACGGAGGGCGATCGGCCCTGATTAAGGGACGTGCGTCAGGTCGGCTGAATCCAACCTTGGTCGACGCCAATCTGTTCGACGTCACCGATACGAAGACCGGTCCGGTGTTGCAAGGTGCGAATGAGGCCGCCGGCTTCGTAGAGCGACTCGTGGGTCCCCGTGTCGAGCCAGGTCGTCGCGCGCGAGAGCACCTCGACACGCAGTTCGCCGCGTTCGCGATAGGCGTTGTTCAGGGCCGTGATCTCCAACTCGCCGCGGTCGCTCGGCTTGAGTTCGCGCGCGAGGGCGGGCGCCTTGGCGTCGTAGAAATAGATCCCCGGCACCGCGTACGTGCTCTTGGGCTTTAGGGGCTTCTCCTCGATCGAGATCACCGTGCCGTCCTCGTCGAACTCCACCACGCCGTAGTGCGACGGGTCACTCACCTGGTAGGCGAAGATCAACGCACCCTCGACCGACGTGTTCTGTTGGAGGTGGGTACCGAGTCCCGGACCGTAGAAGAGGTTGTCACCCAATATCAGCGCGCAGCTGTCGCCGTCGAGGAACTCCTCTCCGAGGAGCAAGGCTTCGGCGAGACCGTTCGGCTGGTCCTGGACGACGTAGGAGATCGAGATGCCGAGTTGTGATCCGTCCCCGAGCAGTCGCTGAAACGCGTCCTGGTCGTGCGGCGTCGTAATGAGAAGAATTTCACGAAGCCCCGTCAGCATCAACGTGCTGAGCGGGTAGTAGATCATCGGCTTGTCGTAGATGGGCAGTAACTGCTTCGATACCGCTCGAGTTATTGGGTGAAGGCGTGTGCCGCTACCACCAGCCAGAATGATTCCCTTCACTCAATTAGTATAGAAGTCTTGCAACCCCTTCTAAAGGTCGAGGTATCGCCATGCGCGTTGTGATAACTGGAGCCGCTGGGTTCATCGGTTCGCGTTTCGCCGAGCTGCTCCTCGAGGACGCCGAGCGCCTCGACGTCGACGACATCGTGCTCCTGGACGCGCTCACCTACTCCGGGCGTCGCGAGAACATCGTCGACGTGTTGCGCGATCCCCGCGTCAGTTTCGTCGAGGGTTCGATCACCGACGCCACCGTCACCGACGAAGCGTTGCGGGGAGCCCACGCCGTCGTGCACCTCGCCGCGGAGAGTCACGTCGACCGCTCCATCACCGGGGCCCGGGACTTCTACGAGACGAACGTCGTCGGCACGCACCAACTGCTCGAGAGCGCGCGCGACGCCGGCGTGCAACGGTTCGTCCACGTGTCGACCGACGAGGTCTACGGGTCGATCGGGGAGGGCTCGTGGCGTGAGGATCACGTGCTCGAACCGAACTCGCCGTACTCCTCGAGCAAGGCCGGTTCGGACCTCGCCGCCTTGGCGTACCACCGGACCTACGGGATCCCCGTCATGGTGACGCGTTGTTCGAACAATTACGGACCTCGGCAGTTCCCCGAGAAGGTCATCCCGCTCTTCGTGACCAACCTCTTCGACGGCGAGAAGGTACCGCTCTACGGCGACGGGCAGAACGTGCGCGACTGGTTGTTCGTCGACGACCACTGCCGGGGGATCCTCGCCGTGCTCGAGCGCGGTCGCGCCGGTGAGATCTACAACATCGGCGGTGGCACGGAGTTGACGAACGAGGAGTTGACGACGCGACTACTGGACCTGTGCGGCTACAGCGATTCGATGATCGAGCCGACGACGGACCGCCTCGGTCACGATCGCCGTTACTCCGTTGACTGGAGCAAGATCAAAGACGAACTCGGCTACGAACCGCAGATGTCCTTCGACGAGGGACTCGCCTACACCGTCAAGTGGTATCACGACAACGAGGCGTGGTGGCGCCCGCTGAAAGCGCGACCGTGAAACTGATCGAGCTCTCGATCCCGGGCCTGTTCGTGTTGGAATCACCCGTGTGGGGAGACGACCGCGGCTCGTTTCGTGAGTGGTTCAAGGATGAGGACTTTCGCGACGCGGGGATCGATTTCCACGCACGACAGGCCAATCTTTCGGTCTCCAAGAAGAACGTCGTGCGCGGCCTCCACTATTCGATGGCCGACGAGGGCCAGGCAAAGGTCGTGACCTGCGCACACGGTGAACTCGATGACGTCATCGTCGACATTCGAGTTGGTTCGCCGACGTTCGGACGTCACGAGGTCGTGCACCTCGCAGCCCGTGAGGACCGCTCCGTGTACGTCCCGGCGGGCGTGGCGCACGGTTTTTGCGTGACGAGCGAACTGGGTGCGTTGACCTACCTGCTCTCATCGCCGTTCAACGCGGCCGTCGAACTGGAGATCAACCCCTTCGATGAAGAGCTCAACGTGCCCTGGACGATCGACGGCGAGGCCATCGTAAGTCCCAAGGACGGCGGTGCGCCCTCGCTCCGCGAACGTCGTGACGCGAAGGAACTCCCTCTCTTTCACTGACCTTTCCTCGGATGGGAGAGCCGCGCGCGGCGTTGCTAGCGTTGAGCGAGTGAGTACCGCTCCGCTACGACTCGTCACCGAACAGGATCGCAGCGTCCAGATCGCCTCGACGATCGCGGTCCCGGCGATCGAGTCCGAGGCGCAGCTGAGGGCCCTCCTCACCAGTCTCTCGGGCGTCGACGCCGTCGGCGCCGAGGCGCGAGCGGCCAAACTCTCGACCCGATCGATCAAGAAATCAACGAAGTTGACCGCGATCGAGATGGCGATCTCGATGGTCGATCTCACGACGCTCGAAGGCGCCGACACACCCGGTCGCGTGACCTCGCTCTGCACCAAGGCCATGCGACCCGATCCCCGCGACCTCACGGTCCCCTCGGTCGCCGCCGTGTGCGTCTACCCCGATCTCGTCGCGCACGCTCGATCCGTCCTGGGATCCTCGCCGGTCGCGGTCGCGTCGGTCGCCACGTCGTTCCCCTCTGGACGGGCGTCACTCAACGTGAAGCTGATGGACGTCCGCGAGGCCGTCGCCGCGGGCGCCGACGAGATCGACATGGTGATCGACCGGGGCGCCTTCCTCTCCGGGCGGATCGGCCAAGTGTTCGATGAAGTGGTGGCGGTGAAGGAAGCGTGTGGCGACGCGCACCTCAAGGTCATCCTCGAGACGGGGGAGTTGGTCACGTACGACAACGTGCGCCGCGCCAGTTGGATCGCCATGCTCGGTGGCGCCGACTTCATCAAGACCTCGACGGGCAAGGTGACCGTGAACGCGACGTTGCCCGTGGCGCTCGTCATGCTCGAAGCGGTCCGGGACTTCGCCGAGACAGCCGGCCCGACCGTGGGCGTGAAGGTGGCGGGCGGGATCCGCACGACCAAGGACGCGATTCGTTATCTCGTGCTGGTCAATGAGACCGTGGGTTCGACGTGGCTCACGCCGCACCTCTTTCGATTCGGCGCGTCGTCGCTGTTGAATGACCTCTTGATGCAGCGCCTCAAGCAACAGCGCGGCGCCTATGTCCGCGCCGACGAGTTCAGCGGGGACTGACGTGAGCGACCGACCACTCGCCAACTCGCAACTGGGTTCGCTCGAGTACGACCCCGCGCCGGAGTCCTCGGCGATCGCGAAATTGAAGCCGAGCTACGGACTCTTCATCGACGGCGAGTTCGCCCAGGCGGCCTCGGGCGAGCAGTTCGCGACGGTCAACCCCGCGAACGAAGCGTCACTGTCGATGGTCGCACAGGCCGGCGACGTCGACGTCGACCGGGCCGTGCTCGCCGCTCGCCACGCCTACGACAAGGTGTGGTCCAAGACCACCGGGGCGCAACGTTCGAAGTACCTCTTTCGGATCGCCCGACTCATCCAGGAGCGTTCGCGCGAATTGGCCGTCGTCGAGACGCTGGACAACGGCAAGCCCATCCGCGAGTCGCGCGACGTGGACATCCCTTTGGCCGCGGCGCACTTCTTCTACTACGCCGGGTGGGCCGACAAGCTCGATCACGCCGGCTTCGGCCGCGACCCCAAGCCGCTGGGCGTGGCCGGACAGATCATCCCCTGGAACTTCCCGCTGCTCATGGCCGCATGGAAGCTGGCCCCGGCCCTGGCCGCGGGGAACACGTGCGTGTTGAAGCCGGCCGAGACCACCCCGCTCAGCGCGCTGGTGCTGGCCGAGATCCTCGAGCAGGCGGAACTGCCGCCCGGTGTCGTCAACATCGTCACCGGCGACGGTTCGACGGGGGCCGCGCTGGTCGAACACCCCGACGTCGACAAGATCGCCTTCACCGGTTCGACCGAGGTCGGGCGGATGATCCAACAGCGCACCGCCGCCAGCCACAAGCACCTGACACTCGAACTCGGTGGCAAGGGCGCGAACATCGTGTTCGACGACGCGCCGATCGACGAGATGATCGAGGGCATCATCGACGGCATCTTCTTCAACCAGGGCCACGTCTGTTGCGCCGGTTCACGATTGTTGGTGCAGGAGTCGGTGGCCGATGAGGTCCTTCGACGACTCGTCCGACGCGTCGAACAGTTGCGCGTCGGGGACCCGCTCGACAAGAACACCGACGTGGGGGCGATCAACTCCGCGGCGCAGCTCCTTCGAATCCGCGAACTGACCGCCTTCGGCGAGAGCGAGGGCGCGACGCGCTACACGAGTTCGTGCGAACTCCCCTCGAAGGGCTACTGGTTCGCGCCGACGGTCTTCGCCGACGTGGCCCAGTCGCACCGGATCGCGCGCGAGGAGATCTTCGGTCCGGTGCTCTCGGTGCTGACCTTTCGCACGCCCGAAGAGGCCGTCGCCAAGGCGAACAACACCAACTACGGGCTGGCCTGCGGCGTATGGAGCGAGAAGGGGAGTCGGACCCTCTGGGTCGCCGAGCGGCTGCGGGCCGGGGTGATCTGGGCCAACACGTACAACCGCTTCGATCCGACCAGCCCCTTCGGCGGTATGCGCGAGTCGGGGTTCGGTCGAGAGGGCGGCCGGCACGGTCTGGAGGCGTACCTCGATGTCTGACGCGCGACTCGACGTTCGAAAGACCTACAAGCTGCTCGTCAACGGCGCCTTCCCGCGATCGGAGTCGGGTCGAAGCTACGAGGTCACCTCGGCCAAGGGCGCGTTCCTCGCCAACGTCGCCCAGGGCTCGCGCAAGGACGTGCGTGACGCGGTGACCGCCGCGCGTGGCGCGCAGGCGAAGTGGTGGAACGCGACCGCGTACAACCGCGGACAGGTGCTCTACCGACTCGCCGAGATGGCCGAGTCGCGCCGCGACGAACTCGCCGAACACGTCGCGCTCAGCGAGGGCGTCAACGCGCGCACGAGCCAAAAGTCCGTCTCGGCGGCGATCGACCGAATGGTCTGGTACGCCGGATGGACCGACAAGATCGCCCAGGTACTCGGCGGGACCAACCCCGTGGCCGGACCGTTCTTCAACTTCTCGATCCCGGTGCCGAGCGGCGTCGTGGGTGTGGTGTGCGTGCAGGAGTCGTCGCTCGAGGGATTCGTCGACGCCGTGCTCGCGCCGCTGTGCGCCGGCAACACGGTCGTCGCCCTCGCCAGCCAGACCCGCCCGACGCCGGCCGTCCTGCTGGGGGAGATGACATCGTCGTCGGACTTCCCCGGCGGCGTGCTCAACATCATCACCGGTCTGACCGACGAACTGGCCCCGGTATTGGCCGCGCACGAGGACGTCGACGGCCTGGATCTCGCCGGGGTCGCGCCCGACGTGGCCGACGGACTGGCCGCCCTGGGCGCCGGCTCCATCAAGCGGGTCTATCGCCCGCACGAGAAGGAGAGCGACTCCTCGCTTCGACGACTGCGTGCCTTCGTCGAGACGTCCACGGTGTGGCACACGATTGGACAGTGATGACGAATCCGTACAAGCTCGCTCGCCGGGCCGCCGATGAACTGCGTGAGTCGAGCGGCTACGACAACTACGACATCGCCATAGTGCTGGGCTCGGGCTGGCGCGAGGGCGCCGTGGCGCTCGGGACGCCGAGCGACGTCATCTCGACGACGTCGTTGAGCGGTTTCGTGACACCGACCGTGGCCGGACACAGTGGACAGATCCTCTCGATCAAGATCGGCGATCGCCGGGTCGCGTTGGTCGCCGGACGCGTCCACCTCTACGAGGGCAACACCGCCGACCAGGTCGTGCATCCGATACGCACGGTCGTCGCCGCGGGCGCCACCAAGGTCGTCCTCACCAACGCCGCCGGGGGCATCGATCCGTCGTGGACACCCGGCACCGTCGTGGTCATCCGCGACCACATCAACCTCACGGCCACGTCACCACTCGAAGGTCCGGCGCCGCCCAAGGGCTACGGCTCGCGGTTCGTCGATCTCACCGACCTCTACAGCGCGCGACTGCGCGCCGCGGTGCTGAAGGTGGAACCGAACCTCGTCGAAGGGGTCTACGCCGGCTTTCGGGGTCCGCACTACGAGACCCCGGCCGAGATCACGATGGCGCACGCCATGGGCGCGACACTGGTCGGTATGTCGACCGTGCTCGAGGCGATCGCCGCGCGTCACCTGGGTGCCGAGGTGCTTGGGTTGAGCCTGGTGTCGAACCACGCCGCGGGCGTCACCGCGGGCCACCTGAACCACCTCGAGGTGCTCGAGGCCGGCCAGTCGGCCGCGGCGTCGCTCGGCACGTTGTTGACGCACGTCATCCCCGTCTTGTGAACCCGACGCTGCGCGACGAGGTCCGGCGCTGGATCGACGGCGACCCCGACATCGAGGACCGCGAGACCTTGCAACAACTGTTGGACGACGGGGACGAAGAGGAGTTGCACCGTCGATTCGACTCGCCGCTCACCTTCGGCACCGCCGGTCTGCGCGGTCCCGTCATGGCCGGACCGGCGGGGATGAACCGCTACACCGTGCGACGCGCCACCCAGGGCGTCGTCGCCTGGCTCGCCGAGATCGGCGTCGACGCCGATCGCGGCGTCGTCGTCGGGCGTGACGGACGCGTCGGCTCGGAGTCCTTCAACAACGAAGTCGTCGCCGTGCTCTTGGGCGCCGGCGTCAAGGTCTTCGAGATGCCCGGACCGCTACCCACGCCGCTCGTCGCGTACTGCGTGAAGGCGCTCGGCGCCGCGGCCGGCATCATGGTGACCGCCAGTCATAACCCGCCGCAGGACAACGGGTACAAGTTGTACTCGCACGACGGTTCCCAGATCATCCCGCCGAACGACGAGATCGTCGAGCGATACGCGAACGCGGCGACGACGCCCGTGTTGGGCGAGCGCACGAGCGCCCATCATCGCTGGATCTCCCAGGACCTTCTTGATCAGTACCGCTCGCACTTCACCCAACGGTTCGCGGTCGTCGGCGGCAGCGACCTCAAGATCACCTACACACCGCTGCACGGTGTCGGCGGCGCCACGATGCTCGATCTCTTCGCGCGAGCGGGCTTCGACGCGGTGACGCCGGTCGCGGCCCAGTTCGAGCCCGACGGCGCCTTCCCGACCTTGCCGTTCCCCAACCCGGAGGAACCCGGCGCCCTCGACCTCGCCATGGCCGAGGCCGACCGAGTTGGTTCGCACCTCGTGATCGCGAACGATCCGGACGCGGACCGTCTGGGCGCGGCGGTGCGCGACGATGACGGTTGGCACGTCCTGCGGGGCGATCAGATCGGCTGGCTGCTCGCGTCCTCGATGCTGGGGTCGATGAACGATCCCCGCGACGTCGTCGCGACGACGATCGTGTCCTCGACGCTGTTGCGAGCAATGGCGCGCGACGCCGGCGTCACCTTCGCCATGACGCTCACGGGGTTCAAGTGGCTCGCCCGGGCCGCGGGTGACGGCGTACTGCGTCTGGGCTACGAAGAGGCGCTCGGCTTCGCGGTCGACCCAGAGGTCGCCGACAAGGACGGACTCTCCGCCGCCCTCGCGCTGGCGCGACTCGCCCATGAACCTGCGCGACGCGGGCCAGACCCTGACGGACCGTCTGGACGACATCGAATCGCGCTACGGCGTCCATTC
This sequence comes from uncultured Acidimicrobiaceae bacterium, assembly GCA_963700135.1. Classification (GTDB taxonomy): domain Bacteria; phylum Actinomycetota; class Acidimicrobiia; order Acidimicrobiales; family RAAP-2; genus RAAP-2. The sequence goes on along the minus strand of CAVOWM010000011.1, from coordinate 127,242 downwards.
GATCTACCAACTCTCGCTCCGCGTGGAAGGCCCGAGCGGACTGGCCGCGATCGCCGAGGCGGTGCAGTCGCTTCGCGACGACCCGCCGACCAGCCTGGGTGGCCTCGCGGTAAGTGAGCACTTCGACCTGGCCGATGGCTACGAGGGGTTGGGCCCGACCGACGGCGTCCTGTTGCGACTCGGTTCGTCGGGTCGCGTCGTCGTGCGACCGTCCGGGACCGAACCGAAGTTGAAGGCGTACATCGAGATCACCTCACCACCGAGTGACGCGACGCCCCTCGACGAACAGCGACGTCACGGCGCCTCCGTCGTCGACGCGGTGCGTTCCGACCTGCAGTCGCTACTGCGCCTCTGAGCGCAACGCCGCGTAGCCGGGCTTGATCACGGTGTTGATCATGGCGAGTCGCTGATCGAACTGGAAGAACGAACTCTTCGCGGCGTTCAAGGTCAGCCACTCCATGTCCGCCAGGGTCCAACCGAAGGTCTCGGCGCACGTCGCGAACTCGCTGCTCATGGAGATCCCACTCATCAGCCGGTTGTCGGTGTTGAGCGTCACGCGGAAACGGAGCTTGCGCAACAACTCGATCGGGTGCGTGGCGATGGAAACCGCGGCACCGGTGTGGACATTGGACGTGGGGCAGACCTCGAGCGGTATGCGGCGGTCCCGCACGAAGTTGGCGAGTCGACCGAGGTGGTAGTCGCCGTCCTTCTCGATGATGTCGTCCGCGATCCGCACGCCGTGGCCGAGACGCTCCGCGTTGCAGAATTGGACCGCCTCCCAGATCGACGGGAGACCGAACGCTTCGCCGGCGTGGATCGTCATGTGGAAGTCCTCGCGCTGCACGAGGTGGAAGGCGCGCAGGTGGTGCGTGGGTGGGAAGCCGTCCTCCGGTCCCGCGATGTCGAAGCCGCACACGCCACGGTCGCGGAACTCGACGGCCAACTCCGCGATCGTCTCGCTCAGGTTCGCCTGGCGCATCGCGGAGAGGATGGCACGCACCACGATCGGGTGGCCCTCAAGTTCGGCGTCGCGCATGCCGTGCGCGAAGCCCGCCAGCACCGCTTCGACGACCTCGTGCAGCGTTAGACCTCGTTCCAAGTGCAGCTCGGGCGCGAATCGGACCTCGGCGTAGACGACACCGTCGCGCGCGAGGTCGAGCGCGGCTTCGAAGGCCACGCGCTCCAAGTGCTCCTTCGTCTGCATCACGGCCGTCGTGTGCGCGAATCCTTCGAGGTAGCGCACCAGATCGCTGCCGGGTGTGTCCGCGATGAACCATTCGCGCAACTCGTCGGGATCATCGGTCGGCAGTCCCGTGTAGTTCGACTCGTGCGCCAGTTCGAGGACGGTCGTGGGTCGAAGTCCGCCGTCCAGGTGATCGTGCAACAAGACCTTTGGTGCTCGCTGAATCAGGTCCCGCGTGAGAGCGACTGCCATAAAGAGAGGTTACTCAACAGGCCTGTGCACTAGTTGGTGATACGTTCCAGCAGCAGCGCGTCGGCGTTCACCTTGCGTTCACCTACCGCGACGGCGTTGGCGATTGCGTCGCGCCCCTGCTGCAAATGCGCCTCATCATCAGCGTGAAGTTCGAACATCGGCTGGCCCTTGATGATCGCGTCGCCTTCACGAATGAGACACACAACGCCCGCGGCGGCGCTCACCGAATCCTCCTTTCGCGCACGTCCGGCGCCGAGGCGCCACGCCGCGATGCCCACGTCCAGCGCGTCGATGGAGTGCACGATGCCGTCTTCGACGCTCAACACCTCGTCGCGACACGACGCGACCGGCAGCGTCGCCTCCGGATCGCCGCCCTGGGCGCGGATCATCCGTTCGTACACCTCGTAACCCGAGCCGTCGTCCAACTTCGTCTCGGGATCGACGTCGATGCCCACGAGCTCGACCATGATCCTCGCCAACGCGAGCGTCAACTCTCGCACGTCGCTCGGGCCCTTCCCTCGAAGGACGTCCACCGATTCGGTCACTTCGAGGGCGTTGCCGACCGCGCGACCGAGCGGAGCATTCATCGACGTCAGCTGGGCGACGGTGGCGACACCGTGGCTGCGACCCAAGCCGACCATGGTCGACGCCAGTTCGCGAGCCTGATCCCGGTCCTTGATGAAGGCGCCGCGTCCGACCTTGACGTCGAGTACCAGGGCGTGCGTGCCCTCGGCGATCTTCTTGGACATGATCGACGACGAGATGAGCGGGATGGAAGCGACGGTCGCTGTCACGTCGCGCAGGGAGTAGAGCTTGCGGTCGACCGGCGCCAACCCCTGACCCGCGGCGCAGATCACCGCGCCCACCGTGTCGAGTTGGTCGCGGATCTCGTCGTTCGAGAGGAACGCCCGCCATCCGGGAATCGACTCGAGTTTGTCGAGCGTGCCCCCGGTGTGCCCGAGTCCGCGACCGGAGAGTTGAGGGACGGCGGCGCCGCACGCGGCCACGAGGGGTGCGAGGATGAGTGAGATCTTGTCACCGACCCCACCGGTTGAGTGCTTGTCGACGGTCGGTCTCGTGAGACCGCCCAGGTCGAGACGTTCGCCCGACTCGATCATGCGGTCGGTCCACGTGTTCAGCTCGCGCTCACTGAGTCCGTTGAAGAAGATGGCCATCAGCAACGCCGACATCTGTTCCTCGGCGACCTCACCGCGCACGTAGGCGTCGAGCACCCACGCGATGGCGTCGTCACTGAGCGTGCCGTCGTCACGTTTGGTCGTGATGACGTCGACCGCGGTGAAGTAGCTCACCGACTCTTCCGAACGTCCAAATCATCCGGACCGAACGCCCCGGGCAGGAGGTCGCGCAGTGTCGTCGGTTCGACGTCGACGCCGGCGTCGACCAAGAGGTCGTTGCCACCGTGCTCGAAGAGCACCTGGCGACAGCGCCCGCACGGGGCGATCGGTTGTCCGTCGCCCGCGACGATCGAGACCGCGAGGAGGCGTCCGCCGCCGACGCGCGCGAGGTCCGAGACCAACGAACACTCGGCGCACAAGGTGAGCCCGAAGCTCGCGTTCTCGACGTTGGCACCGACCACGAAACGTCCATCGGTCGTCACGGCGCAGGCTCCCACGGTCACGCGCGAATACGGTGCGTACGACGTCGACGTCGCACGACGGGCCCCTTCACGTAACTCATCCCAGGGGATCGCCGTCGAGGATCTCACGGCAAAACAGTACACTTCGCCTTGCGTGACTAACTTTCGAAACTCCTCAGTCGTGATCAGCGACGAGGTCGCGAACACCTTGGAAAAAGGTCGCAACGTCGTCGCGCTCGAGACCACGATCGTCGTGCAGGGCCTGCCCGCGCCGGTCAATCTAGAAGTCGCCGAAGAGTGCGAAGCGGCGGTGCGTGAAGCCGGCGCCGTACCGGCAACGATCGGAGTGCTCGACGGCCGTGTCGTCGTCGGCCTCAGCAGCGCGGAGTTGCGCACGTTGGCGGACCCGGAACGACACGCGGCGAAGTTGTCGGCGCGCGACCTCGGCCTGGCGCTCGCCACGCACGGTGACGGAGCGACGACGGTGGCCGGAACGATCAACGTCGCGAGCCGCGTCGGCATCGAAGTGATGGCGACGGGTGGACTGGGCGGTGTGCACCGCGACGTCCGTGACAGCTTCGACGAGTCGGCGGACCTCACGGCACTGTCACGTAACCAGGTGCTCGTCGTCGCGTCCGGCGTCAAGTCAATTTTGGACATCGGCGCGACACTCGAACGACTCGATACCCTCGGCGTTCCGGTCGCCGGATTTCGGACCGATAAGTTCCCGGGGTTCTATCAGAGCGAGAGCGGCTTCTCCCTCGATTGGTCACTCGCCGACGAGTCCGAGGCGGCGGCGGCGTTTCTCGCGCACCGCGAACTCGCGGTGACGGGATTCCTCGTCGCCAACCCCATCGATCACGAGAGCGAACTGTCGGTCGAGCTGCACGACCGCGCCCTCTCGAGCGCGCTCGAGAGGGCCAAGGCGCTCGGCGTGAGCGGCAAAGAGGTGACCCCGGTGCTGCTCGCGGAGTTCGCTCGCTACACCGCCGGCGCGAGTGTCGAAGTGAACCGTCGACTCGTCGTGGCGAACGCGGGCCTGGCTGGAAGGATCAGTTCGGCGATCGCCAAGGAACGGGTGTGAACGTTCGTCATGTTGTGGTCATTGGCGACGTGATGCTTGACGTCGTCGTGAAACCGGAGACGGTGACCGCGCCGACCAGCGACACGCCGTCAACGGTTCGACTCAGTCGCGGTGGCGCCGCGGCGAACGTGGCCGAGGCGCTGGCCCGGTCGGGACACCACGTGACGTACGTCGGCGCCTGCGGTGGTGACCTCACCGCGCAACTCTTCGAGGGGGCGCTGCGCGACGCCGGGGTCAACGTGGACCTGGAGCGGATCGAGACGCCCAGCGGCGTCGTGGTCGCGCTCGTGGATACAGCGGGCCAGCGCGCGATGATGACCGATCGCGCGGCGAACTCCTCACTGGGACTGGCGCACGTCCTGCGCGCCCTGGATCGACCCTTCGACCATCTCCACGTCTCGGGTTACACCCTGCTCGACCCCTCGACCGTCGACGTGGGTCGTGGCGCACTGCAACGAGCGAACGAACTCGGACGTTCGACGTCCGTCGACGTCTGCTCTGTCGCCCCACTGAGGGCCATGACGCCGCGGGCCTTCATAGAGGCGGCCCGGGGCGCACACTTTCTCTTCGCGAATGAGGAAGAGGCCCTGGCGTTGAGCGGCGCCGCGGACGTCAATTCGGCGATGGACCACTTGGAGCATGATTTCGCCGAAGTCGTGATCACACGGGGCGGGTCAGGTGCTCGAGCGCGTCGTGACGGCGTCGAGTACGACGTGCCGGCGGCGAGCGATACCGTCGTCGATACGACGGGTGCCGGCGACGCGGCCACCGGAGCGTACCTGGCGGTTCGCCTTCGCGACGGCGGGTGCGACCAGGCGCTCGACGCGGCCATGTCGGCGGCGTCAGTGGTGGTTCGGGGCCTTGGTTCGCGGGGCCAATCACGAATCTAGGGATTCAGCGGTTCGCGGCTGGTCGGTCCAGGTGGGAGCGGCCGGCGCGACCAACGCGCCCTGAAGTTCCTTGTTATGCTCACGCTCGGACCGACGTCAAGTCCATAAATTCCAAAGGGGAGTGCAATGATTTCAATCGGAAGAAGCCGCGTAGGGCGCATCGCTCTATCGGCTAGTGCCGCCTGTCTGCTGTTGACGGGAATATCAATCGTCGCCACCGGCTCCGCCGGCGCGACGTCGATGTACCACAAGACGCTGGCGTGCGAGGTCACCGACACCGGCGGCATCAACGACCGGTCGTTCAACGCCTCGGCCTACCTGGGCCTCAAGGAGGCTGTAGCGGTCGCTCCGAAGTTCATCAAGGACAAGGTGCAGTCGACGCCGTCCAACGGTACGGAGTCCACCTACGAGACGGAGATCAACTCATTTGTCTCCGAGCACTGCAGCATCATCATCACGGTCGGCTTCTTGATGTCCGACGCAACCTGGAACGCCGCGCATGCGAATCCCATGGATCACTTCGCGCAAGTCGACAACAGTAACTCGAGTCCCGGCAAGGACGGTGTCGCGGTCAAGCCGTACACCGGCACCGCCTCCAACATCCTGGGCCTGACCTACGAGACCCAGCAAGACGCGTTCCTCGGTGGCTATGAGGCGGCGGCGTACGCGGTCGCGCACAACCCTTCAGCGCCCAAGGTGGCGACCTACGGTGGCGAGCAGTTCAGTTCCGTGACCTACTACATGGACGGCTTCTACGACGGCGTCCAGTACTACAACACGAACATGAAGCCGAAGACGCCGGTCGCGGTCCTCGGTTGGAACGAGAAGACCCAGAAGGGTACGTTCATCGGTTCCTTCACTGACGAGACGACGTCGGCCACTGACACCACTGCCTTCTTGTCCCAGGGCGCGACGACCGTCTTCCCGGTCGCCGGCTCCGACGGCCTCGGCACCACGGCGGCGGTGACGACGTGGAACAAGGCGCACTCGCTCAAGGCGAACGTGGAATGGGTTGACACGGACGGCTGTGTCAACGACCCCTCCAACTGCAACCTGTTCCTCAACTCGGTCACGAAGGGCGTGACCGCGTCCGTGAAGGCTGCGGTCCTCGAACAGGCGGAGGGCAAGTTCAAGGGTGGCGACTACATCGGCACGCTGAAGAACGGCGGCGCCGCCTTCATCCAGGACCACGGCACGATGGGCAAGGCGAACAGCGCGGCCACGGTCGCCGAGATCGCGGTGCTCACCAAGGGGATCGAGGATGGCATGATCAAGATCCCGGTCGGCGGCAAATAGTCCCGACGCACTGATACTCCGCTAGCCGGGGGCCGAGTCTTCGGACTCGGCCCCCGCTGCGTTTCATCCAGATTAGGTTTGAGACTCATGAAGCTGGAACTCCGTGCGGTCACCAAGCACTTCGGTTCGCTCGCGGCCAACAAGGACGTGAACCTCGTCGTCGAACCGGGACAGATTCACGGTCTGCTCGGAGAGAACGGCGCGGGTAAGTCCACGTTGATGAACGTGCTCTACGGGATGATCACGCCGGACAGCGGCCAGCTGCTGATCAACGATGAGGTCGTCACGATTCGCGACCCCAAGGACGCCGTCGCCAACAAGATCGGCATGGTGCACCAGCACTTCATGCTCATCCCGGTCTTCACGGTCGCCGACAACATCATCCTCGGGAGTGAGCCGCTCAAACCCTGGCCGTTCATCGATCACCGCAGCGCGACCGAACGCATCGTCACGCTCGCCCAGGAGTACAACTTCGACATCGATCCCTCGGCCACGATCGAGAACCTCCCAATCGGTACGCAGCAACGCGTCGAGATCCTGAAAGCGCTGAGCCACAACGCCGAGGTGCTCATCCTCGATGAGCCGACGGCCGTGCTCACCCCACAGGAGACCGACGCCCTGATGGTCGTGATGCGAACGTTGAAGTCGCAGGGGAAATCCATCATCTTCATCACGCACAAGTTGAAGGAAGTACTGGAAATCGCCGACGTCATCACGGTCATGCGACTCGGCGAGGTCGTGGGCACGACGACGCCCGCGGAGACCAACGAGGCGGCGCTGGCCACGATGATGGTGGGCCGCGACGTCAGCCTCGTCGTCGAGAAGCCGCCCGCCAACACCGGCGACGTGACCTTGGACGTCACGAACCTCTTCGTCCAGGACGATCGGGGTCTCACCGCGGTGAAGGGCATCTCATTCGAAGTCCGGGCCGGCGAGATACTCGCGTTCGCCGGCGTGCAGGGTAACGGTCAGACCGAACTCGTCGAGGCGCTCACCGGACTGCGACGCGTGACGGCGGGCTCGGTGATGCTGAACGGGGAGGAGCTCGTCGGTCGGTCCGTACGCGACGTGCTGGACGCCGGCGTGGGTCACGTGCCCGAGGACCGACAGCGGCACGGGCTCGTACTCTCCTTGTCGATCGCGGACAACCTCGTCCTGGACCAGTTGGGTAGTTCGCAGTACAAGACGTGGTGGGGCCGAAAGTTGAAGGCGATCGAGGAGAACGGCACGCGCCGCATCGCCGAGTACGACATTCGCGCCCAGAGCGAGGCCGAGCCCTTGAGCGCGCTCTCGGGAGGCAACCAGCAGAAGGTCGTCATGGCGCGCGAGCTCTCGCGAGAACTCAAGGTCCTCATCTGTGCGCAGCCGACTCGCGGTCTCGACGTCGGATCGATCGAGTTCATGCACCGTCAGATCGTCGCGATACGAGACGAGGGCGTCGCGGTGGTCATCATCTCCAGCGAACTCGACGAGGTCATCGCCCTCGGCGACCGCGTCGCGGTGCTCTACGACGGGATGATCCAGGACATCGTGCCCCCGACCACGAGTCGCGAGGACTTCGGGCTCCTCATGGCCGGTTCGCGTCCGGCCGCGAGTACGGGGGCACTCGTATGACGACCGACGTCGTCGCGCCGGCACCGCGCGCGAGCCGGCTGCTCGCCATCGCGGTGCGCGTGCGCCGCGCGAACATGGCGCTCGTGTTGCTGCTCGCGCTCTTCGTCGGACTGACCGTCGGGGCGATCATGATCATCGTGACCACGCCGGCGCTCGTGCACTCCTGGAGCACGTTCTTCTCGCACCCCGGCTCCACCATCTCGCGGAACTTCAACACCGTGTGGTTCGCCTACGAGCAGATCTTCCAGGGTTCGCTCTTCAACTTCCACGCGATGCGACTCCTGATCGACCACCCCGACAAGGTCAATCTGGCCAACGCGCTGGGACCGATCTCGCTCACGCTCCAAGACGCGACGCCGCTCATCGTCGCGGGACTCGGCCTCGCCATCGGCTTTCGCAGCAACATCTTCGACATCGGTGGTCAGGGACAGGTCATCGCGGGGGGACTCATCGCCGGTCTCATCGGCTTCAGCTTCGCGTTGACGCCCTTCCTCCAGGTCACCCTGGAGCTGGTGGGCGCCATGATCGCGGGCGCCCTGCTCGCCTCGCTCGCCGGCGTCCTCAAGGCCTACACGGGCGCGCACGAGGTGATCGTGACCATGATGAGCAACTACATCATGGTCCTGTTCATGGGTTATCTGCTCATCACGAACCTCTTCGCCCGGCCCGGCGTGAGGGATGGCGCCTCGAAGGCGGTGACGCCGACCGGGCAACTGCCCTATTTCTTCTCGCACCTGAGCGCCTCACTCCTGGTCAACTTCGGCTTCCTGATCGCGCTCGCGATGGTCTTCGTCGTGCAATGGTTCTTCAACCGCTCCAAGACGGGCTTCGAGCTGCTGATGGTGGGGCAAAACGGCGAGGCCGCGCGAACGGCGGGCATCAACGCCAAGCGCACGACGATCATCACGCTCTGCCTCGCGGGCGCGCTGTGCGGCCTCGCGGGGATGCTGGAACTGACGGGCGTCGACCACTTCCTCACGCCCAACTTCGGCGGGTCCTACGGATTCGACGCGATCACCGTGGCCCTGCTGGGCCGCAACCGACCGTGGGGGGTCTTCTTCGGCGCGATCTTCTTCGGCGCGATGTACGCCGGTGGGGAGGCGATGCAGGCCTTCACGCCGACCAATATCCAATACTCGCTCGCGCAGGTCATCCAAGCCGTCGTCGTCTTCTGCGTCGCGACGCCCGCGCTGATCGTCGAGATCTTCCGGCTCACCGACAACGGGCGATTCCGCTCGTCGGGCGCCTCGGGGGGTTGGACGAAATGAGCGTCATCCCGAAGTCGTCGAACGCCGAGGTCGTCAACCCCGAGATCGTCACCCTCGAGAACCTTCGTCGGATCACGCGCGAGCGCGCGCTCGGCTACGGCATCACGCTCGTCCTGCTCGGTGTGCTCGAGGTCCTCTGGTTCGGGGGCGCGAAGTCGGCGCTCCAGACGACGATCGAGCTCGGCTACAACAGTTCGACGGTGATGCCGTCGATGGCCGGTGCGCTGCGCGTCGTCGTCCTGCTCGTCGGGCTGGTCCTACTCGCGCCCGTCGTCTCACCCACCGTCCGACGATTCATCCCCGAGCGTGTCACGTTCACCAAGGGCCTGCGCAACCTCCTCCTCATCGCCGGGGCCTACCTCGTGGTGTGGCCGGTCGTCCTGTGGGCCGGCGTCAACAGCGACGGGTCACTTCGGACGTTGACGATCCCGGTCTCCACGTCCGGCTACGTCATCGGGCTCCTCACCATCGTGACGGGAGTCCTCCTCGGTTGGCGACGGTTCGATCGCAGCGCGTCACCGCTCCTCTACACCGGCCTCATGCTCTTCATGCTCGGATTCCTCGTGTGGGTCGCGCGCGGCTCCAACGTGTCGGGCCTCCATCTCCAGCTCACCGGCATCCTCGCCGCGGCCGTGGGGGCCGCCACGTTCTTGATCTTCGGGTCACTGTCGGGGACGTTGTGTGAGCGCTCCGGCGTGGTCAACATCGCGATCGAAGGCCAGTTCATGACGGGAGCCATCTCATCGGTCATGATCGTGAGCGCCATGAACGGCTCGGGGATCTCGAAGCTGCTCGGCGTCCTCGTCGCGGGACTCCTCGGAGCGCTCCTGGGTTGGGTCCTGGCGGTCATGTCACTTCGCTATCAGGCGAACCAGATCATCGTCGGCATCGTGATCGTCGCGTTCTGCACGGCGGTGACCCAGTTCATCATGTTCCAGGTGCTCGACACGCACCAGAACCTCAACGGCGCCTTCCCCCTGCCGGTGTGGGCCATCCCCTTCTTCTCGCACATCCCGATCATCGGTCCGATCCTCTTCGACCAGAACGTCCTCGTGTACGTCGCGATCCTCGGGGTCGTGCTCGTCAACATCGCGCTCTTTCGCACCCGCTGGGGACTTCGGGTGCGCTCCGTCGGCGAGAAGCCCATCGCCGCCGAGACCGTGGGGGTCAGCGTCACGCGGATGCGCTACGCCGCGGTGATCCTCGGCGGTTTCGTCGCGGGACTCGGCGGCGCGGCGTTCACGATCGGCCCCGGGACGAATTTCACGTTCGGCATGACCAACGGCTACGGCTACATCGCGCTCGCCATCATGATCTTCGGCCGCTGGCGACCCTACGGGGCGCTGATGGCGTCACTGCTCTTCGGCTTCACCATCGCGCTCAGCGCGAACCTCAACATCTACCTGAGCCAGCTGGTGATACCCCAGCAGTTCATCAGCATGCTGCCCTACATCATCACGATCGCGGCGGTCGCGGGACTCGTCGGTCGGATCCGCCCACCCGCCGCGGACGGAATCCCCTTCAGCCGCGAGTAGTCGCGACACCCGCGGCTAGGTCAGGCCGGCTCCATCGGTATCGACGGCGCGGCCTCGGGCGTCGGCGCGGCCGCCAACACCGCGCGGCCGGTGCTGCGCGGCAGGGCGAAGGACACCAACAGCGCGACGATGGTCACACCGGCCGAGATCTGGAACACGCGGTCGTAGCCGGAGGTGTAGGCCGACGCCACCGTGGTCGTGGTCAGCGCCCGGTGCGTGACGTCGGTGGCGACGGTGGCGAGGATCGCGAGCGACAGCGAGCCGCCGACCTGTCGTGCGGTGTTGAGGATGCCCGAGGCGAGTCCGGCGTCCGCGCGGTCCACGCCGGAGGTGGCCGCCGTCGCGAGCGGCGCGAAGAGTAGCCCCATCGCAAAGGCGCAGACGAAGGACGGGAACAAGATGTGACCCATGTACGAATCGGCCGGCTTGATGAGCGAGATCCACAGGAAGCCCAGCGTCGCCAACACGGCACCGATCTGGAGCAGCGGGCGCACGCCCGTCTTCGAGAGGAGTCGCGACGAGATCTGAGCGCCCAGGATGATGGCGAGGGCCATCGGGAAGAAGGCGAAGCCCGGCTTTTACGGGTCCGTAGCCGAGGACGAACTGGAAGTAGTAGGTCAAGAAGTACCACATCGCGAAGAACGCGCCACCGATGAGGAACATCATCAGGTTCGCCGTGGTGAGCGGACGAGACTTGAAGATCTTGAACGGCACGAGGGGATGGGACGCGACCTTCGCCTCCCAGACCACGAACGCCGCGAGGAGCGCCAGACCCAACAACAGCCAGAGCAGCGTCGTGGACGACGTCCAACTGTGGGTGGTCGTGTTCACGACCGCGTAGATCGCCGAGGCGAGACCGCCGGTGACCAGCACCGAGCCGGTGACGTCGAGTTTGGTCGTGGCGCCGCGGTTGCGCATCTCGCGCAGGTACATCGCGGCCACGGTGCCGGCGATGATGCCGAAGGGTACGTTGATGAAGAAGACCCACCGCCACGAGGCCCACCCGGTCAAGATCCCGCCCAGGAGACCACCGACGGCCCCACCGGCGCCCGCGACCGCGCTCCAGGCGCCGATGGCCTTGGGCAGGCGCGGTCCGTGGAAGGTCGTGACGATGATGGTCAAGGTGGCCGGTGAGAGGATCGCGCCGCCGACGCCCTGGATCGCGCGGATGGTGATCATCTGCGTGCCGGTCTGGGCGACGCCAGCACCGATACTCGCGAGGGTGAACAGGATGATGCCGGTGATGTAGACGCGGCGACGTCCGAAGAAGTCACAGGCCCGGCCGCCGAGCAACAAGAAGCCCGCGAACGTGAGCACGTAGGCGTTCACCACCCATTGCGCGCTGCTCTGGGTGAAGTGGAGGTCGTGGCCCATGCGCGGCAGCGCCACGTTCACGATCGAGACGTCCAAGACGACCATGAACTGAGCGATGCAGGCGATGCAGAGGATCAACCAGTCGGGCGCGTGCCGATTCGTCGCTTCGACGTCGGCGGTGGTGTCGGACATTTCGTGATTGTAATAGTGACCTGTAACTCGTCGTGACGCTGGATTGTCGCGTCGCGGGCGAAATCGGTCACACTTGATGTCATGGTTGCTCAGTTCATCTTCACCATGCGAGACCTGCGACGGTTCTACCCACCGGACCGCGAGGTCCTTCGCGGGATCAATCTCTCCTTCTATCCCGGGGCGAAAATTGGCGTCATCGGGGCGAACGGGTCAGGAAAATCGTCGCTCCTGCGCATCATGGCCGGATTGGACGACGGCTTCAGTGGTGAGGCCCGACTGACCCCGGGCTTCAGCGTGGGCTACCTCTCCCAAGAGCCCCAGCTGGACCCGACGAAGGACGTCGTCGGCAACGTGGCCGACGGCATCGGCGAACAGCGCGACCTCCTGATCCGCTTCAACGAGGTCTGCGCCGCGTTCGCCGACCCCGACGCCGACTTCGACGCGCTGCTGACCGAGCAGGCCGACCTCCAGACCAAGATCGACGCGGCGAACGCCTGGGACCTCGAGCGCACCCTCGAGATCGCCATGGACGCCCTGCGCCTACCCCCGCCCAACGCGGACGTGAACGTGCTCTCCGGCGGCGAACGCCGTCGCGTGGCGCTGTGTCGAGTACTCCTCTCGAAACCCGACCTCTTGCTGCTCGACGAACCGACGAACCACCTCGACGCCGAATCGGTCGCCTGGCTCGAGCGCACCCTGCAGGACTACGCCGGCACGGTCGTGGCGATCACGCACGACCGGTACTTCTTGGACAACGCGGCGTCGTGGATCTTGGAACTCGATCGGGGCCACGGCATCCCGTGGGAGGGCAACTACTCGTCGTGGCTCGAGCAGAAGCAGGCCCGACTCGCCCAGGAGGAGAAGTCCGACAAGGTCCGTCAGGCGGCGTTGGAACGCGAGCTGGAGTGGATCCGCATGTCGCCGCGGGCCCGCCAGAGCAAGGGCAAGGCCCGTGTCAGCGCCTTCAACGAACTGGTCGCCGAGTCCGAATCGAGTGAACGCCGCGCCGATCGGCTCGAGATCGCGATCCCGCCGGGCCCGCGATTGGGCGACGTCGTGGTCAACGCGGTCGACGTGGTCAAGGGATTCGACGACCGCCTCTTGATCGAGGACCTGACGTTCCTCCTGCCCCCGGGTGGCATCGTCGGGGTCATCGGGGCCAACGGCGCCGGCAAGACGACGCTGTTCCGGATGATGCTCGGTCTCGAGAAGCCCGACGCCGGGAGTTTCGAGGTCGGGAGCACGGTCGCCTTCGCCTACGTGGACCAGTCGCGCGACAACCTCGATCCCGACGCGACGGTCTTCGATGAGATCAGTGCGGGCCAGGAGCAGATGGTCGTCGGCAACCGCGAGATCCACGCCCGCGCCTACGTCGCGAGTTTCGGATTCAAGGGCAGCGACCAGCAGAAGAAGGTCGGCGAGATCTCCGGTGGCGAGCGCAACCGCGTGCAACTCGCCAAGGTGCTGCGCAGCGGGGGCAACGTGTTGCTCTTGGACGAACCGACGAACGACCTCGACGTCGACACGTTGCGCGCGCTCGAGGACGGTCTCCTGGGCTTTCCGGGCTGCGCCGTCGTCATCAGCCACGATCGCTGGTTCCTCGACCGGATCGCGACCCACGTGCTCGCCTTCGAAGGCGACGCCGTCGTGCGATGGTTCGAAGGGAACTTCTCGGACTACGAGGCGGAACGCCACAAGCGCCTGGGCACCGACGCCGACCAACCACATCGGATCCGCTACAAGCCGATCACGCGTTCTTGAGGATTGGCGGCCCGCGGTCGCCGTCGTAATGTGGACCCGTGAGTAAAGGCACCGACTACTCGACGTACCTGCGCATCAACGACCTGTTGAAGCTCCAGGTCCCGCTCACCGAGGACGCGCCCGACGAGCTGTTGTTCATCGTGGTCCACCAGTCCTACGAGCTCTGGTTCAAGGTGATCGTCGACGAACTGCGCCGCGCCGCGACCCAGTTGCACGCCAACCGCCCGTGGCTCGCGGTGCCGCACCTTCGTCGCACGGTCGCCATCGAAGACCTCTTGCTCACGCACCTGCAACTACTCGACTCCATGTCGCCCGAGGGATTCCTGCAGTTCCGCGACCCGCTCGACCCGGCCTCGGGGTTCCAGTCCTTCCAGTTCCGCGCGATCGAGTTCCTCAGTGGCGGGGGCAAGCGAGCGATGCTCTCCTTCGAGATCTTCGACGACGACCAGCGAGCCTGGCTGAAGGAGATGAGTGAGGTCCCCTCGGTGTGGACTGGCTTCGAGCACTCGCTGCGCACCACCACCGGCGCCGCGAACGACGATCTCCTGGACGTCCTTCGCGCGATGTACCTGTCGCACGAGGATCCGGCGCTGAGCGCGCTGCACACCGTCGCGGAGCTCTTGATGGACCACGACGGGCGACTCGCCGTCTGGCGACACCAACACATGCTCATGGCCGGACGACAGATCGGTCGTCGACCGGGCACCGGCGGCAGCGAGGGCATGGCCTACCTCGACACGACGTTGTCCCAGCGTCTCTACCCGGCCCTCTGGGAAGTGCGGTCGATCCTGTGATCACGCGCGTCGACTGCGAGAAGTTGGACGACGCGGACCAGCTCGCTGCGTTGCGCGAGGCGTTCGCGCTGAACGACGCCGAGATCTACCTCGACGGCAACTCGCTCGGTCCCGTGTCGTCGTCGGTCCGCCGACGCGTCAACGAGGTCCTCGACGACGAGTGGGGCCGTGGACTCGTGCGCAGCTGGAACGACGCCGGGTGGATGGCCGCGCCGACGCGACTGGGGGACCGCATCGCGCCATTGATCGGGGCCCGACCGGGCGAGGTCCTCGTCGCCGACACCCTCACGTTCCTGCTCGCGAAACTCATCGGCGCCGCGCTGGAACACCGGCCCGATCGTCACGTGGTCTTGACCGACGCGGCCAACTTCCACTCCGACATCTACATCATCGAGGCGATGTGTGAGCGCGCCGGTCGTCCCGTCACGATGAAGACGATCGATCGCGATCGCCTCGACGAGGAACTCAACGACGACGTGGCCCTGGTCGAGCTGACCCAGGTCGACTACCGCACGGGCGAGTCGCTCGACATGGCCGCCATCACCGAGAAGGTGCACGCGGCCGGGGCGCTGATGCTCTGGGACTTCGCGCACTCGGCCGGGGCCGTGCCGCTCGACGTGACCGGCGCCGACGTGGACTTCGCGGCCGGCTGCGGCTACAAGTACCTCAACGGCGGCCCCGGTGCTCCGGCCTTCCTCTACGTGCGATCGTCGTGGCAGGGGAAGCTGCGCAATCCCCTGCCCGGCTGGCTCGGGCATGCGCGTCCGTTCGATTTCGAACCCACGTACGAACCGGCCGCCGGCATGCAGGCCTTCGTCACGTCGTCCCCGTCGATCATCGCCCTCGCGGCCCTCGACGGCGCGCTCGACGTCTGGGACCGGACCTCGATGACGGAGGTCCGGGCCAAGAGCCTGTCGATGACCGATCTCTTCATCGATCTCGTCGACGAACGGCTCCCGGGGGTCTTCGAGGTCGTGACGCCGCGCGAGCACGCCAAGCGTGGGAGCCAGGTCGCACTGCGCCACCCCGAGGGTTACGGCATCATCCAGTCGTTGATCGAGACCGGCGTGATCGGCGACTTCCGAGCGCCCGACATCTGCCGCTTCGGCTTCACGCCGCTCTACTTGCGCTACGTGGACGTCTTCGACGCCGTCGAACGTCTCGCCCAGGTGCATGGCGTCCGAGTCCTACCGGGACCCGCGATTCTCCGTGCGCAACCCCGTCACCTGATCGCTCTCGGGTACCGCGGACGCGATCGTCAGTCCGGCGCGTGCACGAAGACGCAAAAGGGGTGTCCGTCGGGATCGGCGAACACCCGCAAGGGCTCTTCGGGGGAGTCCGAGCGGTCGAAGCGTAGTTCGCCCCCCAGGGCGATCACTCGTTCACTCGCGGCGAGGAGTTCGTCACGGGTCCCGACGGTGAGGTCGAGGTGCAACTGCTGGGGCACGATCGGTTCGGGCCACGTCGTTCGCGACTGGACCTTGACCTGCTGAAACGCCAGGCGGGCGTCGCCCGACGGCGTCAACAGGTTGAGCCAGTCGCGCCCGGCCGGATCGTCGTCCCCGAGTGGCGGTGGCTCGTGACCCTCGCGGTAGACGAGGCCGAGGAGTTGGCGCCAGAACTCGGCGCTGGCCCGAGCGTCGGTCGAGTCGAGCACGACCTGGCGGAGATGGGGAGTCACGGGGCCCTCCATGTCGCGACCTCGAGCTAGGACGCCTTGTAGGCGTAGAAGCCCTGGCCCGACTTTCGCCCGAGCAGACCGGCCTGGGTCATCCTCGACAGGAGCGGCGGGGGCGCGAGGTGCGACTCCTTGAACTCCTCGTAGAGGGATTCGGCCACGGCGAGCGTGGTGTCGAGGCCGATGAGGTCGGTGAGGGCCAGGGGTCCCAGGGGGTGCGCGCAGCCCACGACCATGCCGGTGTCGATGTCCTCGGCGCTCGCGAAACCGGACTCCAGCATCCGAATCGCCGACAGCAGGTAGGGGATCAGGAGGGCGTTGACGACGAAGCCGGCCCGGTCCTTCGAGGCGATGACCCGCTTGTTCAGGGTGCCACTGGCGTAGGCGTTGACCCGCTCGGTCGTCTCGACGCTCGTCAGCAGCGACGAGATGACCTCGACGAGGCGCAGCACGGGCACCGGATTGAAGAAGTGCATCCCGATCACCTGTTCCGGACGCTTGGTCGCCATCGCGAGTTTGATGATCGGGATCGACGAGGTGTTCGTGGCCAGGATCGCCCGGGGATCGCTCAACACGGCGTCGAGCTCTTGAAAGACCGTGATCTTCAGGCCCTCGTCCTCCGCGACCGCCTCGATCACCATCTCTCGGTCACCGAGCGTGGCGAACTCCTCGCTGAAGGTCAGGTTGGCGCGGGCGCGGTTGGCCTCATCCTCGGGCACCTTGCCCGAGGCGACCGCTCGCTCCAGGGAGCGCTCGATGCGGCTCCGGCCCGAGGCCAGGGCCTCGGCGTCTCGTTCGATCACGATCACGTCGGCCCCCGCCCGGGCGCAGACCTCGGCGATCCCCGACCCCATCAGTCCACAGCCCACAACGCCAATTCGTTCCATTCGGGTCTCCTCTTGCGGCGACGCTTGGTCCGCGACGCCAGAGTCTACGTCTGGACCCTCCGATCTCCGGGCGAAGGCGCCACGCGTGGTGGCTACGATTGGCTGGGCTCAGGTCCGACGAGCCCTAGTAATAAGGAGACGCCGTATGGACACCGTGAACGTCATCGTGGAGATCCCCCGCGACAGCAAGAACAAGTACGAGTACGACCACGAGAACCACACGATCAAGCTCGATCGCCACCTGATCGTCTCGATGGGGTACCCGGCCGAGTACGGGTTCATCCCCGACACCCTCGGGGGCGACGGCGACCCGCTCGACGCCCTGGTCCTGACCGAGTACCCGACGTTTCCGGGCTGTCTCATCGAGTCCAAGATCCTGGGCATGTGCAACATGACCGACGAGAACGGCGAGGACGCGAAATTGATCTGTGTCCCGGCCTACGACCCGAGCTGGAAGTCAGCGACTGACATCACCGACGTGCCCAAGGCGGTCCTGGACCGCATCAGCCACTTCTTCACCGTCTACAAGGACCTCGACGAGGGGAAGTGGATGAAGGTGGAGAACTACGTGGGTCGGGCCGAGGCCCTGGCCGAACTCGAGGCCTCGATCGCCCGATTCAAGGGCTGATCCGTCCTCGAGCGCAGCGATGTCCAGCATTGACGACTCCTCACCCGCGGTCATCGTCGAGGGCCAGACCCGCCATGTGCTGTTCGTCACGCAATCGATCTTCTTCTTCACCCTGGCGTGGTGCCTGGTCCTCAACCACAGCGCCACGGCCGAGAACGACGGGATCTCCTTCTACGGCGTCTACCACGAGACGATCCCCCTCCTCGTCGTCGGCTACGCCGTGGCGTTCGTCGGACTGTGGCGCACGTCCACCCACTTCAGGGTCGCCGGCGTGCCCACGCTCACGTGGGTGGGTCTGCGCGCCATCGCCCTCTTGCTCTTCGTCCTGCTCGCGACGCCCTACAACCGCGGGGCGTTCCTCAATTGGACCCACATGATCGCCGGGGTCGTCGGGGCCGTGTTCGAACTGGAAGTGGCACTCCAACTGGTGCGCGAGAGTCGATCGGCGCGAACGGTGCTCGGACTCGTCGTCCTATTGGCGGGGGGAGTGATCGCCGCGGCGTCGCTCCCGGACTGGCACTTCGAGTATCTGCTCCAGGGTGAGATCGTCTTCCAGGCCGGCTTCGCGTGGTGTCTCATCGAGTGGACCTACGCGTTGGCCGAGCGCTTGCGGCGCGCGTAGTCACCCGTTCGCCACGACCTGTCCCCGGCGTGGTCGCGGCCACGTCCGCCAACGCGCTAGAACGTCGGCTCGAAATCCGAACGCAACTCCCAGCCGCTCTCGCCGTTGACGGGCTTGGCGCACAGTATCTGATGGATCTCGAGATGGTGGCGCTCGAAACCGAAGGCCGAGCCCGACATGTAGAGACGCCACACGCGGGCGCGTTCCTCGCCCACGTCCTCGACGGCTTCGTCGAATCGCTTGACCAAGTTCGCGACCCAGTGTCGCAGGGTGAGGGCGTAGTGCTCGCGAAGGCTCTCCAGGTGTCGGACCTCGAAGCCGTGGGCCTGGAACATCGAGACCATGGTGCCGACCTCGTGGAGTTCCCCGTCGGGGAAGACGTAGCGCTCGATGAAGGGACTGCCGATCTTCGATGGTCCGCGAAGTCCCAACGCGATCTGCACCTGTCGCGAGAGTTCCGACGCCTTGGACGGGTCGGGGTCGTCATCGAAGGAGACCGGCCGGCCGATGGCGTGATTGAGGAACCGCCCGCCCGGTCGAAGGAGGTCGAAGAGTTGCTGCGTGTAGGTCGCGAGCGACTTGCGCCCCACGTGCTCGGACATCCCGATCGAACAGATCGCGTCGAAGGGGCCGTCGCGCACGTCGCGGAAATCCTGCAGGCGGAACTCGACCAGATGACTGACGCCTTCGCGCTGGGCCTGTTCGACGGCGTAGCGGCGTTGCTGTTCGGAGAGTGTGATGCCGACCACGCTCGCGCCGTACTCGCGCGCCGCGTGGATCGCCATGGCGCCCCACCCGCAGCCGACGTCGAGGAGTCGCGAGCCCGGACCGAGCTCGAGTTTGCGCGCCACGAGGTCGACCTTGCGACGCTGGGCCTGCTCGAGCGTGTCCTCGGGCGTACGGAAGACGGCGCAGGAGTACGTCATCGACGGCCCGAGCACCATCTCGTAGAAGTCGTTGGAGACGTCGTAGTGGTGCGAGATCGCCTGGCGGTCCCTCGAGCGGCTGTGCAAGGGGCCGCGCTGTTTGGCCTCGATCGCGGGCGGCGCGATCGGGCGCAGCGTGTCGACGCCGACGACCGACAACAGTGCGCGCAGGTTCTCGAGTTTCAAGAGGTTGCGCAGCGGCGGGACCTGGAGTTCGAACAACGCGTCGAGTTCGCCGTCGATGTCGAGGTCGCCGGCCACGTACGCGCGCGCCACGCCGAGTTCCCCGGGGTGGGTGAGGACGCGGGTCAGGGCCTCACGTCGAAGGATCTTCAACGTCAGGTCGTTGCCGGCCGATGTCCACGCTCGGGAGGGCGACGCTGCCGTCGTAGGCCTCGACGCGGAAGGGGAGCTCGTTGTTGAAGACCGCCGAGACGAACGTTGCGACGTCCATGGGAAACCTCCGATCGTTGTCGCGATGACGATACGTCAAGCGCGGGGCCGTTCGCTAGCCCACGTCGTATGACAATTCCGTTGCGACGAGAGTGGTCGGTCGCGCGACTCGGCTCGCGCGGTTCCTCGATCGAGTCGGATCATCGCGAGACCCGTCCACCCTGCCAGAGTCGTTCGTACTGCGATCGTCGGAGGTGCCGCAACGAAGGACCCCCCGGGGGGTTGGTCGGTGTCGCGCGTGTAGATTTCCTTTTTTTCTTGCACTTTGTGCGTCGTCGACGCACGGACGGCCAACGAGACAGAGAGATGGCTTCCGAAGACCGTGCGCGTTGTGAATAGGTCCGCTCGCGTTGTGATTGTCCGATGACCGGAGCGTCGGCCCGCCACGACGCAGCGCAGGAGATCGTTCGATCTCGTGTTCGCCCGGCGATTCGATACCCCGGCCATTCGTCGGTAAATGGGGCACTTTGCCCTGCGCCCACGATCATCGCCACGGCGCAGCGCATCTCGACGGGTCGCCCGATCCGCCGTACGGGTCCTCCGTCGGGTGCCGATTTTCATGGTCCGAGCACGGCGAAGATTTTTTGTTGTGGTGATGGTATTTCAACTTCGGTGAGGGTAAATTTCCGATAATCGGGATACATTGTTTGGTCAGAAGAAGTTTTCTCCGAGAACCTTTGAGGTAATTCGTGGCGTTCAAAAAGAAGAGCAAAGACGACAACGTCGACGCGCCAAGTGCGACGGGAGGCGGGGTCACGACGGTCGTGGAATCGCACGACCAGGGTACGGGATCGCTCGGGACCACCGTCGAGGGCGCCTCCCCGAGTTCGGCCGGGTCGAACGGTTCGTCGAATGGGTCGACGCCGCAAAAGCCGAACATGCGCCTGGGCGACCAGTTGGTCGCCAGCAACTTGATCACCGAGGCCCAACTCGAGAAGGCGCTGGACATGCAGCGCAACACCGGCGGACTGCTCGGCGAGGTCCTCGTGAGCACCGGCGCCCTCACCGAACAGGCGCTGGCCCACGCGCTCGCGTCGTACTTCGGGTTCGACGTCGCCAACCTTCGCCGCGACAACGTCGACGCGACGATGATCAACTACCTGTCCGAGGAGGCCGCCCGACAGTACGTGGCCTTCCCGGTTCGGATCGTGGACGACTACCTGTACATCGCGGTGGCCGAACCGAGCGAGGAATTACGCAACACGCTTACGAAAGCGAGCGGCAAACAGGTCAAGCTGCTCATCGCCCCGCTCAGTGACGTGCGTTGGGCGATCGACAGCAACTACCGGGCACTCGGCACCGTCGCGCAATTGGTGCAAGTCTTCGAATCGGTCGAGGGCTCGCGCAAGCGCAACGTCGACAGCGCCGAACCGGAGATCGTCGCCGACGACGCGCCGGTCGTCCAGGTCGTCGACCGCATCCTCACCCAAGCGATGCGCGACCGGGCCTCGGACGTCCACATCGAACCGGCGGACGAGATCGTGCGCGTACGGTTCCGCATCGACGGCGCGCTGAAAGAGATCTTGCAGCTGCCCGCGGCGATCGGCCCCGGTCTCGTGAGCCGCATCAAGATCATGGCCAACATGAACATCGTCGAGCGCCGCCGTCCCCAGGACGGTCAGTTGACGATCAACATCGACGGCAAAGAGGTGGACGTCCGCGTGGCGACCACCGCGACGATCATGGGCGAGAGCTGCGTCATGCGACTCCTCGACAAGACCCGCTCGGTGCTGCGCCTCAACGACCTGGGCATGCCCGTGGACACCCACGAGGCCTACTCCAAGATCGTGCGCGCGCCGTTCGGCATGGTGCTCTGCGCCGGCCCGACCGGTAGTGGAAAGACAACGACGCTGTACGCGACCCTCAGTGAGGTCAGCAACCCGACGCTGAACGTCATGACCATCGAAGACCCGGTCGAGTACGTCTTTCCTTCGATCAACCAGATCCAGACCAATGAACAGGCCGGACTCACGTTCGCGACGGGACTTCGCTCGATCCTGCGCCAAGACCCCGACGTCATCCTGGTCGGTGAGATCCGCGACGTCGAGACGACGCGCGTCGCCGTCCAGTCGGCGTTGACGGGTCACTTCGTGGTCTCTTCCCTTCACGCCACCGACTCGGTCTCGGCCCTGCACCGATTCCTCGACATGGGGATCGAATCGTTCCTCATCGCCTCGTCGGTCTTGGCGGTCGTCGGGCAGAGGCTCCTTCGTAGGGTCTGCCCGTCGTGCAAGGCGCCGTATCAGCCCTCCGACGAAGAGTTGGTCTTCTACGAGGAAAGCGGTGGTCCGCCCAAGACGGAGTTCTTCCAGGGAACTGGCTGCAACTTCTGCACCCATACGGGCTACAAGGACCGCATCGGAATCTATGAACTCCTCATCATGACGCCGGAGCTGCGACGACTCGTCGTGGGTTGGGCGACCCAGGAGGAACTGCGCAATATGGCTGTGAAACAGGGGATGCGCACCCTACGCCAAGAGGCCATCAACCTTGTCAACCAGGACATCACGTCCATTTCAGAAGTGATTCGGAGCGTCTACACACTATGAGCAAAGACAAGTCCCTCCTCAAGTTCCGTTACAAGGCCATGGACGATACCGGCAAGGCCGTCACGGGGACCGAAATGGCGACGTCGGCCGGAGCCCTGCACGTCGCGCTGCTCGCTCGAGGACTCCAGCCCACGGAGGTCGAGAGCAAACAGAGCTTGATGAACTTCGAAATCACGAAGAAGAAGGTCCCGCGCCAGGACATCATGAACTTCACCCGCCAACTGGCAGTGTTCATGCGCGCCGGCATCCCGATCATGGAGGCCCTCGAGGTCATCGTCGAAGAGACCCAGAACAAGATGCTCAAGGCAATCTTGAGCGACATGGTCGACAGTTTGCGCGCCGGCGACACCTTTGCGGCTTCGGCCGCCGCCCACCCCGAGGCGTTCCCGAGCTTCTACGTGGGGATCCTGGAATCGGCGGAACTGACCGGAAACCTGGACAACGTTTTGAACCAACTGGCCGACTACATCGATCGCGACCAAAAGGCTCGCGGAAAAGTCACTGCCGCGCTGATTTATCCAGCGGTTGTGGCGGCAATGTCGGTGGTCACGGTGCTCGTACTTGCGGTTTTCGTCATGCCACGATTCGAGACGTTCTTTGCCTCGCTGCACGCCAAATTGCCGCTCGTCACCCGAATGCTCCTTAGTACGACGTCCTTCATGGGGAAGTGGTGGTACGCGATTCTCGGTCTCGTGATCATCATCGTCGGTGGGCTCATGGCAATGAATCGTTCCCCTGGCGGGAAGGCCAAGTTGGACGCCTTCAAATTGAAGCTTCCCGTCGTTGGCGACCTGACCGAAACGGCGATCATCGAACGGACCTGCCGGGTACTCGCTTCGATGCTGCGAGCCGGCGTTGACCTGCCTCGCTCGATGGCCGTAACCGCGGAGTCGTCGAACAATGCGGTGTATCGCAACGCATTGGAAAAGATTCGAGAAGCCATGATGCAAGGTCAGGGCCTCGCCGAACCGATCGCCCAAAGTGGCCTATTCCCGGCCGCCGCACGACAGATGTTCCGTGTCGGTGAAGAAACGGGAACGCTCGACCAGCAGTTGGAGGTCGCGGCGGCCTACTACGGGCGCGAGTTGGAGACCAAGCTAGAGCGAGCGACCGCGCTGTTCGAGCCGGCCATCATCATCTTCATGGGTGTCGTGGTCGGGTTCGTCGCTGTCGCTCTTATTTCGGCAATGTACGGAATTTATAACCAGGTCAAAGTCAGTTAATTCTCGACATGACGCCTGGCCGCCATAGGTGGCACGGTTACCGCTGATTATTTGTCAGCGCAAATGCCGTAATTTGAATCACCCACCAACTTAAAATACAAACTGATGAATATTGTCGGGTTGTTTATCCAGGTTTGTCGGCGCTTTGTCGCGGGTTCAAGAAAATTGGCTCATGGGTATTCGCACGCAAGGGCGTAAGAAACGTCTGGACGCTGGGCAGATTTCGCCGGCGCCCAGGACCCGATCGGACGACAAGGGATTCACTCTCATCGAGTTACTCATCGTCATTACGATTCTTCCACTCATCGTTGGCGCGCTCTCCGCTGGGTTGATTGCCGTGTTCTCTCTTCAGACGGGTGTGCAGAACCGTCTGGGCGATACCGCGGACTCCCAAGTCGTCGAGGCGAATTTTCAAAGTGACGTGCAAGGTGCCGCTTCGATCACCACTGCACCGCTCAATAACTCCGCACAATGCGGACCCGGTACTCAGCTCTTGGGTCTCGCCTGGGGACCCGTGACCGGGCAGAGCTATCCCTATCAAGACGTCGTGTCCTACGTCGTCGTCCAGTCCGGCACGACGTGGAACTTGGTGCGACAGTTCTGTTCGAGTGGCTACTCAACGCCGGCGAATCCCAATCCGACGAGTAGCACAGTTATCTCCTACGACGTACCGTCGAATCTTGCGAGTCCGGTGGCCTCGATTGCCAGCGGCGCGCCGAGCGGTACGTCACCGGGCACGTCGTGGGTTTCGACGCAGTACGTCACCGGCGTCGCGTTTCCGATCTCAGAGCCCAACAGCAATTTCTCGTACACGCTCGACGCCGTGCCCGCGGCGAGTTCGGGAGTCGCCGCTACGGGGAAGCCGCTCGTTCCCGCGTCAACCTCGGGTTGCAACTTCGCGACGCCCGGAACTGGCTACTACGCGTCAACCCTCTGCTTCATCGACTTCTCCGCGTTGACCGGTAACAACATGCTCGCCGCAACGTCGGGCTGCTTGGAAACGTCGGTTCCGTTGCCCGGCGGCTACACGCTCTATTTCTGCATCGGCATCACGGGCAGTACGTTGGCACCGTCGCCGTTGCCGACGTGGCAGAACGCCTTCTTAGGTAATACGTGTGGCGGATCGACGTCGTGTTCAAACGGCACGCCCTTCTATACGGGTGTCACCGGTCAGCCGGCCCTCTATCAAACGGAAGGCGGCACGACGATAATCACGCTGAGTGGCATCTCGGTCACGACGCCGCTCGGCGTCCCGGCCACCGGATGGGAACTCGTCGGGGCTGACGCTGAATCCACCGACGACAACGAGTCGATTTCGTTCACGGCTGGTTGGCCGCCCACCTGGACCGGCAACACGACGCTGAACATCCTCAACAACGATGAGTCCTACGACACACCGTCCGACCCGGTTGGCAACGCGTGCAATTCGGGTGCCGGACTGACCACTAGCAACGGTGGGCTGACCGTCACCTGCGTCGGTGCGTCGACCACCTACGTGAAGACCGGCACCGCGATGGTCGAGGCGACGATGCCGTCGACGTTGACGACCACGCTGGTGGGTGGGGGACTCGAAGCCGCGGCGTTCGGACTCTTGCTTTCATGAGTCAGTTCGACCTCGCACGGATGTGGACACCACACATGACATGCGAGGTTGAACCGACCGACGCCGTGAACGAACGAATTGCGGCCAATCATGGGATCGACCTCTGATGAGCCGGTCGAAGACCCCGACGAACCGCGCAAAGAATCGAGACGTGGTGCGCGATCGCGGTCGGCGCTCGGAGGCCGGCGACACCCTGATCGAGGTCCTCCTGGCGTTGATCGTCCTCGGCTTGACGTCGGTGGCACTCCTCATCGCGTTCAGTACCTCGATTTCCGCTTCGGCGACACACCGGACATTGGCCGTCGATGACACGGTGCTGGCCACGGCGACGCAGGAGACGATCTCCAATATCCAAGCGCAGCCCACGTTGTTCTCGTGCCCACCGAATCTCAATAACTATCCCGGTTACGGGCCCTCCGGGATCACGCTTCCCTCGCCGTACGCCGGGAATTACACGGTGCTGTATTCGTCGACCAACCCGGTGCAGTACTGGAACACCACGACGGAGTCCTTCGGAACGACGTGTGAGCCGAACGAGCCGCAACTGATCACGATCAGTCTGCAGGGCACGAGTTACACCAATAGTTTCGTCGTGGACTACCCGATCGGCAGCTCCAACGCATTGAACGCCGGCTCGGCGGCGCAACTGGTGTTCCTCCAGCAGCCCGTGGGTGGCTACGCGGGAAGTCCGTTCACCACCCAGCCGATCGTCGAGGTCCTCACCGCGGGCGGTTCCCCGAGCACGGTCACCACGGACCTGTCGCCCGTCATCCTTACGCTGACCCAAGGCACCGGCGTCCTCTCCGGCTGCACCGGTAACGAGATTCTGGGCGTGATCACCTTCTCCGGGTGCACCATCGGCACTGGCGGGACGAATTTCGAGATCACCGCGACGGACGGATCCTTGACCCCCGCTGTCAGCAATCCATTCTCGGTGAGTAGTTCGAACTACCACCTCGTCTTCACGTCCCAACCGGTCGCCGGGGCATCCGGATACGGCTTCTCGACCGATCCGGTCGTCTCGGTGGAGAACAGTTCCAACGTCACGAACACGTCGTGGGCCGGAACGATCACACTCTCACTGTCCGGCGGTGCCCTGACCGCACTCCCAACAAAGACCTGCTCGTTCACGAACGCCACGACGATCACGCTGACGGCCCTGAACGGAACCGTCACGATGCCGTCGGGCTGCGCGTTCTCGGGTGGCTACTACTACGACGCGTCTCGAAATCCGCCCCAAACCGCGACCGAGTACACGATGACAGCGACGGCGAATCCCAATACCCAGTCGGACGCGGCGGTGCCGGCGACGAGCAATACCTTCGCGGTGACGAGTTTCGGCTTGCCGACCCAGATCGTGTTCACGATCCAGCCGACGGGTGTGGCGAGCGCGACGGCCGCGACGCCGTTCTCGGGACAGCCGACCGTCGCCGTGGAGGACTCGTTCGGCAATGTGGTGACCTCGGCCACGAACACCATCAACCTGTCGATCAACAGTGGCGGGCAGGGCGTGACGCTCTCCAATTGCAATACCCCGACCCCCACCAGCGCCGGCCTGTACGTATTCACCGGATGTGAGGGGAGTGGGTACGGCACGCAGTTGACCCTCACGGCGTCGTCGAGCGGTCTCACCTCGGCGACGAGCAGTCCGTTCAGCATCACCAACGTGGCCACCCAACTTCTGTTCACGACGCAACCCGTCGCCGGTGACTCGGGATCGGTGTTCGCCATCGAACCCGTACTCACCATCGAGGACTCCTCCAACCGGGTCGTGACCGCAGCGACGACGCCGATTGCCTTCAACGCCGTCGTTCCCTCGAGCGGCACGTTGACCTCGTGCACGTCGCTCGTGCCCCAATCGGGCGTCGTGACCGTCGCCAACTGTACGTTCGCCGGCGTCGTCGGTACGCCGTACACGGTCGTCGCGACGTCGGGATCGCTGACGTCGGCCCCGAGCAGCAGCTTCACGCCGACCGGTCCCGGACCGGCCAGTCAGCTGGTCTTCACCACGTCGCCGGTGGCGGGCGTGTCCGGTACCGCCTTTACCTCCCAGCCGGTCATCAAGGTGGAGGACTCGGCCGGCAACATCGTGACGTCGTCAACCGCGGTGATCTCGTTGTCGTCATCGGGTGGAACGCTCGCCTCATGTTCCGGTCTCACCGCGTCGGCGGGCGTGGTCACGGTTTCGAACTGCACCTTCGCCGGTGTCGTGGGTACGAACTACACGTTGACGGCCACGTCGGGACCGCTGACCTCATCTCCGAGTTCGACCTTCTCACCCACCTACGCCGGTACGCCGAGCCAGATCGTCGTCGCCGGATGTCCTTCGGCGATCGTGAGCCTGACGTCATGCACAGTGACGGCGACCCTCGAGGACGTGTACGCGAACGTCGAGACCGCCGACAATTCCAGTGTCTTGACCTTCGGCCAGGTCTCGGGCGGCGGTTCGGTGACGGGACTCGGGAGCAACACCGTCGTGGGAGGCGTGGCGAGCGACCAGATCACCGGCGCCGCGCAGGGCCTCGCGGGGTGAGCGCGAGCGGCTATTCGCTCCCCGCCAACACGATCTCCGTGACCGTGAACGCCCCGACCACGACGACGTTGAGCTCCAGCGCGAACCCGTCGGTCGTCGGTCAGACCGTCAGCTACACGGCGACGGTATCCGTGACCAGCCCGGACACCGGTATTCCAACCGGCAACGTCGAGTTCTTCGACAATGGCGTGGCGATTAGTGCCTGTGGCGGGACCAGCGGCGTGGTAGTCAATGGCTCGGGCCAGGCCGTCTGTGCGCTGTCCTGGCCAAGCATCGTCGGCCAATCCATTACCGCGGGCTACGTCGGCAACCTCCCGGCGTACTATCTCCCCTCGGCGTCGACCGTCCTCTCCCAGGTCGTTCACCAGGCCTCCACCACGACGGCAGTGACCTCCAGCGCCAACCCGTCGGTCGTGGGTCAGACCGTCACGTACACGGCGACGGTGTCGGTGACCAGTCCCGGATCGGGCTCTCCGACCGGCAATATCGAGTTCTTTGACAACGGCACGGCCATCAGCACCTGTGGCGGGACGAGCGGCGTGACCGTCAATGGCGCTGATCAGGCCACGTGCCTCGTGGCGTGGCCCTCAACCGTCGGCCAAACGATTACGGCGAAGTACCTCGGCGACTCGAACTACCTCGCCTCGCCGACGTCGCCGTCGCTCAACCAGGTGGTCAACAAGGCCTCTCCGACACTGAGTGTCACCGCCCCCGGTACCGGTGTCGAGGGCACGGCCATCACCGCGGCCAACATCACCGCGACCCTGGCGAACTCTTCCGGTGCCTCGGACGTCAACACGATCACCTTCACGGTCTTCGGGCCACAGACCACGGCACCCACGACCTGCACCACCGGCGGCACGGCGGCCGGCACGGCGACTCCGGCCGGCAACGGCACCTACGCCACCAGTTCGTCCTTCACCCCGAGTGCCGTGGGTACCTACTGGTGGTACGCGTCCTCGCCGTCGGACGCGAACAACAACGCCGCGGCCAGCACCTGTGGCGCGGGTATGACCAGCACCGTCGTGGGCAAGGCCTCCCCGACCCTGAGCGTTACCGCCCCCGCCACGGGCACCGCGGGTACGACCATTGCCGCGGCGAGCATCACCTCGACCTTGGCCAGCTCCTCGGGCACCAACGACGCCAACACGATCACCTTCACGGTCTTCGGGCCACAGACCACCGCTCCCACGACCTGCACCACCGGCGGCACGGCGGCCGGCACGGCGACGCCGGCCGGCAACGGCACCTACGCCACGAACACGTCGTTCACCCCGAGCGGTGCCGGCACCTACTGGTGGTACGCGTCGTCGGCGTCGGACACGAACAACAACGCCGCGGCCAGCGCGTGCGGCACGGGCATGACGAGCACCGTGGTCGCCAAGGCCTCCCCGACCCTGAGCGTCACCGCCCCCGGTACCGGTACCGCGGGTACGGCGATCCCCGCGGCCAGCATCACCTCGACCTTGGCGAGTTCCTCGGGCACGAACGACGCCAACGTCATCACCTTCAAGGTCTTCGGGCCGCAGACCACGGCGCCCACCACCTGCACCACCGGCGGCACGTTGGCCGGCACGGCGACCCCGGCCGGCAACGGCACCTACGCCACGAACTCGTCGTTCACCCCGAGCGGTGCCGGCACCTACTGGTGGTACGCGTCGTCGCCGTCGGACACGAACAACAACGGCGCGGCCAGCGCGTGCGGCACGGGCATGACGAGCACCGTGGTCGCCAAGGCCTCACCGACCCTGAGCGTCACCGCCCCCGGTACCGGTACCGCGGGTACGGCGATCCCTGCGGCCAGCATCACCTCGACCTTGGCGAGTTCCTCGGGCACCAGCGACACCAACACGATCACCTTCACGGTCTTCGGGCCGCAGGCGACTGCTCCCACGACCTGCACCACCGGCGGCACGGCGGCCGGCACGGCGACCCCGGCCGGCAACGGCACCTACGCCGACAGTTCGGCGTTCACCCCGAGTGGTGCCGGCACCTACTGGTGGTACGCATCGTCGGCGTCGGACACGAACAACAACGGCGCGGCCAGCACGTGCGGCACGGGGATGACCAGCACCGTGGTCGCCAAGGCCTCTCCGACCCTGGGCGTCACCGCCCCCGGTGCCGGTACCGTGGGCACGGCGATCCCCGCCGCCAGCATCACCTCGACCTTGGCCAGTTCCTCGGGCACCAGCGACACCAACACGATCACCTTCACGGTCTTCGGACCGCAGGCGACGGCGCCCACGACCTGCACCACCGGCGGCACGGCGGCCGGCACGGCGACCCCGGCCGGCAACGGCACCTACGCCACGAACTCGTCCTTCACCCCGAGTGCCGTGGGCACCTACTGGTGGTACGCGTCGTCGGCGTCGGACACGAACAACAACGGCGCGGCCAGCACGTGCGGCACGGGCATGACCAGCACCGTCGTCGGCAAGACCAGTCCGACGATCGCGACGACCCTGTCCGCGGCCTCGATCACGGTGGGCGGCACGGCATTCGACTCTTCGACCCTGACCGGGGAGACGAGTAACGCCGGGGGTTCCGTCACCTACAGCTACTACACCAACAACACCTGCTCGACCGGCCTGGTGACGGTCGGCTCCGTGACCGTGACCAATGGTTCGGTGCCCGTCTCGGCCACGGCGACCTTCAGCACCGCCGGCACCTACTACTGGCAGGCGGTCTACAACGGCGACACCAACAACAACACGGCCTCCAGCCCCTGCACCGCGGTCACGAACGAGCAATTGACGGTGAACAAGACCAGTCCGACGATCGCGACGACCCTGTCCGCGGCCTCGATCACGGTGGGCGGCACGGCATTCGACTCTTCGACCCTGACCGGGGAGACGAGTAACGCCGGGGGTTCCGTCACCTACAGCTACTACACCAACAACACCTGCTCGACCGGCCTGGTGACGGTCGGCTCCGTGACCGTGACCAATGGCTCGGTGCCCGTCTCGGCCACGGCGACCTTCAGCACCGCCGGCACCTACTACTGGCAGGCGGTCTACAACGGTGACACCAACAACAACACGGCCTCCAGCCCCTGCACCGCGGTCACGAACGAGCAATTGACGGTGAACAAGACCAGTCCGACGATCGCGACCACCCTGTCGTCGGGGAGTATCACCGTCGGCGGGATCGCCCTGGACTCGGCCACCCTGACCGGGGAGACGGGCAACGCCGGGGGTACCGTCACCTACAACTACTACACCAACAACACCTGCTCGACCGGCCATGTGACGGTCGGCTCGGTTACGGTCTCCGGCGGCGTCGTACCGAGTTCGTCGAACGTCACCTTCAGCACCGCCGGCACCTACTACTGGCAGGCGGTCTACAACGGTGACACCAACAACAACACGGCCTCCAGCCCCTGCACCGCGGTCACGAACGAGCAATTGACGGTGAACAAGACCAGTCCGACGATCGCGACCACCCTGTCCGCGGCCTCGATCACGGTGGGCGGCACGGCGCACGACTCTTCGACCCTGACCGGGGAGACGAGTAACGCCGGGGGTTCCGTCACCTACAGCTACTACACCAACAACACCTGCTCGACCGGCCTGGTGACGGTCGGCTCCGTGACCGTGACCAATGGCTCGGTGCCCGTCTCGGCCACGGCGACCTTCAGCACCGCCGGCACCTACTACTGGCAGGCGGTCTACAACGGCGACACCAACAACAACACGGCCTCCAGCCCCTGCACCGCGGTCACGAACGAGAAATTGACGGTGAACAACACGGTCACCAAGTCGACCGCCGGGACCTACACCCTTACCGTTCCGGCGTATGTCACGTCGTTCACGTTCACGATGAGCGCAGGCGGTGGTGGGGGCGGGGTTGCCGGTGCCAGCGGTGGCGGAGGCGGCACGGTTACGGGCACGATCACGATTCCGTCGAGTTCCAGCGCGACAACCTTTACCGTCATCGTCGGTGGCGGTGGCGGTGGCGGCGCGACCAACACCGGGGGGGCCGGTGGCGCGAGCGGAACCGGATGCGCCCTGGGTGGCGTTGGCGGCGGCGGCACTGACGCCGGCGGCGGTGGCGGCGGCGCGACGTGCATCTACCTTCAGGGCGCACCCTCCGGGACCGTGATCGCCGTCGGTGGTGGTGGCGGTGGCGGCGGAGCCGGCAGCGGAACTGGTGGCAAGGGGGATGGCGGCCTCACGACGAACCCGGGAACGAGCGTCGGCACCAGCGGTACGAATAGCGGTGGAAATGGCGGCACGTACGGAACGACGCAGACCACCGGAACACCGCAGTACACGATCACCAACACGGCCGGGAAACTGGGCGGCACTGGTACGGCCGCGGGCACCTGTACGGCCGGTGTCTGCGGTGCGGGTGGCGCCGGTACCACCGGGGGTGGCACCTCGAGCGTCGGTGGCGGCGGCGGCGGCGGCGGTGTGGCCTCTGGTGGCGGCGGTACGGACGCCGGGACCGGTGCGAACGACAAGGGTGGCGGCGGCGGCGGTGGCTCGGCCTACACCGGTGGTACGGCGACGATCACCGTCGTGGCAACGTCTGCGACCGATGGCGGCGGTGGCGCGGGTGGCGCGGCTTCGAGCGCGGGTACGGCCGGGTCGGTCAGCTTCACCGGTGCGGGATTGACGTTGGCGTGATGAGCACACCCACCCACGCCCCACTATTCATGTGCATTTGTGAAACATGGAGATTGACGAATGACTAACGAACGAACCTCCGTCAGGTCAGAACAGGGATCGGTCGGCGCAAGCGTTCCTCGAACGCACGGGTCACCTTGGCGTGCTCGGCAGTGCGATGGCGACGAAGCTGGCGCGGCGCTGCTGTTGGCGCTGGTCTACATCGTGGCGATCAGTCTGATCGTCGGTGCGCTGTCCAGCTGGGCCATGAATGACCTCAACAACACGACGCACTTCAACTCGACGGCACAACTCCACACGGCCCTCAGCAGTGTCACCGACCTGGCCATTCAGAACATTCGATACACGCCGGACCCCTCCTCGCCGACCTCGGATCCCACCGGTTTGGGTACGTGCTGGGTTCCCGTCGGTAACCCCGCTGTGTCGCAGTACCAGATCGACTCCTACACGGTGGCCGTATTTTGCAATACCAATACAGCCTTCGCGAGCGAAAAGACCCGAACCGTGACCCTGTACGCCTGCCTCAGCACCTTCGCGACAGGATCCACACCGACCGCCACGCAAATCAACACCGCCGCCACCAACTGTCAGGCGGCGCCCTTGCTGACGGCCGTGGTCGTATTCGATGACTATCCTGCTCAGGGAGCTCCCGGCCAGACCGAGCAGTGCAATTTGGGGCTCGGACAGTGTGGCGAGGGAATGACGCTCGAATCCTGGCTGTGGTGATGGCCGCGTCCTAAAGCGACACGACCATTTTTCGCGCCAGGATTTGGCTCGAGTGGTCCGTCACTTACAGTCAAAACGCACGCATCGACAGTCAGGACGGTGATCGCGCTCGTTCGACGAATGCCAGTTCGGAGTTGCCGTACCCTCTTTGGCGAGCGGCGGGTCCATTCGTCAGCCGCCCGCGCGAGCCGGTCTCGCCTTGAGAGAAACGTTTCTCGATTGAGGTTTCTTGCGGCCGACACCGCTGGTCGATCGTGGGATCAAACCGTGTCACCAGTGTGAATTCCTCCACAATCTCGACGGTGAATTCTATGGAGCTACGGCGAGAAATGTCCCTCGTAGGGGTTGATCGCGTTGCGAAACGTTGGGGCCATACAGCTGACTTTCAGTCAATTTCGATGATTCTGTCCGGATTCTGGTCCCCTAGACACGGCTGGCCGAGGCCGCTATCATAAAACGCGCGAGGGCACTGTTGTTGGTTTCTTGATGGTCGTTTGACATTACGGAGTGAACGACTCAAACAGGCAGGCGGGTAGTAAGTGAACAGTGCGACCTTTGATTTAACCCACAAGGCTTCGCGACGACGAGGCGAGCGCACGCCGCACGTCGGTTCTCGACACGTCCGCGCTAAGAATGACCGAGGGTTCACCCTCATCGAACTGTTGATCGTCATCACGATCGTCCCGATCATCATCGGCGCGCTCGCCGGTGGGCTCCTAGAAGTGTTCTCACTCCAAAACGGAGTTTCCAACCGTCTTGGCGACTCCGCCGATGCCCAGGTGATCGCGTCGACGTTCACCAAGGACGTGCAAAGTGCCAGTGCCATTTCAACCAATTCCTCTACCTCCTCACAATGTGGCACTGGAACCCAGCTCTTGAACCTGGAATGGGGCAACTCACAGGTGATCGTGTCGTACAGCGAGGTCCAGAGCGGTACGACCTGGTCGCTGTATCGCGATTACTGCTCGTCAGGGGCATCGCAAACGCCCACGACCTCGACCTTGCTCTCCGCCGACGTCTTGGCGCCCTGTCCCAGCGCCGACTCGCTCGCGGCGTGCAAGACCCTCAACGAACAGCCCGCTCCCGTCGCCTACGACGGTTCGACCGTGGTGAATACGACGCCAACCGCGGGGGTGACGACCGTTGGCATGACGTCGTTGCAGTTCCCGATCTACGAATCGGGTAGTTCCTACACCTATCAGCTCTCGGCGACGCCGGCGGGGGGAGCCTCGACCGCCGAAACCAACTTGGGGCTGCCGCAGACCGGTTCCTCGTGTGGGTTCGCGCTCCCAGGAACCGGTGACTTCGCCAACACCATGTGTTTCATAGGTTTCAGCTCCACCGCGAAGGATCCGCAACTCCAGACGGCGTACTCGGGCTCGGGGAGCGTGTGCACCGACACGAATCCTGGTCAGCCGGGTGTGGATACGTACGTGGACGTGCCAGGCGGCTATTTGATGTCGTTTTGTCTGACCATCTCTCCCGGTGCGAGTGCCCCGTTGGTCGCGGTCACAACGCCAGTCGGCGGTGGAACGTGTGCCGAGTCAATTGGAACAGGATGTCCGGACGGCGCAGACGGAGTCAGCAACGGACAGGGTTTCCTCGGGAACATCGACAAGGTGAACAACGGATCGACCACACCCTTCTACGCGGGTATCGGATGCCCGATCTCAACGCCGGTCGAGCAGGGCACCACGGTGCAGTCCTCGTGCATCAGCCCGGCGATCTTCCAAACGGGCAACGGCAGCTCGGACACCGTCACGCTCTCGAACATCGTCGTGACCGATCCCCAGGGAACGTCGGCGACCGGTTACGAGGTGATCACTGCCGACGCCGAGACGATCGACCCAGGTGGCCACATCATTTGGACATCCAGTCTCCCGGCTTCCAAGCCGTTGCCGTTCAATTTGGTTCCAAATTTCTCGTACTCCGACCTCGGCAACGCGTGCAACGACGTTCCCGCGAGCGACTCGACGGGCATGACTGGCTACGGCATCGATAACGGCGACACGACGGCCCAGATCGGTGGCACGACCTACCCCGGCTTCTTGACCGGTCTCGGTACCGCGACCGTCGAGTGCACGTCGAATTGGCAGACGACGACGGGGTCGCCGTCCTATCTGCGAACTGGCACCGCGATGCTCGGTATCACCCCGCCGACGGTGAACGGCAGCGCTGAGCCGGTGACGATCAGTGCACAGATAAAGGGTGAGGGCTACAACGCCGTCTCGTTTGGACTCTTGTTGCCATGACCGAATGCACACTGCCCCTCGGGATTGCCCGGTTCTCGCGTTTCGCGCGGGCAACCGCTCGATCGTCACGTGCGAGTGGCGGCGAGGTAATGGTCGAGTCCGAGTTCGACTCGCCAGTGTCCGCGGTGGCAAAGGGCACGTCCAAGAGGTCCGCAACGTGTTGAGGCGACTGGCCGTGGAGTGGTCCCGCCGAGTGACCGAGAAGGTCCGAGAGGGTCGATCCGAAGCGGGGGAGACGCTCGTCGAGGTCCTGCTCGCCCTGATCATCCTCGCGCTCGCCTCAGTGGCGCTGATCACTGCGTTCGAGACCTCGATCAACGCGTCCGCCGAACATCGCGACTTGGCCAACTTCAACTCGGTGCTCGCGAGTTCAATCGCGACCACGACGTCGCAGGTCCAACAGGACAGCAACAGCGTGTTCAGTACCTGTCAACCATTGTCCGCCTATCCCTCGGGGCCGCAGATAACCGCGGCGCTGGGCATCACTGGCTACAGCGCGGCGATCGCGCCTTCCGGGTCACAGCCCGCGGTCGAATACTCGCTCAATGGCACCTATACGGCCTCATGCTCATCGTCTGACGTGGGCAATCCTCAACTCATCAACGTGGTCGTGACGAACACGGCGAACGGCCGCACGCAGAGCGACACCGTCGTCGTGGACAATCCCGGCGTGATCCAGACGGCCGGCGTCTCGGGCGCGACGGCGAACGAGTTGGTGTTCGTCACCCAGCCCGAAGGCGCGACCGTGGACACGAACTTCGACACCCAGCCGGTACTGGAGGTCCAGGATTGCCAACCGAGTACTCCGCCCGCACTGCCCGTGTGCTCCATCGTCACCAGCGACCTCTCGCCGATCACGCTGTCCGTGGGTGCCGGTCCGGCCGGCGCGTCGCTTTCAAAGACCTGTTCGGGCGAAGAGACGGCGGGCATCGTCACCTACACGGGGTGCAGCCTCGACGTCGTTGGTACGGGGTATCAGTTGTACGCCAGCGAACCCGACCCGTCGGGCACTGGGAATCTCACCTCGTCCAGCGCACCGTTCACGGTTTACGCGACCCAACTCGACACGCCGAACGTCACGGTGATCCCCTCGACCACCGAGGCCGGTGCCATCAACGTTTCCTACACCGACCCCGCGAACGCTCCGGCCGGACAGACGTACAGCATGAAGCGGTGCTCGGACAGCGCCATGAGTCAAAACTGCGTGATCACCAACAACCCAGTGTCCGGGGCCGATATCACCGGACTCACACCCGGTTCGACGTGGTACGTCCAGATAACCGCGCTGGCGTCGGCGAATTACTTCGGTTCGACGTCGCCCCCCGCTGGGCCCACGATGGCGACCGTTCAGTTGACCGCGCCGCCGAGCGGTCCGACGCTGGGATTCGGACCATCGTCAGGTTCAGTGACGGTCGTGTCGTTCCAGGGTTCGGGCAACGCGCCATCGGGCCAGACCTACACGGCCAAGGCCTGCACGGACGGCGGAATGACCGTGGGATGCCAGTCCAACACGAACATCTCTTCGGGCGGTACGATCACCGGGCTGACTGCGGGCGTCACTTACAACGTCGAGATCATCGCGAACGCCTCGCCCGGTTATCTGGTGTCGCCACCCTCGCCACTGTCGAGCCAAATGGCCACGACCGCAGTGAAGACCCCGAACATCACCGCGTCCCCGTCACTTTCGCAAGCGGGCGCCATCACGGTCACGTACGTGGAACCCGGTGGTGGGTCTCCGGTGGCTTCGTACACGGTGACCGTGTGCACCGACGTTGAGATGACAATGAATTGTGCGAGCACGACGCAATTCACATCGGGCAGCCAGGTGAGTGGATTGAACGCGGGGACTGATTACTACGTCGCCGTCACCGCAGTCTCGACGACGACCGGCGTCGCCTCGGCGACGTCCGCAGTTTCGCCGCCGACGCTCGCCACAGTCCAGTTGACGGCTCCCACCAACGTCGTGGTCGGGTATGGGGCCTCGGCGGGGTCGGTGACCGTGGCCTTCACCGCTTCTTCAAACGCGGCGCCGACCCAGACGTACAGCGAAAAGATCTGTCCGAATTCAGGCATGACCGGGTGCGCCGCGGTCAATCCGAACTTCGTCTCGGGTTCCACCATCACTGGACTCAACTACACGCCGGGAAGTGCTGGCGCCACCTACTACGTCGTGATCACAGCCAACGGTTCCTCGGGATACCTCGTCTCACCAGCATCCACTCAGGGAAGCGGTCCCGACACCAGCCAAGTAGGAACCCCCGGCACACCAACTGCGGCCGCCGGGTCGGGGAAGAACTCGCTCGTGGTCACCTTTAGCGCACCGTCCGGCGCCAATGCCGGCAAGCTACACAGTCCTCGCCTGTACGAACACCCAGATGACCTTTGGGTGCGTGACCCAGACGAACGTCACCTCGGGAACGCAGTTCACGAACGCCGATCTCAAATCGGGGAGTACGTACTACGTCGAAGTGACCGCCGTTGGTGGCGTCGGCTACGTGGATAGTGCCGCGACGGCGCATTCGAATGGGGCGACGGTGAAATGAGCAAGTCACCCAATGAATTGCGCTTCGATTGGAAAACGACTCTCGTCGAAGTTCGTGAGGCGACTTCGCAGGTACATGAGGGCAGAGCGTCGAACGAACGAGGAGGGTGCAATCATCATGCTCGCGCTCGCCTATCTGGTGGTCATCAGTCTCGTCGTGGCGATGCTGTCGACGTGGGTAAGCAACGACCTCAACAACTCCACCAAGTTCTCCTCATCGAACGCCCTCACCGTCGCAGCGAGTGGGATGACCGACATGGCCATCCAGTACGTCCGCTATAACCCGATCATTTCGAACAGTCAGGCGGTGGCGCCAGCGGTCAGTCCGTTGGTGGCCTGCTGGGGCGGGACCAACATCTCCGAGATTCCCGCTATCGACGGCGATCAAGTCGCGGTCTGGTGCACGACGGAGTGGAATCCACTCGTCGCCCAGACGAGGACCGTGACGTTCTACGCCTGTCCGATCAGTGTGTTGGCTGGCGCGTGCGAGAACTCGGCCTTTTTGACCGCAATCGTCATCTACGACGACTACCCGCCGGCGCCCGCCCGCAGCGCTCCCATCCAGGACCTGTGCACCGTCTTCTGCGGTCAGGGAATGACGATCCAGAGCTGGCAGTGGGGTTCGGCCTCAGGGGGATCCGCGACAGGCGTCGCGGCGTCGTTGAGCTTCACGAATGAACCGTCGGACACGACCGCCTTCGCGTCGACCCAGGCCTCGGTACTGGTCCTCGATTCCGGCAATAACCCGGTCGTGGATGACACCGTCACGCTCGTCCAGCAATCCGGTCCGAGCAACGGCGCAGTGCCGGGCATCTCGTCGCCGACCAGCGTCTTGACGGCGTACACGAACTCCGCGGGTGTCGCGACCTTCAACAGCATCTACCCGCAGATTGCGGGCAACTACACGCTCACGGCAGTTGACGGTTCCGCCGTCGCGACGTCGACCAACTTCGTCGTCGGATTGCAGCGCAGTGTGATCTCGCCGCCCCCGGCTCCCACGAGCCCGACGGTGAATGGGACCTACACCCTGACGGCGACCGCGACCTCCGGCGACTCGGTGACCATCAACGACTCGACGTCGTCAGTGTGCTCATTGAGTGGCGCCACGCTCACGTTCAAGACTGCGGGCACGTGCACGGTCGTCTTCACCGATCCCGCGACCGGGAGTACGGTCTATTCGCCGGCACTGCCGGTGACCTTGAGTTTCACCGTAGGAGGACCGGCGGCGGCACAGGTCGGTATCGCACTCAACACGGTGACCCCGAGCGAGAGCTCGTCGCCGAATGACCAGATGACCGTGACCCTGGAGAACTCGGTCGGCGCGCCAGAGAAGAATCCTGGCCCAACCGCCATTTCCATCGTTCTGAGCGACGTCGGCAACGGGTCGTTCTCGGCGACGTCCGGCGGCACGGCCTCGTCGACGTTGACACTGAACTTTGGAACCAATGTCGGCACGCAGACCGCGTACTTCGGGAGCTCGACGACCGGCCCGGATACGATTTCCGCTGTCAACGGGACGTCAATCTGGGGGTCCGCCGCCCTGACCGTCGTGGTAGGGCCACCGGACGGTGTGGTGATAACGCCGAGTACGAACACGCCGGCGGTGAGCAACCAGACGAACACGACGCTTACCCTTCAGCTCGAGGACTCGGGCGGCAATTTGACGACCAGCAGCACACCCTTGACGCTGGTACTGAGTGACACGGGGAACGGCTTCTTCTCGACGACGCCGAACGGACCGACCGGGATGTCGACGATCAGCGTGAATTTCCCCAGCGGTGTCGGTTCCGAGACGGTGTACATCGGTAACGAGACCTCGGGGTCTGACACCGTTTCTGCGCTGAACGGCACGACGTCGTGGGGGACCTCGACGTTGAACTTCGAAGCAGGTGCCGCGACCCAGGTCATGATCTC
This sequence comes from uncultured Acidimicrobiaceae bacterium, assembly GCA_963700135.1. Taxonomy (GTDB): domain Bacteria; phylum Actinomycetota; class Acidimicrobiia; order Acidimicrobiales; family RAAP-2; genus RAAP-2. The sequence goes on along the minus strand of CAVOWM010000011.1, from coordinate 87,298 downwards.
TCTGACGCCGACGTCTATTACCCACAGCAACTCCACGAACGTCACGGTGGCCCTTCAACTCGAGGACCAGTTCGGCAACGCCGTACACACGGGCAACGTCTCGTTGACACTGTCAAATTCGGGTGCCGGCTACTTCGGCGGCGGTCTGTTCGTTTTGAAGCCCGGCAAGGCTACTTTGACGGTTATGACGGGCGCGAACGGTAACGCGACCGGCTATTTCGGTGACGCTACCGCCCAATCTGACACGATCACGGTCACGGGACCCGGTCTCTCATCGACGACCCCGTCTTTCACCGTCTCGTGACCAAGAGGTGGCGAGTTTTTCAAATTTTTATCTCGAAAACCCTTTCAAAATAAGGGAATATTCGGCGCGAGTTGTGTTCGAATTGCTATAGAAACATACAAACTTCATGTACAATTTGCTGCAGCCGCGCGAATTACCTTCGAACGGTGCAATATCGGGTAGTTCCGAGTGTCGGCCAACCCACTAACCAAAGGGAGTATGAATATGATTTCGACCTACCAACGGCTTAAGCGCCAGAGGGATGCTGGAGAGATCAACGGTTTCACCTTGATCGAACTCCTCATCGTCATCGTTGTACTCGGTATCTTGGCTGCGGTCGTGATCTTCGCTCTTGGTGGTATCACCGGCAAGAGCGCTATCGCCGCCTGCCAGGCTGACGGTGCGACCGTTTCAACGGCTATGTCCGCGTACACGGCTCAGAACAGCGGTGCGAACGCCTACGGCGCTCCTGTTGACGACGACCCCGTCGGCGTCGCAGCCGTATCTGCAGTCATGGCCGAACAATCTGCCTCACTACGCCTTCCAGATCACCGCGGGTGTTGCTGCAAGTCTCGGTAGTGCCAGCTGGTCGGCAATGTCGCCGGCGGTCGGCCCGTGCATTACCTACGTCGGCCCGAGTTCCTGCAACGCAGTTCAATAAGCTCGTCTCTTGTTGAGTGAGATGAAGTGCCCGGCGTAATGCCGGGCATTTCATCTCACTAGACGTATTGAAAGGATGTGTGGCAATGAGTGACCAGGCAACCCGCCCAATTGACCCGTGGCTGCAGCAGTTGTGGGATCAAGGTGGCACCGACCTCCTGCTCTCTGGGGGTTCCGCGCCTCGTATCCGCGTCGACGGAAAATTGCGACCCGTGGAGGGCGCCGCCGTATTGACTGGCGATCAGATCAACGAAATCGCTCAGCCGCTCCTGACCGACGGTCAGCGAATGATCTTCGATGAGCAGTTGGACGTGGACTTCGCCTTCTCGTGGGGCGACAAGGCCCGAATCCGTGGCAGTGTCTTCACGCAGCGCGGTCAGACGGCCCTGGCCCTTCGAGTCATCCCGGCGCGTATTCCCAACGTTCGAGGAGCTCGGACTTCCCTACGCCGCGAGTTGGGTCGCGGAACAGCCTCGCGGTTTCGTACTGGTGACCGGACCCACTGGATCAGGGAAATCGACGTCGCTGGCGTCGATCGTCAATCAGATCAACGAGAATCGCGCCTGTCACATCCTGACGATCGAGGACCCGGTCGAGTACGTGCACACGCACAAGGTGGCGGCCGTCAGCCAACGCGAGGTGGGCCTCGACAGCCCCTCCTTCGACCGAGCACTGCGCTCAGCCCTTCGCGAAGACCCCGACGTACTGCTAATCGGTGAGATGCGCGACATCGACTCGATTCAGATCGCCCTCACGATGGCCGAGACCGGCCACCTCGTCTTCGCGACGTTGCACACCAACGACGCACCCCAGGCCATCGACCGAATCATCGACGTCTTCCCGGCCTGGCGCCAGGAGCAGACCCGTGTGCAGTTGGCCGCCTCGCTTTGCGCCGTCATCGCCCAGCGACTCGTGCCGAAGATCGGTGGCGGCATGGTGGCCGCCTTCGAGGTCCTTATCGCGACCAACCCGGTGCGGAACCTGATCCGGGAAGGACGCTCCAACCAGCTCCAGAACATCATGTTCACCAACCAAAAAGAGGGCATGCAGACGTTGGAGAACAGCCTCGCGGATCTGGTCGTCGACGGCACGATCGCCTACGAGGACGCCATGGCGATCACGGCCCACCCGAAGGAATTGATCCGTACTCTCGAGTCGAAGGATAAGTCGCTCATTAAGGTATAAATGGTATAAATGAGTGGGTGACCTCCCATCGCGGCCCCGATCTCCCTTATTCCGTCGTCGCCGGCGTGACGCCCGTCGGCTCCCGATGGCTCGTCGCCAGCGCCAAAATTGCGGGTTCGACGTTCGCGCCCGAACCACCCAAGGTCTACGACTCTTTCCTCGAGGTATTGAGCGAACGACCGTCATTTGTCACGATCGTCGCCAACGTGCCGGTCGGGTATCCTCGACAAGCCCGAGGACGGTCCGAGGATCTGCGATCGCGAGGCGCGAGCACTACTCAAGCGACGAGGCACGTCGGTGCACAACGCACCCAGTCGCGCCGTGCTGAACGGTGATATCCCAGTGGAAGAAGGAATGCTCGACGCGGTCACGGCGACCTTGTTGCCGCGCTACTTGGAGGTGGCGAAGGAGATGTCCCCGTATCGGCAACGCATCGTCTACGAGGGTCATCCGGAGTTGAGCTTCTTCCAGTTGCACAAGGACACGCCGCTGACGAAGTCAAAGCGAATCGAAGCCGGTCGCGAGGAACGTCGCGCCGTGCTCATTGACCGGATTCGTGGGAGCGAACGCCATCTCGATCCCACGGTGCTCGACGTCCCCGAGAAGCACCTCCTCGACGCGTTCGCGTTGTTGTGGACCGCTCGACGTGTCTACGGCCACGCGGCCAAACGAATGCCGGTCGAACCGGTCTGGGACTCCGAGGGCCTGCGCATGGAGTTCGTCTACTAGGCCGTCTCTTAGGAGAATCGTTGAAACGGAATCAGTAGTTCCGGACCGGCATAGACGGCCAACGCCACGCCGAGAGCAAGAAAGACCCCGTAGGGGATCGGCTGGTCCCTCGACATCTTCTTGGCGGCGATGAGCGAAATACCGATGATGGCACCGATGAGATTCGCGGAGAAAAAACCGAGGATGACGTAGCGAATGCCCAACCATCCGAGACCGAGTCCGAGAATCGGCGCCAGGCGGACGTCACCGAAACCGAGAACGCGTGGACTGGCGAAGTTGAGGATGAAGAAGAACACGAACCAGCCCACCGCGCAGAGCACCGCGATGAGGAGGCGATGCCACTCGCCGGTCGCACCAGCGGCGACGAGCAGTGACGCCGACAACAGGGTCAGGGTCGGATAGATGACCAACTTGGGAAGTATCAGTTTCTCAAGGTCGATGGCGGAGAGTGCGAGGAGACCGGCCGCCAGGATCAGCAGCGCCGGTAGGTCCCAATTGAATCCCACGCGCGCCGCGGCGCCGGCGAAGAGAGTGCCGCAGAGTAACTCCACGAGGGGGTACCGAGGAGAGATCGGTTCCCGACAGTTTCGGCATTTACCCCGCAGGATCAGCCACGACACCACCGGGATGTTGTCGCGTTCAAGTATCGGCGTAGCGCACGCCGGACATTTCGAACGAGGTTTGATGATCGATTCGTGCAGCGGAACTCGATAGATCACTACGTTGAGAAACGACCCGATGGCGAGGCCGAACAGACCGCATCCAACGATGAGGAACGCTAGCAAGGGTTGGCGCCGCCTCGCGCATGACGGGTGCCATTTTCGATGTGCGCCGATCCGCTCTTTGGGCCACGCATCGCATCATCACATTTCATATATGAGCCACCAAATGACTGAACATCGCGCACGCAATCACCTTAAGTCAATCGTACGATTGCGCTGGCCTCTGGTTCGGAATCTGTGGCGTCGTGTGGTGGCAGTCGTCGTTGTGCGACAATACAGCGACCTCTCGTTAGTTTCGTCCCGTCCGATCTCAGCGGATATGACGCGACCTCAGTGCGCGCGATTCAGAATCAGCGTGAACAATCGGTTGCTGAATTGACGCCAGGTTTTGGTTCGACGTCCTAGTGTGTTTGGGGTGAGTGACGCATCGCTGAACGACGCTCATTCCGGACCCGAAGGCGAGTCTCGAACCGATGGACTGAGTCCTTCGATGCGCGCGTACGCATGGCTTAATCAGCCACTGCGGACCAGTTGGTGCCTGATCGGTTGGATTGTCGCGACGATCGTCTTCGTGGCGTTGACGCATCTCCTGGGCGGTCCGACAGAGGATGACGTGTCAGTCTCGGCCTATTCGACCTGGGCCGTGGCGCACGGTCATCTGTCCTGTCTGTACTCACCACCGAGTACGCATTATTTCCCGCCGATCGCGAGTCCGTACACGATGATCTCCCCTCTGTACCCTTTGCTCTCCGGGGTGGTGCTGGCGATCACTCGCGGAGGGAATCTGGCGCCGTTTCCGACCGCCGCGCAGTTGGGTCCCGGATGTTCGCACGCGCTCGTAGCGATGTTCAACTGGTCGTCCCGGACGAACGTCATCATCCCCACGATCAACATTGGATATCTGATCTGGTTTCCGCTTCTGGTTGGTGCGATCATGTTGCTTCGAGCCGGCGGACGCGGCCGCACTCGATGGGAGCCGTTCGCGATCCTCGGCCTGGCGGTGCTGCCACCCGTACTCGAGTGCCTCTTGACCTATTTCCACCCCCAGGACGTCCTCGCGATCGGCCTCGCCCTGAGTTCCATAGCCTTCGTGATACGAGGGCGGTGGATTTGGGCCGGCGTGATGCTCGCCCTGGCCTTCACGTCGAACCCGTTCGTCTTGATCATCGCTGCGGTCCTCATCGTCGTCGTGCCGAACAAGGACCGCATCCGCTTCGCCGTCGCGAGCGTGGCCACCGTGGTGCTCATCGTCGCCCCACTCGCGGTGATCACTTCCGGAAGGGCACTCAAGTGGTCCGCCATCGGCTCCGGATCCGTAGCGCCGAAGGGCTTCGCGGGCGACACCTGGATGAGGGAGATTGGGCGAGATCCCCATCTACTGCTGACGCTCGCGCGGACACTTCCAATCGTGTGCGCGTTCGTCTTGGCGCTGTGGGCGAAGAAGCGACTCGGCGACAAGGTCTTGAACGCCGTGCCACTGGTCTCGCTCATCGCGACGGCGTTGGCGCTGCGACTCGTCTTCGAAGTGAGCATGTGGGGCTACTACTTTGCCGCGAGCGTTGTCCTCATCGTCATCAACGACGTGCTTCAGGGTCGAGTCCGAGGGCACGTGATCGCGTTCCTGGCGCTCTTCACCCTGGTGGAGAATCCGGTGCCGTGGGGCTTCGCGACGAATGGGCAGGCGTGGGGTCTCACCGCACGTGAAGCGATGCCCAACGTCTTCGTGATCGGCGCACTGCTCTTGATTCTCCTCGACGTCGTGCGCGACCGCGTTCGCTGGTACATCGTCGCGTGGTTCGTCTTCGTCTGTGCGACATTGGTGAAGAATCCGTTCTCGCACGCGCTACTTCGCACGGCGCTCCCGAATTGGTTCTGGCAGATCGTCTTGGTTCCGATAACTCTCGCGCTGGCAATCAGTCCGTTGCTCAGCGCCGTCAAGGATCGAGCTGACTCAGCCCGCGCGTCTTCTTCGACCGCCGACCACGATGCTCCGGTCTGATACTTCATCCACTTGACCCAGGAACACCACGATCAAACGGGCGCTCGCTATTCGAGAGGCGTGTCCTCTAAGAGGCCGCGAAGTTGTCGACCCATCTCCCGCGGATTGCCGGAAAGCTCGCCGATCGCTTCGCCCTCATACTGCACGTCGTCACCCGGTCGGTAAAAGTACACCCGCATACCGCGTCCACCGCGGACGGCCGTGATCGCCCACGGGCTCCCGATGTCGCCCGAATCACGGGTCGCCATGATCTCACCCTTGCGACCTTCACCGACGCTCCACCCCGGTGAGCGAGCAGCGTCGATCACGCGCTGAATCTCACCGCCACTCGAGAACCCGGAAGATTTTGCCATCAGAGTCACCTTAGGGTGTCGAGGTGACACGTCACGTCCTTAGGAACCGTCGTCTCGAGAGCCGCTCCGCCTGACGCTACGCTCGAGCCCCTTGCGTGCTCGACGTCCCCTGTGCGACGCGATACTCGTCGAGGAGCGGTGACAGCGAGAGCCACACGGCCGGGGAGACGAGCAGTACCTGCCATATCCACATGGGCACGGAGTACGTGAGACGGTCGTATCCCCAGGGCAGGGGATCGAACACCAAGACGATGAGGGCCAGCCAGCCAAGGAGCTCCACTCGGAGTCGTCGACGAAGGACGTCCAGGATGATGAGGGACACGGCGACGGCCATGAAGTAGTAGCCGTACAGTCCTTCGTCGAAGACGAGGCGCAGAGACAAGCAGGTCGCGACGAGTGCCATCAAGGGCACCGGCGTGAGCGCGACAGGCCCGAGGCGTCGATGCGTGAGGTACGCAATGCCCGCCGAGACAACGATGGGCACCAGGCGCCACACTTCGACGGCCATTGAACCCGTGAGGTGGAGTTCCCACGCGAGCGACCTCGCCTGCGTTCCAGCGAGCCCTGAGCCGACGAGCGCCACGCGAAAGGCCCGTCCCGACGTGACCAAGGCGAGCGGGACCACGATCAATGACCACATTCCGACCGTGGCGACCACCATCTTGATTCGACTCGCCGCGGGCGCCACCACAACGAGGGCGACGAGAACGAGAAGCGCGAACTGCTGCGACGTCAACGCGAGGGCCATCAGGATTCCGGCCAACGTCCACCGGTCGCGCAGAACCAGGGCAACGGCCCCGAGCAGCAGACCCATGGCCAGGAGGTCCTGGGGGTGGAATAGGTATTGGAGGCACATGAAGACCGGAGGGGTGCACGCGATGAGTATGAGCGTGAGCGGCTCCCAGCCGGTGTTGCCGCGTCGAGACGCCCGAAGCACCGCGACCACGCCGACCATCAATGCCAACCAACCCAGATAACCGAATCGAAGTGTGGGTGTCAGCGCGCTCGTCTGCGTGGACCAGTGACGGATCGGGCCCAGCCACGTAAGACATCGCGAACCGAGCGCGGCCTGCGTCGGAAACGCGACCCCGTGACCGACGCCGAAGAGGAACGAAAGACCTCCCGCCATGAGGGTGTACAGCGGCGCGGTGAGTGCAATCTGCACCGAGCTTCCCGGCGGATAGGCGCACGCGAAGTTCCCGTGGGCAATGAACCACGACGAGTAGGTGGACAGTAGTGCGTCTAGCTGCGTGAGTCCGCCAAAGAGAGTGGTGAACCCGACGAAGATCGCCAGAGCGATCAGCCAGCCAAGCGCGCACGACCAGTTGCTCAGTGGACGATCCAACCACGAGGACTTCGCTTCGCCGTTCGCATTCGGCCTGGGCCGCGCCGAATCTCGAAAGGAGATGATGAAGTTGCGATTCACTGGGTGAAGTCTCGCTTTCGCGGCGAGATACTGATCCAGCGCGGCGAGCCCTTCGGGAGAGCCGATTTCGTAGAACCGCTGTAGGGCCTCGAACCCGGCCAACCTGCCGGCTGAACTCAGACGGCCAAGCACTGTCGCGAGATCGACGACCTCGCCGCGTGGAACGAATTCGATAATGACGTCGCTGCCGAGGACCAGAAGGCCGTAGTCAACGAAGATCAAATCGGGCGACGGCGCGGACGCGCGCTTCTCATACTTCGTCACGTGAAGACCGTCGAAGGCGGCGTTGCTCTCCTCCCAACGATGCTCATTGCGAAACACTGTCATGAGGGCGGGCAGACCTTCTCTTCGGTAGGCCGACGTGACGTCTCCGATCGACACGTCCAACAGCGAGTCGCCGTACATGACGCAAAACGGCGATGCGATCCCCAGTTCGTCAACGGCGAGTCGCAGAGCGCCGGCCGTGCCCCGCAATGTATCGCCTTCGTCGACGTAGACAGCGCGAACGCCGAAAGACGTTCCGGTCCCGACGTGGCGCCGGATCTCGTCGCCGCGGTGCCCGATGCAGAGAATCACCTCGCGGACACCTTGTTCGACCAACCACTCGAGTTGCCACTCGATGAACGGGCGTCCCCTGACGGGAATCAACGACTTTGGAACGTCCGGAATCGTTGACCTCATTCGTGTCCCCAGTCCGCCGGCGAGGATCACGAATGGATAGTCAATCTCGAACAAGAACCGTCGATCCTTCGAAGTCAAAACCGAACGGCACTTCGGTCAGTCCCTCGTTCGCCATCGCCGCTCGCAACTCGGCGTGACGGCGTGTGTAGAAGAGGAGGAAGCCTCCCGCTCCGGCGCCGACGAGCTTTCCACCGATCGCCCCGTGTGCGAGGGCCAAATCGTAGTAGCGGTCGATGAGCGGATTGGACATCGACGTGGATCGCTCCTTCTTGTGCAGCCAGTGTCGATTCATGATCTCGCCGAAACCATCGACGTCGCCGGTCTCGAGCGCGAACTTCACCTCGTGTCCGAGCTCCTTCATCGTGTGGAGGTTCTCGATCATCGAAGGGTCATTGCCTTCCGATTTCGACTTTTGCTCGCTCAGGATCAAGTCGGCGTCCCTCGAGTAACCGGTGAAGAACATGACCAAGTTCGACTCCAACTGGACGAGCGTCTCACTGGACATGCGAAGTGGCATGACGTCGACGGAGCCGTCGGGTCGAAATTCCATCACCGCAACGCCCCCGTACGCGGCGATGAACTGATCTTGCTTGCCGACGGGTCGACCGAGGCTGCTTATCTCGATGTCACAGGCCTCGAGCGCCAGACTGTGCGCCGTCGCGAAGTCTCTCCGCAGTGCTGAGAGGGCCCGCAACAGTCCCACGGTGAATGACCCCGACGTTCCGAGACCGGTGCCGGAGGGTATATCGGCCACGCTCACGACCTCGATCCCGGGCGCGAGGTAATACCGCTGGAGCGCTTCGCGGATGATCGGGTGCTCGATGTCACTGATCGTCTTGGCCCGTTCCAGGTGCGAGTACTTGAGTAGATAGTCGTCACCGAATGACTTGTTGATGGAGATGAACATGTATCGATTAATGGCGGCCGAGATCACCATTCCGCCGAATCGATCTGAGTACGAGGGGAGGTCGGTACCCCCACCACCGAGGGAGATGCGAAGTGGCGTCCGAGTGATAATCACGGCGTCGGTGGCTTCCTCATTAGAGCATCAGTCCGGATCGAACGGCGTCGTTGTAGAACATGCGCACGGTGTCGAGCGATACCGCCTCGAGGTCACGGTCGAGGCCCGACAACTTTGCCAGCAGATCGTTGGTCATCGTGATGATGTGGCATCCCACCGACGCGGCCTGCACGATGTTCAGGAGCTCTCGAGGACTCGCCCAGAGAACTTCGGCCAGTGAAAAAGGAGCCAGGAGTTTGAGCGCTTGGTCTATTACGGGAATCGGATCGATGCCCGTGTCGGCGATGCGACCCGCGAACACCGAGACGATCACGGGGACGTTTGGATTGAGTTTCTCCGAGACCACTTGCACTTGACTAATGGTCGTCAGGGCGGTGACGTTGAGGCGCAGCCCGTCAGCGGCGAGTTGTTGAATCAATGGCGCCGAACTGACCCCCTGCGTGTTCGTGATGGGAATCTTGACGAACACGTTGTCGCCCCACGACGCCAGGCGTCGGGCTTGGCGTGACATCTCTGCACTGTCGTCAGCGATGACCTCAAAGGAGACGGGCAGCGTGGTGACCTGCTCGAGGATGCCCCGTGCGAATCCTTCGTAGTCCGTCACTCCGGAACGGAGCATCAGCGTTGGATTGGTCGTAAAGCCTTTGATTGAAGGGTTTTTCGCCAATTCGAGAATGTCGGTGACGTTCGCGCCATCCGCAAAAAGTTTGATCCCGATGTTCGCAACTGTCACCAGCGAATCTTAGGCCCCACGTGTTCGCTAAACGTGTCTCTGCGACCGACAGATGATGTCCGCGGCCCCCCTCAGATCCCGTGCTCGAAAGTCCGGCGTGTCGGACATTGGCGACTCCCAATCGGGACCCACGAGAATCGTCGTACACCCAGCGAGGCGACCCGCCGTCACGTCGCGCCACCGGTCTCCAACCATGTAGCTACGAGAGGCGTCGAGACCGTGGCGAACGATCGAACTCGTGAGCATGCCCGGTTTGGGCTTGCGGCAATCGCACGCGTCCGCGTCGTCGTGGACACACGTGACAATGTCGTCGATCGCGATCAATGACCGAAGCTTCTCGTGCATCGCCTCGATGACGATTGTTGACTGAATGCCGCGTGCGACGTCCGGTTGATTCGTCACGACGATCAAAGCGAATCCGGCCAGACGCAGTCGATCGACTGCGTCTGCGACGCCGTCGATGAGACGAAACTCATCGACGGTGCGAGGAGGCATCCGGTCGCCATCGACCAACACGGTCTCGTTGATCACACCGTCACGATCGAGGAAGACCGCCTTACGCACGGCCGAAGCCACTAATGGATCCTTCCGGACTGGAAGTCTTGAAGGAGCGATTCGAGCGAGCGACGTAGTGCCTCTCGCGTGGTGAAGACGTTGTCCCAGCCCAGCTCACGAATGCGATCGGAGTTCAATCGAACGACGGGTATGTCACCTTTCCATCCTCGTTCGCCGCCCGCAAAATGTACTGAAGTGTTCGTCGCGTTACCGACGACCGTCTCAATCGCGAGATCAGCGATCTCCCTCACCGTGATGTAGTCCTTCGTCGCAACGTTGAAGGTTGCGAACGGTCCCGAGGGCGCCTGCGCGGCGGTCAGAACCGCTGCCATCACGTCAGTCACGTCAATGTAGGACTTCGATTGTTGGCCGTCCCCGAGTACGTTGAGTCGCGAAGGATCCGCGAGGAGTTGGCGAACGAAGTCGTAGCCGACGCCGTGCGTCTGACGGGGCCCGACGACATTGGCGAATCGGAACGCGCGTCCGGTCATACCGAACATGTGACAATATGAGGCGATGAGGGCCTCACCGGCCAGTTTGCTCGCCCCGTAGGTCGACTCCGGGACCAATGGGCCGTAATCTTCCGTGCCCTCTCGTTCGCCGAGGTCGCCGTACACACCACTTCCCGACGCGTAGAGCACGAGCGCACACGAAGACCGACGCATGGCCTCCACGACGTTCTGGGTCAACAGCGTCCCCTGGTCAAAGTCGATGAGGGGATTGCTCGCGGCTGCGGCGATGTCCGGATTAGAGGCGAGATGGATGATCGTGTCGAATCCGTCCAGTGCCGCTGTCAACGCTTCGAGATCTCGAACGTCGTCCTCCACCACGTCGAATCGACCATCGTCAACGTACGGTTCGAGGTGCCAACGCCGACCCGACGAGAAATTATCGAACACCCTGACTCGATGGACGTCATCCATACCGAGCAGCGCGTCGACGAAGTGGGCACCTATGAATCCGGCGCCCCCTACCACCACCACCTTCCGGATCGAATGGCCGGACGACCTGTCGTCAGTTATCACTTCATCGACTCCCATTTGGTGCTCGCGCGCGACAACGCTGGGTGCGAGACGAGGAGGTGCCAGAGCACCGCGCAAAGACCCTCGGTGTGGGGCGTCACGTAGTCGTCGAAGAGGGGAGGGATGACGACACACTCGTCGGCGTGACGCTTGGTGTACCCCCCGTCGCGTCCGACGATCCCGAAGATCGACGCCTTGGTCCCGACAGCGAGATCGACGGCCCGAACCAGATTGACCGAGACGTTGCGTTCAACGCTTCCACCACCCACCGAGAACACCAGAATGGCGTCTCGCTCGCTGAGTCGCGATCCTCGCAACCAACCTTCGAAGGTCGTGTCCCATCCTTCATCGTTGGCGCGGGCCGTGAGTTCCGACACGTTGTCCGTTGGCGCGTAGGCCTCGAACCCGCAGAGCTTTCGAAAATCATTTACCGCGTGCGAGGCGTGACCGGCCGAACCGCCCACGCCGAGAATGAAAAGTCGGCCACCTCGTTCTCGAACCGCCGCGAGACCGCTCGCGGTCCTCTCGATGGACCCCGTGTCGATCTCGGCGATTATCTTCACCGATTCGCTCAGGAAGGTTCTGGAGAAGGTCTCAGTCAATGGCACCCCTTTGATTGGGTTCGAGCACTTGGAGAGTACTTGGTCCTCACGGTCGCAGACCATCGCAAGGCAGTTTTTCTCGTTGGTTCGACGTGCATTCCACCTGCAGACTACGTCCGTGGACGATGATAAAGGGGCGATTACGAACAGGGGTTCCATGCCAGGTGCGAAGTACTCACGATTGTCGACCACTCAACGAGATAATCGGTCGGGCACTTGACCCTCGAACTTTCGATTGTGATCCCCTCATTCAATGAGGCCACGAACATCTCCAAGGTCATCGACGACTGGTCGGGTGTGTGTGATCGGCTGTCCATCGACTACCAAATCGTCGTCTACGACGCGAAATCGACTGACGGCACCATTTCAATAATTGAAGAGAAGATGGCTCGTGATGGACTTCATCGCCTCGAACTTCGTGTGCGCCCCGGCCTGGCCCACGGTCCGTCGGTCCTCATGGGATATCGAGACTCCACCGCGGACTGGGTCTTCCAAATGGACAGTGATGACGCCTTCGGTACGGCGGCGTTTGAAACGCTCTGGACCCGACGCGGGGACTACGACGTCCTGCTCGGCGCTCGCGTCGGCCGTCGGTCCAACTGGGCGCGACGACTCGTCACGGCGACGAGTCGGTTGGTCGTGCGCGGAATGTTCCATTCCCCGGTCACTGACGCGAACACTCCCTATCGACTGATGCGCGCCAGTGAACTACGACCGTTGCTCGAGCTACTCCCGGACGACGCCATTGCGCCGAATGTGATCATCTCCGGTCTGGCCGGCTACGCCCGCTTGAGGATCTTCCAGACCGAAGTGCGTGACGTCGGCGCGCCGGTGGGTACCGCGGGACTCGCCAAGTTGAAGTTGTGGCGCGTGGCGGTCCGATCATTCCTTCAAGTCGCTCGAGTGCGGGGAAACGCGAGTCGGCTCCGTGCAGAGTGAGCGCGAAATCGTCCATCGCGGCCACGAAGGCGGATCGACCGATAAGGACGGATTCCTGGACCGAACATCAACGGTTTTTCTCACCTCGCTGGTCGTCCGACTTCTCGTAGCGGGTCTGTTCCTCGGCAGCGTCGACGCCGTGAACAGCGTGTCCTTCATGCCCGTCGCGGCCTCGCACGGCTACTTCTACCTTCCCTATTTCCCCATCGTCGACAACATTCTGGGATTCTCCGCATTGTTGATGAACCACGTGCGATTCCTCCCCGTCGGACTGTTTCCGAAACTCCTACCGTGCGTCGCGGACAGTCTCCTCAGCGTGTGGCTCCTTCACTACGATCGCTTCGACGCAACCTTTCGTCGACGTGCGGCCTGGATCTACACCTTTTGTCCATTGACGATCATCCTGGTCTGCCTCGAAGGACAGTGGGACTCCCTGTGGATCCTTCCGATGCTCGCGGCTCTCGCGATGTCCATGCAGCTACGCGAAGGGAGCCCCAACAGATTCCGAACGTGTCTGCTCATTGGCGTCCTGCTCGGCTTCGCGATTGTCTCGAAGCCAGTCGCCGTATTGGTCGCGGGTCTCTTGATCCCGAATGTCCACCATCGAGAGTCTCTGATGTCGTGGTTCAAGGAGTTGGCGACCATCGCCGTGGGAGCGATGCTCACGGTCGCTGCTTTCTTCGTGGTCTTCGCAGGCGAGGGCATAAACCTTGTCCGAAATCTGAAGGGAGTGCTCAACTACGGCGGTTCCCCCGGGTTCATCGTGTTCGGTCCAGCACATCTCACGATCTTCCATTTCCTCGTCGACCTGCAGAAGAACGCGTCGGTCATCGGCGATTTCCGGACGTTCTCCGTCTTCTTTGTTCTAGGTATCGTCGCGCTCCAGTTGTTCTCGAAGACGCCGATGGAGCCCATGGCCGCCGCCGCGTCGATACTGCTGCTCGCTCCAGCCGTCGGCGGACTGGCGGCGCAGTACCTGGTGTGGCCCCTGGTGTTCATTATTGCGTCGGGGCGCTTGCGACTCGCAGTGTGGTACTCGGGTGCGACCTCCATCCTCTTGCTCATCTACTTCCTGATACCGGGATCGTCAGTCATGCCCGGCGAGAACATCGGTACGTACCTCCCTCTGCGTTCGTTGAGATTCTTGGGGGTCCCTACGAGCCTCTTGCATTGGGCGGCCACGACCAGATTGACGCACGAGGTGTGGTTGCCGATTCTGAACCTCTATCTCCCGGTGGCGATGTGCGCGCCTGGCGCTGTACCTGCTGATGTCCAAATGGCGCGCAGAGCCATCGCCGGAAGGTGTTCTACTCGAGCCTTCGCAATTGCGATCGACGCGGGTCTTCGTTCCGTACGCGGCGATGTTGATCGTCGCCGTCCTCACGTACTTGGTCGAGCCTACCCACGTGAAGAAGGCACTCATCGGCGTCGTCCAGTCGGGGCTCGCGCACTACGGGTTTCAACGAACAATCTATTCATGGTTCACGTGGCACAAGGTGCTCTACTGGACGGTCACGTCGCCGTACAAGGACGTCCTCGGCGGCGCGTGGTGGGGCTCCGTCATCGTGTTCGCGCCGATTCTCATTGCGCTCTGGTGTTACTTCGCACTGTGGGGGAAGGGCGTCCTCGGCACGGGGGCGCGCGTCCATCGTTCGGAACGAGCCAGCGAACGATCGACTTAGTCGGCGATCGGCATCTCCGACGGGGCGACGATCACGTGACTGCGAAAGAGGATCTTGTTGAACACGAAGAACTTCGCGATCCACAGCAGTCCGTAGGTCGCGAAGTTCGCCATCAACAGGATGCCGGCTCGCGTAGTCTTCGAGGCGATCGATCGGGCCTCGTGGCCCGCGAAACGCACCGCGAGCGTGGAGAGGATGAGGGAACCGAAGGCGATGGCCCAAAACGGGATGACCTCCTTGGTCAAGTGCGACCGACCCCGCTTGTTGAAGACCCACATCCGATTCAGGTAGTAGTAGGGGATTGTTGCAATGACGGTGGCCCAGATATTTGACCAGCCCGGACTGAGCGAGAGGATCCGATAGAAGAAGAAGAGGCCCGTGAGTGAGATTCCCGTCGAGACGACGGAGATGGTCCCGTAGCGCCAGAGCTTCGTGAAATCGGGGGAGCGCCGGAATTCGTGCAGTCGTGTTCGGTAGGAACCCTGCGTTGTCGACACGTTGCAAACGTTAGTTCTGCCGTTGACCACTTCTGGTCCAAAGAGGTGGGAGATTCATTCCTCCCTTTGTAGAGTGAGTCGGACGGGTCGGGAGCGTGCATGAGGACAGGCATCATCGGAGCGGGAGCGAGCGGTCTCAGTCTCGCCCTGATGCTCGAAGGGCAGTTCACGATCTTCGAACGCAGCGAGAGCACTGGCGGCCACTGTCGGACGACGGTCCGTGACGGTTGGACGTACGACCAGGGACCGCACATCATGTTCTCCAAGAACCTTGACGTGCTGGACTTCATGATCAAGAGTCTCGGTGACAATGTCCACCAGTGCACGCGCAACAATAAGGTCTTCGTCGACCGACGAATGGTGAAGTACCCCTTCGAGAACGACCTCGCCTCGCTCGAGCTCGCGTCGCGGGCCCGATGTCTCTTGACCTATCTCTTCAATGACCAGGCCGAGCTGGCTGAGGACCCCGCCGACCTCAACGAGTGGTTCCTGGGAAATTTCGGCGAGGGGATGACGGAGCTGTACTTCCGCCCCTACAACGAGAAGGTCTGGAACGTCGCGTTGGAGGATCTCTCGATGAGCTGGTCCGAGCGCATACCCCTCCCGCCCGCTCGCGACGTCGTGCGCGGCGCGCTCGGGGAGTCAACGGAGGGCTACCTGCACCAGCTGCACTACCACTACCCCCTGGTGGGTGGGTACCAGGCGATCACTGACGCGTGGACGAGACGAATCGCGCCGCCGTCGCTTCAGTTGGACACCGAGGTCCAGGCGCTGGGCCGGGTCGACGACGGCGTGTCGGTCACGACGGCCGCCGGCTCGTCCGTCTTCGATCGTGTCGTTTCGACGGTGCCGTTGCCGACACTATTGAACCTGATCGACGAGGTACCCGACCGGGTTCGCGACGCCGTCGCGTCGCTTCGAATCAATCCGATCAACGTGATCACGTTGGGCTATCGGGGCGTGAACCGCGCGAACTACACCGCGGTGTACTTCGCGGGTGACGACTACCTTCCGAATCGGGTCAGTGGACCGAGCGTGTTCAGCCCCCGCAACGCGCCGGACGGTCACTTCAGTCTCCAGGCGGAGATCACCTATCCGCCGGGCGAGGGATTCCTCGATATGACCGACGCGGCACTGATCGAGCACGTCCACGAGGGCGTCGTCGCGGCGGGAATGGTCGACGCTGGGAGCGTTCCGGTCTTCGAGGACGTGCAGCGAGTGCGACACGCGTACGTCGTGTACACCAAAGGCTACGAGGGCGCGGTCGCCGTGGTTCGAGAGTGGGCGAGGGCGCTCGGCGTCGAGCTCCACGGCCGTTTCGGTTCATTCGACTACCTCAACGTGGACGGCTGTGTCGCGAGCTCCCAGACGCTGGCGACGTCGCTGAACGGCCACGAAACGGCCCTGCCGTCGGTCTCGTGAGCGGCGGGACGCTGTGACGTCGGGAGCGCGCTACGACGACGTCTCGGTGGTGATGATCACGCGCAACGAGGAGGGGGCCGTCGCGAAGGTGGTGGATGACGCACGCGCGGCGCTTCCGGGCTGCGAGGTCATCGTCGTAGACGGGTCCTCGGACCGCACCGCCGAGATCGCCAAGGAGCACGGCGCCCAGGTATTCCGAGAGCCGGCCGGCGGTCCCGCCCCGGCCCTGCTGTACGCACTTCGCGCCGCGACACGACCGATCGTGGTGACCGTGGACGCCGACGACACGTATCCCGCCGCCATCTACCCCGAACTGGTGCGTCGTGTTCGTGAAGGAGACGACGTCGCGGGGACCAACCGGCTGGGTCGACGACCTCCCGAGGCGATGCCCCTGCGCAACTGGGTCGCGAACGTGCTCTTCAGCTTGGTGGCGAGTGTCCACGCGACGCGCGTTCTACGTGACGTGCATTCGGGACAGCGCGCGTACCGACGAGAGATCATCGACCGCTTCGAGTGGGATACGACCGGTCGAGCGTTCCCCGTCGATCTCTTGTTATGGCCGGCGATCGCGGGTTGCCGCATAAGTGAGGTCGACATTCCCTACCGTGAACGCATTGGCGAGACGACGCTGCACCGTTGGCTTGACGGGCGAGAGACGCTTCGACGACTTCTCCGACGGGTCAAGCCGCGCATTCACTGATTTCATCCAGACCAGCTCGTGACGTAGACCCCACGTGCAGCTCGCGGGCCATTGTTAGGCGCCTGAACCCTCGCAAAGCTTCTTCAGTCGTTCGAGCGTCGTGCGGATCGACTCCTTCGTGAACTCGGCCCGGATGAATCCGTCGGAGTCCCCCTGCTTTCGCACGAGCGCGTTGCGTCGGTCGGTCCACGTCTCGGTGACGCGGCAGCCGCCCGGCGCCGGCTCGACCGAAAAGGCCCACCGCGAGATGTTGAACATCTTGAATTTGACCTTGAACTCGAATCGACGCGGCGGGTCGTAGGTGAGGACCGTGGCGATCGTGAACCACGAGTCCCTCTCGCGGGCGTTCGTGCCCTTGAACTTGGCGCCCACCGTTGGCCCGGTGGCGCCGTCGATCCATTCGCCGCCGGTGTTCTCGGGGGAGAGTCGGTCCATGCGGGGAAGGTCGGTGATGACCGCGAAGGCCGCCTCGGGGGCGCACTCGATGTCGATGGAATCGGAGTAACTCATAGCGACGAAGGCTACTCAAACGGCACACCGTCCGGGATGGTGAGGACTAGGGATTGGCGCGTTCGCGGACCGAGATCGGCGAGCCGACCTCGACGCCGAGCGATCGGAACTCGTTGCGGCTCATCTGGACCCACGGCGTCGAACCGTCACTGAGCGTGACCGTCACCTGCACTTCGAAGCCGAGTTCCATGATCGAGGTCACGACGCCTTCGATGGCGCCGAGGGACGAGCTGACCAGTTCGAGATCGTGCGGGCGCACCGAGACGCCCTTGAACATCGTCGTGGGTCCGAGAAAACCGTGGACGAAGTCCGTCGCGGGCCGCTCGTACAGTTCGGTCGGCTCACCGGCCTGCTCGATCCGGCCGTCGTGCATGATCAGGAGCTGGTCGGCCACTTCCATGGCCTCGTCCTGGTCGTGGGTCACCAGGATCGTCGTCACCTTGATCTGCTGGTGGAGCTCTTTGACCCACTGGCGAAGTTCGGTGCGCACCAGGGCGTCCAAGGCGCCGAACGGCTCGTCGAGCAGCAGGACCCGAGGCTCGATCGCCAGGGCGCGCGCGAGCGCCATGCGCTGGCGCTCGCCGCCGGAGAGTTGCGCCGGGTACGACTTCGCCTTGCCGTCGAGTCGGACCAGTTCGATCAGTTCAGCGACCTTCGCGTCGATGACGTCCTTGGGCTGCTTGCGCACGCGCAGGCCGAAGCCGATGTTGCGCGCCACGTTCATGTGGCGAAACGGCGCGTAGTGCTGGAAGCAGAAGCCGATGTCGCGGTGGCGCGGGTCGACGTCGGTGACGTCGTCGCCTTCGATGACGACGCGCCCCTCGTCGGGGCTCTCGAGCCCGGCGATCAGCTTGAGCAGCGTCGACTTGCCCGAGCCCGACGGTCCGAGGACCGCCGTGAGCGAACTCTCCGGGATCTCGACGGTGACGTCGTCGACGACCGCGTCCGTCCCGTAGCGCTTCGTGAGGTGGCTAAGCGAGATCGACATGCAACTTCCTCTCACGCGCACGAAGGGTCGAGAGAATTATAAGAGCCACGATGGAGATGGAGGCGAGTACGAGCGCACCGGCGAACGAGCCGATGGTGTCGAAGTTCTGGTCCCAGGCGTCGAAGATGTAGATCGGCAGCGTCTGGGTCTTGCCGGTGATGTTGCCCGAGACGACCAGCACCGCGCCGAATTCGCCCAGGGTGCGCGCGATCGTGAGGGTCACGCCGTAGAGGACGCCCCAGCGGATCGCCGGCAGCGTCACCTGCCAGAACGTGCGGAACGCTCCGGCACCGAGGGTGCGCGCGGCGTCCTCCTGGTCCTTGCCGACCTCGATCAGCACCGGCAGGACCGATCGCAGCACGTAGGGCAGGGAGACGGCCATCGTGGCCATGACGATGCCGATCGGCGAGAACAGGATCTGGATGCCCTGGGACGCCAGCCACGAGCCGAACCAGCCGATCCGCGAATAGGCCAGCACCAGGGCGACGCCGATGATGATCGGCGACACCGCGACCGGGATGTCGAAGGCCAGCGTGAGCGCCCGGCTCCCCAAGAACTTGCGTCGCGCCAGTACCAGCGCCGCCCCGATCCCGACGACCGTGTTGACCGGCACCGCGATGAGGGCGACCTCGGCGGAGAGTTTCAAGGCGGCGAGGGCGTTGGGCTTGGTCACCTCCACCCAGAACGCGTGGAAACCGTTGCTGAAGGCCTTGATGAAGAGGTAGCCGACGGGCAGTCCGACGAGCAGGCCGAGGTAGAGCACGACGACGAGTCGGAGCGACCACTTCCTGGTCGTGTGGTTCACGGCGCGAGCCTTCGTTGGATCCGACGCGCGAACACGTTGGTGGCGATGAGGATCAGCAAACTGAGGACGAGCAGGGCCGTCGACACCGACGCCGCGTTGGTCCAGAGGAAGCCCTGGGTCAGGTTGTAGATGTACGAGGACGCCGTGGTCGTGCGACCGATCCCGCCCGCGATGAGCGAGATCGATCCGAACTCACCGATGGCTCGAGCGAACGCCAGACCGAAGCCGCCGAGGACCGCCGGCCACAGCGAGGGGAGTACGACCCAGAGGAAGGTGCGGATACCACCCGCGCCGAGCGACTTCGCCGCCGCCTCCGATTCGCCGTCGAGCGACGCGAGCACGGGTTGGACGGCGCGAACGGAGAACGGCAGCGTCACGAACAACAAAGCGACCATCAGGCCCATCCACGTCTCGAAGAGGTCGATCTTGATCGGACTCGCCGTGCCGTAGAGGAAGAGCAGCACGACGCCGACCACGATGGTCGGCAGTGCGAAGGGGAGGTCGATGAAGGCCTCGAGGAACCACTTGCCGGGGAACTTGTCGCGCACGAGCACCCACGCGATCGCCACGCCCATGATCGCGTTGATCGCCGCGACCGAGAGTGAGAGCCACAAGGACAGTCGGATCGCGCTGATGGCGGCCGGTTGCGTGATGTCGTGCCAGAAGGTCCCGAAGCCGGCCGAGAGGTGCCAGTGCCAGAACGCCACGCCCCACCCGTGCGTGTCGATGCTCAGCGAGAACCCGTGCGCCGCGACCGCGGCGATCGGGATCAGGACGATGATCGAGAGATAGCCGACGATGAGCGAGGCGCCACCGTAGAGGCCGAACGTCGAGCGCGTACGCGACGAAAAGCGCCGCCAGCCCTTTCGGACTGGCGGCGCTCCAAGCACGGAGCGGGGTGGTCTAGCTGGTGTATCCATTCGCGTTCTCTGCTTGCGTGATGATGCCGGTCGGTGAGAAGAACTTCGGGGTTATCTTGGCCCATCCGCCGAGGGCGGTGATCGTGTTCAGCTTGACCGGTGTGTAGAAGGTCGTCTTGCTCACCGAGGCCAGTGACGCGAGGGTCGGGCGGAAGTGTTGGGCGAGCCAGATCTCCTGACCGGCCTTGGAGAAGATGAAGGCGTAGAAGGCCTCCGCGGCCGGATTCTTCGTACCGGTCGTCGTGAGGGCCGCCGGGTTCTGGATGAGGAGGTTCTGTGCCGGTTGCACGATCTGGAGCTTCTGTCCTGAGACGAAGGCGTTCAGGGCGTCGCTCTCGTAGGCCAAGAGGACGTTGCCGGTCCCGGCGATGAAGGCCGACAGCGCCTTGGAGCCGCTTGACGGCTCCGAGACCACGTTCTTGATGAGAGCGTTGATGTACGTGTCGGCCTGCGCCGGGGTCGATCCCTGGTCGATCTGTGATTCGTACGCGGCGAGGAGGTTCCAGCGAGCGCTCCCGGAACTGATCGGGTCCGGCGTCACGATCTTGACACCGGCGTTGGTCAGGTCGTTCCACGAGTGGATGCCCAGCGGATTGCCGGGCTTCACCACGATGGCCACCACCGAGTCGGTGACGATGCCATCCTGCGCCTTGGCGGCCTTCACCGACGCCCACTTCTTGGACACCAAGCCGGCGTTGATCAAGAGAGCGAGGTCGGGGTTCAGCGAGAAGTTGACGACGTCGGCCGGCTGGCCGGCGACCACGTCTTCGGCCTGGGTCGTCGAGGCGCCGAAGGAGTTCGTGAACGTGACGCCCTGACCCGCGGCGGTGTGGGAGAAGGCCTTTTCCAGCGCCGTGTAGGCGTTGGAGACGATGGAGTAGCCGACCACGTTCACGGTCTGGGGGGTCGCCGCCTCGGAGTTGGTCGCCAGGAGCGATATCGGTAAGAGCGCAACGGCGATTCCGGCGATGCGCTTCAAAGTGGAACTTTTCATAGGGGGGTCCTTTAATTCAATCAATTTCCATTGATTTAGTAGAGATTAGAGAATAGGTTATCCGCTCCATTCGAGGGAGTCAAGTCATTGCGGTCCTGGACCTCGGGACGATCGTCGGCCGGAGAGCGAAACGAGTGAATCGCGCGGTCCGTTCGTCGCGAGGACTCAGAACCCTCGGACTGGCGCGCGTTCAGCCCACCGGCGGGGGCTCGAAGACGTCCATGGCGTCGAGACCGGTCTCGGGGTCGATCCAGGTGCAGCCCTGCGCGTGCTCGCCACCGTCAAGGACCGCGCCGCACTCCGGGCAGATGAGGTGGGCGAAGCAGGCGCTCTCGCCGCCCTCGTCGTCGTTGGATCGAGGGTCAGTCACGAGGTCTCATGACGTCGCGGGTACCGACGGCTCCCGCAGTTATCGGAAGTCCTCTTGCATCGACGCCAATTCGCTCGCCCCCGGGCACAGAGACGAGTAGGGGAGCTTGGTGAGGGCGCGCGTGGGCGTGGCGTTCATCTCGTGCAACTCCCTGGCGCTCTCGTCGACGTACAACAGCCCGGTGACGATCTCGCCGCGGCCCTGGCGGTCGCGGATGTACTCCTCGACCTTCAGGCGGTCGTGGGGGTCGTAGCCCTCGGGGACGGAGCGGAATCGAATGACGCTGCCGTCGTGCATCGTGACCTCGACCGCGTCGTCGGCGGGGATCCTGGCACGAATCTCGGCCCGGATCGGGATGAAATCGGTCTCGACCTCTTTGACCTCGTGGTCGCGCATGAACTTGTAACTCTTCGTCGAACCCTCATGGTCGTTGAAGGTCACGCACGGTGAGATCACGTCGATCAACGCGAAGCCGTTATGGGCGATCGCCGCCTTCAGTATCGGCACGAGCTGTTCCTTGTCGCCCGAGAAACTCCGGGCGATGAAGGTCGCGCCGAGGCCGAGCGCCGTCGTCACCGGGTCGATCGGCGCCAAGATGTTCGCCTCGCCCTTCTTCGGACGCGAGCCGATGTCCGCCGAGGCCGACATCTGACCCTTGGTCAGTCCGTAGACACCGTTGTTCTCGATGATGTAGACCATCTTCACGTTGCGGCGGATGCCGTGCATGAGGTGACCGAGCCCGATCGACAACGAGTCACCGTCACCGGAGATCCCGATGTAGGTCAGCTCGCGGTTGGCCGCCATCGCGCCGGTCGCGATCGGCACCATTCGGCCGTGGGCCGAGTTGAAGCCGTGGGCGCCGCGCACGAAGTACGTCGGCGTCTTGGACGAGCAGCCGATGCCACTCAATTTGGCGATCATGTGCGGCGGGGTCGAGAGTTCCCAGAACGCGTGCACGATCGCGGCGGTGACCGAGTCGTGACCGCAGCCGGCGCACAACGTCGACATCTGGCCCTCGTAGTCGCGGATCGTCAGTCCGAGGTCGTTCTTGGGCAGCGGCGAGAGCGGGATCAGTGGTTTGGTGATCGAGGGCATGGTTAACTCTCCAACTTCGCTAGAACGGACTCCACGACGAACTGGGCGCTGAGGGGGAAGCCGCCGTAGGCGAGGACGGGGATCATCTTCTCAGGACTGACCCCGGTCTCGATCGCGATGAGCGAGCGTAGCTGCGCGTCGCGATTCTGCTCGACGACGAAACAGAGGTCGTGACCGTCGACGAAGTCGCGGACCTCGTCGACGAACGGGAATCCGCGGACCCGCAGGAAGTCCGCCGGCACGCCGGCGTCCGCCAACTGGTCGAGCGCCTCGCGCACCGCGAGGTCGCAACTGCCAATCGTGATGACGCCGAGACGCGCGCCGTCGCGGCGTTCGATCACCGGCGCGGGCACGTGCGCGGCCGCGGCCGCGTGCTTCTTCTTCAACCGGTCGACGACCTCTTGATACTCCGGCGGGTTCTCGGTGTAGTGACCGAACTCGTCGTGACCCGAGCCGCGGATGAAGTACGCGCCCTTCTCGTCCGAACCGGGCAGCGTGCGCGCGGCCACGAAGTCCTCGTTCACCGAGTGGTAGCGGAAGTACTCCGACATCTGGGCGAGGTCCTCGTCGTGCAGCACCGGACCGCGGTCCCAGACGTAGTCGTCGTCCCACTGCAACTCGGGCACCACCCAGTCGTTCATCCCGATGTCGAGGTCCGAGAGCATGAAGATCGGCGTCTGGAACCGCTCGGCCAGGTCGAAGGACGCCACCGCGAACTCGAAGCATTCGTGGGGATTCGCCGGGAACAAGACGATGTGCTTGGTGTCGCCGTGGCTGGCGTACGCGCACATCATGATGTCGGCCTGCTGGGTGCGCGTGGGCATGCCGGTCGACGGACCGGTTCGCTGCACGTCGACGATCACGGCCGGGATCTCCGTGTAGTAGGCCAGACCGAGCAGTTCGTTCATCAATGAGATCCCGGGGCCCGACGTGGAGGTGAAGGCTCGCGCGCCGCTCCACCCCGCGCCGAGGACCATGCCGATCGACGCGATCTCGTCCTCGGCCTGGATGATGAGGTAGTTGTTCTGGATCGTGTCGGGAACGTCGGGATCCTCACTGACGATGGTCTCGCGTCGGTAGCGCGCGCACAGTTGGATGAAGTTGTCCATCACGGCCGTGGCCGGCGTGATCGGGTACCAGCCGGCGACGGTGGCGCCCGCGTAGAGACAGCCGAGGGCCGTGGCGAGGTTGCCGTTGATGAGGATGGCGCTGCCGTTGGCGTCCATCGGTTCGACGTGGAACGGCAGGGGACAGGTGAAGTTCTCCTTGGCGTAGTCGTAGCCGAGGCGAAGGGCCCGCTGGTTCGATTCGCGCAGCGCCTCGTTGCGGGCGAAGGTCTCGGCGAGCAGACTGGCCACGAGTTCGACGTCGATGCCGACCAACGCGACGATCGCGCCGGCGTAGGCGATGTTCTTCATGAGGATCCGCTCGCGCGGCGCCTTGAAGTTCTCGAGGCACATCTTGGCGAGGGGGATGCCGAGGAACGTGACGTCCTCGCGCGTGAGGTCCGGGTCGAGGGGCCACGACGAGTCGTAGATGACGTAGCCACCGTGGCGCACGTCGGCGATGTCCTGGCCGTAGGTCTGGGAGTTCATCGCCACCATGAGGTCGTAATCGAGGGCGCGTGCGGTGTAGCCGGTCTTGTTGACGCGGATCTCGTACCACGTGGGCAGGCCCTGGATGTTCGACGGGAACAGGTTCTTGCCCGAGACGGGGATGCCCATCCGGAAGATCGCCTGCATCAAGAGGCTGTTGGCACTGGCCGAACCGGTGCCGTTCACGTTGGCGAGCTTGATGGAGAAGTCGTTGACCTGGGTGCGCTGGTCGAGCGCTTCGTCGATAGCCATGCTCAGCTCCTACTCGCGCCGCTCGGCGACATGGCGCCGATGCGGATGAAGTTCGCGCTCGCGGCGTAGGGGATCTGGAGGTCGAAGAGCTCCATATCCCACGCGGCCGTCGGGCATCGTTCGGCGCACAGTCCGCAGTGGACGCAGACGTTCTCGTCCTTGACCATGACTCGGCCGGTCTGGGGAAGCGGCGCCGAGACGTAGAGGTCCTGGTCGAGGTTGAGTGCCGGTGCCGAGAGCCGGGTGCGCAGGTCGGCCTCCTCCCCGTTGCTGGTGATCGTGAGACACTGGACCGGACAGATGTCGATGCACGCGTCGCACTCGATGCAGGCCGGGGCGTTGAAGGCGGTCTCCACGTCACAGTTGAGGCAACGCTGCACCTCGCGCACGGTCTGCTCGAGGCTGAAACCGAGCTCCACCTCCAAGTCCAGCGACTCGAAGCGCTTCGTCAGCTCGACGTGGGTCATCTTCTGACGCGGGGACGGGTTGTAGTCGTTGTGGTAGCTCCACTCGTTCATGCCCATCTTCTGACTCACCAGGTTCATTCCGAGTGGCGGTCGATCGTTCAGGTCGACGTCCGTGCAGTGATTGTGGATCGAGATGGCGGCTTCGTGGCCGTGCGCGACGGCCCAGATGATGTTCTTGGGTCCCCACGCGGCGTCGCCGCCGAAGAAGACACCGGCGAGCGTGGACTGCATCGTCACCTCGTCGACCACGGGCATGTCCCAGTCGCCGAACTCCATACCGAGGTCGCGCTCGATCCAGGGGAAGGCGTTCTCCTGACCGATCGCCAGAATGACGTCGTCACAGGGGATGATCACCGAGTCCAACACGGTCGACTTCTTGCGCGCCCGGGTCCCACTCGAGGACGTCGAACTCCATGCCGACGAGCTTTCCGTCTTCGATCACGAAGCGCTTGGGGGCGTGATTCACGATGATCTCCACGCCCTCTTCTTCGGCGTCCTCGAGTTCCCAGGGCGACGCCTTGAAGTACTCGCGCGGGCGTCGCGCCATGACCTTGATGTCGGTGCCGCCGAGTCGACGTGAGGAGCGACAGCAGTCCATCGCCGTGTTGCCGACGCCGATGATCAAGACCCTCGAACCGATGGAATCGACGTGACCGAAGGCGACCGACTCGAGCCAATCGATACCGATGAAGATGTGTGAATCGACCTCGTCGTATCGACCGGGGATGTCCAGTTCCTTGCCGCGCGGCGCGCCGACGCCGACGAAGATCGAGTCGAAGCCCTCGTCGAGCAGCGCGCGCAGGCTCGTGACCGGCGTGTTGTAGCGCACCTCGACGCCCATGTCGAGAATGACCTGCGTCTCGTCTTCGAGCACGTGATCGGGCAGTCGGAACGACGGGATGTTCGAACGCATCAGACCACCGGGCTTGTCGAACTGCTCGAACATCACGACCTCGTAGCCGAGCGGCAACAGGTCGTTCGCGACCGTGAGCGACGACGGGCCCGCCCCGATGCAAGCGATCCGCTTGCCGTTCTTCTCGGTCGGGATCACCGGCAGTCGATCGGCGATGTCGCCCTTCAGGTCGGCGGCGACGCGCTTGAGACGGCAGATCGCCACCGGCTGACCGTCGACGCGGTCGCGCCGACAGGCCGGTTCGCAGGGTCGGTCGCAGGTTCGCCCGAGGATGCCCGGAAAGACGTTGGACTCGCGGTTCAACATGTAGGCGTCGTCGAACTGGCCCTGGGCGATCATCCGGATGTAGCCCGGCACGTTCGTGTGCGCCGGACAGGCCCATTGGCAATCCACGACTTTGTGGTAGTAGTTCGGGTCCTGGTCGTTAGTCGGCTCCACGCAGCGTTCTCCTTCAGTGACGTAGTCCCGCGACGGGTGAAGATCCGGGAGGGGCCCGAATTCCACAATACTCCTCTTATTTCAGGACTTTGACCCGCCTAGGACATCATTGACGCCACGTCTCGCGCCAGTGCCAAAGGTCCTCAATGGCGTCCTTCGACCATCGCCGGAGCGGTCGATTCCATGCCAGTATGAGGTGACCAAATCGAAAGGAACACCATGACCGAAGAAGTTGATGGCGGACTGCCCGCGTTCGCCGACGCCGACGGCGCCGGGGTCGCGCATCGCGTGATCGGCGACACGCTGCCGGTGCTCGAAGTGCTGCTCAAGTCTGGTCAGTCCGTGATCTCCCAGGGTGGCGAGCTCTCGTGGATGTCGCCCACGGTCGTGATGACGACCCAGACCGCCGGTGCCGGCGGCTCCGGTTTCGTCGGCGTCTTGAAGCGCGCCGTCGCCGGGGGCACGATCTTCATGTCGCAGTACACGGCCTCGGCCGACGACGCGACGGTCGCTTTCGCCACGAAGTTGCCCGGTCGGATCATGCCGATCAAGGTGGACGCGGACAACGAGTACATGGTCTCGCGACACGGCTACCTGGCGAGCACCGACGGCGTGACCCTCAACATCGGCTTCCAGCAGAAGCTGGGCGTCGGCGTCTTCTCCGGCAACGGTTTCATCCTCCAGCGCATCGCCGGCGCCGGCACGGCCTGGATCGAATTGTCGGGTGAGATCGTCACCTACGAACTCGGTGCCGGCGAGTCGATCCTGGTGCACCCGGGCCACGTCGGACTCTTCGAGGCCAAGGTCACGCTCGACATCCAGATGGTCAAGGGCATCAAGAACATGTTCTTCGGCGCCGAGGCCCTCTTCCTCGCCAAGCTCACCGGACCGGGCAAGGTCCACCTGCAGACGATGACCCTGCCGGGGCTCGCCCACGCGCTGCAGCCCTACATACCCGAACAGGGCAACAGTGGTGGTGGCGGTCTCGGCGGTCTCGGGAGCCTGGCCAAGACCTTGAACATCGGCTAGCGACAGAGGCGTCCGTAACGAACTGACGTCTCGCGAGACTGAAACTCCCGTACGCTCAACGAGAGGTGAAGGAGGTGTCAGTGGACCACGGACCCGAGGCTGCGCTGGACACCGCGCCACCATTCTCCGACGAGGAGTTGACCGCGCTGGCGCTGGCGGCCGATCCGATAACGACGCTCGCGCCCGACGCGGTGGCCTGGGGCGGGGGCGACGCTCGCACACCGTCGCTGTTGCCGAACTGGTACATGCCGTCGCCGTCGTATCACCTGCGCGGCCGATGGACGCGCGCCATCGTCATCACCCTCATCGTCGGCTTCCTCGTGATCGACGCGTTCGGGCTCTGCATCACGTCGGGATTTCTCTCCTTCGCCTAAAACACGCCGTCGTTCAGCGAGCGTCGCTGTGCGCAGCTGCGACCGCGACGGCGGGCGTCCCTCTTGGGCTGCGGAACTGTTGTCGCGCTTCGCCCGAGGCTCGGACCTCGTGGGCGTCGATCCTTACGTGCGGTGACGATCAGACCTTCGAGAATCTCCCTGCTTCCGACGGACCTGTTTGCGGAGCTGCAAGATCCGAACCGAACCCAGTGCCAGTGCCATCAGCGCACCCAGGATCACCGCGCCAAGAAGCGCCACTGAGAGTGGGAGCGTGCCCGAGAACGAGAAGAGGCTCACTTTGACGTCCTTGGGATTCTGGAACACGAAGACCAAGATGACGGCCAAGACGACCAGCACCGGGAGCAACCGAATCCACGCCCTCGACGTGCGAGTCGAAACGATTGCTTCGGACGTGTCGGCCTCGGGTCCCGTCGTGACGGACTCGACGTGCTCGGGGTCGACTACCGGTCCCTTAACTTCATCGTCTGGCTGGCCCATCCGACCCCCTCTCTGCGCTACGGCAAGCAGAACACACGGCCCGCGACACCCTCAGGATGAACGAACCGCGTCGTTCTTGATTATGCAGCACCGATTCGATCGACGACGAATCCGCTCGCGATCCAATCGGACGGTGATGACGAGCGGGACCGGCGACGTGCTGGACAGCTGTTGTTGGCCGTACCGGCGAGAACGTCCCCTAGAGTGAGAACGACTCTCGATCCGGGATGGCGAACGTGGCCGAACACCCACACGAACTGGGCACGTCAGGCTTCGCAGACGGCGAGCGGTACCAAAGGGCCCGACCGGACTATCCCAGCGACGCGGTCTCGTTCCTGGTGGATTCGCTCGGCATCGATGACGACGCGCACGTGCTCGACCTCGGAGCGGGCACGGGGATATTCACGGGACAACTCATTCCCTATTGCGCGAGGATCACGGCGGTCGAACCGACGGCCGGGATGCGTGAAGTGCTGCGCCAGCGGCTTCCGACGGTGAAGGTCCTCGACGGGCGCGACGTCGACATTCCCCTGGAGGACGCGTCGGTCGATTGCGTGGTCGTCGCCCAGGCGTTCCACTGGTTCGACGCGCCGCTGGCGTTGGAGGAGATCCACCGGGTCCTGGTCGACGGCGGCCGCCTCGGTGTCTTGTGGAACGAGCGCGACGAATCGGTTCCCTGGGTCGCGGCGCTCGGCGAGGCCATGCGGTGGCCCACCCACCAGCCGTACGAGGTGGGCCAAGACTTCACGCCGGTGTTGGCCTCGGGCCCGTTCGTGAACATCGAGCGACGCCAGTTCAACCACCTCCAGGAACTCGACCACGAGGGCCTGCTCCAACGCGTCCTCACGACGAGTTACATCGCGGTCCTCGACGACGACGAGCAGCGATCGGTCCTGGCCGACGTCCGCGCGGTGGTGGACCCGCTGCCCGAGGTGATCGAGCTGCCGTACGTCACCGACGTGTACCGGGCGACCGCGCTGTTGCGATAGCCCTGACCTCGCGAGCGTTCAGCGCGACGCTCAACCCGAGCGCGTCCATCGCCATCGTTTCGAGGATGGACCGCGTCGCTTCGGTGTCGCGGTGCGACGCACTGTGTGGCGTCGAGTTGAGTAGACCGAAGACGGCCTGGACCCTCGTGCGCGCCGCGCTCTCGGTGAGCGTGGTGTCGAACTCGCGCAGGACCCCGACCCAGACCTCGAGGTAGGCGCGTTGGAGTCGGCTCACGGCCTTCGCGTCTTGAATCGCGAGGTTGGCGAAGTCGTGGTCCTGGATTCGGATCAAATCGCGATCTCGCAACGCGAATTCGGTGTGGAATTCGATGAGCGACGCGAGGGCGTGCGACGGTGACGCGGCGGACGCCCGCGTCGTGCCGTGCTCGAGCAGTTGCTCGCTCACGTCGATGAGGAGGCTCGCGAGCAGGGCCTCCTTGCTCGCGAAATGACGGTAGACCGCCGGACCGCTGACGCCGGCCTCGGCGGCGAGGTCCTCCATGGAGACCGCACGAAACCCGCGCTCCGCGAAGAGTCGAGAAGCCGCGCGCACGAGTTGGAGGCGCCGTTCGGCCTTCATGCGACTGCGCCGGGTCACCTCGTTCATTCGCTGTCCCCCCTGGACGGACGACTCATCCGTTGGTACACTATTTCAGTTAATCATAACTAACTCAAATGGGGGGTTCACGTGGAGCGACTATCGAGCGCCGTCGACCGTCACGGCGAATCCTTCGCGCGCAACCAGGCCGCGCAGCGCACACTCGTGGACGAGCTCCGGGCGCGCCTGGCGCGGTACTCGCGCGGGCCCGAAGCGTCGCGTGAGCGCCACGTCGCGCGGGGCAAGCTCCTGCCGCGCGATCGGGTCGACACCCTGCTCGACCGGGGCAGTCCCTTCCTGGAGCTCTCACCCCTCGCGGCCTACCAGTTGTACGACGACGAGGCGCCCGGCGCGGGCATCATCACCGGCGTCGGCCGCGTCAGCGGACGCGAATGCGTCATCGTCGCCAACGACGCGACGGTGAAGGGCGGCACGTACTACCCGATGACCGTGAAGAAGCACCTTCGTGCACAGGAGGTGGCGCTGGCGAATCGTCTGCCGTGCCTCTATCTCGTCGACTCCGGCGGGGCCTTCTTGCCCCGTCAAGACGAGGTCTTCCCCGATCGCGATCACTTCGGTCGGATCTTCTACAACCAGGCGCGCATGAGTTCGATGGGCATCGCCCAGGTCGCGGCCGTCCTCGGATCGTGCACCGCCGGCGGCGCCTACGTCCCGGCGATGTCCGACGAATCGGTCATCGTGCGCGACCAGGGGACGATCTTCCTCGGCGGTCCGCCGCTCGTGAAGGCCGCGACCGGTGAGATCGTGACCGACGAGGACCTCGGCGGGGGACTGGTCCACGCGCGCACGTCCGGCGTCGTGGACCACTTGGCCGACGACGACGCCCACGCCCTGTCGATCGTGCGCTCGATCGTCTCGACGCTGGCGCCGAAGGGCGCGGCGCCCTGGGACGTTCGCGAGAGCGCCGAACCGGTGCTCGATCCGGGCGACCTCTACGGCATCGTGCCCTCGGACGCTCGCACCCCCTACGACGTGCGTGAGGTGATCGGGCGACTCGTCGACGCGAGTCTCTTCCACGAGTTCAAGGCCGAGTACGGATCGACGCTCGTGACCGGGTTCGCCCATCTCTGGGGACACCCCGTCGGGATCGTCGCGAACAACGGCGTCCTCTTCTCGGAGTCGGCGCTGAAGGGCGCGCACTTCATCGAACTGTGCGACCAGCGAAAGGTGCCGCTCGTCTTCTTGCAGAACATCACCGGGTTCATGGTGGGTCGCGAGTACGAGGCGGGCGGCATCGCCAAGCACGGCGCGAAGATGGTGAACGCGGTCGCGTGCGCGCGGGTGCCCAAGCTCACGGTCGTCATCGGCGGCTCCTTCGGTGCCGGGAACTACTCCATGTGCGGGCGGGCCTATTCGCCCCGGTTCTTGTGGATGTGGCCGAACGCGCGAATCTCGGTGATGGGCGGCGACCAGGCGGCGGCCGTGCTGGCCACGGTGAAGCGCACGCAGATCGAAGGATCCGGTGGCGCGTGGAGCGCCGAGGATGAAGAGGAGTTCCGCGCGCCGATCCGTGAACGCTACGAGGCCGAGGGCAACGCGTACTACTCGACCGCGCGACTGTGGGACGACGGCATCATCGATCCCTTGGAGACGCGCGACGTTCTCGGTCTCGCGCTCTCGGTGTGTGCGAACGCGCCGCTCGAGGACGTCGCCTACGGCGTCTTTCGAATGTGAGCGTGATGTTCGACACGGTGCTCGTCGCCAACCGAGGCGAGATCGCGGTGCGGATCATCCGAACCCTGCGTCGGATGGGCGTGCGGTCCGTCGCGACCTACAGCGACGCCGACCAGGGCGCTCGCCACGTGCTGGAAGCCGACGACGCGCTGTACCTCGGCGCGACCCCGGCCGCCGAGAGCTACCTGAACATCGAACGGGTGCTGGACGCGTGTGTGCGTTCCGGTGCGAACGCCGTCCACCCGGGCTACGGATTCCTGTCGGAGAACGCGAACTTCGCCGACGCCTGTCGCGACAGCGGCGTCGTCTTCATCGGTCCTCCGCCTTCGGCCATCCGGATGATGGGCGACAAGATCCAAGCGAAGCTGCACGTCGCGGCGTCGGGTGTGCCCGTCGTCCCCGGGCGCGTCGAGCGGGGGATGACGGACGACGACCTCGCGAAAGTGGCGTCGGAGATCGGTTTCCCCGTGCTCGTGAAACCGTCGGCCGGCGGCGGCGGCAAGGGCATGCACCTGGTCGAACGGGCGAGCGACCTCGACGCCGCGCTCCGGAGCGCCCGTCGAGAGGCGACGTCGGCGTTTGGCGATGGCGCGCTGTTCATCGAGCGCTACGTAGAGCGTCCGCGTCACGTCGAGGTGCAGGTCCTGGCCGACCAACACGGTACCGTCGTCCACCTGGGCGAGCGCGAGTGTTCACTGCAACGTCGCCACCAGAAGGTGGTCGAAGAGTCGCCGTCCCCACTCATCGACGACGACACCCGTGAACGGCTCGGTGCCGCCGCCGTCGCCGCCGCGCGCAGCGTCGACTACACCGGCGTGGGCACGGTCGAGTTCATCGTCGCGTCCTCTCGACCGCAGGAGTTCTTCTTCATGGAGATGAACACCCGGTTGCAGGTCGAACATCCGGTCACCGAGATGGTGACCGGCGTCGACCTCGTCGAACAGCAACTGCGAGTGGCCTGCGGCGAGCGTCTCAGCGACGAGGTGACGTCCGCTCGCCTCGTCGGCCACAGCGTCGAGGCGCGCGTCTACGCCGAGAATCCGTCGCGAGGCTTCTTGCCGACGAGCGGGCGAGTGCTCGAGGTGCACGAGCCAACCGGTGACGGCGTTCGCGTCGACAGCGCGCTCCTCGACGGTCTCGACGTCTCAACCGACTACGACCCGATGTTGGCCAAAGTGGTGGCGTGGGGTCCCGATCGAGCCGCGGCGCTCGATCGGCTCGCCGCGGCACTCGAGGACACGGTCATCTTCGGCGTCGTGACCAACACGGATTTCCTGTGTCGACTGGTGAACGATACCGACGTTCGAGCCGGTGACCTGGACACGGGCCTCATCGGGCGAGAGGTCGCGTCGCTCGTCGCGGAGGAGCCGTCCACGTGGTCGCTCGCGCTCTTCGCCCTTTCGTGGCTGTCGCGTCTGACACCGAAGGGGCCACCCGTCGATCCCTGGCGGGCGCTTCGGGGCTGGCGCAACGGGGGCCGTGAACAACCGCTGACCATTCGTGCACGGTGCGGAGCGACCGTCGCGCTCGTGCGCGTCTCGGGCACCCTCGAGTCAGCGCTCATCTCGCTCAACGGGAGCGACGAGTTCGTCGCGCGTCTCGGCGAGCGCGACGGTATCGGCTACGTCGAGATCGATGGTGAAGCACGCCGCGCGCGCTATCGGATCGATGGCTCGACGACGTGGGTCAACGTCACCGGCGAGACGTGGCCGATTGTCGAAGACGACGTCACGAGTCGCGACCGTGCGTCGGCGGCCTTCTCGAACGACGTGCGAAGCCCGATGCCCGGCACCGTCGTGAGTCTTCGCGTGCGCACGGGTCACGACGTGCGCGCCGGTGAGGCGCTCGTCGTCGTGTCGGCGATGAAGATGGAGCACCTCCTCGTGGCGCCGCGTGACGGCACCGTGGATATCCTTGTGCGAGAAGGCGATTCGGTCGTCGTGGACGAAGTCGTGGCTCGGATGCGTCCGCTCGACGCACCGACGGAGACCGGTTCGTGAGACGAGGCGAGAAGGCGGTGAATGGATGAACAAGGTGGTCCCCAGCGCGGCCGACGCCGTCGCCGACGTCGCGGACGGATCTTCGTTGGCCGTCGGGGGCTTCGGGCTCTGTGGTCTGCCGTCGGCGTTGATCGAAGCCGTGCTGGCGTTGGGCGTGCGCGACCTCGTGACCGTGAGCAACAACTGCGGGGTCGACGAGTTCGGACTGGGCATGCTGTTGCGCGAGCGACGCATCCGCCGCACGACCGGCTCCTACGTCGGAGAGAATCGCGAGTTCGCTCGTCAGTACCTGTCCGGTGAGCTCGAAGTGGAGCTCGTCCCCCAGGGCACGTTGGCCGAGCGGCTGCGCGCCGGCGGCGCCGGCATCCCCGCGTTCTACACGCCCGCCGGCGTCGGCACCCAAGTGGTGGACGGCGGGCTGCCCCTGCGCTACGGCGCCGACGGTTCGATCGCCCTGGCCTCGGAACCGAAGGAGGTCCGCCGCTTCGAGGGCACCGACTACGTGCTGGAGCGCGCCATCACCTGTGACTTCGCGCTCGTGCACGCGCGCGTGGGCGACCGCCACGGCAACCTGATCTACGAGAAGGCCGCGCAGAACTTCAATCCGCTCTGCGCCCAGGCCGGTCGCGTCACGATCGCCGAGGTAGAAGAGCTGGTCGAGCCGGGCGAGCTCGATCCGGCCGACGTGCACACGCCGGGCATCTTCGTCCAGCGCGTCGTCGTCGCGTCCGATCCGGACAAACGCATCGAACGACGCACCGTGCGCAGTGTCGCCGCCAGGGGAGCGGGCGACTGATGGCACTGTCGCGAGAAGAGCTCGCCGCGCGCGTCGCCGCCGAACTGCGCGACGGCGACTACGTCAATCTCGGCATCGGCATGCCGACCCTGGTGCCGAACTACCTGGGCGCGGACATCACCGTGGTGTTGCACTCCGAGAACGGGATCCTCGGCGTCGGTCCGTACCCCGATGAGGACCACGTCGACCCCGACCTGATCAACGCGGGCAAGGAGACGGTCACGACGCTGCCGGGCGCCTCGTTCTTCGATTCGGCGGCGTCCTTCGCCATGATCCGCGGCGGGCACATCGACGTCGCGGTCCTCGGCGCGATGGAGGTCTCGGAGTTCGGTGACCTCGCCAATTGGATCGTGCCGGGAAAGACCGTGAAGGGCATGGGCGGCGCGATGGACCTCGTGCACGGCGCCAAGCGCGTCATCGTGATGATGGAGCACGTGAACAAAGACGGCGAGCACAAGATCGTCCGGGAGTGCTCACTGCCCCTCACCGGGAAGCGGTGCGTCCATCGCCTCATCACGGACCTCGCGGTCATCGATGTCGACGAGGACGGACTCGTGCTGCGTGAGGTGGCGCCGGGCGTGAGCGTCGACGAGGTGCGCGCCGCCACCGGACCCGACTTGCGGTTGGATCTATGAGCGACGCTGATCGTCCGCTCTACGTCCAGCGCGGCCTCTGGTACGAAGAGTTCGAGGTGGGCGCCCTCTATCGCCACGCGCCGGGTCGCACCGTGAGTGAAGCGGACAACGTCGTGTTCTCGACCCTGACGATGAATCCGCAGGCGCTGCACCTCGACGGGGCGTGGTCCGCCCAACAGCCCTTCGGCCAGCGACTGGTCAACAGTCTCTTCACGCTCTCGACGCTCGTGGGTCTCTCGGTCGCCCAGTTGACCCAGGGCACCATCGTCGCCAACCTCGGCTTCTCGGAGGTGGTCTTCCCGAAGCCGGTCTTCCACGGCGACACCCTCTACGCCGAGACGGTGGTGCTCGAGAAGCGACTCTCGTCGAGTCGCCCCGGCACCGGCATCGTCACCTTCGAGCACACGGCGCGCAACCAAGACGGCGAGGTGGTGGCGGTGGCGAAGCGTTCCACCATGGTGCTGACGAGGCCGGCGTGAGCTGGACGCCGCTCGGTCCCGCCCTCCTCTTTTGTCCCGCTGACCGCCCCGATCGATTCCCGAAGGCCGCGGCCGCGGCCGACATGGTGATCCTCGACCTCGAAGACGGCGTCAACCCCGACGATCGCGAGGTCGCTCGACGGGCGGTCACCGAGAACGTGCTCGACCCGCAGCGCACGATCGTGCGGGTGAACCCGGTCGACTCCCCGGACTTCTCCCTCGACCTCGAGGCGCTCGACAAGACGCCCTACTCCTTGGTCATGTTGTCCAAGACCGAGTCCCGGGTCCAGGTGGAGGTCCTCGCGGGCCGCGGCGTGATCGCCCTGTGCGAGACGGCCAAGGGAGTCCTGGCCGCGTCGGCCATCGCCGCGGCCGAGTCGACGATCGCGCTCATGTGGGGCGCGGAGGACCTCCTGGCCTCCCTCGGCGGTCGCTCGAGTCGTGACGGACACGGTCACTACCGCGACTACGCCCGATTCGCCCGGTCCCAGGTATTGCTCAGCGCGCACGCCCACGACCGAGCGGCCATCGACGCGATCCACCTCGACATCGCCGACGTCGAGGGTCAGCGCGACGAGGCGCTCGACGCCGTCGCGTCAGGATTCTGCGCGACGGCCTGCATCCACCCGTCGCAGGTCGACGTCGTGCGAGCGGCCTATCGACCGAGGGACGAGGAGATCGCCTGGGCTTCCGGCGTCATCCGCGCGGCCAAGGACGAGCGTGGCGTGTTTCGCTACGAGGGCAGGATGATCGACGCGCCGCTGCTGCGTCAGGCCGAACAGATCCTCTCGAGCGCGGGACGCCTCGACGACGAGCGGAACCGCTAGACCCCGCTGGGGTTGAGTGACGCCGATTGCGTGTGCATGCTCTTGGTGACGGTGCAGACCGTGGTGCGGATCGGCACCGCGCCGATGAGCGAGTGGTTCCCGGCGAGGGCCACCCGGACGGCGTTCACGTTGGCGGCTCGACACAACGAGCCGGGCCAGTTCGCCGTGTCCCCGATGCCGAGCGGCACGTAGGCCGCGTGACCGGAGGCGACGACCGTCTTGGTCTGGCTCGTGATGTAGACGTGGGACCACGGTCCCACGTAGCTTGCACTCGTGGTGTTGAAGCCGCGTGCCACGACCGGCGCGACGGTGCACGCCGACCCGTTGTTCACGAGCTTCAACGTGTAGTAGAACGTGCCGGCGGCGCCTTGGGGCTCACCGGTCAGCGAGACGTGCAGGTGGCTCGCCAGGCAGATCGGGAACGCGGTCAACGAGACCGGCTGTCCCGCGACGGGACGCGGTCGGGGGCTGGTGGCGCCACCGGCGACGGCCCAGGCCACGCCGGCCGCGGCGACGACCGAGGAGACGACCGCGGCGATGACCCGCTGACGCCGACGCTGACGTCGCCGAGCCTCTTCGATGAGCAGCTGCTCGGCCTCACGGCGTTCGAAGGAATCGCCGGTCGGTTCGGACGGGCGAACTGGTGGTGCTGCGGTTAGGACTTGGCTCATGGTCGATCTCCGGGCTAGTGAGGAACTCCGCTTTGGTGCTACTCTATCTAGCACCATGCTGAGTGTCAAGTTGACCCCCGAGGAATCGGTCGCGCTGCACGATCAGGTCGCGGCGGAACTGCGCCGAGCGATCGCCGACGGCGAAGCGCGCCGGGGGGAACGATTGCCCCCGGCGCGTGACCTGGCCGCGGTGCTGAACGTCAACTCCAATACGGTCCTACGTGCCCTTCGGATGCTGCGTGACGAAGGGCTGCTCGAATTTCGTCGTGGTCGGGGCATCACCGTGTCAGGTTCCCCCGAGGTCGGCGCCGTGGTCACGCGAGCACGAGAGCTGATCGACTTCGCGAGGGGTCACGGTTACCGGCGAGACGAACTCGCGCGCCTGATCGAGTCGCTGCCGTAACAGCGCTACGCGTCGTTCGACGTCGTGACGTCGACGCCGGCCGTCGCCATCTCGTCGATGGCCGCTCGCGTGCTCTCGTGCGCCACGCCGGCGCAGAGGTCGAGCGCCACCGTGACCTTCATCCCCAGTGCGCGCGCGTCGAGGGCGGTCGCTTTCACGCAGTGATCGGTCGCGAAGCCGACGACCGTCACGTCGTCGATGCCCGACGCTTCGAGTTCGTCGGCCAACGTCAAACCGCTCTCACTACGGCCCTCGAAGCCGGAGTAGGCACCCTCGTGCAGTCCCTTGCGGATGACGACGTCCCAGGTCTGGCCCGCGAGGGCGCCGTGGATCTGGGCGCCGCTCGAATCCGCGGCGCAGTGCACCGGCCAGGTCGTCTCGTAGTTCGGCTCGCTGGACCAGTGTTCGCCCGGGTCGACGTGCCAGTCCTGCGTGACCACCTTCACGGCGAAGTCGTCGCCGTGCTCGACCAGGTACCGCGCGATCCGTTCGGCGGTGCGCGTCGCGCCGTCGACGGGAAGGGCCCCGCCCTCGAAGAAATCGGGCTGCGGGTCGACGACGATGATGGCCCGAGCGTCGCGCGATTTCGCCTCACTGGGCATGGCAGCTCATTCGGTCGGGGGCGACGCGACGACGACGTCGCTCACGAGCGCCGGTGCACCGGCGTCGAGGACGAACGCCGCGCGTGGGAGTTCCGCCGTCGCCGCCGTCGCGGTGGCGCGGGCGCGCTCGAGCGAGGGATCGATGACCGTGATCCCGCGCTCGACCAGGTGGTGCGAGAGTACGCGGTGCGCGCCAGCGGGCTCCGCTCCCGCGTCGCGAGCCACGATGAGTTCGGTCGTCGCCACGCCGTCCTCGTAGAGCCGGTAGGCGTCCTTGGCGCTGCCACTCGACAGTTTGCCGATCGACCGTTTGGCGACCGGTCGCATGGCCGCGCCGTCTTCGATCGCGACCAACTTGAAGACGAATCCCGGTGGCGCGTAGCCGGAGACGAGTTTCGTGCCGACGCCGAACGTGTCCACGGGTGCGTCACCCGCCAGCAACGCGGCGATCGCGAACTCGTCCAGATCACCGGTCACGACGATCCTCGTGGTGGTCGCGCCGCGTTGATCGAGCAGTTTCCTGGCGCGGCGCGTCGAGTCGGCTAAATCACCGGAGTCGATGCGTATGGCGCCGAGACCGGGCCCGGCGACGTCCAGGGCGAGTTCGGTGCCGGCTTCGGTGTCGAAGGTGTCGACGAGCAGCGTCGTGCCCGGTCCCTGGGCTCCGGACCTGGGCTTCGAAGGCGTCACGTTCACTGCGGTGCGCCAAGACGAACGCGTGCGCCGCGGTGCCCGCGGTCGGTACGCCGTAGTGCCTGCCGGCGGCGAGGTTGCTCGTGGCGTCGAACCCCGCGACGTAGGCCGCTCGGGCCGCCGCCACGGCGGCCCCTTCGTGCGTGCGCCGCGACCCCATCTCGATCAGGCGTCGACCACGGGCCGCGTGGACGACGCGCGTGGCTTTGGTCGCGACGCCGGAGTCGTAGTTCAGGATCGAGAGCGCCAGCGTCTCGAGGACCAGGTCGCAGAATCGACCCTCGATCCGCAAGACCGGCGAGAGCGAGGTGAAGACCTCACCCTCTAAGTAGCCGAAGACGTCACCGTCGAACCGGTAGGTCGCGAGGTAGTTGGCCAGTCGGTCGCTGATGACGCGTTCGCGCACGAGCCAGTCGAGCGTCGGCTCGTCGAAGGTGAACGACGAGAGCGACGCGAGGAGTCGTCCGGTCCCACCGACGACGCCGTAGCGATAGCCATTCGGCAGTGAGCGCGTGAACACCTCGAAGGTCGCTTTCGCGTCGATCACGCCCGAGGCGAGTGCGCCGTCGAGCATGCTCAGTTCGTAGCGGTCGGTGTAGAGGGACTCCGGTGCCTTCATCTCGGTCGAGCTGGGGACTTTCTCTCTGGTCGAGGCTGCGCTCTCGTTACGCCGAGAGTACCGCACGAGACGCCGTTCCAATCCGTGTGACGCCGGTCGTTCGACGCGCGACACGGCGATTGAGGACGAATCCGGCCTTCGAGGCACCGGTACGATTGAAGCGCCGACTGCGAGCGATGGAGCACCATTGACGAGTGAGACAGGTGGGCCCGCGGACGTTCCGGACTCGTCCATCGCATCGGACCTCCGACGCCGTTTGATCAGCGGTCTCGCACTCGCCCCCGCCGGCGCCAACGTCATCATGCAGTTGTCGCGGCTACCCATCGGCCACGCCATCGTCGAGAGCACGGTCGAGAGCGGTTCACTGCGTCGACATCCGATGAAGCGCACGCGCACGACGCTCGCGTTCATCATGGTCGCGCTCTTCGGCACCGATCACGAGCGGTCGGTGATGCGACGCGAGGTCAACGCGCAACATCGACTGGTCCACTCCGACGTCGAGGACGCCGTCGCCTACGACGCGTTCGATCCCGAGTTGCAACTCTGGGTGGCTGCGTGCATGTTCCGCGGCGTCATCGACACCGTCTCCTTCCTGTACGGGCCGGTCGATGACGAGGCGTACGCGGCGCTGTTGGAGCGCTGCGCCCCTTTCGCCACGACGCTCCAGGTCAGCGCGTCGCGTTGGCCGAGCGACCGGGCGAGCTTCGAGGACGTACTGGTCGGGCGCGCTCGGCGAGGTCCGCATGGACGACGTCACCCGCGCGTACCTGCGCGGCCTCGCGTCGTTGGATTTCCTTCCCGCGCCGCTCGCCCGGGTGTTGGGACCGGGTCATCGATTCCTCACCGTCGGTTTCTTGCCGTCACCCTTTCGCGAGGAGTTGGGACTGCGCTGGACGGCCAAGGACCAGGTCCGTTTCGCGCGCGTCACGACGTCGCTGGCCGCCGTCAATCGGCGTCTGCCGAGGGCCGTTCGCGAACTCCCGTGGAACGTCATCTTCTACGACACGCGCCGCAGGATCGCCCGCGGTCGCGACGTCCTCTGAGCGGACGCGGAGCCGTAATTTCACCGATAACCGACCGCGGGCGCCGCGCCGATACGGGCCGTTCGACGAGGGCATAGCCTTCGAGAAACACGAAAGTTGATCATGTCATTAGGCACGGGTCCCGATCCCAATCGATTCGCCACCAAGTTGTTCAACGGCCTGCCGACGCGTTACGACCGGCTCGGCTATCTGCTGTCGATGGGTCAAGATCGCCGGTGGCGTTCGGCGGTCGTCGACAAGGTGCCCGCGAAGCCCGGTGAGTTGGTACTCGACGTGGCGACCGGCACCGCCGGTGTGGCGCTGGCGTTGCGCGCGGCGACCGGCGCAGAGATAACCGGGATCGATCTCAACGCCAACATGCTCGAGAACGCCCGCGAGAAGTTGACGCGGCGCGGCGAAGCGGGCGTACGACTGGTGCAGGGTCGCGCCGAAGACCTACCCTTCGCCGATGACACCTTCGATGACGTGACCTTCACGTATCTGCTGCGCTACGTCAAGGATCCCGCGGCGACGGTGGCCGAACTCGCGCGGGTCCTCAAGCCGGGAGGGGTCCTCGCGGGCATGGACTTCTTCGTGCCGCCGTCAAGGGTCTGGCGCCCTCTGTGGTGGTGCTACACCCGCTGGGTCCTCCCGCTGGGCGGTCTGGTGACGGGCGGACGAGAGTGGTACGACGTCGGTCGCTTCCTCGGTCCCAACATCGAGGGCCACTACAGCCTTCACCCGCTCCCCGCGATCGTCGAGTACTGGAAGGCCGCGGGTCTGGAGAACGTGCAGGCGAGGCCGATGTCGCTCGGGGGCGGACTCGTCATGTGGGCGACCAAGGGGAGTGGTGACTAAGAGCGTCGAGGGGCCGGCGTTCTACGCGACCGGTCGGCGCAGCGCCTGGCGCGACGTGCGGGCCGTCCTTCACCCGCCGTACACGGCGTGGCATCTCTCCTACGTCGTGCTCGGGGCCATGATCGCGCCACGCGTGAATTGGACGACGCTCATCGCCACGTTGCTGGCCTTCTTCCTCGCGGTCGGGATCGCGGCGCACGCACTCGATGAACTGCGCGGACGTCCGC
This sequence comes from uncultured Acidimicrobiaceae bacterium, assembly GCA_963700135.1. Lineage (GTDB taxonomy): Bacteria > Actinomycetota > Acidimicrobiia > Acidimicrobiales > RAAP-2 > RAAP-2. The sequence continues at coordinate 45,725 of CAVOWM010000011.1, read as the reverse complement.
TCGGTACCGCACTCCCTACGTGGCTCTTGAGCGGGGCCGCCGCCGTCGGACTGGGCGGCGCCGTCGCGCTCGGCGCCATCGGCATCACGCGTACCGGATTCGGACTGCTGGGCTTCATGGTCGTGGGGTCCTTCTTCGTGCTCGCCTACGACCTCGAGCTCTTCGGCGGGTTGGTCCACACCGACCTGGGCTTCGCGCTCTCCTGGGGCGCGTTCCCGGTGCTCACCTCGGCCTACGCCCAGACCTCGACGATCTCGTGGTCGGCCGTCGTGCTGGCGTGCGCCGCGGCGCTGCTCTCGGCCGCTCAGCGCAACCTCTCGAATCCCGTGCGCATGATCCGGCGACGTGTCACCGCTGTCGAAGGCGAGATCCGTTTCGCCGATGGCACGGTTCGCCCCATCGATCGTGAGTTCCTGCTCGGACCATCGGAGCGCGCGCTGCGGTCACTCTCGGTCGCGATGATCGCGTTGTCAGTGGCCTTCGTCCTCGTGCGCCACCACTGACGGCGTTCCTCGCCTGTCGATCAGTCGATCGAGTCGACGAACCCCTTGATCACCGCGGCCGCCTCGCGAGGCGCCTCGAGGGCCCACCAGTGCCCGACGCCCGACAGTGTCGCCTCTCGCGCTCCGAGGGTCTTCGCTACGTCCTTGGACATCGCTTCGTCACCGAACGAGTCGAGTTCAGCGAAGAGGATCAGCCCCGGGGCCGTCGTCGGTCCGAACTGCGCGCCCCATGACGCGAACACGTTCGGCGTGGCCGATCGATAGAGGTCGAGGATGCACGTGGCCATCGTGTCGTCGGACCACGAGGCCAGCGTGAGCGCGTCCTCGTGGTCGAGATGGAAACTCTCGAAGGCCTCGGCCATCGTCTCGAGGGGCGTCTCGTGGACGGCCTTGAAGTAGGCCTCGCCTTCGTCGGGCGTCTGCCAAATCCGTGCGTACTGGTGCCATTTGACGTCGGGATGGACGCCGTTGGCGATATCGGCGGTCCAGGAACGAAGTAGATCCCCTCGGGTCGTCGCGATTCGGTAGGTGAGCAGCGCTCCCCAGTCGTGACCGACGAGGTCGACCGGAGCGTCGAACCTCTCGAGTTCGCCGATCAGCCAGTCGGCGTAGTCGTCCTTGGTGGCGCCGAATCCCTCGGGCCGCGCGCACCCGAAACCGGGGAGCGAGAGCGCGACGGTCTCCTCATCGAACTCGGCGCGCACCTTGTCCCAGAGCGCGGACGTCTCGGGGACGCCGTGGAGGAAAACGATCATTGACGAACAGTACTCAGGGCGAGGCGACGTCATCCACTGGACCGGACGTGTCTGAGGATTGGACGACTCAGGGGACTCCGTTGCCGGGGCCGTTCCATTCCCATTCCCATTGCCATTCCCGTTGCCGATGCCGGGCGTGGTCGTGGTCGTCGTGGTGGTCGTCGATGACGACGGCGTGGCGGCCGCACCGAGACCCAGGGCGTTGGCCAGGGTCTTCAGGTCGTCCTGGAGGATCGTCGCGTAGGCCGGGGTTATGTAACCGTTGGCGAGTCCGTTCGCGATCGCCGTGGCGACGCCCTGGAGGTCGTTGGCGGCCGATTGGGCGTCCCCGGACGCCAGGTCGGTCACGGCCTGTTGCGCGCCGCTCGTGATGGACTGGGCGACCTGCGGACCGATCGCGTGTGCGCTCTGTCCCGCGACCACGTCGTTCACCATCTTGGTGAGGGAGTGCGATATCGAGGGCAACGTCGTGGTCGTCGTCGGCGCGACGGTCGTCGTGGTCACGACCGTGGTCGTCGTGACCGGGGGGCTCTTGGATCCGAGCGCGAAGGCGATCCCCAGGCCACCGAGTATCACGACGAGCACGAGGAGGGCGACGATCCACGTGTTGCGGGTCCCGTTGGGACCCTTCGGCGCGGTTCGGGTCGCCGCGGGTGCCGTGCGTGGCCCGATGATCGACGTCTCGCCGTCCTGTCCCCCTCGTGAGGCGCGAGGATCGCCGACAATCGTCGTCACGTCGCTCAAGGGCGTGGGCCGCACCCAGGGCGCGCGAAAGGCCGGAGTGGCGAGCATCGTGGACACGTCGAGCGCGGTGAGTCGATCGTCCGGCGCGGGCGCGAGCATGCCGGTCAGGAGCAGTCGCCACGGCACCGGGAGTCCGTCGGGCAAGGACACGGGTCCGGCCAGGCGCCGGGCGAGGACCTCGCTCGGCGTGCCGGCGTAGACGCGCTCACCGGTCAGGCATTCGAGCAGCACGATCCCGAGCGACCAGACGTCGGCGCTCGGGCCCACCGCGTGATTCTCCAACTGTTCCGGCGCCATGTACGTGGCGGTCCCCAGCATCGTGCCGGTCACGGTGAGCGTGGAGGCGTCCACCAGTCGCGCGATACCGAAATCCGTCAAGCGCGCCAAGCCGTCGGCCCCGATGAGGATGTTGGCCGGCTTGACGTCACGGTGCACCACGCCCTGGGCGTGCGCGTAGGCGAGCGCGTCGGCGAGCGACGAGCCGACCGAGGCCGTCTCGGCCGTCGTGAGCGGGCCCTGGCGGAGCACCTGGTCGAGGCTGGGACCGTCGACGAACTCCATGACGAGGTAGGCCATGTCGCCGTTGACGCCGGTCTCGAAGAGCTGCACGAGCCCGGGATGCGAGAAGCGTCGAAGGGCCTGGGCCTCTTGGGCGAGTCGCTGCGCGTATTCGCGATCCGGTGAGCGAACGATCTTGATCGCCACGTCGGTGCTGTTCACCTCGTCGACGGCACGAAAGACGTCCGACATCCCGCCACGACCGAGCAGCGTCCCGAGGCGGTACCTCCCGTCGAGCAGTTCGCCAGTCGTACTCATCTCGTCAACGCCGAACCTTCCATGGGCAGTCGAATCCCGATTGACGTCACGAAGCGTTCGAAATCAAGAGACCTGATCGCGAGTGCTGGTGCCTTGTTCGTCAAGGCGACGTGGGAATGCACTGAAATGATGACAACAATCTATCGAACGGCACCGAATTCGACTTCGGGTGACGTCGATTCGTGCGCGATCCGACAAAAGGACTTAAGTCATCTGGGGGCGACGTTTTTTCTCGTGACACCTCGAATACGTTGGCCCGTAGCGACGAAAACGCGAGGTACGGGTGAGTCGCCGTGGCGCGGTTCCCGGAGTTCGCGGCCGGAAGTCGGAAAGGAATAATTGTCAAAAAACTGGTCGTCGCAAAAGCGTTGTAAACGCTTACTTTCTGAAGATTATGTTCCATTTTCCGTACAGAATAAGGGTTTTACTGACTTGACAGGGTAAGTGCCTCTGTGTATTTTGTAAGCGGTTACAGAGACGACAGTGCGTTGTCGATGTTGGGGGAACCGAGAGGAATTACGTGGTTGATTCGCAACCAACGATTTACGACGTGGCCCAAAGGGCGGGCGTTTCCATTGCCACCGTCAGCCGAGCCCTCAACTCAATTTCCTCCGTTCGACCCGCGACGCGCGACAAGGTCTTGGCCGCCATGCGCGAATTGGAGTTCGTTCCCAACTCGGTCGCCCGAGGACTCTCGAGCGGCAAGCACTGGATCCTCGGACTCGTGTTCATGCAGACCGCGCTCGACAACAACGTCCTCGCGGTCGAAGAGGCGAGCCTGCTCTACACCGACATCGTCATCCGCGGCGCCGAGGCCCGCGCCGCGGCGCACGGGTACTCACTGCTCTTGTGCGGCGCGGGTGAGAACCACCCGGCCGGCATGACGCCGCTGTTGAACCTCACGGGGACCGTCGACGGGCTGATCGTGCTGGACCGCGTCATGACCGAAGACGACGTCGCGGACCTCTCCCGGCGGATCCCCGTGGTGCTGCTCGCCGGCGCCGGCGACTCATCGGCGGCCATCACCGTGCGCGTCGACAACGAACAGGCCATGCGCAGCCTGGCCGAGCACTTCATCGACGTGCACCACGTGCAGCGCGTCGGGTTCGTCTCGGGTCACGAAGGGAGCCCCGACAGCGTCGCACGCGAGCAGTCGTTCAAGGCGACCATCGCCGAAGGCGGCGCGACGCTCGCGGACATCGACATCCTCAAGTCCGATTGGACGTCGGCCGGCGGCGAAGCGGCCATGCGGGCGCGACTGGCGTTGGACGAACCGCTCCCCGAGGTGTTCGCGTGCGCGAACGACCAGACCGCCGTCGGCGTCATCTACGCGCTGCACGCCGCGGGACGCCGGGTGCCCGAAGACATCCTGGTGACCGGCTTCGACGACATCACCCTGACCAGGTACTTCAAGCCACCCCTGACGACGATCCGCCAATCGGGGAGCCTCCTGGGCGAGGTCGCGGTCGACGCGCTGGTCGCCACGCTGGACAAGTCGGAACTGGCCCAGCGCACGGTCGTGCTGCCCACCGAATTGGTCGTACGTGAGAGTTGCGGTTGCGCGCCGGTCACCGAGTCGCCGACCGAGATCTACAAGATGGTCGCGACAACCCCAGTGGCGGTGAGCTGAGCATGCGTCTCATCGGCCGCCGACTCGCGCTCTACGCACTGACGTTCTGGGTCGCGATCACGGTCAACTTCTTGCTGCCGCACTTCATGCCCGGCAACCCGATCCAGACCATGATCGGCAAATTGACCGGCAACGTCACGCCGCAGGAGATCAACGCGATCAAGCTCTCATTCGGTGGGGGGCTCAACAAGCCGTTGCTCTCGCAGTACTTCACGTACCTCGACCAACTCGCCCACGGCAACCTCGGCGTGTCATTGACGTTGGGACAGTCCGTGAGCTCCGTGCTGCGCGGTGCGGTGCCGTGGACGATCGGATTGATCGGCATCTCGACCATCCTGAGTTTCTTCATCGGCACGGTCTGTGGCGCGCTGCTGGGTTGGACCCGCGGATCGCGGCTGGATTCACTCATCCCGGGCGCGACGTTCTTCCAGGCGATCCCCTACTTCTTCCTCGCCACGGTGATGCTGCTCGTCTTCGCGAGCAACCTCAAGTGGTTCCCGGTCAATGACGCGTACAACTACGGTCAGCTGCATCCGGGCTTCACGTGGCCCTACATCGCGAGCGTGCTGCGCTACGCCGAACTGCCCGTCATCTCGATCGTCCTGAGTTCGGTCGCGGGGTGGATGCTCGGTATGCGCAACATGATGATCACGATGGTCGCGGAGGACTTCGTCCTCATGTCGATCGCGATGGGTCTGCCGAAGCGCAAGGTGATCTGGGCGGCCGCGCGTAACGCGGTCTTGCCGAGCATCGCGAATCTTTCGCTCGCCATCGGACTGGTCGTGTCGGGCGCGTTGCTCGTGGAACTGGTCTTCAACTATCCCGGCGTCGGCGACCTGCTCTTGAACGCGGTCCAGAGCGAGGACTATCCGTTGATCCAGGGCATATTCCTCTGCATCACGCTCGCGGTGTTGGTGGCGAACCTCCTCGCTGACCTGGTCTATCTCGCGCTCGATCCGCGAACGAGAACGGAGATCGCGCCATGAAGCGGCGTCGTCTGCCACGCTCACCCAAGGTCATCGTGGGGTTGGTGATCCTCGGCTTCTTCCTCCTCTTGATGATCATCGGGCCGTACCTCGCGCCCTACAGCCCGGACAACTCCTCCTTCGCGCCACTCCTGACGCCGTCGGCCCACCACTGGTTCGGCACGACCAGTCTCGGCCAGGACATCTTCTCCCAGACCCTGGTGGGGGCGCGGGCCACGATGATCGTCGCGCTGGTGGCCGGACTGGTGGCGACGATGCTGTCGATCATCGTCGGAGTCTCGGCGGGCTATCTCGGTGGTTTCAAAGACGATGGCCTGACGCTGGTGTCCAACGTCTTTCTCGCGCTGCCGGGTCTCCCGCTGCTCATCGTGATCGACAGCTACTTGCCCGTCAACAGTCGCTCGAACTCACTCATCATCGGTCTGATCATTTCATTGACCGGCTGGGCGTGGGGCGCGCGCGTGCTCCGCGCGCAGACGCTGTCGCTGCGCAACCGCGACTTCGTAGAGTCCTCGCGCATCATCGGCGAGAAGAGGATTCGCATCATGTTCTCCGAGATCGCGCCGAACCTCCTGCCGATCCTGGCGTCGTCGCTCCTGTTCACGATCCTGTACTCCATCGGTGCCTACGTCACGCTGGCCTACATCGGCCTCACCAGCACGTCGGTCTGGAACTGGGGCACGATGCTGTTCTGGGCGCAGTCGAACAACGCCCCGCTCTCGGGCGAGTGGTATTGGTTCGTGCCCCCGGGGATCTGCATCGCGCTCGTCGGCACGAGCTTGGCGCTGCTGAACTTCGGCATCGATGAGTTCATCAACCCACGACTGCGCGCCGGTGGCCTCACCAGTCGTCAGCGTCGCCGTTTGGGCATGCCCCGCCGTCAGCGGCTCGGTCTGACGCCGGTCGTTCGCTCGGTCGCGACCGCGCCGCGCGTCACCGTATCGACCCAGAATCCGGTGACGCCATGACCACGGAGAAGGTCGGCATGCACGAGGCCGCGACGAGCGAGGTCCCGCCATTGGCGCTGCCGACCACGTCCTACGCGCCGGTCGCCGAGACGACGCACAGCGACGAACCGATGGGTGAGCGCATCCTGGACGTACGCAACTTCAGCGTCGACTACGGGTGGGGCGAGAACGCCGTGCGCGCCGTGGACGACGTGGACATCCACATCGATCGCTCGAAGGTCCTCGGGATCGCGGGCGAGAGCGGGAGTGGCAAGTCGACGCTGGTGTACGCGGTCACCCGACTCCTTCGCGCGCCGGGCGTGATCAAGGGCGGCGAGGCGCGCTTCAATCTCGGCGCCGACGCCGACGGGGAGCACGTCATCGACCTCGTGAACGCGAGCGAACGCGAACTACGCAGTGTCCGGTGGTCCAGCATCTCGGTCGTCCTCCAAAGTGCCCTCAGCGCGCTCAATCCCGTCATTCGCGTGGGGGAGCAATTCGAGCAGGTGCTGAAGACCCATCGACGCGACATGTCGCGCCAGGCGCGACGTGCGCGCTCCGCGGAGTTGTTGGCGATGGTCGGACTGGACGAGAACCGGCTCGACCGCTTCCCCCACGAACTGTCCGGCGGGCAACGCCAGCGCATCATGATCGCGCTGGCGCTGACGCTCGATCCTCAGTTGGTCATCATGGACGAACCCACGACGGCGCTCGACGTGGTCACGCAGCGCGAGATCATCAGCGAACTCTTCGAACTCCGAGCGAAGTTCGGTTTCGCCATGATCTTCATCACGCACGACCTCTCACTGCTCACGGAGTTCGCCGACGAGATCGTCGTGATGTACGCCGGGGCCTTGGTCGAGCGAGCCACGTCGCGTGAACTCTACGAGGCGCCGCGTCATCCCTACTCCCTGGGTCTCTTGAACTCATTCCCCCCGATGCACGGTGTGCGAACCGAACTCTCGGGTATCCCCGGCTCCCCCCGGACCTCGCGCACCTGCCCTCGGGCTGCAGTTTCCACCCCCGATGCCCGTACGCCATGCCTCGGTGCGCGAACGAAGCGCCGCCCCTCGTCGAGATCAAGGGGACCGATCGTTCGGTCGCGTGCTGGTTGCACACCGGTGAACCCGACGTCGTGGTGCCGCCCGAGTTGCGTCGCGTCCTCTCCGCGGCACCGGACTCGGAGGTCTCGACGTGAGCGACGTGACCCCCGCCGCGGTCCAGTTGGAGGCGCGCCACCTCACGCGCTACTTCTCGGTGCGTACACCGGGACGCCTGCTCAACGCCAAGCACACCGTGCGCGCGGTCGAAGACGTGAATCTCGATCTGGTCGCCGGTGAGGTCGTCGCCGTCGTCGGCGAGAGCGGTTCGGGCAAGTCGGTGCTCGCGCGAATGCTCGCGCGCATCATCACTCCGACGTCCGGCGACCTGATCTTGCAGGGCGTGCCGATCCCGATCAAGTCGAAGCGGTCGCTCAGTTACGCCGCGCAGGTGCAACTCGTGTTGCAGGACCCCTTCGCGTCGATGAACCCCGTGCACAAGATGAGCCACAACCTGATTCGGCCGCTGCGGATCCATGGTGCGTCCCGGACCGACGCGCCGGCGCTCGCCGAGGCCGCGTTGCGACGCGTCGCGCTGGAGCCGCCGAGCCGGTTCCTCGAGAGCTACCCCCACGAACTCTCGGGCGGGCAGTTGCAGCGCGTCTCGATCGCACGGGCCCTGTGCATCGAGCCCAAAGTGCTGCTGGCCGATGAGCCGATATCCATGCTCGACGTCTCGGTGCGACTCGGGGTACTCAACCTCCTGCGCGGACTCTGCGACGACGACCACCTCGCGATCCTCTACATCACCCACGACATCGCCTCGGCGCGCTACATCGCCGATTCGATCATCGTGATGTACGCGGGCCAGATCGTCGAACAGTCGCGCGGCACGAGCCTCGTCGACGAACCGACGCACCCGTACACGCAACTCCTGATCGCCTCGGTGCCTGACCCGTCCGACCCGACGCGCGACGTCCCGCCCACTGGCGAGCACGGCCAGGTGAAGATCGCTGAGCAGGGCTGTCGATTCAATCCGCGTTGTCCGCACGTGATGGACCGCTGCCGCGTTGAAGAGCCGCCGTCGTTCAAGGTCGGCGAAAATCACACCTCGAAGTGTTGGCTGTACGCCGACCACGAGGTCGCAGTCGAAGTGGCGCTGTCGACGCGCCGGAGGAAGGGGGAGACAGCGACGACATGACCCACATCGAATAGAGAACCGCGAGAACGCGCAGTACCACGTTCGCACGGTCGGTAGTACCGCGAAGGTCCAACCGGCCTCGCGCTTGTTAAGTAGGGACCCACACGGTTCACACAAAACGTCGGCGAAAGCCGGCTGGACACTATCAATATAAAGGAAAAATATGTTTAAAAGAGCTGTCGTTGTCTTCACGGCGATGTCGTGTTTGACACTAGGCATTGTCATGAGCGCGGGCCTGACCCCCGCGTCCGGGGCGAGTTCAACTTTGACGTTGGAGAACAACACCGGTGTTACGTTCACCAATAACTTCAACCCATTGGACTCGACCTCGTTCTCAAAGGAAATGAGCGTGAGCTCGTTGATCTACGAACCACTGTTCGAGTTCGACTCGCTCAAAGCGGGCGTTCAGTACCCGTGGCTCGCGACGAAGTACGCGTGGTCCAACGGTGGAAAGACCCTGACGTTCACGATCCGTACTGGTGTGAAGTGGAGTGACGGAACGGCATTCGGCCCCGCCGACGTAGCCGCGACGTTCAACCTCGTGAACACCAATCCGGCCGCGAACGTGTTCGGACTCCCAGCGTTGGCGAGCCCCGCGACCGTTTCAGGCGACACGGTGGTCTTGAACTACGCGCAGGCGGAGTACTCGAACATCGTCGCTATCGCCGGAACGCAGTTGATGCTGCCCGCCAACTTCGGCACGTTGTACACCACGCCCGCAACGGCGACGGTGACGGCGCCGATCGGCACCGGTCCGTACGAATTGGACAGCTACAGCTCGACGCTGGTGAGCTACAAGGCCAACCCCAGCTACTGGGGTGGTACGCCCGCCGCGAGTGAGATCGATGTCCCGTCGTACGCGTCCAACACTGACGCCGCCACCGCATTGGCGAGTGGTCAGCTGCAGTGGGCCGGTAACGACATCGAGAACGTCAACTCGATCTTCGTGAACAAGGACAAGGCGACCAACCACATCTACTTCGCCCCGGGATCCACCGTGACCTTGGAGTTGAACGTCACCAAGTGGCCATTCACCAACGTCGCAGTTCGCCAGGCCGTCAGTGCCGGTGTGAACCGCACCGCGTTGAGTGTCAAGGGCGAGAGTGGTTACGAGGCGCCGGCAACGTCGCTGAGTGCACTCATCTTGCCGAGCCAGGCTTCGTACCTGTCGCCGCTGTACAAGAACGACATCAAGTCGACGAGCCAGCCCAAGACCGTGAAGTCGATTCTGACCAAGGCCGGGTTCAAGAAGAACAGCCAGGGTTACTACGCGCTGAAGGGCAAGGTCATCAAGTTCTCCATGGAGGACCCGATCGCCTACTCCGACTACTACGCGGACATCCAGCTCATGTCGTCAGAACTGAAGGCCGAAGGCATTGACGCGACGGTTGACGGTGTCGAGGCCTCGCAGTGGTACACCGACTCTGCCAACGGCAACTTTGACGCCATCGTCCACTGGGGCAATGGTGGCACCGACCCGTACACGCAGTTCGACAACTGGCTCGACTTCAAGAACTCAGCTCCGATCGGCAAGTCGGCTGACGCCGACTTCGGCCGCTACCACAACGCTGCGGTTCAGTCGTTGTTGTCGAAGCTGAGTGCGACGAACCCCGCGACGACGTCTGCGGTGAAGGCGGCCACGTTGCCACTCGAGAAGATCGAGGCGACCACGTTGCCCGTCATCCCGCTGCTCTACGGCGCGGACTGGGACGAGTACAGCACGGCGGACTTCACCGGTTTCGTGACCGCGGCCAATCCGTACGCGGACCCGTCGCCGAGCGACCCTGAGCTGCCGTACATCTTGATGCAACTCAAGGCGTCGTAATTGATCACCTCCGCGCGTGGGCTAGGAGTTCTCCAACCCTGCTAGCCCGCGCGCGGAGGGAACCACAGATTACGCGTGACCGCGCCGGATTTGCTATCGGCGCGGTCACGCGGGTCACCTTTCGCCGAAACTCGCCCAATTACTATCAGGAGACACATCCACATGAGTACGCCAAGCCCCCTCAACGAGAGTCCTCCACGCTCGTTCCCCCCCGGTTTCCTTTGGGGAACCGCCACCGCCTCGTACCAGATCGAAGGCGCCGTCGACGTCGACGGACGAGGTCCGTCCATCTGGGACACGTTCAGCCACCGCCCCGGCGAGGTGTGGAACGGTGACACCGGCGACATCGCCTGTGACCACTATCACCGGATGGACGAAGACCTCGACCTCATGAAGGAGCTCGGCGTCGGCTCCTACCGCTTCTCGGTCGCCTGGCCCCGCGTGCAGCCCGACGGCAAGGGTCCGGCCAACCAGCCCGGCCTCGACTTCTACCGTCGGCTGGTCGACGGTCTGTTGGCTCGTGACATCGAGCCCACGTTGACCCTCTATCACTGGGACCTTCCCCAGCCCCTCGAGGACGAAGGCGGCTGGTGCGCGCGCGACACGTCCGAACGATTCGGCGAGTACGTGGACCTCGTGGCGCGCGCCCTGGGCGACTCCGTCGAACGGTGGATCACGCTGAACGAGCCCTGGTGCTCGGCGTGGCTCGGCTACGGCGCCGGTCGCCACGCGCCCGGCGTCAAGGACATCGGCAAGGCCGTCGCCGCGACGCACCACCTGCTGCTCGCCCACGGCACCGCGGTACCGATCCTGCGAACGGCGATCCCTGGCGCCAAGGTCGGCATCACACTGAACCTGGGCGTCTCGCGCCCGGGCACGACGCACGAGCTGGACCTCGCGGCCGCGCGCCGCGCCGACGGCAACCTGAATCGCATCTTCCTCGACCCGATCTTCAAGGGCCAGTACCCCGAGGACATGGTCGAGCACTACAAGGACAACGCGCCGGGCTTCTCGGTCGTGCGCGACGGCGACATGGAGATCGTCGCCCAGCCGATCGACTTCCTCGGGGTCAACTACTACTTCCCGGGCACGATCATGGACTCGACGCGCGTCAAGGAGGCCCGCGCCGCCGGCTACGGCGTGCCCCTGGGCGAGCAGTTCCCCGACCTGCGGGTGCTCTCGCTCGAGACGCCGGGTACCGACACGACGTCGATGGGCTGGGAAGTGGACGCGTCGGGACTCACCGAACTGCTCGTGCGGGTGAAGGGCGACTACACCGAACTCCCGATCTACATCACGGAGAATGGCGCGGCCTTCGACGACTACGTCGATCCCAACGGCCACGTCCTCGACCACGACCGCGTCTCGTACCTGGAAGAGCACATCTCGGCCGTCCACGACGCCATCGCGGCCGACGTGAACGTGCAGGGCTACTTCGTCTGGAGTCTGCTCGACAACTTCGAGTGGGCCTACGGCTACTCGCGGCGCTTCGGGATCGTGTGGGTCGACTTTCCCACCGGCACCCGACTGCCCAAGACGAGCTTCTCCTGGTACGCCGAGACCGTACGCAATAACGGCCTGGTGTACTCGACGAGTGGCGGCGACGCCTAACGGGGCCGCGTCACCGCGTCGAAGGGTAACTGCCTCTCGTCACGGTTCGATCCAGGATGCCGAGCGTCGCACGGAGCGTGGCTTCTGAGATCACGGGGAAGATGGCGGCCTCACGCCACTCGGGGCTGATGTCCGACCAGTCGTAGTACGAGGTCACCAAGGTCGCGTCCTCGACCGGTTCGAGCCGGTAGCCGTACACGTGACCGATTGACGGGCGAATCAGTCCCTCGACGGTCCACGCGATCTCTCGATCCCGGTCGAACGCGGTGATCATCACGGTCACGTCGTAGAGGCCCAACGGGTAGTCGTTCAGCGCCTCGCGGTCCATGTGGACGACGAAGCTGTCACCGACGGCCGCGACCACGTCGCCGTCCGCGCTCATCAACATGCCCGAGCTGTCGATGGCGACGTGTCCATCCGGATCGCTCAGGAGTCGAAATATCGCCGAGGGTGCGGCGTGGATTGTTCGTTGAACCTCGAGGCGTTCTTCGGTCATGAGCAACACCCTAAGTCGGCGCGCCCGACGTCTCGCTGGCGCACACCGGCGCCGAACGAACGTTCCCGAGAATCCTCCTCCTACGCCCTTCGGACCGAATTCACCCCGTGATGAGGGAAGAAGGACTTCCGGAAAATGAAAGATTTCTTGGGAATCGCCCTTGACGCGCGGCATAGCCGTACTTAGTATCTTCAATGAAGTAAGTAAGTGCAGCAGCTCGCAGCAACCGATTGATGGAGGAGCATGACTCGCGAACAGCTCGACGCCGAACCCCAACCCGAGCGTTCCTCTCCTGAGGCTCCGATCGCGACTGATCAGAGGGAGCCCGCCGCGGGCTTTGCGACGCGGCGTGGCTCCCGATCACTGCTGCGCGATCTCAACGTGAGCCTCCTCATCGAACTCGTCCGTCGCGCCGGCACCGTGTCGCGCGCCGACCTCGCTCGACAGTCGCGCCTCAGTGCGCCGACGGTGTCGAACATCGTCGACAAGCTCATCAAGCGCGGCATCTTCAACGAGGTGTCGTTGGCGCCCTCCAGTGGCGGTCGCCCCCCCGTTCTCTTGAGCATCGATCCGAAGGCCGGGTACGTGGTCGGTATCAAGTTGCGCGCCGAGGGGCTTACGACGGTGATCTGTGACCTCGACGCCCAAGTCGTGGCGAGTCGCGAGACGGAGGCCTCCCTCGTGGGTAATCCGAACGCCGCCATACTCGCGATCGAACAGGCCGTGTTACGCGTGTTGCGCGACGCCACGGTTCCCCAGTCCAAGGTGTTGGGCGTCGGCGTCGGACTCCCGGGCATCATCGACACCGACCGCGGCATCTGCAACTTCTCCCATCTCCTGTGGTGGCGCGACGTCGACCTCGCGGGGCCGCTGCGCAAGCGTCTCGGTCTTCCCGTCTGGGTCGACAACGACGTCAATACCTTGGCGGTCGCGGAGAAATGGGCGGGCGACGCCCCCGACGCACGCGACTTCGTCACGTTGAGCGTCGGTCGAGGCGTTGGACTCGGCATCGTCATCGACCGATCCATCTACCGGGGTGCCAATGGGGCCGCCGGTGAGTTCGGTCACGTCATCGTCGAACCCGGTGGCGCCAAGTGTGAGTGCGGACGCTTCGGCTGCCTCGAGGCGATCGTCGGCGAGGGCGCCCTGCGACGCAGCGTGGGCGAACGTCTCGGACACGACGTCACCCGGACCGAACTCATCGCGCTGATCCGTGAGGGCGATGAGGTCGCGCGATCGGTCGTCGAGGCCGCCGGGCGTCGTCTCGGACAGGCCGTCGCGAACATGATGACCATCTTGAATCCAGAGTTGCTCATCATCTGCGGCGAAGGAACGGAACTGGGATCGGCGTTCATCGACCCCATCGTCGCCGCCGTGCGTGATCAGACGTTCGGCGACCTTGGTCGGGGTGTGGAGGTCAAGGTGCAGCAGTGGGGCGATGAGGCGTGGGCGGTCGGCGCCGCGACGCAGGTGCTTCGCGAATCGTTCAGCCTGCCGAACACCGAGGACCGCAGTCACGCGATCTGGCACCGGATCACCGCATGAGTTTGCATGGCGCGGATCCGATGGCCTCGACGAGTGCCGCGAAACGGCTCAGTCGGGCACGATTCGACTCGTCGTTCCAGGAGAGCATCGACGCGATCCTGCGCAACCAATCGTCCAGTGGCGCCATCGTCGCCTCGCCGGACTTCGCCCAGTACCACTTCTGCTGGCTTCGAGACGGCTCGTTCAGCGCGTTCGCCCTCGACCGCGCGGGCGAGCATCAAGCGTCCGCCCGCTATCACGCGTGGGTGAACGACGCCATCGGCGGCATCAGCGGCATCATCGACGACGTCATCGAGAAGATGCTGCGCGGCGAGGACCTCGACCCCACGATCATGCCGCCGGCACGCTTCTCACTTGATGGGACATCGGTCATCGACGACTGGCCGAATTTCCAGATCGACGGCTACGGCACGTGGCTGTGGTCCCTCGGCCAGCATCTCGTCGAATCGAAGCAGAGCACGCTGCCGAAGGAACTGCGAAGCTCTGTCGCGCGGGCCGCGCGGTATCTCGCGACCTTCGCCACCTCGCCGTGTTACGACGTGTGGGAGGAGAACGGCACCGCGGTGCACACGTCGACGCTCGCGTGCGTCTACGGCGGTTTGATGACCGCGGCACGGCTGTTGGACGACAAGGACCTACTGGATTCGGCGCACGCGGTGCAGACACGACTCCAGGGGGCCATCATCAACGGCGTCTACGCGAAGTCCAGCGAGAACAGTGACGTCGACGCCAGCGAACTCTGGTTGCTGGAGCCGTTCCACGTCGTGGAGATCGGTGATCGTGTCTTCGCCGAAACGGTCGCCACGATCGAGGAGCGCCTGACGCTCGACGGCGGCATCCGTCGTTATTCGACCGACGTGTACTTCGGCAGCGGGGCGTGGCCGGTCCTCACCGCATCGTTGGGTTGGTACGCCGTCGCGACGGGTGACCTCGAAAAGGCCAAGGCGTGTCTGAAGTGGATCAGCGCACATTTCGAGAAGGGTTTGTTGGGCGAACAGTTCGGTGGAGAACGGCGAGACGCGCCGCACTACGACGAATGGGTCCAGCGGTGGGGTCGTCCGGCAAAGGACCTGACGTGGTCCTACGCCATGTACGTCATCCTCATGATTGCCATCGACGAGGCGGAGAACTCGAGCGCCAAATCCCGCGTCGGTGAGGGCCGTCGATGAGCACACGACGAGCACCATTCGCAAATTCGATTACGCGTTGGGGAGGGCCACCAACGAATTCTGGAGACCAGAAAGGTGAGGGGGGAGAACAGTAGGACCGCGGCCATGAGGTCCAAGAGATTTATTTCAAACAGCGCAATACCAGGGCCAATTGGTCCAAAGAACAATCCAAATACAGAGGAGCATCGAATGAGAATTGAACGATTTATTAGAGGGAGGGCCGGAGGCGGATTGAAACTCTCCGTGGCCGCAATCGCCCTCGTGTCCAGTGGCGCGATTGTCGCCATTTCGGGTTCGGGTCTCGGTCTGTCTTCCGCGGCAGCCGCGTCAAAGCCGAAAGTCGTAACTCTCCAGTATTGGAACACGTACGACCCGAAGGACCAAGAAGGAAAGACGATGCAGAACGTCGTCATAAAGGAATTTGAGAAGTTGAATCCGGGAATCAAGGTAGTGTCGACCTACGTCCTTTACGCAGATTTGCTACCGAAGTTCATTGCGACGTCCGCCGCCGGCGATCCGCCGGACCTTTTGCGCTCCGACATTGCGTGGGTTGCACAACTCGCTCAACAGGGTTTGGCCGTCAACGTGGGCAAATTGAAGGCCTTCGCGGCAATCAAAGCGAACACGTTGCCTGGGCCGCTCGCAACTACGGAAGTGAGTGGAAACTATTGGGCATTTCCATGCGACACGAACACCCAGGCGTTGTATTGGAACAAAGCCGACTTCGCTGCCGCCGGTATCTCGGGACCACCGACGACGATCAATGAACTGCTCGCGGATGCCGCAACTCTGACCGTGCCATCAAAGGGTCAATACGGACTTGGTGTTGACGGAACGGACATTTGGAACATGGCGCCCTACATTTGGAGCATGGGGGGTTCATTCACGAATTCCAAGTACACCCAGGCGACTGGGTACATGGACAGCACCGCGACCACGACCGCAGTTCAGACGCTTGTCAACCTGTTGCAGGCTGGCGACATCGGAAGCGACTTCAAAGGTGGCGCGAGCGCTGTATCCGGTGAAACCGGCTTCCCGAAGGGTGAGTACGCGATGTACATCGACGGTCCGTGGGCCGTTCCGACGTATGCCGCGCTGAATCCGGTGCCTTCCTATGGCATCGCGCCGTTCCCGACCGGTGCGGGCGGTTCAATCTCCACAGTTGGTGGTGAGGACAACCTCGTTGCGAAGGAAGGTCATCACATTGCGGACGCGGAGAAGTTCGCAGAGTTCCTCGACTCGCCGTTCGCTCAGTTGGCGATGGCAAAGCAAGGTGACATGTCCACCGAGAAAAATGATGCCGCAAAGGAAGATGCCGCCACGCCATACTTCAAGGTATTCACGCATCAACTCCTGACAGCTCGGATCCGTGCGAATAGCCCGGGATACAGCGCGCTTGACGGCGACTGGTCAACGCAGATTCAAAAGATACTCGCTGGTACTGAGACGGTCTCCGTGGGTCTCGCAACTGCGGCGCAGGAGTCGAATACAGCTCTCGCGGGCAGTTGACAGTTACACCGAACCTCGAACAACGCCCGGCGGAGATTCCGCCGGGCGTTGGTTCGCGGCGAAGATACCGCTTGACCCGAATTGCTACGCCATACGCACTTCTCATACCGGCCGGTGCTCTTTACCTGGTCTTTATCGTCTATCCGATTTATCGTCAGTTTGATATCAGCTTCTACAACTGGCACATCTTTCCCGGGGCACACAATCCATTCGTCGGTTGGTCCAACTACAGCGCAATCTTCCACGACCCCGAAATTCGCACCGCCGCATTTAACACTCTTCTCTTTTGCGTCATCACGGTTCCCATACAGATGGCTCTCGGCCTTTTCGCCGCCGCTCTAGTGACTGACCGATTGCCCGGTCGCGGTTTCTTAAGGGCTCTGATCTTCATTCCAGTCATTACGTCGTGGGTCGTAGTTAGTTATATCTTCGCTTACATTTTCGCTGATCAAGGGGGAATTGCGAACGACGTCCTCTCGCTGTTCGCAGGACACACAGTTCAGATCGATTGGCTGGCTCAAACTTGGACTGGCAACGCCGTAATCTGGCTGGTCAGTATTTGGAAGGGTGTTGGCTGGTCCTTCATCTTGTTCCTCGCCGCCCTCGACGGCGTTGACCGGACCCTTGTGGAATCGAGTCGTGTCGACGGAGCAAAGGAACGACGTGTCTGGCGCCACGTCGTCTTGCCGAGTATTCGACCGACCATCATGTTCGTGCTCGTTTTGCTCGTCATTGGCGCGAGCCAAGTATTCACGCAGGTGTACGTCCTAACAAACGGTGCACCGTATGGATCGACCGCTTCGTTACTTACGTACGCGTACGGCACCGCTTTCTCACTTTTCAATTTCAGTTATGCAGCCGCAATCGCTTCACTAACTGCCGTTGTCGTGCTCGCTCTGTGCGTGGTGCAGATTCGTCTCATGCGTCGCGAGGACGTTTCGTGAACGTCCTGGGATCAAATAGCGAGTCCGCAACGACGTCACACCCACGATCGGCACGACGAATCCGCCCACCGGCGGCCCCCGGTCTCTTTGGCGTGAGGACGTGGAATAAATCTCGCTTCGTGGTCGCGATCATCCTCGGCGCTATTTCGGTCTTCCCGCTGCTCTACATGATCTCGCTGTCGTTTCAACCCACCAGCGAGATCTTCTCATCGCACCCCGTGCTCATTCCCGCTCACCCGACAGTCACTAACTATGTTCAAGCCTGGACGCAGAATAGTTTCGATCGGTACTTCGTCAATAGCGCAATGGTCGCCATCGGTACAGTGTGTGTCACAGTGAGCGTGTCGTCACTTGCGGCATTCGCCTTCGCTCGTTACCGCTTTCCATTCAAAGAAATCATCTTCTACATCTTTCTCGCGGCTTTGGCAGTGCCGAGCACCTTGTTAATCATTCCGCAATACCTGTTGATGTTGCGACTGCATCTCACCGACTCTCTGCCGGGACTGATTCTGATCTACTCCGCTGAGAATGTTCCATTTTCAATCTTCTTACTGCGAGGTTTCTTCGAGTCGATTCCTAAGGAGCTCGAGGAGTCGTTTCGGCTGGACGGTGCTCGAACCTTGCGAGTCCTTACCAGACTCATTGCGCCTCTTTCTGCACCAGCATTGGCCGTAGTTGCGATGTTCGCGTTTAACTTCGCCTGGGAGGAGTTCCTTATCGCGTTGACGTTAATCAACTCGGCAGACCACCGAACGCTGCCCATCGCCCTCACGTACTTCGTGAGTGAGTACTCCACTGCGTGGGGACCTCTTATGGCCGCTTCAGTGATTGCGACAATTCCCAGTTTCATCGTGTATCTAATTTCGCAGCGGTCATTCAGGCGTGGCGTCTCCATTGGAGGGATTCGTTGAATAAACACTTTGGCGACCTACGCACGACGTATTTGGTGGGGGAGACCATCTCCGTCCAGGACCTGCCCGTCGACACTCACGTGGCATTTGTGAGGACGTCGTGGGGCGACGTCTTTGAGGTCTCTCTTGGCGACGGCGTCGCGACTGTCGAGGGTCTTCCCGTGGGCACCCACTCGTTCGAGGCGCACTCAAAGGACGGCAGGTTGCTGGGTGAAGAGTTCGTCGGTGTGCGTGAACGACGAGGCGACGATCCGATCATGGGATTCGTTACTTCCTTCGACGCGCCCTCACGTCCGCTCGTCCTGTCTTGGCTGCGCGACCTTCGCTGCACCGCAGTGCAGGTCTACGACTGGATGGAGACGTACAGTTCGCCACTGGCGTCCGAGACTCGCTACCACGATCCATTGGGTCGCGAGATAGACCGAAATGAGTTGGCACGACTCATCGAAGGCATCAAACAAATCGGTGCGGTCGCGCAAGCGTACGCGCCAGTTTGCGCCGCAGACGCTGTATTTGCGAACTCGCATGCGCAGTGGCTGCTCTACCGCAATGACGGGGCGCCGCAATCCCTTGGCACCTTGCTTGAGATCATGGATCCAGCGAACCGTGAGTGGCAAGCACATTGGGTCGAGTGCTACGGCCGCGCTATTGATGAACTTGGTTTTGATGGCTTGCACCTTGACACGTACGGCTATCCACGGAACGCTTTGAATAGCGCAGGTGTGCCGGTTTCGGTAGAGCGAGCATACGGCGACTTCGTCCAAGCGGTCCGCGCGGCGCGGCCTGATGAGGTCATAAGTTTCAACCAAGTGAACGGCGTGCCCCGAGGCTTCGCGACGCCCTCACCACCGACATTTAGGTACGTTGAGGTGTGGCCCCCAAACGGCGGTTGGCACCATCTCGAAGGACTCTTGGCACGTAGTTCTGGAAGTGCCTCTGGAACTGGCAGCACGCTGGCCTTGTATCCGCCGGTCTGGTCAGGTGACCGAAGTGACGCGTTACGAACGTGCGTAATCAGCGAGGCTGTTGTGACGATGCTTGGGTCGTCGGTGCTGCAGTGGGGAGACGTCGATGGCGTGTTGCGACACCCCTATTACGTCGACCATGAAAAGTTGACGGCTGAGGAACGCGCGACTGTACTCGCGTGGCATCGAATGGCGCTGCGGTGTAGAGATCTTTGGAGAATTGGCGAGGACACAACTTGGTACGAGTTGTCCGACGAGAATGCCGCGGTGACAATTTCGGGTGACGCGGAAGTCAGTCCTGAGCCGGTAGGGGGTCAACTTTTCTGTCGGGTTCGACGTGACGAAGGCAGAACAGTCGTGGGACTCATCGATCTCACGGGTAGTGGAGACGGATCGTGGCACTCAGGAACGGCGACAGGTACTTGTGTCAACGCTGAAGTGTCCGTACTGGTTCCGTCGCCGGAGAATTGGAGCGCCCAAGTCGCGACAGTAGAAGTGGATGGCGGAAGATTCGTCGAACTCGACGCAGACGTCACAATTCGTCGCGAGGGCCGAGCGCTCACTTGCACAGTGCCGTTGGCCTCGGGATGGTCAGTGTTGCGCCTTCAGAGAACCCATGATTCGAAGTGATCACATTATGCGGCAAACAAGACCGTACGTCGGAGGAAAATAAATGTCGTCGATAAGTCTGGAGAGAATAACCAAGGTATACCCGAACGGATTCGAGGCGGTCAAGGATCTCGATTTGAAGATCAGTGAAGGTGAGTTCATGGTGGTCGTTGGACCGTCCGGATGCGGTAAGACCACGGTATTGCGAATGATCGCCGGCCTCGAGAGTGTCTCCTCCGGCGTCGTACGATTCGGTGATGAGGTCATGAACGATGTACCACCACGTAATCGCGATGTTGCCATGGTCTTTCAGAGTTACGCGCTCTATCCCCAGATGACAGTTGCTCAGAATATTGGCTTTGCATTGCGGATGAAGAAGATCTCCAAAGTAGAGATTGAACGTCGCGTCAGCTCAGCCGCAGACATATTGGGATTGACTCCCTGGCTCAATCGCAAACCCGGCCAACTTTCAGGCGGACAACGTCAGAGGGTCGCCATGGGGCGAGCGATCGTTCGCGAGCCGAGTGTCTTTCTCATGGATGAACCGCTCTCGAATCTGGACGCAAAATTGCGCGTTCAATTGCGCGCCGAGGTGTCGCGAGTCCAAAGCCGAATCGGTGTGGCAACGCTGTACGTCACTCATGATCAGACAGAAGCCATGACGCTCGGACACCGAGTCGCAGTTCTCCGTGACGGCAATGTGCAGCAATGTGACACTCCCCAGGTCCTTTACGATCGGCCCGCTAACGTTTTCGTCGCGGGGTTCATCGGTTCACCATCGATGAACCTTTTCGAAGCTCAGCTTTCTTCGGATTGCTCATCCATTGCGCTTGGAAGTCAGAGCATTCCTCTCTCGGACGACATTGTGAATGAGCACCCGGGCCTCCGGAAATTCAGCGGTGGCACCATCATTGTTGGAATCCGCCCTGAAGATCTTCCAGCAGCTGGCGACGAGCGAACCGGCGTGACATTCAAGGGCGATGTCGAGCTGGTCGAGGCTCTAGGTTCGGAGATTCTGGTGCACTTTCGAACGAATGCGAAGGTTGTGGTTCCTGAAGGAACGACAGTCCTTATCGACGGAGAAGAGGCGTCCTCTAAGGCGACGCCGGACGACGACTGCGTCGCGAGAATTGAACCAAGACACGTCGTTCGAGCCGGTGAGACGTTCGCATTCATACTGGATCCGAAGCGACTCGAATTCTTTGAATTGGAGTCTGGAGTTGCGATAGGGAAGTAACTGAGCGACGGAACTCTGTCGATCTGGTAATGCGGGCGTTCGCGACGTACGGTGGGACGATGTGCCGAAACATCACCATGCTCCGAGGCCTTGAGCCGCCCGCCACCCCCGACGAGATCCACGCCGCCGCGCTGCAGTACGCCCGGAAGGTAGCGGCCGTCTCCGCGGGACCACTGTTGACGTCGAGCGCCTTCACCGAGGCGGTCGACGAGATCGCTGCGGTGACGGAGCGCCTCCTCGCCGCGCTGCCGCCACGTCGAACACCACCGGCGACGGTTCCACCGAATCGGCGTCGGACGCCGTCGTCTCGCAACGAGTCCTGAGCTGCTCCAAGAGGACCGAGGCTAGGACGCCTTGTCGAGCTTTCGGCGCTCGTTCGCCGCGGCGACCAACGCC
This sequence comes from uncultured Acidimicrobiaceae bacterium, assembly GCA_963700135.1. Classification (GTDB taxonomy): domain Bacteria; phylum Actinomycetota; class Acidimicrobiia; order Acidimicrobiales; family RAAP-2; genus RAAP-2. The sequence goes on along the minus strand of CAVOWM010000011.1, from coordinate 23,886 downwards.
TCGGCCAGCAGTGACTGTTGGGAACCGCTCATTTGACCGAACGCGGCCAGCGACGTGGGTTCCAACAGACTCGTGTTCTGGGTTTTCGACGTCGACAGACCAAGCAATCTTTTGATGAAACTCATCAATCCTCCTTCGAAGAAGTCCGACACGATGACAAGTTCGACACAACAATTATCCCGCGCTCCAATCGCAAATGCGGGGATACGACGTTCAACCGACGAGCGCAGCGTTGCGCCAAGCCTCACGAAGCTGGTGGAGGATTCGAATCGCGTCGCGGACCGACGGCCTTGCCAAGGCCCCTACGACAAGATGAACTTCTCGACAGCGCGCGCGAAACCTTCGTCCTCATTGGTCGCGGTCACCTCGTGCGCCGAACTCTGCACGTCGTCGTCGGCGTTGCCCATCGCGATGGAGAGGCCGGAACGCTTGAACATCGCGACGTCGTTTTGGGCGTCGCCGATGGTCGCGATGTTGGTCGTCGGTACGTCAAATTTCGCCGAGAGATACTCGACCACGGATCCCTTGTTGGCCTGAGGATTCGTGATGTCCAGGTAGTACGACTGGGAGTTGGTCGCCGAGACGCTGTCGCCGAACGTCGCGTGAAGTTCTTGTTGGGCCCGCGCGAGTGCCTTTCGGTTGTCGCTCACGCCCACGATCTTGGCGACGCCGTCACTGAAGCCCGCGAAATCGGCGACCGGCACGGGCTCGAACTCGCACACCTTCGCCTCGTGCTCCACGTAGATCTCGCGGAGGTCGCGGACGTACCACTCTTGGCCGCGGTAGATCCAGATGTTCACGTGGTGGTCGTCGAGGAACCGGATCGTCGTCGCCACGATGTCGTCATCGATCGTTCGCTCTTGGAGCACGCGCTCCTCGGGGTCGACGATCATCCCACCGTTGAACCCGGCGACGGGTGTGCGCAGCTGCAGCGGCGTGATGTACATCCGCAGGCCTCTCGGAGGACGGCTGCTGGTGATCGCGAAGATGATCCCGGCGTCGCGCAGGTCGTTGACCGCGCGGATCGTTCGTTCGGTGAGGACCTTGTCCGGTGGCACGAGCGTGCCGTCGATGTCGGAGAGCAGGAGACGGATGTCCGCGTTCATCGAGGCAGCGACCACCGGTCCGGCGCGACGATGCGGTCGATCGAGACCGGCCCCCACGATCCGGGTTCGTAGATCTCCACCTCTGGCGGGTTGGCCAGGACTGGCGCGGCTATCTCCCATTGGCGTTCGATCCCGTCGGAGCGGGTGAAGAAGGCCTGGTTGCCGAGCATCGCTTCGAGGAACAGGTACTCGTAGGCCTCGAGGTTGTTGGCCGTCTGGAACGAGTCGGCGTAGCGGAAGGTCATGACCGCGGGCGCGAGACGCATCGCCGGTCCCGGTTGCTTGGCGAGGAAGTGAGTCTGGATCGAACCGGGGTCCGCGAAGTCGGCGACGAGTTCGTTGCCGTGGCGCTGGCCCTCCATGTGGTCGACGGGGAACATCCTCATGACCGGTTCCTTGAACCCGATCGTGACGACCTGTCGACTCTGCGCCATGGACTTGCCGGTTCGCAAGTAGAACGGCACGCCCTTCCATCGGGTGTTCTCGACGTCAGCGCGCAGCGCCACGAACGTCTCGGTCTGGGAGTTGGGCGCGACGCCCGGCTCGTCGCGGTAGCCGTCGTACTGTCCGCGGATGACGTGGGCCGGGTTGATCGGGGCCGTCGAGTCGAAGACCTTACTGATCTCGTCGCGCAGGGGCTTGGCGTCCAAGGAGATCGGCTGCTCCATGGCGACGAAGGCCAGCACCTGCAAGAGGTGCGTGACCACCATGTCGCGAAAGGTCCCGGTCTCTTCGAAGAACGCGCCGCGTCCCTCGATCGAGATCGACTCCGGCACGTCGATCTGCACGTAGCTCACGTAGTGGCGGTTCCAGATCGGTTCGTAGAGGCCGTTGGCGAAGCGCAGGGCCAGGATGTTGTCGATCGACTCCTTGCCGAGGAAGTGGTCGATGCGAAAGACGTGGGACTCGTCGAAGCACTTCGCGATGGCGGTGTTGAGCTTGCGCGCGGAGGCGAGGTCGACGCCGAAGGGCTTCTCACAGATGATCTTCGTGTTCTCGTTCAGCCCCGTCATGCCCAGCATCTGGATGATGCCGAGCAGCGCGTTCGGTGGCACGGCCAGGTGGAAGAGGCGCTGGACGCGTCCGCCGATCTCCTCCTCGGCGCGCGCGACCGCGTCGACGAGCTCGCCCGTGCCGTCCTCCTCGGCGTAGGCGAAGGAGAGGTTCTTCTCGAACTTCTCCCAGTCGGACCCTTCGGGCTTGTTGGACCCGAATTGGCACACCGCGTCGTAGGCGCGCTTGCGGAACTCCTCGTCCGAGATCGCCGACGCCTTGCGCGAACAGCCGATGATCCGGTAGTTCTTGGGCAGCAGTCCCGCGACGGCCAGGTGGAACAGTCCGGGCAGGACCTTGCGTTTGGCGAGGTCGCCCGTGGCGCCGAACATCACGAAGATGTGGTCCGGCGGCACCTTCATGTGCATGCGGGCGTGGTTCGTTGTCATCGTGGACCTCCCGGGGTCGTCGTCGTCACCGTTTTACCGGTGGCGACGATGATGTCGCTCACGTACGTGGGCGCGAAGAGCCCGTGCGCGGCGACGCCGGGGACCGACGACAGGGCGCGCGCGAGGTCGTGGGGTTCCTCGAGGACACCGTGATAGTCGGCGAGGACACCGCCGTCGGGGCTCGGCGCGGTGCCGCGTAGCGTCACGTCACCGAGTTCGCGAAGGGTCGCGCGCAGGCCGAACGCGTGGAGCTCCAACGGTACCGGCGGGTGTAGTCGCGCCACGGCTTTGGAGGCGTCCGCGATCACCACGAAGCGACTGGCCGACGCCGCGACGACCTTCTCGCGCAGGTGGGCGCCGCCCCGTCCCTTGATCAGCCACCCGTCGGGCGCGATCTGGTCCGCCCCGTCGATGGCCAGGTCGAGTTGGTCCAGCGTGTCGAAGGGTTCGACGCTGATCCCGAGTCTGGCCGCGGCGGCCTCGGTCGCCGGCGACGTCGCGACGAATCGCGCCGTGACCCGACGGCGGGCGATCGCTTCCAGGAGGTACGCGACGGTCGTGCCCGTGCCGAGCCCGACGCGCGTGCCCGGTTCGATCAGAGCGGCCGCCGCGTCGGCGGCGAGGCGCTTCTCCGACTCGACGCTCATGTCGCCGCCCCTTCGTCGGCCATCACGAGTGACGCCGCCGCCTCGACGCCCGAGGCCGGTATCGCGGGGTCGCCGCGCAACAGGGCCGCGAGTGCTGTTCGCTTGTCCTCGCCGGTGACGAGCCACAGCAGCTGCTCGGCACGCGTCAACGCGTCGTAGGTCAGGGTCATGCGTTGTTCTCCCTGGTAGACGCCGGTCACCGCGACCAGTCGGTCGTGCACGTGCGAGCACCGGGTCGCCGGGGATCAGCGACGCCGTGTGGCCGTCACGTCCGAGACCCAGGTGCACGAGGTCGAATCGAGCCGGCAGCGCGTCGGCGTAGGCGGCGGCCGCGGCGTCCAGGTCGTCGTCGTTGACGGGCATGGCGACGATCGTCGGTCGGCACCCGCCGAGGCTGCGCTCGAGATTCGTGAGGTTGCGCGTCGGGTCGCCGACGGGCGCGATTCGTTCGTCGACCTGGTAGATGACGACGTCGGACCACGCGACGTCCATCGTCGCCAGGTTCTCGAACATCGACCACGGCGTCGAGCCGCCGCTCGCCGCGAACGCGAAGCTCCCGCCCGCGGCGATCGATCGTCGCGAACGCTCCGCCACGTAGTCGGCCGCCGCGGACGCGACGGCCGAGGCGTCGGCGAAGTCACGCAACTCGTGGTGCACGCTACGAACTCTTCTCGACGTGGCCGCCGAACTCGGCGCGCATCGCCGAGAGCACCTTGGCGGTGAACTCGCCCTGGTCGCGCGACTCGAATCGCTGCCACAGCGCCGCGCTGATCACCGGCGTCGGCACCGATTCGTCGATCGCGGCCTCGACGGTCCAGCGACCCTCGCCGGAGTCCGAGACGCGACCGCTGAACTCGGACAGCTCCGGGGAGCGCGCCAGGGCGTCGGCGGTGAGGTCGACCAGCCACGACCCGACGACCGAGCCGTGGCGCCACACCTCGGCGATCTCGGCGAGGTCGAAGTCGAAGGCGTAGTACTGGGGATCGCGCAGGGGCGTCGTCTCGGCGTCGGCCTCGACGGCCGTCGTGCCGACGTTGGCGTGCTTCAAGATGCTGAGTCCCTCGGCGATCGCCGCCATCATCCCGTACTCGATGCCGTTGTGCACCATCTTGACGAAGTGACCCGCGCCGTTCGGACCGCAGTGCAGGTAGCCCAGCGGGGCCGTGCCGTCGGTGCGGGTTCGTCCGGGCGTCGGTGCGGTGCCGTCCTCGCCGGGCGCGATCGTCCGAAAGATCGGGTCGAGTCGGGCGACGACGTCGTCCTCGCCGCCGATCATGAGGCTGTAGCCGCGCTCGAGTCCCCAGACGCCGCCGCTGGTGCCGCAGTCGACGTAGTGGACGCCGCGCTCGGTGAGTTGGGTGGCGCGGGCCATGTCGTCGCGGTAGTAGGAGTTGCCGCCGTCGATGACGACGTCGTCGGGATCGAGGTACTGCGCGAGCTCGTCGAGCGTGTCCTGGGTGATGGCGGCCGGCAGCATCAGCCAGACGGCCCGGGGCGCGTCGAGTTTGCTCACGAGGTCCTCGAGCGACGACGCCGCCACGACGCGCTCGCCCGCGAGCCTCTCGACGGCGGCGGCGTTGACGTCGTAGACGACGCAGCTGTGGCCGTCGCGCACGAGGCGTTGGACGAGGTTCGCGCCCATCCGTCCGAGGCCCACCATCCCCAGTTGCATTGGTCGATCAGTCGCCATGCGTGTCCCCATTCCTCTTCAGTCGTCGATACAGCGTGATCAGTTCGTTGGTCGAGGAGTCGTGGGCGAGCGTCGGCTCCTCCTCGGATTCCAGTTCCGGGATGATGGCGACGGCGAGCACCTTGCCGAGTTCGACGCCCCACTGGTCGAACGAGTCGATGCCCCAGATCGTCCCCTGGGTGAAGACCGAGTGTTCGTAGAGCGCGATGATCGAGCCGAGGATCCGCGGGGTCAGGACCTCGGCCAGCAGCACGTTGGTCGGACGGTTCCCCTCCATCACGCGGTGGGCGACGACGTGCTCGGGCGTCCCCTCGGCGCGGACCTCGTCGGCGGTCTTGCCGAAGGCGAGCGCCTGGGCCTGGGCGAAGACGTTGGAGGACAGGATGTCGTGATGCTCGCCGAGCGGGTTGAGGCTCTTGGCGAAGCCGATGAGGTCGACCGGGACGATCGTCGTGCCCTGGTGGATCAGTTGGTAGAAGCTGTGCTGGCCGTTCGTGCCCGGCTCGCCCCAGTAGAGCGCGCCGGTGTCGTAGTCGACGCTGGTGCCGTCGAGCGTCACGTGCTTGCCGTTGGACTCCATGGTGAGTTGCTGGAGGTAGGCCGGCAGTCGCTTCAGGTACTGCTCGTAGGGCATGACGCCGACGCTGGCGCATCCGAGGAAGTCGCGGTTCCACACCGCGAGCAGTCCCAGCAGGACCGGCAGGTTCTCCTCGAAGGGCGCCGTGCGGAAGTGCTCGTCCATGGCGTGGAAGCCGTCGAGCAGTTCGTCGAAGCGCTCGGGCCCGATGGCGATCATCGTCGACAGTCCGATCGCGGACTCCATCGAGTAGCGGCCGCCGACCCAGTCCCAGAAGACGAACATGTTCTCGGTGTCGATGCCGAAGGCGGCGACCTTCTCGGCGTTCGTCGAGACCGCGACGAAGTGCTTCGCGACGGCCGAGGCGTCACCGAGCTGCTCGATCAGCCACCGTCGCGCCGACGTCGCGTTGGTGAGCGTCTCGAGCGTGCCGAAGGTCTTGGACGAGATGATGAAGAGCGTCTCGTCGGCGTCGAGGTCGCGCAGCGCCTCGACGAGGTCGGTCGAGTCGACGTTCGAGACGAATCGGAAGGTGAGGTCGCGCCGCGAGTAGTGGCGCAGCGCCTCGTAGGCCATGACCGGTCCGAGGTCCGAACCGCCGATGCCGATGTTGACGATGTTCTTGATGGCCTTGCCCGGTGTGGCCCTTCCACTCACCGGAGCGCACGCGGTCGGCGAAGGACGTCATCTGGTCGAGCACCGCGTGGACCTCGGCCACGACGTCGACGCCGTCGACGACCAGTGACGCGCTCGCGGGCATGCGCAGCGCGACGTGCAGGACGGCGCGGTCCTCGGAGACGTTGATGTGCTCACCCGCGAACATGCGTCGCGTCGCTGGGCGAGCCCCGACTCGTTCGCGAGCTCGATGAGCAGGCGAAGGGTCTCGTCGGTGATCCGCTTCTTCGAGTAGTCGAGGTGGAGGCCCTCGGCCTCGACGCGTAGTCGCTCGCCGCGCCCGGGTCCTGGGCGAAGAGCTCTCGCAGGTGCGTGGCGTCGAGCGACGTGGTGCGCTCGAGCGCCTGCCAGGCGCGCGCTGGCGAAGGGGGGGGATGGTCATGGATCTTCCTTGGCGCTAGTTCGGTGGTGTCGGACGGTCCCATCTTCTTAGATTGCGAGCATCGCTCACCGCGCGCTCGACGCGTTGAGGCGTCGTTCGTCGATCAAAGGACAGTCTTCTTCGGTGCCTCGCTCGGCGGGTCGGCCTCGCCGGCGTGGGGCAGGGTGTCGGGAATGTCGAGGCGCGCGACGGCGATCTGATAGTCGTTGATCCCGTAGTAGACGTCGAGTCGATCGGGCTGGCCGATGTCGTCGCGGCGGTCGATGCCGGTCGGGAAGACCACGTTCGAAGGCGTGCCGCGCGGACCGACGTACGCCGCGGGCGCGAGGGCCGGGTGCGTCGAGCGATAGAGCAGCTCCTGGGGGTGCTCCTTGGAGAGGATCATCACGCCGGCCGAATACGAGAGGTGGTGCACGTCGCTGTTGGGCGGGGCGAGGTCGGTCACGCCGTGGTAGATGAAGAGCCAGCCGTGCTTGGTCATGACCGGAGGTGCGCCGCTGCCGATCTTGAGTGACTCCCAGTCCGAGACCGGCGCCGCCAAGCGGTGGTGGGACGTGAACTGGTTCAGCTGGTACTTCGGGTCGTTGACGCCGGCCGGCGTGTAGGAGATCCAGATGCTCTCGCGATGAAGGTCGATGTCGCGGTCCTCGTCCATCAGCATCGTGTCCTCGGGCAGCGTGCCCGGGAAGAGCGGTCGGTGCAGGATCGCCAGTTCGTAGTGATCGAACGGATTGCGAACGGCGAGGGGGAACATCGCCGCGTCCTTGTTGTCGACGCCGTCGAAGTGGATCCCCTCGTAGGGCTCGAAGGTCGCGAGACCGAGCCGCTCCCAGTGCAAGAGGTCCTTGGAGATGGCGAGCGCGATGCGCGGACCGTCGGGCGAGAAGGCCGTGTAGGTCATGACGTAATGCTTCAGTGGCTCGACGAACGTGACGCGGGGGTCCTCGCACCCGCCGCCGTCCGGTCGCAGTTCGTAGGGCATCTCGGGTTCGAGGGCGATACCGAGTCGTTCGATGCCGCACGGTTCGCCCTTCGAGTCGAACAGCACTCGCGCGATCCCGATCCGTGAGTAGTTGCCCTTCGGCGACGAGTCGCGGGAAGAGGTAGAGGTGCCCGTCGGGACCGCGCGTGGCCGCGGGGTTCAAGATGCCCCCGACCTCGTTGGGGTTGCCCGGCTCCGGATCGATCACCAGATCCAGCGGTCGCATGTTGAAGCCGCTCACGACTTCTTTCCCGGCGACGTGATCTGCACGTCGCCGTCGCCCAAGCAGGCGATCACCGTTTGGATCACGCGCGCGGTCTCCCACGGGTCGCGCACGAGGATGCTGTCGACGCCGGCCTCCTGGGCCGGGTAGTCGTTGCCGCCGGGGAAGATGGCGTCACCGGCGAAGAGCATCTCGGAGATGGGGATACCGAGTTGGTCGCGCAGTTTGGCGATGCCGTAGGCCTTGTCGATGCCCGGCTTGGTGATGTCGATCGACGTCGTGCCGCCCATGTGGATCGCGAACTCCGGGAGCATCGGCTGCAGGATCGCGATGATCTTCTTGCGCTTGGCGAAGTCCGGGTCCCACTTCTCCTTCTCCTCGAGCGGCGCCTCTTGGCCGAGGACCGAGAGCGTGATCTGGCTGCCGCGGTCCTCGATCGCCTGGCCCCAGATCTTGTCCACCTTCGTGCCCGACTGGTCGTAGGCGTCTTCGAGGGACTTGATGATCCGGGCGCGCTCCTCGGCGCTGAGATCCTCGGAGTAGACCTTCGACCAGTGGCCGACGTACTCGTAGAACTGCGTCCCGCAGGTCGGCAGGAGACAGAGGTCCTTCAGTCGTTCGTCGTCGGGGAGGTTGGCGAGGAGTTGCTTCTGGAACTGCGACCAATCGCCGCCGGAGATGACGGCCACCTTCATGACGCCCAGCAGGTCGTGCAAGCAGGGCGGCGACGTCGGAGCCGAGGGCCGACTTGCTCGGGGCGAGGGTGCCGTCGAGGTCGAATACGAAGAGCTTCTTGATGATGTTCCTCCAGGTCGGGCCACTCGTCGGGCCGCGGCGCGCGACGCGCCGTCGACCCGTACCACCCTAAACGAGGAAGAAATCAGTGCGTCCGGACCTTACGGTCGCCACTGCGGGATCGCACCGAGGTGCGTACCGAATGAAAGAACGAGACGGCGCCGGACAGTATTGGGTATGAGGCACTTCGCGAGACCGAAATTCGGCGCTTCGAGAGTCCTGCACTCGAGGGCACGCGGGCTTCGTGGCGGGCACGCAACGCGCCGGGTCGCGCTGGTCCTCGTCGCGCTCGGCGTTGCGTGCCTCGGCCTTCCCGCGACCCAGGCGCTCGCGGCGCCCACGACCACCTCGACGACGCTGCCGCCGGCGACCGTTCTCGCCGGCAACGCCTACGCGCGACACTTCTTGGACGCACAGCCGATCCCGCCGGAGGCTCGTCGGGTCGCCACGCTGCCGACGCCGTTGCCGCCCAACGGCGACTTCGGCGATTCGCCGCTGATCCGTCAGGACCATCACCTCTACCTGCTCCCCGCGTCGGTGTCGGTCGATCAGTACGTGCGCGCGCACCTGCTCAAGGGCGAGCGGGTGACCGAAACCGGCACCGGCACCGCGCCGAACGCGTACCCCACGTACAACCTCGGTGTCTCGCGCGACGTGCGTGAGCCCGCACGTCACGTTCTGCGGCGTCTACTACCAGACCACCCAAGCGAAGGACGGCGAACAGGAACTGCGCGTCGACGTCCAAGTCATCTACCTGCCGATCCTCCACGTCAAGATGCCCACCGACGGCGTCGTCACGGTCACCGGCTACGGCACGACGTCGCTGATGGATCCGCTCCAGCGATCCCACCTCGGTCGTGCTGACGCACCACCAAGCGCTCACGTTGCGCACCGCGATCTCGAAGTATGAAGGACCTGGGATTCGAGGACACGTGCATGGAAGATTCGTTGCTGTTGAAGATCGACATCGTGCGTCACGGCGAAGACGGTGTGGAGTGCCACGGCCGACGTGTGCCCGGGCGCGCTGGCGATCACGTCGGCGACGCGAACGCGATCCTGGACGGCTCGCTCGTGCCCGTTCTGGCACGTCGTCGACACGTTCTTCCCGGCTGGCACCGCCAAGGCGACGAAGGCGGCGATCAATGGCTGCGCCGATTCGCAGTACAGCCTGAGTCGTCACTCGCTGGCGAGTCAGTCCGCGATCTGCGACGTCCAGCGCCTCGACGGTCGCGAGCGGACCGAAATTCGGCTCGCCCTCGATCGGCAGCAGCATGATCAGCGCGGCGATCGACACGACCACGGCGATGATCGTCAACTCGCCCTGGTAGCCCAACGCGGTCACGAGGATTGCGCCGAGGGCGATCGACATCGTCTGGGGCAACGACGCGATCAAGTCGAAGGCCGAGAAGGCCCGTCCCTGGAGTTCGCCCGGCGTGCGCAGTTGCAAGAGCGTGTAGGCGCCGACCAGTAGTGGCGGCAGGGCGACGCCGAAGACCACGCCGCCCATCAGGACGAAGACCAACGAGCCACCCTCGAGGAGCAGCGACCCCACCACGATGCCGATGAGTCCGATACCGCACAGCCATCGCTCGCCGATCCGGCGCATCGTTGGAGCCGAGAGCGGTCCGCCGATGAGCGCGCCCACGCCCTGGACCGCCATGAGCACGCCGATGAAGCTCGGACTCCGGTGCAGTTCGTTGCTCGTGATCGCGAAGATCGCCGTCTCGAGGAAGCCGACGACGCTGAGCGCGACGGCGAGCGAGATCGCCATGCGTCGCAGTATCGGCGTGCGCGCGACGTGGTGGAACCCCGCCGAGATCTCCGCGAGGAAATGTTCGGGCGCGCGCACGGGCTTGTCCTCGCGCACGTGCAACGCGAGGACCGAGAATCCGGCGATGACGAACGTGGCCGACATCCAAGACGGCGATCCAATGACCGCCGACGATGACGAAGAGTCCGGCGCCCACGAGCGGCGCGACCAGTCGAAGACCCTCGCGAACCGTTCGCAAGAAGCCGTTGGCGTCGCCGAGTTGCTCCGGCGGCAACAGCACGGTCAAGAACGCGGACTGGGCCGAACCGATGAAGTTGCCGGCGAAGCTGTAGAGGAACATCGTGAGGTAGATGATCCACACGTCCGACGCGTTGTGGACGAAGAGCAGCAACATCACCAGTGCGGCACTCAGGAAGTTCACGCAGATGAGCGTGGGACGTCGCCGCACGCGGTCGACCACCATGCCGGCGATCGGCGAGAAGAGCGCGGCCAGGGGAAAGAAGAGGAAGGTCAGGCCGGCCTCGGCGTTCGAGTGCGTCAACTCCTTGACCCAGATGCCGAGGGCGAGGAACATCGCGGTGTCGCCGAAGAGCGAGAAGCTCTGCCCGATGAGATAGACCCGCGCGTCACGGGACTTTGCGCGAGTTGGCGCATGGTCATTGCGGGCTCCCCGGCAGTCGGACTGGGTACGTGAACATGAGGGCTTCGACGGGCAGCGCACCTTCGGTCCGAGCGGACGGGATCGGCGATGCGGTCGTTGAATCGGTTGAAGATCGCCGATGACCTCGTTGCGTCACTTGTTCGCAGTTCGGTCGGGCGTCACCCAAAGGATCGTCTCGGCGTTCTCCGACGCCTCCTGCCACGCCTTGGGATAACTGGACTTCGTCGAGATGAAACTCGAGAGTCGGCTCATCGCGCGGTCGAAGACCATTCGCTCGAGACTCTTTGCCGCGACGCTCATCTCTGGATCTTCGGTGACGTCGCTGAACCGCATGCCGACGTTGACGATCTTCCAGGGGCGAAGGCGCCCCGGACCCGAATCCGCCTCTTCGACGAAGCCGTACTTCGCGAGTTGACGAAAGTGGAAGGAACACGTCGTCGGCGACTCGCCGATGAGTTCGCCGGCCGCGGTCGCGGTGAGCGGTCCTTCGAGCGCGAGCGCTTCGAGTAGCGCGAGTCGAACGGGATGGGTCAGCGCGCGAAGGGTCTTGGGATCGTTGACGTCGCGAAGTTCGCGGTGCGCCGCGGTGCCTTCGTCCGTGTCCGGTGGTGTCATCTCAGGGGTCATAGTCACGAGAGTACTCTATCGAGAGAGGTCTATCGATAGAGTACTCTCGAGGTGAGATCGCGCGTGGCGTGCGAGATTCCCGCAGAATTGAATTGACATTCGGGACCTAACTGTTATATTAGACCTAACCGTTAGATAGGACAGTCGATGCAACAAGAGGTCTTGCTGGCACTGCTGGCCAAGGAACCGGCCCAAGGTTACGAACTGCGCCGTCGACTGAACGGCGCGCTCGGTTCACTCGGACAAGAGATGAACGCCGGCCAGGTCTACGTGGCACTCAGCCGATTGGAGAAGGCCGGCTTCGTCGCGCGCCAACACCTCAGCGCCGCCGAGCACGGGGCGGAACGAAAGATCTACCAGCTCACGCCGGCCGGTCAGGAGCGGGTGAACGAGTGGCTGGCCGAGGTGAGTTGGGCGAAACCCGACCTCGTGGAGTTCCACCTCAAGTTGTTGGCCGCGGCCGTCGCGGGACTCGCCGATCCGATTGGCATCGTCGACGCCCAACGCCGCGAATTGCTCCGTCGACTCCGCGACGCCGAACGCGCCGCCATGGACGAACCGAAGGACTCGCACGCCGGACTACTGCTCGAAGGCATCGTCCTTCGACTTCAGGCCGACCTTCGGTGGTTGGAAGCGTGCGAACGAGCCTGGATCGACCCGAGGAGGTCACGATGACGTCAAGGACACAGCCGGTGGTTCGCGCGCGTGCGTTGCGCAAGGAGTACGGCGATGGTGAGGGTCTCGTGCGCGCGCTGGCCGGCGTGGACCTCGAGGTCCTTCGGGGTGAGACGCTCGCCGTGACGGGGCCGAGCGGCTGCGGGAAGTCCACGCTCCTCCACCTGTTGGGCGCACTCGACCGGCCCAGCGCCGGCGAACTCTGGCTCAACGACGTCAGGATCGATCAGGCCTCTGAACGGACCCTGGCCCAGCTTCGGCGCCACGAGGTCGGTTTCGTCTTCCAGGCGTTCCACTTGATGGACGAACTCACCGCGCGCGAGAACATCGAGCTGCCGGCGTTGCTGTCGGGGCACTCCGCCCGCGTCGCTCGAGAGCGAGCGAACGACCTGCTGCACCAGGTGGGGCTGGAGGACCGGGCCGACCACCTACCGTCGGCGCTCTCGGGAGGGCAGCGCCAACGGGTCGCGATCGCTCGAGCGTTGTCCAACGATCCACTCCTGTTGCTCGCCGACGAGCCCACGGGCAACCTCGACAGCGCCGCCACGCTCGATCTCTTGCGACTCTTCGACGACCTCCACGCTCGAGGTCTGACCATCGTCATCGTCACGCACGACGAACGGATCGCCGCGACCGCGGACCGACTCATCTCGATGCGCGACGGGCGATTCGTCGACGAGACCCGGCTCACGGGCGGCACGAGGCGAAGCCTCGCGGACCTCGCGGGATTGAACAGCTGACAATGGGCCGGCTACGACTGATCCTTCGACTCGGCGTCAAGGACGTTCGTCGCAATCGCGCCGAAGCGGTGCTGTTGCTCGTGGCGATCGTGGCCGCGACGAGCACGCTCAGCGTCGCCCTCGCCCTGCACGGGGTGACGAGCGCGCCGTACGCGGCGACGAGGGCGGCCACGGACGGCCCGGACGTCATCGCGGCGGTCCAGGAACAAGCCATCCCGAAGTACCTGACGGCGCTGGAGCACGCGCCCGGCGTGAGCGGTCACGGCGGCCCGTACCAACTGGACTTCGGACCGCTCGTGAGGAACGGGCACCAAGACCCGGTCATGATCGAGGGTCGGAGTTCTTCGATGGTCGGTATCGACCAGCCCGAAGTGACCGCGGGAACCTGGGTTCGACCGGGCGGCGCGGTCATCGAACGTAGTCTCGCCGAACTCCTCGGGCTGAAGGTCGGTGATCGATTCACCCTGAGCGTGGCGGGGGGACCGCTCAACAACCCCTCCGGCGGAGTGAAGTTCGTCGTCGCCGGCGTCGCCGTGACGGCGGCGCTGCAGCCGACGCTGCTCAGCGACACCGATCATCCGTCGGGATTCGCCGAGCCCGGACTCGTCTGGGTGACCACGGCCGACGTGCAGAAACTCTCGGCGTTCTCCGGTTCGGTCTTCGGCTACACGCTGAACCTACGGCTGTCGAATCCCGCGACGGCACCGGCCTTCGCCGCTCGCTATCAACGAGGTGTCGATATGGCGCTCACGTCGTGGCAATCGATGGCGAAGCGCGACGGGCTGATCATCTCGATCGAGCAGGCGATTCTGATCACCGGCAGTTCGCTGCTCGGACTGCTCGCGCTCGCCAGTGTCGCGCTCCTCGTCGGCGGGCGGATGGAACAACAGACGCGACGCGTGGGACTGCTCAAGGCCGTGGGCGCGTCACCGTCATTCGTCGCCCAGGTCCTCTTGGTCGAGCAAGTGGTGTTGGCCTTGATCGCCGCGGCCCTCGGTCTGGTGATCGGTCTTCTCGCCGCGCCGTTGCTGACGAAACCCGGCGCCAGCCTCGTGGGCGCCCCGGGCGCTCCGTCGCTTGACCTCGCGAACGTCGCGATCGTGCTCGGCGCCGCGCTCGCCGTCGCCGTGATCGCCACACTGTCGCCGGCCCTGCGCGCGGCGCGCACGAGCACCGTCAGCGCGCTCGCCGACGCACCGCGGACGGTTCGGCGCGCCCGACTCTCCACGTGGCTCTCTGCCCGACTGCCCATTCCGCTTATGTTGGGCATGCGTTTCGCGAGTCGCCGCCGTCGTCGCGCAGTGCTGAGCGCGGCCAGCGTGGCGATCACCGTCGGCACGCTCGTCACCGTTCTCATGTTCCGCCGCCGCGCGCAAGTCGTGACGGGCTTCGGTCAGTACCGATTCTCGGGGCCGGGCGACCCACTGTGGGAACGGGGAATCGACGTCATGTGGGTGTTCACCATCGCGCTCGTGATCGTGGCGCTGATCAACGCGATCCTCGTGACCTGGGCCACGGTGCAAGACGCGCGTCACGCAGCCGCCGTCGAACGGGCCCTCGGTGCCTCGCCGAGCCAGATCGGTTGGGCCCTGGTGGTGACACAGTTGCTGCCGGCATTCCCGGGCGCGCTGATCGGCATTCCCTTCGGCGCGGTGCTCTTCTTCGCGGTGGGTCACGACTCGGCCTCGCTGCCCTCGGCGTTGCTGCTCGCGGGCGTCGTACTCGTCACACTCGCGGTCGTCGCGGCACTCACCGCCATCCCGGCGCGCGTCGGTGCCCGTCGGTCCGTGGTCGAGATCCTCCAGTCCGAGACCGCCTGAGTCCTCTTCACCTCAGCGCGTCGCGCCGATCGTCGCGAGAGAGAGCCCGTTAACGTCAAGTGCGAGACGACGCGTTCAATAGGAATTCGATCGTCGCTTCGACGAAGGGTGCTCAAATGGAAAGGCGATTGGTGACGCGCTACGCGACGACGTCCAAGGCCGCGGCCGACGAGAATCAAACGCGAGTGGAGGGCGTCTTCGACGAGTTGGCGCGCACCCAACCCGACAACGTCAGCTATCTCGTCCTTCGTCTCGCGGACGACTCGTTCCTCCACGTGTCGTTTCACGACCACGGCGAGGATGAGACCAACCCGATCTCCTCGACGAGGGCGTTCGCCCACTTCCAAGACGGGCACGAGCGCCGCCGCGCGGGCGGCGTCGACCAACAGCGCGCGACCCTCGTCGGCGCCTACGTCACGCGGATCGCCTAGGTGCCGAGTGATCCGCGGTGAGACCGACGTACACCGTGATTCCCCTCTCCGTGCTCGACCTCGCGACGGTCGCGACCGGATCGACGCCCGCGCGGGCGTTCGCCGAGACGACCGCGACCGCGATCGAGGTGGAACGACTCGGTTACCGACGGCTCTGGGTCGCCGAACACCATGGCATGCCTGCAGTGGCGAGTTCCGCACCGGCGGTCTTGATCGCGCACCTCGCCAACGCGACGACGACGCTGCGCGTGGGTTCCGGTGGCGTCATGTTGCCGAACCACGCACCCCTGGTCATGGCCGAACAGTTCGCGACGCTCGAGGCGCTGCACCCCGGTCGGATCGACCTCGGGTTGGGGCGCGCGCCGGGAACGGACCACGTCACCGCTCGGGCGCTTCGACGGAACCTCGACCTCGGCGCCGAGAGTTTCCCCAACGACGTCGTCGAGCTCATCAAGTACCTGCTGCCCGCCGACGGCGAGGTGACCCACCCGTTCGCCAATCCCGGTCAGCGGCTACCTGCCCGAGGTGTGGCTGCTCGGATCATCGACCTTCAGCGCGCAGCTGGCGGGGATCCTCGGTCTCTCCTTCTCCTTCGCGTACCACTTCGCCCCGCAGGAGTTGGACGCGGCGCTTGCGCGTACCGCGAGAACTTCCAGCCCTCGATCGTGTTGGCCGAACCGCACGTGATGATCGCGGTGTCGGTGATCTGCGCCGCGACGACCGAAGAGGCCCGGTGGCTGTCGGGCTCGTCCGCGCTCAGCATCGTGCAGATGCGAACCGGTCGCCGCGGTGAGCTGCCGTCGCCGGAGGAGGCCGCGGCGTACGAGTTCACGCCGCTCGAGGAGGAGATCGCCGCCGAGGCGATGTCGACGCACCTCATCGGTGATCAGTCGACGGTGAGGGATGGACTCGTCGCGTTACTCGAGCGCACGGCGGCCGACGAGATCATGGTGTCGACGCGGTTGCACTCTCTGGCGGCGCGCTTGAGGTCGTTCGACCTCGTGGCGCAGGCGTGGGGGATCAAACCCTGATCGTGCGCCTCGAGGCTGAGCGCTGCGCGGCGCGGTTCTCTTCGAGCACGAACTCGCGCGCCACGAAGCCGAATCGAGTCCGGTCGTAGACGGTGAGACCGCTGAGCGGCGGGGAGTAGGCGTGGATGCTCGACGGCGGGCTTGCCGGCTTCGTAGATGACGTCGTGGACGTGCTCGGGACCAAACGAACCGTGGTCACCGGCGACGTAGTGACGGTCGCGAACGCTGACGTGGTCCTCGGCCCGGTAGGTCTCGTAGAGGGTGCCCGCGGTGACGGTCCAGGCGCCCGATGAACCACCGTGGTCGTGCCAATCAGATGACTGCTCGCGTTCCCACGTCAACAGTCGGACCTCGTAGCTCTCGGTCGCCCAGAGTTGGAGCCACCAACGGTTCACTTCGTCGTCGACGAGCAGGTCCTCGAACAGTTCTGGGCGCGCGGCGAGCGCGTCGGTGATCCTCATCGAGCGTGTCGGTGTCGAGTCGACCGTCGGGCAACTGCAACGACGCGAAGAACTCGCGCAACTCCTCCACTTCGGGTCTCGGGCGCCTCTGAGAACACCTGATCAACGTTGAGTGACATGACAGCCTCCTTGCTCCGCGTTGACAAAGTACCACTATTACTAGTGAAATTATAGGAAATAGGATAAGAACTCTCTGGAATTCGCTGTGATGTCCTGACGGGGCAAGGAAAATCACGGTTATCAATGTCGACCGACGGGCCCGAATTCGGTCTCAGTTTCGAAGCGATTGACGCACGACGTCGCCGACGGCGTCGGTTTCGAGCAGGAAACCGTCGTGTCCGAACTCCGAGTGGATGACGTGCACCTCTTCGTCGCCCGGTAGGAGTCGCGCGATCTCCAACTGCTGTGCGAGGGGGTAGAGGCGATCACTGGCGATGCCGGCGACCGTGACACGCGCGCGCACGGACGCGAGCGCCGCGGCGACGCCGCCGCGGCCGCGACCGACGTCGTGGTGGTTCATCGCCTCACTGAGTACGACGTAGGTGTTCGCGTCGAAACGACGCGCGAGCTTCTCGCCCTGATACTCGAGGTACGACTCGATGGCGTAGCGACCGCCGTGGAGTGGCGACTCGCCTCCTGGGTCTCGCGCGCGAAGCGGACGTCGAATTCGTGTTCGGTCCGGTAGCTGAGTTGACCGAGTCCCCGGGCGATCGAGAGTCCGGTCGACGGACTCTTCGCCGGTGGCGTAGTAGTCGCCGTTCGCGAAGGCCGGATCGGATTTGATCGCGCGGATCTGCAACGAACACAGCGCGATCTGTTCGGCCGACGCGGCCGCCGACACGGCCAACACGACGGCGCGTTCGACCCGCTCGGGGTAGCCCACGCTCCATTCGAGGGCGCGCATCGCGCCCATCGACCCACCGATCACCGCCGCCCACGGCTCGATCCCGAGCGCGTCGGCGAGTGCCACCTCGACCGCCACCTGGTCGCGAATCGTGATGACCGGGAACCGCGAACCGTAGGGGGCGTCGTCGGCGTGCGGGGATGACGGCCCGGTCGTCCCTTGACAACCTCCCAGGACGTTGGGGCACACGACGAAGTAGCGATCGGTGTCGATCGGTGCGCCCCGGTCCGACGAGCGCGTCCCACCAACCGGGCGAGACGTGGCCCGGGCCGGCCGGACCCGTGGCGTGCGAGTCACCCGACAGCGCGTGCAGCACGAGGATCGCGTTGGCGCCGTGGCGTTCGAGTTGGCCCCACGTCTCGTAGGCCACCGTCACGCTCGTCAGGACCGCGCCGCTCTCGAGCACGAAGCCCTGGTCGTCGTCGCCCTTCAGTTCGACGAACTGACGACGACCGGGATCGTCGCCGACCTGCCAGGTGCCCGGGATCGGCGTTGGGCTCACGCGCCCTTGGCCGCGCGGAAACCGGCGTCGAGGTCCGCGAGGATGTCCTCGATCGACTCGAGTCCCACCGAGAGGCGCACGAGGTCCGGGCTCACGCCGGTCGTGGTCTGCTCGTCCTCGGTGAGCTGCGAATGCGTCGTCGAGGCCGGGTGGATCGCGAGGCTCCGCACGTCACCGACGTTCGCCAGGTGGCTGAAGAGTTCGAGCCCCTCGATGAACTTCTGGCCGGCCGTCGAGACCACCCTTGATCCCGAAGGCGATGATCGATCCGCCGCCTCGCGGCAGGTAGCTGCAGCTGGCGCTCGTGCCACGGACTCGACGCGAGGCCGGGGTAGGCGACCCACGAGACTTCGTCGCGCGCTTCGAGCCAGTTCGCGACGGCGACGGCGTTCTGGACGTGACGCTCCATGCGGTAGCTCAACGTCTCGAGACCCTGGAGGAAGAGGAACGAGTTCAACGGGGCGATCGCCGCGCCGACGTCGCGCAGGTACTGCAGGCGCGCCTTGAAGACGAAGCGCGCGGGGAAGAGCGGTGCCGGGCAGTTCGGCGAAGACCAGGCCGTGGTAGCTCGGGTCCGGCTCGGTGAAGGCGGGGAAGCGGCCGCTCGCCTCGTAGTTGAACGTGCCGCCGTCGACGATGACGCCGCCGATCGAGGTGCCGTGGCCTCCGATGAACTTCGTCGCCGAGTGCACCACGATGTCGGCGCCGTGGGCAGGGGCTGGGCGAGGAAGGGCGTCGCCAGGGTGTTGTCGACCACGAGCGGAATCCCGTTGTCGTGCGCCACCTTGGCGACGCCCTCGAAGTCGAGGACGTCACCCTTGGGGTTGCCCAGGGTCTCGGCGTAGAACGCCTTCGTGTTCGGGCGGATCGCGCTTCGCCACGCCTCGAGGTCGTCGGGATCGTTCACGAACGAGACCTCGATGCCGAGCTTGGGCAACGTGTAGTGGAAGAGGTTGTAGGTGCCGCCGTAGAGCGACGCCGACGAGACGATGTGGCCGCCGTTCTCGGCCAGGTTGAGCAGCGCGATCGTCTCGGCGGCCTGGCCGCTCGCGACGGCGAGCGCCGCGACGCCACCTTCGAGCGAGGCGATCGCGCTCCTCGAAGGCCGCTTGCGTGGGGTTCATGATGCGGGTGTAGATGTTGCCGAGTTCTTGGAGACCGAAGAGCGCCGCCGCGTGGGCCGTGTCGCGAAAGACGTAACTCGTGGTCTGATAGATCGGGACGGCGCGCGCGCCCGTCGTCGGATCGGGCGACGGTGCCGGCGTGAATCTGACGAGTTTCGAATCCCCATTCGGACATGTGCTCTCCTTCTTATTCGTCGGTCGACGATGGTGCCGTCAACGAGACGTGAAGTCGTATTTATAACAAAGACGATTGAATTAGTCAAGTATGAAGGGCGTCACGGGTGGGCCAGGAGGGAAATGCGGTGCGCCGCAGCGACAACGACGGCGCGCATGCTCGCACGTGCAGGGGCTGATCGGTGAGTTGTCGCGAAGGCCGAAGTTGACGATGTGCTCGCTCGCGCGGCGCTCGAGATGAAGGCCGATCTCTCGGATCGAGTCGTCGAGGCTCTCGGCGCAACGAATCAGTCGCTCCTTGAAGACCGTCTGCGCGTACGCCCGGACCTCCTCACCGTAAGTCGCGAACCAACTCTTCCTCCATCCGGTGGATCTGGCGCTCGATCGCGGAGAAGAGTTCACCGGCTATCTCAAGAAGTCGTTCGACGTCGTCTTGCAGCACTGTCTCTCGGCTGCGGCCGGTCGATCGCCGCTACCTCGTGAAAGTAGCTGACCTCTTCGTCGGCGACGATTCAAAGCTCCTCGAGAGCATCCTTCACCTTTTCTCCGACCTGCTTGAGGTGACCCTTGTGTTGTTCGTTGGCGCCGTCGCTCTTCGAGGTCGCGGTTGCCGACGACTTTACCAGTGACCTCCTTGGTCTTGCCCTTCGAGATCTGGAACATGTTCTTGGCTCGGTTGAGTAATTTCATGTTCTCCTCCGTCGTTTCGATAGGACATCTGTCTCGCGGCTTCGTTGCTGGGGTGCGCTGGTTCGATAGAACATGTGGCCACTCGCGGCGTATACGTACCGGAACAACGGTGGCCACATGAGCAAAAACGGACGGCGAATGCGTCAATCGACGGCGATTGCGACGAGACGGAATACGAGGAGCCCATCGAGGGTTCCACGAGTGAACGGCGCGCGCGCCGAGGACGGCGCGTTCGGCCGTCGCCGAGTCGCCGGGCGCACTCGCGGCGCTGAGGGTCAAGTCCGCGAAGGCGCCGAGCGCCGCGGCGATGTCACGGGGGGCCAGTCCAGGTGATCTCACCACTCGTTCCTTCGAACGGGCCCGACATGTTCGGGCGCGAAGGAAGCGGGATCTGGACTTCTGGACGAATCGTACCAGAGGCGCCGTCAGATTGCACCGGGAGCTCGAAGTTCTTCGATGTGCTCGAGTATCGCGCGCGAGGTGTCGAGAGTGGCCTCCGACGAGGAGCTTCGATCGTGACGGGGATCGGAGCGTCGCACCGCTGACACGTGTTTTTCGTCTACGGACGCGACAACCTTCACCCACTCGTCGAGGTCAGTGGGATTGATCGATTTGCCCACGACTCGCGTCGCGACGTCCGTCAGGCCTTCGTTGTGGTTCCTCGCGTGCGCGCGAAGACGGTTGAAGGCGTCGTCCATGTCGCAGCCCGTCGATTGACAGATCATGCCCTTCGCCTGTTCGATGATGACGCGACTGTTGAGCGCGTTGTTCAATTGGGCGTTCAACGTGCTGGCGTCGAGCGAGGAGCGGTGTTGAAGTATCGCGATCGTCGCGACGTCCGCGAGACCCTGTACGACGACCACGTCGTCGTCGGTGAGCGTCCCCTGTTGCGTTCGAAAGAGGTTCAGCGCGCCGATCGTCCTCCCGCGAAGCCGCATCGGCAGACTGTGGACCGCGCGAAAACCTAACGCGAGGGCGCGCGGCGTGAACGACGGCCAGCGCCCGTCGGCCTCGCTCAGCGCATGGTTGGTGATCGCGAGTCCGTCGTGGTAGCAGTCGACGCAGGGACCTTCGTTCGCCTGAATCTGGAACAACTCGAGCACGGTCATCGACTCACTGGATGAGGCGACGAACTGCAGTTCCCCCGTGGGTGACGCGAGCATGACGCCCGCCGCGTCAACGTCGACCGCCTCGACGCAGCGATGGCTGAGTACGGTGAGCACGTCGATGACGTCGTAGTCGTCGACCAGGTTGTCCGCCAACTCCACCAGCGTCGCGATCAAGAGCGATTCTCTGTTCATCAATGCCACCCTGCCCAGTAACCGAACGCGACCATGGAACGGCACCAATTCGTCGGTCCGGTTGGCGCATGAATTCTACTTCTCATCGCTCTCAATCGTCGTCTCGTCGATCCACTCCCCGGACGTGCGAATCGAATCGCGTCGTGCCGGTCACCACGCGATTCGGCGAGGTCCGTGAGTTGGACCCCCGCACCGAACGCGCGGGCCCGCAACAGGACGAGTGCGTCCTTGACCGACAGCGAACCCTGGACCGCCAGCATCCCCGCCGCCTGGTGGACCCGGAAGTCGAGCATCGATTCGCCGTTCAGATTCACCGAGTAATCCATGCGGGCGCCACCGGCCTGTTGGGCCAAGATCGCCCTCGCCGATCGACCGACGCCATCAGGTAGGCGTCCGATGACTGCTGGGCGTTCGAGTGGCCCGGGGCGGTTGCGAAAGAGGCAGAGGACACCGAACCGGATCGCGCCGAGCCGGATCGGGTAGCGCAAACACCGCACGCGCGCCCAGGGCGATGGCTTCGGGTCGGTACGCGGTCCACTTCGACGGCGATCGCCTCGACCAGGTCGATGTCTTCAGTCGCGTCGCCCCGTCCGGCGTCGATCATCGGGCCCCTCGCCCAAGGCCAGTTCGAGGTCCATGAGCGCGCTCGCCGAGCGGTTGCTCGTGCAGAGTGAGGTGAACGTCTCGCCGTCACTCACGAGGGCGATGCCGGCGCCGTCCAGCGCCATGAATTCGGCGGCGACGGCGCACAACTCGAAGTCCATCGCGGACTCTCGCGTTCGATGGCGCTCCATGAGCGCGTAGATGTCGAGAAGGCGATGAACATTCATGTCGACGGCGTCGTCATCGTGGCGATGCCGACGCTCGCCACGCCATTTCGCCATTGCTCGATCTCCTCGATCTGCGTCGATGCCGAACGTCTGGATGGTTGATCTTCGGTCGTCGACAGGGATCAAGGGGGGCTCGATCCCTGTCGACGAGAACTCTGCAGCACTCGCGCCGTGTCATCTCGGGCTTACTTCTTGAGCGCATCCTTTACTTTCTCGCCAGCCTGCTTGACATTGGCCTTCGCCTGATCGACGTTGCCTTCGGCCTCAAGTCGGCCGTCGCCCGTCGCCTTGCCGGCCTTCTCTTTGATCTTGCCCTTAGCCATCTGCGCCAAATTCTTGGCCTTGTCCTTCTTGCCCATCGTCACTCCATCTCTCCGACGAGGGAGATCCCTCGTCGTGGTGTTGCGGTTCGCATCGAATCCACGGACGGAGTGCGTTTCCACTCGACCGCTCGCCAATTCGTCAACGGCGGACCATAAACACGATGAGGACGATGATGAGAATCAAAACCACTGTTCCGCCTCCTATGTACATCGCACGTACTCCTTTCCGATTTGCTCGGGTCCGACCCGTCACGGTGGATTCGAACCACGCGTGAATCGTCATCGCTGACAGTGCTTGGCTGACGCTATTTGGAGTCTTCGTGGACCGAACTCGTGTTGCCCGCCGTGTCGACGACTTGTCGGTCGAGTGAGTGTCGTTGCGTCCGTTCGGGTCCTCTCGACGTAGCGAAGACGATCGCCGAGACGACGAACCCAAATGCCCCAGCGATCATCAGGATGATTCCCACGGTCGAGAGGCGAAAGCCCGTTCCTTGATAGGTAATGGCCCAATACATAATTGCGCCCGCCACGGCGGCGATGGCGCTGAGCACCATTCCGGGAAGACCCATGTCACTCCTTCTTCTTCCTGCCAGACCGAATGTCAGGCGAGAAGGAAGCGAGGTCTTGACGTCCTATCGAAGAGTAACGCCCGCGCGACGTCGTTCCAGCGCTCGAGGACGAACTAACGGCGAAGTGGTTGTTGTCCGGGATCTACATCGGTTCGATGGAGAACATCACGCTGATCTCGTTGAAGTCGCTGGTCGTTGTGACCGTGGAACCGGAGTGGCGAAAAACCGACAACATGTCGTGATTGGTCGACAGTGTCTCGGCGCTGAAATGGGTGATCCCGCGTTCCCAGGCGGCTTCGGCGAGGGAGCTGAGCAAACGATGACCGAGCCCGAGGTGCTGGAAGTCGTCGCGCACCACGAACGCGACCTCGGCCGTGGTGGTGCCGACGCAGCGATCGTAGCGGCCGACGGCGACGAGGTCGCGACCGTTCTCGATCACCAACGCCAACCGGTTGACGTAGTCGACGTGGGTGAAGTGTCGCACTTCGTCGCTGGAGAGTACGGGGTGGACCGAGAAGTACCGACGGTAGATGGTGTCGACGGAGAGTTGCGCGTGGAAGGCCACCAACTTCTCGGCGTCGTCACTGCGGATCGGACGCAGACGGAGTCGGGCGCCGTTGGTCGTGGAGACGTCCGAGATCAGACTCTTCGGGAAGCGCCCCGTGAGTAGACCGTCCGCCGTCGACACGCCGAGCGACGTCATGGGATGGCCCGGCCGAACGTGCCGGCAACG